>CAVXDE010000022.1:0-132650 GCA_963760435.1 uncultured Alphaproteobacteria bacterium
TTGACCTGCCTTGGATCCCGTTCTATCTGGCGATCTGCTTTGCCTTTCATCCCTATATCGGGCTGACAGCCCTTGTCGGCGCGGTCGTGCTGGTCGCGCTCACGCTCCTGACCGAGCTCATGATGCGCCGACCCGGCAAGGACGTTGCCGAATATGCGCGCATCCGCAATCTTCAAGCCGAGGCCAGCCGTCGCAATTGCGAAGCCATTGTCGCCATGGGCATGGGTGAGCGCCTGGCGAAGCGGTGGCGTGAGACCAATCAGCAATACGTGACGGCCAATCGGGTGGCGAGCGACGTTGGCGGAGGGCTCGGGGCGATCTCCAAAGTGATGCGCATGGGGCTGCAGTCGCTTCTGCTCGCGGTCGGGGCCCTGCTTGTGGTCAATCAGCAAGCGACTGCCGGCGTCATCATTGCCGGATCGATCCTTGGTGCGCGCGCGCTTGCGCCGGTCGACCTCGCCATCGCCAACTGGAAATCTTTCGTCGCTGCGCGCCAGGCCTGGGGGCGGCTCAACAAACTGCTCACCGCACTTCCCGCCAGCAAGGCGCCCATGGCGCTAGGCGCCCCTTCGCGCATGTTGGTGGTCGAGAACGCAAGTGCGGCACCTCCGGGCGAGCAGAAGATCGTCGTGCAAGACGTTGCCTTCAAGCTGGAGGCTGGGAACGGGTTGGGAATTATCGGACCCACGGCCTCCGGCAAATCCTCGCTCGCGCGGCTCCTGGTTGGGGTCTGGCGCCCGATCCGTGGCCGCGTTCAACTCGACGGCGCCTCGCTCGATCAATGGTCGCCGGAAGCACTGGGCCGCCACGTCGGCTATTTGCCGCAGGACGTCGAACTGCTGGCTGGCACCGTCGCGCAGAATATCGCTCGTTTCGAAGAGGAGGCGGATCCGAACCTGATCATCGCCGCCGCCAAGGCGGCAGGGGTACATGAGCTGATCGTCGGCTTGCCGAGCGGCTATGAAACCCAAGTCGGCGAGCATGGGGCAGCCTTATCGGCCGGGCAGGCCCAACGCGTTGCGCTGGCGCGTGCGCTTTATCGTGATCCATTCCTGGTCGTGCTTGATGAGCCGAATGCAAACCTCGATTCGGAAGGCGATGAAGCGCTGACCAAAGCCATTGGTGGAGTGCGGGAGCGCGGCGGCATCGTCGTGGTGGTTGCCCATCGCCCGAGCGCAATCACCGGCGTCGATCTGATCCTGGTGATGAACAAGGGGCGTATGCATCATTTCGGGCCGAAGGAGGAAATCCTGGCCAAGGCGCTGCCGCGACCGCAAGGCGCCCGGCCGCTGCAAGTGGTTCCCGAAGCGGCCGCCGGGAGAAGTGCATGACAAAGCGTCGCAAGGTCCGTCGCAAGCTGGTCAACGCTGCTCCCAAGCCGCGGATCCGGCGCTGGACGGAGGCACGGCGTTCGGTGCGCCGGCACGTGATCTTCGGGATCGTCCTCGTTCTCCTCCTCGCCGGTGGCGTCGGCGGCTGGGCGGCGACCTCGGAGATCAAAGGAGCCGTCATCGCGCAAGGCTCGATCGTCGTCGATTCCAACGTCAAGAAAGTGCAGCATCCAACCGGCGGCGTGGTCGGCGAGCTCTTCGTGCGGGACGGCGATCGCGTGAAGGCCGGCGATGTCGTCGTGCGCCTCGATGACACCGTCACGCGGGCGAATTTGGCGATCGTCACCAAGGGTTTGAACGAGCTGCTGGCCCGCAAGGCACGGCTCTCGGCCGAGCGGGATGGAGCGTCCCAGATCACGTTCCCGCCGGAGCTCTTGGCGCAGGCCAGTGATCCGGACGCTGCCGCCGCGACGGCAAGCGAGATCAAGCTGTTCAACCTGCGCCGGGCTGCGCGCGACGGCCAGAGGGATCAACTGCGCCAGCAGATCGCGCAGCTCGGACAGGAAACCCAGGGGCTGGCCGCACAACAAGCCTCGAAAACCAAGGAGATCGATCTCGTGCGTCGCGAGCTCGATGGCGTGCGCGATCTCTATCAGAAGAACCTGGTTCAGCTCACCCGCCTGACCTCGCTGGAGCGTGAGTCCGCTCGTCTGGAAGGCGAGCGTGGCGCGCTCGTATCTTCGATGGCGCAGACCAAGGGCAAGATCGCCGAGACCGAGCTGAAGGTGCTCCAGGTCGACCAAGACATGTCGAGCGATGTCGGCAAGGAGCTGCGCGAAGTCGATGCGAAGATCGGCGAGTTTGTCGAGCGCAAGATCACGGCCGAGGATCAGCTCAAGCGTATTGAACTTCGCGCTCCCCAGGACGGCACGGTGTTCCAGTCGGCCGTGCATACGGTCGGCGGCGTCATTGCCGCCGGTGACGCCGTCATGCTGATCGTGCCCGATGCCGACAATCTCTCGGTCGAGGCCAAGATCAATCCGCAGGACATTGATCAAATGCAGATCGGCCAGAAGGCGATGCTGCGTTTCACCAACTTCAACCAGCGCACCACGCCGGAGATCGACGGGATAGTCGACCGCATCTCTGCCGATACGTCGACCGATCAACGCACTGGGGCGACCTACTACACGGTCCGCGTTGCGCTTTCGCCGGAAGAGGTCGCCCGGCTGGGCGACGTCAAGCTCGTGCCCGGAATGCCGGTCGAGGTGTTCGCCCAGACCGCCGACCGCACCGTGCTTTCGTTTCTCGCCAAACCGCTTCTGGATCAGGTCAAGCGGGCGTTTCGCGAGAAGTGAGAGCCAAGTGAATTCGATTAGACAGAAATGAAAAAGACGCTTTCTCGTTGGGGCCAACGCTTCGGGCTGGGGCGGGCAATCGGCCTGTTCCTCCTGTTCGTATTCCTCGCAGTCAGGGTTTGGGATCCGCCGCCGTTGCAGGAACTGCGACTGCGCAGCTTCGATCTGTATCAGTTGTTGTACCCGCGCGTCACCGACCAGCGGCCGGTGACGATTGTCGATATCGATGAACAAAGCCTGCGGGCCTATGGCCAATTCCCCTGGGCGCGCACGCGCATCGCTGAATTGATCAACCGGCTGACCTCGATGGGGGCCGCAATTATCGGGTTCGACGTTATTTTTGCTGAGCCGGATCGCCTGTCGCCCGGAGTGGCGGCGGATTCGTTCGCAAATCTCGATGATGCCACGCGCGAGAAACTGCGTTCGCTGCCGAGCAACGATGACGTGCTCGCCGCGGCCCTCCGTCGTTCGCGTGTTGTCCTCGGTCAATCGGGCATTACGGCACCGATCGATCAAGGTGATCTGAGCGGCATACCGCGCACGACTGTCGCGTTCCGGCCGCCCGACCCGACACCGTGGCTGGTTAAGTTTCCGCACTTGCTCGTGAACACCCCCGTATTGGAAAAAGCCGCGGCGGGTCGCGGCTTGTTCAGCATTGTGCCGGAGCGCGACGGCATCGTGCGCCGGATTCCCATCGTGATGGAGGCGGGTGGGCAAATCATGCCGGCCTTGAGCCTGGAGATTCTGCGCGTCGGGTTCGGGGCTCAAGCGATCCGACTCATCACGAGTGAAGCAGGTCTCGACCAGGTGCAGACCATTCCGCCACGCTTTCAGTTGCCGACGGACGCAAATGGCAGGCTTTGGGTGCATTTCAGCCGCCCGGAGCGGGATATCTATGTGTCCGCAAAGGATGTGCTCGAAGGCACCGTCGCACCTGAGCGCATTGCCGGAAAGGTGATCCTGATCGGAACGTCCGCCATCGGCCTCCTGGACATCAAGACCACGCCGGTCGATCCAACGATGCCCGGAGTCGAGGTGCATGCTCAGGTCGTTGAAGCGGCGATGACAGGCTCCCTCTTGAGCTATCCGGTTTATGCCAAGGCAGTCGAGCTCATTACGGCTTTTCTAGTCGGAATTGCGATCGTCATCTTCGCGCCGATGATCGGCGCGCTGCCGCTGCTGATTCTGGGAGCTTGCGTTGGTGCCGGACTTGCGGCCGTCTCCTGGTACTTCTTTCAAGGACAGAATCTCCTCTTCGACGTCACCTTCCCGTTGATGTCGAGCTTCGGCGTTTATGCCGCGCTTGTGTTCGTCAACTATGTGCGTGAGCAATTGGATCGCCAGCGCATCCGTTCCGCCTTCGGCCAATATCTGTCGCCCACACTGGTCGAGCAGCTTGCGCAGAATCCCGAAAAACTGGTGCTCGGGGGCGAAGAGCGCACGATGACCATCATGTTCAGCGACGTGCGCGGGTTCACGACGATCTCCGAGTCTTTTAAGGATGACCCCCAGGGCTTGACCACCCTGATGAACCGATTGCTGACGCCGACGAGCAACGCCATTCAGGCGCACAACGGCACGATCGACAAATATATGGGCGACGCCATCATGGCGTTCTGGAATGCGCCACTCGATGATCCCGATCACGAAGCCAATGCGTGCGATGCCGCCCTCGATATGTTGGAGCGCCTCGATGAGCTCAACGCCGAGCGCAAGCGCGAAGCGGAGGCGAGCGGGAAACCATTTATCCCAATCAAGATCGGCATCGGCATCAATACCGGCCGCGTCACCGTCGGCAACATGGGGTCCGACATGCGCTTCCAGTACACGGTGCTGGGTGACGCCGTGAACCTTGCTTCCCGCATCGAGGGCCAGACCAAATCCTACGGCGTGCCGATCCTGATCGGCGCCCGCACGGCCGAGGCGGTAAAAGACAAGTTCGCCGTAGTGGAGATCGATTTCATCACCGTCAAAGGCAAGACGGAGCCCGAAGTCGTGTACACCGTGGTCGGCCGCAAAGCGGTCGCGCAATCAAGCGACTTCGAGAGCGTGCGAGCCTCATTGCAGCAGATGCTGGCGCGCTACCGGGCGCGCGATTGGACCGGCGCGATCAGGGCTGCCGAAGCATGCCGTGCCGCCAACGGCGCGTTTCATCTCGAGGGCGTTGCCGACCTCTATGAGGAACGCATCCAGGCTTTCGAACAAAACCCGCCGCCGCCGGAGTGGAACGGCGTGTTTGCGTTGCAGACAAAATAGGTCGCAGTTGCTGGCGTCGATGTTCTCTTGACAAAACCATAAGCAAAATAACTGGTCGCTCTTCTGTGGTCCGGCTGTGTCCGGCTGCTGCAGCGCTCCAACAAACTCGACCCTCATCCTGAGGAGCATGCGCGCGCCCGCGCGCATGCATCTCGAAGGATGGCCGCACAACGTCACGAAACGTCATCTATGCCGCGCCCAGCATTGCTCGCTCACCCATGCGCCGGGCGCAGCTGCTCGACCTGTGTTTGCAGGCGCGCGATGTTGTCGAACAGGCGCGCGGTCGCGAGGCGCAGGAAATAGAAACCGAATTCCGGGTTCTGGAAATAGAGCTCCTTCACCTGCTGGTAGGTGACTGTCAGCAGGACACCATCCTCGATGCATTCAAATGAGGCCGTGCGCCGGTTGCTGGGCGCCAGCATTCCAAGCTCGCCGATGATCTGCCCAGGCGGGATATCGATCCCCATTTCGGTCAGCCGATAGCGGCCGCTCAACGTGTAAAACATCTCATCCGCGACCGCATCCTTGGCGAACAGCACGTCGCCCTTACGGCAATAATGCTTGGTCATGAATGGCTTGAGCCAATCCATGTTGAGATCTTCGGAGAGCGACGATTTGACCCCGCGTACGAGCCGCAGCATCTGGAACAGACGCACGGTGTTGAGCGGCAACATCACGCAGTGCAGGACCGTGATGACATAGGTCCCAGTGTGCAGCGATGTGAGAATGAACACGATGTTGGACAAGATCCCGAACACGCGCAGTGGGATCATCGTCTTCATCGAATAGGTGGCGAGCACGATGACCGAGGCGAAAGCCGATCCGGCGCTGCCGATATAGCTGGAATAGTCCATCTTTCGTCCCTGACGTTCGACGCGACCACCGCGTGGGCTGCAATTCGATGCAAAAATATCGGGGCGCCCACGGGGCCGCAACCGCGAGACTCACGCCGCAAGTGCCGCTCGGCCCATCGCGTCCTGTGGGCAGCGCCCACCCGTCATTTCTCTTGTTGTGTATCGCAAATGATGATTTCTAGCGCCCGTCCCGGAAAAAGCCCGTGCCGGACTTGATCCCGGACTTCGACCGATTATTCCGAGTAGGACGTGCGCATAGCTTAAGCGTTACGGCTCGCAGCCCAAGGAGAATAAACATGCCTTTGCCATCCGGTCCCTTTCCCCGCGCGCATCATGTCGGGAGCCTGATTCGCCCCGACAACCTGATTGCGGCGCGTGAAGCAGCGTCCAAGCACGCGATCCCCGACGCCGAGCTCAAGCGCATTCAGGAACAGGCGATCCGCGACGTGGTTCGCCTGCAGGAGGATCTCGGGCTCAAGGTCGTGACCGATGGGGAATACAATCGGGGCAGCTGGCAGCGCGACTTCCTGCTGCAATTCTCCAATGTGGCCCAGGTCGAATCGAAGATTTCGGTCAAGTTTCATAACCAGCAGGGCGTGCGCGAGCACGCGCCGCCGACCCTGCAGGTGCAGGGCAAGCTCGGCCATCCGCACGGCATCTTCGTCGACGACTTTTCATTCCTGAAATCCGTCGCCCGTGCCACCCCGAAAGTGACGTTCCCGTCGCCGAGCACGCTGCATTTCCGCGGCGGACGCGAGGCCGTGGACGAGCGCGCCTATCCGGATATCCGTGACTTCTACGCGGATGTTGCTCGCGTCTATCGCGAGGAAATCAAAGATCTGGCCACGGCCGGCTGCCGCTTTATCCAGATCGACGAGGTGAACCTCGCTTATCTGTGCGACCCGGCGCTGCGCGACCAGGCGCGCAATTTCGGCGAGGATCCGGACGAGTTGCCGAAGACCTACGCCAAGGTGCTCAACGACACCGTCGCCGGGGTCCCGGCCGACATGGTCGTGTCGATGCATCTCTGCCGTGGCAACTTCGCCGGCGCCTGGGTGGCGGAAGGCGGTTACGACCCGATCGCCGAGCTACTGTTCAATGGCATCAACGTCGACGTGTATTACCTGGAATATGACAGCGCCCGCGCCGGCGGCTTCGAGCCGCTGCGCTTCATGCCCAAGGGCAAGATCGCGGTGCTCGGGATCATGACCACCAAGGATCGCAAGCTCGAAAGCAAGGATGATCTCAAGCGCCGCATTGATGAAGCGGCCAAGTTTGTGCCGCTTGAGCAACTCGCGCTCAGCCCGCAATGCGGCTTCTCCAGCGGCATCGGTGGCAATACCATGACCATCGATGAGGAGATCGCCAAGCTGCGGCTGATGGTCGAGGTGACTCGTGAGGTGTGGGGAACGGCGTAAGCAGGGTTCAGGAATCAGGAGGTTAGGCGTCAGGAAGAATCTTGTCGGCCCTCGTCCTGAGGAGCATGCGTGCGCGAGCACGCATGCGTCTCGAAGGACGGCCACAATCAAGGGTGCTTCGAACTGCGCTTCGCTAGGATCCGCAGCATTTCGAAGTCACCGCGTATCAGGGCTTCTTTCTTTGCTCTCGACCAACCCTTTATTTGACGTTCCGCAGCAATTGCATCTGTGATGCGTTCGAACCATTGTGAAAACACTAGGTGAACCGGACGACGGGTCGACGTGTACCCGTCGTAGTGACCGGCATTGTGCTCGTTGGCACGTTGCTCCAATCCTTGCCGGGCTGTGCCCGCGTAGTAACTTCCATCTGCACACAGCACGATGTAGACATATGCACCATCAAGCATGCTGCACAAATCTTCGTTGTGGCCATCCTTCGAGACGCTCGCGCGCTGTCGCGCGCGAGCTCCTCAGGATGAGGTCCTTAGTTTTCCTTCATCCTGATTCCTGCGTTCCTATCCGCCAATTCCTGTGAATTAGGTCTCCTCCTGGAAGGCTTCCTCACGCGTCTGCCGGAACTGCGGCGCGATGATCAGGAGAATGAGCCCCAGCGTCAGCAGCAGGATGATGAGCGAGATCGGGCGCTGCATAAAGATCGCCGGGTCGCCGAACGAGAGCACCATGGAGCGGCGCAGGTTCTCTTCCATGAGTGGCCCCAGCACGAAGCCGAGCAGGAACGGCGCGCCTTCGCAGCCGAGCTTGTGGAATACGTAGCCGAGCAAGGCGAAGCCTGCCATCATCATGATCAGGAAGGTGCTGTTGTTGATGCTGTAGGCGCCGACGCAGCAGAACACCAGGATGCACGGGAACAGGATGCGATAGGGCACCTTCAGCAGGCTGACCCAGATGCCGATCAGCGGCAGGTTGATGATGACCAGCATCAGGTTGCCGATCCACATCGAGGCGATCATGCCCCAGAACAACAGCGGGCGTTCGGTGATGATCGCTGTGCCTGGGGCGATGCCCTGAATAGTCATCGCGCCCATCATCAGCGCCATGACGGGGGTTGATGGTATCCCCAGCGTGAGCAGCGGAATAAAGGACGTCTGCGCGCCGGCATTGTTGGCCGATTCCGGTCCGGCGACGCCTTCGACCGCGCCCTTGCCGAATTCGGTAGAATGGCGCGAGACCTTTTTCTCCAGCGTGTAGGCGGCAAACGACGCCAGCACGGCCCCGCCGCCTGGCAACAGCCCGAGGAAAGACCCGATGCTGGTGCCGCGCAGCACCGCCGGAATAGCACGCCGGATCTCCTCGCGATTGGGCCAGAGGCTCGTGATCTCCGCCGTCGTGGTTCGCTTGTCGCCGCCGCGATCGAGGTTCGACATGATCTCGGCGAAACCGAACAGGCCCATGGCGACGGGCACGAAATCGACGCCGTCATAGAGTTCCGGCACACCGAAGGTGAAGCGTGCAATGCCGCTTTGGGTATCGGTCCCGGCAATCCCGATCAGCAATCCGAGCAGGATCATCGCCACCGCCTTGATCACCGAGCCGTGTGCGAGCACCACCGCGGCTACCAGGCCAAACAGCATCAGCGAGAAATATTCGGGCGAGCGGAACTGCTCGGCAAACTTCGCCAAGATCGGCGCGAACGCCGCAATCAGCACCGTTCCCACGCAACCGGCGAAGAACGACCCGAGCGCCGCGATGGCGAGCGCGGCACCGGCACGGCCGCGCTGCGCCATGCGGTAGCCGTCGATGCAGGTCACGACGGAGGAGGACTCGCCAGGGAGGTTCACCAGGATCGCCGTGGTCGAGCCGCCGTACTGGGCTCCGTAGTAAATGCCGGCCAGCATGATCAGCGCGCCGAGCGGGCTTAGGCCGAAAGTGACCGGCAGCAACATCGCGATGGTCGCGATCGGGCCGATGCCGGGCAGGACACCGATCAGCGTTCCGATCAGGCAACCGAAGAGGCAGAACAGAAGATTGAGCGGCGTGGCAGCGACCCCGAAGCCGATCGCCAGATTGTGAAAGATTTCCATTTAGAAATTCCAGGCCCAGATCGTCAGCGGCTGTCCGAGCAGATAGATGAAGAGGCCGACGCACAGAGCCGCCAATCCGACCGCGACTACAAGCGTTTCTGTCCAGCGCATTTCCCGGCTGGCGCTTGCCGCGATCAACGTGACAACGATGATGGCGGGGGCCAGTCCGACACGCTCGATCAACAGCCCGAACACGACAATCGCCAGCAGAATAAAGATTTGCGGCCGGATGAGACTTGCTTCAATCGGTGGGCCTTCCAGGGCTAGCGCGCGCAGCGACAGAAATGCCCCGACTAGAACAAGCGCCCAGCTCAGGACAGTCGGCACATAGCCTGGCCCCATCTTGGTCGCTGTGCCGAACGCGTAGTTGCGTCCGAGCCACAGAGCCAAGCACCCGATTACGAGGAACAACAATCCCGCCCAGAAGTCCTGCGGGCTCTTGACCTTGATCATCACGTTACTGCGCTTCGATGTTGGCGATCTTGGCGGCGTCGCCCCAGGCTTTCAGCGCAATGTCGAATTTCTTCTTGTACTCCTCGGGCGTGGCCACCCACGGCGTTGCGCCTTGCTCAATCAGAAATTTTTGCGTTTCGCTCGATCGCGTGATGTCGTTCATCCATTTCGCCAGTTTGTCGATAATGGGTTGCGGCGTTCCTGCCGGCACCCATAGGCCCCAAAGGGCGACGATGTCTCCGGTCGTGGCGCCGGTCAGCTCTTTCAAGGTCGGCACGTCCGGTAAAGCCGGAGAGCGCTCGTCGGACGCGATGGCCAGGATCTTGATGCGTCCCTGCTTGGCCTGCCCCATCGCAAACACGACGTCCGCGAACGCAAAGTCGATCTGATGGCCGTTCACGTCCTGGATCGCGTTCGCGGTCGCCTTGTAGCCCACGTAGGTCGCGGTCGCCTCGACCTTCTGCAGGTAGAGTGCGGTCGAGGCGAGCGCGCTGGTGGTGGCGCTCCCGTACGTCGCTTTGCCGTTCTTCGATTTGATGAAGGCCGTCAGATCAGCAATTGAATTGATCGGCGAATCGGGGGCGACGCACAGGACAAATGGCGTCTCGGCAAACCCGACCACCGGGACGAGATCCTTCCTGACGTCAAGCGGCATATCCTTGAACACGGTCGTGTTGCCGGCCGTCGTTACAGTCGATGCGAACAGCAGCGTGCTGCCGTCCGGTTTAGCTGTGGCGGTCGCCTGAAGTGCAAGGTTCCCGGATGCGCCGACCTTGTTTTCAACGATGAAGTGGCCACCGGAGAGTTGTTGCAGCTTGTCCGCGTACCAGCGCGCCAGGATGTCAGCGCCACCGCCGGCTGGAAAGCCCAATTCGATACGAATCACTCGGTCCGGATATTCCGCCCCGGCGCGCGGCGACGCCCCCACGATGGCAACCATGATGGCGGCGAGAGCGCCAAGCGAACGCGCAACAAAACGTGTCATGTGTCTCCTTCCGGGCGAATTGGTTTTACGGACGAGCCTCACTGCGGCTCGATTTTGGCAAGCTCGACGACCTTCGCCCACGTGGCAATCGACCGCTGCAGCATCTCTTTTGTCTTTTCCGGCGATCCCGGCAACGGATCCGCGCCCTGGCTGGTGAGAAATGCCTTGGTATCGGGCATCTCGGTGATCTGGTTGATCCATTTCGCCAGCTTGGAGATGACTTCGGGTGGCAGACCATGCGGCCCCCAGACCGCCCACCAGGGTGTCTGGTCGGGTGCCTTCACCCCGGCTTCCTCCATGGTCGGCACGTCAGGCACCATGGCGGCCCGTCGGTTTGCCGAGGTGGCGAGAATTTTCACCCGTCCCTGCTTCTGCTGAGCCGTCGCGAACATGATATCGGCGAACACGAAATCCACCTGTCCGGCGGCGAGGTCCGAGACCGCTGCGGCGGTTGTCTTATAGGCGACCGGCACCACCGGAATCTCCTCGACGCTGGTGTAAAGCACCGAGGCGGCGAGCGCCGAGGTGACCGCCCAGCCATAGGTCGCTTTTCCGTTCTTCTGTTTGAGGAGCGCGGTCAAGTCGGCAACCGAGTTGACGGGGGTTTTCTCCGGATTCACGAGCAGCGCGAATCCGAGCTGGCAGAACGTGGTGATCGGGTCGAAATCCTTCACCGTGTCGAAGGGCAGGTTCTTGTAGATGAACCGATTGCCGCCCATGGAGGCACTCGCCGAAAACATCAAGGTGTAGCCGTCCGGCTTCGCCTTCGCGACCGCATCGGCCGCGATATTGCCCGATGCCCCGACCTTGTTTTCGATGACGTAGGTGCCGCCGGAGACCTGGCGCAGTTTCTCGACGTACCAGCGGGTCAGCACGTCGGCGCCCCCACCCGCCGCAAGCCCGAGCACGACCTTCACGGGTCGCTCGGGGTATTCGGCACGGGCGGTCGGCGCGACCACCAGGACGGCGGCGAGCCACGCAAATGTTGCGAGCGATTTCACGGCGATCCTCCCGACCCGTGCGGTCCTGTGCTACGGTTTGATGAACCTCGATGGGTCGTAACACATGAAACTATTCGAATGCCAGTATTGCCAGCAGCCGCTCTATTTCGAGAGCATTACTTGTGACAGCTGCGGCCGGCGCCTCGGCTACCTGGCCGAGTTGGGCGTGATGAGCGCACTCGAGCCTGATGGTGATCGCTGGAATGCGCTGGCCGATACGGCCAATCGCTATCGGTTCTGCGAGAATAACGAGCACGAGGTCTGCAACTGGATGGTGCTGGCCGACAGTCCGGAAACGTTCTGCGCGGGATGTCGCCACAACCGGACCATCCCCAATCTCGAGATTGCGGAGAACCTGCCGCGCTGGCGCAAGATCGAGATCGCGAAACACCGTTTGTTCTACACGATCTTGCGGCTTTATCTGCCGCACCCGACCCGGACAGAAGACCCCGAGCGCGGCTTGGCCTTTGATTTCCTCGCCGCCCCGGCCCCGTCAGCACCCCCGGTGCTCACCGGCCACGCCGAAGGCCTCATTACCCTGAGCTTGGGCGAAGCCGATGATTCCGAGCGCGAACGGCAACGGCACGCAATGGGGGAGCCATACCGCACCCTGCTCGGCCACTTCCGCCACGAGATTGCGCACTATTACTGGGACCTCCTGTTTCGCGATCCCCAGGATCTTCAGGAATTTCGCAAGGTGTTCGGCAACGAGCAGGAGGATTACGGGGCCGCGCTCAAACAGCATTATGAAAAGGGTGCCCCGCTCAACTGGCCGCAGAGCTTTGTGACCGCTTATGCCAGCTCGCACCCGTGGGAAGACTTTGCCGAGACATGGGCGCACTATTTTCACATGGTGGATACGCTGGAAACAGCCAATGCGTTCGGTATCCATTTGCGTCCGAAGGTGGCGAAAAGCAGTGAGCTCGCGACCACCATCGACTTCAATCCGCATACGGCGAGCCTTGAGCGCATCATCGACGCATGGTTGCCGCTGACCTTTGCGATGAACTCGATCAACCGCAGTATGGGGCTCTCCGATCTCTATCCGTTCGTGCTCGGTCCGGGCGTGATCCTCAAACTCTCGTTCATCCACGCGCGCATCCGCGCCTGCGCCGGCCACGAGGTTGCGCACGATGACGCCACGCGTGCGGTGATCGCCGGCCTCAAGCGCGGCGCCGCGCAGCCGGTGACCGAACAATAATCACTGGGCCTTTTGCGGGACCAGAGTCACGCCGCCCGGGCCGATCGCTGTAAGCTGCAGGATGACTTCGCCGTCCTTCGCCCAGGCGTAGTGCGGCACGTGCGGCGGCTCATAGAAGAATGAGCCCGCAGGCAGCGGCGCGAGCTTGGATTCATCCCAGCGCTCGCCGAAGGCGTAATAGAGCGTGCCGGACAGAACCACGACGGTGCGCATCTCATCCGGGTGCCAGTGCGGTGGAACTTTCAGCCCGGGCGGGAAGCGAAACCGCTGCACATAAAGGCCGGGCTTGGTCGGATCGCCGAAGATGACTGCGTTCTGCAGCTGGTCAGGCGGTCCCGTAAACTCGATCTCTTGCGGAAGCTTGAACAGCGGCCTCGTGTCAGAGTCCGCAAGTGCTGGAGTGGTCCAGGCGAGGATCAGCCCGAGCAGCAGAAATGCGAAGCGCATCACGGCTTCCGATGCTGAACGAGCGCTGCGCCCTGCTGCAGCGGTTGCACCGAGCGCTCATAAATTGCGAGCCAGCCCTCTTCGGAGTGCTGATCCTTCAACACCAGATGCGCACGCCGCGCCGCAAGCTCGCTCTCCGGCACATGCAGCTCGATGCTGCCGGCCTCCGCATCGACGGTGATGCGATCGCCATCCTGGACGAGGGCGAGCGTACCGCCGGTCGCAGCCTCGGGGTTCACTTCGCCCACCACCAAACCTTTGTTGACGAGCCCGGAGAGTTGTCCGTCCGTGATGACAGCAACATCAGGACCAAGTCCTGCGCCATCGAGCGCAAACACCACGCGCGACGCCATGCCCATGGCGGGGCCGCCGCGCACGCCGAGCCCGCGCAGGATCACGGCATCGCCGGCCTTGAGTTTGCCTTCGCGCAACGCGGCGATGGCGTCATCGGGGGCTTCGAAACATTTGGCGTGACCGTCGAACTTGAGCTTCTTGTCCCGCCGCAGTCCCGACTTTGACGATGCCACCACCCGACGCAAGATTGCCGCGTACGACGACAATGCCCGACTTCTCCGAAAGCGGTCGATCGAGCGGGCGGATCATCTTCGGGATCGCCCACCGTGGCGTCACGCAGGTTTGCGCCGACGCTCTGGCCGGTGACGGTCAGCGCGTCGAGGTCCAGCAGCGGCTCGAGTTGTTTCATCACGGAACGCGCGCCGCCCGCCGCCTCGAACGCCTCGATCGAGGTATCGCCAATCGGCCGCACGGCGCTCAGCACGGGGGTCGAACGCGTGCACTCCTCAAACAATTTGTAGAAGTCGATATCGGTCTCGGCCTCGACCGCGGTCGCCTGCAAATGCTTGATGCAATTGATCGAGCCGGAGACGGCGAGAACGGCTCGGGCGGCGTTGGCAAAGGCACCCCGCGTCATGATCTGGCGCGGCCGCAGGTCTTCGTTGACCATCGCCACAATGCGGGCGCCTGCAGCACGCACAAAGTCGAACATGCGTTCGGAATTCGCCAGCACCGGCGCGCTGCCTGGCAATGCCATGCCCAGCGCCTCACAGACAATATGCATCGAGTTCGCGGTGCCCATGCCGGAGCAGACGCCCGGACCACGAATGGCGTTCTCGCTCATGCCCAGCAATTCATCGAACCCGATCTTGCCGGCCACGTAGTGACCGGCGCCGAGGAACACTTCCTCGATATCGACGTGATGGTTATTGAACACGCCGCTTGGTTGATAGCCGCAGGGCACCATCAAGGTGGGGATGTTCGTGCGCGCCGCGGCCATCAACTGGCCCGGCACCGTCTTGTCGCAGGATGTCAGGCAGATCATGCCATCGAGGCGCGCGCCCTCGACCTGCACCTCGATGTCGTTGGTGATGAGGTCCCGCATCGCCAGGATGTAATTTCCGCGATGACCGGGGCTATGAATGAAATCGCTCGGCGCGGTGGTGCGGATCTCGAACGGCAGGCCGCCAGCGGCGCGGATCGCGTCCTTCACCACCTTGGCGATGCCGTCGAGATGAGAAAAGCAGATCGCGAGCTCAGATGACGTGTTGATCACCGCGATCTTCGGCTTCTCCATGTCGGCGTCGGTCAGGCCGAGCGCGCGCCATTGCGCGCGGCGCACCGCCCAGAACGAGGTGCCGCGCTCGAAGTTGCTGCGGAGTTTTTTGCTCATCGTGCGATCAACGGTTCTTCTTGGTCACTTCGACGATGCCGTTGTCGGCATCGACCTTCACCCAGTCCCCGGTTTCAATCACCTTGAGGGGATCCTGATCGAGCTCGGTCATGGCCGGCGCATGGGTCACGACCGCACCCAGCGCGACCTTGGTCGTCATCTTATTGAAGATCATCGCCCTGGGGGCGACATTGTTGAGCCGAGTCATATGGAAATAGGCCGACCAACCAGACGAGCCCTTCGCCCCCGGGAACACCAGCACCTTGTCCTTGAAGCTCACGCCGCGCAATTCATGGCGGCGCTCGATCACTGTGCCTTCGCGTTCGTTGATGCCGCCCCAGCCGGAGATGGTGTCGCGCGTGACCAGCGCTTCGCCTTCCGCGCATCCGCCCACGACCTTGCGGCCACGGAGCGTGATCTTGGTGCTGCTCTCAGCTTCGGCGACGCTCATTGCAGGCCTCCGTTCCAGTTGCCGCTGATCGCCGCCTCGACGCAATTCTTCACGGAGCCGAACCAGACCGGAAGACCCACGATTGCCGGCAAGTAATGAGCTTGCTTGGCCGAGTCGGTCGCGATCACGCGCGTGCCCTTCGGCACGTGGCGCGAAATCGCCGGACAGGTGTCGCTCATCACCACGCCGCCGGCGTCGCGGATCATCTTCACATAGCCGTTGCGTTCGGCGACCTCGCGCAGCGCCCGCGGCGTGTGCACCCATAGCTGGGTATTAGGGCTGATCTTGCGGCCCTCCAGCATGGAGGCAATCAACCAGACCTGCTCGATCGCGTTGTGCGGGCACCCCAGCATCACGAAATCGACGTTGCGGTCGGTTGCGCAGTTGAGCGTGTCATAGGCGAGCTTGCGTTCGGCGGCCCCGAAGCGAAGGGTGTCCTGGCGCTCGCGTCCGCCAAACGCTTCTTCGACCGAGTTCGCCTCCGGCGTGACACCGGGGATGTGATACATCTCGACGCCGCCGGACGATGCGGCGGCTGCGCCGAAATGCTTGAGCTTGATCAAGCTCGGTTGGCGCATCTCGCCGGTGAGGACCGGGATGTCCTCCTGCACGATCTCGCCCAGCCAGTAGCCGAGCAGACCCCAATCCATGATGTCGTCGACCTCGATATCGACTTCGACGAGGTGCGTGCCACGCCGGTTCTCCGGGATATGAAATCCCCAATACGGAATGCGGCCGGTCAGGGCAGCGGCGCCGGTGCTTTCCTTGCCCTCGGTGTTGGTGCGGGCGCCAAGAACCGAATTGCAGTAGACGACAGCCGAGGATTCCATCCAGGCGCAGTGCTCGCCGCGCACCGGCACGTTGCCGACCTGATAGGGCGTGCAGGTGGCAAACATGTTGATGCCGAGCGCGCCAAAATGCCCCTCGGCTTTTTTCTGCTGATCGGCAAGCTCGTCGGCGATGCCCTGAGTCCGCCAATTCTCATTGTCGATGCCGGTGATGAGCTGGCACGTGTTGACCGCCATTTTCGGGATCGGCACGACTTCACGGCTGTCGAGATTGAGTTCGGAGTAGACCGCATCGTAGCCTTTGGCGACCAGCGCCCGCACCGATGGCGTTGAGGCATTGAACGCGCCGGCGACATTCTGGGTTTCGACGAGTCGCTCGGCTCCGAGCGCCTCGCCGTAGCGCATCAGCAAATCCATCGCCTTTTGCTTGGCCGCTCCTTCGCGGCCATCGAGCATCGCCCGTTCCGCGTCGGTCAGCCTCATGCGTGTGTCCTCTCGGTCTGGCGCTTTTCTTCCGCGTGTCGTTTCTCCTCAGCCGAAAGCTCCGATCTCGGCTGGGCGTCGTTGCGCTCGAGGTTGTCATGCAGGCGCCGCCCCAATGAGGCGATATCGATCTGATGCACGCTGCCGCTGCCGGCGAGATCGAGGGCATGCGCAGCCGCCGCGCCCATGGCGATGCACGGCCCCATCACCCGCACGCTTGAGAGCGCCGCCAGATCCGCATCGATGCAGCGGCCCGCTGCGACCAGGTTGTCGGCTTCCGCCGGCGTGAGGCTGCCGAGCGGAATATAATGGGTGTGATCCTCGGGAAATGTCTGCCACACATAGCCGGCGCCGTGGTCGTGCAGCTCGATCGGCCAGGCGGTGCGGCCGACCGCATCGGGAAACCTGGTGCCGTTGCGCACTTCATCAACGCTGAGCTGATGCCGGCCAACGATCCAGCGCGTTTGTCGGATCCCGGGATTGCCATAGGCGCGTACGCGCGATTGCCCAAAGCACTTGGGAAACTCGGCTTTGAGAAATTGCACGGCGCGATCGGCCTGGGCCTTGCCCTCCAGCTGGCTTTTCGCCGCGGCCAGCGGCTCGAGCGGCGTCTCGGTATGCGTCATGTTGAGGACCGCGATGCCGCGTCCCGGAATGACGAACGACACGGCGTTGCGGCGCACCAGCTGATAGGCCTCGCCCTTTTCCGTCATGCGCGCGGCCATCTCCTCGCGGGTCGGATGGCTCGCCTCATCGATATTCTCCAGCACCACCATCTGGGTGCCGTAGACCTGCCGGCTCGCGGACTCGCGGCAGGCAAAACCGGCCTGCCAGGTCAGCGCCGCATCGCCGGTTGCGTCGACGAAGCCGGTGGCCGAAAGCCGCATGTCACCGTAGCGCGTGGCCAGCTCGAGTTCCTTCACCCGCCGGCCGTCCAGGTGAACGTCGCGCAGCACGGCCCCGAGGATCACCGTGATCCCGGCGGCGCGGATCTGCTCCTCGACCCAGCGCCCGAGTGCGATCTCGTCGTAGTAGACGACGGTCGTGACCGGCCCGTGCCGGCGATAGAGCGCGCCGGGGATTTTGCCGAGGTCGCGCAGGATGTCCTCGGCGATCCCGTAGGTGAACTGATGTCCATGGGTGCCGTTGGCGAAGAGGCCGCAGAACGTGCCGATGATGGAGTTGACCGCCTGACCGCCCAAGGTCGGCAAGCCGTCAACGATCGCCACCCGCCGGCCGAGGCGTGCGGCTTCCAGCGCCGCCGACACCCCGGATATGCCCGCTCCCACCACGCAGATATCGGCCGAGACGTGTTGCGCCGCTTTGCTTTGCCGGCGCACGATCTTGGTATCACCCGCCGCAGAACTCTCTTGCACCATGACCCTCCTCCGCCCGCCAGATCCCCCGTCAGCGGGCGGTGCCGACAATGCGAAGCTTAGGATGCAATAGCAAGGGCGGGCCTGGCGCCCAGCGCATCCTCCAAAACCATGGCGGCGCCCTTCTCGCCGATCATCATGGTTGGTGCATTGGTGTTGCCCGAGGTGATGGTCGGCATCACCGACGCGTCAATGACGCGCAGCCCGTCCAGGCCGATCACGCGCAGGCGTGCGTCGACCACCGCGTTGGCATCATGCACGGATCCCATCCGCGCCGTCCCAACCGGATGGAAGATCGTGGTGGCGTGGGTACGAAACGCCTCAAGCAACGCGTTCTCATTGTCGTCGCGGACTTGCGGCCCGGGCCGGATTTCCACCGGACGGTACGGCGCGAGGGCCGTGCGGCCCATGACGCGTCGGGTGATGCGGATGGACTCGATCGCCAGTTCGCGATCATCCGGTGTCGACAGATAGTTGAACCGCAGCTCCGGCGCGGCTGTGACGTCTGCGTTTTTGAGCCGCACGGTGCCCCGGCTCGTTGGCCGGCAGGTGTAGACCGACATGGTGATAGCCGGGAACGGATGGAAGTTGCTCTTCATGCCTGGAGCGACGCGCGAGAACGGCAACACCGTGAAAGCCAGGTTGGCGCGATCGCGATCCTGGTCGGAGCGCAGGAAAATGCCAAGCGGGGATGGGCCCATGGCCATCGGACCGCGTCGCAGCAACGCATACTCCAGGGCGATGCCGACCCGCCCAAACGGGGCGTTGTAACGCTGGTTGAGCGTGTGAGTTCCTTCAAGCCGATATGTCAGCAACATCTGCAGGTGGTCCTGCAGGTTGGCGCCGACGCCGGGACGATCCGCCAGCACCGAAATGCCGTGTTCCGCGAGATGCGCCCCCGGTCCAATTCCCGACAACATCAGCAACTGGGGCGTCTTGATCGATCCCGCCGCGATGATGACTTCGCGTCGGGCGCGGACCTGCCGCAAGGCGCCGCGCTGCCGGTATTCGATGCCGACAGCACGTCGGCCGTCGAATAGGATACGTGAAGCCATCGCGTTGGTTTCAATGCGAAGGTTACGACGATTACGCGCGGGTCGCAGAAACGCCCGAGCCGCGCTCGAGCGCACGCCGTTGCGCTGGATGACGTGATAAGGCCCGACCCCCTCGCCGGTCCCGGTGTTGAAGTCGTTGGTTTCACCGACACCGTCCTCGACGGCGGCTCGCCGCACGGCATCCAGAATTGGCCAGTTGACCCGCTGCGGGCTCACGCCCAGCTCACCGCCCACCGCATGAAAGTCGCCGGCCCCGAGGGCAAAATCCTCGTGGCGCTTGAAATAGGGAAGGACGCTGTCCCAGCCCCAACCCTCGAGCCCGAGCTGACGCCAGTGGTCGAAGTCGGCCGCCTGGCCGCGAATCTGGATCATGCCGTTGATCGAGGACGAGCCGCCCAGGACCTTGCCGCGCGGTTGAGCAATCTTGCGCCCTTTGAGCTGCGGCTCGGGCTGCGTCTCGAAGCACCAGTCGAAGCCCGGATGCCCGATCATGTACATGTAGCCGATCGGAATCCGGGTCCAGATCGAGCGGTCGTTGTCGCCGGCCTCAATCAGCAACACCCGGGTCGTCGCATCGGCGCTGAGCCGATTGGCCAGGATGCAGCCGGCAGACCCAGCTCCGACGATCACGTAATCGAAATGCTCGACGTGTTGGACAGCCATGGCGTGTGCGTGCAAGAGCCCCGATCCACACTATGCGAGTTGCGGGACAGATGAACAAGCCCGCGTTTGTCGCCTGGGGGCGCTGCTTGGCTCACTCTCGGCGACGAATTGATTGCGGCCCAACATGTTGCCCACCACTGTACCCGGGATGCATCGGCGCGGTATAAGCGCATGCGTGTCAAGCGGGGCGGCAATGAGCGCTTGGCATATCGAACAAATCGGCGCGCCGGTGAGCGCGCAGACTGAGCGCGAGACTGGGAGAGGAAACACGATGAGGAACTGGTTGGCTCGACTCTGCGCCGCGGCCGGCGCGCTTCTGGCGGTCACCACCGCCTCCTCCGCGGCCGACGTGGTGAAGGTCGGCCTGATTGCCGATTTCACCGGGGCCTTCGCCAACTGGGGCTCGCAATTCCAGCAGGCGGTCGAGGCCTTCCAAGCCGTCCACGGCAAGACCGTGAAGGGACCCGACGGCAAGGAGATCGAGATCCAGTTTGTCTATCGCGACAACGCGAGCGGCGGTCCTGACAAGACCAAACAGTTGGCCGAGGAGCTTGTGCTGCGCGAGCGGGTGAAGTTCCTCGCCGGGTTCGACCTCTCGCCGCATGCCATGGCGGTGGCCGACATCGCGACGCAAGCCAAAGTTCCGGTGATCATCATGAACGCCGCGACGGCCTCGATCACCCGCGGCTCGCCGTATTACGTGCGCGTCAGCATGACGATCCCCCAATACGTGTCGCCGCTGCCGAAGTGGGCGTATGACCACGGCATCCACAAAGTTTACACGCTGGTCAGCGACTATGCGCCCGGGTACGACGCCGAAGCTTATTTCAACAAAGGCTTCAAGGCGGTCGGTGGCGAGATCGTCGGCAGCGAGCGCATGCCCCAGCAGGAGACGAACTACGCCGCCTACATGGAGCGGGTACTGCAAGCAAAACCGGATGCCCTCTTCATGTTCATTCCGGCGGGCGCGCCCTCGATCGCCTTCGTGAAGGCCTATATCGAGCGCGGCCTCAAGACGGCGGGCATCAAGCTCCTCGGCACCGGCGAAACGCAGGAGCTGTTCCTCCCCAATTTCACCGATGACGTGATCGGCGCGGTATCGGCCTTCCATTACACCGAGACCAATACCAATCCGGAAAACATCGAGCTCAAGAACCAGCTGGTGAAGATGTTCGGGCCCAAAGCGACGCCGGATATCGCTTCGGTCGCGGCTTGGGACGGCACCAACCTGATCTATCAGGCCGTTGCGGCACTCGGGGCCAATGCGGAAGGCCTGAAGTACGTCGATTTTCTGAAGGGCAGGAAAATGAACAGCCCGCGCGGTCCAATCTACATCGACCCGGCGGAGCGCGAAATTGTTCAGAACATCTACATCCGCGAAGTTCAGAAACGCGACGGCAAGCTTGTCAACGTCGATATCGGACAAGTCGACATGGTCAAGGACCCGTGGAAGATCGACAACCCGCCGAAGAGCAACTAGCTCGTAAAGTTCCCATGCGCATCAACTGCGCTAGCTCGTCGAGATGGCCGCGTGGTTCGCGGCCATCTAGGTTTCGGAAGTCGCACAGGTAACGAAGTCATTTCTCATGCTCTCGTTCGCTGCCACCATCCTGCTCGATGGCATTTCCTATGGCATGGTGCTGTTCCTGATTTCGGTTGGGCTCACCGTCACCATGGGGCTGATGCGTGTCGTCAATCTGGCGCATGGCTCGTTCGCCATGATCGGTGGCTATACGGCCGGCTATCTGACCCAGAAGGGCATCAATTTCTATCTCGCCATCGTCGGCGCGGCCGTCGTGGCCGGAGCCTTGGGCGGCCTTGCCGAGTTGACAGTCTATCGGCCGCTCTACCGCAAGGGTGAGCTCTCCCAGGTTCTGCTGACCATCGGCATCGTGTTCGTGGCGACCGCGATCGCCACCGAGATGTTTGGAGCATTTCCCTATCCGATGGTGTTTCCGGACTATCTGGCGCTGCCGGTCAACATCGGTTTCCGCACCTACCCGGCATATCGGCTGTTCCTGATCGTCGTTGGGGCGGTCATTGCCGCGGTCATGTGGTACTTGATCGACAATTCGCTCTATGGCGCGAAGCTGCGCGCCGCGGTCGACAATTCCAAGATCGCGCGCTGCGTCGGCATGAACGTCAATCTCCTGTTCACCGGCACGTTCGTCATCGGCTGCGCGCTCGCCGGGATTGGCGGTGCCGTCGGCGCCGGCATTCTGTCGCTTGAACCCTCGTATGCCCTCAAATACGTCGTGCTGTTTCTTGTCGTTGTCATCGTTGGCGGCGAGGGAAGCTTCAAGGGCTCATTCGTCGCCGCCATGGCGCTGGGCATCATCGACACGCTGGGCAAGTATTTCGTGACTCAGGCGGCACCGTATTTGCTCTATGCGGCCGTGTTCGTGCTGCTGCTGTGGCGGCCGCAAGGCCTGATGCCGTCGAAGGCCGCCGGCTGATGGCGGCGCTCAGCGAGGATAAGCCTGCGGTCCAGCCAGCCACCAATCTCGGCGCCGGAACCCGCTACGGCTGGCTGGCACTGGTGGGACACGCGATCCCCTGGGCCATTATCATCATCTTTTTCTACATGGCCGGTGGCTATCTGAGCCTCGGCACTCAGGTTCTGATCTGGATCCTGTTTGCGCTCTCGCTTGATCTCGCGCTCGGTTACGCTGGCATCGTCACATTGGGGCAGGCGGCGTTCTATGGGATTGGCGCCTACGCGGCAGGCCTGTTTGCGATTCACGTTTCGCCCGACCCGATCCTGGGTCATCTCGCTGCGATCGCGGTTGCGGCCTTGTTCGGGTTGATTACCGGCGCAATGATTCTGCATACGACCGGCGTGACGTTTCTGATGCTAACGCTGGCGATCGTGTCGATTCTGTTCGAGTACGCCAACCAGGCGCGCAGCCTCACCGGTGGCGACGACGGGCTGCAGGGCATGACGGTCAACCCGATCTTCGGTGTATTCGAGTTCAATATTTTCGGCGAGACAGCATATGTCTACGCGGCTGTCGTGTTGTTCATCTGGTTCCTGATCTCGTGGCGGATCGTGCATTCGCCGTTCGGCCGCTCGCTCGACGGCATTCGTCAGAACACGCGTCGCATGCGCGCCATTGGCACGCCGGTGTGGTGGCGACTTCTCGCAGTTTACACGCTCTCTGCCGCCATGGCCGGTTCTGCTGGGGCGCTGTCGGCGCATGCGACGCGCTTCGTCGGCTTGTCCGTGCTCAGCCTGCTGACGTCCGGCATCGTCACCGTCATGTTGATCCTGGGCGGAACGCGAAGGCTCTATGGCGCGTTCGTGGGCGCCGCAGTGTACTATCTGGTGCAGGACGAAACCGCGCGTATCAGTCCCTACTTCTGGGAACTGGTGGTTGGGCTGATGTTGATCGCGACTGTTCTGTTTCTGGAAGGCGGCCTGTTGGACCTGGGGCGAGTCGGCCAGCGACTATTTCAACGCCTCCGCCGTCGTACGGATGTCCGATGAGTGCCCGACTCGCCCTCTCGGTCCGTGGCCTGTGCAAGAGCTTTGGCGCGCTCGTCGTCGCTCAATCGATCGACGTCGATTTAGTGCCCGGTGCGCGCGTCGGTCTCATCGGCCCCAACGGCGCCGGCAAAACGACCTTCGTAAATCTGCTGACCGGATTTCTGCATCCCGATGCAGGCACGATCTCGTTGGCCGGTGTTTCAATCGAGACGATGCCACCCGAAAAGCGCGTCCAGCACGGGCTCGCGCGCACGCACCAGATCAACACGTTGCTCACCGAGTTCTGCGTGCGTGACAACGTGGCAATAGCCATCGCAGAGCGGGAAAAATTCGCTTGGCGTATAATGCGTTATCGACCGCAATGGCGCGCGTGCCTTGAGGAAGCGCAGGCGCGGCTGACCGAGATGGGCATCGGCCATATCGGCGATCGGATCGTGCGCGAGCTTCCCTATGGGCAACAGCGCCTGCTGGAGATCGCGATTGCGCTTGCACTCAAGCCTCGCGTCTTGCTGCTGGATGAACCCGCGGCGGGCGTGCCGTCCGCCGAAGCGCATCACATTCATGACGTGTTGGTGCGACTGCCGTCCGATATCGCCATCCTGATCATCGAGCACGACATGGACGTTATTTTCCGGTTTGCGCGCGAAATCATCGTGCTGGTGCAGGGTCGGGTCCTGCGCCGGGCCGCGCCGGCGGAGATCGCTGTCGACCCCGAAGTACGCGCGGTCTATCTGGGGCGCACGGTCATATGAGTGTCGGGCTGAAGGTCGATGGGCTCGTCGCCGGCTACGGCGACACGGTCGTGCTCGACGGGGTCTCGTTCGAGCTGCCGCCAGGTGGAACGCTTGCCCTCCTCGGACGCAACGGGGTGGGCAAGACGACGCTGCTCACGACGTTGATGGGCATCACCACCCGTCACCAAGGCTCGATCGTGCTGGGCGATGCCACGATCGAAGCCATGCCGATCCACAAGCGGGCGCGGCTCGGCCTCGGTTACGTGCCACAGGAACGCGAGATTTTTCCGTCGCTGACCGTCGAGGAGAATCTCGCCGTATCGGCGCTGCCGGGCGGGTGGACGCTGGAGGCGATCTACGAGCTCTTTCCGCGCCTCAAGGAGCGCTATCGCAACACGGGCAATCGGCTGTCGGGCGGGGAGCAGCAAATGCTGGCGATTGCGCGCGCCCTCGCCAGCGGCCCGAAGGTGCTGCTCCTGGACGAGCCGTTGGAAGGCTTGGCACCGATTGTCATCGAAGCCTTGTTTGAATCGCTTCTAAAAATTCGCAATGAAGCGGGGCTGAGTATGATCCTGGTTGAGCAGAAGGCGGAACTCGCGCTCGCTTTCGCTCAAGACGTTGCCGTCCTGGATCGCGGCAAAGTGGTCTATCGCGGCGCGAGTTCTGCACTGCTTGCCGACCACGAGACGCAAGCCCGGCTTCTTGGGGTCAGCCAATAAACCACTCACAAATACGTGGCTTGCATCGGCCTCCAGCCTGCCGCACTCGGGAGCACCGATCAGGCAGGAGACGCAGCCATGGACAAGATCAAGCCGCTGTTCACCGCGACGGCAAGTGCCACCGGCGGGCGCAACGGTCATACCCAATCCAGCGATGGTCTCGTGAGTGTCGACCTCTCCGTGCCGAAGGACATGGGTGGCCCCGGCAAGCCAGGCACCGCAACCCCGGAGCATCTGTTTGCGGCCGGTTACGCGGCGTGTTTCGGCGGCGCGCTCGATTTCGTCGGCAAGCAGCACAAGAAGGACGCCAGCAAGGCGAAGGTAACGGCCGCCGTATCGATCGGTCCACGCGAGGGTGGCGGCTTCGGCCTTGCGGTAAAGCTTCACATCGAGGACAAAAGCTTGCCCCAGTCCGAACTGGCGTCGCTCGCCAAAGAGGCACACGAGAAGATCTGCCCTTATTCGAATGCCACGCGCGGCAACGTTGACGTACAGCTCGAGGTCGTTGGGGCCTGACCACGGGGCCTCGGCGCTTTCCCCGGCCCCGGCCCTGAAATACAATTGTGGTAAATTAGCACGTTGACGAATCAACGCGTTGCCGGTTTGGGGATCTGGGGAGAGATGGAGCTCGGCCCGCAGGAAGATCAGCTTTTCCTGGCTACGAATCGCGCCGGACAGAACCAGCGCCGGCAGGCGATTGTTGTCATCGGCGTCGCAATCGTCGCCTGCCTGATCGCTGCACCGTTTGCCAGGGTTCCGCTTCTGCCAGCCTGGGCATTTCTCTCGGTTCACGAATCCGCGCTTTTCGTCATTAGTCTCATTACAGCAGTCCTGTTGTTCGGTCAGTTCGAAATCGTGCGCTCGCGCGCGTTACTGATCTTGGCCGCCGGTTATTTGTACGCTGCCGTGATGGCGATCCCGCACTTGCTGGCGTTCCCCGGCATTTTTGGCCCGCACGGCTTGTTCGGCGATGGTCCGCAAGTCTCAACCTGGATTTTTGTCTTCTGGCGAGTCGGCTACGAAATCGCGCTCATTGCCTACGCGCTGCTGCGCCATCACGAGCCGGCATTCGGTCCGCGCGGAGCCGGTGGGGAAATCGCGCTCGCAGTCGCGATCGTGCTGATCGCAGCATCGCTTTTCACCTTGGTTGCTATTGCGTTTGGCGACGCGCTGCCGGCGCTGGTGCAGGCGGATGGCCGCTATACATCTGCGACACTGGCCATAGCGATCTTAAGTTGGTCGGTCGGATTGGTCGTGTTGTATATATTCTGGCGCCGCAAACCGGAGTCGGTGCTCGATCTCTGGCTCTCGGTGGTGATCGTTCTGTCGCTGCTTGCGGCATTGCAGAGCTCGGTTTTCAACGCCGGGCGTTTTGATTTCGGCTTCTATTCGGGACGTCTGTTTGGGCTTGCTGCCGCAAGCTTTGTCCTGATCAATCTTCTGGTCGAGAATGGCCGGCTCTACGCCAAGTTGGCAGCGGGCCAGGCCGAGTTGCGCCGGCTCACCACCGTCGATCCGCTCACCGGCATTGCCAACCGGCGCGCGTTCGACACCGCGCTCGACGCCGAATGGCGCCGCGCCATGCGCAACCGAGCTGGCCTCTCGTTATTGTTGCTCGACGTCGATTGCTTCAAAAGCTTCAATGACGTCTACGGGCATCCGGCCGGTGACGATTGCCTGCGCAAGATCGCCGGCGTGCTGGTCGGCACGGCGCGCCGCGGCGGTGAGCTGATCGCTCGTTGCGGGGGCGAAGAATTCGCGGTCCTGCTCCCGGGAGTCGGCTCGACCGAAGCGACCGCCTTGGCGCAACGTGTCTGCCAAAGCGTGCGCGATCTAAACGTCGCGCACGCGGCCTCAACGGTGACAGCCTATGTGACGGTCAGCATCGGTGTGGCCGCGATACTTCCCGCGCGCGCGGGCGATTCCCGCCAAGCGTCCGCTGCTTCGCTGGTTGAGCGCGCGGACCGGGCGCTCTACGCCGCCAAGGCGGCTGGCCGTAACCGTGTCGCCGAGGACGCCAATCAACTCGCCGTCCGCGTGGCGGTATAGCCAGCTTAGCGCTTATACTTTATCCAGGCGCATGACTTCCTATTTCCCGTATTCATTGGCCGACGAAACGGTCTTTGTGTCCACCATGCCGGTTGGTCGCCGCCAGCGCCGGCTGGCGCGGCTGGTCGTGACTTCGGCGGCAGTGCTGTTTCTGATCGGCTTGCCATTCTCCTGGATTCAGCTGCCGTACGTTTGGGCGTTCATTCCGATCTACGAATCCTGGCTCGTCCTGCTCGATCTGATCACTGCCGTTTTGTTGTTCGGCCAGTATGCGATTTTGCGCACGCGGGCATTGCTGGTCCTCGGCAGCGGGTATTTGTTCACTGCCATGATCACGGTCATGCACGCGATCAGCTTTCCGGGCCTGTTCGCGCCGGCCGGACTGCTTGGCGGTGGCGAGACTACGGCTTGGCTCTATTCGTTCTGGAAGTCCGGTTTTATCTGCTTTCTGCTCGCCTATGCGTTGCTGAAAGATGAAAAGTCGCAAGTCCGTGGACCGATGCGACGCGCTCGCGTCGATATCATGGTCGCAAGCCTGGTTGTGTTTATGATCGTCGCTGGACTCACGCTGCTTGCGAGTTTCGGCAGGGACATCCTACCTACCCTGATGGACGGCGATCGGTACACCTTGGCCTCGCGTCAGATATCGGCCATTGAGTGGATCCCGGGCGTGATTGTGCTCTGGCTGCTGTGGCGCCGGCACCGTTCGGTGCTCGATCTCTGGGTGCTGGTCGCAGGCTGTGTCACCGCCCTGGAAGTGGCGTTGGCCTCATCCCTCAATTCGGGTCGGTTCGATCTCGGCTGGTATTTGGGACGTACCTACGGACTGGCAGCCATGAGCTTCGTGTTGTTGATGCTGCTCGTCGAGAACAACCGATTGTATGCCAGACTCGCCGACAGTCGCGCCGAACTGCGGCTGCTTGCGGTTATCGATCCGCTCACCCGGGTTGCCAACCGTCGCGCCTTTGATGATGCCCTCGATGAGGAGTGGCGCCGTGCCATTCGCAGCAACACGACCATTGCCCTGTTGTTGATCGACGTGGATCAGTTCAAGGCTTTCAACGATGTGCACGGACACGTCACCGGCGATCAATGTCTGCGCATGGTGGCCGATACGCTGGCCGCCAACGTGCGGCGCGCGGGCGAGATGGTCGCGCGTTACGGCGGCGAAGAGTTTGCGATTCTGCTGCCCGGGTCTGATCTCGCCAAAGCCTCGGAGTTGGGGCGGCGCCTGCTGGATTCGGTGCGCATGCTCGACGTGACGGCCGGCGCCAGCAAGCCACACATCACGATCAGCGTCGGCGTTGCCAGCATGTTTCCCGCCCGCGAAGCCGACCCCATCGATCCTGGTGCCACCGCGTTGGTCAAGGCTGCCGACAGGGCGCTTTATGCGGCAAAGGCGAACGGTCGCAACCAGGTCGCGGAATATCTCCCGCACCTCGACGGCGTGCAACGCTTGGCCGATACCGGCATGGACGAGTTGCCGTTCGGTCAAGCCCCCAAAGGCGACGGCAGCCCGGCGTAGGCCTTCCCGGCAGATCTAAATCAGCCGCCGGCCCGTGTGCGCGTGACGTCGAGTCGCCACGGCGTGATGCCGAGGTCCTTTTCAAACGCTTCGGCGCGATCAAAGGCTTTCATGATCCGCGCAAATCGCCGTTCCACCCACTCGCGCGGGCTCGAATGCGTGAGGATGTAGAACTCATCATCGCGGATCGCTTGCACTACGCGCGCACCGACTTGCTCAGGCCGCAGGCCTTCCTTGATCAGGTCGCCCATGAAATGATCGGCACTGCGGACGAACGGTCCGCCATGCCGCTGGGGCCTGGCGCGGGCCGAGAGATGAATCCCTGTGTCGACTGCGGCCGGGCACAGCACCGACACGCCAATACCCGTACCGCCGAGTTCCTGCTCAAGGGCTTCGGACAAGGCGACGACTGCGTATTTGGTCATGGCGTAGGCGCCGGTTCTGAAATTCGGATTGACCTGAAGTCCGGCAATCGACGCGGTGTTGACGATGTGTCCGCCTTCGCCATGGCGGCGCATGCGCGGCACGAAAGTGTGAATGCCATTGATCACGCCTTTGACGTTGACGTCGATCACCCAGTTCCAGTCCGACAACGCGATGTCTTCCAAGGGCTCTCCGAGCATGGACACGCCGGCGTTGTTGCAGACGATGTGGATCGGTCCGAACGCCGCATCGATCGCGCGGGCGGTTTCTTCCAGAACGGCGGCATCCGAGACATCGGAGACAAAGGTCTCGACGTGAACGCCGAGATTGTGCAGCCGGCTGCGCGCTTCGGTAAGCGCGTCGGCGCGGATATCGATCATGGCGATGTTGGCGCCGGCGTGCGCCAGCGCGGACGCGATCCCGAAACCGATGCCCGATGCGGCGCCGGATACGTAGGCGGTCTTTCCCTTGAGGTCCTTCACGCGCTTACTCCCTGATGGCTTCGTTGATATACCACGATGCAATCACGCGGGAGGAAATGCATGACCCAAGCGGAACTGTTCGACATCAAGGGCCACGTCGCGATCATCACTGGTGCGGCAAGTGGACTCGGCCTCGCTTTCAGCGAGGTGATGGCGGAGAACGGCGCGCGTGTGGTCATGCTCGATCTGAACGAGGCGGAGCTCGCCAAGCAAGCGGCGCGTCTTACCGCTGAAGGCAGTGTGGTCGAGCCAGTCAAACTCGACGTGGCGGACACCGAAGGTCTGCGCGCTGCGATCGACGGCGCTGCGACCCGGCACGGTCGCATCGACTGCCTGTTCGCCAATGCAGGAATTCAGCGGCGGTCCTGGGACACTGACCGGTGACGCCGGGGCCATCGACCGCTTCGATATTGATCTGTTCCGGCGCGCCATGGACATCAACCTCACGGCGACCCTGATGGCGATGCGCTTCGTGGTCCCGCACATGAAGGCGCGGCGATACGGCAGCATCATCGCGACGGCGTCGATTGCCGGCATTCGCTCCGAGCCGATCTGTGGCTATGGCTATATCGCCTCCAAGGCGGCAGTCATTAACGTGGTACGGCAGGCCGCGGTCGAACTGGCGCCGTGGAACATTCGGGCCAACGCGATCGCGCCTGGGCCATTCCTGACCAACATCGGTGGCGGCCGGCTGCATCGCGAACCCGAGGTTGTGAGGCTCTTCGCCGACATGGTGCCGCTGGGCCGTTTGGCGCAGACGGACGAGATCAAAGGCCTTGCCTTGCTGCTGGCTTCACCTGCCGGAAGCTATTTGACCGGTACCGTCATCCCGATCGACGGGGGCGCGACAGCCGTCATGACGCGCGGACACTATGCGCGGACCGCCGCGCATGAGGGGCATGTTGCGAGATGAGGTTGCAACCGCGGCGTCCAGCCCCCATTTTCCACCGATGCAAACCGACGTGATGACACAACGTCCCCAGCGTGACGTGCTCCGGGCCATGCGCCATGGTTTTTGCGGGCGCTGCCCGAGCTGTGGGCGCGGGCACCTGTTCCGCGCTTTCCTCAAAGTGGCGGATGAATGCGACGTCTGCGGCGAGGAGATGCGACATCATCAAGCCGATGACGCGCCAGCCTATTTCGTGATCCTCATCGTCGGCCATATCGTGGTGGCGTTGGCGCTCGAACTCGAGATCCAGTTCAGCCCGCCCTACTGGGTGCATATAGCGCTGTGGATTCCGCTGACCTTGGGGCTTGCGCTCGGCCTGCTGCAGCCCATCAAAGGCGCCATCGTCGGCCTGCAATGGGCGCAGTACATGCACGGCTTCGACCCTCGCGTGGCGGCCGCTTCTGATTGATCGCTATTTACTGATCGACGGGGATAGTTCTTCCAGCACCCGGCCGCGCGTTTCCACCGCGAACGCTAGTGTCACCAGGCCGCCGACCAACGCGAACGCGCCAAACATCAAGAATACCGAGTTGATGCCCGCTCGCGACAATATCAGGCCCACCATGTAGGGCCCGAGCACCGAGGCGGCGCGCAGCCAGGCATTGCCGACCCCGCAGCCGAGCGCGCGCATCTCGGTCGGGTAGAGTTCGGCCGTATAGGTCGAGAGCGAGATCGCGAGCCAAGTGATGAAGAAGAAAGCCGCGATCACCAGCACCTGCACGCTACCGACGTCCAGCCCCTGGCTGAAGGCCAGAATCAGCAACGGCACCGCGCACAACAACTGGCCGGCGACGAACAGCGGCTTGCGGCCGATGAGATCGATGCTGCCGACCGCGATAAGCGCGCCGAACACGCCGGCGATGCTGTTCATGAACCCGATGTTCGCGGATTGCTCGTTCGTGAGGTGATAGACCGTACGGAAGAGCGATGGAACCCAGGTGCTCAGCCCGTAGATGACCGAGTAGCTGCAGAACCAGATCGCCCACACAGTGAGGGATCGCTTCAAGTAGATGCCTTGCAGCAAGGCGGAAAAGCGGGTCGTTGCCGGTACGACATTTGGCACATTCGTGGGAATCGGCGGCAACGGTACGGTGCCGCCCTTGGAAATCTCCGCCTCGATCTTGCTCAGCACCCTATCGGCTTCGGCGAAGCGCCCGCGGCTCGCGAGCCAACGTGGCGATTCGGGCAGCAGCCAGCGCAACGGCAAGGCAATGAGCGCCGGCAGGGCGCCAATAATGAACATCCACTGCCAGCCGAGCGCCGGGATCACGTAGACGCCGGCCAAGCCGGCAAACAACAACCCGACTGTGAACAGCAACTGATAACCCAGCGCAAATCGTCCGCGGCTTTTCGAGGCGGCGAACTCGCCGATGTAGGACGCCATGATCGGAATCTCGCCGCCGAGACCGATCCCCTGAACGAACCGCATCGCCTCGAGTGAGTGCAGATCCCAGGCGAAGGCGCAGGCGAAGCTCATCACCGAGAACAGGAGCATGGTGTAGAGCGTGCACGGGACCCGTCCGATGCGTTCGGCCAGCCAGCCGAAGGAGATCGATCCGATCACCTGGCCGAAGTAGCCAACCGCGATCAGCGCGCCGATCTCAGGCGGCGTCAGCTTCCAAAGCCCAATCAAGACCGGCAGCACATAGGCGATTGCAAGCGCATCGAACGCGTCGAAGAACCAGCCGGTTCCAATGGGAATGACGATCTTCAGATGCCAGGCGGAGAGCGGAAGCCGTTCGATACGCGCGGCAATTTGGTAATTCGAACCTGTCGGCTTCATGCATCCTCCCCTGCGGCCGCTTCTGTGGCGGCGCGCGTGCAGGATAGCGGTTTTTTCCCTCGAAAGAGAAGAGGCCACCCAGCACCAACAAGCCCCGCGGTGAGGAGGGGGGGTGGGTGTCAATCTCACATATCGACGACGATGTAATTCTCTTCCACCGCCACCTGGAATGTCTCGACCATATAGGGACCTTTCAGCAACTCGCTGCCAGGCTCGACCGAGACCGCGTACTGGCGCACATAGGTGTTGTCGGGATCGCAATAGGATTGCCCGGTGCGCACGTCGAACTCCCATCCGTGCCATGGGCACTTGAGCAATTCGCCTTGCCGCGTGAGCCGATATTGGCCGGGCTCATCCGAGAGCGCGAGCCCAACGAGCTTGCCGCGGCAGAGCGCGGCGCCTTCGTGCGGACATTTGTTGGCGAGAGCGAAAAACTCGCCCTTGATGTTGAAGACGCCGATCTCGCGCCCCTTGACGGTAACAAGCTTGCTCGAGCCGGGGGCGATCTCACCCACGCTCGCAACCACGTGCCGGCTCATCTCTCTACTCCAATCCGTAAAGCGCCTTGGCGTTGCCGGAGAAGAGCTTGGTGCGCGCCGGCTCATCGAGGCGCGCCTTGAACACATAGCGCGGGTCGTCGAAATCCCAGTGCGGGTAGTCGGTCGAGAACATCAGCCGATCCCAGCCGACCCAACCCATGACGTCGAACAGATCCTGCGGCCGGTCTGGCTCGTCGATCGGCTGCGTGGTGAACCAGAAATGCTCGTGGATGTATTCTGACGGCAGCCGCTTGAGATGCGGCACTTCGTCCTTGAGCCGCTTCCAGTGTTTGTCGAGCCGCCACGATAGCGCCGGCACCCAGGCGAACCCGCCCTCGATCAGCGCGACCCGCAGCGTCGGGAATTGCTCGAACACACCTTCCAGCACCATGCTGACCACGACCGCCTGCATTGCCGGCACCAGCGACTGATGTTCCTCGATGTAGTACGAGGCCGGTCCGCTACCGGCGGTGCATGGTTGTCCGCTCACGCCGCCGACATGCATGCCGATGGGAAGGTTGTGGGCGACGGCCGCCTCGTAGACGGGCCAGTAGCGCCGGCGGCCGGATGGTTCATCGGTCCGCGGCGGCAGCAACACCTGGACGAAGCCGCGATTGCCGGCACAGCGCTCGATCTCAGCGATGGCGGCTTGCGGATACTCGGGCGTGACCATGATCGAGCCGCGCAGCCGCGGCTCCTTGGCGAGCCACTCGGCGGCCTGCCAGTCGTTCATGGCCCCTGCAAGCGCGGCGCCGTAGTCCACATTGCGCTGGCTGCCCGCACCGGTGCGCAGGGGCACGAGAACGCCGTACTCCACCCCATTGGCATCGAGGTGCTGCTCGCGCATAAAGTCGAGGTCCGAGCCGGGCGGGCCGCCGTTCGGCGGCCAGGCGTCGCGGCGCGCCACGTCGGGCGTCATGCGCGGATAAGCGAGCGTCTCGGACAATGCCTGGCGAATGTGCCCGCCGTAAGTTTCGAGATGATGCTGCCAGCGCGACGCGAGATACGGCTTGAGATCGGATCCCGCGCGCAGGTTGGGATGAATATCGCAGTCGACGACGGCGAGGCGCGTGGCCTGCTCGATCTTCGGTTCGCGAACCGCAATATTCATGGGCGAGAACCTTCCCGGTTAAGTCTCGTTTCCTGTCGCCATAGTAGCGCGACTACGGCAACCCCACAAAGTGCGACGGTTCTACGCCGTCAGGCCCTGTTTCTTCGCTCTTGGCGGGTGGGCGCGCACCGCCTCCTCATTAATGTCCGTGCCCCAGCCCGGGCGCATGGGCACGATGATCTGGCCGTTTTCGATTTGCGGCACATGCGTGACGAGGTCATTGCGCCACGGCACCTCGTCGACGTCGTACTCCATGATCCGATAGTTCGGAATTGAGGCGCAGAAATGCGCGCTGATCATGCTGGCCAGATGGCCGGCGAAATTGTGCGGCGCGCAATCAACCTCGAACGCGTCAGCAAGCGCGGCCGCGCGCACCGATTCCCATAGCCCGTTCCACTGCACGTCGATGATCGCGACATCGCAGGCGTAGTGTTGGAGATACGGTCGAAACGCCCCCAGCCCATGCACCGTTTCGAGTGACGCGATCGGCGTCGACGTCGCACGCCGCACCGTCGCCAGCGCTTCCGGATCATGGATGTCGCATTCAAGCCAGGTGAGGTTGAGATCCTCAACCGCTTTGGCGATGCGGATGAAGCCTTCGGTGCGTTGGCTGAAATTGAGATCGAGCATCAAGCCCATGTCATCGCCGGCACCCGCACGGAACGCTTCCAGCACCTCATGGATGCTGCGGATCGTCTTGGCGTCCGGATGCCGGCTCAGGAAATTCGGCATCATGCGAAAGCCCGGCATGAACGGCGGGTCGCCGGGCCGCAGCGGCATCGGGTTGGTCTTCAGCGCCTTGAACCCGCGCGCCTTCACCTCGGCGCCGAGTTCCTTGATGTCATCGAGCGTGCGCAACGGCTTCTGCCCAAGCTCGTTTTCGAAATAGTCGCGGCGCCAGACGCGGAAGCTGCCGCAATGCGACCAGTAGAGGTTCACCCGATCGCGAAACGGCCCACCAAACAGCGCGCAAACCGGCACCCCGAGCGCCTTGGCCTTCACGTCCAGGCACGCATTCTCGATCGCGGCGATTGCCTCGTGGTTGACGCCACCCATCGACATCCGGGTGATGGCGCGTAGCGACACGACGATCTTGCCGACTTCGCGCGGGTCCATTCCGACCGCGATCTCGGCAAAACGCGCGATGAGACTGGACGTTGCCTCGCGGGCGCCGAAGTCCTCATTGTATTCGGACCAGCCGACCAGGCCTTCATCGGTCGAAAGCTTCACGAATGAGAAGTTGCGCCAGCCGCCGTCCGCCGTGAGCGTCTCGATCTTGGTGATGCGCATGCGTCTTCCCCAGCAATCTCACAGCGCCACGATGTTGGTGAGCGTGTCACCCCGCATGAAGCGCTTCAGATTGTCCTCCGCAACCGCCGCCATGCGTTGTGTTCCCAACGGGCCGCAGGCGCCGGACGTGTGCGGCGTGAGAATGAGGTTCGGCGCGCCCCACAGCGGGTGATCCTTCGGCAGCGGTTCGGGATCAGTGACGTCGAGTGCGGCCCCTGCGATCACACCTTCAACCAGCGCATTGGTAAGCGCCAAGCTGTCGACGATCGGCCCACGCGCGATGTTGACCAGGAATGCGCTGCGCTTGCAGGCATTGAGCTCGCGCGGACCGATCAGCCCTTGCGTCGTAGGGTCGAGCGGCACAGCGACCATGATCGCATCGGCACGCGGCAGCACATCCATCAGTTCGGTGATTGGCACCGCCTCGTCGGCCAGCTCATGGGGTGCGCCGGATCGTGACACCGCAATGATTCGGGCGCCGAAAGCGCGCAGCAGGCGCGCAATCTCCCGGCCGATATGACCGAAGCCGATCACCGCAACGGTAGTCTGGTCGGGAATGCGCGAGCGAGCGCCCGGTGAACGGTCCCAAACCCGTCGGCTTTGCTGGTCCATGAACAGCGGCAGCTGGCGTTGCAGCGCCAGCAGGAACATCACCGCATGGGTGGCGACAGGAGGCGCCAAGGCGGCGCCCATGTTGGTCACGATAGCCCCGGCCGGCACGCCGAACTGCTTGGCACTGTCGTACCCGGCGGTGAGGAGCTGCAGCCATTTCAGACGCGGTGCCGCCGCGTGCACTGCGGCCGCAACCTTCTCGGTGTAGAGAAAATCCGTAAGGAAGAGCGCATCGGCCTCCGGAACGGCTTCGACGATCGCGGGCTCGCCGTCAACGACATTAAGCCCATCGCCCAATATGGGTTGGAGCCGTGCGATGAAATCGGCTTTGGCCAGGGTGGCGGAGAGAACAGCGCGCATTGTGGATGGCGGGTTTATTGGGGGGACGACTTGAGGTGGTGTTATAGGTCGTCCTTGGTCCATGGGGAAGCCGGTTGGCGCAGGGCCGAGGTGGTATAACCCACTGTTGGACGGCTAAATTTTGCCACGCGGTCGGTGCAAGCGGAAGCAGGATAATTGTGGGGAGCTGCTCATGAGAACCTTCGTGGCTGCGCTGGCATTTGGGCTCGTTGCTGGACCCGCCCTGGCCCAGATGCCCGCGATCAATATGTTGGACCAAGGTAAGCCGAAGACCCAAGACGAGATTGACCGCGGCCACGCCATTGACGACGCCTACAAGTCGACCATGAAGAAGGTGCCCGACCAGAAGAAAGCGAGCAACGACCCGTGGGCGGATGTGCGTGGCTCGAGCCAGCCCACGACCGCGCAGAAGCAGGGGCGGAGCGGCTCGACTGCCAAATCAAATTGACGCGCCATGGACAGTGCGAGTGCAGTCGAAGCGAAGCCGGGCGGTTATCTCGGGTACGCGCCCGTCGACTGCGACGTTCACTGCGCGGTGCCGGACACCACCGCACTGCTTGCGTACTTCGACGAGTACTGGCGCAATGCCATCGTTGAGCGCGGCATCGACCGGCTGAGCCTCAATCTCACGAGCTATCCGCCCAATGCGCCGATCTCGGCCCGCCCCGACTGGCGCCCCAAGGGCAAGAAGCCGGGGAGCGATTTCGAATTGCTGAAGACCCAAGCGCTCGACGCCTTCGGCTCGCGCTACGCGATCCTCAATTGCCTGCACGCCGCCCAGGTGTTCCACGGCGAGGACATGTCGGCTGCATTCTGCACCGCGGTCAATGATTGGCTGGTACATGAGTGGCTCGATCGCGATCCGCGCTTGCGCGCCTCGATCCTGATCCCGAGCGAGAATCCGGACCTGGCCGTCGCCGAGATCGAGCGGCGCGCGGACGATCGTCGCTTCGTCCAGGTGCTGATGTGGGCCATGAACGAGTTGCCGCTCGGCCGCCGGTTCTATTGGCCGATCTATCGCGCAGCCGAGCGCCATGGCTTGCCGATCGGCGTGCATGCGGGGAGCCTTTATCGTCACGCCCCGAGCTCCATCGGCTGGGGATCTTATCTGACCGAGGACTATGTGCTGCAGTCGGCCGCGTTCGAAAGCCAGTTGCTCAGCCTGGTGTCAGAAGGCGCGTTTGCAAAATTTCCCGACCTCAGGGTCGTGTTCATGGAATCAGGGTTTTGCTGGCTGCCCGCGTTTCTGTGGCGCGCCAACAAGACCTGGCGCGGCGTGCGCAGCGAAGTCCCGTGGGTCAAACGACCGCCGGCAGACATCGTGCGTCACCACGTGCGCGTGACCGTGCAGCCGATCGATGAGCCGCCCGATGGCGACATGCTGGAGCGCATCGTCGATCAGATCGGTTCGGATCAGATGTTGTTGTTTTCTACCGACTACCCGCACTGGCACTTTGAGGGCATGGCTGCATTGCCTAAGCCACTGGCGGGTGCGCTTGCCGGCAAGATCCTGGTCGATAATCCGCTCGCGACCTACACGCGGCTGGCTTAGGCCTGCGAGACAGAGTGCGGCGTGTGACGCGCGAGGTTTAATTCGCGCCCGGACGGTAGGGGCGGATCACGCCGCGGCGCGCCAGTTCCTCGAGGTGGTCGGCCATCACGGTGGAGTCAGGACCGAGTACATAAAACAGGTCCCGCAGCTTCTTCTGCCGGCGTTTGATCTCGGAACCCAGGTAGATCAGTGCTGCGGCGGCCGCGGCGGCTGCGACGACTTCGGTGAAGCTCTCAAACCATCGATCAAACATGAGCGCGCTCTCCTCATCAATCGATCAAGTTGTTATGCTCATGACCGCCCATGATCTGTATTGCCCCGACGAGACCCTTGCGGTGCAGGTCCTCGCGGACCAACTGGTCGATGTCGTCCGCATCGCGGTGCGTGACGAGAAAGCGTGCGAACATCTTCAATGCGCCCAGAACCTGACGCTCGTCGTCCAGAATGCCGAGATGCATGCGGAAGCCATGGGTATGCTTGATCCGGTGGCGGTGGCGCGGCTTGAGGTCATGCACCGCGATGGTCGGGTCGCGGCCGACCTGCAACGGGTAATGGCGCAACAAGGCGATCGACGTTTTTCGATCCAGGACAAACAGCTTGTCGTCGATGTTGAGGTGAGTGAGGATGTCGATGTGATCGTGCAGCACCTTGCTCGCCGCGCAATTCCAACCGCTGTCGATGACAAAGATGTGGAAGCGCGCGTCCGTGGCCCCGGCCGTTGACCTGGGCGCAGGGGCCACCTGCGGTGAGACCGTCGCCAGGTTGCGCGGCGCTTCGGCGTCACTGTTCGTCGTCGGTATTTCGGGCTCGGTCGTGTTTTCGAAAGCGATTGCCATACACGTCCTCCTCGGCCGCATCGAAAAACCCGCTCTGGTGCAGCTGCAGTTCGAGTAGATGACGCCGCTCGGCTTCATAGGCCGCGACCTTTCGCATCGGCCGCACGCCGTTGAGCAGCGCGCCCAGCGCCGCCACGTTGTTGGTCAGTACCGACGCAGCAATCCCGAAGCCGAGCGTGAACACGCCGACGATGCAGAGGATATTTGGCGCCAGGATCAGCCCCCAGCTGATGCGCACGTTGCGCTGAAGCTCGGTGGCGATGTCGCGCAATTCGCAGAGCTTGCCGAGCCCGGGCTCCATGAACACCACATGCGCGGTGTCGGTCGCGATCGACGTGGCGCCGCGTAGCGAGATCGAGACATTGGCCTTCTTCAAGGCGATGGCGTCGTTGATACCATCGCCGACGAAGCAGACCTTGCGGCCTTCCTTCTGCAGCTTCTCGACGTAGTCGGCTTTTTGCGTCGGCAGAACCTGCGCGAAGTAACGGTCGATGCCGAGGTCACTCGCCAGCTTTCGGGTCGGCGCCTCGTGGTCGCCGGAGATGATCGCGATGTGCCGGATGCCGCGGGCACGCAGTCCCTTGATGATCTCGGGCACTTCGGGGCGCACCGAGGCGCGCAATTCCAGGGCGCCGCCGAGTGCGTCGTCGACCGCCACCATCACCATGCTGTGGCCTTCGCGGTGGGCCGCCTCAAGCGCCTCCGCGACCTCCGGTGTCAGCGCGACGCCCTCCATCTCCATGAAACGGCGGCTACCGACGCGGATGATGTGGCCCTCGACGCCAACGGTGATTCCGTGGCCGACCTTGTATTGCGCCGTGTCGATGGGCGGAACGTCCAGGTCTTCTTCTTCCGCTCTCTGCAGGATGGCGCGCGCGATCGGGTGGTGGAACCGGTGTTCGGCCGCTGCCGCGTAGCGCAATATGTCCACCGCCTCATAACCGTTGGCAGCAATAATCCGGCCGACCTCCGGGCGTTCGCGCGTCAGTGTGCCGGTCTTGTCGAACAGCACCGTGTCGATTTCGCAGAGGAGATCGAGCGCGCGGCCGTCCTTCACCAGCACGCCGCGCTGCGAGCACAGAGCAAGCGTCGACAGCATCGCCAGCGGGGCGGCCATGCGGATACCGGTGCCCATATCGCTGTTGAGCACAGCCGCCGCGCCCTGCACGCCCATCGTGCCGAGTGCCAGCGCTCCGGCCGCCAAGGTCGGGATGACCGCCTGATCGGCCAGTTGCTCGCCTTTCTGCTGGGAGGCGAGCTTGTAGCCGGCGGTGTCATTGAGGATCTGCGCGATTTTGGCGGTCGCGGTCGCCTCGCCGGACTTCTCCACGGACACGTGAATCTTGCCCGCCACCATGACGGTGGAGGCAAAAACCTGGTCGCCGACTCCTTTCTCGGCGGGGGTCGACTCACCTGTCAGTGCATGCTGGTCGATCATCGCGAGCCCGTCGACGATGACGCCGTCCACCGGCACGACCTCGCCGGTGTTCACGACCACGATGTCGCCCTTGCTCAGTTTGTTGAGCGACACCTGGATTTCCTGCCCGTCCACAAGCAGCCAGACAAAGCGCGGCTGCTTGCCGAACGCGCCGAGCAGCATCTTCTTGGAGCGGTCCTCGGTTCGGCCGACCAGGTGGCGCCCGAACGATAGGCACCAGCACAGGATCGAGCCGGCGAACACCTGTCCGGTACCAAGACAGGCCAGCACGACGATGGAATCGAGCACGTCGACGCCTAGTCGGCGTTCTTTGGTCAGAACTCTCCAGGCCCCTTTGAAGCTGGGGATTGCCGTGTAGGCGAACAGCGCCCCGGACACCGGCAGCAGCATTGGGGCCGCGAACTGCGCGACAGCGGCAAGCGGCAGCGAGGCCGTGCAGAGGGTGAGCTCCCGATCAAGCTTGTCGAGCCGGGTGGGATGCTCCGTGGTCGCGAGAGCCGTGTCGAGGATTTCGACGAGCTGCGCCGCACTGATGCGTCGCGGGTCGTACTCGATGTCCACGCGGCACTTGAGCGAATCGGTGTTGTAGCGGTGGACGCCGAGCACGCTCATCAGCTCGCGCTCGATCGCCTCACACAGCGCGCGCTTGCGGTGCAGCACCGGATTGTTGAGCCTGATGGCTCCCACCCGCTCGTGCTCGGCGCGCCATCCGGTGATGCGGCCGGCCGTGCGGCCGTAGCGCACGACGCCGTGGTGGTCGCGCGCCGCGATGGCGGCGGCAACCGCCATCGGTCTCCTCACCTGCGCGCTGGCGCGCAAGACAAAGTCGAGCCCGTCCAGAATCTTGGTACGGCGGTGTTGTCGTTCGTCGTAGTGCAGATCGACGAACGGCCTCGGGGCCGGCGCGAACGTTGCGTCCTCGATCGCCCGCAGCCGCAGTGCGGCCTGCAAAAAGCGCCGGCACAAAGCCCCGTCCGGCTGAGAAAAGATCTTCTCGCTTTCGACCCGAATGACGCCGGCCTCGGGGAAGAATACCCGGATGTCGGAGACGACGTTCACGCCGATCAGGCGCCTTTCACCGCATCGATTGCCCCGCGCGCGCCGTCGCTGAACCCGTCCATCACCGGATTGTCCTGCGGGATGAACTGGGTCACGAACACCACGGTGTAGACGATGCCGAAGGCAATCGCGTAAGCGCCGTTGTAGCTCACGCGCGAAACCGATTCGATGAGGCCGGTTCCGGTCACCGCACTTTTGACCGCGGTGGCGTGCTTGACCGCGCTCTTCGACGCATCCCGCACCGCCTGGGCGACGGAATCCATCACCTGGTCATCCGCTGCATCACCAGGGATACGCAGTGCAGGCGTCGTCGAAACAGTCATGTTTAGCCCCCAAGGCTATGGGCAATCGATAGAAGAGGGGAAGGTAGGGCCGGACTGTGAAGCTCTCGTGTCAGCGCTTTTGCGGCACTGCGCGCGCTTGCGCATGCAGCGGCAGGTTTGCTCAGACTGAGGCAGACCAGTAGTCTTTCTCGCGTCTGAACCTCCGGTGCCCGCCAGATTCCCGTCATGGACAAGCCGCGTCAGCTCAAACTCGGTGCGTTCCTGCATCCATCAGGCCATCACATCGCCGCCTGGCGGCACCCTGATGCTTACGCTGAGGCGGCCGTCGACTTCCGCCATTACACCGAGCTGGCGCGCACGGCGGAGCGCGGCTGCTTCGACATGATCTTCCTCGCCGATATGACGGCGATGCGGAACTGGCCGCTCGAAACATCGAGCCGTGTCCACACCTACGTGGCAAGCTTCGAGCCGATCACGCTGCTCTCCGCGCTCGCCACGGTGACGAGCCATATCGGCCTCGTGGCGACGGCGACCACCACCTACAACGAGCCGTTCCACGTCGCCCGCAAGTTCGCCTCGCTCGACCATATCAGCGGTGGCCGCGCCGGCTGGAACCTCGTGACCTCGACCAACATCGGCGAAGCCCTCAATTTTGGGCGTGAGGAGCACCTGGAGCACGATGCCCGCTACGACCGAGCCGCCGAATTTGCCGCCGTGGTACGGGCGCTGTGGGATTCGTGGGATGACGATGCCTTCGTGCGCGACAAGGACGAGGGCCGCTACTTCGATCCCGCGAAGGTGCATTTTCTCAATCACAAGGGTCCGCATTTCTCGGTGCGTGGCCCGCTGAACGTGCCGCGCTCGCCGCAGGGCCGTCCGGTGATGGTCCAGGCCGGCACGTCCGACGTGGGACAGGATCTCGCCGCCGAAGTCGCCGATGTGCTGTTTGCCACCACGCAGACCATCAAGGCGGGACAGACGCTGCGCCAGAGTTTACACGACCGCCTGGCACGCCACGGGCGCGCGCCGGACGAGATCAAGCTGATGCCGGGCCTCGTCCCCATCATCGGCGCAAGCCAACAGGAGGCCGACGACAAGTTCGACAAGCTGCAATCACTCGTCCACCCCGAGGTCGGGCTTCACTTGCTGGGAGAGATGCTCGGCTCGATCGACCTGTCCGGCTATCCCCTCGATGGCCCTCTGCCTGAGATTACCACGACCATCGGCAGCCACACCGCGCTCAGGCTGTTCACCGAAATGGCCAAGCGGGAGAACCTGACCATCCGGCAGCTCTATCTGCGCGCGGTCCTGCGCGGGCATAACGTGGTGTGCGGGACGCCGCAGCGGATCGCAGATCATATCGAGGAATGGTTTGCGGCCGGTGCGGCCGATGGCTTCAATGTGATGCCGCCGTATCTGCCCGGGGCGCTTGATGAGTTTGTTGATGCTGTCGTGCCGGAACTCCAACGGCGCGGCCTGTTCCGCACCGCATATCAGGGCCGCACTCTGCGCGATAACCTCGGCCTGAAGCGCCCGGAAAGCCGTTACGCCGGAGAGTGTGGGTAATGAGGCTGGTTCCGAAGGCGAATGTGTAAGCACTTCGCGAGCGCCAAAATTTGTTGCGGTTTTTTTTAGCCAAAACCTTTCGGCACGTCATCGCCGGGACAAGCCCGGCGACGACGACCGAGAGTATGTCGAGTTGATTGAAACCGGCTTTTAGTCAGATACGGCTAGTCGCGAACCACTTCGATCAGGCGGCCTGGATCAACCCAAGTTGGGTCAGCGCGGTCACGCCGTCATCGAGGCCGATTTCCTGGACGATCTTGCCGTTCATCACCTTCAGCACCGTGGTGCCGGTGAACTGCAGCTTGCGGCCAGTCGCAGCCGGAAGTCCGCCGATCAGGAAATCCCCAAAGGCTGGACCTGTATGGGTGCCGCCACCTTCCCATTGACCGACGACGTAGTCGCCATCGGCAATCAGATCCGCTGTGCCCCAGAAATTCAGGTCCGGGAACGCGGTGCGGAAATCCGTTATGAACGCCTTGATGTCGTCGCGGCCGCGACGGGGCTCATGCAACGAGTATTTGAGCAACATGTCGGGCGCGGCGATCTCGTCGACGACTCCCAGATTGAAGCTCTTGCCCCAGAATTCGCTAAACCAGCGACCGACAACGGCCTTGTTATCGTCTTGCTTGCTCATCGGTATGGCTCCTCGTGATCTGTCTTGTGCGGATCATCGACAATCGACGATCGCACCGCAGGCTTAACCCTGGGCCGAGCGAGCCAAACTCCGGTTCTTGCCTTGAAATTGAAGTGCCGATCGAGGTGTGCGGTTCATGGTACCCGCCTGCGCGGGTTGGCGGTGAGCCAACTGTCCACGTAGTCCAGGAACGCCATCGTGTTGTTGAACACCGGCTTCCCGGTGGTACGTTGAATCACCGAAAGATACGGATAGTTGATGGTGCTGCCGCCGAGAAACAGGATCGCGTCGGTGCGCGGATACAGCTGCTCGGCGGCTTCGCCGGTGAGCGCAAAAGCCGATATCTCGTCCGGGGTGGTGCCGGCGCGGCTTGCGACGACGAGCTGGGGCCCGACGATGCCCTCCACCGCAAAGCCCGCGGCGGTCAGATAGTCGGTCAGCGCCTTGTCATCGAGGCCGTTCAGGCGATGAGCGACGGCGATGTTATGCACGCCGGCGTGCTGCATCATCTGCACGGTCGCTTCCATGTCGGTCGTGACCGGCACGCCGAGCTTGTGACTTGCCTCCCGGAGCCGCTCCAGTAGCGTCGCACGATCGTAAGCGAAGGACAGCACGCTGCCGCCAATGACGATGAGCTCGACGCCATGCTGCTTCATGCCGGTCAGTGCGTGATCGAGATCGCGCAGCGCCGCGCGCGCGGATGCGACGTCATAGCCGCGTAGCTGCAGCAATTCCTGAACCAGCATGACGCGGTCGCGGAACGTGCCATAGAACATGTACGGGACGGTGTCGCTGATCGGCAGTGGCGATACGAAGCCGACCCGGCGCTGCGGTATCGGAAATTTTTCAAGCCGTGCCAGGGCGCCGATCAGCGGGGGTCCTTCGGGTTGCGCCATTACGAGAGTCGACGCGGCAGCAGCAAGTACTGCCAGCGCGAATCCTCCGCACGCGGCCCCAAGCCGCAACATGGCGTTTCTCCCAACACCTCATTTACTCCGCGTCGTCGAATTGCGGAGCGATTAGCGCGCTCGCCGCTTCGCCATTGCGCCCGATCAGCACCGGAGCGCCAATCAGAATGGCGCGACCGTCCGTTTCGATCGTGGCCTGCACGGTGACGACCGTACCGGGAGCGGGCGCTCTCGCGTCGGCGAGCGCGGACCCGGCCAGCGGCTCGAGCGGCGTCGTGGTGCGGCAGCCCTCGATCAGGAATCCAGCGAAACGTTTCAGCCGGTCCGTCTGCGGGAGTGCCGCAAGTCCAGTCGCGAATTGGCTCGTCGCACTGGCGAGGTCGTCAGCCAGCATAGCATCGCGGCCGAGCGTGCGCACCATGCGCACCCAGGTGCCTTTGTACGCCAGCGAAACCCGCGCCGCGAAACGCGGGCCGAGCGCCGCCGTCCCTTCCAGCCGGATCAGGCGGCGGCTCGCCGCGAGGTCCGGCGCGAGCGCCACGTAGACCTCTTCGGCGCCGTTGCGCCGCGCCGTGCCGTCAATGGCGCCCACCAGGCGAGCGCCATCGCTCTCGCGCCAGCTCGCGGCCGCGAGCGCCGCATGGGCGATGCCAGCGGCCTTGAAGGCGAATGCAAGCTCGGCCGGATCGCTCGGCGTCCGTACCTGCTCCAGCAATGCACTGCCGTCGATCACCGATGCCGCGTTGGCGCGGATACCTTCGACGACGCTTCCCGGCACGCTCTCGAGATCCGCGATGGCGACAGTCGCGTTGCTTTTCTGCTGTGCCACCAGGCGGCCGGTCTCGGCGCCGATCCGCGTCGTGTTGGTGACGTCGGCCAGATGGCCGTTGCGCATGATCCAGTCGCGCACCCGCGCGGTCATGCCCGCGACCAGGACTGGCCGGCCGGCGCGCGGCAGCAGCAGCACGCACTGATTCCAATACGGGATGAAGCCGGCCAGCCACGCCACGCCGGATTCGCGGGCCGGATTGGTGTAGATCGCCAGGATATCGATGCCGGCCTGCGCCATGGCTGTCTGGACGCGGGCGATGCGCGCGTCGAGCACGCTTTCCGGCAACTCGGCTTTGGACCAGGAAATGAGACCGCGACGCATGATTACACCGGCATTTCAAACAGCTGGGCCGGCGTGCGCGTCAGCCGCTCGCAGCCGGTTTGCGTGACCACGACCACGTCGCCCAGCACCATGTAGCCCGCTTCCGGGTGATAGGTGTTCGGATGCACGATGATCGTCATGCCGGGGCGAAGTTCGATCTCGACATCTTCCAGCAGTGACGGCTTGACGTCGGTGCTCAGGCCCAGCCCGTGCCCGCGCACCCGCGTATATTTGCTGGTCGTGTATTCGCCGAGCCCATGGCGGCGGAACACGTCGTTCTCCACGCGCGCGATGTCGGCGGCGGTAAGGCCGGGTTTGACCGCCGCGATCCCGGCTTCCATGGCTTCATGCCAGACCGCGAAGGCTTGCTGCTGCACCGGCGTCGCCTTGCCCAGCACCAGGGTCCGGCAGATTTGCGACAGGTAGCCGTCGATCGCCGGCGTCAGCTCGGTGGTGACGAGGTCGCCGGGCTTGAGCTTGCGCTCTGAGGGGGGCGCCATGCCGCGCACGTCGGCGTTGCCGGAGCCGATGATCATGAAATTGTCGGGCGAGCCTTTCTGGCGCAGAAACGCCTCGACGTCGGCGACGACCTCGTATTGTTTGCGACCAGGCCGGGCCGCGTGACGAAAGAACTCATAACCCTCATCGGCAAGCGCGGTCGCACGTCGCATCGCCGCGATCTCGCTTGGCATCTTTTCCATCAGCAGGCGGTCGAGCAGCGGCGCGCCGTCCTCGAGCTTGAAGCTGCGCTCACCCGCGGTCAGCCACGCCGGCAGCAAGGCGCGGGGCGCCGCCATCAGCCGCTGATTGGACACCGTTTCGAGCGTGTCCGCGACGGCGCGACCGAGATTGCGCGCGAACGCGGTCTCGACCCCGCTGGCTTCGCCCCCGGCCCGTTCCGCTTCCGCCATGTTCTCAACAAACAGCCGGCACGTGCCGTCGGCACGCAGGATCGCGATGCCGTCGCCCTCCAGAATGGCAAAGTCCGAGACGTAGCGCAGGTAGGCTTCCTGCCACGAAGTGCCGTAGACGACGATCGCCTCAAGCCCCTCGCGCCGCATTTCCGCGAGCAACCGCTCGCGCCGTTCCTTGGCCAGCATCTCAGTGCACTCCGCCGCGCGGAGCGCCAAGGCCTGCGTTGAAGCTCATCGATCCTCCCGCCGGTTTATCGGATGTGCCCGGTGACACCGTTCCTTAATTCAAGCCTCGCCACTCTTCAAATGACCAGCCCGCGGACCGCAGATCAGCGTTGACATAGCGATAAGCAAAACAATTACGTCAGCCCGGTCTCGTGGAATTTGTGGCGCGGATGAGCGAGGCGAGATCAAGACCGTGCCCCACGCACGGCGTCATTCCGGGGCGCCGCGAAGCGGCGAGCCCGAAATCGATAGTCCCAAGTACTCCCGGATCAATCACCACCCAGGAGTATGGTTTCCGGGCTCCGGCCTTCGGCCGGCCCCGGAATGACCAGCTGCGGATTGCGGAACGCGCGGTCATCTATGGCGAGCATGGTCATCTATGCGAACGACGTCATCAATACAAAGGACGTCATCTAAGCGAAAAACGTCATCTATGCGGGCGTGGTCATCTATGCATCAAGGCTTGATGACCTCGGGATCCGCGTCGTCGTAAAGCCTCGCCACATCCGCGGAGCGGCGCTCGCGGATGCCGCGGCTGTTGAGCGAGCCCTTGTCGGTGATCTCGCCGGCGTCGAGCGAGGGCGGTTCGCGGAGCACCAGCGCGCGAGCGATCGCCCGCGACGAGCCCGTGATGCCGCTGTTCATCTGCTGCAGGGCTTTGCGTAACGCGTCGCGATAAACGTCATCTATGGGGCGGCCGGCCGGCGGGAAGATCAGCAAGCCGAGATCGTCGCGGTCGGGCGCCGCGACCACGACGTCGAACACCAGCGGTCCGAGCGCCTGGCGGGCGCGTGCCCAGACCTCGGCGACGTGCACGCGGGTGCCGGAGGAGAGTTTGAAATCCTCCACCACGCGGCCGTTGAAGCGGAACCCGCGGCTGGCATTGCGCTCGTCTACAAAGGCGACCGCATCGCCGGTGATAAAATAGCCTTCGTCATCAAACGCCTGCCGGGTAAGATCGGGCATGCGCCAGTAGCCCGGCGTAATGTTCGGGCCGCGCACCCGGATTTCCAGCTTGCCGCCGTTGGGAACGAGCTTGACCTCCTGCCCGGGAAGCGGCGGGCCGATATTGCCGACCTCGGCATCGTGGCGGTTGAGTGCCAGCGAGCCTGGGGCGGTCTCGGTCAATCCCCAACTGGTGATCATGCTGGGCGGGTCGTGCGGCCGCTCGCGGCGCGCGATTTCGGTGAGTGCGTCCCAGAGATGCTGCGGAAGGGTCGCGCCCGCATAGAACATGGCGTCGAGATCGGCGAAGAACCGCTTGCACAGATCCCGATCATTGGCGAGCACCGGCGCCAGCAGCTCAAAGCCTTTCGGCACATTGAGGTACATGGTCGGCGACAGTTCGCGCAGGTTGCGCAGCGTGCGCTCGAACTCGGCGGCGAGCGGGCGGCCGTCATCTATGTAGAGCGTGCCGCCGGAACGCAGCACCTGACCGATGTTATGATTACCGCCGAACACATGGCTCCAGGGCAGCCAATCGACCAGGACGGGCGGCCGGTCGACCACAAACGGCCAGACCTGCTCGAACATCTTCAGATTGGCGTTGATCATCTGCTGGGTGATGATCACGCCTTTGGGGATGCCGGTCGAACCGGAGGTGAACAGGAACTTGGCGATCGTCTCCGGCCCGACCTTGTCGGCGGCCTGTTTGAGCGCCGCCGCCGATCCGCCAGCGAGAAGTTTTGCAAATGGCGTCGCCCGCGGAACGTCCCCAGAGGGTGTGCCGACGACGATCTCGCGGCCCTGCATTTCCGGAATCGCGAGGGCGCGCGCAAAGCGCGCCGCATCCGCCGCATAGACGAGGCCGGGGTCGAGCAGCTTGGTGATGTACTTGAGCTTGCTCAGGTCCTGGCTGATCAGCGAATAGGCAACTGAGATCGAGGCGAACGGCACGCCCGCGCACATGGCGGCGAGCCCTAGCAGCTGGTGCTCGATCGCATTGCCCGAGAGGATCAGAATCGGCCGCTCCGGACTGAGACTGCGTTCGGCAAGCGCCTGTGCGATCAGCCTGACCTGCTCGGCCGTCTCCGCATAGGTGACGGACGCCCAGCCCTCCTGACCCGGGCGCCGCTCCGCCAGGAATGTTTGGGACGGGCGCTCTTTGGCCCAATGCCACAAATGGTCCTGAAACCGGTCCGGATAGGGTTGCAGCGGCTCGTTCGCCTGCAGCCGAAGGACGCCGTCTGGATCGCGCTTCACGTCGACGGTGACGGCACGGAACCGGCGATGTGGCGCGGTTGGGGTGGCCTCATTGAGTCCGGCTTGGCTCGTCACTGGCGTTCACCGTCATTTTTGGAAAATCTACCACCCCTTTACCCGGATGACACAGCACTGATCATCGCCACCGGCGCTTGACATCACGCCCCGCCGGTGGTCGCTCTAGGCCCCCGCCATAAGCCTTTCCTGGAAACGCCACTGGACCACGCATGATCGTTGTTGCCATCGATATTGGAGGCACGTTTACCGATCTGATCGGCTTTGACGCCGAGCAAAATCGGTTCATCGAGGCCAAGAGTTCTCACCACCCCGGCCCAGCTCACGCGCGGCATCATCGACTGCATCCGCAAGAGCGGGCTCGACGCCGGCGCGATCGATGAGCTGATCCATGGCTCGACCATCGCCATCAACACGCTGATCGAGCGCAAGGGCGCCCGCACCGGCCTGATCGTCACCCGCGGCACGCGCGACGTCTACATCATCGGCCGCGGCAACCGGCCGGAGGCCTATAACCTCCTGTTCCACAAGCACCGGCCGCTGGTTGATCGCCACCTCATTCGCGAGGCGCAGGAGCGGCTGCTGGCGAGCGGCGACGTGCACGAGAAGCTGCAGGCCGCCAGCATCGAAGATGCGTGCGAGAAGCTGAAATCCGCCGGCGTGGAGGCGGTCGCGGTCTCGTTCCTGCACTCGTATGCGAATCCCGAGCACGAGCGGCAGGCCGGCGCCATCGTGCGCGCGGCCTTGCCCGATACCTACGTGTCGCTCTCGCACGAAATCCTGCGCGAGTACCGCGAGTTCGAGCGGACCTCGACCACCGTGGTCAATGCCTATATCGGCCCCAAGGTCGGCGGCTACGTCAAAAGCTTGAAGCACGATCTCGGCGCGGTCGGATTTCACGGCGACCTCGCCATCATGCGCTCCAACGGCGGCGTGATGACGCCGGAGGTCGCGACCGATCGGCCGGTCGCCATGATGGAATCCGGTCCCGTCGGTGGCATCATCGCGTCGGCGCGCGTCGGCCAGGCGCTCGGCTTTGCCAACGTGATCTCGTTCGACATGGGCGGCACCACCGCCAAGGCGAGCCTGATCCGCGACGGCGAGCCCACCATGGCGCCGGGCTATTACGTCGGCGGCTACGCCAGCGGCCATCCGGTGATGCTGCCGATGATCGACGTGGTCGAGGTCGGCGCCGGCGGCGGCTCAATTGCCTGGATTGACGAGATTGGTGCGCTCAAGGTCGGGCCGCAGAGTGCCGGCGCTGATCCGGGCCCGATCTGCTACCGCGGCGGCGGCACCGAGCCGACCATCACCGACGCCAACGTGGTGCTCGGCCGGCTTGATCCGGACAATTTCCTCGGCGGGCAGATGAAGCTCGACAGCGAGGGTGCGGCGCGCGGAATCACTGAGAAGATTGCGGCGCCGCTCAAGATGGGTCTGACCGCCGCCGCGCAGGCGATCCTCGATATTTCGGTCTCGACCATGTCGCTCGCCGTACGCGAGGTCTCGGTCAAGAAGGGATTTGACCCGCGCGACTTTGTGCTCGTTGCGGCCGGCGGCGCCGGCCCGTTGCATATCGCCGCGGTGGCGCGCGAGCTGCACGTGCCGAAGGTGATCGTGCCGCTGTTCCCGTCGCACTTCTCCGCGCTCGGCATGCTGCTCGCCGACGAGCGCCATGATTTCATCCGCACGTTCTATGGCGATCTGACCGGGATTGATTTTGCCGCCCTGGTGCAAACCCATGCCGAGATGGTCCGCGAAGCAACCAGCGGGCTGCGCCACAAGGACCGCGCCGAGCAGCAGATCCATCTCGATCTGCGTTACGTCGGCCAGGAATTCACGCTGCAGGTCCCGGTCACGCTCGAGCAGCTCAAGTCGGCGGACCGGCAGGGCATTCGGCGGGCCTTCGATGCCCTCTATGAGCACCGCTACGCGCATCATTCGCCGGACGAATTGGTCGAGATGGTCAACATCCGCCTCGCCGTGATCGGAAAGCGGCCACGGCTGCAGTTCCCGAGTTTGACGGCGAGCGAGAGCGCCAAGCCGGTCCGCGAGCGCCAAGTCTATCTGTCGGATCCCGCAAAGCCGGCGGCGTGCCCAGTCTATGATCGCCCATCACTTGGGGCCGGCGCCCGCGTGGCGGGGCCTGCGCTGATCCAGGAGCACGGCACAACCACGGTGCTGTTCGAGCATGACGCGTGCGAGGTCGCGCCCTCGGGCGAGTTGGTGATCACCATCGGAGATGCCGCATGAGCAAGCCACTGGATCCGGTCACGCTCGAAGTGATCCGCAACGCGCTGCCGGCCATCGCCAACGAGATGGCGGCGGATCTCCAGCGCACCTCCTACAACATGATGATCTACGAGGTGCGCGACTACTGCACCGCGCTGCTCAACCCGAAGGGCGAGCTGATCTCGCAGAATGTCGGCGGCGTGTCGCACTTCGTGGCTGACCTTGGCGTCATCATCGTCGACGGGATGAAGCGCTACGGCGCCAAAGGCTTCAAACCCGGCGACGTGATCATCACCAATCACCAGGCGGTCGCCGGCCAGCATCTCAACAACATCGTCATCTACACGCCCTATTTCCATCAGGGCGAGCTCCTGATGTTCTCCATGGTGCGGGCGCACTGGATCGACGTCGGCGGCACTTCGACAGGCTTCGGCGCCGGCGCGACGGTCGCCGATCCGTGGCTCGAAGGCCTGCAACTCGATCAGCTCAAGATTTATCGCGAGGGCGAGCTTGATGACACGCTCTATCGCGTCATCAAGGACAACATCCGCTTTCCCGAATCTTCGCTCGGCGACTTGAAATCGCAGATGGCGGCCTGCCGCCTGGCGGCGCGCCGGGTGGATGAGCTGTTCAACAAATACGGCCGCGACACCATCCTGCAGGCGATCGATATCATCTTCGATGAGACCGAGCGCAAGTGCCGCAACGTGGTCGAGAAACTTCCCGACGGCGTCTATGAGGCGGAAGCCGCCATGGACAATGACGGCGTCAAGCGCGACGAGCCGGTGCCGATCCACGCCAAGGTCACGATCGCCGGCAGCGACATGACGATCGACCTGTCGAAATGCTCGCCCGAGCGCAAGGCCGGCATCAACTCGCGCACCTACGCCGGCGCACGCGTCGCCTACAAGGCGCTGACCGGCCCGCTCGAGCCCGTGAATGAAGGCTCGTTCCGCGCCCTCAAGGTCGTCATCCCGGAAGGCAACATCATGATGGCGCGCTTCCCGGCGCCGATGGCTGGATGGAGCACGATCGTGCCCACCGTGGTCGACACCATCGTGCGCGCGCTCGCACCGGCCATGCCGGACCGGGTACCGGCCGGGCATCACGGTCTGCTCGGCGGCACCGTCGTATTCTTCGGCGTGCACCCGAAGACCAACCGCCGGTTCGTGATTCAGAGCATCGAGGGCGGCGGTTGGGGCGGACGTCCCTATGAGGATGGCGAGCCCGCGTCGGTCTCGGTGTGCCAAGGCGACGTGCGCAACGGGCCGATCGAATCGATCGAGATGAAGTGCCCGGTGCTGATCGAGGAGCGGGCGCTGCGCTGCGATTCCGGTGGTGCCGGTAAATATCGCGGCGGCATCGGGCTCGACGTGCGGGTGCGCAACCTGGTCGAGGGCCAATGGAACTTCGAGCAGACGCGGCGCTCGATGTGTCCGCCCTGGGGGCTATGGGGCGGGCAAGCCGGCGACTACAACGAATATCTGCTGCGCCAGCCGGGCGAAAATGATTTTGCCGTCGCCTACGGCAATCGCCGCACCGTGCCCGTCAATTCCGAAGCGATCGTGCGCACGGGCGGCGGCGGCGGTTGGGGCGACCCGCTTGAGCGCGATGCGCAGGCCGTGCATGCCGATGTGATCGCGGAGCTTGTCTCGCGCGAGGCCGCGCGCGACGAGTACGGCGTGGTGATCCACCCTGATCTCTCGCTCGATGCGCCGGCGACCGCGCGTCTGCGCGATGAGATGCGGGGCGGCCGGCCGTCTTAGGCACGCTCCCTCCATGGCTTCGCTCGAGACTCTGGGCGCCTACGTGGCGCGGGATATTCGCAACCAGGTCTCTGATGATCTGCGTGCCCTGCTCGCGCTGCATCTCACCGACACGGCGACGGCCTGGATCGCGACCCGTGCGACGCGCGAGGCGCAGGTGCTGCGCAAGTTTCAAGCCGAGACGAAGCAGGGCGAAGCGGATGTTGGATTAGATATCCTGATCAACTGCGCGCTCACGCGCTTGAGCGAGGTCGACGATATCCATCTCGCCTCCATGATCACGCCGGGCTCGATCGTCATTCCGGGCGCGCTCGCCATCGCGGCACAATTGCCGCCTGATCCGGTGGCGTTGAGCGAAGCCATTGTTGCTGGTTATGAGGCGATGATCCGCCTGGGACTCGCGGTCGATGGCCCGGGCATACTCTATCGTGGCATCTGGCCGACTTACCTGGCGGCGCCGTTCGGGATGGCTGCGGTTGCGGCGCGTCTGTTTGATCTCTCCGCCGAGGAGGCTTCTCACGCACTGGCACTCGCCCTGACATTGGCGGCGCCGGGTGTCGGCCACCACAATGCGCCGACCGGGTCGCGCTGGTTCGCTGCCGGAAGTGCCGCCCGCAACGGTCTCGTCGCCGCGCAAGCCGCGCGTTCCGGAATTACCTCGGACCTCAATTTGCTGGAAGGCAGCTTCTTCAGCGCGGTGTTCAACATTCTGCCCAAAGCGGATGCACTGATCGAAGGGCTCGGCGCGTCGCCAAAATTGGCTGAAGTCTCGTTCAAACCCTGGTGCGCCGCGCGGCAGACCATGGCGGCAACGCAAGGGCTGCGCGAGATCATGGACGAGGGTGTCGCCGCGGCCGACATCACGGCCATTGACGTTGCGGTTCCGCCGCCGTTTCTGAAAATGGTGGATCACGGCATTGTCGGTGGGCGCACCGCTCGGCTCACAAGTCAACCCTATCAGATCGCGGTTGCGGCGATCGCCCCCGAGCTCGCATTTGACCTCGGGCAATCAGGCGACGTTCCCGTCGACGTCGTCAGATTCATGAACAAAGTGACGGTCCGTGCAGACGAGAGCATGCTGCACGGCTTCCCGGGTCAATGGCCGGCGCGGATTTACGTGCGCACGGGCACCGGTGACTATGATCGCCTGGTGCACGCTGTTCCAGGTGATCCGCGGCTATCCTTCGATCTTGGTGATGTGATCGCCAAGTCGCGCCGCCTGATCGGCGTCTCGGCGGACGGCGTTGCTGATCGTTGCGATACGGTGCTTGCGGGCCGCGCCACGGCGGCCGAGCTGCTCGCGTTTGTTGATGAGACGTGCGCGCGCAAGCCGTAATTTGTTGATCCGGTAACCGGTTCCCTCGTGTCTTGTGAACCTGATCACTGGGCATCGGCACGGAATGATGTAGCATCTGCCTTGCGATTGCTGCGCTTCCAGCAAGGGAGATGCACATGGCCAATCCGGGACAGCCTACCATTGCTCCAGGCGCGAACGGCGAGCCTGTCCGCCGGCTGCAGCGGGCGCTGCGCCGCCAGCCCGATCTCGATATTGTTGTTGACGGCGTCTTTGGTCCCAAGACCGAAGCCGCCGTGAAGGACTTTCAGCAAGGCGCGGGTCTTACCGTCGACGGGATCGTCGGTCCGCAGACCTGGGCGAAGCTGCCGGACGGCGGGCCGATGCCGACCTTGCAGGAGGGCGCGACCGGAGACGTGGTGAAGCATCTCCAGCAAGTGCTCGCGAACGGCGCTCCGGGCGAGTGGACCACGGGTCCGGGCGCGATCGACGGCAAGTTCGGCCCGCTAACGAAAGCCTCGGTCAAGTCGTTTCAGACCTTCGGCGGCGTGCCGACCGACGGTGTGGTCGACGACGATACCTGGTCCGTCTCATTGCACGCGGCGAGCGCCACGCTTGAGAGCGCGGTCGGCCTTCAGTTTGTTGTTGGTTGACGACCAGGCTTGCGCTCGTGGGTCGGCATCGCGCTCGCGCTGCCTACCCTACGCACTTAACTCCTATTGCCGGGGTCGCCGATCACGTGCGCGACGACCAGGCGGTGCCAGATGAACAGCACCACCACCGCGCCGATGATCGCGGCAATGAAGCCTGCGCCTTGGTCTGGGCGATACCAGCCGATCGCCTGGCCGATGAACGTCGCCAGGAACGCTCCGACGATACCGAGCACCGCGGTGAGAATGAAGCCTTGCGGATTGTTGGGGCCTGGCGAGAGCCAGCGGGCGACGAGCCCGGCAACAAATCCGACGATGATGATCCAGATAATGCCGCCCATGGTGTTGCTCCAATTAGACCAGACGTGAGGCTTCGGCTTCCGTCGGCACGCGTCCTTCCGGGGTGAGCTGATCGACGAGCTCGGGCAACTGATCGCTCAATCCGTCCAGCAGCGCGACCTTGGACAGGCCAGCTTGCTGCGCGAGCGTGTTCACCTGCTCGGCGCCGAGCGCCTTCTCGAGGTCTTGCGGTGAAATCGCTTTGTTTGGTCCGGTGCCAACCCACGACTTCGCCACGTCGCCGTGGCCGCTCTGCTCGAGTTGTTTGAGGATGTCGCTGAGCCCGCCGCTGAGCACGCTGCCTGCCGCGGCGCCGCCGAGCAGTCCGCCCAGTCCGTTTTTGAGCACGTCGGCGAGACCGCCGCCGGCCGGCGTTGTCGGTGTGGCGGTCGGACGATCGCCCGCCGGCACGGTCTGCTGGCTCGGCTGCCCGCCGGTAAAATGTTTGATCGCCTTGAAGGCGAGCAAACCGAGCAGGGCCATTGTCAGCGGCGACATGCCGCCGCTGCTGGTACCACCCGTGTTATGGCGCGCGCCGCGCGGTCCATTCTGCATTCCGTTGAGAACATCCATGAGACCCATGTTCAACTCCTGGGTTGCCGGAAAGCTCAGCCTGAGCACGCAAACTATTGCTGACGTGTGACAGTGGCAAGGCTGCCGTCTTGGTCGTCGGTGCGCGATGCGGGCGCAAAGCGAGCGCGCAACAAGGCCTTGTTCGCCTCCCATTCGGCGGCCGGATCGAGCTCTTCCAGGAAGCGGACCTCACCGCCGCTCAGCATCGCGATCGGCACGCCATCGCGATAGAGCAAACGATTTCCGGTCAGGGCGGGCAGGCGCGGACCCGGTGTCAGGATGCCGACCAGGTTGAGTGGGTCGGCGCCCGAGATCGACACGAGGGTATCGGTATCCTTGCGCCGGCGCGTTTCGCGCAGCGCGCCCACGGCCTCGGGCAACGCGAACTGCTCGCCCGAGAAGCCGGCGACAAAGCGACCGCCGCGGATTTCGCCGCGGCCTTCGAGCCGTCGGTAGGCGCGCAGCAGGTCGCGCCATGGCGGCAGCCAGGGTGCCTCACGCTCAAGCAGCCGCCAGAACACAACGCCGTAGCGGCCGAGCAGCGTGCGAGCGACGTGCTCGACCGCGGCGTCGCTGGTGTTCGTGCGCGCGGCCGCGCGGGCACCCGCGCCGAGCGCCCAGCGGCCCGCATCCTCCATGCCGAAGCTCACGGTGCGCCGCCGCCGACGGGCAAAGGCAACCGGCCTTCGCTCTGACGAAGGCACCAGCAATGCGCGCAGACCGGCGAAGCTGTCGGAGCTGGCGAGCCCCAAGGCGACGAGTTCGGCCAAGGCTTCCTCGACCTGCGTGCGCAGGAGTCCGGCGCCCGACACGATCTCGTCGAAAAACGATGCGCCGTTCTGGCGAATGAAATCGAGAACCTGCTGGGCGCGCGGTCCGGGCGCTGCGCCCTCTGCGGTTCCGGACAGCGCGACCCAAAGGGCGGCGTTCCGGCGGACCAGCAGTGTGATCGGCGTCGTGCGGACCGGCGCAGCCCTGCCCTCGCCCGCAGCCTTGTTGCGCTGGCGCAATCGCGCCCAAGTGGCGCGCCCGGCGAGGCAAAGGTCATCGAGCCACGCCGGCTCATAGCCGGCGAGCCGCAGCGGCAGGATTTCGGTTTCCCAGGCGATAGCCGGCGCTTCGAAGCCCTCGAGCTGCGCGACGATGTTGTCGAGCGCGTCCGCGCCTTCCATGCGGGCGTCCGGCGTGGCGCGCTGCCAACCACACAGGAAACGGAGGTAATCACGGGCCGCGACCGGCTCGATCTCGGCGCGCAGCCGCTTCACGGTGTACTGATGAATACGGGCGAGCAGGCGCCGCTCGCACCATTCCTCGCTCTGCGCGGACGGCGTGAACCGGCCCCGCATGGCAAAGCCTTCGACCTCGAGCGCCGTCAGCGGACCCGCAAGTTGCGCGGACTCGATGCCGAGGCAGGCCGCAAGCGCATCCTGCGCAACCGGTCCTGATCCTTCCAATCGGCCGCGCACGATCTCGGTCAGCGCTTCGTCCGGTGCCCAGTTCTTGGCCGCATAAGCCGCAGGAGCGGTGATTGCGGGAGCGAGCGCCGCATTCGGCCACAGCGCCAGGAACTGCGGCAGGCGCTCGGCCGTGACCCAAACGGAGGTGCCAGCGGTTGTCAGTTGCGTCACGCGGCGGGCCTGCGCCAACTCGGCAAGCCATGCGGCCCAGTCCGTGTGTACGGCGACTTCGTCCGCAGTGACGAAGCCGAGCCATACCAAGGCGTCGTGCAATTCGTCGGCGTTGGCCGGGTCGGGCCAGGCGTCCTCGCGCACCCGGGCGATGGCGTCAGCGTCGAGCCGGCCGAGATCAGCGGCGGACTCAGGTGACAGCCAGCGCCGGCCCATGACGGCCTGGGTGCGGCGTTCTTCAAGCGGCGCATCATCGAGAAAGGCGTAGGGCCGCGCGGACAGCACCTCGAGCGCGAGCGGCGACGGCTCGGTGAGATCGCGGGCGACGACGCGAATGTCGCCGCTCTCGATGCGCTGCAGAATGCCGGTGAGGCCGGCGAGATCCATCGCCTCGGTCAAGCAGTCATGAATTGTTTGATTGACCAGCGGGTGATCGGGGATCTCACGCTCACCGACCAGATTTTCGGCGCAGGCGATCTGATCGGGAAACACCGTGCCGATCAGGTCCTCGGCGCCCATGCGGGCGAACTGCGGCGGCACTTTCTTGCCGCCCTGGAACCGCGGCAACGCGAGCGACACGCCGGCGACCCAGCGCCAGCGGGTGATGAACATCGGCGCGTCCAGCATCGCCTGGATCAACAACTCGCGGATCGTCGCCGAATTGAGATAGCGCGCAACCTCGGCAAGCTCGAACGCGTGCGCGGTGGTCAGCGAGAGGACGATGTTGTCCTCGGTTGCGGCCGCCTGCAGCTCGAAATTGAACTTGCGGCAGAACCGCTTGCGCAGCGCCAGACCCCAGGCGCGGTTGATGCGGCTGCCGTAGGGCGAATGCACGACCAGCTGCATGCCGCCGGCTTCGTCAAAGAAGCGCTCCAACACGATCGTATCGTGGGTCGGCAACGTGCTGAGCGCGCCGTAACCGGCGGCGAGATATTCGATCAGTTGCCGCGCGACCGGCTCGGCGATGCCGACGTGCTCGATCAGATCAGCGAGCGCGCCCTGCCCGCTCGCATCGTCGGCCAAGTGCTTGGCGGTGTCTGCGCGCAACCGTGACACCGAGACGGACAGTTCATCGCTGCGCCCGGGCGCTTCGCCGAGCCAGAACGGAATGGTTGGTGCGAGCCCGTGCGCGTCCTCGACCCGCACGACGCCGCGCTCGACCCGCAGGATGCGGTAGCTGCGATTGCCGAGTTGGAAGATATCGCCGGCGAGACTCTCGACCGCGAAGTCCTCGTTGACCGTGCCGACAGTGTGGTTCTCGGGTTCAAGCAGGACCGAGTAGTCGGCGTTGTCCGGAATGGTGCCGCCGGCGGTGAGTGCGGTGAGCCGTGCGCCGCGCCGGCCGCGCAGCATGTTGATTGACAGCGTCGTAGTGGATCAGGGAGCCGCGGCGTCCGCGCCGGGTGGAAAAGCCCTCGGCCAGCATGCGCACGATCGCCGCAAACGCTTCGCGCGGGAGCGTTCGGAACGGCCAAGCGCGGCGAAAGCGCGTGTAGAGCGCATCCTCGTCCCAATCCTGCGCGGCGGCTTCGGCAACGATCTGTTGCGCCAACACGTCGAGCGGCGCTTGCGGAACAATCAGCGTGTCGAGCTCGCCACGGCGCACGCTGTCGAGCAACGCCGTGCACTCCACAAGGTCGTCGCGCGAGAGCGGAAATAGCCGTCCCTTGGGTGTGCCGTCGACCGCATGCCCAGAACGTCCGACCCGCTGCAGGAACGTTGAGATCGCGCGCGGCGAGCCGATCTGGCAGACGAGATCGACGTCGCCGATGTCGATGCCGAGCTCCAGCGACGCGGTCGCGACCAGCGCTTTCAGCTCGCCGCGCTTGAGGCGCTGCTCGGCGTCGAGCCGCTTTTCCTTGGCGAGGCTGCCGTGATGCGCGGTCACGGCCTCCTCGCCCAACAAGTCGGAGAGCGCGCGCGTCACCCGTTCGGACAGCCGGCGGGTGTTGACGAAGATCAGCGTCGTGCGGTGCTCGGCAACCAATTCAGCCAAGCGTTTGTAGATCTCGCCCCAGGTGTCGAGCGACATCACCGCCTCGAGCGGCGCGCCGGGAATTTCGATGGCGAGATCGCGCTGGCGCTGATGGCCGGTATCGATGATCTGACATTTGCCGTGGCCGACGCCGACCAGGAAATGCGCGACGGTCTCGATCGGCTTGACGGTCGCTGAGAGGCCGATGCGGACCAGACGATCGCCGCACAGCGCCGACAGCCGCTCCAGCGACACGGCGAGGTGGGTGCCGCGCTTGTTGCCGGCGATGGCGTGGATCTCATCGACGATGACGCTGCGGGTGGTGGCCAGCATCTTGCGGCCGGACTCGGAGCCGAGCAGCACGTAGAGCGACTCCGGCGTGGTGACGACGATGTGCGGCGGCTTGCGCCGCATGCGCTCGCGTTCCGGGGAGGGCGTGTCGCCGGTGCGGACGACCGTTCGGATCTCAACGTCGGGCAGGCCGCGCTCACGCAGGACTTCGCGAACCCCGGCAAGCGGCAGCTCGAGGTTCTTGTTGATGTCGTTGGACAAGGCCTTCAGCGGCGAGATGTAGACGACCTGCGTCTCGTCCGGCAGCGTGCCGGCGACGCCTTGGCGCACGAGATCGTCGATCGCCGCCATGAACGCGGCCAGCGTCTTGCCCGAGCCGGTCGGCGCCGCGATCAGGACGTTGCGCCCGGCCTTGATCGCCGGCCAGGCTTCTGCCTGCGCTGCGGTCGGCGCCGCGAACGCGCCCTCGAACCAGGCGCTGACCGCTTCATGGAACAGCGGCTTTTTGACCTGTGTCAGCATCGGGTGAATACAAGCAGCCGATTGTGGCCGGGGATCGGATCTATCCAGAATATGGGTCGGAGCGGGACGCGTTCAACGCAAGCTCTCGCGATATCGACAGGATACCGGTAAACCCATGACATGACAGCGGGGCTTGCCCCCGCATTGAAATGAGGAGTTCGCATATGCCGCTTGGTCTCATTGCCTTTGCCGCGGCATGCGCCTTTGTGGGCATCGGGTTCTATATCAACATCGCGGAGCAGCCGGCCCGGCTCGGCTTGGCGCCGAGCGCGATGATGAAAGAATGGACGCCGAGCAATCGGCGTGGGTTCATTCTGCTCACCGCGCTTGCGTTGCTCGCCGCGATTCTGGCGTTCGCTGACTACGCCCGCACCGGCGACACCCGCTGGACCATCGGCGGAGCCATCATCCTGGCCAGCGGACTTTACGCCTATTACGTGATCGAGCCGGTGAACCTGTGGCTCTACACGTTCGAAGCCGATGCGTCGGATACGGTCGCGCGCGAGCTCATGCGCGACTGGGGCCTGGTCGAATGGGGGCTGACGGTCATCGGCCTGTGGGCGTGTGGGATCTTCGCCTGGGCCATCCTGGTGCCGGCCTGATCAGGTCGGGGTCGGTGCGTTCCGCATCAATTTCTCGAGTCCCTGGGCGGTGGTCAGTTCCGGCTTCCAGCCGAGCCCGATGAGGGCGGCCGGATCGGCGACGAGGGAGCCGGTCGCGAAGCGCTGATCGCTGGTGCGTCCAAGCGCGTCGAGGCCCATGTCGAACAGCTTGGCCGGAACCGGAAACACGCCCGGCCGGCGCCCGAGCCCGCGCCGGAGCGCCGCAATCATCTGCGCGAGTGTCAGCGGCTCGGGATCGGCGATGATCAGGGGCCGCCGCAAGATTTCGGGGCTCTGCACCAGAAACGCGACGGCCGAGGCCAGATTATCGACCGAAAGGAGCGAGCGCCGGGCGGTCAGTCCTCCGAGCGGGAGCGGGAATGGGGACCGCGCCAGGCTGACGAGCCGCGCCAGATTGCCGATCATCCCCGACCCGTAGACCGTGACCAGCCGCAGCGCGACCCAATCGAGGTCCAAGTCAGCCAGGCCGCGCTCCGCCGCGAGCTTGGAGCGCCCATAGGCGTCGGTCGGCTCGGGGGGCATGTCCTCGGTGAGGACCTGCGCGCAAGCCGGCCCGGATTGGGCCCGCACCGAGGACAGGAACACAAACCGCCGTACCCCGGCGCGGTGGGCCGCGCGGGCGAGGCTGATGGTCGCATCCGTGCCGAGCAGCCGGTGATCGTCCTCGGGCAAGCCCGACATGGCGTGGGATGGGCCCGCGGTGTGGATGACTGCGTCCACGTCGGCCAAGGCGGCCGACATGTTTTGCGGGCGCATGAGGTCGCCGACGACCGCGCTTGCGCACTCAACCGGCAGGTGGCTTGGGCGGCGCAGCAAAACTCGCAGCCGAAAGCCGCGCCGGCCCAACTCGCGCAGCAAATGCTGCCCGATGAACCCGGTAGCCCCGGTCAGCGCGATCAACGGCTTGTTCATGCGACGTACAGCCCAGGCAATGTAGGTTCTGGTATGCTAGCACGTGACAGCCGTCCCAAGCGGGGCGGCAGAACCGCCTGCCGGAAAGCTGAATTGCCCAAAAGGAACACGGTACGACCCTGTGCGTTCGCGATGAGCGCTGCTAGATGCACTTGCATCGCCAATGGCAGCCCATGCCGCGGCTTGAATCATGTGCCGCGGGAGTTCCTCTGAGATCCATATGTTGAGTCCCAACCAAGCTCCTGCGCCACTGCCCAGCGAAGACGTCCATACCTCCGCCGTGCTCGGTGCCATCATCGACGAGGCGCCGCTAAAGGGGTTCACCCTGGAATGGCTGATCAACAACCTGCCGCACCGGTCGTTCGGCGCGATCATGTTGTTGTTGGCGATCGTCGCCATGGTTCCGGTGGTGTCGATTGCGGCCGGGCTGCTGATCGCTATTTTGGCCGTGCAGATCGTGATGGGCTACAAGACGCCGGTGTTTCCGCAGCGGCTGATGAAGCGCCCGCTGCCGACGCGCTACCTGCTGCCGCTCGAGCATTACGCCATCCCGCTGCTCACGCGGCTTGAAACAGCGGTCCGCCCGCGCTGGCCCGCATTGGTGCGCGCCTCCTCGCGATTGACCGGCGTGGTCATCCTGCTGCTCACGTTTGTTTTGCTGACCTTCCCGTTCCCGCTCTCGAACATTCCACCCGCGGCAATCATAGCGCTGATCGCGCTCGCCGAGTCCGAGCGCGATGGTTTGTTGTTGTCTGCCGCGCTCACCCTGGGCGCTGTGTTGTTGGTGCTGGTCTTTGCCGCCGTGCTCGGCCTCATTGACGGGGCGGAGTGGATTCTGCGATTCCTGTAATTTCGCTCGGCCTGAAGGCGGACAGCAGGTCCTTTGCGCCTGGCTGGTCCATTCCCTTGTCCATCCTGGCATTGGTCGCCGCGAGCAGCTTGGCGACGGTGTTGTTGCGGATCGCGACCGCGTTGCGCTCGTAACCGCCGCGCTGAAAGAAGTTGGACGTTGGAATGTGCTCGCGCAGCGCGGCCGGAATGGTGATCATATCGAACCCATTGCCGTCGCCGGTGAGATTCATCATCTCGAGCTCGGCCGCACTCAACGGCCCCGCGTAGCCCTTGCGCCGCGCGAAGATGATGGAATCGAGCAGCTTCTGGGTCTGCAGCAGCGGGCCTACGTCGACGTCGAGAACCAGCGCATGCACGGCGAGACCCTTCGGGGTCTTGGCCAGTTTTTCGTGCTCGCTCCACTGGTCGGGTACGGTGCGGCAATAAGCTGTGATGCGCAGCACCACATCAGCCTTGCGCAACAGCTTGGCTTTGGCGGCGTCGCTGAGCCCGGCCGCTTTGGCCCGCAGCAGCGACGCAAAGCGCTCGCCCTGTTCAGCCAGGATCGCAACGCTGTTCGTGGTCAGCAACTGGTTGTAGCCCAGCGCTGTCGAGATCGCGTGTGCTCCCGGCGCGTGCCCTTCGAGCCCAGCCTGCGTGTTGTACTTGCCGTTGCCGCCGACTTCGAACACGTAGATGCGCGTGGCCTGTTCGGGCGTCAGCCCGGCAGCGCGCGCGACCTTGGCATAGGCGCGCTTGTAATCGATCTCCTTCGCCGGTCGCGTTGGGGCGAACGCAAAGTGCTCATGCGCCTGGTGGAGAAAATCGGCGACGACCGGCATGTGCGCACGCTGATGCGCTTCCTCTTGTTGCTCATCAGGAGGCGCGACGGGTCGCGGCGGGCCGGTATAGCGCGGAGGCTGCGTCAGGACGTAATCCTCGGCGACGACCACTTCACCGTTGCGGCGCTTGGCGTTGCGTTGCTGGCGCTTGAGCTTGATCTCGTCCCAGTATGGCCCGGCGACTTCTTCGAACGCTTGGCGCGCGGCCTGATAGATCGCGAGCTTGCGGGCATACTCGGCATGAGCCTCAGCGGCCGTCGGCTGCTCCGCTTCGGTTTGCTGGGCCGCTGACACGCCCATGCCACCGCCGAGCAGAACAAGCCAGCTCAACAAAACACAGGCAGTCGTGCGAAGGTTTCGAGCCATGCTAAACGTCAATCGGCCTGGATCCTTATCCTGAGATAAGTGCGCAACTGGTTACCAAAGTCCTTCCACCTCATGCCTGATACCCGGCCATGAAGCACGTTCCTGTCCTGATCGCCGGCGGCGGCCCGGTGGGTATGACCCTGGCCCGCGATCTCGCGCGCCGCGGCGTCCAAACCATGCTGGTCGAGCGCAATCCCACGACCACGCGCCACCCCAAGATGGACATTACTAACGCGCGCAGCATGGAGCTGTTCCGGCGGCTGGATCTTGCCGAGGCGCTGCGCGCGGTGGCGGTCCCCGAGGCCAACAATTTCGACGTCTCCTGGATCACCGGGCTGTCCGGTTATGAGCTCTACCGCTTCCATTACCCGAGCGTGACGCAGTGGCGGCAGATGATCCGCGACAAAAATGACGGAAGCATGCCCGGGGAGCCGCCGATGCGCGTGTCGCAAGTGGAGATCGAGCCGGTGCTCGCGCGCGCGGTCCGCAGCGAGCCGAAGGTCGAGGCGCGTTGGGGCGTGGCGTTCGAGGACCTCGCGCAGGACGCGGGTGGGGTCACGGTCCGACTTCGGCCCGCCGAGGGCGAGGTGGAAGAGGTGCGCTGCGACTACCTGGTCGGCTGTGACGGCGGCACGAGCGCCGTGCGACACGCGCTCGACATCGGTCTGGATGGTCAAGCCTCGGTGCAACAGCGCTTCATGACGCATTTCCGCTCAAGCGCCACGGACGTGCTGCAGCCGTGGGGGAGTGCCTGGCACTACCAGGGCCTCAAAGGGACGCTGATTGCCCAGAACGATCGCGATATCTGGACCTTGCAGACGCGCTGGCCCAACGACGTGCCTCCACAGACGATCGATGCATCTGCGCTGCTGCGCGCGTTTGCGGGGCGCGATTTCAATCACCAAATCCTGGTCGCGAACAGCTGGGCCTCGCATTTGCTGGTCGCGCAGTCGTATCAGCGCGGGCGCGTGTTTCTCGCCGGTGATGCATCGCATCAGTACATCCCGACCGGTGGCTATGGCATGAACACCGGGATCGGCGATGCCTGCGATCTTGGTTGGAAGCTCGCCGCTGTAGTGCACGGGTTCGCATCGCCCGATTTGCTCGCCTCCTATGACCATGAACGCCGCCCGGTCGGCGTGCGCAACTGCGAGGCCGCGGCCCATCACACAAAGGTGCGTGGCGCAATCGCCGACATCCTGCGCGCAGACCTTGATGCTCCCGGCGACCCAGGAGACCGACTGCGGCGTGCGGCTGGCGACCGGATCGCGGCGCTCGGCAACGCCGAGAACGAAAGCTACGGAATCGAGCTCGGCTACGCCTATTTCGACTCACCGATCATCTGCGCCGAGCCGGACGCGCAAGTGCCCGGCAATGCCCTCGACTATGTCCCGTCGACCATGCCCGGCGTGCGCCTGCCCAGCGTTGTTCTGACCGACGGTACGCCGATCTACGACCGGCTCGGACCCTGGTTCACCTTGTTATGCTGCGGGGTGCCCCCGAGCGCGGCACTGGTTGCTGCGGCGGAACAGCGGGGCATGCCGCTCGCGCTGCTGCGGCTGGAAGCTCCCGATCTGCAGCAGGTCTATGGACGCGGCCTCATCCTGGTGCGCCCGGATCAACATGTCGCCTGGCGAGCGGCTGTCTGTGACGACAGCCGCATCGCGCAGGCCGTGGTGGCGCGCTGCCTTGGGTGGGGCTTGGTCTGAGTCTTACGCCGCGGCCTTGCGGTTGATCGCGAGCCGGGCGTCCACCGTTGCCACCGTCTCATCCACGATCGGCGAGCGCATGCCCTTCTGGGCGCCGATGGCCTGCACCAGACGATCGGTGCGCTCGATATTGGGCGCGCCGGCGAACAGGGCGCGGGCGGCCGATGAGGGACGCGTCAGTCCGTCCGCCGCGGCGGCGTATTTCTCGAACGGCACGAGGTCATTCGGGTCTGCCCCAAGCGCGACCACGAGGTCGCGGACCCAATTGTAGACGCTGCGCGACTTCTCGACGTCGGCGTGCACCGCGTCCTTGATGTTGATGGCCGCGTCCTTGGTGACGCAGCGATAATTGCCGGTGAGGAGCATGGCCCATTTGGCCAGCGGCACGTAAATCGAATCGTGAACCTTGAGCTTGACCGGGATGTCGACCGGGCCATCGCCGGCGTCGTAGCGCACCGCCTCGATATCCTGCTGCATCTGCCGCAGCATCGCCGTGTGCTTGTCGGAGTCGAAACGGGCGACCTTGAAGTTGGTCGGCAACGTCACCATCAACACGTTGCTCTTCTCCTCGGGCGGGCGGATGGCCTGCGGGTCCGGGCTGCAGAGCGTCATCAGGCCGGGCTCGAAGCCTTCCCATACACTCGGGTCGGTGTAGCAGGCGCGCAGCGAATCCGCGTTGAGGCCGGGGATGCGCTTGAGATAGGGCAGCGGGGGCATGTTCATGATCGACATGCAGGGCACGCGATCCTTGGCCACCGTGGCGAGCAGCTCGCGCACACCGGCGGCGCGGTATTGCGGCTCCTGCATGGCGAGCGCGACCAGGTCATAGTCCGACGGATTGACGGCGGTTGGAACGTCGGCCGAGAGGTGGCCGGGGAGCTTGCGCGAGTCGATCTCAACCCGCTCGGATTTACCTTTGATCGGCAAACGCACGCGCGTGCCTTCCTGGTTGATCAGCTCGGCCTCGGAGGGCAGACACACGAGCTTCACCTTATGTCCGGCAAACAACAGCTTGGTCGCCAGCAGCGAGCCGTAAGAGGCGCCCATGATCATGACGTTGTAGGTGGATGGCATGCGCGATCTCCCCTGCGCTTGAACAGACGCCGCAATGCTATGTCGGACCGCGCTTGATCGCAATGTGCTGAGCGCCGCCCATTACCGTGCCGGCCGTTCGTGCATGTTGAACATATTTTGGCGCCAAACGGGTGTAGCCTGACGAAGTTCCGCTGCGGGGGCAGTAGGAGGGGCTCACGACGTGACACGTCAGAGCGACCAGGCCGGCCGGCGCATCCTGTGCGTCTTTCCTCGCTATGCTCCCTCCTTTGGGACGTTCGAGTACGCCTATCCCCTCACTGACGGCGTGCGGGCTTTCATGCCGCCTCAGGGATTGCTGGTGATCGCGGCGGCGCTCCCCAAAACCTGGCAGGTGCGGTTCGTCGATGAAAACATCGCGCCGGCGACGCGCGAGGATTTCACCTGGGCTGAGGCCGTGTTCGTCAGCGGCATGCACATCCAGCGCCGCCGGATCAACGAAATCTGCGCTCGCGCCCATGCGGCCGGTCGCACCGCCGTGCTGGGCGGACCGTCCGTGTCAGCGGCACCGGAGAACTATCCGGATTTCGATTACCTGCACGTCGGCGAATTGGGCGACGCCACCGATGAGCTTCTGGCGCGCCTGCAGCAGGATCCGTCGCGGCCTGCGCAGCAGATCGTGCTCACGACAAGCGAACGCCGGCCGCTGACTGAGTTTCCGCTGCCGGCTTACGAGCTCGCGCAGATCCCGCGCTATTTCATCGGCAGCATCCAGTTCTCCAGCGGTTGCCCTTATCAGTGCGAGTTCTGCGATATCCCGGCACTCTACGGCCGCAACCCACGCATCAAGACGCCGCAGCAGATCACGGCCGAGCTCGACAAGCTGCTCGCCTGCGGAGCTTGGAGCTCAATCTATTTCGTGGACGACAACCTGATAGCTAATCGCCGCGCGCTGCGCGAGCTCCTGCCGCACCTGATCGAATGGCAAGAGCGCAATGGCTACGCGCTGACCTTCGCCTGCGAGGCAACCCTCAACATCGCCAAGCGGCCGGACATCCTCGCCCTGATGCGGGAGGCGGCATTCTTCACCGTGTTCTGCGGGATCGAAACCCCGGAGCCGGCGGCGCTCAAGGCGATGGCCAAGGACCACAATCTGATGGTTCCGATCCTCGAGGGGGTCGCAACGCTCAACCGCTACGGCATGGAGGTCGTCTCGGGCATCATCCTCGGGCTCGACACCGACACGCCTGCGTCGGGCCGACACCTGCTGGAGTTCGTCGAGCAGTCCAAGATCCCGCTCCTGACCATCAATCTTCTTCAGGCATTGCCCAAGACGCCGCTGTGGGATCGCCTCCGCCGGGAGGGGCGCCTCATCCAGGATGACGCGCGCGAGTCGAATGTGGACTTCAGGTTGCCCTACGACACCGTGCTTGCCATGTGGCAGGAGTGCATGGCGAAGGCCTATGAGCCGGCGGCGCTACTGGCCCGCTATCAACACCAGATCGCGGCGACTTACCCCAATCGCCGCAAGCTGCCGGCGAGTCCGCAGCGGGCCTCCTGGCGCAACATCGGACGAGCGGTGCGTATGTTGCGGCGCGTTCTGTGGCAGGAGGGATTCCGCAGCGACTATCGCTGGCAATTCTGGCGGATTGTGCTGCCGCGTCTCGCACGGGCGGACATCGAGCGCGTGATCATGATCGGCCTCGTTGGCCATCATCTCATTCGCTTTGCCCGCGAGGCGTCCGCAGGGCGGCAGAACGCGTCCCACTATGCGAGCAAGCTGCCCGAGCTTTCAGTCGCGGCAGAGTAGCTCTTCCGCGCCGGAATAGCACATCCGCTTCCGAGCCGGTACATTGTCGTAAATTTTCCGGGGGAAGCGGAGCGAACGACCCATGGCTGAAATCGTATTTGGATTTGGAACGTCACACGGACCATTGCTGGCGACACCGTCGCACGAGTGGGATCTGCGCGCCAACGTTGATCGCAAGAACAAAGCGCTGGCATTTGGCGCGGGCACGTTCGATTTCGAGCAGCTCTATGAGCTGCGCAAAGGCGACCACTTCGAACGCCAGAACACGCTCGAGGTGCGCAAGGAGCGCTGGGAACGCTGCCAGCGGCAGCTGGACGTGATCGCCAAGCGCATCGCCGAAGTCAATCCGGATGCACTTGTGATCGTCGGGGACGATCACCACGAATGGTTCCTCAACGACATCCAGCCGGCATTGTCGATTTTTTACGGCAAGCAGGTGTTCAATCGCGCTCTGACCAAGGCCGAGGAAGAGCAGAAGATTGCCAACGGCGGCGGCTATGCGATGAAGATCTATTACCCCCAGAAGGATGAGATCTATCCCTGTCCGTCCGGGCTTGCGGCTCACATGGTGAACCAGGCCGTGCAGGATGATTTCGACGTCGCCGCGCTCGGCGAGCAGCCGGCCGATAACGGCGTGCTGCGCCAGCTCGGTCACTCCTACGGCTTCATCTACCGTCGTATCCTGATGAGCAAACCGGTCCCGCTGATCCCGATTCTGGTCAACACCTACTATCCGCCCAATCAGCCGACCCCGAAGCGCTGCCTGGAGTTCGGCCGTGCGGTGGCCCGCGCCATCAAGTCATGGAGCGGGCCGGAGCGCGTGGCGGTGGTCGCGTCCGGCGGGGTCAGCCACTTCGTCGTCGATGAGGATTTCGATCGCCGGCTGCTCGACGCCATGCAGCGGCGCGACTATGGGGTGCTCGCCGGGGAGCCCGATGTGCACTTCCGGTCCGGCACGTCGGAGACCAAGAACTGGCTCGTCGTGGCCGGCATGCTGGCCGAGACCAATCTCGATATGGAGCTTCTTGATTACGTGCCTTGCTATCGGTCCGAAGCCGGGACCGGCAGCGGAATGGCCTTCGCCACCTGGCAGTGAGTTACAGTAGATTCGCGCTCAAGTTCACCGCCAGCGCCAGAATCGAAACGCTGTAGAAGAATGACAGCACGCCATGCGCCGCGACCACGCGGCGCAGCGCCGTCGAGGTCACCTGCACATCGGAGACCTGAAACGTCATCCCGACGACAAACGAAAAATAGATGAAGTCCCAATAGTTCGGATACTCGGTCTGCGGAAAGGCCAAGCCGCTGCCGCGATCGCCCGGCCCACGATAGAACCGATGCGCATAGTGGAACGCAAAGATCGTCTGGATCAGCGCCCACGATAGCAACGCCGTGAGCACCCCTAACGGCACGGCGAACCATTCACGTGCGTTGGCACGCGCTGCCCCCAATTCGAGCACCACAGCCGCAAGGCTGGCAATGGCGGCGGTTAGGGTCAGGACCAGGACCAGCACGCCGCCCTCGTCATATTGGTCAGCGCGGACCTGCACGCGCTTGAGATCAAAACTCTGAACGAGCAAAAACGCCAGGATCAGGTAGGACAAGGCGCCGACATCCCATCCGGCCAGGATCCGCGTCGTCAGGCGCCAGTCATGCGGCAGGAGAAGTGCGATAACGATGCCGATCCCAGCCGCTATGCACAGCCAGGGATGATAGCGAAACGCGCGGAGCGGGTTGCGACGACGGCGGGTGTTCGCTGCCATACTGAGTATTAGCTCTGCAGATCGTGATGAGAGGCTACGCTAGATTTGGCGACGATGGCAGTGAAACGGGGGCGCGGTATCTGGCGCTTTATCCGCCTCATCGGTCTGGCGCTCATCCTGCTGCTGCTGCTGCCGCTCGGGCTGACGCTGGTTTATGGCGTGGTTGCGCCCGTCTCCACCGTGATGCTGTGGCGGCGGGTGACTGGACAACCGGTGCAGCGAATCTGGGTTCCGCTGGGCGCGGTTTCCCCGGCGCTCATTCGGGCCCTCATCGTCGCGGAAGATGCGCGCTATTGCCAGCACCATGGGGTCGACGTTCGTGGCGTTATCGACGCGTTTGAGGAGACCGACGACCTCCGCCGTGCGCGCGGCGGCTCCAGCATCACCCAACAGGCTGTGAAAAACCTGTTTCTGTGGCCCTCCCGCAGCTACGTGCGCAAGGTGGTCGAAGCCCCGCTGGCCGTCTGGCTCGACCTCACTCTGGGAAAACGGCGGGTTCTGGAAATTTATCTCAACGTGGTCGAATGGGGTCCTGGCGGTCAATTCGGGGTCGAGGCGGGTGCCCGCCGCGCATTCGGCAAGTCCGCAGCGGCACTCGATCCGCGCGAGGCCTCGCTTCTGGTTACGATGCTGCCCAATCCGCATAAGCGCGATGCGCGCCGGCCCGGGCCCGGTCTCCTGCGGCTGGCCGGCATCTACGAGCGGCGTGCTGCCGCGTGGACCAGTACGGCAGCGTGCGTGTTACGCTAGCCCGATGACACCTGGCGGCACTATGGCATTTTGATCCAGGCATTTTGATTCTTGGTTCGGCGCCCAGGCTGGGAATGATCACGAACCCGCGGGCGTGGGCTCTGTAACCTCTTCGGTGACCACCTTGAAGCCCGCGAGCGTACACGGGCCAAACGAGGTCACGATAGCAACGTCGGTGGCGTCGCGCCCCCGTGCCATCAGGATACGGCCGATGCGCGGCTTGTTGTGACGGGCATCAAATGTGTACCAGCGACCTCCAAGATAGACTTCGAACCAGGCACTGAAATCCATCGGCGAATTGTCGGGGGGCACACCGATATCGCCGAGATAGCCGGTGCAGTAGCGCGCCGGAACGTTCATGCAGCGGCACAGCGTGATGGCGAGGTGGGCAAAGTCCCGGCACACGCCGCGCTGCTCGGTATGGGCATCCCATGCTGTCTTGGTGGGGCTCGCATGCTGGTAACCGAACGCGATGCGATTGTGGACATAATCGCAGATCGCCTTCACCAGCGGCCAACCCTTCGGAGTGTGCCCGAACAGGGACCACGCCACATTCGATAGCCGATCGGTCTCGCAGTAGCGGCTGCCGAGGAGATAGATCAGGACCTCCACCGGCAACTGTTCTAGCTCATACTGCTCCGCTTGCGGGGATATAACGTCTGGCTCGCCGCTGTCCTGCAACAGGAAGTCTGTGGACATGGTCAACCGGCCTGCGGGCGCGCGGATGACGTGGCAGAAATTGCCGAAACTGTCATGATAGGTGTTGACGGGGATGGGCGGGTCGATCCGCATGCGATCCCAGGTCAAAAGATCGGCGATACGGGATGGATGAACGCTCAACGTCAGGATCATGGGCGTCGGCTGCGGGCAGTCATAGGAAATCTCGTAGCCCGCACGAATCTTCATTGAAAACTCCTTAGACCCGGGTGAGCGGCGGCCCAGCCGGATATCTGCAAAGGGTGAGACGCGAAAAGGTTCCGTATGTTCCACCGGTCGCGGCAGCCGCAATCGCCTTAGGCCGGTGTCAGGATTCTCGTGCAACGCCCGTGCCACGTCCGGTTTCGGCGTCCGCCGCCGCGACGACCTTGACCGCGATCTTTGTGCTGAGATGGTCGGACTTGGCCCCGATCCACGTGCCCTGCAACGGGGTCGCCTCGTGCGGCTCGCGCACGTGCGGCGGTGAGGACCTACACGGGCCGTCATCGGCCGCCGGTCTCTACTCGCGCAGATTTCGTCTAACGGAAAAACTTGATCGTGATCTCCGCGGGAATTTTATCGATTGCTCGCTGAATTTCTTCAGCCGCGTTGGCTAGCTTGTTGGTGTCGATATTGATTCCTATGTCACAGCCTGGGCACGTCATGTGTTCGCTGGTTTTTAGCCGCCCAATTGATTGTTGGAGATCATGCCCGCAATTTGGACACTGAAAACTGATTTCATTCAGATCAATGTCAGCCATCTAAGGAATGCTTCCCATATTTGCGTTTCAACCTTCACAAAAAACTCCAGCCCCCTCAGCAAATGAAGGTCAGTTAGCGTCCTTAACACTTTCGCTTTAGAATAGATAGTGATCAACCGGACTCGCGGAGTATATTTGATAGATGTAATTGTTTTCCTGCGATCCGATCCTATCTAAATAAGGTAGTTTGGATGATGACCATTCAAATGATAATTAGAGCTTTTTTGGGAGACATAAATGACCAACGCAGCGCCAAGTTCAGCCGCCGCAAAGCCGGAGAATGCGGCCGAGACGAGGAAAATCGTACTCAAGGAGATCGGCGCCAAGTGGGGCAAGTTCTCCGAACAGGATCTGTCGGCGTTGAAGAACAGGGATGACGTCGTGACGCAGATCGTGGCCAAGTACGGCCTCGAAAAGCAGCAGGTTCAAAGCGACGTCGACAGTCTGATGAAAGGCCGCCACATTTGACGCGGGCCTAATTCATACACCGAGGCTGCCCCTCGAGCAGCCTCGGTGATCTGTCGCTCAAGACATCAGTCATATCGCCGACCGAATCGTCATAAGACATGAATATTTGATTGCGAGACCAGGCCAGAGCCGTCGATTCCTAGCGTCGCCGACTACGCGTAGGAGTACCGCTCACGTGAGGCAAAAGTCGGTCGGTGCCGCGCCACCATGGCGCTCATACTCAATGCTTTTGCACAAGTTCATAAAAATCTTGAAGTTGAGGCACTATGCGCTCAAGAGCCATCTCACACTCATACTTGCCGGATGTTCCCGGTTTGTAGGCTGCCACTGTCCAGTTTGCTTCGCTCCCTGGACATTTCCAAGCGATTATAGAAATACCAACTGCCCCTTCGCAGCTCTCCGACGTTTGTAGTTCCCGCAACACGAGACGTTCAATCTCGCTCCGGCTTTTTGGGGATCTTTCCATCGCACCTAGCCCGTCCTCTCTTCGAGAGACGCTTATCGTCCAACTTAGGCATCGATGACAACTGGGGTGCGATCGCAGACAATCAAGACCTCAGTGAATGCCAACAGTTTTCGATGCCACCGACGATTTTGCGGCGGTGTTGATGTCGCGTAGCGTGGGCCAAAGGGCTACGCTGAAAGCTGGCAACCAGAGATAATTGCGCCAGTCCGCGTTGATTTGCCCGGTACGGCGATAAAGCTGCAGCTACCGACCTATTTTGATATGAGCAATATTGAACAGATTCATTCAGACTGCGGGTGTACTTGAAATCGAGATGGAGAACGCAACCTTGATCAAGTCGCCGCGACGTAACGAAGAACGTCCGACTGAGGACGAAATTGCGCGCGCTCATCTCGGCGACCGTGGGATTCCGGGCGAGCCGTTTCCCATCAAGGAAATGACGCCCGAACGCAAGAAGAAAACACCCCTGTACGGATTGGACCCTGGGCACACGGCGTGATCGCCGTGATCTTTCCGACCCGCAACGGGATCCGACAAACATCCGCGCCGTACGCAAGGGCCTTTATGATCAATAACTCAAACGAATCGCAGCCCAGCCGAGCCAGCGACAGCCGCATTCCCGCGCCAAGCCCGATCGAGAGCATCCCAGCGACGAGGATGCGGTGTCCAAATTGCGATCTCCCAGCAATCGCCCCAGTGGTGTCGACGTATCTTCGGGACTGTATCGTCGACAACGATTGGGTGTGCACCGCTTGCGGCTTTGAGTGGAGCAGCAGCTTTAATGGGCTGGTGGTTTAAGCCCGCGAACCTCAAAACGGAGCAATTTCAAGTGGCAACACGCGAGAGGATCAAATCGCCGCCCATTAGTCCTACCGAGGCGGAGCCTGCGGCGGAGTTCTTTTCCCAGCGGAAACGGCCGGAATCCGGCCGATTTCGGCTTCTGGTAGATAGGCAATTGAAAGGGTCCTATACCACATCAGAAGCCGCGGAAGCGGCGGGGCTGGCAATAAAGGAAGGGTACCCAATTGTTCAGGTGACGGTCTACGACGCAGTCGACGGGATCAACAAAGCCATCGAGCTGTCAAAAATCTAGCGGGCGATCTTCGCGTCCGGTGACTTTTCGCAACAATGCCGAATAGTTCTATGATCCACCTCGACAAGGCCGTAACGACCTTTTCAAGATACGCGATAACGCGCAACCATCCGCTCCCCTGTTCGTCATCCTGGGACCAAGTACATAAATTTCTGGTCTCGCCATTGTTTCTTTACACTCAGCGTCCCACATAATAACTGACGGCAAGCGGTGGCTTGTCCGAGAGCTGCCCAAAAATCGGCGACGTACCGAAGTCACCGTTTCATACAGCGGCAACCCCGATGCCATCGGCAGGCGCAAAGATACTCCAATAAAGTTGCATTCGCACGCCGGACCGGCTTGGCCGATGATCGGCGCGCACCGGAGCGCCACAATGACCGTTCCCCACTACATCGGTGAAAACGAATCCCACATGCGCGGCATCCATTGCGGGTGGTACGCAATTGAGGACGACGGCGACCTCTCCTCTGGACCTTTCTCCAATCGCGAGAAATGCGTCAGGAGAATCACACAGCCGACGAACGTAACCGGGGCGTCCAAATTGCAACGATTACTGAACTAAAACACCTCGCTGACGACACCCGGCGCTGGGGCGGCGGCGCGAGGTCCAACCAATCCCGTCCCCTGAGGATAAACGTCATGAATGAGACCACTACGAACGCCACGACACCGAAAACAGAAAAACGTATGGGTGACCCTTCAAAGCGGGTGGCTGACCCTTTTGAACTGTCGAGGGCTACGATGTCTAAGTTCGAGATGCCGAAAATCGAAGTGCCGGCGGAGCTTCGCGAGATGACCGACAAGGGCATCGCACACGCAAAGGACGCCTGCACGAAAGCGAAGGTGGCCAGCGACGAAGCGGTTGATCTGCTCAAAAACGCCTATGCGAACGTTGCCAAGGGCGCGACGGACTACAATCTCAAGGTTATCGATGTTGTCCGTACCAACACGCGCGCCGCGTTTGACTACGTCAATGAGCTGTTGGGTGTGAAGTCCCCGTCGGAGCTTGTCGAACTGTCGACCGCGCATATGCGCAAGCAATTCGATACCGTATCGGCGCAGACCAAGGAGCTATCCGCGCTGGCCCAGAAGGCAGCCGCCGATGCTGCCGAGCCCATCAAGACAGGTGTGTCCAAGGTATTCAATAAGGCCCCGTGACCGCGATCGAACCGACGAAGACCTTCAATAGATAGATTCGTCAGACTATTTGACGAAACGTAGGAGGAGGCCAATGAAATTCCGACCGCTTCACGACCGCGTTGTCATCGAGCGAATTGATGCCGAGGCGAAGAGCGCCGGTGGCATCATCATTCCCGATACCGCCAAGGAGAAACCGCAGCAGGGCAAGGTGATCGCCGTTGGACCCGGCGGCCGCGACGAGAGCGGCAAGCTGATCCCGATCGACGTCCAGGTCGGCGACCGAATCCTGTTCGGCAAATGGTCGGGCACCGAGGTCAAGATCGATGGACGCGAATACCTCATCATGAACGAGAATGACATCATGGGCGTGCTTGTCGAGGCCGAGGCCAAGAAGAAGGCCGCCTGATTACGCGCTCCAGGTTCTCGTTCTGAGGAGACTGAGAAACGGGCCACGTGGAAGGCCAAGAAAACCTGAGATCAATAATTCTCATCGTTGCGGCTCTCCGCAAGACGAGATCGAACAAAAAGGAATGCTGAGATGTCCGCCAAGGAAGTGAAATTCTCCGTCGACGCGCGTGACAGAATGTTGCATGGGATCGACACGCTGGCGCACGCGGTGAGGGTGACGCTTGGCCCAAAGGGCCGCAACGTCATACTCGACAAGTCATACGGTGCACCGCGCATCACCAAGGATGGCGTCACTGTTGCCAAAGAAATCGAGCTCGAAGACAAGTTCGAGAATATGGGCGCCCAAATGGTGCGCGAGGTTGCCTCGAAGACCTCCGACCAGGCCGGTGATGGCACGACCACGGCGACGGTGCTCGCTCATGCGATCGTGCGGGAAGGTGCCAAGGCTGTCGCCGCCGGCATGAACCCGATGGACCTCAAGCGCGGCATCGATCTCGCGGTCGAGAGCATTGTGGCTGACCTCCAGAAGAACTCCAAGAACGTCACCTCGAACGAGGAGATCGCGCAGGTCGGCACGATCTCGGCCAATGGCGATGCGGAAATTGGTCGCTTCATCGCCGATGCGATGAAACGGGTCGGCAACGAAGGCGTGATCACGGTCGAGGAAGCAAAGTCGCTCGAGACCGAGCTTGAAGTGGTCGAGGGCATGCAGTTCGACCGCGGTTACATCTCGCCTTACTTCGTAACCAACGCCGACAAAATGCGGGTCGAAATGGAAGACCCGTATATCCTGATTTGCGAGAAGAAGCTTTCGGCGCTGCAAGAGCTGCTCCCGTTGCTGGAAGCGGTGGTGCAAGCGAGCAAGCCGCTGCTGATCATCGCCGAGGACATAGAGGGTGAGGCGCTCGCCACCCTCGTGGTCAACAAGCTGCGCGGCGGCCTCAAGGTCGCAGCGGTCAAGGCTCCCGGCTTCGGCGACCGCCGCAAAGCCATGCTTGAGGACATTGCGATCCTTACCGCCGGCACCATGGTCTCCGCCGACCTCGGCATCAAGCTCGAGACCGTCACGATCAATATGCTGGGACGCGCCAAGAAGGTGATGATCGACAAGGAGAACACCACGATCGTCGGTGGCGCGGGCAAGAAGACCGACATCCAGGCGCGCATTGCCCAGATCAAGGCACAGATCGAGGAGACGACCTCCGACTACGACCGCGAGAAGCTGCAAGAGCGGCTGGCCAAGCTCGCGGGCGGCGTCGCGGTGCTCCGCGTCGGCGGCGCGACCGAAGTCGAGGTGAAGGAGCGCAAGGACCGGGTTGATGACGCCATGCACGCAACCCGCGCCGCCGTCGAGGAAGGTGTCCTGCCGGGCGGCGGCGTTGCGCTGCTGCGCGCCATCAAGGCGCTGGAGAAGCTCAAAGTCCACAACGACGATCAGCGAACCGGCATTGAAATTGTCAAGAAGGCGATTTCCTGGCCGGCGCGCCAGATCGCGATCAACGCCGGCGACGATGGCTCAATCGTCGTTGGCAAGATCCTGGAAAAGGAAACCTACGCTTTCGGCTATGACGCGCAGACCGGCGAGTATGGGAACCTGGTGTCGAAAGGCATCATCGACCCGACCAAAGTCGTGCGGACCGCGTTGCAGGATGCGGCCTCCATCGCGGGTCTGCTGATTACCACCGAGGCGATGGTTGCCGAGCTGCCGAAGAAGCAGAGCGCAGCGATGCCGGGCGGTCCCGGTGGCGGCATGGGCGGAATGGACTTCTGAGGCGCGCGATCGATCAGGTCTATCCACGCAGTGCTCGGCCACCAGGAGGAGCTCTCAATGCAAACAAGCCGGTTCGGACGAAAAGTCAAACTTCCTGCGACGATTGCCATCAAGCATCAGGTCAGACAATTGATGTTCGAAGAGGCGGTCAAGACGGCAGAGGCGGAAGCAAGAGCTGAAGCAATTCGCGGACAGCTGCGCGAAGAAACACAACCGCTCGTGCATTCGGGCTGACGCATAGAGTAGCTCAAGTGGCCGGAGCCAGTTGGGCCGGTTGAAGGGCTAGATTTGTTCTGTCGGAAAATGAGCGAGGGTGATGTCGATACTCAGGCTTCTTGGAAAACACACCTTCGATGTCGATACCACGATAATTCTGGCATCAGCATTCGATGCTGCGTGGCTGTCATTGCAGATCTCGAACAGCCCGATGGCGGCCGACGATCGGGCAACCGAAACGCGCGGCTTACTCGCGCAACGCCTTATCGAGGTTGCTCAGCGCGGCGAGAGAGACAAGCGGCGCCTCGTGAATGAGGCGTTGGCTCAATTTGCAAATTCAATCTAAGGCACGCCGCGATGCACACACTTCGCAGTCGCGCAGCCCGTCCTTGCCAAGCCGCGAGGTGCGATCACCTGTCCAGGTGACAGCGTCTAAGTGGAGTCCTCAGTGCAGTTCACCATCGAGTTCTTTCGCGTTCGTTCAACTGACGACTTGCACGCCACATTGGCGCGGATTTCGGTTGTTGCCGACGATCTTGCGGCTGCCAAGGTGAAAGCCAAATCACTCTTCGAGACGCTGGACATGCCGCAAAGGCCGGACGGGTTGCGCATTCTGGTTCATGAGGAACGCGAAGTGTTCGCTTGGATGCGAGGCGGCGATGATGCCCAACTCGCAACGGGTGAGAAGCATCCGAAATGATTTGAGGATAAGCTGAGTAAGCGTCAAAATTGCGCGCTGTCACGGTGAGGAGCTTGTGCGGTCGAGCCCTCCTCACCTGCAATTTCCCGATCTTTTATTAAGCAAGTGCCACGAATAGGACCGAGCTGTTTTGCTCAAACTCCAGAAGAAGGAACGCGTATCTGAAGTTCGATCGATATGCCCTCTCAACGCGTTTCGGCATTCAATGCAACTGGGCGAAAAGGAAAAGCCATGCAATTACCTTCAATGCTACAAGGAGAGTCGCTGACGCGTTTGCTGCAAGGAGTTGCCGTCGGCGCTATCGCAACGATCGCTATTGGCTTTTCCTGGGGGGGCTGGTCGCTGGCCAGCACGGCCAACGAGATGGCAAAACAGCGGTCAGAGCAAGCGGTCGTGGTGGCGATGGCACCCGTATGCGCCGATAAGTTTCGTGCCCTGCCTGACGCCGCAGCGAAGCTAGTTACGCTTTCGAAGGTCAACTCGTGGAAGCGCCGGGACGAATTTCCCAAGGATCTCGTAACGCTGCCTGGTGAATTGTACCCGAGTTCCGCCCTCATCGAGGCCTGCTACAAGTTGCTTGCACCGAAGTCAGCCGCGCTTAATTGAGATTTGCTTAACTCGGCGGAATTCCAATTCGGATGCGCGTGCAAACGCACGGGCGATCCTCAGGCCGGGAGTCTCGATGCGTTCAACGCGAAATGGCGGCCGAATGACTCAAATTCGCGGACCGCGATTCGCCATTCATCCAAAATCGTGGACACGGTTCCAGGTGATATCGGCCGGCACGGGTGTCATGACCACGGGGTAATCCGGCCGTCTTAAGAGCGGACTCAGTATTTCCTGGCTATTCGGGATGGACCCACGAAAGCTTATCTTTTTATTGTTTAAGTGGGGATGGCGCGGACCACTTGTCCTTGTGGCCGTGATATTCGGCGTTTGGCTCTATTCCCTGTGGACATTTTGAGGATTTGAGACCGCCGCTTCGTCGGTCTGCGGCGAAAGATACCACCGCGCCGCGGCCGATTGGTGTTCCGTGATATAATGCTTCCCGATGATATCGGGCCAGAAGAGAGCGTTCTTCTGGCGGAGCACTCTTTATATCATGGCAAGCAAAAAGAACCCATCATTCGATCCGAGATCGTTTCTCAGCAAAGTTGGCGAGGGACGCAGCATCGGGAAGTATCGCAAGGAGCAAATTGTCTTCTCCCAGGGAGATCCTGCGGACGCGATCTTCTACATCCAGAGCGGCAAGGTCAAGGTTACGGTCGTGTCCGAGCAAGGCAAGGAGGCGGTTGTCGCAATTCTCGGAGCGGATAACTTTTTCGGTGAGGGATGTCTGGCCGGCCAGCCGCGGCGCATGGCGACGGTCTCGACCATGGCGGAGGGCCTATTCATGCGGCTCGAAAAGGCGTCTGTTGTCCGCGTGATCCATGACGAGCCGGCATTTTCCGAAATGTTCATTGCGCATCTTCTGGCTCGGACCATCCGGGTAGAAGAGGATCTCATCGACCAGCTGTTCAATTCGAGCGAGAAACGCCTCGCTCGGATGTTGCTGTTGCTGGCGAACTTTGGCAAGGAAGGAAGGCCGGAGCCGGTTATTGCGAATGTCAGCCAGGAAACGCTCGCGGAGATGATCGGCACGACGCGATCGCGTGTGAGCCATTTCATGAACAAATTTCGCAAATTGGGCTTCATTGATTACGACGGCGAGGGCCTGCAAGTACACAGCTCGTTGTTGAACGTGATTCTCCACGATCAACCGCCTCACATCATGTGAGGCTGCGGCGTACTTCCTGGATAGGCGTGCCCTGGAGGCTCATTAACGGTTGCAAGCGCAGCAATGCGCGCCCGCCCGGATCGAAAATGATCGCGCCGATCAGACCGCCACCCGGACGGTTACTAATGGATACGGAATCGGTCTTTGAAGTTGCCATCCGCATTGGTATCTCTGCGCCCACAATTTTCCGGAAGATGGGTCCTCCCAGCGAGGGCAAGTGTGTTGCTTGCCATAGATGCCGCCCAAGTTGACGTTCATGTAAGCCGGTTGCCGAAGTTGATACGCCTGACTGGCGTCCGTCACCGCAAGCAGCAGACTGCCCAAGTTGGCTAGCAGGGTGAACCTGATCTTTGAGGTCATTGGAATCGCCGTGTTTGTTGCTGCCAACCCCGGAACCAGAGTCATCGGCCGATCGATCGGACACATTGCACCGTAATCGGAATGAGTCTGCCCAATTGTGCTCACTTTCGCTTTCGCCTCGTTATTCGGTGCGGATGTGAATGATGCGTCAGCTACGCGGCTGGTGCTGGGTGTTGGAGGAAGAAGCGCATCATCTCCCGACTGGCGTCGGGCCCGCGTGGCTCGGTGTGCGATCCGGCAGAGCTACCTCCGGACCATGCGTGGCCGGCTCCATGCAGGACCCATTGCTCCAGAATCCGTCGCCCGCTGTCATCCACCTGAACGGTGCGGGTGTAACTCATCCCTCCGGGTGCCTGACCGCGGGTGACGGTGATCCGAAGATCGGCCGCAGCCTTCGCCTGGGCAATGACTTGATCCCCGTTGACGGGGTTGACGATCATGTCGCGGTCACCGTGAAACACGATGGTCGGCGTGGCGCGGCCGGACCCGTCGCGCGCAGACGGTTCCCATACACCGGAAGACCGCCCCTGCCGCATCGCCTCGAAGGCGGAAGGCACGTCGGTAGCCGCCCCGCACGCCAATCCGGAATGCACGCCTATGGCGGCATAGAGGTCCGGGTAGGTCGATCCCATGATTGCGGCGGCGGCGCCCCCGGCAGACAGGCCGGCGATATACACGCGCCCTGGCTCAACCAGGAAGTCGCGCGTGATCTGGCGGGTGATCCCCGCGATCAGCGAGGGCTCACCCTGATCGCGCTGCTGGTTGCTTGCGTCGAACCAGTTCCAGCACTTGGAGCCATTGGCTGACATGTCCTGCGCCGGGTAGGCGACAAGGAAAGTCAGCTCCTCAGCGAGCTGGTTCATCCGTGTGCCGGCGGCGAAGTCGTCCGGCGACTGGGTACAGCCGTGCAGCATCACCACAAGGGGGAGTGCCCGCGCGTTGTAGCCGCTCGGAACATAGAGCTTGTACGACCGGCGTCCTGCCTGGTTGGCATAGTTGCGCTCCTCAAACTGCGCCCCATCGGGCACGGGGACCGGAGCACGGCCCACCACATCTCCGACTAGTCCGTCGAGCGCGCGTGTGGAGCCCAGATCGCCCAAGCGGTCGAGGAAGCGATGGAGCGTTGCGGAAACTTGCTGCTGACGACCGCCTTTGCGAGGACCGCCGGATAGTGCTTGCGTTGCATCGTCTGCGAAACCGGCGGGGCGCGTGCTGGGGATCAGTCCGCGCAGAATGGCCATCGCATCAATGAGCCGGCCTGCGCGCGTAAGGCGGGTCGCCTCCATCGTGTCGGTCTTCCAGCGTGCGTTCATGGGAGTAGATCCTGTGTTGGTTGGACTAACGGCGCAGCTGGAGCGCTGCCCGTTCCACTCGGAACGGATTGATCGAGGGTCGGCGTTGTTCGGTCCGGCAGCTAGCGGATGCGGTCACCCAGCGCCGCCTTCACCGCGGGACTGGCTTGCAAGGCACCAAGCACGTGAATGGAGGCGATGGTGTTCCGCGCCAGTTGGGGAGAGACGTCCGCGGCGATAACAGCCAGCCCTAGGACATGGATGTGAAGCGCCTGGCCGGCGGCCTGCGCGGCTTCCAGGTCCTGCCGGCTGTATTGACGCAAACCAAGGTCGAGTTGGTGTCGCGCAACGGACTGCTTGACAGCGTCGTTGTGGCGATCGAGCTGATTTCGGATCGCGGTCCGGATGAAGTCGGTGCGGTTGGAATAAAATCCCTCCTGCACCAGGAGGTCGATGTGTCCGAGATCGACATAGCCGAGATTGATTGTGATCTTCTCGCTATCAGGTGCCCTCGGCCGCAGCTCGTGTACCTTATCGATCATCTCTACCAGCCATATACCATCCACGTGGATGGTATATGTGGCCGGGGATACCGCATTGCAAGGCAGGACGAGCAAATCATTTCTGTGACGCACAGCAACGAGGTTCGAGCCCGGTCCTCGGCAACCTCAGAACGCACTATTTCCATCTTGCCCCTGATCGGAGTTCTGGCCAGAGCATGATGGGTACACGCCTAGCCATCGCGCCAAGCTTCCTTTATAAGCCCGCCTTCAGCTTAAAAACCGCTGGCGCTGAGCGCCCGATTTTCGAGGATCACCATGGCTGTTCCAAAAAAGAAAACCTCGCCATCGCGGCGCGGCATGCGGCGTTCGCATCACGCCCTGACGAAGCCTGCCTATGTCGAGGACAAGGATTCCGGCGAATTGCGCCGGCCGCACCACATCGATCTGAAAACGGGCATGTATCGGGGCCGGCAGATCCTCAAGGCCAAGACCACGGAAACCTGACGGCGGCCTGGTGCGTTCCTCTTACGTCGCGCCCGCCTGGGGCGCCCGAGGAACGCATGTTTCTGATCGGAATACCGCTGCTGCTGATCCCGTTCGCGATCTACAACATCGTGGAATTTTTGTTGCCTGGCGCCTCGCCAGGCGAATTCTGGGCCAAGACGCTCTTTGAATTGCCGATGATGTCAGGCGCATCGTGGTCGCTGACGGTCGGCGATCTCCTCCTGGCCATGTCGCTGTTGCTTCTGTTCGTCGAGCTCGTGAAGGCGACCCGTCTCACCGGACACTCTCTGCTCGACCACCTGCTCTCGACCCTGCTGTTCATTGGCATGCTGGTCGAGTTCCTGCTGGTCAAGCAGGCCGCCACGGCGACGTTCTTCTTGCTGCTGGTGATCTCGTTCGTCGACGCGATCGGCGGCTATACGGTCACGATGCGCGCCTCCCAGCGCAACATCCTGGTGGACCAGGTCGACGCCGTTCACCGTGCGTAGTTTTTCAATTGGCGCATGTCCTTTTCGGAAAACCGGCAACCACTTTTCCGGGACATGCGCTAGGGCTTTTTCTCTGTATCGGTCAGCTGGTCGATGCGCTTCTGCATGTCTTCCAGCCGACGCTTCATGTCATCGAGCTCGCCGCCGCCGGTGGGTTTCTCGCGTGCCTTGTCGGGTTCAGCCGCCGCCTGTCCTTCACGGCGCGCGAACGGAACAAACATCGCAAACGCGCGCTCGAACATCTCCATGTTTCGGCGTACCTGGTCTTCCATCGCACCGAAGCCCACGCCACCGAACGCCTGTGTCATCTGCTCGCGGAACTTGCCCTGCTCCTTCGTGAACGAGTCGATTGAAGTTTCCAGGAAGCGCGGGACCAGCGTCTGCATGCTGTCGCCGTAGAACCGGATCAGCTGGCGCAAGAAGGTGATCGGCAGAAGGTTCTGGCCACCTTCTTTGTTCTCCTGCTCGAAGATGATCTGGGTCAGCACGGAGCGCGTAATGTCTTCGCCGGTCTTGGCATCATAAACCGCGAAATCCTCGCCCTTCTTCACCATGGCGGCGAGATCTTCCAGCGTCACGTAGGTGCTGGTGCCGGTATTGTAGAGCCTGCGGTTGGCGTATTTCTTGATGATGACGGGATTGTCGGATTTGTTCATTGCGATCGTCACGACGTGCCGGCGGGCCCCGGCGCAATGGGCAACTTAACAAAATAAGCACTTTCCCGCGCAGCGGCCACCTTTTTTGTGCGCAGCATTCGATCAATCTAGGTAAAAGCCCGCGATGGACAGCGGCCAGCCCGACGCGCTATCGAAGCCGCAGAATGATGCGCGTGCCGCTAGACCTCGCTTGGTCACCACAGGCGCGATGTTCCCCGGTTCCTCTGCGGCTCAAACAGGAGTTTGTCATGGCAGACGACATTGTCATCGTTGGCGCGGCCCGCACGCCGGTCGGCTCATTCAATGGGGCGTTCGCAAACTTGCCCGCCCATGAGCTGGGCCAGGTTGCAATCAAGGCCGCGCTGGAGCGGGCCGGCATCGAAGGCAAGCGCGTCTCCGAAGTCATCATGGGCCAGATTCTCTCGGCCGGCGAAGGTCAGAACCCGGCGCGCCAAGCCTCGATCGGTGCGGGAATTCCGGTGGAAAGCCCAGCCTGGGGCGTCAATCAGCTGTGCGGATCCGGCCTGCGCACTGTCGCACTCGGCTACCAAGCCATCCTCAATGGCGATTCCGACGTCGTGGTCGCGGGCGGGCAGGAGTCGATGAGCATGGCGCCGCATTGCGCACACCTGCGCGGTGGCGTGAAAATGGGCAACTTCGAGATGGTTGACACCATGATCAAGGACGGCCTGTGGGATGCCTTCAACGGCTATCACATGGGCAACACGGCCGAGAACGTTGCCCAGCGCTGGCAGATCACCCGCGCGCAGCAGGACGAGTTCGCCGTAGGTTCGCAGAACAAGGCGGAAGCCGCGCAGAAGGCCGGACGCTTCAAGGACGAAATCGTGCCGGTGACGATCAAGACCCGCAAGGGCGACCTGATCGTCGCCGACGATGAGTACCCGCGCCACGGCGCCACCCTGGACGCGATGACCAAGCTTCGGCCCGCCTTTGCCAAGGACGGAACGGTGACGGCCGGCAACGCATCCGGCATCAACGACGGCGCCGCAGCCGTTGTGCTGATGAAGGCGAGCGAAGCCGCACGCGAGGGCAAGAAAGTGCTGGCCCGCATCGTCTCCTGGGCTCATGCCGGTGTTGATCCGGCGATCATGGGCAGCGGTCCAATCCCGGCTTCGCGTGCCGCCCTCAAGAAGGCAGGTTGGAACATCCAAGACCTCGATCTGGTCGAAGCAAACGAGGCCTTCGCCGCACAGGCTTGCGCGGTCAACAAGGACCTCGGTTGGGACACCGGCAAGGTCAACGTCAACGGTGGCGCGATTGCGCTCGGTCATCCGATCGGCGCATCGGGCGCGCGGGTCCTGGTGACGCTGCTGCACGAAATGGAGAAGCGGAACGCCAAGAAGGGTCTCGCCACGCTCTGCATCGGCGGCGGCATGGGTATCGCCATGTGCCTGGAACGCTGATCGGCATTTGCACGGCAGCGCGTTGATCCGGGACAAACCTAAAGTCCCGGATGGGGCTTATTGTATGTATCGGCTTCGCAACCGCACGAGACAGAAGTAGGCGTGTCGCACTGAGCGGACCAGAGGGAGGAAATCATGGCACGCGTTGCATTGGTGACGGGTGGTACCCGTGGCATTGGGGCGTCGATCTGCAAGACGCTGAAGGAGGGCGGGTACCAGGTCGCCGCCAACTACGCTGGGAATGAAACTGCGGCAGCCAAGTTCAAGGCCGAGACCGGCATCCCCGTCTACAAATGGGACGTCAGCTCATTCGAAGCGTGCACCGAGGGCGTGAAGGCGGTGGTCGCTGATCTCGGCCCGGTCGAGGTTCTCGTCAACAACGCGGGTATTACCCGCGACGCGACGCTGCACCGGATGAAGCCGGAACAGTGGACCGCGGTCATCAACACCAATCTCAATTCCCTGTTCAACATGTGCCGCCAAGTGATCGAAGGGATGCGCGAGCGCAAGTTCGGTCGCATCATCAACGTCTCCTCGATCAACGGTCAGAAGGGCCAGATCGGGCAGACGAACTACTCGGCCGCCAAAGCGGGAGAGATCGGGTTCACCAAGGCGCTGGCGCAGGAGAATGCGCGGCTCGGCGTCACGGTGAACGCAATCGCGCCGGGCTACATCAACACCGAGATGGTGCAGGCCGTGCCGAAGGATGTGCTGGAGAAAATCATCGCGCAGATCCCGGTGGGCCGGCTGGGCGAGCCTGACGACATCGCCCGCTGCGTGGCGTTCCTGGCGGCGGACAGCGCTGACTTCATCACTGGCTCGACGCTGACCGTGAACGGGGCCCAGTATTTGAGTTGAACTTAGGAGGTCGGCTGCGCTATCTCCGGTGTGTTTGTTCCGGGCCCCAGCCCTTCGGAGCTAATTCAAATCCCTCCCACACGAACCCGGGCGCGACGGTGCAGCCGACCAGCGTCCAGTCGCCAAGCGTGTCGGCGGACTGCCAGGCATGCGCCGGCACGATGGCCTGCGGGCGCTGACCTGATTTGAGATCGGCGCCCAAGGTCACGATGCGTTCCTTCCCGTCCTCGACGATCGCGAGGCGCAGCGGTGCTCCCGCGTACCAGTGCCAACCCTCGGCGGCGTCGACGCGATGCCAATGCGAGTGTTCGCCGCGCGCAAGCAGAAAGTAGATCGCGGTCGAGGCGGGCCGCTTGCCGTCGATCACCTGCGTGTCGCGAAAGGTCTGGCAGAAGTGGCCGCCTTCCGGGTGTGGCTGCAGCTCGAGCAACTTGATGATGTCGGCCGCACTCAGCGCGCTGGCAGCTGACATTGGCATCAGAACTTATTCTTGCGCGCGCGTACTTCTGCAAACACCTCGGCCGGCGAATGGCCGGACAGGCCGACGGCCGCTGCGACCGCCGGCACGTCGGCGCGCAGGAAGACGTTCTCTTTCTTTTCCGCGCCAAGCAGGGACGGGACGGTCGATTTGTTATTGGCGAGCAGGGTCGTGACTTCTTGTTCGCGGGCCGCCAAGTCTTTGTTGTTGGGCTCGATCGTCTTGGCAAAGCGGATGTTCGCGGCGGTGTATTCGTGACCGCAATAGACCTTGGTTGCATCCGGCAACGCGCGCAGCTTCAGCAGCGAGTTCCACATCATCTCCGGCGTACCCTCGATGACGCGCCCGCAGCCGATGGAGAACAGCGTATCACCGACAAACGCCAACTGCTCATCGGCGAACCAGTACGAAATGTGACCGGCCGTATGGCCGGGCGTTTCCAGAACGCGGGCTTTGATCGAGCCGACCTTGACCTCATCGCCCTCGCCGACCTCGACGTCAACAGCGGGAATGCGCGCCGCTTCTGCGCGCGGAGCGATCACCCGGCAATGGTGGTGCTCTTTAAGTGCTTTGATGCCACCGGTGTGGTCGCCGTGGTGGTGGGTCACCAGAATATCGGTCAGTCGCCAGCCCGTCTCCTTGAGGGCGGCTTCGACCGGCTCTGCCTCAGGTGCATCGATAGACGCGGTTGCTCCCGTTGCCGGGTCGTGCACAAGCACACCAAAGTTGTCCTGCAAGCAACGAAAGAGATGCGTCTGGGCCGGCATGATCACACTCCATTACGATATGGTCGGTCGATAGAAGTGAATGTAGCGATGCTTCATCCAATGCTCTAGATCGCGTCCCGATTGAACGCGCTCTAGAATTTTCTATTTGGGCATGTCCTTTTTCGGAAAACCGGTATCCATTTTTCCGGGACATGCGCTAGCTTGCCGCCGTCATGTCGTCGCTCGATGTCATCGACCTGCGCAATTTCTATGGCCATCGGCTCGGGACGGTGGCGCGGCGCTTTATTGGTCGCGCGATCCGGTCTGTGTGGACCGACACCACCGGCCAACGGGTGCTTGGTGTCGGGTACACGACCCCTTATCTGGGCCTCTTTCGCGAGGAGGCCGAACGCTGCCTGGCCTTCATGCCCGCCGCCCAGGGCGTGGTGAAGTGGCCGACCGCACGCCCCAGCTTGGCAAGCCTCGTTGATCCCGTGGAGATGCCGCTACCGGACTCTTCGATCGATCGGGTCGTGGTGGTGCATGGGTTGGAGATGTCCGAAGACGCCGCAGCCTTGCTGCGTGAGGTCTGGCGCGTGCTCAACTCCGGCGGACGGCTGCTTGTGGTAGTGCCGAACCGGCGCGGCTTATGGGCTCGCATGGATACGACGCCGTTCGGGCAGGGGCGTCCGTACTCACGTACGCAGATCACCGGGTTGTTGCGCGATACCTGGTTCACCCCGATGAGCTGGGGCGAGGCACTTTACGTGCCACCCGTATCGCGTGCCTGGTTCCTGCGTTCCGCGGTGGCGTGGGAACGCGCCGGCGCGACGATTTCGGCGCCGTTCAACGGCGTGCATCTCGTTGAGGCAAGCAAGCAGGTCTACCGGGTGATCCCGGCGCGGCGCGCCCGGCGCAAGCTGGTGCCGGCGCTCAATCCTGGGCTCGTGCCCGCGCCGGGCGTCCCGGCGCGCGGGTAGGTTGCGTCTTGCCTATTCGCCGGGCGGTGCTTCGTCGCCGCCATCATGGCCGCTCATCTCAGGCATGGGCGACATGTCGTTGCGCGGACCGCGATGGCGCCGGCGTCGGCGATGGAGCGGGAAGCGATCAGCGCCGCCCTGGCGCTCCTGGTTATCGTAGCTGCCGCCGTTTCCCTGCTGTGGGTGCTGCTGCTGTCCGTAGGAAGGTTGGCCGCCCTGCTGGCCGCCGCCGGTGATGAAGGACGGCAGGCGGTCGATGTTGCCGTCGTCTTGGGGCGGGTTGCCTTGCGGCTGCGGCCGGTTCTGTTGCTCGCGCGGCGGATAGAACTGGGCGTCGCGCGGCAGATACGGTTGCGGGTCGCGCGGGCCGTAAGCCGGTTGCTGATGATCGCCGAATTGCGGCGCGCCGTCGTCATCCCCCTCATCGAAGGACTCGTCGTTGCCACGCATCTCGGGTCCACCGCCTTCCGGTCGGTTGCCCTGGAAGTAGGGATTGCTTTGCCTGAACTGCTCCTGGGCCGCGGCAATCAAGCGCAGATAGTGCTCCGCATGCTGCGCGTAGTTTTCGGCGGCGATCGGGTCGCCTGAAACATGCGAGTCGCGAGCGAGCTGCTGGTATTTTTCAGCGATGTGGGATGCCGTTCCACGGATCTTCACGTCGGGGCCGTTGGATTCGTAGACCCGCGTCAGCGGGTTGTGCCCCTTGTTGCGACTACGCCCTCGCATGCGCTTGTTCTGACCGTTTCTCATGGCTTCCGTTCGCCACTCCTCGAAGTGCAGCGGCCGCGCACGACCGTTGCTGATTGAAACACCTGCGCTTGCGCGCGACGCACAACAACCCTCGCGTCCCTGCTGCGCGCAAGGAAGGACGCCCAGGCCCTCGCTTAACGAGCCCCCAATTCCGCAGCGCTAATTCAATAAGCCCACACACCGCGGTCTTACCGCGCCGCTCCACCTTTTCATCACGCGCCCCGCACGTCCTGCGACGGCGGCCGGCGCTCAGCCGATGAAGTATCTCGACCTGTGTTCAGTGAACTGCGTGCCTTGTCTCTCTGGGATGCGGGATGTCGCGTCCTCCGCGCCACCTGCCTCGCTGAGCCATGCTCCGGGCCGCTTGTGGGGCGCACCGATCCTCGGTCAATTCCGTGTCTGGAACCTAATGGCTCCCGGCTAATAATCCAAGAGATTTTTTGGATGGCCCTAATGTCCTACCGCATAGGTTGCCGAAAAGCCACAAGGGCACGGGGGACACCCGCAAGGTCCATTTGTGGCTTCTCCGGGGTCAATCCAGCTGCTGACAACAAGCCTGCGACCAGCTCTGCCTGGCCGATCCCCAGCTCAAGCACCAGTGCGCCGCCGTGCCGCAGCACGCGCGTCGCATCCGCCGCGATGGCCTGATAGGCGCCCAATCCATCCGGTCCTCCGTCCAGCGCCTGGCGAGGTTCGCGCCTCACTTCCGGTGCGAGCCCGGTGAGTTCGCCGGTCGCGACATAGGGCGGGTTTGAGACGATCAGATCAAAGTCTCCCGCCAGCGCGGCTGCGAAGCTACCGCGCACGAACAGCGCCCGCTGCGCAAGCCGGAGTGCCCGTGCATTCAGGTGCGCGATCTCGAGCGCCGGTTTGCTGATATCGGTTCCAACGCCGCGCGCGCTTGGCAACTCCGAGAGCAACGCAAGCAGAAGACAACCGGAGCCGGTGCCGAGGTCTGCGATGCGGAGCGGCGCGTGGCGCAGTCCTTGCGAATCGAGAGCCCGCAGCGCGGCGTCGACAATCGTCTCCGATTCCGGACGCGGGACCAGTGTGGCCGGCCCAACCTGAAACCGCAGCCCCCAGAATTCCTTCTCGCCGACGATGACCGCGACACTCTCACGCGCCAATCGGCGCTGGCCGAGCGCTGCGATTTTCTCCGCTTCGCCCGCCGTGATACTGCGCTCGCCCGCGACGACGAGGCCGGCGTGGTCGAGACCGAGTGCGAACCCAACCAGGATGCGGGCATCGAGCTCGGGTGAGTCGAGGCCGGCATCGCGAAACGCCGCGGCCAACGCCCGTCGCGCGCCAGCAACCGATGTGCTCTTTTCAAGCACGGGCGCCTGCATCAGCGGGTGCTCTCTTCGGCGGCGAGCAGGGCGGCCTGATGCTCGGTCACCAGCGCGTCGATGATCTCATCGAGCGCCTCGCCCTCCATCACCTGCGGCAGCTTGTAGAGCGTCAGGTTGATGCGGTGGTCCGTGACCCGGGCTTGCGGAAAGTTGTAGGTGCGAATGCGCTCGGACCGATCGCCGGAGCCGACTTGTCCGCGTCGCTCGGCGGCGCGCGCCGCATCCTGGCGTTGCCGCTCGGCGTCGTAGAGTTTGGCGCGCAGCAGTGCCATGGCCTTGGCGCGATTGCGATGCTGCGAGCGTTCCTCCTGCATCACCACGACGATGCCGCTCGGGATGTGGGTGATGCGGATGGCGGATTCGGTCTTGTTGACGTGCTGGCCGCCGGCGCCGCCGGAGCGCATCGTGTCGATGCGCAGGTCGGCATCATTGATGGCGACATCGACGTCTTCCACCTCGGGCAGCACCGCGACTGTGGCAGCAGAGGTGTGAATGCGGCCGGACGCTTCGGTATCTGGAACGCGCTGAACGCGGTGCACGCCCGATTCAAACTTGAGTTTGGCAAACGCCCCACGTCCGCGGATCTCCGCGATGATTTCCTTAAACCCGCCTGCGGTCCCTTCGCTCGCCGAAACGATCTCCGATTTCCACCCATGTTGGCTGGCGTAGCGCTCATACATACGGAACAGATCGCCGGCGAAGATGGCAGCCTCGTCGCCGCCAGTCCCGCCGCGGATTTCCAGGATGACGTTGCGCTCATCCATCGCGTCCTTGGGCAGCAGCGCGGTGCGAATTTCCTGCTCGAGCGCGAGGCGCTTGGCTTCCAGCACCGGGATCTCGGCGGTCGCGATGGCGCGCATCTCGGGTTCGGTCGCCGTATCCGCAATCATCGCGTCGAGGTCGGCCAGCTCGGCGGCGACCCCGCGATAGGCCTTCACACGCTCGGCTACCGGGCTGAGCTCGGCGAACTCGCGGGAGAGTTTTACATAGGTCTCCGGCGCGAGTGATTGGGAGAGCTCGGCCTCGATGGCGGCGTGGCGCGCCAGAACGGTATTGAGCTTGGCCTCAGGCAACATGGGTTCAAGTCTTCTTGTTGTCTCCCGTCTACTAGAAGACGGAAGCGCTCGCTACAAGGCGAGGAACATTACAGCGCCAGCCCTTCGGCCTCGGCGAACTGCGTGAGGCGTTCGCGAATCGACGCCCCGGGGACCGGCTTCTCCACCAATGGGTAGAGCATGTCGGCGGCTTTGCGTGCGTTCGTCTCGAGCAACAACGCTTTCACCGGACCGATCGCCGAGGGTGAGAGCGACAACGACCGGTAGCCGAGCGCCACCAGGGCCAGGGCGCCGATCGGCTTGGATGCGAGCTCCCCGCACAGGGTCACCGGCTTGCCGTAGGCGCGTCCTTTGTCGACGATCGCTTTGAGCGCGGCGAGCACCGGGCGGGACAGTGGATCAAATCGATCGGCAACCCGCGCGTTGCCGCGATCGATGGCGTACAGGAATTGCACCAGGTCGTTGGAGCCGACCGACAGGAAATCCACGCGCTCCAGCAACTCGTCGAGTTGATAGAGCAGCGCCGGTACTTCCACCATGGTGCCGATCTCGACGCGATCGGGAAGTCTGTGCCCGTGGCGGCGCAGGTGCGTGAGCTCGCGCTCGACCAGTATCTTTCCTTCGTCGAATTCATGTACCGCGGCCACCATGGGAAACATCAGCTTGAGCTCGCGGCCGGCGGCCGCACGCAGCAGGGCGCGCACTTGGCTGCGCAGCAAACCGGGCCGGTCGAGTCCAAGGCGGATGGCGCGCCAACCCAGCGCCGGGTTTTCCTCGGCGACATTGCGCATATAGGGGAGGATCTTGTCGCCGCCGATGTCGAGGGTGCGAAATACAACCGGTCGGCCGCCGGCGGCCTCCAGCACCGAGCGATAGAGCGATTGCTGTTCGCTCACCCGCGGCATCGACGAAGCGACCATGAACTGCAGCTCGGTGCGAAACAAGCCAATGCCTGCGGCGCCGGTCTCGGCGATGTGCGGAAGATCAACCACCAGACCGGCGTTGAGCATCAGTGTGACCGGCTCGCCGTCCTTGGTCACGCATGGGCGCTCGCGCAGTGCCAGATATTGCTGCTGCCGGCGCGCGCGCAGGCGAACGCGTTCCACGAACGCGGCTTCCATGTCCCCGGACGGCCGCAGGTGGACCTCGCCGGTGATGCCGTCGACGATGATCGCGTCTGCCGGATCGACGACGCCAGTCGCGTTGGCGATCTCACCGACGGCGGCGATCCCGAGTGCGCGCGCCACGATGGCGACGTGCGAATTCGGGCCACCCTCTTCCAGCACGAGCCCGCGCAGCTTCTTGCGGTCGTAGTCGAGCAGTGCGGCGGGCCCCATGGAGCGTGCCACGATGATGGCGTTGTCAGGCAGGTTTTCCCGCGCTGGCGCATGCTCCTGTCCCATCAGCTGACGCATCAGGCGGTGCGCAAGGTCTTCCAGATCATGCAGCCGTTCGCGCAGATAAGGATCGGTCTGGCGCAGCATGCGGGCACGCGTGTCGGACTGGACACGCTCGACGGCGGCTTCCGCCGTAAGGCCGGTCAGCACCGCCTCTTCGAGACGGTGGGTCCAGCCACGGTCGTAGGCAAACATCCGGTAGGCTTCGAGCACCTCGCGGTGTTCGCCGCCCTCGGCGACCTCGCCGCGTTCCAGCATGGCGTCGAGATCGGCGCGCAACTTGGCCAGCGCGGCGTCGAGCCGTGCGCGTTCCTTGGGAACGTCGTCGGCAATCACATTGGTGACGACGACGCGCGGCTCGTGCAGCACGACGTGCCCGAGCGCGATCCCGTCATTGAGTGTGATGCCCTTGAGATGTAGCGGTCGCCGCGCCGCCGGCTCGGCGCCCGGAGGGGCAAGAGCCGACAGCTCGCCCGAGGCGATCATTTCCGCCAGCACCATGGCGGTCGTCTGCAGCGCTTCGACTTCTTCTTCCGAGTAGGTGCGACGAGCGCGATTCTGCACGACCAGCACACCCAGCGTATTGCCGGCGCGCAGCACCGGGACGCCGAGGAAGGAGTGGTAGATCTCCTCGCCGGTCTCCGGCCGATAGGCGAATGCCGGGTGCGTGTGCGCCTCGGAGAGGTTGACCGCGCTCGCCTCGCTCGCCACCAAGCCAACGAGACCTTCGTCGGTGCGCAGCACGGTCTGGTGCACCGCTTCGCGCTTCAGGCCTTCCGTTGCGTAAAGCTCGAGGGTGCCGTCGACGCGCAGCACATAGACGGAGCAGACCTCAGCCACCATGTTGGCTGCGATCAACACCACCACCTTGTCGAGACGTTCCTGCGCGCTAACCGGCTCCGCCATCACTTCGCGAAGCCGGCGCAACAGCACGCGCGGACCGCCGAGTGCGCCTCGCATCAGGTCCTGCCGCATCTCCGACCGGGGTCGCCCCGATTCGGCGTGAAAGCATGGGAAAGCGCGCGCGGGAACCCGGCCCGCGGCGATCATCCCGTATCGCTATAGCGAACCGAGCCCAAGCGCTGCAAGGCGCACGCATGCTGCGGCGCGGTGAAGCTCTTTTTGCGCAACAATGTCGGCAGCCGGGCTGATTCTCACTCCTCGCCTAATCGCCGCGCCATCCATCGCTTGAGCGGCGGCAATGAGTTGATGCTGCGAAATAGGAGACGCGACGTCAGTAGACCCGGGACGTTGTCCGTTACGGTCTGATGCATGGCGCGCAGTGAATTTTGCACCGCGCGAAAGCCGTAATCGCGCATGCCATCCTCATAGGCGCGAATCGCCTCGATAAGGTCGCGCTCGCCGCAGTGAGCGGCGGTGAGAGCGCGCTTGAGTCGCACCGCATCTTTGATCGCCACATTGGCGCCAACCCCCCGATAGGGCGTCATAGAATGAATAGCGTCCCCGAGCAGCGTAACGCGCCCGGTGCGCCAAGGCGCAACCGGAACGGAGGTTCGAATCGACAGGCATGACAGTGTGGTCGGATCAGACAAGTCGACCAGGTCACGAAAAGCACGGGCCCAACCCGTCATGGGACGGCGCGCCGCAGCGGCGAGAGCCGGCGCATCGGCAGACTCGAGATCCGGTAGGGCGAATTTCGCCCGCTTGGCGCTGAGCGCCCACATCAAATAGCTGCGGGTGTTCTCGAAGATATTGCCGGCCCCGGCAAACGCCGGGATCGTTGGTGCCGAAAGACCCGACGGCGCCGCCGTTCATCTCCTGGATGGCAACGAACAGACCGTAGCCGCCGCGGGCCGCGACGAGGCTGATCCCGTCCAGCAGGGGGCGCGCGATGCGATCTCGCGCGGTGTCGAGAAAGATTTTGCCGGCAATGCGCGGCGACGCCGGTCTCGATGCGCCGGGCATGCGGCAGGAATTGCCGCCGCACACGCGAGCCGCCGCCGTCGGCTGCCACCAGGACATCGCCGCGCGCCGACGAGCCGTCCTCGAAATGCACGATGATCTGATCGCCGTGCTCCTCGTAGCGCGAGAAGGTCTTGCCGAACTGAACGTTGTCGAGCCCGGACAGCAGAACTTGCCGCAACGTGATGCGGCTTGCGGAACGATGACAGCGCGATCGGGTCCGTCGGCTGCACAAGCTCGCGCTCGAAACTGAGCAACTCGCGCATCTGTTCGGTGAAGAAGCGGACCGCGTTGTTGGGCGATCCGCACGTTCGGTCGAAGATGTCGAACAACTCGGGCGGCAGGCATTCATGCAGGCCCGAGCTGCCGGTCGGGCTGACGTGAACCCGATAGCCCTGCAGGCGATCGGTCGGCGTGCGATCGCGTTCATACACGGCGGCGCTGATGCCGCTGCGTTTGAGGCCCTGGGCAAGCGTCAGTCCGCCAACGCCGCCGCCGATGATGAGAACATGAAACGGTTTGGACACGGGAAGCTCCTTTCGAGAATGCAGCGAAGTTGATGCGTCGCCAGACGCGTCGCGCCGGGCGCGCTGTTCTCGCGGAGCTTTCGCTGGTAGCTTGAGGGTGCGCGCCTGAAGGCCAGCGCGCTCCGCGCGTTTGGTTTTCGGGACCGGCCCCGGCGATGTTCCAGCATCGCCGGGGCTTTGTGTATCGGGCTCGCGCGTTACATCGGAGCCTCCTCGGCGGGATTGCTTGGTTCCGGTTTCGTGTTGACGCGCGCTTGCCGCCTGCAGCTAGCGCGCCACAAATCGACCGGGCCCCAGTTCTCCTCGGTGACGCGGCGCACGAGCTCGGTCACGAACGCGAGCTCGGCGCGGATCAGCGCCACGCTTGTATTCGACCTCGACGACGAACAGCGGCGGAAACTTCTCGCCCGACCAGCGCGGGCGGCATTTCATGCGGCGGAAGCGGCACCTCATGGTGCGCAAGCTCAGCCAGGTGCGCGTCGAGACGTGCCGCTTCACCGGACAGATGGATCGCGCGCTCGCGCAGCAGCGCGACAGCCTCCTCCGGCGGCAACACCGGCAGCAAGCTCAGCCCCGCGGTGAATTGCGGATACTCGTTCACGGGCGTGCGCAGCAGATCCGGCATCCACGACGCGCAGCTCATCGTAGCCGGTCCGGTGAGCTCGTAGGTCGTTCGCTCCGGGCGCTTGCCGGCGCGCGACGTCTCGCGGGGCGCGATGAAACCCCGGTCAACCAGCAGATCGATGACCGTGTAGAGCGAGCCATAGCGCAGCTTGATGCTGTCTTCCTTGTGCCGCTGCTTCAGCGTCGCAGCCATCTCGTATGGATGCATCGGCCGCTCGAACAGCAGCGCCAGGACCGCCAGGGCGAGCGGATTGGCCGGATGGGCGTGCTTCGGCATTTTTATACCCGATAACGAATATCCGTTTACGAGTATATCGGCCAAGTGTCTCCCTTTGCAAGGACGGGGTCAGACGTGCGGGTGGGCCGTCAGGCCTTATCGAGCCCGTAGAGCGAGTGAAGGGTGCGCACCGCGAGTTCGGTGAAAGCGCTGTCGATCAGCAGCGAGAACTTGATCTCGGAAGTGGTGATGGCGCGGATATTGATGCGCCGTTCCGCCAGCGCCTGGAAGGCGCGAGCCGCGACGCCGGCATGGCTGCGCATGCCGATCCCGATCACCGAGACCTTGGTCACATCGGTTGCGCCGTCGAGGCGCTCGTAGCCGATCGTGGACTTCGCCTTGTCGAGGGTGTCCTTGGCCCGGTCGAAATCGGCCGCCGGCACTGTGAAGGTCAGGTCCGTGGTGGCGCCGTCCGCCGAGACGTTCTGCACGATCATGTCGACGTTGATACTTGCCTCGGCAAGCGGGACGAAGATCGCCGCTGCGACGCCGGGCTTATCCTCGATCCGGCGGACCGAGATCTGGGCTTCGTCCTTGGAGAAGGCGATTCCGGTGACGACTTGCTGTTCCATGATCTCCCCCTCGTCGCAGATCAGTGTTCCGGGCGGGGTTGCATGCGGGTCAATATCCTCGGGCTCATCGAAGCTCGAGCGCACGAAGATGCGTACGTTGTGCACCATCCCGAGCTCGACCGAGCGCACCTGCAGCACCTTGGCGCCCTGCGAGGCGAGCTCGAGCATTTCCTCAAACGCGATCTTGTCGAGGCGTTGCGCGCGCGGCACGACCCGCGGGTCGGTGGTGTAGACGCCGTCAACGTCGGTATAGATATCGCATCGCTCAGCCGCGATTGCGGCGGCGATGGCAACCGCGGACGTGTCCGAGCCGCCGCGACCCAACGTGGTGATGCGGCCCGTCTCCCGGTGCACGCCCTGAAACCCGGTGATCACGGCAACTTCGTTGCGTTCCTTGAAGCGCGCGATCAGCTCGGCGCCGTTGATATCGAGAATCCGCGCCGTCGCGTGCGCCTCACTCGTATAGATGGGCAGCTGCCAGCCCTGCCAGGACCGCGCCGTGATGCCCATGGCTTCCAGCGTCATCGCCAGCAGCCCGGCGGTGATCTGTTCGCCGGACGCTACCACTGCATCGTACTCGCGCGCGTCATGCAGAACGGCGGCCTCGCGGCACCATTCGACCAGTCGGTTCGTGGTTCCGGCCATGGCGGACGTGACGACGGCGACCTGGTGGCCGGCGTCCACCTCGCGCTTCACGTGGCGCGCAACATTGCGGATGCGGTCGATATCGGCGACCGACGTTCCGCCGAATTTCATCACAAGACGGGCCATTTGGGATTGTGGCGGCGCTCTCCGGCAGGCGGGGCCAATCCATAGCGGCGCCGCCGCGGCTCCGCAACTCGCTGAACCTACTGGATTTCAGGCCCGGATCGCCGGGACGCGCCGGGCGATGAGCCGCATATCGTGCACGAACTTCGCATATTCCTGGGCTCGCGCCGCCTCGTCGGGAGCGCGCAGGAGCGAGGACGGGTGGACGGTGACAAAGGCCTCGACTCCGTCACGCAACCGAATGAAGTCGCCGCGTACCCGGGCGATCGTGACCGCGCGGGACAGGAGGCCGCGCGCCGCGGTCGCTCCCAACGCGACCGCCAATTGCGGCTCGATCACCGTAATCTCCCGGTCCAGCCACCAGCGGCAACGATCGATCTCATAGGCGTTGGGCTTCTTGTGCAGGCGACGCTTTCCGCGCGGCTCGAACTTGAAATGCTTCACCGCGTTGGTGACGTAGACCCGCTTACGCTCGATCCCGGCCTCCTCGAGCGCCCGATCAAACATCCGCCCGGCGGGACCGACAAACGGCCTTCCCTGCAGGTCTTCCTGATCGCCGGGTTGCTCTCCGACGAACACCACCGGTGCATCCGCGGGCCCTTCCCCGAAAACCGTCTGGGTGGCGTTCTCGAACAGCGGACAGCGCTCGCAGGTTGCCGCCGCCTTGCGCAACTGGGTGAGTGTGCGCGGCTGCGGTTCGACCACGTCCACGTCGAACAAACCCGTCTGATGTTCAATTCGTCGCGTGCTGACCATGGAAAAGTACTTGCGCTAGGAACTTTAAACCGGCGGCACTAGACTCTGGGCAACGCCCTGCGGGACTGGGGAGTTCCCCTCTCCCATCACACTCAGATTTGCAATCGGTGCCCCATGCCTCCCGCCACGACGGTCGATACTGATGAAGTTGAGAAGTTTTCCGCGCTGGCGGAGGAATGGTGGGACCCGCGCGGCAAGATGGCGCCGCTGCACAAGTTCAATCCGGCGCGACTGGCCTACATTAGAGACGAGATCTGTAGCCATTTTGGGCGCAATCCAAAACAGGTCCCCAGCCTTGGCGGACTGCGTCTGCTCGACATCGGCTGCGGTGCAGGTCTGCTGTGCGAACCGCTGACGCGCCTCGGCGGCGAACTTGTCGGCGTCGATCCATCAGCCAAGAACATCGCGGCGGCCCGGTTGCATGCGCAACAGAGCGGGCTTGCCATCGACTACCGGGTCGGCACGGCCGAGGCGCTAGCGGATGCAGGCGAGCGGTTTGATATCGTGCTGGCCATGGAGGTCGTTGAGCACGTCGCCGACGTCAATTTGTTTGTATGCCGTTGCGCCGAGATGGTGCGGCCCGGCGGCATGATGGTTCTGGCAACGCTCAACCGCACGCTCAAGAGCTTTGCGTTGGCGATTGTCGGGGCGGAGTACATCCTGCGTTGGCTGCCGCGCGGCACGCATCAATGGGATCGGTTTGTCACGCCGAACGAGCTCGAGATCGCGGTTGAGCTCGGCGGGCTGCGGGTGACCGACACGACGGGCATGATCTACAATCCGTTGACGGACGGCTGGCAGCTCGGCCGCGATACCGACGTCAACTACATGATGACGGCCGAACATCCGTAATTCTGCTCCGGCTGACGGCCGGTATCAGCAACATCACCCCACAAGCCGATGATCATCGCTCCCTGGCTCTGGGCTGTCTTCACGGTGATTGCGGCGGCAGCACAGACGGTGCGCAATGCCGCGCAGCGCGAGTTGACCCAGCAACTCGGAACGGTCGGCGCAACCCATGTGCGGTTTCTGTTCGGATTGCCGTTCGCGCTGGTGTTCCTTGCCGGCGTCGCGATCGCATTGGAACGCGGGCTGCCACGGCCTGATCCGGTCTACTGGCTTTGGGTCATCGACGGTGCGGGTATGCAGTTCGCCGCCACCGCGCTGATGCTGCGTGCGATGGGCGAGCACTCGTTCGTGGTGACGATTGCCTATATCAAGACCGAGCCCATCCAGGTCGCATTGTTTGGACTGATTTTGCTCGGTGATCCGGTCACCCTGCCGATGGCGGTTGCTATTCTGGTCGCAACCACTGGCGTGATCGTGATGTCGCTCAAGCCGGGCGCGCTTCGGGGAGGATGGAAGCCGACGCTCATGGGATTGGGGGCCGGTGGATTGTTTGGGCTTTCGGCGATCGGCTTTCGCGGCGCCATCCTGAACTTGCACGATCCGAGTTTCGTGATGGCGGCGACGTTCACGCTCGTGATTGGGCTGCTCTTCCAATCCGTGGTGCTGACCGCGTACTTGTACATCCGCTCCCGCCATGTCCTGTTCGCGATTGCTCGCGCCTGGCGGCCATCGCTGTTCGCCGGCTTCATGGGCGCGCTCGCATCCCAGTTCTGGTATTTGGCATTTGCGATCGCCACCGCGGCGAGCGTCCGCACGCTCGCGCTTGTGGAAGTGCTGTTCGCGCAAGCGATCTCACGCTTTGTGTTCGGACAGCCGACCAGCCGGCGCGAAGCTGCGGGGATTGTGCTGATTGTTGTTGGCGTGATCCTGCTGATCTGGGCGTATTAAAGCTTCGGCACGGATCGATCAGTTGCGATCCTCGGGCAGCACCGGCAAGGGATGAAACTCGATTCCCTCGTCGTGCAGTTCCTTCGCCTCTTCGGGCGAGGCTTCGCCGTAGATCGAGCGATGCTCGATCTCGCCATAATGCATTTTGCGCGCTTCTTCAGGAAAGCGCGGCCCGACGTGTTCGGCGTTCTGCACGAGATGGTCCCGCAGCGCCTTGAGCTTTTGCCGGAACTCTTGCTCCTGGGGCGAGATCATCGCGACGGGCGCCTTGGGCTCGGCAACCGGCGGCGCGGGCCCAGGGGCCGGCATCGGAGCCGGCAGCATCTCGCGCGGTTTGTCGGTTCGGGCGAGCCGCGGTGCCATGATGGCTTTCTCGACCTTGGCCGAGCCGCATGCCGGACAGGTCACGAGCTTGCGCTTGACCTGCTTGTCGTAAGCGTCCGAGCTCGCAAACCAGCTTTCGAACGCGTGCCCGCTCTCGCAGTGAAGGGAGTAACGAATCATGGCGCCCGGACCAGATGCAGATGGGCCGGCTCGGCGATCGGTTCGACCAGCTCAAAGCGACGGCCATGTTGCAGGGATGGAATGCGGGCGCGCACCGTCGCCACCAGGGATGGATCGATGTCGGCCATGATCACTCCCGGATCGCTGCCGCCTTCCGCGATGACGCGGCCCCACGGATCGACCACGATCGAGTGGCCGAATGTTTCGCGGCCGTGCTCATGCCGGCCACCTTGGGCCGCTGCAAAAATGAAACAGCCGTTTTCGATGGCGCGCGCGCGCGTCAGAATGTGCCAGTGGGCCTCGCCGGTCTGCTGGGTGAACGCCGCCGGAATCGCAATGAAAGACGCGCCGGCCTCGGCCAAGGCCCGGTAGAGCGCCGGGAAGCGCAGGTCATAGCAGATCGTCAGCCCGATCCGGCCCCATGGCAGGTCCGCGGCGACCGCCAACTCGCCGGAACGATAGCTGTGCGATTCCCGATAGCTTTCGCCACCCGCCAGATCGACGTCGAACATGTGGATTTTGTCATAGCGCGCGACAATCTCACCCTTCGGATCGATCAGGAACGAACGGTTCATGGCCTTTTCCGGTAGAACCTCGATCGCCAGCGAGCCGATATGAAGGTAGAGCCCGAGCTCGCGCGCCAAGGTGCGAAAGGCGGCGAGTGAGGGATCCTTCTCCTCCGGAACAATCGCGGCAAACAGGCTTTCGCGGCTGCTCTCCAGAATGTTTGTCATCTCCGGGGTGAGCACGTAGTCCGCGCCGGCCGACTTCGCCTCCCGGATCAGCGCCACGGCGGAGTCGAGATTACGCGCCGGCACCCGCCCGGACCGCATTTGCACGAGGCCAACCCGGAACTTTGGACTTTGCGCGGTCATGTAGGGGTCCCTGCCAATAAAGGATCGAGCTTGCCGGCTTCCTCGAGCTCGTAGAGGTCGTCGCACCCGCCGACGTGGGTCTTGCCGACGAAAATCTGCGGCACGGTCCGGCCGCCATGCGCGCGCTCAACCATCTCGGCCCGTCGCGCGGCGTCACCCATGACGTTGATTTCGGTGAAGCTGACGCCTTTGCGCGCGAGCAACTCCTTTGCCGCAAGGCAGTAGGGGCAGAACGGCGTGGTGTAGATCTCGACGGGCATTTCGCGCCTGAGTTTGGTCAGCCTTGCTGTACTATATGGGCGCACGGTGCGCCTGGACAACCCTGGCAAAGACCAGGACGTCCACGCTCGCGGCACCCGCCCGAAGCAAAATTCGTGCGCAAGTGTCAAGGGTTGCACCCGACGTCAAGACGTCGTCAACAAGCAGCAGGCGCTTGCCGCGGACGTCTCCGCGGGCCTCCCGCGGCACCCGGAAGGCGCCCTGGACATTGCGCGCACGCTCCGCTTGCGTCAGGCCGACTTGCTGGCGCGTTGCCCGCATCCGCTTGAGCAGATCGTGGGCGACCGGCACGTCGCTGATGCGCGAAACGGTTTGCGCGAGCGTGGCGGCCTGATTGAACCGGCGCGACCACAGCCTGCGCCAGTGCAGCGGCACTGGGACGAGCGCGTCCGCTTCGCCCAGAAGCTCGCGCCCAGCGGTGGCCATCCAGCGTCCCATGGCGGGTGCAAGGTCGAGCCGGTCGCCATATTTGAACGCCTGGACCATGGTCCGCGCCGTCTCATCATATCGTACGGCCGCACGTGCCCGGTTGTAGCTCGGTGGGTCGGCGATCGCTTCCATGGACAACACGCCGGGCCCCGGGTCATAGGCAAACGGAATACCCAGGCGCTCGCAATAAGGTCGCGAAATGAAACTGAGTTTTGACCAGCACTGGGAGCACACCGCACCGGGATCGGCCACCGGCTCGCGGCAGGTCGGGCACAGCGGCGGCAGGCCGAGATCGAGGATACGCCGTCCTGCCGTACTCAGGCCCGCAACCCAGCGGCTGCGCCACGCCCGCATGTGCGTCCCTACCTCCGCGGCCATGGGAGCAGCCTATCCTGCCCGGCAGGGCCCTTCAACGCACAACCCAGAGGCAGCATGTCCGGCGCGCCGCTGATCTTCGATCGCAAGCTGCTGCGCATTCGGCAGCAGCGGGCGCGCAACCTCGGGCCGATTACGTTCCTGGCGGAGCAGGTAGCGCAGGATCTGGCCGAGCGGCTGCGGGCAGTCGTGCGCTCATTCCCGATTGCGGTCGATCTCGGATCACCGGGCGAGGCCGTGCGACGCGTACTTGCGCATGAGCCTGCGCTCGGGCGTCTGGTTTCGGTGCAGGCTAGTGCGGGTGAGGCCGCTGGCATGGTCGTCGCCGACGAGGAGCTCCTGCCATTCGCTGACGCCAGCATCGATCTCGCCGTGTCGGTGCTCGCCCTGCACACCGTCAACGATCTGCCTGGGACGCTCGTGCAGATCCGCCGCGCGCTCAAGCCCGACGGGCTTTTTCTGGCGGCGCTGCTCGGAGGCGACACGCTGACTGAGTTGCGGCAGTGCTTCGCACTGGCCGAAGCAGAAATTATGGGCGGGGTGTCGCCGCATGTGGCGCCATTTGCGGATGTGCGTGAGCTCGGGGCGCTGCTGCAGCGGGCCGGCTTTGCGCTGCCGGTCGCCGACGTCGATCGCGTCACGGTGCGCTATTCGTCGGTGTTCCGGTTGATGCACGACTTGCGCGGGATGGGCGCCACCAATGTGCTCATTGAGCGCCGGCGACAGCCGTTGCGGCGCACGACGTTGTTGCGCATGGCCCAGATCTATGCGGAGCGGTTTGCCGATCCGGACGGCAAGCTGCGCGCCACGTTTGATATCGTGTGGCTCTCGGGATGGGTGCCGCATCCCTCGCAGCAACAACCGTTGCGCCCGGGTTCAGCACGGGCACGTCTCGCCGACGCATTGGGCGTGGTCGAGCTTCCGGCCGGCGATAAGCCCGGGGGATAGCTACAGCAGCGCCATCAAGTGCGAGATCAGCGGCAGGTCGGCCGGGGGCATTGGAAAGTCACGCAGCGCGTTTGGCTTCACCCATTTCAGCGCCTGGCCTTCCAGCGGCTGAGGCGTTCCGGTCCAGCGCCGGCACACGAACAGCGGCATCAGCAGGTGAAACTCCGGGTACGCGTGGCTCGCGAAGGTAAGCGGGGCGAGACACGGCTCGGTCACCACGATCCCGAGCTCTTCCTTCAGCTCGCGGATGAGTGTCTGCTCCGGACGTTCGCCCGGTTCGATCTTCCCGCCTGGAAATTCCCACAAGCCCGCCATTGACCGACCTGGCGGGCGCTGGGCGATCAAAACGCGACCATCGGCGTCAAGGAGTGCGCAGGCGGCAACCAGAACAACCTTGACCGGCACGGAAGGCGCCTCGTGCGGGTCGTCGCCGGCGGTCACGAGCGATAGTCGCCGTTGATCGCCACGTACTCCTTGGTGAGGTCGCAGGTCAGGACGCGATCCCGGCCTTTGCCCATTCCGAGCGCGACTTTCAGCGTGATCTCAGGCTTCTTCATCACCGCCGAGACTTCCGCTTCGTCATAGGCCGGATCCCGCGCGCCCCGCTGAGCGACGCGAATGCCGCCGAACCAGATCGAGAGCTTGTCGCGATCGGCCGGCTCACCCGCCTTGCCGACGGCCATGACCACGCGTCCCCAATTGGCGTCCTCGCCGGCAATCGCGGTTTTGACCAGCGGGGAGTTGGCGATGGAGCGTGCGATCTTGCGCGCGGAGGCCTGCGATGCGGCTCCCTCGACGATGATTTCCACCAGCTTGCGGGCGCCCTCCCCGTCGCGCGCGACCTGTTCGGCCAGGTTGGCGAGCACGCTTTGAAATGCCTTGGCGAAGCTCCGTAGCCGGGGATCCGCCGCGCGGCTGATGCGTGGTGCACCGCGTTCGGCCGCGGCGCCGGTCGCAAAGGCGAGCAGCGTGTCCGAGGTCGAGGTGTCGCCATCGACGGTCACCGCGTTGAAGGTGTCGGCAACCCCCGCCTTGAGCAGACCCTGCAACGCCGCCGCGCTGAGCGGTGCATCGGTGAACACGAATGACAGCATGGTGGCCATGTCGGGGGCGATCATGCCGGCGCCTTTGGCGATGCCATTGATGACCACCGTCGCCGACCCGAGCTTCGCGGTCGCCGTCGCAACCTTCGGGAACGTGTCCGTGGTCATGATCGCCTTGGCGGCATCGATCCAGATGTCCGGCTGTGCGCTGCGCACGAGATCGCCCATCACATTGGCGAACTTGGTGGCCGGCAAGGGCTCGCCGATGACGCCCGTTGATGCCAGCAGGACCTCGCTGGTGCTGCACTTGGCGGCTTCCGCCGCGAGCTTCGCGGTCAAAGCGGTCGCGGCGCGGCCGGTGCGCCCAGTGAAGGCGTTGGCGTTGCCGGAATTGACCACCAGGGCACGCGCTTTGCCGGCCTTGAGCTTTTCCCGGCACCAATCGACCGGCGCCGACGGGCACTTCGATCGCGTCAGCACGCCGGCGGTGGTCGTGCCGGGCGCGAGCAAGGCCAGCACAACGTCGGTGCGGTTCGGATATTTTATCCCGGCCGCGGCGGTCGCCAGCGTTACGCCCTCGATTGGCGGCAACTCGGGGACGTGGGTCGGCGCAAGAGGAGAAATCGAGCCAGACATGAGCGGATGGTCTTTTGCAAAGCCGCGCCGGTCCGAGCCGCCACGGCGATGTGACCGCTCACGCCCGGCGAGGCGTGTTGAAGATGGGTGCCAAGTTAGAACGACGGCTTGCGGGGACCAACCGTAAGCCGCGCTGATGTCGGTTTTATTTCTTCACAGCACCGGCGGGAGCAGCGCCGGCGGCAGCCGGAGCGTTGGCGGCCGGGGCCGCAGGCGGTGGCGGGTTCGTGCGCTCGATCTTCGCCTGGTTGCGCAGCTTGTTCACGAGATCAGCCTGCGACTGCTGAACCACGACGGTCGCGAGTTGGTCCTTGACCTGGTCATAGGTCGGCACGGGCTTCTTGCGCTTGTCCTCGACCTTGATGATGTGCCAGCCGAATGCAGTTTTGACCGGATCTGAAATCTGGCCCTTGTCGAGCTTGAAGGCCACGTCGGCAAATTCCGGAACCATCTGGTCCTTGGTGAAATACCCGAGGTCGCCGCCGTCGGCCGCAGCGGGATCTTTTGATTTCTGTTTGGCGAGTTCTGCGAAATCGGCGCCCTTTTTCAGGTCCGCCTCGATCGCCTTCGCCTGATCCTCGGTTTCGACCAGGATGTGACGCGCGCGCACCTCCTGCTCGTCGCCCATCTGTTTGACGGCGTCGTCATAGACCTTGTGCATCGCCTCTTCGTTGACGCTCTTTTGCGCAGCCTGGCGCAGCATCAGTCCGGCCAGCAGCTTCGTGCGCATGGCGGCGAAGCGGCGCTTGAAGTCGTCGCTGCCGCTCAAGCCCTGCTCTTCGGCCGCGCGGCTGAGCAGGATCATGTCGACCAAGTGGGTGACCAGGTAGTTGCGCCGGGCTTCGGGCGTTGCATCCTGCGGCAAGCTGGCGCCGAGCTCTTCTTCGGCCAGCGCCACGTCGCTTTCGTGGATATCGATGCCGTCCACTTTGGCGACGACCGGATCTGCGGCAGGCGCCTGCGCCGACACCGCGAGCGGCATGGAGAAGATCAGCGCGCCAGCCAACAGCGCGCAGCGCCACGGACCGGCCGGGAAAACACGATTTGCCATGATTTGCTTCCTTGCGCGTCGCGCGGTTCTGGGCAGCTGCATCGATCGGCTGACGCGGCCGGAGACTTGCCCCAAACGGGCTGTCATGGCAACGGCAGGGCACGCCATAACAGCGGCAAACGAGGGCATGATTGCGGCATGCCGCCGATTGACAAGGGTTGGACCCCCTCCTATGTCTCGCCCATACCCGCCGGTCCGTCCCGCCGGATACTTGGTCGCGCCCTGTAGCAGCCCAAATTATACCTTGAAATGGGAACTCGGGTTCGGCCGATCGTCGCCGGGCCTGCGGGCGAACAGATTGACGTCGGAACCGCGATACGAGTCGTGGTTTGCAAGTTCGGGCACGCCGCAAGTTCGGGCAACTCGTCCGACGGCAAGTTGATCGAGAGCGCGATTAGCGTTCTCGTTGGGTGGTGTAGCTCATGACCCGAAAGGTCTGCACCTTTCGGCCGCCATGGGCTAAGAGGGGATGGGTTGACGCCGCGTTCCGGCGAGAAAGGATCCCGGCATGTTCCGCGCTGCCGCGCGAAAATTTTTTGGCTCGGCCAACGACCGCCGCATTCGCAGCTTTCAGTCTCGCGTCAATGCGATCAACGCCTTGGAAAAGGAGTTGGAAAAGCTCAGCGACGATGAGCTGCGCGCGCGCACGGCCCAGTTCCGCAAGCAGGTTGCCGAAGGCACGTCGCTCGACGACCTGCTGGTCCCCGCCTTCGCAACGGTGCGCGAGGCTGGCAAGCGCACGCTTGGGCAGCGCCATTTCGACGTCCAGCTGATTGGCGGCATGGTTCTGCATGAAGGCAGGATCGCCGAGATGAAGACCGGCGAAGGCAAAACGCTGGTTGCAACGTTGCCTGTCTATCTCAACGCACTCACGGGCCGCGGCGTCCACGTCGTGACCGTGAACGATTATCTCGCCACGCGCGACTCCGAATGGATGGGGCAGATCTACAACTTTCTCGGCCTTACCACGGGCGTGATCGTGCACGGGCTCGATGATGAGCAGCGCAAGAAGGCTTACGACTGCGACGTCACCTACGGAACCAACAACGAGCTCGGCTTCGACTATCTACGCGACAACATGAAGTATCGTCTGGAAGACATGGTTCAGCGTGGCCACGTCTACGCCATCGTCGATGAAGTCGACTCGATCCTCATCGACGAAGCGCGTACGCCGCTGATCATTTCCGGCCCGCTCGATGATCGCTCCGATTTCTACGCGACGATCGACACGTTCATCCCGAAACTCGATAAGGCCGACTTCGACGTCGACGAGAAGCAGCGCACTGTGACGCTCACCGAAGTCGGCATGGAGAAGATGGAGACGTTGCTGCGGGATGCTGGCCTGCTCAAGGCCGAGTCCCTCTACGACGTCGAGAATGTGTCGACGGTGCACCACGTCAACCAAGCTCTGCGTGCGCACAAGCTGTTCTTGCGCGACAAGGATTACATTGTGCGCAACGGCGAGGTCGTCATCATCGACGAGTTCACCGGGCGCATGATGCCGGGCCGGCGCTATTCCGAGGGGCTGCACCAGGCGCTCGAGGCAAAAGAGCGCCAGCCGGTCCAACCTGAGAATCAGACGCTGGCGTCGATCACCTTCCAGAATTACTTCCGCATGTACGAGAAACTCGCGGGCATGACCGGCACGGCCCTGACCGAAGCCGACGAGTTCATGGATATTTATGCGCTCGAAGTGCTCGAGGTTCCCACCAACCGAGAGATGGTGCGCATCGACGATGACGATGAGGTGTACCGCACGGCGGCGGAGAAATATCGCGCGATCCTGACGTTGATCGAGGATTGCAAGTCGCGCGGCCAGCCGGTCCTGGTCGGCACCACCTCGATCGAGAAATCGGAAAATCTCGCCGAACAGCTGCGCCAGCGCGGTTGGGAGCAGCACGACTTTTCCGATCCCAATGCGTTTGCGGCGCTCTACTCCGGCGACGAGGGTGCGGCCAAGGCGAAGGTCTTCGCCATCCTCAACGCGCGCTACCATGAGCAGGAAGCCTATATCGTGGCGCAGGCCGGTGTGCCGGGGGCAATTACGATTGCCACCAACATGGCCGGCCGCGGAACGGACATTCAGCTCGGTGGCAACGCCGACATGCGCGTGCGCCAGGAATTGACGGATGTGCCTGAAGGTCCCGAGCGGGACCGGCGGATCGCCGAGATCAAAGGGCAGGTCGAGCGGCTGAAGCAAAAAGCACTCGCCGCCGGTGGGCTTTACGTGCTCGGCACCGAGCGGCACGAGAGCCGGCGCATCGACAATCAGCTGCGCGGGCGATCAGGCCGCCAGGGCGATCCGGGTCACTCCAAGTTCTTCCTGTCGCTGGAAGACGACCTGATGCGCATCTTCGGGTCGGATCGGCTCGACGGCATGCTGCAGCGCCTTGGCCTCAAGGAGGATGAGGCCATCGTCCACTCCTGGATCAACAAGGCGGTGGAGAAGGCGCAGCAGAAGGTCGAGGCGCGCAACTTCGACATCCGCAAGAACCTGCTCAAGTTCGACAACGTCAGCAACGATCAGCGCAAGGTCATTTTCGACCGGCGCGTCGAGCTGATGGGAGACGAAACGGTCGCCGAAACCGTCGCCGAAATGCGCCGCGACGTGATCGACGACCTGGTCGCCAAACATATTCCGGAAAAGGCTTATCCCGAGCAGTGGGACACGGCAGGCCTCAAGGAAGACCTCAATCGCGTCCTCGCGCTGGATCTTCCGGTCGACGCGTGGGCCAAGGAAGAGGGCATTGCCGACGAGGAAATCATCGCGCGCATCGAGCGGCGTGCCGACGAGCACATGGCCGCCAAGGTGGCGCAGTGGGGCCCGGACGTCATTCGTTACGTCGAACGGTCGATCGTGCTGCAGACCCTCGACCACCTGTGGCGCGAGCAACTGGTGATGCTCGAGCATCTGCGCCAGGTGATCGGACTGCGCGGCTACGGCCAACGCGATCCGCTCAACGAGTACAAATCGGAAGCCTTCACGCTGTTCGAGTCGATGACCACCAACTTGCGCGAAGCCGTCACCTCGCAGCTCATGCGGGTTGAGATCGTGCAGAGCCCGCCTCCGCCGGAGGCAACAGAGCTGCCCTTTATGCAGGCTCATCACATCGATCCGTCGACCGGAGAGGACGAACTTGCGATGAGCGATGCGCGCCTGGTGCCGGCACTTGCCGGCGACAACGGCAGCGCGCGCGCTGCGGCAGAGCGCAATCCAAAAGATCCAACCAGCTGGGGCAAGGTGGGCCGCAACGAAGCCTGCCCCTGCGGTTCAGGCAAGAAGTTCAAACACTGCCACGGCCGCTACGCCTAGTTGGATTTCAAGCAAAGACCTATCAATTCGTGATGGCGACGCTTGTCCTGGCCATCTCGTTTCGATCCCGCCGATCAGGTGGCGCTGCAGCCGTAAGTGCGAGGTTCAAACTCGTCATTGCGAGCGCAGCGAAGCAATCCAGAGAGACGCGATGACGAGTCCGAAGCCGTCATTGCGCGCGCAGCGAAAGCGCCCTAGTGCGCGTTCTGATCGATGCCCACGGACCAACGATTGTCGAAGCCACCGGAAGCCGCCGGTGCGGCGGCTGGCGTAGCTTCCGCGGCCTGACCGCCCGGGCCCTCAGCAACCTGTTGCGGTTTGCCATCTGATTTGCCAGCGGGCTTCTGAGCCACCTTGGTCGATGAGGCGTTGTGCGCCACGCGCTTGGGCGCGGGAGCAGCAGCCACTTGGGGCTGCGGTGCGGGTGCGGCTTGGGCCGGTCGCGAACCGAACGCGTTGCTGACCGAAGCTGTCAACTTCTGCCACGGGCTTTCCGTGCTTTCCGCATCGGCCGGCAAGGCGGGCGCGGCAGCAAGCTCGGTGGTTCCCGGTACGTGCGGCGGGTTGACGTTGTTGCCCATGTCGCCTGGCTGGGCGCCGATCACCTTCGCGGGACGCGAGTATGAATCCCACGAGGCTTTCTGCTTCCACCGTGCCAGGAACACCGCGTGCATGCCGCCATCGGTTCCCATTCGCACCGGTACGGTGGCGGTGCCCCGCTGGCTGTATTCGGCGATCTTGCGCTCGTCCTCGGTCTCCTTCGCCTTCACGGCGGAGGCGATCTCCTCCTGCATGCGGTAGGCCGGGCAGGCGCCATGCGGATTGAGCGTCAGCGGGGCTCCCGATGGCGAGACCGCGTTGAACACGTAGTGCCGGTCGCACACATCGACCTTCGGCTCCTCGCGCGTCACCTCGAAGATGTCATAGCCCTGCTTGATCATGCGCCAGAACGGCATCGCCGGATTGTTCCGATGCCGCGCCATATTGAGCGGCGTCATGCGGAACGGATAGGCCTGCACTTGGAACTCCTTCTGGCCACCGAAGAACGAGTTGCGTCCGAGCGCGAAGATTTCGCCGATCTGCTCGTCGGTCATGGCGTAGCAGCCCGCGGACGAGCAGTCGCCGTGCACCATCAGGAATGCGCCGTCGCGGTTGTTGGCGCGATCATAGGCGTTCGGGAAGCCCAGATTGAATGACAAGTAGTAATTCGAGTTCGGATTCATCTGCGCCGGCGTGATCGTATAGAAGCCTTCCGGCGCCTGGCGATCTCCCTGCTTGACCTTCGGGCCCAGCTCGCCGGACCAGCGGCAGATCGGATAGGTTTTCAGATGCGCGAACTTGCCGCTCGAGTCCTGCTTCCAGATCTCGAGCTCCGACTCCTCCTTGAAGATCCGGACCAGGATCGGCGAGTCCGTCGGCATATTCTTCTGCTGCATCTCCGCGTACATGTCCGGAGAGAGCGGACGCACCGCCTTGGCAGGAAGTGAAACGCTATCGGTATCGCAGCCGGCCAGCGCAAGCGCGCAGGCAACCGCTGCTGACGCAAGCAGTGTGCGGCAAACACGAAGCTGCACCAGGACCCCCCAAATGTCCCCCGATCCTCAACGGATCAGGCCGAATGGTTAATGACGAGATGTGGTGTAAGCATGGCGAACGGCTCGGCCGCGGAGTTGAAGCCGACCGTGCTGAACGAACCGTAAACCGTCCTTAACAGACTGAGTTTTATGGTTAATTCGGCTCCGCCGTGGCCACCCAAGTGTTGCATTCCGGCCGCACTCAACGTCCCAAACAACATCCGATCGAGTTGTTGAAGGGCGTCCGCGCGGTCAGCTGATGCTGCGGCCGATGTTGAGGAATTTGTCGCGACGGCTGCGCCGAACGGTCTCGCGATCCTGAGCCTTCACCTCGGCGAGCGCGCGCTCGATCGCCGCCCCGGTTGCCGCGATCGCGGCTGGCGGGTCGCGATGCGCGCCGCCGACGGGCTCGGCGATGATCTCATCGATGATGCCAAACCGTATCAGGTCGTCGGCCGTGATCTTCATGTTGGTTGCCGCATCCTCGGCCTTCGATGTGTCGCGCCACAGAATGGACGCGGCGCCCTCCGGCGAGATCACGCTGTAGATTGCGTGCTCCAGCATGAGCACGCGGTTGGCGGTGGCAATGGCGATCGCGCCGCCTGAGCCGCCTTCGCCCAGGATCACCGCCACGTTAGGGACGCCAAGATTAAGGCAGGTCTCGGTCGAGCGTGCGATCGCCTCGGCCTGCCCGCGCTCTTCGGCACCGATGCCCGGGTAGGCTCCGGCGGTATCGACGAGGGCCACGACAGGAACGTTGAACCGATCGGCGAGCTCCATGAGGCGCACGGCCTTGCGATAGCCTTCGGGCCGCGCCATGCCAAAATTGTGTTTGATGCGCGCTTCGGTATCGGAGCCCTTCTCGTGTCCGATGACGCAAATGCTTTCACCACGAAAGCGGCCAAAACCGCCGATGATGGCATTGTCCTCCGCGAATTTGCGATCGCCGGCGAACGGGGTGAATTCGGTGATCAGGCCGGCGATGAAATCGACGCAGTGCGGGCGTTGCGGGTGGCGGGCGACCTGCGTTTTTTGCCACGGGGTGAGATTGGCGTAGAGCTGTTCGAGCGCGTCCGCCGCCTTGGATTCGAGGCGGGAGATTTCGTCGCCGATGCCGACCGTATTGTCGCCGTCGGCAAGCGCGCGCAGCTCCTCGACTTTGGCCTCGAGCTCGGCCACGCCTTTCTCAAAATCGAGATAGCTGCGCATGACCTCTCTTAACTCTATTGCGGATCAGCGAGTGGGTGCAGGTCGCGAACCATTGTCTTCAAGCGCTCCTCAAGCACATGAGTATAGATCTGGGTCGTGGAGATATCGGCATGGCCGAGCAGGGTTTGCACGACCCGCAGATCGGCCCCGTTTTGCAGCAAGTGACTGGCGAAGGCGTGCCGCAGTACGTGCGGGCTGACGCGGGCCGGCGCAAGACCGGCGGCAAGCGCCAAATCCTTGAGCTCGCGCGCCGCATGCTGGCGGGTGAGGTGGCCGCTTTCCCCGAAAGATGGAAATAGCCATTTGCTGGTGATGTCTTGCTCCGACATGGCGTCCTGATACGCCTGCATGGCGGTGCGCGCGGCCGTATTGAGGGGTACGAGTTGCTCGCGCCCTCCCTTGCCGCGGATCACCAGCATCCGCCCATCTCGGCGGGCGGCCGAAGCCGGCAGGGCGATCAATTCGGATACGCGCAGCCCACTGGCATAAAGGACTTCGATGAGACACACGAGCCGCAGAGCCCGCAGGTGACGGATTGGCGAGGTGTCCGCGCGAGCAGCCGCATGCGCGCAGCTGAGCAGGCGATCGACGTCTTGCATCGACAGAACTTTGGGCAAGGCGCGGCCGCGGCGCGGGCCCTCAAGCACGGCGGCCGGGTCGGCGGTGGCGTGCCCCTCCGCATAGAGAAAGCGGTAGAGCTGGCGTAGCGCCGATAAGCGGCGCGCCACGGATGATGGTTTCAGCCCGCGCCTCGCAAGAGTTCCGAGATAAGCGCGCAGGTCATCCGTCGTCGCGCCTGGAATTGATGTCTTCGCCGCGGTGAGGTGCGCGCCAAGGTCCTCGAGGTCATGCGCATAGGCAGATAGCGTGTTCGCGCCTGCCCCGCGCTCCGCTGCCAGCATGTCGAGAAACAGCGCGATCAGACGTTCGTCGGGCAGGCTTTTGCGCGCCGCCATCGGTCAATGCTGCTTATAGAAACGGTCGGGGGGAACCGTCACCGTGATCTCGCGGGTGGCGGGTTTGACGAATTTTGCCAGCACGAACATGACCCCATACCCAATGCCCGCCACGACGCCGACAACGAGCAGAAATCGGAACAGGCTTGGCATGACCGACTCAGGCCTGCCCGGTTGCCGCGTGTGGTGCGGCCCAAGGAGAAAAGACCAATTTGTTCAACGACTTGCCTCCAGCCCTCGGGCCCCCTGCGCGCCCTCCCGCAACAGTAGGGCCATGGCTTGATCGCCGTGGCAAGGGGGCCTGCAAAGCCGGTTGTACGCGGACAGCCTTTATGTGACGTTGATTACATGTCGGAGACTACTGTCAAAACCCTGCAATCACCGGAGATTGCCACCCTTCTGGCCAACCTGGGGACCCGATCCATCGTTCTGGTGGGAATGATGGGCGCCGGCAAGTCGTCGATCGGGCGACGGCTGGCAAGCGATCTCGATCTGCCGTTCGTGGATGCTGATGCCGCGATCGAATCTGCGGCTGGCATGAGCATCCCGGAGATATTCGAGGCCCACGGCGAACCCTATTTCAGGTCCGGTGAAGCGCGCGTTATTGCGCGCCTGCTCGAAAGCGGGCCGCAGGTATTGGCGAGCGGTGGCGGCGCCTTTATCAATCCGCAAACCCGGGAGTTGATCCGCACGCGCGGCATATCGGTGTGGCTCAAAGCCGATCTCGACGTGCTGTTGCGGCGAATCAAGCGGCGTTCGGATCGGCCGCTGCTCAGGACGGATGACCCCGAGCGCACATTGCAACGGCTCATTGAGGAGCGCTATCCGATTTATGCCGAGGCCGACGTGACCATTCACTCACGGGATGTTTCGCACGAGGCTATCGTCGCCGATATCATGGCCGGATTGGCCGAACGGCTGGCTGGAGCAACGCAATGACCGCGCCGGTGCGTCAGACTGACACCCTGGTCCAGGTCGCCCTTGGTGACCGGTCCTATGACATCGCCATCGGGCGCGGCCTCCTCGAATCACTGGGCAAACGGGTGAGCGCCCTCAAACCGGGGGCCAAGGCCGCGGTGATTTCCGACGAGAACGTCGCGCACCATTACCTCGCAGCGGCGCAATCCGCCCTGGCGCAAGCGGGGATCTCGACCACTGCGATCGTTGTGACGCCGGGCGAGTCATCAAAATGCTTCGCCACCCTCGAGCGCGTCTGCGATGCACTGCTGGCGGCACGGATCGAGCGTGGCGACGTGGTCGTCGCCCTCGGGGGCGGTGTCGTCGGCGATCTGGCCGGGTTCGCCGCCGCGGTGGTTCGGCGCGGCATCGACTACGTGCAAGTACCCACGAGCTTGCTGGCGCAGGTCGATTCCTCTGTCGGCGGCAAGACTGCGATCGATTCCCCGCACGGCAAGAACCTGATTGGTGCGTTCTATCAGCCGATCCTCGTTGTGGCCGATACGTCCGTGCTCGACACGCTCAGCGCGCGCGAGTTTCGCTCCGGCTATGCCGAGGTGGCCAAATATGGGCTGCTGGGAGACGCCGGGTTCTTCGCTTGGCTTGAAGCAAACTGGCGCGACGTGTTCTCAGGCGGTTCTGCCCGCGAACACGCGATCGCTACAAGCTGCCGGATGAAGGCCGAGATCGTCGCGCGTGACGAGCGCGAAAACGGCGAACGCGCGCTGCTCAATCTTGGACATACCTTCGGCCATGCGCTCGAGGCGGGGGCGGGATTTTCCCAACGCCTGCTGCATGGCGAGTCGATTGCGATCGGCATGTGCCTCGCTTTTGCATTCTCAGCCCGATTAGGTTTGGTCTCTGCGGCCGACGCCGAGCGGGTGGTGCGACACCTGGTGAGCGTTGGCTTGCCGACCCGTCTCGCTGATGTTGCGGGCGGGGTGCCGGACACGGATGCGCTGATGCAGCTCATCGCCCAGGACAAGAAGGTCAAACGCGGCAAGCTCACGTTCATTCTCGCCCGCAGCATCGGCGAGACATTCGTGGGCAATGACGTCGATGCCGCCGAGGTTCGCGCGTTCCTGGCGGAGCAGCGCGGATAAATTCGAGCGAGGGTCTTGCAAAAATTGTAGTCCCTCTCCGGTGCGCCGGATGTTCAGGGTAAGCCGCAACCAATGGCAACCGTTGATCTGATCACCATTATCGCCGTCCTGCTTTGTCTCGTGATCTCGTCCGTGTTTTCCGGAAGCGAGACGGCCCTGACTGCGTCTTCGCGCGCGTCCATGCTTCGCCTGGAGAGCCAAGGCAATGCGGATGCCGCGACGGTCAATCAGCTTCTTGCCGATCGTGAGCAACTGATCGGGGCCCTGCTCATTGGCAACAGCGTAACCAATATCGCCGGCTCGACGTTGGCAACGGGTCTTTTCCTGAGCTGGTTTGGCGATGTCGGTGTCGCCTATGCGACGGTCGTGATGACGGTGCTGATCGTGATCTTTTGCGAAATCTTGCCCAAGACCGTCGCGATCAACGTGCCCGACCGGATTTCTCTTCTGGTCGCGCGACCGATGCTGAGCGTGGTCAACCTGCTCGGTCCGATCCTGTATGGGATCGGACACCTCGTTCGTTGGCTGCTCGCGCGCTTCGGATTCGTGCTCGGGGAGACGGCGCCGCTTTTGCCGGCGCATGAGGAATTGCGCGGGGCGCTTGATCTCCTGCATCGCGAAGGCGGCGTAGAAAAGCACGACCGCGACATGTTCGGCGGCCTGCTCGACCTGCGTGACCTCACGGTCGGCGACGTGATGATCCACCGGACCGAGATGATCACCTTCAATGTCGAGGACCCTCCCAAGGAGATCATTGAAACCGTGATCGAGAAAGTGTCACGGGTGCCGCTCTGGCGCGACAGTCCGGAAAACATCATCGGCGTCGTGCACGCACGTGACATCCTGCGCGCGCTCGAGGCAGCCCATGGCGACGCCGCGAAAATCGATCTTGAGGCGATCGCCAAGCCGCCGTGGTTCGTTCCCGATCTGCGGCCGCTCTCGGAACAGCTTGCCGCGTTCCGGCGGCGCAAGAGCCCGTTTGCCCTCGTCGTGGACGAGTATGGCGAAGTCATGGGCCTGGTGACGCTCGAAGACATTCTGGAAGAGATCGTTGGCGATATCGCCGATGAGCACGAAGTCGTCCTGCCCGGCGTACGACCGCAGCCCGACGGGTCGGTCAATGTGGATGGTGCGGTACCTATCCGGGATCTCAACCGCGCCTTGGATTGGCACCTGCCCGACGCCGCCGCGACCACGATTGCGGGACTCGTGATCCATGAAGCACGCTCCATTCCCGAACCCGGTCAGAATTTCACGTTCCACGGGTATCGGTTCAATGTGCTCCGCAAAAACCGCAATCGCATAACAGCCCTGCGGATCACCCCCCTCGACCGCAAGTTGTCTAGTCGGCCAGCATAAAGCGTAGACCTGCTTTCACGATTGCGTGAAATCGCGACTAAAGTCGCAACTCCGCGGGGGCCTGCAGGGGAGGTATAACGAAATATGATGAACTATAAATAGCATTGCAGGCCTAGAATAGGTATCAGGCGATGTCAGCAAGGAACGTACAAGGAACGGATTGGAGCTGTCCATGCAACGCAGGCCTCCTACCGGCAACATTCCGATTGAGCTTCTCCGTGCGGTTGTAGCAACCGTCGATCTAGGCAGCTTCTCAAAGGCGGCTCAGGCGTTGCGGCTCACGCAGCCCGCGATCAGCGCGCAAATGCGGCGGCTCAAGCAGCTCGTCGGTACCGAGGTATTCAGCAAGGCCGGATCGACCCTGGTCCTCACCGACCGCGGGGCGTTGATCGTGAAGTATGCCCGGCGGATCCTGGCCATGAACGACCAGATCCTGTCCCTGGGCGGGGGGCGTGTTCAGTGCATTCGGCTCGGGTTGCCGCTCGTGTTTTCGCCGGCAATCCTGTCCGACGTGTTGCGAATTGAGGGGGATGCCGAGGACGGGACGGAAATTCAGATCTTTTGCGATTGCTCGGACGAGCTCAAACGCCGATTGGCGGCCGGGTATCTCGACATCGCCTTCATCATCAGTCCATTAGATCCCCCGGCCCAAGTCGTGACCCAATGGACCGAACCCTGGGTGTGGGTCTGCGCGCCCGGCGTCTCGTTTTCGCCCGGCGAAACGATTCCGTTGATCGTGACGCCCACCGATCGGCACACGATCGAGGCGATTGAAAAAGCCGGGCGGCCTTACGTCATTCGCTTTGTTGCCCCTTCGGTCGACGCACGCATCGAGGCCATGCTGGCAGGCGTAGGGGTCATGACAATCGCCGAACGGCTCGTCACCAACCAAATGAAGATCGTGGGGCGTCACGAGCTTCCGCCGTTCCCGAAAACCGCGTCGGGCATCTATGTGCGAGAAGGACTCGAACCCGCTCGGTTCGCGCGGATCATCGATGCGTTCGTGCAAGCCTGTAGACCGCGCGAGGCGGCTGAGCCTTCATCGGAGGATCGCCCGCGCGTCACACCGGTTCCCGAGCAAGTCTGAACTCTATCGCGCCTGCTCGCCAGGCGCGGACGCATGGATTGCGAGCGCGTGGATGCCGCCGCGCAATTCGGTCGCGAGCACGTCGTTGATCAAGCGGTGCCGCTCAAGCCGGGACTTCCCTTCGAACGCTTGCGCCACAATATAAATGCGGAAGTGAGATTCGCCCCCCGGCCTGTGGCCAGCGTGTCCCTCGTGCTGAGCGCTCTCATCAAGCACGCGCAAGTCATCGGGCGCGAAGGCCTTGCTGAGCTTTTCGACAATCGTATCGGCGGTTCTCATCATGATCTTTAGATAGGACAGGGCGCGTTCCGGAGAAAGCCTGCCGTGCATATGATGCAGGTTGGACACGGGTTTGCAAAAACGACGTGCGCAAAACGAAGATCGTTCGCCGGTGCAGAAACTGCCTCAAAGAATTCCGCTTTTGTCAATATTGCGAGGACGCCGTCCAAGTTCGCATAATGTATAGCCATGAAATTCGACTCGCCCATTTATGACCGTATTCGCGTCAAACCGGACATGGACCGGCGCGTACGCGCGCAATGCCCGGGTTGCGAGTGGACGGGCTGTGCCAATGCGGCCACGCATCGCGCTCCCAAGGGCCGTGGCAAGGAACACGAGTACTGGCGCTTCTGCCTCGATCATGTGCGCGAGTACAATCATTCCTATAATTTTTTTGCGGGCATGAGCGACGATGCGGTTGCTCGCTATCAGAAAGATGCAATCACCGGCCATCGGCCAACGTGGAAAATGGGGACTGGCGGCCGCTCTGCGCGGGAACGGATGTCGGGTTTCGACGCAACCGATCCATTCGACGTTGGGCAGGAGTTCGGGGCCACGGGCCGCAAGCGCGCCGAGCAGCAGCGGGTCGAAACCCGCACCGTGCATAACGCGGCTCGCAAAGCCCTGCATGCACTGAGTTTGGAGGAAGATGCGAGCCGGGCGGAGATCAAGGCCCGCTTCAAGACGCTGGTGAAACGTCACCATCCCGACGCAAACGGCGGCAGCACCGCCTCCGAGGACAAGCTGCGGGAGATCATTGAAGCCTACAATTATCTGAAGTCTACGGGATTTTGCTGATTTGTAAGGCAAACGCGCCGGTCTTGACCTTGATCCCCGGCGGCTTCGACGCCATCTGGGAAGTCGTGCGCCGGAGCGGCGTGCAATCGCCGCAAGGCTGGGTTGCCTGCGTTAGCAGGCAGCGGCAAGTGCCTGAAATCGAGGCCGATTTTGCTATCCTCAGGCCTGCTTTCGCGGGCGCATATAGTTCTGCTAAGTTGACTTGTTCCGACCCGCTCCGCCAACACGATTCGCGCCTCGGACGGACTCCGAGGTTGTGGAGGATCCATGACGACCGCAACTGAAGCCGTGGCCGGGCTGCCCGACATGAAGGTGTCGATTCGACAGGTCTTTGGAATCGACAGCGACATGGAGGTGCCGGCCTATTCGGAGGCCGATGAGCACGTGCCGGACCTCGATCCCGATTACCGGTTCGACCGCGCCACGACCCTCGCCATCTTGGCTGGCTTCGCTCGCAATCGCCGGGTCATCGTCACCGGATATCATGGGACCGGCAAGTCCACGCATATCGAGCAGGTCGCAGCCAGGCTCAATTGGCCATGCGTGCGCGTCAACCTCGACAGTCATATCAGCCGTATCGACCTGATCGGCAAGGACGCGATTGTCATCAGGGACAATCAGCAGGTGACCGAGTTCCGCGAGGGAATCCTGCCCTGGGCGCTCCAGCACAACATCGCCATCTGCTTCGACGAATACGACGCCGGACGGCCGGACGTGATGTTCGTGATCCAGCGGGTGTTGGAGGCATCGGGCAAACTCACACTGCTCGACCAGAACAAAGTCATCCGGCCGCATCCGGCGTTCCGGCTGTTCGCGACCGCCAATACGGTCGGGCTCGGTGACACCACGGGGCTCTATCACGGCACGCAGCAGATCAACCAAGGCCAGATGGACCGCTGGTCCATCGTGACGACGCTCAACTATCTGCCGCATGACAAGGAGGTTGAGATCGTGCTCGCCAAGGCGAAGCACTATCGTTCCGACCAGGGCCGCGACATCGTCAACAAGATGGTGCGAGTTGCCGATCTCACGCGCAATGCCTTCATGAATGGAGATCTATCGACAGTGATGAGTCCGCGCACTGTCATCACCTGGGCGGAAAATGCCGACATCTTCAAGGATGTCGGCTTTGCTTTCCGCGTCACGTTCGTGAACAAATGCGACGAGCTCGAGCGCCCGATCGTCGCTGAGTTCTATCAGCGCTGTTTCGGTCAGGAACTTCCGGAGAGTTCGGTCAACGTTGCGCTGAGCTGAGGGGCGTCACGCGCGGCGTGAGATTGTTCCATGTCTTCCAACATCAAGCCGAAAACGCCAGCCAAGGAAGCACCGACTGAACCGTTCAAACGCGCGGTGACGAGCTGCTTGCGGGCCATCGCGCGACATCCGGATGTGGAAGTCGCCTTTGCGGCGGAACGACCCGGCCTTGCCGGCGGCAAGGCACGGCTGCCCGAGCCGCCGCGTCGCCTGTCGCGTGAAGATGCAGCGATTGTGCGTGGCCACGCCGATTCGATCGCGCTGCGTCTTGCCTGCCACGATGCAGCTGTCCATCGCAAGCTGATGCCGGGAGGACAACAGGCGCGCGCGGTCTTTGAGGCCGTCGAGCAAGCCCGCGTAGAGGCGATTGGTGCACGGCGCATGCATGGTGTCGCGCAGAATCTCACCGCGATGCTCAACGACAAATTTCATCGCGGCAAATTCGATGAGGTCACCGACCGGGCCGACGCTCCACTCGAGGAGGCCGTCGCCCTGATGGTGCGCGAACGGCTGACCGGCCAGGCTCCGCCCCCCGCCGCCAAGCGGCTCGTCGATCTCTGGCGTCCATTTGTTGAAGAGCGTGCCGGCCGTGCGCTCGATCGGCTGGAGCGGCTGGTCGAGCAGCAGCGCCGCTTCGGCGATGTGGTGCACGATCTCCTCGACTCGCTCGACATGGGCGATGAACGCGCGCGCGATGATGAGGAAAGCGAAGACGACGAAGGCGAAAACGGCAGCGAAGATCAGCAAGGTCAGGACGGCGAAGCGGCGGAGTCGGATGACGCCGAGCGCATGAGCGCGGAGGACGCGAGAGCGTCCGCGGAGGATCGGCCCGACACCGCCGAAGAGGCGATGGATGCCCCGGCCACTGACATGCCCGACGATGCCGAAATGGGCGACGACGAGAACTCGGCTGAGCCCTGGCGGCCGCGCCAGCACGGCATGAACGAGCCGCGTGGACCGGACTACAAGCCGTTCACGCCGCGCTTCGACGAGAGCGTTGGGGCCGAGGACCTCTGTGATCCGGAGGAGCTCGACCGCCTGCGCGGATATCTGGATAAGCAGCTGGCACATCTGCAGGGCGTCGTGTCGCGTCTCGCCAATCGACTGCAGCGACGGCTGATGGCGCAGCAGAACCGATCCTGGGAGTTCGACCTTGAGGAGGGTGTGCTCGATCCGGCACGGCTATCGCGCGTGGTCGTTGACCCGCTGCACCCGCTGTCATTCAAATGGGAGAAGGACACCACCTTCCGCGACACGGTCGTTACGCTGCTGCTGGACAACTCCGGTTCCATGCGTGGACGCCCCATCACGGTGGCGGCCACGTGCGCCGATATTCTGGCGCGCACGCTGGAACGCTGCGGGGTCAAGGTCGAAATTCTGGGGTTCACCACGCGCGCCTGGAAGGGCGGTCAATCACGCGAGTCCTGGCTCGCCGCCGGGAAGCCACCCAATCCCGGGCGGCTGAATGATTTGCGGCATATCATCTACAAATCCGCCGATGCTCCCTGGCGGCGCGCGCGCAAGAATCTCGGTTTGATGATGCGCGAGGGCTTGCTCAAGGAGAACATCGACGGCGAGGCACTCGATTGGGCGCACAAGCGTCTGCTCGCGCGCTCGGAGCAGCGCAAGATCCTGATGATGATCTCCGATGGCGCTCCAGTTGATGACTCCACCTTATCGGTCAACCCCGGCAACTATCTGGAACGGCATCTGCGCTGGGTGATCGAGGAGATCGAGCAGCGCTCTCCGGTCGAGTTGATTGCGATCGGTATCGGCCACGACGTCACGCGCTACTATCGGCGCGCGGTGACTATCGTGGACGCGGAGGAACTCGGCGGCGTCATGACCGAGAAGCTCGCCGAATTGTTTGATGAGCAGGCAGCTCCCCCGCGCCGGCGGCCCGTGCGAAGGCTGCACGCTTGAGTTTGCTCGCGCGGACAGCTCTCGCGATTGCGAGTGCGCTCCTAGCTGTGCTGTTGCTGCTGCCGGCGCTTGCCCAGACCGATCGGCCGACCGACAACGGTCCCGTTCGCATTCAAATCAAGGCGGAGCCGATCGATGCTTTTCAACCCGGCGAACGGGGCCGCGTTCGCTTCGGGCCGCTCGAGTTCCGGGGGGGATTGCAGCTAACGTCATCCTACAAAGCTTTTGGCGGCCTCTCTGCCTTGCGGTTGTTTGCGGACGGCGCAAATTTCATCTCCCTGAGCGACAAGGGACGTTGGCTTAAGGGGCGTATCGCTTATGCCAACGGTCGCCCGATTGGCATTGATGATGCGGAGATGGCGCCGATCCTCGGGCCGGACGGCCGTCCACTCGCCGCGCGTGGTTGGTACGACACCGAGTCGATCGCTATCGATGGCGACACGCTCTATGTGGGCATCGAACGCGTCAATCGGATTGTGCGGCTCGACTACGGGCGTTCCGGTTTGCTGGCGCGCGGTCAGTCGATCGCGGTTCCGGCCGGCATCGGCAGCCTGCCGAATAATCGTGGGCTTGAGTGTCTCGAATTTATTCCGCGATCGATGCCAGGCGGAGGCACGCTTGTTGCGATCTCGGAGCGAGGCCTCGACAGTGCCGGAAACATTCGTGGTTTTCTGATCGGGGGCAAAACACCTGGCGAGTTCAGCGTCGCGCGCCACAACGACTTCGATATCAGTGATTGCGCGGTTTTACCGGATCGCAATCTCATATTGTTGGAGCGCCGCTTCAGTTGGAGCACCGGGATAGCGATGCGTCTCCGGCGCATACCACTTCAGACACTTGCCCCCGGCGCAGTGGTCGACGGCGAAGAGATACTGACGGCCGATATGGGGTATCAGATCGACAATATGGAGGGATTGAGCGTTCACCGCAGCAGCGCCGGGGAGGTCCTGCTCACCATGGTCTCAGACGACAATTTCTCGCTGCTGCAGCGCACGATCCTGCTGCAGTTCGCCCTGATCGGAGAGTAGCCCCGCAATGAGCTAGGCCGCCTCGGCCCGCTTCTTCACCAGCTGCCGCTTGATATCCAATGCCTTGCTCGAAAGCTCGTCATCCTTCGCTTTCAGCAGGAAAGCGTCGAGCCCGCCACGATGGTCAACCGACTTGATGGCATTGGCCGATACCCGCAGCTTCACCGACCGCCCCAGCGCCTCGGAAATCATCGTGACGTTGAACAGGTTGGGCAGAAACCGACGTTTCGTCTTTATGTTGGAGTGACTGACGCGGTGGCCGACTTGCGCACCCTTGCCCGTCAATTCGCACCGCCGCGACATGGCAAACCTCTTGTCAACAGACCCTGGCCCGCGCCGAGCGGGGCCAAATGAGTATCGGGATTTATTGGACCGGGGACGTATAGAGACCGGGGCCGCCAGCGTCAAGAAGAGAGGAAATCGGGGCCATCCTAATGTCCTCGTTGGGCGATGCCACGTCCGCCGACGGCTATCACACAAAGGACTTAATCGGCCCCGAGACAGGCCCAATGCCGTCCATTCGCAGTGCGCTGTTGTCGGCCGCGCTTGCGCTGGCGCCTCAATTCGCCTGCGCGCAGGCGAAGCTCGACGCGCATTTCGTTGTCACTTTTGCCGGAGTGACCATCGGCAAAGGCAACTGGGTCATCGAAATCACCGACGACCAGTATACGGCCGCCGCGAGCGGGGCCACCACCGGTCTACTGCGCATATTCTCGACGGGGGCAGGCACAAGTGCGGTGCGGGGCGCCATCGTGCACGGGCGCCTGGCGCCGGGAAACTATGCGGCGACGATCACCCAGGACGGCGAAACCGACACCCTGCGCATGCTGATCGCCGGCGGCAACGTCAAGGAGTTCTCGATTGTGCCTCAACCGCCGCCGCCCGGACCGGACCGAATTCCGGTGACCGAGGCGCACCTGCGTGGGGTGACGGATCCGATGAGCGCGTCGCTCCTGCGCATGCCCGGAAATGCCGATCCGATCAGCCCGCAAGCGTGCGGGCGCACGGTCTCGATCTTCGATGGCCGCATGCGGTACGACCTGCAGTTGGCCTATAAGCGCATGGAACGGGTGAAGCTGGACAAGAGCTATGAAGGACCCGTGGTGGTGTGCGCGATCTATTTCCGCCCGATCGCCGGTTATCGTCCCGAGCGCGCCGCGCTTAAATACCTGATAGCGCAACGCGATATGGAAGTGGCGTTGGCCCCCATCGGGGGAACGCGCGTGCTCGTGCCGTTTTGGTTCAAGCTGCCGACTCCACTCGGGACCGGCGTGCTGCAGGCGACTCAATTCATTGCCAGTCAGCAGCCCAATGTCACGCCGACCAAGCTCGGTCAGTAAGCAGGACACAAATTTCGGCGGGAATCGCAGGTGACGTATTGACTCCGCTTCCAGCTCGTGGAGTCGCACCGGCGCGCTGAACATTGCCTGTACGAAAGCGCGTTGGGACCGAGAATACACTGCATTTAGCGTGAGAGATCGTAGATGTCCGCCACATGTGGCCGTGAACGAATGAGTACGAGCAGGAGTCAGCGATTCGGGCGCGATTCGTTCGAGACTCGTTCTAAAAACCAGAACATTCAGGTTTTGCGGCGTTTATTTGCCTGTCGCGTGCTCGTGCGATCGTGCTGCTTGCATCGCGGGGTTCTGGTTTCCCGTCCGAGTTCGGGCTAACGACAAAACTTGGCTCGGGGGAAACCCGCGCGCATTAAGGATTGATCATGTTTTTTCACCTCGCAGGATCCACCTTGCCCCCTTATGTTGTGGTGTTGGCGCTCGGAGACGCGAGCTGTCGCCGTGAACGAATCCGGACAGAACATAGGTCCGCGATTCGAACGCGATTCGTTCGAAGCTCGTTCACAACGTTAATGCGCGGATGATCCACGATCCCCGAGTATCACCACTGTAAGCTCATCGGGCACTGCGGGCTTGCCCATCAGCCGGCAACCGCGCCAGGACATTGAATGGCACTCTCTCTTTCCGCTGCAACGCCGATCCGTGATCCACGCGCGCGCGGCGCAGGCGTCACTGCGGTGCTCGGGCCGACCAATACCGGTAAGACCCATCTCGCCATCGAGCGGATGCTGGCGCACAGCTCGGGCCTCATCGGTTTGCCGCTGCGCCTTCTCGCGCGCGAGGTCTACAACAAGTGTATCGAACGCGTTGGCAGCGACGCTGTCGCGCTGATCACCGGTGAAGAAAAGATCAAGCCGCCTCACGCGCGCTACTGGGTCGCGACCGTTGAAGCAATGCCACGCGATCTCGACGTGGCCTTCCTCGCTGTCGATGAGATTCAGCTCGCCGCTGATCTCGAGCGCGGACATGTATTCACGGACCGGATTCTCAATCGGCGCGGGCGCGAGGAAACGCTGATTCTCGGGGCCGCCACCATGCGGCCGATGGTCGACAAGCTGCTTCCCGGCGCCAATGTGTTGAGCCGGCCGCGGCTGTCGACGCTGAGCTTTGCGGGCGACAAAAAAATCACGCGTCTGCCGCGGCGGTCCGCGATCGTCGCGTTTTCGACCGAAGAAGTGTACGCGATCGCGGAACTCATCCGGCGCCAGCGGGGCGGCGCAGCCGTCGTGCTCGGGGCGCTTTCGCCGCGCACCCGCAATGCGCAGGTCGCATTGTATCAATCGGGAGACGTCGATTATCTGGTCGCCACCGACGCGATCGGGATGGGTCTTAATCTGGATGTAGACCACGTCGCGTTTGCATCGGATCGCAAGTTCGATGGCTATCAATATCGCAAGCTCAATCCGATTGAGTTTGCGCAGATCGCGGGCCGTGCCGGCCGCGCGACGCGCGACGGCACGTTCGGCAGCACCGGACGCTGTCCGCCATTTGAACACGAGCTGGTGCAAGCGCTGGAAGCGCACGCATTCGACCCGGTTCGCGTGCTGCAATGGCGCAGCAACGATCTTGATTTTTCCTCGATCGGCGCGCTCACGGCGTCGTTGACGACGAATCCGGCGCTGCCGGGGCTCACGCGCGCGCCGATGGCGGAAGATATTGTTGTGCTCGAACATGCGGGGCGCGACGAAGACATACGCGCAATCGCCACGACACGCGCAGCGATTGAGCGCCTCTGGGAAGTTTGCCAGGTCCCCGACTACCGCAAGATCTCACCGGCCGCGCACGCAGAGCTCGTCACGACGCTCTATGGTTTTCTCATCCGGGACGGTAACATTCCCGACGACTGGTTTTCACAGCAGATCGCACAAGCGGATCGCACCGATGGTGGCATCGACACATTATCGACGCGTATCGCGCACATCAGGACTTGGACCTTTGCGGCGAACCGTCCCGATTGGCTCAAAGATCCGGAGCACTGGCAGGGCGTTGCCCGCGGGGTGGAAGATAAGCTATCGGACGCCCTGCACGAGCGCTTGGCGGAGCGCTTCGTTGATCGTCGCACCAGTGTGTTGATGCGACGCCTCAAAGAGAACGCGATGCTGGAAACCGAAATCAGCAAGACCGGTGACGTGATCGTTGAAGGCCATGTCATCGGGCGATTGGAGGGCTTTCGCTTCGCTCCCGATGCGTCGGCGGGCGGATCGGAAGCGAAGGCGCTGTCGGGCGCGGCGCAGAAAGCCCTGGCGGGCGAGATCGAGGCGCGTGCCACGCGCCTCGCGCATGCGCCGGATTCGCAGTTTGTCCTTGCCGCGGATGGGACCATTCGCTGGATTGGCGATGCGGTCGCGAAGCTCACGGCGGGCGATAATCTGCTGCGTCCGCGGGTGCGCATCCTTGCCGACGAGCATTTGACTGGTGCCGCGCAAGAAGCGGTGCAGACGCGGCTCGACCTGTGGACCCACACGCACATCGAACGGGCCTTGGCACCGCTGTTCGTGCTGAGTGCGGCTGACGACATCACCGGCCTCGCCCGCGGCATCGCTTATCAGATCGTCGAAGCCCTCGGGGTGCTTGAGCGCGGCAAAGTCGCCGACGACGTCAAGAACCTCGATCAAGCTGCGCGCGCGACCTTGCGCAAGCATGGCGTCCGTTTCGGCGCCTACCACATCTATGTGCCGGCGCTGCTCAAGCCGGGTCCGCGTGCGCTCGCCGCGCAATTGTGGGCGCTCAAGAATGGCGGCCCCGACCTCACCGGAATGGATGATCTGCTGCGGCTCGCGGCTAGCGGCCGCACATCATTCCGGGTCGACAAGGACACCAACAAACAGCTCTACCGCACCATCGGATATCGTGTGTGTGGGGAACGCGCGGTGCGCGTCGATATCTTGGAGCGGCTCGCCGATCTGATCCGACCTGCGTTGCTTTGGAAAGACGGTGTCACCCCGAAACCAGCCGGAGCGTTTGACGGGCGTGGGTTCACGGTTACCCAGGCCATGACGTCGCTCACGGGTTCGTCGGGTGAGGATTTTGGCTCGATCCTGCGTGCCCTTGGCTATCGCCTGGACCGGCGCCCGCGGCCTGTCGAGGCGTCGCCCGCTGAGGTTCATTCCGCTGAGGTGAGCGCTGTCGAGCAAGCGCTCGCGGAGCCGGACACCGCTTCCTCTGCAACGGCTGACGACCCGGCTATAACGGCTCAATCCGAACCTGTTGAAGCTGCAAGCGACGTTGTGGTTGAACCGGGCACGGCCGAGCCCGAGTCCGAGCAGGACGCAGCGGTTGAATCGCAAACTTCCGAGCTCGCCCCGACAGCCGACGAGACTTCGGCAGAACAGGCAGTTGCGGTCGAGCCGCAGGCCGAGGAGGCAGTGCTCGATGCAGCTGAACGGCCGGCGGAGGCCGAGGCATTGAGCGCGGCGACCCCCGAGGCGGCGGCCGCGGCCGAGCCGGAATTCATCGAGGTCTGGCGGCCAGGCCGATCGGAGGAGCGAAGGCCGCGGCGGCGGCGGCCAGCGCGCGACAAACGACCGGCCGATGCGCCGGCGCAAGCTCAAGCACCCTCTCAGGAGCAGGCCGCCACGGCGGCGCCGTCCTCGCCAGCCCATCGTGAAGAGCCCCGCCGCGATCGCGAGGACCGGCGCAAGCCGCGCGATGCAACAGATCGGGCAGCTGGTCGCAGCCACGAGGGGCGGCGCGAAGGGCGGGATCGGGATCGCCGCCGGGATCGGCGCGACGAAGATCGGCCGCCGCGGGTCTGGGAGGCGGGACGCGATCGGCGCGGCAAGGAGCCCGATCCGGATTCCCCGTTTGCCAAACTGGCGGCCCTCAAGGCGCAGCTCGAAGCGGAAGCCAAGGATCGGCATTGATGCGGCAACCGGCGCGCCAACCTGGGTGTTCTGGGTAGCCTTGCCCGAGACCCAGCAGCGCATCGACAAGTGGCTCTGGCACGCGCGGGTCGTGCGCACGCGGACAGCCGCGATGGAATTGGCGAACTCCGGACTTGTGCGACGCAATGGGGTGCGCGTTGAGGCGGCGAGCCGGGCCGTGAAGCCGGGCGACGTGCTGACCATTGCCCTCGACCAGGGGGTGCGCATCCTCAGGGTTTTGCGGTTTGTCGAGCGGCGCGGCGGGGCGGAACTCGCACGGACCCTCTACGAAGACCTGTCATCGACACCGGCAACGCGCGAGTCAGCCGGCAATTGTTGATCACGGCGCTTCTCTTGCACGCGCCGCATCCTTACGTTACAGCCACACTCACGTGATCGGGCCAATTCCTGTCAATTGGTTCGGTTTTTCGCGTGTTCTGGTCGGCAATCGTAAGCCACCCTCGGGCCGACCGAGGGTCACCTTCTCAGCGCACGCGGTGGGCAACCCGAAATGGTCGTGTTTCGGCGGCCGGAGCTGGCAATGACTTACGTCGTCAACGAGAGCTGCATCAAGTGCAAGTATATGGACTGCGTGGAGGTATGCCCCGTCGACTGCTTCTACGAGGGTGAGAACATGCTGGTCATTCACCCCGACGAGTGCATCGATTGCGGGGTGTGCGAGCCGGAATGTCCGGTCGAGGCTATCAAGCCGGATACCGAGCCGGGCCTCGAGAAATGGCTTGAGATCAACGCTGAGTTCGCCAAGTCCTGGCCGAATATCACGGTGAAGAAGGAGCCGCCCGCGGACGCCAAGGAGTTCGACGCGGTGCCCAACAAATTCGAGAAATTTTTTTCCCCGGAGCCCGGCGGCGGCGACTAGATTAGCCTCACGTACAATTTGTCACAGGGAGATCATATACGGAAGTGTAGCAAGTTCGCCCCATTTGCGCGCCGCAAACCATTGAATTCAGCCGAAAATGTGCTATATTCGCGGCGAATGAACAACAATCACAAATACCTCCGACAGCTCCCCTCCGGGGAGCATATTTTTTACGGGGGCTTTACCGAGGAACCGTCTAAATAGGGGCGTGCGCACAGCACGCGAGTCACAGTGGCAGGCAAAACGCGTCACAAGTCCAAAAAGACCATCAAGGTATCCTCGGCCGCGCGCCGCAGGACTTCAAACGCTTCTCGCACGGGTAGCCGGCGAGGGGCTTCCGTCACAAAGCCGATCGGCCCTAGGCCGGGAGGCCAAGGAGTTGCGCAGGGAATGACCGTAAAAAAGACGACCCAGCGGCAAGGGTTCAAGACCAACGAGTTCATCGTTTACCCGGCCCATGGGGTGGGTCAGATCGTGGCGATCGAAGATCAGGAGGTGGCAGGGCTCAAGCTTGAGCTTTTTGTCATCAACTTCGTGAAGGACAAGATGACTTTGCGGGTGCCCACCACCAAGGTTGCGGCGGTCGGGATGCGCAAGCTCGCTGAGGAGCCGATGGTTAAGCGCGCTCTTGAGACGCTCAAGGGGCGTGCGCGGATCAAGCGTACCATGTGGTCGCGCCGCGCCCAGGAATACGAAGCCAAGATCAACTCGGGCAATATCGTTGCGATTTCCGAGGTCGTGCGGGATCTCTATCGCTCGGACACCCAGCCTGAGCAGTCCTACAGCGAGCGCCAGCTTTACGAGGCCGCGCTCGACCGTCTGTCGCGTGAAATCTCCGCTGTGCAGCGGATTACGGAAACTGAGGCCATCAAGGAGATCGAGGCCGCTCTCGCCAAAGGCCCCCGCCGTGGAGGTCCGAAGGCCGACGAGGTCGTCGAAGAAGAAGCAGCCTGATCAATCTCCCGACACTTATGCGTGACAAGGCCCGGCACTGCCGGGCCTTTGTTTTTGCGGCTCTGTCCTTTTGTTTGAGCATCATCTTTTCCGAAAACCGGTATCCGCTTTTCGGGATCATCCTCCAGTGCGGGGCAGGCTGTTTGCGGGACACGCTCTATTCCGCGACGATCTTGACCCGCTCTCCGGGTTTGATTGCGTCGGTGGGCCCAAGCCCGTTGAGCAAACGGAAGCGCTCGACGGGATGATCGAGGCTGGCCATGTGGTGCTGGGCCATGGACTCGATCGTATCCCCGGGCCGGACCGTCACAATCTTCAGCCGCAAGGGCCTGGCCTGCTCAATCTCCGCGACGCTGAGGCGGCGGAATGACTCGATTGACGTTCGAAATGTCTGATCGACGGCCGGCGTCATGTGCTTTGCCGTATAGATGAAGCGCATGACGTCGCCACCGAAGCGCACGGCGTAAAGCCGATACGTCCACTCTTCCCCTTTGGCGGTCGCCGTGGTTGCCGGAAATCCGCTGATGGTCAGGTCCCGCACTGAGGTCGGGTCCGGATTCTCGATCCAACCTGAGGTGAGATAAGCGCCAAGCGTTTGATCAGCCGGGACGCTCACCCGGTCGACGCGCAGGGCTTCGGCGCCGCCGTCCTTGACCGCGAGGATCGCCTGCGCCGTGTTGTCGATGCTGAATCCGTCCGGCACCACAAAGGTGAACCCGAACCGCGGGTGTAGAAAGCGGCGCCCGCGGGCAAATCCCTCGCTCGGATCGTCGCCGTAGATCAAGCCGTCGAGCGCGCTGAGATACTCGTCTTTGTCGCGCTCGCCTCCTCCCTGGGCCGCAAATTGGCGGGCATTGAGTTGTGCGGTTTTGATGCGTTCAGGGGTGGCCGGATGGGTCGCCAGCAGTTCGACGCCGTGCTTGTCCGAGCCGTTGAGGCCGGCTTTGAGATCAGCGTTGTGGCCCATGGCAATGAGAAAGCGGACAGCCCCATAGGGATCATAGCCGGCGCGCGTCGCGATCCCGATGCCAATGCCATCGGCTTCGAGTTCCTGGCCGCGCGAGAAGCTCGCCAGTGCAATCTTTGATTTGGCCAGCGCGAGCGCGCCGACCGACGGGTCGCTGAGAACATCGCTCACCACGCGGCTTGCGATCTCCGCCTGGCGCGCCTGATCGGCACGCATCGACGCGTGGTCGGCGATCACATGCGCCATTTCGTGCGCCATGACGGAGGCCAGTTCGGATGTGTCGCTGGCCAACGTGATCACGCCGCGCGTGACGTAGAGCTGCCCGGTCGGCAAGGCAAACGCGTTGATGGCGGGCGAGTTGAGGATCGTGACTTTGTATTTGAGGTCCGGCCGTTCGGAAACCGCCACCAGCCGCTCGACTGTCTTGTCGAGCAAGGCCTCGAGCCGCGGGTTGTCGTAGGCCCCTCCGTACGCAGCGAGGATGCGCTTGTGTCCGCGCGTGACCGGATCATCGTTCGCACTCTGGCCCAGTGGGCCCGGCAGCAGAATTTGATGCTCGCTTCGGTCAAGGCTGGAGCACGCCGAAAGCGCAAGCGCCAGCACCATGGCGCTCAGCCACACACGCGCGCGCTTGATGTGCTGGAGGCTCATCGCGGTGGCTCAACGATCCACGATTTCGATCTGCCCCGGCAGGATGGCCTCGATCCAGGGACCCCCGCGCTCTTCGACCACGCCGCGAATCCTTACCCTACGTCCCGCGAGCGACTTTGGCATGAGTCCGCTCCCGGCAAACAGACGCTCGTTTCGTTTTGATATCGTGACGGTGAAATCCTGGTCCCACCGGGGTCCGAAGTTGACATAGATGGTTGCGCCGCTTTCGCGCACGGAGACGACTTTGCCCTCGACGATAGCGAAACGGCCGCGCGCCAAGCGCACAGCATCCGGGTCATCGGCATTCCTGGTTGTAAATTCCGCATCCGCCCAGAGCCCAAGCTTGGCACCGCGTGCGGCGCGCTCGGCCGCAATCAGGTCTGCCGCGCAGTTGTGGTTCCCGGCGTATGGCGAAACAAAGGCAAGCCCGGCGGCAAGCAAGCTGGCTTCAACAGCCTTGGGTCCGCGGCTGTCAGAAAGATAGGCGCGCGCGAGCACGCGTCCGAACCGGTCGGCCCCGAATTGCGCGAGCAGCAGATCCTGTCCGCCGACCAACTCCTCAAGCGCTTTGCGGCTACGCTCACCAGCTGCCGTTTGGGGTTGCGGTGCGGCGCTTGGAGGAGGCAGCGCGGGTACCTCAATCATCGCCAATCGCACAGCGCGACCGTCAGCCAAGACGAAGGTGCGGCCATCGGTCACGGAGGCAACTGATCCGGCATTTTGTGGGCCATGTGGGCAATCGGCGGCGCTCGCAATCTGCGCGGATATAAGGGCTCCTGCTATTGCGAGAATTGCCAGGAGTGGGTGCGGACAGGGGGCGCCGGCTCGAGTCCGCAGCATGTGACCCCTCAAA
>CAVXDE010000023.1:0-171538 GCA_963760435.1 uncultured Alphaproteobacteria bacterium
AATTCGAAGTATTCGATCTCCGCCGCTGTAAATGGTCGACCGCGCTCAGCGGATCCGTATTCCTCTGCTCGCGGCTCGTAATCGGGCCGCTCGAACCGATCGAAAGTGTCTGATGGGTCGCGAGGATCTTTATAATCGTAGGTTCCTGCAATCTTCGGCGTGCCGAATATCCGTGGCGCGGAGTTGGGCGCGGTCTTGGTTCACAATGTGAGGAGATCAAAAAATCGCGTATTGCGATTCACATGCAGATTTGCATTAATCGCGAAAGCACTTCTGATCTCCGGGAGGGAGTAAGGTGTTAAGGGCCGGGATGAGTTGGCGCTCATTCCCGCCCGCTTTCGTCCGGGATGATGTCCCGCGGCCCGGCGAGACGGTAGCTCGACGCGGATAAACCGATCTTTGTATTGTCGGCGGACGGTGTCGCAGGAGACCGACAATAATTGAGCGGCTTCCTGGATTGAAACGAGGCGACATATACGATTTCTTGCGGGGTCAAGATTTTTCTCCTCTTAATCAGCAAGCGTCGCTTCTCTAGGCAGAAATAACCCGAGCCGTAGCGAGCGGACGCACGCCGGCGTTGAACAATGCACAAATTGGCATTCAAATGTTCGACAACAAATATCCGAGCCCGGAGCCCCTACCGTTCTGTCACAGTTTGGACATGATTGCCCCACCGCTCGAGCGCCGCGCGCTTTTGTTGTTCGTAGATGCTCCTATTGTATACGTCGGCCGCCCCGCTCGATGACCGACGTGGCCGAGTATGGCCTCCACAATATGAGGATCGACATCGAGCCGCTCGTGCATCACGGTGCTTATAGCACGTCTAAAATCGTGCAGCACCCAGGGCTGTATCGGTGACCCCGTGGGCGGCGATTCTTGCGTCTAGGTCGGTCTTATCCCCGCTCCAGCCCAGATATCCCCGATCGCTTCGCGTGAACACGTGGTCACTCGAGCCCTGCCATCATCCATCCGCAGCCGCGGCTTGCCGGCTAGTATCGCGAGCGCCCGAGGGCTCAACGGTATGTCGTGTGTACGTTTGGTTTTGGTTCGGGTTGGGGGCAGTGTGATTGTTGCCGAGCTCAGGTCGGTTTCCGACCACATCAGGGCGCCGATCTCGTCACGCGCGCGCCGGTCAGAATGATTAGCCGCACGATGTCGCCGTAAGCGTTGTCCGGAGCGCGCGCCATATGGTTCGCAATTCATCTTCTGTCAGGACGCGGTCGCGTGAGATCTCGAGGCGCCGATCAGTGAACGCAGCTGGGTTTGAATCGATCACCCCTTCCCTGATACACCACATAAAAAATGAAGAGAGACTGGTGCGCACGCGGTTGACGGTCGCGCCACTCAGATCAACCTCAAGGGCCGAGAGCGCTGCGGCAACGTCTCTCCGAGTGACGCCCGCCAGGGGGTGCGAGTGCAGACGGCCGGCGTGAACCTCCAGATGCCTCACAACCTCGATGTAAGCGCGTGGGCGTAGCCGGACCGTTGCCGTGCAAGAAACCGGGGGAGCATACTACTAACGGTCTCTGCGGCCCTGGTGGCAGTTACAGCCTTCTCGCCCGCTGGGTCTCGACCCAGTTTAACTTCGGCATGCAGCGCCCCTGCCCTCCGCGCCTCTGCCGTTGTGGCCGTCGCTGCGCCCAAGTTCATTTTGCGACGCGCGGGCCAACACGATACCAGAAGACGAAGTCCGTGATCCGCCGCTTGCTTAGTCGCAGGCCGAACCCGGGGATCTCGGAGTCCCAGACGAAGTGATCGATTTTGCCGGGCGGCAATGACTCGCGATCAAGAACACCTGGGTCAATTTTGGGGACCGTATGGGGACCATGAAAGCCGCCTCTTATGTGTCGTATGCATTGCGTATGGTATGCCGGAAAACCGAGAGATTTCTCGCTATTTACGACCGTCCGTTACATGTGCGCTCTTGTGCGGCTTTCCCTGCGGCAATACTCTGTCTCGGTCATACCGACCGAAAGATCTTCGAAAAATAACGTTCGCAATTCAAGCATGCACTGCTCCAGGCGATCCGCACCAATTTCCCTAACCTGTGCGTAGCGACCTGAACAGCGCGCTGAGAAAGGTGTAAGCCCGGTCGTAGATCCCGGGTGCTTCGCTTTCACGCGGTCCGCCAATACCGAGGCGCAGCCCCGCCCCGAACCGGGAGCCTTGCGCTGCCAGCCATTCGCTTGCGTCGGCCACCGCATCAGCCTGGCTGAGATCAACGACCAGGGTCGGCTTGCCTTGGCCTTCCGCCAATTGCCTGGCCAGCATCGTCCCGGCAGACACGCTCGTCCCCGCATCGCCGACCAGGATCACCACGACGTCGCTATCGCGGATGTTCCACGCCGTGCGCTGCGCCGGATCAGCGAGTGGCGTCTCTCGGAGCAGCGGAAATTTTGCCAGTACCCCCGGCGGGTCGGAAAAATCTTCCGCCCAGCCACCACGGGGACACCACTCGCCGTAATCAATCCCGCGCGCCACCGCGACATCCAGCGCCGCGCGATCAACCCCGGTTTGACCGCCTGCGACAATCTTCACCCTCGGCTCCTTTGCGCTCGCTCAAGAAACCATGCCCTGCGCCGTGCATTGGTGTCTGCCGAACCGACGCAGGCCTGGAACCATGGACACTCCTCGCGAAATCGAGATCAAGCTGACCACGCCGCCCGACGCGTGGCCCCAGCTCAAGCGCACCCTTTCGGCGAAGCCCGGCCGCGTCGCAAAAGCGACGCAGCTCGTGTCGGTCTATTTTGATACCGACAACTTCGATTTACACAAACGTGGCGTTTCCCTGCGGGTACGTCGCGACGGACGTCACCGCTTGCAGACCATCAAAGCGGAGAACGGATGCTCGGTTAGCACGCGCGGCGAGTGGGAACGCGAGATACATTCCGACACGCCCGATCTTGAGGCCGCTCAGGACACGCCCGCCGCAAAGATATTGAGCAACAAGAAGATCCAGCGCGGCATCAGACCGGTTTTCGAGACGCGCGTTACACGCACAGTCTACCCGATCAAGCTCGGCGAGAGCCTGATCGAGGTCGCTTTGGATCAAGGCGAGATCGACACCGGGCGAGACGCTACGACATTGTGCGAGATTGAGCTTGAGCTCAAGCGTGGCCAGCCTGATGACTTGTTTAAACTCGCCAAGACGCTTGCCGAGACGGCGCCGGTCGAGCTGAGCCTCGCCAGTAAGGCCGAACGTGGATACCACCTCCTCAGCGGTGACGAATTAAGCGCCGTCAAGGCCGCGCCCGTTGTCCTGCTGCGCGATATGCCAACCGGCCAAGCCTTTCAGACCATCGGACGCGCCTGCCTCGCCCAATTGGTGGACAATTTGCCGGCCCTGCGCAAAGGCGATTCAGAAGCGTTGCACCAGGCGCGCGTCGCGCTGCGCCGGGTGCGCGCCGCAATGTCGTTGTTCGCCGAAATCATTCGCGACCAGCAAACCGACACGATCAAGAACGAGCTTAAGTGGATCACCTCCGAGTTCGGACCGGCACGCGAAATGGACGTTCTGTGGGCGCGCGCGGACGCCACCTCCAAGGAAGCGCATGCCCTCGCCGCCGACGCCGAGCTGGACGGATTGCCTGCACTCGAGGATGAGCTTGCGCAACGACGCCAGCGTGCGTTCCGTCGGGCGCGGGCTGCCGTCGAGTCAGCGCGGTTTCGCATGTTGTTGATCGACCTTGCGGCCTGGATTGAAGTCGGTGAATGGTTGAGCATCGACGATCCGTTGCGGCGGCTCGAGCGCGAGACGGCGATTGAACGATTTGCCGCCGCCGAGCTCGAGCGGCGCTGGAAGAAGATACTCAAGCGCGGCCGCAAGCTGCGCGACCTTGATCCCCGCCGCCGGCACAAGCTGCGCATCGCCGTCAAGAAAATCCGCTACGCGTCCGAGTTCTTTGCCGACGTATTCCCAGGTGGAAAATCCGTCCGCAGACATAAGGCATTCCTCAAGCGCCTGAAGCCGGTTCAGGATTGCCTGGGCGAGCTCAACGACATCACGGTGCATCAGCACCTCACCAGCGATCTCGCCGCCGAGCCGGCCCGACACAACGGCGGAGGAAAGACGGCGTTCGCGGCCGGACTTCTGTCGGGGCATGAACAAGCCCGCTTGGCAGAGGTGTTGGACTCCGCCGACCGGGCATTCCGCCACTGCACGCAGATCAAGCCGTATTGGTGAGCAGCCCGTATCCCGGGCGCAGCGCAGCACGAAGTGGTGCGCTGCAGACCCGGGATCGCCCCGAACACTCAGCTTTGAACGGTCCCGGATGCGGTGCATCGCTTCGCGCTGCACCGCATCCGGGACACGCGATCAAACATTCGCGAAATCCCCGCTCCGCCCGCGTCCTTGTGCAAAACGGCCGGCACCCGCAGCCCCCTCGGTTGCGAATGACTCGACGCCACCCGTCCATTCGCGGATCATGGCGTCGCGCAAGTCGAGACCAAGACTTTCGTAAGCGCTCCGGCGATCTGCTTTGAGCGCAGCCTGTGGAAATCGCGCGATCTCCCGCGCCAAATCCTCAGCTGCCGCCCTCGCCCCGCCGCCCGCCACCACCCGATCACAAAGCCCGATGCGCAAGGATTCCTCCGCGGTGACCTTGCGGCCGGTCAGGATCAGGTCCATGGCCCGACCGAGACCGACGAGGCGCGGCAAGCGCACAGTGCCGCCGTCGATCAACGGAATGCCCCAACGTCGGCAGTAGACCCCGAAGAACGCGTCCTCCGCCATCACCCGCAGGTCGCACCAGAGGGCGAGCTCCATGCCGCCGGCGACAGAGGCTCCCTCCACCGCAGCGATGACCGGCTTGGAGAGCAGAAGGCGGGATGGACCCATCGGGCCACGCACCGGAGTGTCCTCCGTGGGGAACGGCAGCTTGTCGATAAACGCGCGGCGAAACGCGTCGGGGTCGGCGAGCGTGGACGCATACTTCAGATCATATCCGGCGCAGAATGTACCGCCTGCCCCCCACAGCACCGCCGCCCGTGCATCGGGATCCGCTTCAAATCCCACAAAGGCCTGCATCAGGGCTTCCGCGGTCGGCTCGTCGACCGCATTACGCGCGTCGATGCGGTCCATGATGACCGTCGTGACATGGTCCTTGTGTTCGATATGAACCGACATCTGGCTCCCCCTGGTCCACAACAAAGCTCGCCAAACCCTTGCGGTAGCGGCGATTTGGCTGCATCGTAGCAGAAATAATTGCTGCTCCGTTCGGAGCAGTGTCAGGTCAAGGGAGAACCGCTCATGGCAGTCGCCGACGCCACCGTCATCACCCCCCTATCGGACGCCGACCATTCACGCCAGCTTCGTCGCGCCGTTGTGGCATCAACTATCGGCACCGCCATCGAGTGGTATGACTTCTTCCTCTACAGCGTCGTCACCGGTCTGGTGTTCGCCAAACTATTTTTTCCAAACGACGATCCGCTGACCGGAACCTTGAACGCCTTCGGCGTATATTTCGTGGGGTTCCTGGCGCGCCCGGTGGGCGCGGCCATCTTCGGTCACTACGGCGACCGCATCGGCCGCAAGTCGACGCTGATCATCACCTTGTTGCTGATGGGTATCGCCACCTTCCTGGTGGCGCTCGTGCCGACCTACGAGCAGATCGGCATCTGGGGCGCGATCCTCCTCACCGTGTTGCGCTTCATTCAAGGCGTCGGCGTCGGCGGCGAATGGGGCGGCTCCGTTCTCATGTCGATGGAGTGGTGCAAGACGCACGGCTCCCGCGGCTTCATCGCCTCGTGGCCGCAGTTCGGCGTGCCCTGCGGATTGTTCCTCGCCAACCTCGCCGTGCTCGCCTTCAGCCAGATGTCCGGCGATCAGTTCCTCACCTGGGGCTGGCGCATCCCGTTCTTCCTGAGCTTGATCCTGGTTGCGGTTGGCCTCTGGATCCGGCTCGGCATCATGGAAACGCCGGTCTTCTCCAAGCTCGTGGCCGAGCGCAAAATCGAGAAGACGCCGATCCTTGAAGTGATCAAACGGCAGCCAAAGGAGATTATCCTCAGCGCGTTTGCGCGCATGGCCGAACAGGCACCGTTCTACATCTTCACGGCGTTCGTCTTCGCGTATGGCGTCGGTGCGCTCAAAGTGTCGCGCGATTTCCTGCTCGTGGCCGTGTTGTGCGCCGCCGTGTTGTCGTTCATCACCATCCCGCTGTCCGGCCACATCTCCGATCTCATCGGCCGCAAGCGCATGTACATGATCGGCGCGGTCGTGACCGGCATCTTCGGCTTCGTCTATTTCGGGATGCTCAATACCGGCTCGCTGGTGGTGATCTTCTTCGCCATCGTGCTGTCGCTGATCCCGCATGACATGATGTACGGCCCGCAGGCGGCACTGATTGCCGAGTCGTTCACCGGCCGCCTGCGCTACAGCGGGTCGTCACTGGGATATCAGCTCGCGTCGATCATCGCCGGCGGCCCCGCACCATTGATTGCGACGTGGCTCTATGGCGAGTTCAAGAACCCATACGTGATCGCGCTTTACATCGCGGTCTGCGCGGTCATCACGCTGATCGCTGTCGCGATGATGACCGACTACACGGGGAAGGATATCGAAGGCGAATACGAGTAGCCCGGCGTCATTCTTCGAGACGCCCGGCCCCGTAGGGGCCGGGCTTCCCAAATGACGTCACCGCCAGGGATCGACGACGTCGATTCCACAGTCAAGAAAATCATTCATATTCCGGGTCGCAAGTGACGCACCGCGTGATGATGCAATTGCGGCGATTTGCGCGTCAGCTTGAGAGATCGGCCAACCCGAGCGGCGCCGCATCACCGCAATGTCGGCGTAGGCAGACGCCGCTGGACTATCGAAGGGCAGGATACGACCAGCAAAATCTTCGGCCAGCATCGCCTCGATCTTCGCAAGTAGTTGCACCTGCCGGCGGCCCTCGGGCAACAGGGCCACACCGTATCGCAGCTCAGCTTCAGTGATTGCGGAGATGAAGATGCTCGCGACAGGCTGGAGACCGATCCAGTTTTCGACGGCAGCGGAAGGCGCCGGTCGCATCAATTCCGAGAGGACATTGGTGTCGAGCAGGATCATTTGCCGAAATCGGGCGGCTCCCGCGTGGGCTCTCGCACCACCTCCGGCAACTCAACGCCACCAAGTGACGCGAAGCGTCGGCGGATTGCTTTGGCAAGATTTGCGGGCGGCGCCGGCTCTTGGGAGAGAGCCGTACGCAGGATGTCGCGGACCTCGTCCTCCATGGAGCGGCCGTGCATCGCGGCGCGGACTCGTAGCCGGCCCTTCAACGGTTCATCGAGGTTGCGAATGGTTATACTGGCCACATTTTGTCTCTGACATCAATGATGATACATTAATCAATGATTGCAGCGGGTCAATGGCCGAGATGCATACAGCTGATTGCGCCGGACCCCCTCATACGCCGAGTTTTGTCGCCAAATCTTCCAGGCTCGTTGCCGCAACATCAACCGGCCCCGTAGGCGGCTTCGATCCCTTGCCGGGACCGTGCTCGTTCGGCCGCGCCACAAAACCCGTGCGCAGTCCACATGCAGCCGCGGCGGCAAGATCGCTCGGATGCGCGGCCACCATCATGCACTGGGGTGGCTTGAGATCGAGCGCCTCGCACGCCGCCAGATAGACGCGCGGCTTGGGCTTGAAGTCGCCGGCGATCTCCGAGCCCAGGATGGCATCCCAGGGAAAGCCATTGCGGCGCGCGAGCGCGACCATCAGGGAGATGTTTCCGTTCGAGACGGGCGCAATGACGAATTTGCGTTTGAGCCGCGTGAGGCCGGGCGCCGAATCCGGCCAGCCGTCTAGCCGATGCCAAGCCAGATTGAGATTCACCAGCACATCTTCCGGGACGTCGGCGAGCCCGAAGCGCGGCAGGATGCGATCCAGATTCCTGCGATGCAGGACGTCGAGCTTGCAGAACGGGATCCGGCCTTCGCGCACCTCCGTCATCGCCGGCTGATATTCGCCGCGCCAGGCGTCCGCAAAGGCAAGCCAGTCAATCCCGCCGTTAAAGGGTTTGAGCAATATCTCCGTTTCGCGCGCGATGCTGGTCCGCCAATCCACCACGGTCCCGAACACGTCGAAAAACAAAGCTCTTACATCCGGCATAAGCTCTCTCCTGAGCATCGAGGCTACAGCATCACGCTGCAGCGCGGCATGACTGCACGCAATCGTGAAGGAACGAAATAGCCGCCAGCGAGTCATCTTGCTCAAGCACGATCCGGCCGCGGGTCATGAATGCGTGCCGTGATCGCAACGGGAGGCACCTCATGGCCAACATCCACATCATCAATGGCGCTATTGATAGTCCGGTCCGGCTGGATATTCGCAAGATCGGATTTACAGATCTTTGGGACGCGCTCAGGCAGGGGCTCGACGACTTCGCCACGATGCCCAGCCACATGATCTTTCTCGGCCTCATCTATCCCATTGTCGGCTTTGTGCTGTTTCGCCTCGCGTTCGGCTACGACGTGCTCCCCCTGCTCTATCCGCTTGCCACAGGCTTTGCCCTCATGGGCCCGCTCGCTGCGGTCGGGCTCTATGAGCTGAGCCGCCGGCGTGAGCAAGGGCGCGACACCCATTGGACCCACGTTTTCGACGTGCGCCGGTCGCCGTCCGTGGGCGCGATCGTGGCGCTTGGGGTGTTGTTGATGCTGATTTTCCTGGGTTGGCTTGCGACGGCGCAGGGGATCTATCAGTCGCTATTCGGGGTGCTGGCCCCGAGCTCGATCACGGATTTCATCCACGAAGTATTGACCACCGATGCAGGCTGGAAGCTCATCGTGTTTGGCAATGCCGCCGGGTTCGTGTTCGCACTCGTGGTGTTGGTGATCAGCGTTGTTTCTTTCCCGCTGCTGCTCGACCGCGACGTCGGCGCCGCGGTCGCATTGTGGACCTCGGTGCGCGCGGTTGCCGCCAATCCATTCCCGATGGCGGCTCTGGGGCCTGATCGTCGCCGTCCTGCTGCTGATCGGTTCGCTGCCGTTCTTCTTCGGCCTCGCCGTGGTCGTCCCGATCCTCGGTCACGCCACCTGGCATCTCTATCGCAAGGTCGTGACGGCCCCTGCTGATGCAGAGCATATTCTCGACGGACAGGACACGGGACGCCCGCCGGCGCGACTTGCAGGGCTTGCCGTCGGTTGGGTAGTCCGCCGCCGGCCCCAGGTCCTATAACGCTGTCGCGGTTCCGATCTGACGCGCAACCATTGACAACCTAAATGCAAAACCGATGAATAATTCCCAGCCGAGCCGCGGCCCCCGGCTGGGCTATTTGACATTGTGTATCCGAAGAGAGAGCCGCTCAGCTCCGAATCAGCAATTCGGCGTCACCTACCCGCGGCGAGGTCACCTATGCGCGATCCGCGTTCCATGCAGTCTTGCGACGATGGACGTCATCAGAGTTTGACGGTAGCGCGGCCCCAATCACGGTCCTCATGCTGAGGAGCTTGGTCCCGTAGGGATCAAGTGTCTCGAGGATTGGCCGCAAACACGTCATCAATGGAGAAAGATGAAATCTATGCGAGGCCGCGTGACGTATTCGCTCCAACGACATCTATGCGAACAGCGTCATCAATGGAGAAAAAAGGTCATCTATGGGACCGCTAGTATGGCGGCAGCAGCCCTTTGGCCTGCAGGATCGGACGCCATCGCGGGACGGCGCAGCCACGCGATGAACGCCGCGGCGGCCGCCGGTGAATGCGCGGCCGTGCTGATCGCGCCGGAATAGACCGTGTAGTTCTGAATCTCCTCCGGCAATTGGCCGATCAAGGTCACGCCGGGCGAGGCGATGATTTCACTCGCCTGCTGGAAACCGATCTCGGCGTCGCCGCTGACGATCAGGTCTGCCACCGAACCACCTTGCTTAAGCTTTGTCTTGGGCTTGAGCGCATCAGCGATGCCCAAACGCTCCCACAGCCGCGCCAGATAGATCCCGCTCGATCCGCCGCTCGCCGGATCGATATAGGCTACAGACTTCGCGGCGAGCAGCGTGCGCTTGAGCGCGTCGACCGTGCTGATATCGAGGCGCGGCGCCCCCGCCTTGACCATTACGCCGATGCCGACCCGCGCCAAATCCACCCCGGGACTGACCTTCCCAATCTTGGCCAGTTCGTCGATGCCCGCCGGAGTGAGCACGACGACATCGAAAGCCGCGCCTGCCTGAATCCGTTTCAGCAACGCGCCGGCGGTATCGTTGTCAAGGCTGACGTTTTGTTTGCTGTCTTGCTGAAACCCGGGAGCGACTTCGAGAAGGACCGGCTTCATCGCCCCGGTGGTCAGGACTTTGAGATCGTCGGCGCGCACCGCAAACGTTGCCGCGCCAAAAGCAAGGAGCGCCAGGACAATCCGAACGACCATCAGTGCCCGCCCGCCGCGATGACTTCGTTCAGCGTTTTCACCAGCAACTCGGGAGCGGTTATGTTGGGGCTGTGGCTCGCGTCGAGCTCGTAGAAGCGCCATCCAGTCTCAGTCTTTGCCCGCTGCGCGAATTGCCCGAACGGGCCCTGCTCCGCGTAACGCTTGCACTGGATGAAGGAGCGCGGAACCGAGAGGCCCCCCTGAAGGCCGAGAGGCTGCTCGAAGCACTTGATCGACTGCGGCAGCCGGTGGCGGTTGACCCATGCTTGGTCCTCGGGCGAGGTGTCAGCCGACGCGGGATTCGGTGCGACCCGCCAGCCGTCACCCGCTTTCACGCTGTCGCGCATACGCTGGCGCTGGGCTTCCGGCACGAGGTCGCTCAGCGACTGGCCATCCTTGGGAACGAACGCGTCAAGATAGATCAGGTGTGCAACCCGGTCGCGCGCGCGATCGGCGACCCCGGTCGCGACCATGCCGCCGTAGCTGTGGCCGATCAGCACGAAATCGCGCAGTTCCTCCGCCTCGATCACCCCAAGGACGTCCTGAATATGCGTCTCGAGATCGTTCGAGGGATTTGCCAGATGCGCGCGCTCGCCGAGCCCGGTGTAAGTCGGCGTGAAGAATGAATGGCCGGAAGCGGCCATGAGCGGGCGCACTTTCTTCCACGCCCAGGCGGACGACCATGCGCCGTGTGCAAGAACGACAGTTGCCACAGGGAACTCCCGTCGTGATCTATTCCTGTTTCAAGAACACGCGGTCGAGGCTCCAGATACCAGCGCCCGCGAAGACAAAGTAGAGGAAGATGAAGCAATACAGAATCGCCGCGTCTCCCCCATTCGCCACGGGAAAGAAGTTGCGCGGGTGATGCGACATGAAATAGGCGACCGCCATATCACCGCACAGAATAAAAGCGACGACGCGGGTATAGGCCCCGACGAGCAACAGGATGCCGCCGACGATTTCGATGGCCCCTTGCACCTGCAGCAGCGGCGGGAGTTGGGCCGGCCCGGGTACCGGGAAACCGAAAAATTTCTGCAGCCCATGCTCCAGGAACAAGAGCGCGACCACGATTCGTACAATGCTGAGGATATAGGGCCTGGCCTTGTCCAGGCTGGCATAGAGCGATGCCATCGAAACCTCCCGGCCGAATCGCGTTGACTAGCCGTATATACCCCTACCAACGCGATTGTTGCGCCAACATATTCCGCAGCGATGATCGCCGTCCACATCTTCACGCCGGTGCCTTGAGGTTGCGCAGCACAATGCACGGTCCGCCGACACTGTGGATCTTCGCACAGAGCGCATCGGCGCTGGCGCGGGTCTGGGCGCCGACCCGCACTTGATAGAAGACGTGCGACCCCCGCGTGCGCAATGTGGTCGCCAGAATGCTCGGGTCCTGGCCGGCAAGCACGCTTGAATATTGGCTGGCGAGCCGCGCATAGGAGGCGAGCGCCTGGTCGCGCGAGAACCCGGCACTCAACTGAACACCCCATGGCGCGAGGTTGCCAGCGACGACCCGTCGTTCCAGCTCAGCGACAAACGGGTTGGGTCCGCGTTTCAAGAGCGCGATCAAGTCACCGCAGCTCGCCGGCATCGGCCGCACCGTGTCCTTGACTCCCGATTTCCAGTCCTCCGCCGACAGGCCGGTGATGGCATAGACATAATTGCGCGTCTCCGCCGGAAGGCTACGCCCACCATTGAGCCAATCGCGCACGCGTGACGGACCGGCGTTGTAAGCCGCGGCGGCGAGCCCGAGATTGCCGAACTGGTCGCGTAGTTGCTGCAGGTATTCCGCTGACTTCGGCAATGCCTGAATCGGATCGAATGGATCAAGCAACTGGAGCGCGGCGGCGGTACCTGGCATGAACTGAGCGATGCCTTGCGCCCGGCCGCCGCGGCGCAGTGGTCCGACCGCATCGGCCTGGAACCGGCTTTCCTGCCAGATCACGCGGGCGAAGAATTCGGTCGGCAGGTTGTGGGCACGCGCGGACGCTTCCACCATCAGGCAGATCGACTCGCGCGAGGTCGGATCGATGTTGGGGGGCGCGCGCAGGACCACGCTGCCGTTCCCAACGCTCCCCCTGACGGTCGGGTAGTCGCCTGTTGGATCCTCGCCGAGCAGCGAAGGATCGGCCGGTGCGATCTGTGGTTCTGTTGCCAATGCCGGACAGGTTAGCAGTCGCGCAACAATGAGGGTGGCGCCGATGATGCCGTTCGCCCGTCGCATCAGGCCTGCATTTGCGCCCGCCATCTTGATCCGCGCCCGTGCGCACGCATGATAGGCATCGCTTCGTTCCCCATGCAATCAACTAGCATTCTACGAGGCCGGCATGAACTTTCCCTATCAGGCGATGTTGGCGGAGACGGTCACGTTTCACGGCCATAACAATGATTTGGGCGAAGCCTACTACGCGCGTCCGCTCGGGCCCGGGCCGTTTCCCGGGGTCGTCATCATCCACCACATGCCGGGGTGGGACGAATGGATCAAGGAAGTCCCCCGCAAGTTCGCGCATCATGGCTTCCTCAGCATCGCGCCGCATCTCTATTTCCGCGAAGGCCCAGGGGATCCGGATGATGTCGGCGCGCGCGTGCGCGCAGCTGGCGGCGTCGCCGACGAGCAGGTGATCGGCGATGTCAGCGGCGCGATGGCGTTTCTGCGCCGGCAGCCGATCTGCAATGGCAAGGTCGCCGTGATGGGCTTCTGCTCGGGTGGCCGGCATGCCTATCTGGTCGGCTGTCGTCTGCCGGATGTCGACGCGGTGGTCGATTGTTGGGGCGGTAACGTCATCGTGGATGATAAATCCCTGCTCAACGACAAGCGGCCGCAGGCGCCGATCGAGCTGACGAAGCATCTGCGCTGCCCGCTGATCGGCTTGTTCGGCAACGATGATCCGAACCCATCTCCCGATCATGTCAATCGCACCGAGGCGGTGCTTAAGGAACTCGGGAAGACCTACGAATTCCATCGCTACGATGGTGCCGGCCACGGCTTCTTCGCCGTCAACCGCCCGAACTACCGTCCCGAGCAGGCAACAGACGGCTGGGGAAAGGTGCTGGCATTTCTCAACAAGCATCTCGCGGCCTGATCAAGAGGAGATCAACATGTGCTCCTACATCGTGGAAAAAGCCGCCTTGTTCGGCAGCGCCAAGGGACCGAAGGGCTGGATGCAGATCGATACGGCCAACGTCTATTTCGATCACCCCTACCACGCGCCGCTCGATCATGCCTTGGGCATCGATTTCATCTGCGAGGCGGAAGGTGGACGCGACCGCGTTGCGATCGAGATCAGCGCCGAGTCGGCGCGCGAACTGGTGAAGAAGATCCTCGCCGCCCTCGCCAGTGGTGAGGCCGCGCATACGACGCCAGCGGTCATGGCTGCAGAATGAAGCTCGTGTCCCGGGCACCGTCCCTGGACGAGCCCGAACCGTCATTGCGAGCGAAGCGAAGCAATCCAGAACGACACGAAACACTAGCCCGCGAGCGCCATCGGCTCGGCCGTGGCGTCGTGCTGGAAAATCCAGTCGCGGCTGATCGGCGGCGGCGCCGGTTGTTTGCGGTTGTTGTTGAACTGGTCGCGCGCCTGCAGCTGCACGCGGCGTGCGCGGTCGATGCGCTCGGACTCGTACGCTTTGAGCGCCGCAGTCGGATCGTTCGCGTGGCGCGCAACGTTACGGGCGAACGTGTAGGCGTCTTCCAGCGTGATCGACGCACCTTGGGCCAAGGTGGGCATCATCGGATGTGCGGCGTCCCCCAGCAGCGTGACACGCCCGCGCGTCCACTGCGTGAGCGGATCGCGGTCATAAATCCCCCATTTGAACACGTGCTGCACGTTGCCGAGCATGCCGAGCAAGGCTTCGTTCCAGCCCGCAAAGGCGGTGAGCATTTCTTCTTTATTGCTCGGCGCCGTCCACGATTCCTCGGCCCACTCGCTCGAGACCCGTCCGACAAACATGTTGTAGAGGTTGCCGCCGCGGATCGGATAGCAGATCACGTGCCCGACCGGACCGATCCAGCCCACGTATTCAGTGCGCTCGATGCGAACGCTCTTGTCCGGCCCCACCCGCGTCGGCACGAGCTCAATCGGGAGAATGGCACGCCAGCCGATCTGTTCGGTGAAGCGCGCCGGCACCGCGCCAAAGAGGCACTCGCGCACGACGGAACGAATGCCGTCGGCGCCGACGATCAGATCGGCCTCGACCTTGCTGCCGTCGGCAAAGGTCGCGACCGCGCCGCGGTCCGAGGAGGACACGGCGGTGCAGCGGGCATTCAGGGTGATCACGCTGTCCGGCACCTTGGCACGCAGCAGCCGGTGTACGTCGGCGCGATGCGCGGTGATGTAGGGCGCGCCGAACTGCTTGGCTGCAATCGCCCTGAGCGGCTGGCGAAAGCGCTGGCTCGCCGTCTGCCAATCGACCGACACGATCTCGGTCGGCTCAAACGCCAAGCCCTCGAGCCCTGGGTCGAGCCCGAGCGCGCGGAGAACCTTCACCCCATTCGGTCCGATCTGGACGCCGGCGCCCACTTCACCGAGGTCTGAAGCCCGCTCGTAGACGGCGACCTCGACGCCCAGCTTCCGCAGGGCTGCGGCAGCAGCGATGCCGCCAATTCCGGCGCCAATGACAATAACACGGGGCTTTCGTTGCATATCGGCGTTCCCAGAAGCGATTGTTTGGTTTGAAACGACGCTACCACGCGGCCCCCGCCGTTTCCTACATCCTCACTTGCATGGGAAGCCGGCGCAAATCTTGCCTGACGCATGCACGCAGGCGTAGGTGCTTGCCGAATAGGCAATGCTGCGATGCAACAGATCTGCTCCCCTTCTCTGTGGAGACACGTATACTTGTCTTGAAGACTCGACAGAACCACACCTAGTGTTGGCTAGGGGACCTGACCCAAGGAGTAGATCAACCGAGTTCAATCAAAAGCCAGGCCGGGGGGCATACATGGAGCTGACCAATGATCGGAATCATTGCTCGGATGCAACTTGCACTTGTCCTCGTCCTGCTCGCCTGCTCCCAGACGCCCGCTCATGACAGTTGGATCTCGCGTGGAGGCTTGCGCAACGCGGTCGGCGAGTGGTGCTGTGGCGAGGGCGATTGCTTCACCATCCCCACCGAACAGGTTCACATTACCGCGGGGGGATATTTGCTGTTCAGCCGGGAAACCGTTCCCTTCGACGAGGCGCAGCCCTCCCCCGACGGCGCATACTGGCGCTGCAAACGCCCCGACGGCAGCCGGCGTTGCTTCTTTGCTCCGCCGTCGAGCTTCTGATCGGCTCCAAATCCGCGCCGCACCGTTGCTGATCCGGTTAGTCTCGGCCCGTTTACCCGGCGCAATCGCATAGCTTGTGCAGGCGGGGGGCTCAACGCCTTGGATCAGCCCGCGGAGGTTTGCGCAAATTCATTCAAAATCACGGCTCCGGGGGCAATTGAATTTCACCAACAGCCGAAAACGGGAAATCTTCGAATTTTGATCATGCGTTTTGCGCATATGTGCGTCGCAGCATGATGTGTTTACCGAACATTTCCAGATACTTATCTATTTTTCTGATGATGATTTCCTGCTGCTTAGGTGCAGCGCAACCAATCGGAGGGCGAACATGATTATCGCCAATATACTGGAACTCCTTCGCGCTTGGCGGCGCTACAATTCGAGCCTGCGCGAGCTCAATCAGCTCGGTGACCGCGAGCTGTCCGATATCGGGATCTCGCGCTCCGATATCCCCCGCGTTGCCTGGGAGAACGCGCATCGCTGAGCTTCCTCCTCCCTGGCTCGCTGCGCTTCTTCTGCGAAGACGCCCGCCCTGCCGGCGGGCGTTTTTGCGTCTGGATCGGTCCCGTTGACTTCCGGCACATTTTTCGTGACGAGTTCGCGGCATGCAGCCCATCCACATCATCGGCGGCGGACTCGCCGGATGCGAAGCCGCCTGGCAGATCGTCCTCCGTGGCATTCCCGTGGTCATCCACGAGATGCGTCCGGGCCGGATGAGCGAGGCCCACAAGACGGCGCACCTCGCCGAGCTCGTGTGCTCGAATTCGTTTCGCTCAGACGATGCACAGACCAATGCGGTCGGATTGCTGCACGAGGAGATGCGGCGGCTGGGCTCGCTTATTCTGCGGGCGGGCGACACAAACCAGGTCCCAGCCGGCGGCGCGCTCGCGGTTGATCGCGATGGCTTCGCGGCCGCCGTCACCGCCGCCATCACGAGCCATCCGTTGATCGATATCCGGCGCGAGGAAATCTCGGCACCGTCGCCGGATTGGGAGAGTGTGATCATTGCGACCGGCCCCCTCACCTCGCCAACTCTGGCTGGCGCCGTGCGGGAGCGGAGTGGTGCAGACGCTCTGGCGTTCTTCGATGCCATCGCGCCGATCGTCGAGCGCTCTTCCATCGACATGTCCGTTGCCTGGTTCCAGTCGCGCTACGACAAGGAGGGCCCGGGCGGCACGGGGGCGGACTACATCAATTGCCCGCTCACCCGCGACCAATACGACGCTTTCGTCGACGCGTTGCTGGCCGGTGAGAAGACCCAGTTTCACGAATGGGAGGCGGCGCCCTATTTCGATGGCTGTCTACCGATCGAGGTGATGGCCGAGCGCGGGCGCGAGACCCTGCGGCACGGGCCGATGAAGCCCGTCGGTTTGACCGATCCGCACAAGCCGGAGAAGCCCTACGCCGTCGTGCAACTGCGCCAGGACAATCAGCTCGGCACGTTGTTCAACATCGTCGGCTTTCAAACCAAGCTGAAGCACGGCGAGCAGCTGCGCATCTTCCGCGAAATCCCGGGACTCGCCAACGCGCAGTTCGCGCGGCTTGGCGGCGTTCATCGCAACACCTTTCTCAATTCGCCAAAGTTGCTCGATGCCACGCTGCGCCTCAAATCCGAGCCGCGCTTGCGCTTTGCCGGTCAGATTACCGGCTGCGAGGGCTACGTTGAATCGGCGGCCATCGGCCTGCTCGCCGGGCTTTTCGCCGCCGCCGAACGACACGGCGAAGCCATGTCGTTGCCGCCCCCGACCACCGCGCATGGCGCCTTGCTCAACCACATCACGGGTGGCCATATCGAAACGATCGACGCCGGACCGCGCTCGTTCCAACCGATGAACATCAACTTCGGTCTGTTTCCACCGCTGATCCGCAGCCCGTCCCGCGCGAGCGATGGTACGCGTCTGCGCGGTGCCGCCAAGACCCTGGCCAAGAAGCGCGCCCTCTCGGCCCGCGCGCTCGCCGATCTGGGAGATTGGTGGAGCACCGTGCAGTCCGCACGGAGCAACAACCCGCCGCCAACGGTCAACCAGAATGATGACCGCTTCGCTCCCGTCTCCTGAACAGATGAACCCGCCATGAGTCTGACGCCGGAGCTCGCCCCGCGTTGGCAGGAAGCGCTTGTGCTCAAGCGCGACGTATTCTCCACCGTAGAGCGCGGCCGCTTTGTCACATCATCAGGAGATCGTGACGCGGTGTTGCGTCGGCTCGATCAGGTTCCCTGGTGGACAAGGCCGCTCGCCCGGCATCTCTTTCAGCGCGAACGCCGCGCGCTGACTGTGGCTGGCCCGCTCGGTGTCGGGCCTCCCCTCTTGTTCGCCAATGATGAGGCTCTGGTGCGCGGCTTTATCGACGGCGTCGCGCTACATGTGGCCAGGCCGAGCGGAGATCGCGGATATTTCGTCTCGGCCAAAGCCGCCTTGCGCCGCCTGCACCGCGCCGGCGTCACCCACAACGATCTTGCCAAGGAACAAAACTGGCTACGCGGTACTGACGGCAAAGCCTATGTCACCGATTTCCAGCTGGCGTTCGTGTTTCGCCGGCGTGGCAAAGTCTTTCGCCTCGCCGCCTATGAGGACCTGCGGCATCTGCTCAAGCACAAGCGCACATACGTGCCCGAGGCGCTCACCGCGAGCGAACAGCGGATCCTGGCGCGCAAGAGCTTGCCGACGCGCATCTGGATGGCGACCGGGAAACGCGTCTATCGTCTCATCACCCGCGGCGTGTTCGGATTTACGGATCGCGAGGGCGGTGGCCCCCGGCTCGTACACGATGCGCCGATCATCACCGCCGCGCTCAAGCGCGATCCGCGCGTGCGCGATGCCGCCGTTGTGGCTTTTCCGGAGCGCCGGGCCGGCACCGGTCTCTACGCATTTGTTGAAACGGCGGCATCACTCTCGGAGCGCCAAGTCGAGGAGATGATGGCGAGCTGCGGCGTACGACCACCCGAGCGCATTCAGTTGGTCGAGGCCATGCCGCGGCGTCCCAACGGCGAAGTGCGCAGCGAGATCCTGCAGCTCGTTGCCATGAACCAGGTCGATCTGATCGACCCGTTGCTGACCGGGCCGGCCGAGCGCGACGTCATGGCGCGCATCATCGCCGGCCGCCAGAACCTCCGCGACCGCTTCGCGTATTGATTGGATCAGCTCGATGGCCGCGCCGTCGGACCGTCGTAGTGAATGAGCCAAAGCTCGAGCCCGGCCAAGTACATCACCACGATTCCGATGCCGACATCGACGCGCATCGCGACCGTGTGCGGAAATCCGAGCAGCCATGGCGAGGCCACGACCCAAGCTCCGCAAACCAGGACGATCCATTCCTCCCATTCAGCAAACAGGAGGAGCGCCGCGCACGACAGCGACGCGATGATGACACCACTGAGCCACGCGTCAGCCCGGGCGGTCTCGCGCGTGAGCGCGAACAACCAGGGTGACACGATCAACACTGCCGCGATGACGAGATTGTAGATGTCGCAGACCGCTTCGCGTCTTCGTCCCATGGCGACGACCTCCGCATTGTATGAAGCGATACCTCAACAACAAAGCTCTCGTGCAGGATTGACCCCGGCAAGGACTGTATCCACGCAGACCGTCCGCCGCCGTACCAACTGCGTCAGAACACGAACAAGGACGTGCTGCTAGTCCTGTCGGCAGGGTCTGCCGGACATCACGGACGAAGTTGTCGCGCTTCGCCCGGACGGGAGGCCGCCGCTCATGCAGAGAGGAATAGTATTATACCATGGCTGACGGAAGCGCGCTCCCGCACAATCGTGCTAGTGCTTGGGGCGTGTCTGAGGTCCACGATCCCCATACTGGCACTGCCGCACCGGCGCGCCCGGTTCTCAATCGCATTTTGGCCCAGATGCCGCCGGAGGCTTTCGAGCACCTGCGCCCGCATTTGGAACGTGTGCCGATCCGCCGGCGGGCAATCCTGCAGGAGCAGCACCGCCCCATCGAGCACGTGCATTTTATCGAACGCGGCGTCGCCTCGATTTTCGCGCGCACGCGCCAAGACGGGCCCGTCGAGGTGTCGCTTGTGGGGCGCTTTGGTCTCGTCGGGGTTTCCGCCGTCCTCGGGACTCTGCGCTCCCCGCATCGCTGCCTGATGCAGATGGATGGCGAGGCGCTGCGCGTTCCCGCCGCGACGCTGGCGCGGGTCATGGACGAGAACCCCGCGGTTCGGCGCCAGCTTCTGAGCTATGTCCACGTCTTGCTGGTGCAGAACGCGCAGGCGGTCCTGTGCAATGCACGCCACGAGGTCGTGGAGCGTTTGTCCCGCTGGCTGCTGCTCGCACGCGACCGTCTCGACGAGGACGCGATCCCTGTGACCCACGAAGTCCTGTCGATGATGCTCGGCGTTCGCCGCGCCGGGATCACAGATGCGCTTGCCAGCCTGGAGCGTGATGGCGCGGTCCGCCGCGAGCGCGGATCGGTTGAGATTGCCGACCGGGCGGCGCTGGAGCGGCGCGCCTGCGAATGTTACGGCATTATCGCTGGTGAATTTCGCCGCCTGCTCGAGATCCACCCTGGCGGCTACACGCTGGGGATTTGAGCGCACCAACCCGGGTCACGGGCCCTCGCTCTACGCGTTTTTTGAACTGAAAATTGATAACAGGCCGGTATAAGTACGCCGTCCTTTTACTGCGGTGCAGCGTTTTCCATCGATGTTGTCTCCGCTCAATACGGGCTTGCGCGAGCGCATGGCACGCGCCTTCGAGATTCCGCGTGTGCTGCGCGGGGTCGTGCGCGCGCGCGAGTCGAGCCTGGTCGTACTTGCCCTTGTCATCGGGGTGTTGGCCGGGCTGGGCGTGGTGGCGATGAGCGACGCCACCAACCTCCTGCATTGGCTTTTCTTCGACATTCCCTGGAAGAACCGCCTGTCGGCCGAGGAGTTTGTCGATCCGCGCCTGGCGGTCGCAGTCCCAACGATCGGCGGGTTGATCTTCGGGTTCGCGCTCCTGCTGGTCTCGCGCTGGCGCCCGCAGCGCGAGGTCGACCCGATCGAAGCGAACGCGCTGCATGGTGGCCGCATGTCGCTGCGCGGCAGCTTCAACGTCGTTTTGCAGACCATCTGGTCCTGCGGTGTCGGCGCCTCGGTCGGACTTGAAGCTGGATACACCCAGCTGGGCGGCGGAATGGCTTCGCGCATCGGACAGGCTTTTCGCCTGCGCCGCGGAGACCTGCGCATCCTGGTCGGATGCGGCGCCGCCGCCGCCATCGCCGGCGCATTTGGGGCCCCCCTCGCCGGCGCATTCTACGGGTTCGAGCTGGTGGTCGGGACTTATTCGGTTGCGAGCCTCGCACCGGTCGGAATTGCAGCGCTCACCGGCTATCTGGTCGTGCGCGCGCTCGATCCGGCCTCGCTGGGGATCGAAACGATCTACGTCTCGAAGGTGATCGCGTCTGATCTGGCCTTGGCGGCAGCCGTGGGTCTCGCCGCCGCAGCCGTCGGCATCGTGGTGATGCGTGGGGTCGGCCTGTCGGAGCCCCTACTCGCAAAACTTCGAATCAAGCCCTATCTGCGGCCCGCTCTCGGCGGCCTATTGGTCGGACTGATGGCATTGGTCACGCCGCACGTGCTGGGCTCGGGACACGGAGCGATCCACATCGCCGCGATGGTCGACCAGCCGATCCGCGTGGTCGCAATCATGTTCGTATTGAAATGCGCGGCGTCGATCGTCTCGCTGGGCTCCGGTTTCCGCGGCGGATTGTTCTTTACCTCGCTCCTGATCGGTGCGCTCGGCGGCCGGCTGTTCGCCAACCTGGTCACCCTCGCCTGGCCGGCACTGGGGCTCGACCCGCACATCTACGCCATCATCGGGATGGGCGCGCTGTCTGCTTCGGTGATCGGCGCGCCGCTGACGATGACGTTCATCGCGCTTGAGACGACCGGGGATTTCTGGCTCACCGCCGCGGTGCTGATCGCGGTGATTGTCTCAACCCAGGTGACGCGCGAAATCTTCGGCTACTCGTTCGCCACCTGGCGCTTCCATTTGCGCGGCGAGACCATCCGCAGCGCCGCTGATATCGGCTGGATCCGCGAGCTCACCGTGCGGCGGATGATGCGAACCGACGTGCGCACGGTCGCCTCCCACACGACGGTCGGCCGCTTCCGTCTCGTGTTCCCGCTGGGGTCCACGGCGCAAGTGGTCGTTGTCGACGAGCATCGACGCTATGCCGGAATGGCCCTCGTCGCCGAGGCGCACGCGTCCGAACTCGACCCGGCGCTGCCGATCAAGAATATCCTTCACTACGCCGATGCTGCCCTGCTTCCCACGATGACGGTGAAAGAAGCGGTGATCGCGTTCGACAAAGCGGAAGCGGAGGCGCTCGCGGTAATCGAGTCGCCGGAGACGCGGCGCGTTGTCGGTTTGCTGAGCGAGACCTACACGCTGCGCCGCTATTCCGATGAGCTCGAGCTACAGCGACAGAGTTTGGTCGGAGATTGAGATCGGCTGTAGTCGATCTTGTCAAGACGGATCGAAAGCCGGGCAGTGCAGACGTCGTGAGCACGTCCTGCGGTCCGCGCTCCGAACTTCTCGTCGTCGCCGATGATGCCCGCGTCAATCATCCGACCGATGTCGTCGACGGTGAATGCTCGCCCGGGGAAACCTTCCGCAGCTGTGGTAACCGCAACGTTCATGATAGCAACCAAGTCGCAGTATATACGAAATCTCAGCTCGCCGCAGCCCGCCTCCCCGTTGTCCCTCTAAACCACACGCCCGCCTTGACCGCAGCCAGTATGGTCACGCCGTAGACGGCGAGCCCGGCGGCGAGCGCGACGAAGAGCCCAATCACCGAGCCGGTCAGGTAGAGCGCGAGCCAGCCACCAACCGCCGCGATAAAGCAGCCGCAGGAAGCCGCCGGTCAGCGGCCAGATCAGCCGGCCGGCGCCTTGCGAGGAGAAATACAGCGCCAGTCCGAGACCGAAGAAGCCGTAGAACGGCCCGACGATCCGCAGATACGTGCTGCCCGCTTCCAGCACTTGCGGATCGGAGCTGAACAGACCGATCCAAGCCCGCGGGAAAAGCGCCGCGGCGACGCCGACGGCTTCAGTCAATGCGAACGCGATCGCACCACCGATCAGCGCAATGCGCAGCGCGCGCTCGCGTTGTCCGGCGCCGATATTGGTGCCCACAAGCGCCACCATGGGTGCGCCGAGGCCGAACACGATCGGGATCAGCAAATATTCCAGCCGCGCGCCGGTGCCGAAACCGGCAACGCCGTTCGGCCCGGCAACAGTTGCGACCAGCGCCGTCGCCGTGGCGATGACCACGTTGGTCTGCACCGAGCTGATCGAGCTCAGCGCACCGACGCCCAGGATCGATCGAAACAGCGGCCAGCGCAGCGGCGAGAGCTGCAAGTGCGCGATGTTGCGGCCAGACAGAATGTACCAGGCGAGCACCGCCGTCCCTCCGGCGTAGAACAGCACGACAGCAGTGCCGCCGCCCGCCACGCCAAGCGCCGGAAACGGACCGAGGCCGAAGATCAGGCAGGGAGACAGCGGCACCAGCAAAACAACGCCGACGCAGCTCACCAGTGCCGGCACCCACATGTTCCCGGTTCCCCGCACCGCGCTTGCCAGCGCATTCATGGCCCACAGCAAAACGTTGCCGGCGAACACGACGTTGGAATAGCGCAGCGCTGCCTCGAGTTCGCCGCCCCGGCCGCCCAGCGCCTGATAGATCGGGCGACCGAACAGCAACATGATGATGGAAAACAAAGCGCCCAGCAGCACGTTGATGACGAGCGCGTGCAGCACCAGCGCATTGGCATCATCGCGTCGCTTTGAGCCGATGGCGCGCGCAATGGCCGACGAGATGCCGCCGCCCATGGCGCCGGCGGAGATCATCTGCATCAACATGACGCCCGGAAACACCAGCGCCATTCCGGCGAGCGCATCCGTGCCCAGATGCGAGATGAACCACGTCTCGATCAGACCGGTCGACGCTTGCGCCACCATGACCAGCACGTTCGGCCAGGCCAGCGCCAGCAATGTCACGACGATCGGCCCATGCAGCAGCCGGCGCGTGCGCGCGTCGGGGCCGGCCGCGACCGGCTCGGCATGAGTCGTAACCGCAGCCGAACGAATGGGCTCGGTGGTCAGTGCAGTCACGCTCATGGCGCACTCCGTTTCCGGCGCACGCGCCGAGCCGTGGGTTTGGAAGTCGTCGCCGGGACCGGACGCAGGTTCGATGCGTAGCGCTCGCGAACTTGGGCATTCGCGGCCGGGCCCGGGGCATGGCGATGATCCGCTTCCGTAATCGGGCGTCCGGTCACACGATCGACCAGGATCGGCTCAGCCGGCTTACCGGTCCGGGCATCCACCAGCTGAACGCTCGCACCTTCGGGCGCGAAATGGCGGTTGCCCCAGGCCAGCAGCGCGATCAGCACCGGACGAAAATCGCGGCCGCGCGGCGTGAGCACGTACTCATAGCGCGGCGGATGCTCGCTATAGGGGCGACGCCCCAGCAAGCCTGCGTCCACGAGCGCATTGAGCCGCCGCGTCAGCATGTTCGGGGCGATGCCGAGGCTCTTCTGGAACTCATCGAAGCGCGTCGTGCCGCGCAACGCGTCGCGCAGGATCAAGATGCTCCACCACTCACCCACCCGTTCCAGGCTGCGGGCGATGGGGCACGTCATGTTGCCGAAGCTCGTGCGCTGCATAATGCCAAATAGGGGAAGTTACTTGCATGATGCAAGTAACTTCCCCGCTGATCAGGGCTGCGCCTTCGGGATAGGATAGTTGCTGCGCCGTCCCATTCCGCGGGAGATGGTTCTTCTTCCAGTCTGGAGATTGACGAAAGGAACTCGCATGACCGAAGCTACGACGACCCAAGGGACCATCGCACCCGGCACTGTGCTGGTGGCCGAGAACGGCCAGGGACTGTTCGGGCAGGACCTCCTCGACGGTCGCCATGCACTCGTCGCGGATGAGCCCCTGACCGCCGGCGGCAAAGATGCCGGCCCGAACCCCTACGAATTGCTGCTGATGAGCTTGGGCGCTTGCACGTCGATGACGCTGCGGCTCTACGCCCGGCGCAAGCAATTGCCGCTCACGCGCGTCTCCGTGCGGTTGCGCCATTCGCGCATTCACGCCGAGGACTGCGCGGACTGCGAAACCAAGACGGAATTCATTGACCGGATCGAGCGCCAGATCGAGCTCGAAGGTGAACTCGATCCGCAGCAGCGCCAGCGCCTGTCGGAGATCGCCAACATGTGTCCGGTGCACCGGACGCTAATTGGCGAGATTTCCATCATCACGAAGCTGGCGCCGACCTGAGCGCCAGTTAGTTCCAAAATTGCCGCGAGGCGATGCGTGCGCCCTCCGCCATGGCGGCGAGTTTCGCCCAGACCACATCGGGATCGACGGCAGCTTGTCCGACCCAGGTGCCGTAACCACAGTCGCTGCCGGCAATCACGTTCTCACGGCCGATCAGGTTGGCGTAGCGGGCGATGCGCTGTGCGATCAGGTCGGGGTGTTCGATGAAGTTCGATTTGGACTCGATCACGCCGGGGATCAGCAACTTGCCGTCCGGGAGTTTGACGCGCTCGAACACCGCCCATTCATGGGCGTGGCGCGGGTTCGCGGCCTCGAGCGAAATCGCTTGCGGTTTGGCCATGAACACCACATCGATGATATCGGCGAGTGCCACGTCGCGGTGGTGCGGCCCGTCGTAGTTGCCCCAGCATAAGTGAAGGCGCAGCTGCTCCGCCGGAATGTTGCGCAGCGCATGGTTGAGCGCCTCAATGTGCATCTGCGCGCGTTTACGAAACTCACTCAGGCTCAGGTCGGCATATTGAATATGCCGGCCCATGGCGAGATCGGGACAATCGATCTGCAGCACGAAGCCGGCCTCGGCCACGCATTCATATTCGTGCCGCATCGCCTCAGCGATCGCTTGCAGATAGGTCTCTTGGTCGGGGTAGTAATCGTTGCGGAAGAACAGCGACACGACGCCGGGCGACGCCGCGCTCATGAACGCTGCGCCCGCGCCGGCCGCGCGCACCGCGGCTGTCAGGTTATCGACATCAGTCTGCGCGGCCGCGACATCACGCACGCTGATCGCCGCGTTGCAGGCCGGCGTCTTGCGGCGTGAACGCCCGGGATCGCCGAAGACGCGGGCGGCGAGCCGCGGAAAGTCGGCAAGATCCTGGTAGACGAAGGTGTTGCCGGTGCCGCCGAAGCCGTTGAGCCGGTCCTTGATGTAGGTCGCGTAGCTCGGCTTTGACATTTCGCCGTCATTGACGATGTCGACCCCAGCCTCGCGCTGCTTGGCGACGATCTCCTGCACGGCTGCGTGGATGCGGGCTGCTAGTGCCGGGGCATCGACCGGCACGCCCTCCTCCTTGGCGTACATCATGCGGACAAGATCGTCCGGACGCGGGAGGCTTCCGGTGTGGGTGGTCAAGAACCGGTCCGTGCTGCGCTGCATTGGAAGGGCGTTTCCTGTACTGTTTGTTTCTGGAACAAGGGTACCACGTCCCAAATGCCCGGCGATATCCTGGTCGGCGTTATTTCCGATACCCACGGCCTGCTGCGTCCTGAAGCGGTCGATGCGCTACGCGGCGTAGAGCTGATCCTGCATGCGGGCGACGTCGGCAAGCCTGAGGTGCTTGACGGGCTGCGCCGCGTCGCACCGACGTTTGTAGTCCGCGGCAACGTCGACCATGGCGATTGGGCCTCACGACTTCCCGTCTCGGAGATCGTCGAGGTCGGAGGGCTCAGCTTCTACATGTTGCACGACATCGGCGAGCTTGATCTCGACCCGCCGACCGCCGGGTTTGCGGCAGTGATCTTTGGGCATTCGCATCAGCCATTGATTGAGACGCGCGATAGCGTCCTGTTTCTTAATCCCGGCAGTGCCGGGCCACGCCGATTCAAACTGCCAGTGAGCGTCGCACGCGTCCGCGTGTCAGGCGGCGCGCTTGATCCGCAAATCGTAACGCTGAATGTTTGATCACGGCTTTGGAAAGCCCAGCAGCGCGGCGCGTGTTAGCGTCTGCAATCGCCGCAGCGGCGAGAGCTCGACCACTTGCTGCGCGTGGTCCTCGCGCGCGCGCAGCCGCCATAACGTCAGCGGCACGGTCGCGACCGGAAGGAATGCGGCGCGCGCCGGCCCCGGCACGCGCTTCGTCAGCGCGAAGAACGTCTCGTATTGGCGCTGCGCTCCCAAAATCAGATCGTTGAGCGCGGCAGTCACGGCGGAACTCGAGCGATCGGCCAGCATATCATCCGGTCCGGCCCCGTGGCGGGTCAGAACGTCAGCCGGCACGTAGAGTCGGCCGCGCGCCGCATGGGCCCCTGCCGCGGAGACCAGACCCGATATCCCATAGGCCAAACCCGCCGCATCCGCAGTATCGTCTGCCGCGAATGTCTCATCCACGAGCCGGGCCGCCATCCCAAACAGCGCTGACGACGTGCGGCGAACGTAACTCTCGAACTCGCCGAGCGTCGCCATCGGTTCGGCGTACACATCGAAGCGCCGCGCATCGATCAGATCGAGCAGCGGCTCCAACGCAAGACCGCGACGCTGCACGCTATCAAGCAACGCGCTCGCGACCGGGTGTCCGGCCACATCGCCGCCGCTGAGGCAATCGTGCCACCATTGCAGGCGAATTTCCCCCGCCAGCGGTTCATGCGCGATCTCGCCGATGCGGGCGATTTCCAGGTTGAACGCATAGAGCGCGAACAGATGCGGGCGGCGCTCCGCGGGAGCAAACAGCGTGGCGATAAACCGATCTTTATCCGCTGCACGCACCAACGCCTGGCAATGCGCGTAGTCGTCCTCGCTTGCGCGGGCCGCGCTCACGGAACCCCGATCAACAACGCGGCAACCCGCCGCCGCTCGCCGAGCAGGATGTTGTAGGTACGTACGGCCGCTCCGGTCGCCATCGTCTCGGTCACGATATGATGTTCGCGCAGCTTATTGCGCAAGCCCGGCGCGAGCGCGACCATGTTGGTGCCGGTACCGATCAGAAGATGGTCGATAGAGCCCGCATGGGTAAAGACAAGCGCCAATGCGTGTTCATCGATCTGCTCAGGGCTTTCAACCGGCGACGCCCAGATGCCGGCAGGGAGGCACAGCAGCGACCCGCGGTGGGACATCTGTGCAAACCGGAAGCCGCCCTTGCCATAGGCCTCGATCGGAGCCGCATACGGCAGATGGGGCTGCGCGTCGCTCAGGAGCGCGCCTTGGCCGGTGACGCCCGCGCAGGTTTGGGCGGTTCCGGAGTCTCCTCAGCCGGCGCTGGCGTTTCCACGTGCTCGGTGCGGCCGGTGCCGACGCCCAAGTAGATCAGAATCGGCGAGGCGATGAAGACCGACGTGTAGGTGCCGACCAGCACCACGCCGAACATCATGGTAGCGGTGAAGCTGTGGATCGCCGGCCCGCCGAACAACAGCAGCGCCAGCAGCGACATGGCCACGGTGACGTGGGTGACAATCGAGCGCGACAGCGTCGCGTTGATCGAGATATTGAGCAGGTCCAGCATCGACAGCCGCTTGTAGCGGCGCAGCATCTCGCGAATACGGTCGTAGATGACGACGGTGTCATTGAGCGAGTAGCCCAGAAATCGTGAGCAGTGCCGCAATGCTGGTGAGGTCGAAGTCGATCTGCGTCACCGACATGAAGCCGAGCGTGAGAACGAGGTCGTGCACGTTGGCGATCATGGCGCCGAGCGCGAACTGCCATTCGAACCTGAACCACAGATAGACCAGGATCGCCGCGATGGCCGCAAACAGGCCGAGAATGCCCTTGTAGAGAAGCTCACCGGAGACGCGCGGTCCGACCACCTCGATCCGCCGGTACTCGACGTCGTTTCCCAGTGCGCCGCGCACCTTCTCGACGGCCGCCTGCTGTGCGGCTTCACCACCGGGTTGCTGCGCGACGCGGATCAGCACATTGGCCGGTCCGCCGAACTGCTGTAGTTGCACTTCGCCGAGCCCGAGCGTTCCCAAGGTCGAGCGCATCGTCTGCAGGTTGGCTTGGCCGGATTTGGCCTGCACCTCGATCAAGGTGCCGCCTTCGAAGTCGATGCCGAAATTAAGCCCGTGCGTGAAGTAGAGAACGATCGCCAGGATCGACAGGGCCGCGGACACGGGAAAGCTGATGCGCCGGAAGCGCATGAAATCGAATTTAGTGTCGTCCGGAACGATGCGAAGCAGGCGCACGATTGTTCTCGTTCTTTGTTTTCCGATGCCGATTAGATCGGCACGACCTTCGGACGCTGCCACTGCACCCATGTCGCCACGATCAGACGCGTCAGCGTAAAGGCGGTGAACAGACTGGTGGCAATGCCGATCCCGAGTGTGACAGCGAACCCTCTCACCGGCCCGGTCCCGATAAAGAACAGAACAGCGGCGGCGATGAAGGTCGTGATGTTGGAGTCGAGAATTGTGGCGAGCGCGCGCGAGAACCCGGCATCGATTGCCGAGATGGCCGACCGGCCGCTGCGGACCTCCTCGCGAATACGCTCGTAGATCAGCACGTTCGAGTCGACCGCGATGCCGACGGTGAGCACGATACCGGCGATGCCGGGCAGCGTCAGGGTCGCGTTCAACAACGAGAGTATGCCGAAGATCATGGCGACGTTGACGGCGACCGCGATGTTGGCGAACAGCCCAAACAGTCCGTAGGTGGCGAACATGAAGATCACCACCAGGGCGGCGCCCGCGTAAGAGGCAAGCTTGCCTTTCTCAATCGAAGTCCTGACCCAGACCGGGACCGACCACACGTTGTTCGATCGGCGTCAGTTTCGCCGGCAGCGCACCGGCGCGCAGCAGGATCGCCAGCTCGTTGGCGCTCTCGACCGTGAAGTTTCCGGAAATCTGGCCCTGCCCGCCCATGATCGGCTCGCGGATCACCGGCGCAGAAATGACATCGTTGTCGAGAACGATCGCAAACGGCCGGCCGACATTTTCCTGCGTGACCTGAGCGAAACGCCGGGCGCCGTTGCTGTTGAACTTGAAGCTGACCACCGCCTCGCCGGTGCGCTGGTCAAAGGTGGCCTGGGCATCCGTGAGATCGGAACCCGAGACCATGACCTGCTTCTGCACCAGGATGGGCATCTTCTGTCCGGTCTTGCTGGCCTCATACAGCAAATCGTCGTCAGGCGGCACGCGGCCCGCGGACAGCGCATCCTCTGCGGAGTTTGTGTTATCGACCAGACGAAATTCCATCTTCGCGGTCTTGCCAAGAACACGAAGCAGTGCCTCCGGATCACCCAGCCCCGGCACCTGGACCAGGATCCGGTCCGCACCTTCGCGTTGGATCGTAGGCTCAACGAGTCCAAGCGCGTTGACGCGTTTCTCGATGATCGGAACGGCTTGCTCCACCACTTGGCGCAACCGCTCGGTCATCGCCTCCGGCGTCACCGTGAGCCGGATCAACCCACTGCCGCCGTCGGTAACGTCCAGGGAACGTTGCCCTCCCAAGCCGCCGCCCAACGGGACCGCTAGCTCGCGCAGTTTGCTGTAGGCGGTCTGAGCGTCAGAGCCCTCCCGGATACGTACCTCGACGGTATCGCCGCGAATGGCGAGGCCGGTGTAGCCGATTTTGGCGTCGCGCAGGATACGCCGCACATCATCGCGCACCTGATCGAGCTTCTGCTGTTTGACATCTTTGGCGTCGACCTCGAGCAGCAGGTGCGAGCCGCCTTGCAGGTCGAGGCCGAGCACCATCCGGCGCTGCGCCCATTCCGGCCATTTGGCGACCACCTGCGCGGGGAAAAAATTAGGCACGGCACACAGGCAGACAAGGACCGCAATACCGAGGATTGCAAGCGCCTTCCACCGTGAGAAGTAGAGCATGCGAGTTAGCTCGCTTCGTCTTTGACCGGCTCGCCCTTGGCGCGCACGTCGGAAATCATCTGGCGCAGCTGCCGCACGCGAACGCCGTCGGCGATTTCCACTTCGATCTGGTCCTCATCGACCACCTTGGTGATTTTGCCGACCAGTCCACCCGTGGTGACCACGGTGTCGCCGCGCCGCACGTTCTTCACCAGTTCCTGATGTTGTTTCACCTTCTTCTGCTGCGGCCGCAGAATGAGAAAATACATGATGACGAATATCGCGACGAACGGCAGCAGCGACATGAACATGTCGTTGCCACCCAAGCCGCCCAAGCCCTGGGCAAATGCGGGCGTGACGAACATCAATATCCCCTCTAGTCAGCAACATCGCCGCAGCCTGCGCGAACCCCGCGCCACGGCCGAATTTGCGCGCGACTATAGCGGCCGCGAGCCCGATTGCAATGTGACAGAACCTGCGTGCAACCGCCGGTTCCACGTGTCCGGGAGGCGAAATTGATACCACCCGCATTTCCCTGTAAGCCAGCGCCGCAACGGAAAACCCTGATGACCAAAGCGCCCAATTTCGAGCTCGACAGCACCGTCCTCACGCAAATCGCCGACGCCTTGGAGCGACTGGCACCACAGCCGCCCGCAGCCCCGGATTTCGCCTCCGCCGATGCCTTCGTATGGCATCCGACGGGGCGGCGGCTCATCCCGGTGAAGCGCGTCAACCGTGTGGATATGGGCCTGCTGAAGGGCATCGACCGCATGCGCGACATCCTGGTCGAGAACACCGAGCGCTTCGCCCGCGGCCTGCCTGCCAACAACGCGCTGCTGTGGGGCGCACGCGGGATGGGCAAGTCGTCGCTGGTCAAGGCGGCGCACGCGAGCATCAACGCCCAACTCGGCACTCGCGCCGGGTTGCTCAAGCTGATCGAGATCCATCGGGAAGACATCGAAAGCCTGCCCGATTTGATGGCGCTGGTACGTGGCGTTCCCTACCGGTTCATCGTGTTCTGCGACGACCTGTCATTCGACGCGGAGGATACCTCCTACAAGTCGCTCAAGGCCGTGCTCGAAGGCGGCATCGAAGGGCGCCCGGAAAACGTGATCCTCTACGCGACCTCCAATCGCCGCCACCTGATGTCCCGCGACATGATCGAGAACGAACGCTCGACCGCGATCAATCCGGGAGAGACTGTAGAGGAGAAGGTCTCCCTATCGGACCGGTTCGGCTTGTGGCTCGGCTTTCACCGCTGCAGCCAGGATGAGTTCCTGGCCATGGTGTTCGCCTATGTGGAGAGTTTCAAGATTCCGGCCGAGGCCGACATGGTCCGGCGCGAGGCCTTGGAGTGGGCCACCACCCGCGGCTCGCGCTCGGGCCGCGTCGCTTGGCAATATGTCCAGGATCTCGCCGGCCGCATGGGCGTGGCGTTGAGTTGATGGGGCGGGTGTCCCGGCGCAGCGCAGCGCGTAGCGGTGCGCCGCAGAACCGGGACCGTTACAGAGGCTGCGTTTGGTAAGGCTGCGTTTGGTAAGGTCCCGGATCAGCGGCGCGGCATTGCATGCCGCACCTTGTCCGGGACACGTCAGTACCTAAGCCCCCGGCAGGTACTGCGTCGGATCGACCGGGGTCGAGCCTTTGCGGATCTCGAAGTGCAGTTGCGGTGACGAGACGTTGCCGGTCTGACCGGACTTGGCGATCACCTGCCCGCGGCGCACCTGGTCACCGCGTTTGACCATGATTTCGCTTGTGTGCGCGTAGGCCGTAACAAAGCCATTGCTGTGGCGGATCAGGACTAGATTGCCATAGCCTTTGAGCTCGCTGCCTGCGTAGGCCACCACCCCGTCCTCAGCCGCATGAACTGGCGTGCCCTCAGGCAGAGCCAAATTGATGCCGTCGTTCTGTTGACCATTGGTCATGGCGCCCGCGCCCGAGATCACGCGGCCGCGGGCCGGCCAGCGAAACGATGGCGCGCCGCCGTTGTCGGTCGGCTTCTCGGGCACCGCCACGGCAGCGCTCGCCGGCGGGCTCACCACCGCGACCTGTTGCTCGGGCTGCACCGGCTTCGCCGCTGGCGCCACCGGCGTAACCTTTGTCGGCGACACGACCGCCACGGTCTCCTGCTTGGGAGCGGGCGGCGGAACATGCGCCGCGATCGTTTTCTCGGCGTGTTTCTCGGCGATCTTCTCAGCCTGTCTTTCGGCGATCTTCTCGGCCGTTCGCTTCGGCGGCTCCGGGGGCGTGTGAACCGCAACCTGCGCCGGCCGCGGCGCCACGGGCTCAGGCAGCTGAGCCGTGTCGACCCGCGCGGCGGGCGCCGGCGGTGCAGCCTGGTTCTGGCTGTAGAGCTGATTCTGGTTGGACGGCTGGTTCTGGCTGTATTGGCCAACCAGCCCTTCGTCAAAGCGCTTGGTATCGGACGCGCATCCGGCGACGCCCCCCGCGAGCGCCACCAGAACGGCCGCCCGCCCCAGCGGACCGATCATCACAGCGATACGCATTATGCCCACCCGTACGCAACAAACGCGTAGGTTAACTAAACACCAGCGGAGTAAAGATTGGCTTAAGGGATTTGCGCTTGTCCCGGAAAAGTGGATTCCGGTTTTCCGAAAAGGACATGCGCCAACAAAATCAGAGTTCTTGTGCTTTGCCCGGCAGCAGCGGCACGAAACGCACAGGCAGCAGCTCCTCGCGTGCAATTCCGTCGTGGGTCTTGGTCAGCTTCACGAGATACTGCGCGCCCGATGACGGCCCCAACGGGAGCACCATGATTCCGCCCTCGACCAGCGCATCCACCAGGGCCTGCGGGACGTGATCGGCCGCCGCCGTGACGATGATCCGGTCAAACGCTCCCCTGTCCGGCACGCCAGCGATGCCATCGCCGACAATGATTTCGATGTTGTGGAAGCCGAGCGTTTCGATGCGGGCACGCGCGGCGTCGGCAAGCGTGCGGTAGCGCTCGACGCTGACGACCTCGCGGGCGATGCGCGACAGCACTGCCGCCTGATAACCGGACCCGGTGCCGATCTCGAGCACGCGATGGTGCGGCCGGACTTCGAGCTGCTCCGTCATGTAGGCGACGATGTAGGGCTGGCTAATCGTTTGCCCGCAGGCGATCGGCAGTGCGTGATCCGCATAAGCCTTGTTGCTGTAGTCGGCCGGCACGAAATACTCGCGCGGCACTTCATCCAGCGCACGCAGGACGGCCGTGTCGGCAATGCCACGCTGGCGCATCTGGAGTTGGAACTCCATGCGTCCCACGCGTTCATCGCTCGCCGCGCTGGCCATCTCGATCGCCGTTCAGGGGCCGAATCTCGCACCCGATCATACGCAATAACTGTGAAGTTTCGAATTGGATGCGTGCGCGCGTATCCCGGGCGCAGCGCAGCACGAAGTGGTGCGCTGCAGACCCGGGATCGCCACAAGCGACGGTGTTTGGAACGATCCCGGATCAGCGGCGCGGCATTGCATGCCGCACCGCGTCCGGAACACGATCACGACAGCACTTCGGCGAGCTTGGTGAGGAACGGCTCGTCGGTCATATCGAGGCGCAGCGGCGTGACCGCAATGTAGTTCTCGGCGAGCGCCGAGAGATCCGTGCCGAGCGCCGGCGCCGGCCGCTCGCGCCGGTCATAGGCGATCCAATAGTAGGGGTTGCCGCGGCCGTCATGCCGCGCCTCGACCTTGAGCAGTGCCTGGCCGCGGTGACCCTGCGTGGAGCAGGCAACGCCCCTCACCTCGCTGGGCCCGCAATCCGGGAAATTCACGTTGATCAGGACGCTGCGCGGGATGCCGGTATCGAGAACCTTGCGGATCAAATCCGGGCCGAAATGCACCGCGGTGTTCCAGTACGGTTTCTGCCGGCTCGCCGCGCTGAACGAGAGCGAAAGCGCAAACGATGGAACGCCGAGGATCGTGCCCTCGATGGCGCCGGCGATCGTGCCCGAATAGGTCACGTCCTCGGCGACATTGCGCCCACGGTTGACGCCGGAGAGGACGAGGTCCGGCCCCTTGCCGTTGAGGATGTGGCGAAGGCCCATCACCACGCAATCGGTCGGCGTGCCCTTCACGGCGAAGCGGCGCTCTTCAACCTGCCGCAGGCGCAGCGGATCGTTGAGCGAGAGCGAATGCGACACGCCGGACTGATCGGTCTCCGGCGCCACGATCCAGATATCGTCCGAGAGCGCGCGTGCGATCTCGGCACACACGTCGAGCCCGGGCGAGTGAATGCCGTCGTCGTTGGTGATCAGGATGCGCATGGGGCGGGACGTAGCACAAAAAAGCCTGACACAATCAAGTCCCGATCAAGCCTCGAGACCAATCTTCTTCAATCCACCCATGTACGGGACCAAAACCTCGGGAATTGTGATCGAGCCGTCAGCTTCCTGATAATTTTCCATGACCGCGATCAGCGCCCGCCCGACGGCGACGCCGGAGCCGTTGAGCGTGTGGACATGGCGCACGGCGCGCCCTTCCTTGGTGCGATAACGCGCGCTCATGCGCCGGGCCTGAAACTCGCCGCACACCGAACAGGACGAAATCTCACGATACATGTTCTGGCCGGGCAGCCAGACTTCGATGTCGTAGGTCTTTTGCGAGGCAAAGCCGGTATCGCCGGCACACAGGGTCATCACCCGGTACGGCAGCTCGAGCCGCCGCAGAATTTCCTCGGCGCAAGAGAGCATGCGCTCATGCTCGTCCATGCTCCGCTCCGGCGTGGTGATCGAGACGAGCTCGACCTTGGTGAACTGATGCTGGCGGATCATGCCGCGCGTGTCTTTGCCGGCCGCGCCGGCCTCGGCGCGAAAACACGGCGTCAGCGCGGTGAGCCGCAGCGGCAACTCGGCTTCTTCCAGGATCGACTCGCGCGCCAGATTGGTCAGCGGGACTTCGGCGGTCGGAATCAACCAGTGGTCCGACGTTGTCCGGAACATATCCTCGGCAGATTTCGGCAGTTGCGCCGTTCCAAACATCACGTCGTCATGCACGAGCAGTGGCGGATTGATTTCCGTGTAGCCGTGCTCGCCGGTGTGGACGTCGAGCATGAATTGCCCGAGCGCGCGCTCCAGCCGCGCCAAGCCCTTCTTCAACACGACGAAGCGCGCACCTGACAGTTTGGCCGCGGCCTCGAAGTCCATTTGCTTGAGTGCTTCACCAAGCTCGAAGTGCTGCTTTGGGGCAAACGCGTAATTGCGCGGAGCGCCGAACCGATGATGCTCGACGTTGTCCTCGGAATCCTTGCCCTCAGGCACCTCGTCCAGCAGCAGATTTGGAATTTGCGCCAGCGCCGCGTCGAGCTCCTCGGAGACCTTCTTCTCGTCGGCCTCCATCGCCGGGATCCCGGTCTTCAGTTCCCCGACCTCCGCCATCAGCGCCTGCGCGCGCGGCTCATCCTTGGCGGCCTTGGCTTGGCCGATTTCCTTGGAGGCCTGATTGCGGCGCGCCTGCGCCTGCTCGAGCTTCTGAATGAGCGCGCGCCGGCGCTCGTCGATCCCAAGCAACTGCCCGGCCAGCGGCTCGAGGCCGCGCCGCGCCAGCCCGCGATCAAACGCCTGCGGGTTGTCGCGAATCCATTTGATGTCGTGCATGAGCCTACTCGGCCGGGTTAGCGGCAGCGCTGGCGGCGGCGGCCGCCTTCTTTTCCACGCTGCGCACCGCATAGATCGAGCCTTCGTACAGGATCAGCAGCGGCAGCGCGAGCGACAGCTGGCTCAGTATGTCGGGCGGGGTGAGCACGGCGGCGATGATGAAACAGATGACGATGAAGTAGCGCCGTTTGTCCTTGAGCTGCTGCGACGTGATGATGCCGGCACGGCCGAGCAACGTGAGGATCACCGGCAGCTGGAACGCGACGCCGAACGCGAAGATCAGGCGCATCATCAGGCCGAGATATTCGCCGACCTTGGGCAGCAGCGTGATCTCCGCCATGCCGTCGCCGCTCTGCTGCATGCCGAGCGAGAAGCGGATCAGCATCGGCATGACCACGAAATAGACCACCGCCGCCCCCATGAAGAAGAAGATCGGGGTGGCAACGAGATACGGCAGGAACGCCTGCCGCTCGTTGCGATAAAGTCCGGGCGCGACGAACTTGTAGATCTGCGTCGCGACGATCGGAAACGAGATGAATGCGGCGCCGAACATGGCGACCTTGAGCTGAGTGATGAAATATTCGAGCAGCGCCGTATAGATGAATTTCGAGTGCTCGGCGCCGGCCACCCAGACGAACGGCCAGACCAGCCAATTGTAGATCTGCTTGGCAATCAGGAAGCAGAGCGCGAACGCGATCACGAATGCGATCAGCGCCTTGATGAGGCGCGCGCGCAGCTCAATGAGGTGATCGAGAAGCGGTGCCTTGCTGGCCTCGATCTCCTGTTCGTCTTCCGGGGTCCTCATGCGGGGCGGCCTCCGCCTCCCGCCGGTTCCGAGGTCGGGTGTACAGCCGCTGTCGGCTCGCTGGCCGATGCAGACGGGCGCCACGCTCTGCGTTGCCGGCGCGCTTGCCGGTTCCGCCAACGGCGCGCTCTCAACCTTGGTGACAGGGATGCTGGTGGTTGTCGACGGTGACGGCTGGGGTTCGTCGAGCTTGCCGAGATAGTCCGACGGATCGAGCGGCTTGGTCAGTGATTGCGCGGCCTTGTTGAGATCGTCGGCGTGCTTTTTGAGGTCGGCCATCTCGGCCTCGCGCATCGCCTCCTGGAACTGGCTCTGAAACTCAGCCGCCATGCGACGGATCTTCCCGGTCCACTGACCGACGTTGCGCAGAACGGCAGGCAGCTCCTTCGGACCGATGAAAATCAGCGCGACGACCGCGATGAGGAGAAATTCGCTCCAAGAGATATCGAACATCTCAAACTCCAAGGGCGCCTAAGCCCAATTGGCCGGCGCCCCCTTGAAGACTGTCGCACGAAATCGACGGGCCGCAGTCAGCGCCTCAGACGTTGCTGCCCTCGGCCTTCTGTTCAGTCTGCGCGCGCGCCTGCAGGCTCGACTCCGGCCGGTGATCGATGGTCTTCGGCGCATCGGACGGCTCGGTCGTTGCCTTGGCGGTGTCGTCGTCGGCCATGCCTTTCTTGAAGGCTTTGATCCCCTGCGCGACGTCGCCCATCAGCTCGGAAATCTTGCCGCGCCCGAACAGCAGCAGCACCACGCCGATGACGATGATCCAGTGCCAAATACTCAGGCCACCCATGGCTTATCCTCCGCCTCGGGGCTGCGCGCCGCGCGCAACCAATATGAGGCTTTGCGCTGAACCTAGGCGCCACGCCCGGCAAAAACAAGGACCCGCGCTGCGGCGCGCGCCCGCAGTTGGAGATGTTGGATTCGCCGCGTTCAAAGAGATGGCGAAGGTTTAAGCGGTGCAGCATCTTTACCCTCCCCTTGCGGGGAGGGTCGGCCGCCAAGCGAAGCGCCGGCGGACGGGTGGGGGTAGCGATGTTGGAGCGAGGCGCGGTCAACGCGCACAACTTCGACCCCCACCCCGGCGCGCAAGCGCGCCGACCCTCCCCACAAGGGCGAGGGTAAGCCTACTCCTCAGCCTCGCTCCTCGGGGCGAGCGTAAGGTCGAGGTCACCCTCCTCCAGCGGCTCCTCGTCCTCGCGCAATGCCGGATCGTCCGACGGCATCGGCACGTTGAAGCCGGACGGCAGGCTGCCGTCGAACAGGCCGGCGCCTTTCAGCTCGTCGAGGCCTGGCAGGTCCGACAAGCTCTCCAGGCCGAAATGGGACAGGAAGGCTTCGTTGGTGCTGTAGGTGATCGGCCGGCCCGGCGCTTTCCGTCGCCCGCGCGGCCGGATCCAGCCGATCTCGAGAAGGACATCCAGCGTTCCCTTGGCGCCGCTGATCCCACGGATCTCTTCGATCTCGGCCCGGGTGACGGGCTGGTGATAGGCAATGATCGCCAACGTCTCCAAGGCGGCGCGCGACAGCTTCTTGGGCTGAATGGCCTCGTGCGTGAGCAGCCAGGCCAAGTCATTGGCGGTACGGAAGGCCCACTTATTGCCGATGCGCACCAGGTTGACGCCGCGCGGCGCGTACTCGGTCTGCAGCCGCCGCAGCGCGGTGCGCACATCGGTCCCCTGCGGCATCCGGTCCGCGAGTGCCTTTTCGTCCAGCGGCTCACCGGCGGCAAACAGCAAAGCTTCCAGCAGGCGCAGTTCTTCGGGACGTGCCTGCGCGTCCGGCTCGTCGTCTTCGATTGGGGTGAATTCCTCGGCCAAGCTCATCCTGGTCCTCTTTATGATTGTCCGACGGCGCCATCCGGCGCCGGAGCGCTGCGGCGGCGCATGTAGAGCGGCGCAAAGGCAGTGGCCTGGTGCAGCTCGAGCTGGCCCTCGCGCGCCATTTCAAGGCTGGCGGCAAGGCTCGAGGCGAGCGCCGTGGCACGCATCGACGGCTCGACCACATACTCGATCAGATACTGGTCTATAGCGGTCCATTCGGTCGCCACCTCGACCAACCGCTCCAGGATCGCGCGCGCATCAGCCAGCGACCAGACCTTCCGGGTCGTCAGGCGCACGCGCGCCAATGCCTGCTTCTGCCGCTCGCGCGCGTAGGCCGTCAGCAGATCGTAGAGCGTGGCCGACCACTGCGGCCGCTTGATCTCATTGATCGGCTCCGGCGCGCCGCGCTGGAACACATCACGCCCGAGCTGTGGGCCCTCAAGCAGGCGCTTGGCGGCGAGCCGGATTGCTTCCAACCGCTGCAGCCGCAAGGCCAGCGCATTGGCCAAATCGGCGGCGCTCTCACCGGGTTCGCCAGGCGGTTCTGGCAGCAGGAGGCGTGACTTCAGGTAGGCGAGCCAAGCCGCCATCACCAGGTAGTCGGCGGCAAGCTCCAGCCGCAGGCGGCGCGCTTCCTCGATGAAGGTGAGATACTGGTCCGCCAGCGCCAGGATCGAAATCTTGGCAAGATCGACCTTCTGCTCGCGCGCCAGCCGCAGCAGCAGGTCGAGCGGCCCTTCGAAGCCCTCGACATCGACAATGAGCGCCGGCTCGTCCGCCGCCCGTTCGGGCTCGGCAGCGAGGGCAACGATTTCGGCAGAGCCGGTATCAGTCATGACTCGCGATATATGTCCTCACGGGCGCGAATGGTCGCTTAGACCATCGCTGACCCAGTAGCGCCGGTTTCGCGCAAAATGCGCGCAAACTCCACCCGGGCAGTGGAAAGGTCGATTTCCGACGGGCGCCGGCGGGCCGCCAACGCCGCTGCAGCACGCTGCGCCGAAGCTCCCTTCAATTCTGAAGTATTCGCCGCAACGTCTTCCATTTCTTGGATATTTCCATTGCAGTGAAGGACGACATCACAGCCCGCCGCGAGCGACGCAACGCTGCGCTCACCAATCGTGCCCGACAGCGCCCCCATCGACACGTCGTCGCTCATCAGAAGCCCTTCGAAGCCGATGAAGCCGCGAATCACCTCATTGATCATAATCGCGGACGTGGTCGCCGGCAGCGTATCGAAGGCGGTGTAGACGACGTGTGCGGTCATCCCCAGCGGCAGCCCGCGCAGTTGCCGGAACGCGGCGAAATCCGTGGCCTCGAGCTCGGCGCGGCCGGCATTCACGACCGGCAAGCTTCAGATGACTGTCGGCCATGGCACGCCCGTGGCCGGGGATGTGCTTGAGCACCGGCAGCACCCCGCCGTCCATCAAACCTTCCGCCACCGCCGTCGCAATGGCGGCGACCTTGTCCGGCGTTGCCCCATAGGCGCGGTTGCCGATGATGAGGTCCGCGCCGGGAAGCCGCAAGTCCGCAAGCGGCAGGCAATCAACCGTGATCCCGAGAGCTTGTAGATCGGCCGCAATCAGGCGCGCACCCAACTTGGCAGTCGCAATTCCATCAGCGCGGTTGCCATCATAGATTTCCCCGAACACTCCGCCTGGTGGATAGGCCGGCCAATGCGGCGGCCCCAGCCGTTGCACCCGCCCGCCTTCCTGGTCAATCAGGACCGGGGCATCGTCGCGCCCGACGAAGCCTCTAAAATCATTCACTAAATTAGATACTTGCTGCGGATTCTCAATATTCCGCTTGAATAAAATGAGGCCCCACGGGGTGGCCTCCCTCAGAAAGCTTCGCTCGGCGGGCGAGATCGACGTCCCCGCGACGCCTGTGATGAAAGCACGTGTCATGATGTCAGTCGTGTCCCGGCTGCGCTGCCGCGCGACGCTCCTGCGAAGTCGTGCACCGCTGAGGCGGGACCATCGCGAGCTTCGATATTTGTGCGATCCCGGGTCTGCAGCACAGCGGCGCGCTGCGCTGCGCCCGGGATACCGAGATTCGTTCAATCTATCACTGCACGAAGCACGTCCCGCCGGCGGATTTGAGGCGTTGGCACAGTTCCGCTGCTTCGGCACGGGATGCGAACGGACCAAACTGGGCCGCATACACCGTTGCATTCTCGCCGGACTTCTTTTGCTTGACCTGGGAATGACGCCCGCCGAGGACGTCCGAATACCGGGCCTGCGCAGCCCGGAGCGCCGCGGTGGCTTCCTCATGGGTGTGGGAGGCGGAGATCTGGACCACATAGCGCGCGACCGGCTGCGCCGGTTTGGACGCCTCGCCTTGGGTAGCGACCCTCGGCTCAGGTTTTGGCGCAGCCGCCGTGGGCGGCATTGGCTGGGCAGGTGCCGCCGCGACGGGCGCGGACCCCGGCGGCACGCCCGTCCCCGCGTTCGGGGCGATGGCCACCGTGCGCACCGGATGAGGATCCGTTGGGGACGGAGCAGCGGGCGCCACCTGAGGTACAGCGCTGACCGCTGGCGCGTTCTGCTGCGGGGCCGCCCATCCCGTCGCGGGCACCGGAGCCTGAGGGGCCGAAAGCTTCAGATCTAGCGGCTGCTCCTCGCGCGGAACAACCCGCTCGTTTTGCGGCTTGTCCCCGACCCGATTCGAGATCTGCTTGCCGTTCCCCGTGTCGCTTGGGGTGACGGCGATCTTGGCCGGCGAGCTGTCGGCCATGATGACCGGCGGAACACCGGGCGCGGTGTCGACAATGGTGCGATACGCATAGGCGCCGATGGCGCCGACGACGATAAGCCCGAATACGGCCCCAGCCATGAGCAAAGTCTTGCGCTGGCTCCCAGGGGGCGGTGTCTCGGCATATTGCGCGTAAGGATCGGCCTGCGCGGCGTAGTCGTACTGCCCTGCCGCATAGCGTGGGTCCTGGCCGCTGTGTTGGTCCTCGCCGTAGTACCCGGATTGTCGCTGATCGTCGTAATCAGCCTGGTCGTAGGCCCCATCATCGACCGCGTAGTCGTCTTCAGCCGCATAGGCCTCGGACGCGTAAGCCTCTTCCCCGGCCGTCTCGTAGTCACCGTGAGCCAGCGGTGGCGCGCTGGTGTGCGCGGCCGCATCGTCCCAGGGCGCCGATTGAGCCGGGCTCAGCGGGTAGGCCTCGCTTTGGCCGGCGCCTACCCCAGGCCTAGCATCAACGTGGGTGTTCCCGTATGCGTCCACGTCGCCGACCAGGCGGGCGAGTTCCGCCAACGGGTCGGCGTTGCTCTCGCTCACAGAACGATTGTCCGGGTCGTAGCCCGAACGCGAGGCGCCTCTGGGCGCTGCATATTCCGTCGACGGGCTGGTACGCGGAAACACGGGATTTGTCCGATACCGCAGACTATTATCGGCCATCCAGATCCTGCCATCGTTATTGTGCGCGATCCCGGTCGATCGCAGCTACCCCTCACCCCCTTCAGCTGCCGGAAGCTGAATATTACCGCATTTCTAGCGGCGCATCGACCCCGAGCAAGCTGAGCCCGACGGCGAGCACATTGACCACCCCCGCAACCAAAGCCAGCCGAGCCAGGGTGATATTGGGATCATCCTGTATAATGAAGCGTAAATGCGGCGAATTATTTCCTCTTGTCCACTGGGCATGGAAATCGCTGGCGAGCTCATACAAAAAGAATGCAATCCGATGCGGCTCGTGACTGAGTGCGGCCGCTTCAACAACACGAGGAAACTGCGCCAATTTGCCCATGAGCGCGAGCTCGGCCGGATCATCAAGAAGTCCGAGTTGCGCTTGGCTGAGCCTATGGGCGCGCTGCGACCAATCGTCCGATAGCCCAACGAGCTCGCGCGCATTGCGGAAAATGGAGTGGCCGCGGGCGTGGCCGTATTGCACGTAGAACACCGGATTGTCGCGCGACTGCTCGATCACTTTGGCGAGATCGAAGTCGAGGGACGCATCATTCTTGCGATAGAGCATCATGAAACGGACCGGGTCGCGGCCGACTTCGTCAACAACATCGCGCAGCGTGATGAAGTCCCCTGCCCGCTTCGACATCTTCACCGGCTCGCCGCCGCGCAACAGGCGCACCAATTGGATGATCTTCACATCCAATGCAGCCTCGCCGTGGCTGACCGCTTTGACCGCGGCATTCATGCGCTTGACGTAGCCGCCGTGGTCCGCGCCCCACACGTCGATCATGTCGCGAAAGCCGCGGTCGAACTTGGATTTGTGATAGGCGATGTCGGACGCAAAGTAGGTGTAGCTGCCATCCGACTTTTTCAGCGGGCGATCGACATCGTCGCCGAACTCCGTCGCGCGAAACAGCGTCTGCTCGCGATCCTCCCAGTCCTCGACCGGCGCCCCTTTCGGAGGCGGCAGGCGGCCTTCATAAACATGCCCTTCGCGCCGCAGCTCGGCGATCGTCTGACCAACCTGGTCCGATTGCGTACCGTCGCCCAGCAGGGAGCGCTCGGAAAAGAACACGTCGTGTTTAATGTTGAGCGCGGCGAGATCGGCGCGGATTGCCTCCATCATCATGGCGACGGCCTTGCCCCGGACGACCGGCAACCACTGCTGCCCCGGCATGTCCAGCAAGCTGCGACCGAACTCCGCCGCCAGCGCTTCGCCGACCGGCTTCAAATAGTCGCCCGGATAGAGGCCTTCGGGGATCGGCCCGATCTCTTCGCCCAGAGCTTCGCGGTAGCGCAGGAACGCTGAGCGGGCCAGGACATCGACCTGCGCACCGGCATCGTTGATGTAGTATTCGCGGGTGACCGCAAAGCCGGTGAAGGCGAGCAGGTTCGCCAGCGCATCACCAAACACTGCGCCGCGCGTGTGGCCCACATGCAGTGGGCCAGTCGGGTTCGCGGACACATATTCCACGTTCACCGGCTGCCCGCCGCCAACGTGGCTTCTCCCACAATCGGGGCCCGACAGGATGGCGCTGCGCAACGCCGACGCCCAGGCTTCCGGCTTGAGCGTGAGATTGATGAAGCCGGGACCGGCGATATCGACCTTGGCAACCAGAGGATCGGCGCGAAGCTCTCCAGCCAACAACTCCGCAAGCTCGCGCGGCTTGCGGCCGGCGTCCTTGGCCAACACCATGGCGGCGTTGGTTGCCATATCACCGTGCGAAGGGTCGCGCGGCGGCTCGACAACGACGCGCGACAGATCCGCCGCTGGGGGAAGCACGCCGGACCCGATCAGCGTTCCGCTGGCGGCATGGACACGCTCAAGCACTGTGGCAAAAATGTTGGTGATCGGTTCGGTCATGGCGAGCCGGCGGCTAACGCAATTCCGGCGTCGAGTCAAAGAGCCGCGCATGCTCCGTCAGGGCAAATCGATCGGTCATGCCGGCGATGAAATCGGCGATCTGGCGCGCGCGGGTCGGGACCGTATCTGTGGGTCCGGGCCGTCGTTCCGGCGGCAAATCCTGCGGGGCTTCCAAATAGCGCGCGAACAGCTCGGCGAGACGGGCCTCGGCGAGGGTCATGATCCGCATCACCCGCGCGTGGCGGTACATGCGAGGCAGGAGAAAATCCTTAATCGCCCGGTCGGCCTGCGCCATGGCTTGCGAGAACCCGACGACGCGCGTTTGCGCTTGGCGAATGTCGGCCGGATCGAGTGACGCGAGCCCTCCCAGCCGCCGTTTTGTCTCGGCAATGACGTCCTCGATCATGTGGGCGATCAGGCGGCGCAGGAACTCGTGAGCCCGCCGTACGGCTTCGATGCGCGGATGCAGACGATCCACTTCGCGTAGGATGTCGCCCGCGAGAGGCAGGTCCGCAAGTTCATCGAGCGCGAACAGCTGCGCGCGCAGGCCGTCGTCGATGTCGTGAGCGTCATAGGCAATATCGTCGGCCAGCGCGGCGGCCTGCGCCTCCGCGCTGGGGAAGCTCCAAAGTTCGAGATCGTGCACCTGATTGTAGCGGACGATCTCGCTCGGGAGTTCCTGCCCCGCATAATGACCGATCGGCTGCCCGCTCCGATCGACCAGCGGCCCGTTGTGCTTCACCAGCCCTTCGAGCGTTTCCCAGGTGAGGTTGAGGCCGTCGAAGTCCGCATAGCGGCGCTCCAGCCGGGTCACGACGGCGAGTGTCTGGGCATTGTGGTCAAACCCGCCCCACACCGCGAGGCAGCGGGCAAGTGCGCGCTCCCCGGCATGCCCGAACGGCGGATGCCCGAGATCGTGGCCCAAGGCGGACGCCTCGGCGAGATCCTCGTCGACCCCCAGCGCGCGCGCAAGCGAGCGCGCGATCTGGGTCACTTCCAGAGTGTGAGTGAGCCGGGTGCGATAATGATCGCCCTCGTGGAAGACGAAGACCTGGGTCTTGTAGGCAAGCCGGCGAAACGCGGTCGAATGAATGAGCCGGTCGCAGTCACGCCGAAAATCGCTGCGCGTCAGGCTCGCCGGCTCGGCCCGCAGCCGGCCGCGGCTCTTCTCCGGATCGGCCGCAAAGGGCGCGCGGTAGGCGCTCGGCAGCATCTGCGTTCCAATCGCCGGTTGACCCTGGCCCGGCGCCTGCATACGTATCAATCGATTCAGCGGGCGAATTGCCATGACAGATGCAACGACGCAATCGGTGACGTTAACGCCGCGAGCCGCGAAGCGGATCGGCGACATCCTCAAGCGCGAGCCGCAAGGCGCGATGCTGCGCGTGAGTGTCGAGGGGGGCGGATGCTCGGGCTTCCAATACAAATTCGACTTTGACCAGACCCAGGCTGCCGACGACCTCGTCCTGGCGCGGGACGGCGCGGTGGTCCTGATCGATCCGCTGTCGCAGCAATATATGTCCGGTGCCGAGATCGACTACGTCGACGACCTGATCGGCGCGTCGTTCAAGATCAATAATCCGATCGCCAGCGCGTCCTGCGGCTGCGGCACCAGCTTCTCCATTTAGCGCCGCATGCGCATCGCGACCTGGAACGTCAACTCGATCAAGCAGCGCGTCGAGAACGCGGTCGCATGGCTCTCCGCCACACAGCCCGACGTGGTCTGCATGCAGGAGACGAAGTGCGTCGATAACGCCTTCCCGCGCGAAGCATTCGAAGACCTCGGCTACAACGTCGCGGCGCATGGCCAAAAGACCTTCAACGGGGTCGCGATCCTGTCGAAGCTACCGCTCGAGGACGTCAAACCGGGCTTGCCCGGCGATGACGCGGACGACCACGCCCGCTTCATGGAGGCGACGGTCTCGACGCCCTCCGGCGTGGTCCGTGTCGCCACGATCTACCTGCCCAATGGAAACCCAGCCAACACAGAAAAATATACATACAAAATCAGCTGGATGGACCGGCTTTTTGCTTATGCACATGAACGGCTGAAGCTGGAGGAGCCGCTCGTCCTGGCCGGCGATTTCAACGTGATCCCGACGCCCGCCGACGTGCACAACCCAGAGCTATGGACCACGGACGCGCTGTTCCTGCCGCACACTCGGTCAAAATTTCGGGCGCTGACCTATCTGGGGCTGACCGACGCTATTCGCGCCGTCACCGAGGAGCCGAACGTCTACACGTTCTGGGACTACCAGGCCGGCGCCTGGCAAAAGAATAACGGCATCCGCATCGATCACTTGCTGCTGTCGCCGGCTGCCGCCGATCGGCTGACCGGCGCTGGCATCGACAAGCACGTCCGCGCCTGGGAAAAGCCCTCGGACCACGTCCCGGTTTGGGTCGAGCTGCGGGACAAGTAAGGAACGTGTCCCGGGCGCAGCGCAGCGCGAAGCGGTGCGCTGCAGACCCGGGACCGTCACGAACTTCAGCCCTTGAGATGGTCCCGGATCTGCGCGGCGCCTCGCTTCGCTCGTCGCCGCTTGTCCGGGGACACGATGCCCAGCACTACTCCCGCCGCCCCTTGATCCAGCGCTCGATATAAAGGAGCGCGAGCGAGCGTTCTTCGTCGGTGGCCTGGCTGAAGGCAGCCGCGTGCAGATCCTTGATCCACGTGTCGTGCGGCCCGGCGGCATCGCTCGCCAGCGTGAGCCACATCAGGCCGCGCGCGCTCTGCCGCGGCACCAGCTCGCCCTTGAACAGCATGTCACCCAGCAACGCCTGCGCCTGGTATTGGCCCTTATTGGCGGCGAGGCCGAGCCAGCGGGCGGCAAGCTTCGGGTCTTTCTGCCCGACTGCGCCTTCCATGTAGATCCGGCCCAGGTTGTATTGGGCATCCGCGTCGCCGAAGTAGGACGCCGCGTAGGCAAACATCTCGCGCGCCCGTTCCGGATCGGGTTTGAGCGAATTGGAAATGCCGTCGAGATAGTAGGACCCTAACGCCACGAACGCGTTGGCCACGAAGCGGGCCTGCGGCGTCCATGGATTGTCCTCGGCATGCGCATTGGCGATACCGCGGAAATACTCGAAGGCCCGCGCATCGTCGCGCTTGACCCCTGCCCCTTCCGCGTACATCCGGCCAAGCTTCCACTGGGCGACTGCGTGGCCATTGGCGGCGGCAAATTCGAGCGCACTCAAGCCGGCCTTGATATCACCGGCGCGCAGCGCCGCGGTGCCGGAACGAAACGCCTCGATCGCCGAATGTGACGGCTCGCTGGACGCGTCGGCGGACGCAGGCGGCAGCTCGACGTTGACCGGTGCGACCGCGCTGGAGGCGGGACCGGTGTCCAGGGCGGACCCCGGACCGGCCGGAAGGCTCAGCGCGGCGAGCGCCAACGCGCCGACGGCGATGCGTTCAAATATCCGCATAGCACGACGCCTCGGCTGCAGCCCCCGGATGGGTCACCGCGCCGTGGCGCGCCGACCCGACCTGCTGGGCATATTTCCAGATGTAGCCTGAGTTGAACTCGGACGGGCGCGGCTGCCAGCCCGCTTTGCGGCGGGCAAGCTCTGCCTCCGGCAGATCGACCTCGATGGTGCCGCGCTCGGCGTCGATGCGGATCATGTCGCCGTCGCGAACGAGCGCGATCGGCCCACCGACAGCGGCCTCGGGTCCCACGTGGCCGACGCAGAAGCCGCGCGTTGCCCCGGAAAAACGGCCATCGGTGATGAGAGCGACCTTGCCGCCAGTACCCTGGCCATAGAGGGCCGCGGTGGTGGCGAGCATCTCGCGCATGCCGGGGCCGCCGCGCGGCCCCTCATAGCGGATCACCAGCACGTCGCCGTCTTGGTAGGCGCGCTGCTTGACCGCCTCGAAACAGGCCTCTTCGCCGTCGAAACAGCGAGCCGGCCCCGAAAACTTCAGGGTGGACATACCGGCAACCTTAACTATCGCACCATCGGGAGCGAGGTTGCCCACCAACCCAACGACGCCACCGGTTGCAAGGAGTGGCCGATCAGCCGGCCGCACCACGTCCTGGGCATCGTTCCAACGCACGCCCTTAAGGTTCTCTGCAACGCTACGCCCGGTCACAGTCATGCACGAACCGTGCAGATAACCATGGTCGAGCAAAGTCTTCATCAGCAACGGAACGCCGCCAGCTTCAAACAAATCTTTGGCAACATAGCGGCCGCCCGGCTTCAAATCGGCGATATACGGTGTTCTTTTGAAGACCGCGGCGACGTCGAACAGGTCGAACTTCAACCCGCACTCGTGGGCAATGGCCGGCAAGTGCAGCGCCGCGTTGGTCGATCCGCCCGAGGCCGAGACCACGGCGGCGGCATTTTCCAGGGCTTCCCGGGTGACGATATCGCGCGGGCGCAACCGCTGCTTGATAAGGTCCATGATCTGCTCGCCCGCCGCCATGCAGAAGCGGTCGCGGATCTCGTAAGGCGCCGGCGCGCCTGCCGAATAGGGCAAGGCCAAGCCGATCGCTTCCGACACAGTGGCCATGGTGTTGGCGGTGAATTGAGCCCCGCACGCGCCCGCGGACGGGCAGGCGTTTTGCTCGAGCACCTCGAGGTCGTCGTCCGACATGTCGCCGACCGAGTACTTGCCGACGGCCTCGAAGACGTCCTGGATGGTGACCGGCTGGCCCTTGAATGTGCCGGGCAGGATCGACCCGCCATAAATGAAGATCGACGGGATATTGAGCCGGCACATGGCCATCATCATCCCGGGCAAGGACTTGTCGCAGCCGGCAATGCCGATGAGGGCGTCATAGGCGTGGCCGCGAACGGTCAGCTCGACCGAATCAGCGATGACCTCGCGCGAGGGGAGCGAAGCCTTCATGCCCTGGTGACCCATGGCGATGCCGTCGGTCACCGTGATCGTGCAGAACTCGCGCGGCGTGCCGCCGGCAGCGGCCACCCCTCTCTTGGCGACCTGCGCCTGGCGCATGAGCGCGATATTGCAGGGCGCGGCTTCGTTCCAGCACGAGGCAACGCCCACAAACGGCTGATGGATCTGCTCGGTGGTGAGCCCCATCGCGTAGTAGAAGGCGCGATGCGGAGCACGCTCCGGGCCCTCGGTGGCGTGCCGGCTTGGCAGATTGCCTTTGAGGGTGACCTTCACGTCCATGGACTCGACCTGTCCCCGAGCTGTTAACTATTAGAGCTTCAACAACATAACCTTGCAGTATCGGTTTCGCGGAGTGCTATGGCGGAAAAGCGGCGCAGGTCTGGCTGACCAAAGGAAACGGGGGATTGTCGGGCCCTGTGACTCCTTCGACACAGAGACTTGAAGGCCTGCTGCGCTGCATCAACAAGTGACGGAAATCACATTTTCTGACTTTATGTTGGCCGTGTCCCCTTCCCGCCTCGATAAGACCTTCTTCGACCGCAGTGTGCATGCGGTCGCGCCCGATCTGATCGGGGCCACGTTGTTGTTCAACGGCGTTGGCGGAATCGTGGTCGAGGTCGAGGCCTATCACCACACCGACCCGGCGGCGCACAGCTTCCGCGGCCCCACCGAACGCAACGCCGTGATGTTTGGACCGCCGGGTTATATTTATGTCTACCGCTCCTACGGGATCCACTGGTGCGTGAACTTCGTGTGCGAAGCCAAGGGCAGCGCAAGCGCGGTGCTGATCCGCGCCCTCGAGCCGACGCACGGCATCCCGACCATGCGGCGCCGGCGTGGGCTGAGCGATATTCGCCTGCTCTGTGCCGGCCCCGGTCGGGTTTGTGAGGCGCTGGCCATCACCGGCGCGCACAACGGGTTGGCGCTTGATCGCCCGCCGTTCGAGCTGCGACCTCGCCAGAGTGATGTTGAAGTCGTGTCCGGCGTGCGCATCGGCATCACCAAGGCGGCAGAGTTGCCGTGGCGCTACGGGCTCAAGGGCTCGCGGTTTTTGAGTAAACCGTTCCGCGGGGAATGAGAGGTGGCCCCCCTCACGCGGAAACCACTCCCGCGCTGTCGCGTTGGCCCTGGATAACCCAGGAGATCGCCATGGCTTCAAACGAGAAAGATCCCCGGCATTACACCCAGAATATGCAAAAGCGACTGCGCGAAACGATCGATCATCTGCGCGCGGATGTGAAAAAAGTCGACGAACCGCAGCTCAAGGCCATGTTCGAGACCTCGGCGGAGGTGCTCGGCGGCCTCGTCAAGGCGTTCAGCGACTACGAGCAGAAAAACGAAGCGGCCTGGCGCAAGGCGGGGTGAGCTTTACCGGCTGGCCCCGCAGCGGCGTCCTTCAATAATTCGATACGCGCTACGCCGCTTTCGCGTGCAGGTCCTTCACGTCGGTGAAGGTGATGCCGGGCCATTGCTGCAGCGTGTAGTCAATATAGAAGGCCGAGCGGAACAAACAGATCGGGTCGCCATCGACGTCCTCGGCAATGGCGCTGCGTTGGGCGGCAATGAAGTCCGCCACCCGCTTCTCATCCTCACACGATATCCAGCGCGCGAGTTGGAACTCGCTCACCTCAAAGCCCATCTCGACGCCGTATTCGCGCGCCAGGCGATCCGCGAGCACGTCGAGCTGCAGCTGCCCGACCACGCCGACCAACGCCGGCGAGCCATCGAGTGGCCGAAACACCTGGACGGCGCCCTCCTCTGCCAGCTCCTGCAAGGCCTGGCGCAGCTTCTTGGCTTTCATCGCGTCGGCGAGCCGCACGCGGCGCAGGATTTCCGGCGCGAAGCTCGGTACGCCGACGAAGTTGAGCGCCTCGCCTTCGGTCAGCGTATCGCCGATGCGCAAGGTGCCGTGGTTGGGAATGCCGAACACATCGCCCGCAAACGCCTGCTCCGCCAGCGCGCGCTCGCGGGCGAAGAAGAACTGCGGCATGTTCAGGCTCATGGTCTTGCCGGTGCGCACCTGCGTCACCTTCATGCCGCGCTCGAGCTCCCCCGAGCAGATGCGCGCGAAGGCGATGCGGTCGCGGTGGTTAGGATCCATGTTGGCCTGGATCTTGAACACGAATGCTGTCATGTGCGGTTCGCTCGCCTCGACCGTGCGGCGGTCGGCGGCTTGCGCGCGCGGCGGCGGCGCGTAGGCGGCAAGCGCGTCAAGGAGATCGCCAACGCCGAAATTCTTCAGCGCGCTGCCGAAGAATACCGGGCTCAGGTGCCCCTCGCGGAAAGCCTTGAGGTCAAACGGCTTGCAGCCCTCGCGCGCCAGCGCGAGCTCCTCCGCGATGACAGCGCCGTCGAGATTGGGATTGAGCGCGGCGACCTCGTCGATCTCCATTTCGCGCGCCGTGCCGGCCTTGCCGGCGTCGCCCTCGAGGAGCCGCACCCGACCGGACGTGATCTCGATCGTGCCGACGAAATCCTTGCCGCGGCCGACCGGCCAGGTCACCGGCGTGGTGTCGAGCGCCAGCGTCTTTTCGATCTCGTCCAGCAACTCGAACGGATCGCGGCTTTCGCGGTCGAGCTTGTTGATGAAGGTGATGATCGGGATGTCGCGCAGGCGGCAAACCTCGAACAGCTTGCGGGTGCGTGCCTCGATGCCCTTGGCGGCGTCGATCACCATCACGGCGGAATCGACCGCGGTCAGCGTACGGTAGGTATCCTCGGAGAAATCCTCGTGGCCGGGGGTGTCGAGCAGATTGAACACGCGGCCGTCGTACTCGAACGTCATCACCGAGGTGACGACCGAAATGCCGCGCTCGCGCTCAATCGACATCCAGTCGGAGCGCGTGCTGCGCCGGTCGCGTTTGGCGCGCACCTGGCCAGCCAGCTGGATGGCGCCGCCGAACAGCAGGAGCTTTTCGGTCAGCGTCGTCTTGCCGGCGTCCGGGTGCGAGATGATCGCGAACGTGCGGCGGCGGGCAATCTCGTTCGCCAGCGGCGAAGCGTCGATCTCCGCGGCGGGCGGACGAAGCTGCATTTGCATGTGGCGGATGTGGCAGTGGGGACCGAGTCCGTCAAGGTTTTACCCTCCCCCTTGTGGGGAGGGTCGCGAGCGAAGCGAGCGGGGTGGGGGTCGAGGTTTGGCGACGGGGACGCGCCTCGAACCAACACTACTACCCCCACCCCGACCGCCTCCGGCGGTCGACCCTCCCCTCAGGGGGGAGGGTGAGACGGCGATGCTGTGCCAATCCCTCAAGTCGCGGCGCTTAGGCGTTCCAGCGCCTCGGCAATTTTGGCTTGGCGGGCCTGCGCTTCCTCGAGCTTTTCGCGCTCACCGTCGACCACCTCCTCGGGGGCGCGGGCCAGGAAGTCCGCGTTCCCCAACTTCGCATCGACGCGCTTGATGTCGGCTTCGACCTTCTGGCGCTCCTTCTCGAGCCGCGCCCGCTCGGCGGCGAGATCGATCACGCCTTTGAGCGGCAGTGCGGCGATCTCGCCGCGGATGAGCAATTGCACGGAACCAGGCGGCGGCGTGTCGGCGAACGAGATCGAAGCCACGCGCGCCAGGCGCTGCACGAATTCCTGCCAGCGCTCAGCCCGCGCACGTGTCTCGGCGGACGCGGCCGCCAGCACCAAGGGCAGCTGCGTTGCCGGCACGATATTCATCTCGGCGCGCACCGAGCGGATCGCCGTGATCAGATCGACCACCCAGCCGATCTCGGCCTCGGCATCGGGCGCCTCGAGCCCGGCGTCGGTCGGCCAATCCGCGAGCGCCAGCAGCGAGGCGCGCTTGCCGGCCGGCGCGGTCACGCCCCACAGCTCCTCCGTCAGGAATGGCATGAAGGGGTGCAACAGCTTGAGGATCTCGTCGCGCGCCCAGGCGACCATGGCGCGGGTTTCGGTCTTCGCTGCGCTGTCGGGGCCGGTGAGCACCGGCTTTACCAGCTCGAGGTACCAGTCGCAGTAGACGTTCCACACAAACCGGTAGGCCGCGCCTGCCGCGTCGTTGAATTTGTAGGTCGTGATCCCGGCCGTGACCTCGGCGAGGGCGCGCGCGGTCTCGTGCGCGATCCAGCGATTGAGCGTCTCGGTCGCCCGCGCCGGATCAAAACCCGGCACGGTGACGCAGTTGTTGACCTCGGCGAAGCGGGCCGCGTTCCAGATCTTGGTCGCGAAGTTGCGATAGCCTTCGACGCGCTGGGTCGAGAGTTTGATGTCACGTCCCTGCGCCGCCATGGCGGCCAAGGTGAAGCGCAGCGCGTCGGCGCCGTAGTCGTCGATCAGGTGCAACGGGTCGATCACGTTGCCCTTGGACTTCGACATCTTGGCGCCGCGCTCGTCGCGCACCAGCGCATGGATATAGACGGTGTGGAACGGGACATCCGGCATGAACTGGAGTCCCATCATCATCATCCGGGCGACCCAGAAGAAGATGATGTCGAAGCCGGTGACCAGCACATCGGTTGGATAATGGCGCTTGAGCTCCGGCGTTTCGTCGGGCCAGCCCAGAGTGGAGAACGGCCACAGCGCTGAGGAAAACCAGGTGTCGAGCACGTCCTCGTCGCGGGTGAGAAACTCGGCGCGCTTGCCTGCATCGCCGGCGATCGCCTCGCCCTCCGGCTCAGTGATGGTGCCGTTGACGGTGTAATAGGCGAGCGCATCGGCCAGCGCCGCGTCTTCCGATTCAGCAACAAACACTTTGCCGTCCGGCCCATACCAGGCCGGGATCTGGTGTCCCCACCACAGCTGGCGCGAGATGCACCAGGGCTGGATGTTCTCCATCCAGTCGAAGTAGGTCTTCTCCCAGTTCTTCGGCACGAACACGGTGCGGCCCTCGCGCACCGCCGCGAGCGGTTGCTCGGCCATGGTCTTGGCGTCGACGTACCATTGGTCGGTCAGGAACGGCTCGATCACCGCACCTGAGCGATCGCCGTGCGGCACCGTGTGGGTGTTGGGCTCGATTTTCTCCAGCCGGCCGGCGGCGGCCATGCGCTCGACGATCCTGGCGCGCGCTGCGAAGCGATCGAGCCCGTGCATGCGCAAGGTCTCAGCAAGCTCCGCCGAGTCCGGGACGTCGGCGAGGAATGCGTCGTTGCCGGCGAGATCGAGCGCGGCCTCGACATTGAAGACGTTGATCTGCCGCAGGTCGTGCCGGCGCCCAACCTCGAAGTCGTTGAAGTCGTGCGCGGGCGTGATCTTCACCGCCCCGGTTCCCTTCTCGGGATCCGAATAGGTGTCGGCGACGACCGGAATGCGGCGGCCGACGAGCGGCAGCAGCACATCCTGTCCGACGAGATCCTGGTAGCGCTCGTCGTCGGGATGCACCGCGACGCCGCTGTCGCCGAGCATCGTTTCTGGCCGCGTCGTGGCGACGGTGATCACCCGGCCGGGCTCATCCGCGAGCGGGTAGTCGAAATAATAAAGGTGACCATTCGGATTGCGCGCCAGAACCTTGGCGAGCGCCGCCGCATCGAGCGGCTCGCCGCTCTGCCGCGACCAGGAGAACGTACCGCGCGCCTCGATTTGCTGCACCTCGAGATCGGAGATCGCGGTGAGCAGCTTCGGGTCCCAGTTGACGAGGCGCTTGTCCTTGTAGATCAGCCCGGCGCGATAAAGCTCGACAAAGACCTTCAGCACCGCGCGCGAGAGGCCCTCGTCCATGGTGAAGCGCTCGCGTGACCAGTCGCACGACGCGCCGATCCGCTTGAGCTGATTGATGATGGTGCCGCCCGACTCCGCCTTCCAGGCCCACACCCGCTCCAGGAATTTCTCGCGGCCGAGATCGCGGCGCGAGGGTTGCTGGCGCTCCATCAGCTGGCGCTCGACCACCATCTGGGTGGCGATGCCGGCGTGATCGGTCCCTGGCTGCCACAGTACATCGCGCCCACGCATGCGCTCGAACCGGCAGAGTATGTCCTGCAGCGTGTTGTTGAGCGCATGGCCCATGTGCAGGGAGCCGGTGACGTTGGGCGGCGGAATGACGATCGTGAACGGCGCCGCGTCGCGACGCTCCGGACGCCCGGCGCGGAACGCGCCGGCCTGCTCCCAGGCCGCATAGATACGGCCTTCGACATCGGACGGCTGGTAGGTTTTCTCGATCATGCGGGCTTACTGTCAACGCGCTGGCGAACTGTCAACCAAGGGTGCATAGCTCCATCCCGTCAGATGGCCTCCGCCCTCTCGGTTTACTCGTTATATTCTCGCCCGTGTTGTCCCCCTCCCCCACTTTCCAGCAACCCTCGCAGACGCGCGCCATCGTGCTGCTCGCGGTCGCCGGCTTTGCCAGCCAGGCCATGGTGCGCTCGGCTGATTCGATCTTGCCGCAGATTGCACACGATCTCTCGGTGACCATCGGCGCCGCCTCGATTGCGGTGTGGGCCTATTCGCTGGTGCACGGCTCGATGCAGCTTGTCATCGGCCCGCTCGGCGACCGCTTCGGCAAGTATCGCAGCGTGGCCGTCGCCTGCGCCGGCGCCGCCGTCTTTGTCGCGCTGTGCGGCGTGACCCCGAGCCTGCCCCTCCTCACCGTGGCGCGGATCGCGTCCGCCGCCTTCGCGGCGTGGATCATCCCGATGGGCATGGCCTACATCGGCGACGTGGTGCCCTACGCCAATCGCCAGCATGTGTTGGCGCGCTATCTCTCGGGCCAGATCACCGGGCAACTGTTCGGCCAAGCCGCGGGCGGCGTGCTCGGCGACTGGCTTGGCTGGCGTGCCGTGTTCTTCATCCTCGCCGGGTTCCTCGCCATTGCCGCGATCGCGCTGGCGCGGGAGCTTGCCAGCAACCCGTTGACGCAGCCGCCGGCCCGCAAAGGCACGCGCCCGAGCTTTGTGCGTGAGAACAAGGTCGTGCTCGCCAATCCGTGGGCGCGGGTCGTGATCGTGACCGCGTTCATCGAGTACGGCATCATGTTCGGTGCGTTCGCCTATGTGGGCGCCGATCTCTACGCGCGGTTCGGGCTGAGTTTCTCCGGGGTCGGCCTGATTATCGGCACGTTCGCAGTCGGCGGACTGATCTACGCCGGCTCTGCTCCCCTGCTGGTGCGCCGACTGGGGCAGCCGGGATTGGCTGCGTGCGGCGGTCTCGTGCTCGCGGCCGCCTACCTGCTGCTCGGCTTTGCATCACATTGGTGGCTTGCGCCAATCGCCGTGACCTTCATCGGGCTTGGCTTCTACATGTTGCACAATACGCTGCAGACCAACGCGACGCAGATGTCGCCCGAGGCACGCGGTACCGCGGTCGGACTATTTTCCGCAGCGCTCTATCTGGGGCAGACCGCGGGGGTCGGCGCGATGGCGCCGGTCATCGACCGCGCCGGCGCGCCGCCGGTGTTCATGACGGCCGCGCTCTTGCTCGCCGGCTTGGGCGGATGGTTCGGCTGGCGCCTGCGCCGCCACAACGCGCATACATGACGTTTCTGCCATAGGTGACGTTGTTCGTCATAGGTGACCACGCACAAAGATCGTGTACGGGCCTCCCGGCGAGCGAAGCGCACCGCTTCGGGGCGATTTTCGTGCCAGGCCAGGGTGCCGCGATGGCGCTGCGCTCCACCCGATCCGAGATACGCAGCGGTTTGAGCTTGCGTGCTTGCGTCGCGCTCATACGTACACCACTCGCATAGGTGACGTCGCGTCCTGCAGCGTTTTGAGCACGACATAGATGACATGTCCGACCATACATGACGTCCCCGACGATCAGGCGGTGGCATAGGTGTCCGATACGTCATCGGTGACCTCACTCGGTTATGTGACGTCGCACTTATGTTCGGCGGCGCGTCTGCATAGATGACGTTTTCGCCATACATGACATTATTAATCGACGCTGCGGCGCCAAACGCTGATCGGACTATTTTAAAAACGGCGATCTGCTCAAGCGGAAAAGCCCCCTAGATTGTGGCAAAGATAGCAAAATGACCTTAGATGCGATCGTAAATCGCGTCAACGAAAGCTTGACCCTAACAGTACATATATTATGGTCAGATCCGATTCTTGCTTATTGTCGCTAGCGCGACGTTCCGGAAATTCGCGCGATCTCCTCGCGCACCAATTGGCGCACCAGCTTGGGCAGATGGCGGTCGAGCCAGACGCGCAGCATGGGGCGCATCATCTCACGCGCCATCGCATCGAGCCGCGCGTTCCACGATCCGGAGACGATTTGTGACAAAGCCTCGAACTCGCGATCGACCGCTCCCGCCGCAGTTCGCGACAGCAAGGCTTGTTCGGTAGCCCGAACTCGTCGACGTCTTGGCTTTGCGCGGCCGCCGCGGCTTCGCTTCTGCATGGCTGTCGCCCACCATGGCCGGGGGAGGCGCTTGCGGCTCCCCGATTGTTTGCTCGGGTGGTTTCCGGTCTGCATCCTCGCTCGCGGCGACGTGCGGCTGTTGCAACTCGGCGCGGGCGCCGAGGATGCCCGGGTTCACCGGCGGGAAGTTGAGTATATCTTCCATGGCCGTCATGCTGCGCGGACGAAATCCCGCCGCGTCGCCAACCGAAGGTGCCGCCGCCGCAACACTGTCGGCAGCGGAGCTGGTGTTGCCCTGATCATCATCCGCAACGATGCGGCGGATCGAAGCAATAATTTCATCGACGGAAACATCCTGCGTGTTCGGCTGCCGAGCCATTCCAAATTCCTTCGCGCCCCGTGGACGCTCTTCTCGCCTGGACTATGCGTGGCAGACGTTACACGCAAGCGACATGCCGGCTGGCGGTAGCATCCAGCCGGTCAACGCAGGGCTTCCTCAAGTGATTAGCGGCCGTCCGGCGTGCGCACGCCGATCCAGACATCGCGCACCTGGTGATAATGCACTGTCGGATCATAGATCTGCGTCGGGAGCCCCAAGGTGACGGCCGAGAGCCGGCCGACCGCGGCGAGCACCGAATAGGAGGCGACGACCCGGTCGTGTTGGGCCTGCACAAGCGCAGTGCGTGCGTTGAGCAATTCCTGGGTCGCGTTGAGGACGTCGAGGGTGGTGCGCTGTCCGACACGCGCCTCTTCGCGCACACCGTTGAGCGCGGTTTCAGCCGCCAGCACCTGCGCCTGAGTGGCGAGGATCTGCGCCTTCGCGGCTTCGACCTGGCCCCAAGCCTGCACGGTCTGCTGCTGCACGGTGTCGCGCTGATTATCAAGAGCGATGCGGTTTTGCCCGAGCGTTTCCTTCGACTGGCGGATGGTCGCGTATTCGGCGCCGCCTTGGTAGAACGGAACCGTTACGGTGCCGAACGCCTGCATCTGCAAGGAGCGCAACACGTTCGGTTGTGGTACCGGCGCGTAGGACTGCTGCGCGGAGAGCGTTGCGACCACGGTCGGATAAAGTGCGCCCTCGTTGATCTTGACCTGGAGGGCGGCCACGTCGACGCCCAGTGCCTGCGCCGTGACGTTCGGATTCTCCTGCCGGGCGACCATAACTGCCTGTTCGAGCGTGGGCGGAGATTTATTGTCGACCGGCGCGCCAGGTGCGAGCTTCCCGGGCTGCACGCAAATGATCTGCACGTATCGCGCCTTCGAGGTGATGTACTGCGACTCGGCGGCCGCGAGCTGCGAGCGGCCGGCGGCGAGGCGCAACTCGGCCTGCGCCACGTCGGTCTTGGTGACTTCGCCAACATTGAAGCGGTCGCGGCTTTGCCGCAGCTGTTCCTGCAGCACGACCACGTTGCTCTTGTTGAGCTCGAGCGTCGCGGCGTCGCGCAGAAGATCCATGTAGACCGTGGCGCCCTGCAACAGCAGGTTCAGCTCCGTCAGGCGCAGCGTCTCGCGGCCGGCCGAGACTTGGCTTTCGGCCTGTCGCGTCCGATTGGCTGTCTGAAAGCCGTTGTAGAGGGTCTGCGTTGCCGCAATCGTGTACTGCTGGCTCGCGTAATTGGCCCATGATGTTGGATAGTCCACCTGGATGGGTTGGCCACCGGCAGCGCGCTCTGCAGGAGTTGCCAGCCTCGGCGACCTTATGGTTTGGGCCTGGTCCACCCAGCCATCCTGGATCTGGCCCTTGATGGTCGGCCGATAGCCGGACAGCGCGATGCCAACGCCTTCGTCAGTTGCCCTCAGGGCCGCGCGCTGTGCGTTAATAACCGGATTGCAGGTGTAGGCCTGGGCCAGCGCGCTCGGAAGCGTATCCGCCCTCGCCGGAAGCCCGAGCGCAAGCACATACGCTGCGCCGACCGCGAGCGAAAATACACGCCTAGCCGGTTTACTCTCGTTCATCCCCCACCACCTTCGACGCAATCGCCCGCAGCCGGTCCCCCGACCTGCCGCAAGCGCCGCACCCCCGATTCCCACGCAAACCATATCGGCCTTGGGCGAGCTTTGTGAACCCTGCCAGCCCTTTGACACCGCTAAAAGTTGGCAGGTGGGTCCCGCAGGCCACACCTTTTCGCCCGGTGTGGCCAGTGTTCAGTGCGAGACGGGGACTAAAAGACGAAGGCCGGCGGCTTGGCAAACCCCGGTAGCAGCGGCGCCGCAGCCTCGATCAACGGCCGAAAGCTGACCTCACCCTTGACGGAACAGTATAGCGCGGCTTTCGCCCCCGGACGCACACCATCAATTGTCACCAGCCGACCGCCATCCTTGAGTTGCGCAAACAAAGCTGGCGGAATGACTTCCGCCGCGCCCTCGACAACGATGACATCGTAAGGAGCAAGGTCCGGCCAGCCGGCCTGTAACGGCCCTTCCACGAGCTTGACCTGAGGGGCGAGCTCTCCGAGCGCCTGCCGAGCGAATGCCGCCAGCCTTCGATCCTCTTCTAGCGCGACGACGGTCCCGGCAAGGCGGGCCAACACGGCGGCGGTGTATCCCGTCGCACAGCCGACATCGAGGACGTGTTCATCCTCCGCAATATCCGCCGCCTGCAGAAGGTGCGCCAGCACCATCGGCTGCAACAGGCAGCGTGAGCCCTGGGCTGTCAAAGGAATATTGCGATCCAGATAGGCGAGCGTAGCCTGCTCCGGCGGCACAAAGCGCTCGCGCGGAATCTCCGCCATAGCGGCGAGCAGGTTGGTATCGAAAACGTCGCGGGTCCGGACCTGACCATCGACCATCATGCGGCGCGCCAGTGCAAAATCCATGTCCCCAACCCTTCGCTCAGCGGGAATTGTGCGAGGGTTTTGCGGCAGGCGCCGGTAAAAGACAAGCAGGAGACAACGTTCGTGGCGTATCGGTCGCGTAACTGAAAGGCCCTGGGATGGATCGTTTCAGGTACGGGGCGCGTGAAAGCTAATGACCCCGGCGCGGGGCACCGACGCGCAAAGACGCGACCCAGCTCGGAGGATCACTCGCGGGAAACGTCTCTTCCAAGCTTTCGTCGATATCGATTTGGGAGACGTCATCGTCCCTCGGTTCGGCCAATGCTGCGGCGAGGCGTTGCCGCTCCTTATGCTGCGCGCTCCAGGCCGGCGGGCGGCGCGTACGGGTCGTTGGATCGGACATGATACGGTTCCGGCGTGCGTCAGGCTCGCGCCGCCCCGGGACGGGGCAGCGCGACGTTGATCTGACGTGGACCACAACGCGCGGGTGCGTTGGCGCGTTCCCGATTCGGTACGCGTTGCGGCCGCCGGACGATCCTATTTTTTGGGCTGCTCTCTCGCGAGCCTGAGCGCGCGCAGCCGCGACGTCTTATCCAATTCGGCCTGCTGCTTCGCCAAGTATTCGGACCTCCCTGCCGACACGGTCTCGCCGGCTGCGACGGTGCGGAACATGGCCTCTGCACGGGCTTTTACGGCGTCTGATGAGTCGCCCATAGTCAACGATCCTATCGCAATGAGCAAACAGGTGAACGCGGACGGCAGTAATGGGGAAACGTCAAATGCGGGGCCAATGGGCCACAGCAACAGGTGCTTGCCGCGGCCGACGGGTCCCGATTGAGCATCGCCATCACCCCAAATGGCGGTCAATCGGGACCCTCTCCCGCCCCGCATGATTGTCTGAATCGCAATTTGGCTTTTTCAAGAAAAAGGGCCCGCCGCGTGAGACGCCGACGGACCCTTCCGTGTCTCGACCGGGTGGGGTGGGGGTGGGCCGGGACACTACAGGGTGCACTATCGGCCACACGGCAGCGGCACGCTATTGCCCTTTGGTGCTACGCTTCGCGGCGACCTGAGGCGAAGCGCCATTGCGCAACTGCGTGCGCCCGTTTAATTACCGGCACACAGAGGCCACGTGGCGGAGTGGTTACGCAGCGGTCTGCAAAACCGTTTACCCCGGTTCAATTCCGGGCGTGGCCTCCAGAATTCAGCCCGGAACGTCCCCTCCCCGTCCGATCCAGCGTCTCGCCGCCGGAGAATCAAGACGCGCGTTTGCCGCCGGACGGATTGTGGATGAATTTGTGGAACCGGCTCACTTTGCCGTCCGCCGTGCGGTTCTGGTACAGGAACGCCAAGCGTGCAGCATCGAATTTCTCAAAGAAATCATCCCAGGAGATTTCTTCGAGCTTTTCGTCCTTGGGTTCGAAGTCGAGCTGCAGGATCCCGACTTCGTCGTCCGCCGCTGTCCCCTCGACGGTCGCGGGATGACCGCCGCCGTTCTCCGCCCACTTGCGGATGAATTTATGATCTGTGGTGACGTGACCCTCTGACATTGCAATCTTCCTCGGGGCCGTGGTGTTTTTCCAAACACCAATGCCAACCGGCGGGAGATCGTTCCGGCGTTAGAGCACGACCGAAATCTGCGGGCGCTGTCCGCGTTCCGCCGGTGCTTGAACCGACGGCTTTGTCGGCGTCAGGCGCTCCGCGCACAACCGCACCCGCTCGTAACAAGCACAAGCCCTGTCGGCAATGAGGTCGCGTTGCAGCACATAGACGTGGCCGCGCCGCCAGCGGAATGCGCCAACCTGCTGCAGCCGCTTGGCCACCAAGGTGACGGTCGTGCGCCGCACGCCCAGCATTTTGGCCAACATGTCCTGGGTCATCGGGAAGCGGCTGCCGACACTGCGATCGTCGATCTCCAACAACCAGCGACACATTCTGGCTTCGACGTCGTGCACGGCGTTGCAGGCAGCCGATTGATGCATCTGCGCAGTGAGCAGAGCTTCGCAGCGGGCCACTTGATCCGCCAGCATGTCACTGTGCGGCAGCGCATGGCGAAAATCAGCAACACGAATCTGTGCGCCAATTCCGGTAATCTTGACCGTGGCGTCGGTCACCGCGTGATCAATGCCATAGCCGCTGTAGGCACCGACCATGCCTTCCGGGCCGACCATCGCGCACTCGATCTCATTGCCGCTTTCCATCACGGCGTTGATCGAGATCAGACAACTGTATGGAAATAAAACGTGCTCGAGCCGTTCTCCGAGCCGGTGGATGTGAGTTCCTTGGCGCAACTCGACGAGCTCGAGGTGCGGCTCCAGCAATCGGAGATCCGCGGGCGACAGCACCGCAAGGACGCGATTTACGGGCGTGATGGAATCAAGCATTGGTCCTACGTTTCGTTGTACCCGCGGCTCCCCGTACCAGCGCAGCTGACCCCATCGGGCGAGGGCCCGCATTAACCCATGTTGCAGTTGCGCAATCTAGAAAACCTAACGATCAGGGCGCCCGCACCATCTGAAAGGTCACCGCATCCCAGGTGGTGAAATCCCGTGTGCCATCGCGCACGACCTGCAGGTCGGTGGCGCGCCCAAAAGCAGCAATCTCCCTCCGGTCGCGCTCTATATCACCCGAATAGGAGTAGTTTAGCACCAGCAGCGTGCCGAGCGGGCGCAGCACGCGAGCGATGTCGCGCATGTGCCGTTCTGCAAAGTCCCCGCCTGATAGTGCAAGGTACGGAAACGTATCGACGGCGTAGACCAGATCAAACGATGCGTCCCTGAATAGGGCGAGATCACGCCCTGAGCTCCGCAGCAAAGCGATGTTCGTGAAGCGCCGCATCGCCGTCGGGCCGTTGCTAGCATCCCGCTGGAGATATCAATACCAACGACCCGGTCCATCTCGGGCGCGATTTATTCGATGATGCGCCCGATGCCACAACCCATATCCAATGCCGCCGTGGAGGAGATTCTGTTGTTGCCCGGCGATAACCACTTCGTCCGTGGCGCGGTCGAGCAGATCGCCGCGTCCGAGCGAATAGAGCGCAACGGCGGCTTCGGCGGCAATCGCCGCCGTTTGATCAAACGCCGCCGCCCGAGCCGACAACCATTTGATTTCCGACCGGCCCGTATCATCGTGGCGGACGCACGCCAGCATGCGCTTTGACGAGTTCGCAGGCCTGCGGTGTTTCATCCCAAAGCTGGATCAGTTCTGCCCGTGGCCGCGCCGACGGGTCATCCTTCAGGAGTGTGCGCGTTTGCGTCAGGGCTGACTATGCGTCCTCCACGCTTTCAGCTGCCATCAACACATGCATGAGTCCGACGGAAACAGGAAACGCGCCTTCCAGGATAGCGTCCGTTGGCTTCGCCTGTGCGGCGCGCAGCATATAGGCAAAGCTCAACGAATTCAGCGCGTTTCGAGTTCCGGCATTATGATCGGGATAACTTCGAACCGAGCTGCCCGAACACTCGCCAACAAGCATTCCGGAAGGAGCCCGGCCCGGACGGAACCGCCCCTCAGCCTCTACGTTCTGACATTAGGTGCGGTTTCAAACCGAGCGTTGGGCGCGCCGCTCTACCCCCAATCACAACACAAGGACGGAATCTACGCCATGGGCCTCTTTACCAAAGACATCAAATCGATGGATGACCTGTTCGTGCACACGCTGCGCGACATCTACTATGCCGAAAAGCAGATCGAGCAGGCACTGCCCGAGATGATCGAGAAAGCCCACGACCCACAGCTCCGGCAGGGCTTTCAGACACACCTGCAGGAGACCAAGAACCAAGTGAAGCGCCTCGAGCAGGTATTCCAGCTGCACGGCAAGCAGGCCAAAGGGATCGACTGCCCGGCAATCGACGGCATCATTGAAGAAGCAAATGAAGTTGCCGGCGAAGTTGACGACAAAGCAGTGCTTGACGCGGCCCTCATCGCCGCCGCCCAAGCAGTTGAGCACTATGAGATCACCCGCTACGGCAGCCTGATCGCGTGGGCGAAGCAACTCGGCCGCAACGACTGCGCGACGCTTCTGCAACAAAACCTCGAGGAAGAAAAAGCCACCGACAAGAAGCTGACCTCGATGGCGGAAAGCAACGTCAATCGGAAAGCCGCCTGATAGGTCGTGAGGGCGATTTACCCTGGGGCCGGCGAAACTCGCGCCGGCCCTTTCTGCGCTGCTAAGCCCGTAAAATGGACCCCAGCTTTGCCCCTTTGCGGCTGACCTGATCCATTGTGCATTGCCGCGGTGATTTGTCGGGACGCCAACGTAGGAGTTTGGTGCCATGGCGAAACCTGCCGCCGCTGAAGTGGTCATAACTGACCTCGACGACCAGCTCAGGTTTGAGCGGCTCCCAAGCCGTCGATCGTTCGGTTGACCACCGGCTCGGGCCGCCTGGTGCTGCGCCGGTGAAACCCGGCGGCTCGATCAGCCGGCGCAGCTTCGCCGTGAGGGCGGGCTTTTCGCGCGCAGCCAGGGATGACGTGAAGCCGACATGATCGAGCTTGCCTTCATCGTCGTAAAGCCCAAGCAGGAGCGAGCCGACCACCGGTTTGCCCTCGTTATAGCGAAAGCCGCCGACCACGCAGTCGACAGTCCTCTGATTTTTGATCTTCTGCATCCCGTCGCGCAGCCCGGCGCGGTACGGCAGATCGCTTCGCTTGGCGACAATGCCGTCGAGTGCACCGCCGGTGCGGGTGAGCCAACGTCTGGCTTCCTTAAGGTCGCTTGTCGCCGGCGAAAGTCGGAATAGATCTGCACCGTTGAAGTAGCGAGCGGCAAAAGTTTCCAATGCACGGCGGCGATCGACCAGCGAATGCTCGACCAGCACATGCCCGTTCGCATCCACCAGCAAATCGAAGGCAATAAAGATTGCGGGAGTCGTTCGCGCCAGCAGCGCGATCCGGCTGGCTGCGGGGTGAATGCGCTGCAGCAGATCGTCGAACGAGGCATTTTGGCCAAGCAACACGATAAGCTCGCCGTCCAGCACGAAGCGCTCGGGTTTGAGCGCGTGCGCGGCGGCGGTGATCTCAGGAAAATATCGCGATAATGAACGCTCTGCCTTGGATTGCAGCTCAATGTGATCGCCATCCCGAAACAACAGGCAGCGGAAGCCATCCCATTTCGGCTCGTACTGCCACCCTGCCCCGACCGGCACCTTGTCGACGAGCATCGCCTCCATTGGGGCGAACGGGGGATGGACGGGAAGCGCTGGTAACGCACTCTTGCGGAATCGGGTTTTCTTGAGCGGCGCCATCACAGGCTCATCGTGTGTCATGCCGAGGAGCATTAACCCAATCGCATTGACCAAAGCGGCGCGCGTACGTCAGCCACCGGCCCATGCCCCTGGATGGCAAACGCGCAACGATTGAGAATGTTCGTCCAGGCGCGCCTGTTTTTGGGTCGTTCTTGCGCGCAAGCGAACCGTGATTACCGTTTTTCAACGGGCGGCCCCGAAGAGCAGCGGCGGCGCCGGCCTGCTCTACTGCTTCTTGGAGAAATGAAAGGTCTTGCGCAGCACGCGCAGCCAATTGCGATAGCAGATCTTCTCGATCAGCTCGTCGCCGAAACCGCGTGCGCGCATGATCTCGACCAGCACCGGCAACCCGGCGGCGCTCTTGATGCCGGCGGGTATCGTCGCGCCGTCGAAGTCGGAGCCGAAGCCGACGCCGTCCTCGCCGAGTTGCGCGATCAGATGCTCCGCATGCGCGATGACGAGATCGGCGGGCGTATCGGCATCCTGGCGCCCGTCCGGGCGCAGAAAGCTGGTCGCGAAATTCACCCCGACGAGGCCGCCAGTGTCGCGGATGGCCGCGAGTTGCTGATCGGTTAGGTTGCGCGCATGCGGACACAGCGCATGCGCATTGGAGTGCGTTGCAACGAGCGGCGCTTGGCTGATGGCTGCGACGTCCCAGAAGCCGCGCTCGTTCAAATGCGAGAGATCGACCAGGATGCCGAGCTGATTGCAGCGGCGGACCAGTTCCTTGCCGAGATCGGTGAGACCCGGTCCGGTGTCGGGCGACGACGGACAGCGGAACGGCACGCCGTGTCCGAACGCATTCGGCCGGCTCCAGACCGGACCGATCGAGCGAAGCCCGCCGGCGTAGAGCACCTCGAGTAATGTAAACTCCGGGTCGATGGGTTCAGCGCCCTCGATATGCAGCACCGGCGCGAGCGCACCGTCTTTGAGACTTTGTTCGATATCGTCGACGTCGCGGCAGATGCGGACGCGGCCTTTGGATTGCTGCTCGATGCGCAGGAGCAGCGACATCATGCCGAACACGACTTGTTGAGCGGCGGTCAGCTCGACGGTCGGCGGAAACCCAGCTTCATTCTCGGCCGCCTGCGCAGGCGCAATGTTGGACGATGCGCTCCCTGGGCGACGGAACGAACATTGCGAACATCCCGCCCACAAAGCCGCCCTCGTTCGCCATAGGAAGATCGAGCTGGCCCTTACCGTTGCCTTCGATGAACGCGCGTGTCGGATTGTCTCCACCACGCCGGTAGAGCCGCAGAAGCACGTCGTTATGGCCGTCGAAGATCGGTACGCGCCGTGGCGATGACATGGGGCGGCTCCACTACACACAGTCGATACGCCGCGATTGCCTAGGCGCTTCTCCCGTATATCATCCGCCGCCGATGTCAGGTTTGCAATGGGGTGAGACATGAAGGCTGCGTTCATTGAGCGCTTTGGGGGTCCGGAGGTCTTGCAGTACGGCGACCTCCCGGATCCGGTCGCCGGCCCTGCCGAGGTGGTTGTCAACGTGGTCGCGGCGAGCGTCAATGCGGCCGACTGGAAGGTTCGCCTCGGTGAATACAAGCAGACGTCGTTTCCGCTGATCCTGGGCCGGGATTTTTCCGGCACCGTCGGGGCGCTCGGAGCCGGTGTATCCGACCTTGCGGTGGGTGATCCGGTGTTTGGCGTATTGGAAGGTGGTCGCGAAGGCGCCTACGCGGAGAAGCTTGCCATCAAGGGCAGCATCATTGGCCGGAAGCCGGACGAGTTGCCGCATGCCGAGGCTGCCGCTTTGGCGCTCGCCGGCCTCACCGCGACAATTGCCATCGAGGACACGTTGAAGCTCAAAGCGGGGGAGAGAATTCTGATTCAAGGCGGGGCCGGCGGCGTCGCTGGTTTCGGCATTCAGTTCGCCAAGCACCTCGGCGCGCATGTGATCACCACGGCGAGCGCGGCGAACCACGATTATGTGAAGAGCCTCGGCGCGGATGAAATCATCGACTACAACAAGGTCGATTTCACCAAGGTCGTACGTGATTGCGATGCGGTCTTCGACACGGTCGGCGGCGACGTCGCTACGCGCTCGTTTGCGGTCCTCAAATCCGGCGGCCGGGCCGCGTTCATTGCGTCGGGCGCGCAGGCACCCAAGCCCGACCGCAACGACGTGACCTCACTGCGCCCCGCGGTGGGGCGCGATCGCCACTACATGGACCGCATCGCGGCGCTGTACAAAGCAGGCGCTGTGCGCCCGCCGCAGATCAAGCTCTATCCGCTGTCGCAAGCCGCGGAGGCACATCGCTTAAGCGAGTCGCGCCACTTCCGCGGCAAGCTCGTGTTTCAGGTGCGGTGACTGAAGCGGGATTCTAATCGCTACGCTCGACCAACGATTGGCGTGCGCTCGCCACATCGCTGGCGCTGACCGGCGGCGCTGAATTTCCCCACGCTTGCCTGATGTAGGTAGCGACCGCCGCGACCTGCTCGTCGGTGAGCAGCCAACCAAACGACGGCATGCCTGGCCCGGTTGGCGCGCCGTCGGTGGCGACGCTGCGGGTGCCGCGCAGCACCACGCGTAGGATCGACGTGGAATCAGCTTGTTGCACCGAGGGTGCGCCGGCGAGCGAGGGGAATAGCTCCGGAATGCCGGTGCCCTTGGGTGTGTGGCAGGCGGAGCATTCGTCGGCATAGATCGCAGCACCCATCTTCATCACGCCGTCGCTTGCCGCCTTGGGCGTCTCCCTGCCCTCTCCCGGCTGGTCCTTGAGGTAGACCGCGAGCGCGCGTAGGTCCGCGTCGGTCATCTTCGAGCTCGATAGCGCGACCTCCTCAGCCATCGGTCCCGACGCGGCGCTGGTTCGATTGTGGCCTGTCTTCAGGTAGGCGACGATATCCTCGATCGACCATCCGCCAAGCCCGAGACGGTCATCGTTGGTGATGTTGGGCGCGTACCAACCTTGCAGTGCGTACCCTTGCAGGTGTCGCGACGTCTCATCGCCGCCGGCCGCATTCTTTGGCGTATGACACAGGCCGCAATGCATGAGGCCCTCGGCCAGGTAGGCACCGCGATTCCAGTCTGGGCTTTTGTCGGCATGCGGCTGGAAGGTGCCTGGTTTGAAGTACAACTCGTTCCAAGCGCGCATGCCCTCCCTGATGTCGAACGGAAACGCCAGCTGATTGACCGTGACCGGGTTGTAGACCGCCGCAACCGTATTTAGATAGGCGCGGATCGCCAACGCGTCATCGCGCGTGACCTTGGTCATGTAGGTGTAAGGCATGGCCGGATAGAGGTGCATGCCATTGCGCCCGGTGCCGCGGGTCAACGCGTTCACGAACTCGTCGTCGGTCCAGGCACCGATTCCGGTCCCGAGATCCGGCGTGATATTGGGCGATGCGAGAATGCCGAACGGCGTCTCGATCGGCCGCCCGCCCGCGAAGGCCTGCCCGCCTCCGGGCCGTGTGTGGCAGGCCGAGCAATCGCCCACAATGGCGAGATAGCGGCCCCGTTCGATGCGTGGAAAATCCTGCGCATCCTGGCCGGCGAAGGTCGGCGCCGACGCCCAGAAGCTTGCGAGCAACACGACTGCCACTGCTGTGCTTCGGGGAGGCCCCCTACTCCGATCCTCATCCTGAGGAGCCTTGGCCTGCAAGGCCAAGGCGTCTCGAAGGATGGCCACACACGAGGGCTTCCCCTGTGGCCATCCTTCGAGACGCTCGCGCGCAAGAGCGCGCGAGCTCCTCAGGATGAGGTCTTCGATTAGTTGCTTTATCCCGACATCACGCATGGACCAGCGGCCCCGGGCTCTTGAGATATTTGGAGCGGATCGCCGCCGCCGACCAGTAAGCGAGCGCCGCGACCGTATCGGTCGGATTGTAGCCCGCATTCTGCGGAAACGCGGTCGCACCTTGTACGAACAGGTTCGGCACGTCCCAGCTCTGCAGGTAGATATTCAGCGCGCTGTTGCCCGGGTTGGTTCCCATGATGGCGCCGCCGCACAGATGCGAAGTCTGATATTTGGTGATGTCATAGGGCCCTTTGCGAGGCTGTTTGACCACCTGCTTGGCGCCCATGCGCTCGATGATCTCGCCGAAGCGATCGGTGAGATAGGCGCTCATCTTCAGCTCGTTCTCAGGTAGATCCATCGTCATGCGCAAGCAGCGGCCGGCCAAAGCGATCCTTGTAGGTCGGATCGAGATCGAGATAGTTGGTCCGATAGCTGCAGCAGGAGCCGTGACAGCCGCCGCTCGGGTTGATTGTGCTGAGGTAGTTGTCGCGCAGCGCCTGTTTCCACTTCGCTCCCCAGGCCGGCGTCCCCGGCGGCAGCGGCGTGTTCTGGATCGGTCGCCCGCTGGTTTGCACGTGCCCGAGATAACCGCCGCCCACGAAACCCAGCGGACCGTGATCGAAATTGTCGCCATTGAACTCGTCGATGCACATCCCGATCGAGCCGGAGGCGATAAACGGATTGAAGTTGAATTTGTCCTTGTCAAAGAAGCCGATCGCGCCCGACATTGTCTGGTGCGAAAAGTTGCGCCCGATCTGGCCCTGGCTGCTCTGCGGGTCGTAGGGTGTGCCGATGCCCGAAAGCAACAGAAGCTGCACATTGAAGAGCTGGAAGGCACACAGCAACACGAGATCCGCCGGCTGCTCCCACTCCTCGCCCGACGTGTCCACATAGGTCACGCCCGTGGCGCGCTTGCCGGTATTGTCGAGATTGATGCGCGTGACCTCGCACTCGCTGCGCATCTCGAAATTGGGCTTGCGGATCAGCGCCGGAATAATTGTCGTCTGCGGGCTCGCCTTGGAGTAGTTGGCGCAGCCGAACCATTCGCAAAAACCGCAATAGGTGCAGGGCCCGAGCTTGACCCCAAGCGGGTTGGTGTAGGCCTGCGAGAGATTGCCCGATGGCTGCGGAAACGGTTTGTAGCCCATCTCGCGCGCCGCCTTGGCGAACAACGTGTAGCCGAACGGCTGCTTCTGGGCCGGCGTCGGATAGGGACGCGAGCGCGACCCTTCGAATGGGTTTCCGCCGTCCTGGATCTGGCCCTTGATATTGCCGGCGGTCCCCGACGTCCCGCACAGATATTCGAAGCGATCATAATGTGGTTCGAGGTCATCGTAGGTGATGCCCCAATCCTGGATCGTCATGTCATCGGGGATGAACTTCGCGCCGTACCGCTGTGTATATGTCGAGCGCATCTGAAAATCGCTCGGCAGGAAGCGCCAGGTCTCGGCGTTCCAGTGCAGGCCGCCGCCGCCGACGCCGTTACCGAGCATGAAGGCGCCCCAGGTCCGAACGGGAAGCGCGGTCTGGCTGGTGTTGTTGCGGAACGTAAGCGACATCTGCGCCGGGCGCAGAAATAGCTCGTGGCGGATGCGGTAGCGCAGCTCGTCGGGCGAGTAAGCCGGTGAGAAATCCGTCGGTGTGTCGCGCCACGGGCCACGCTCAATCGCAACGATGTCGAGCCCTTCCTGCGCTAGCTCATGAGCGAGGATCGAGCCGGTCCAGCCCAGGCCAATGATCGCCACATCCTTGCGCGGCAGTTTGCGGGCCATGCCAATTCCCCTGTTGCCCCAATCCTCAGCAATCCTTGCCCGGCGTACCGCTCACTCTTTCCAATCGGGGTGCTGCGCGATGCCGATCGGCGGCAGCGGAAAACGTTCGTTGTGCCGATCGACCCAGTCGCGATAGTCGTAGCGCGCACCCGGAAAGCCGATCATTTTCCACGCGACCATGTCGCGGTTGCCGCCGTAGATCGGATCGGCGAGGAAGCCTTCCTGTGTGTCGTTGAGCAGCTGGTGGAAGAAACCTTCCGTGCCGGCGATTTTCAACGCGCCGTTTTCGAGCCCGGTGATGACCTCATCCTTACGCTCGTCCGGCAGCTGCGCGAACGGTTTGCCGCCGAAAGCATCGCGACAATGCTGGTCGAGCGCGGCCAACGCGCGGCGATAGAACTCGGCCGGTGTCGTGGATGACTGTAAGCCTTGCTGCGGCGTGCCCTGTTGAAACGGGCCGCTCATATAAAGTCCCTCGAAGCGGCCATAGGGTCCGGCCAGCTGCCGATCGATAAAGACCGCGCAACCCGCATCCTTCCCGCCGGGCGTTTGCGGATCCGGTGGAATGAGACGATCGACCAGAGCTTCGATCGCCGTGCCTTCGTCGTTCGTGAAATAGCGCCACGGCCCAGGCACAACAGGCGTGAGAGCGTTGTTCTGCCCTGGGACGAACGGCAGTTCGCCTTTGATGGTCGTGCCGTGCGTGGCAACCGTCGGCAACAGCAACGCCAACGCCGTCGTGGTCAGGAGTTCGCGCCGGCTCAGGCTGGACACGAAATGACTTGTCCCGAAACAATGTTGCGCGCGATGACGCGCAAATCAGTCCCAGAAACAAAGCTCGCGAGATTTGGTTCCAGGGCTTCTGAAATAAATTCGGGTGCCGCAGCGTCGGGGCCGAGAGCGTCTGCAAATCTGGCGCCACGGCACGAGAACCAATACGATTGGACCTCCGTCCTGGTTTCAAAAGACTCACGCGATCAGTAACGTTTCCAACCCACGCGTTCGCGAGGATCACATGCGCGCATTCCAATTGCCCCAAGCCGCCGGCATCGACGCTCTCAGACAAGTCGATCTGCCTGAGCCAAAGCCCGCCCACCGGCAGGTCCTGGTGAAGGTCGCGGCCTGCTCGCTCAATTTCCGCGATCTTGCGATCGTGCTCGGCCGCTATCGCATGCCGACGAAGCCGAACGTGATCCCGCTCTCCGACGGCGCCGGCGAGGTGGTCGAAATCGGCCCCGGCGTCAGCCGCGTGAAGGTCGGCGATCGCGTCGCCGGCAATTTCTTCCAGCGCTGGTATGGCGGTCACGCCGGCGCCGAGACCCAGGCGAGCGCGCTCGGCGGCAGTATCGACGGCATGCTTGCGGATTACGTTGTGCTCGAGGAGGACGGCGTCGTGAAGCTGCCCGCTCATCTCTCCCTCGAGGAGGGCGCGTCCCTCCCCTGCGCGGCCGTAACGGCGTGGAATGCGCTGGTCGAGCACGGGCGGTTGATCGCCGGACAAAGCGTGCTGGTGCAAGGAACCGGCGGCGTCTCGATCTTCGCTCTCCAGCTAAGCCGGCTGCTCGGTGCGCAAGTGATCGCCACCTCGTCGAGCGACGCCAAGCTTGATCGTGCCCGCAAGCTCGGCGCGTCCGACGGGGTGAACTACAAGGCGACGCCTGACTGGGACAAGGCCGTGGTGCAGCTCACCGGCGGCGTTGGCGTCGATCAGGTGGTCGAGGTCGGGGGCGCCGGGACCATTGCCAAGTCGCTCGGGTCAATCCGTGTCGGCGGCAAAGTCAGCATGATCGGCGTGCTCACCGGTGCGGCGGATCTCAACCCGATGCTGATCCTGGGCAAGCGCGCCAACATCCAGGGCATTTCGGTCGGCTCGACGCAGATGTTCGAGGCGATGAACCGCGCCATCACGGTCGCCGGCATGAAGCCGGTGATCGACAAGGTGTTCGGCTTCGACGACACACCGGCCGCCTTCCGGCACCTGGAGTCCGCGCAGCACTTCGGCAAGATCGTGATCGCGCTGCGATGACGGGCGAAGGCGAATCAGTTAGGATTGCAGTCACTTTCCGGACTTTTGTGCATCGCGGCATGGGCGATTTGTGCATCTATGCTGCGCAATATTTTGCATCGCAGCAAATGACCTTGCTGCGCGGTAAGCACTAGACCCTCCGGGAGAATTGGCAGGGGGCGTCGGGGCTTGGTGCGAACGGCTCTCCGGCTTAGCCCGGCCGCCGTCTAAGCTCGGAGCAAACGTTGCGAGACGCGCCACTTCCCCACATTGCTGCACGAGATTCACACTTGCCGCTAGAAAAACGCGTAATCACTTGCTATAGCCGGCGCCTGCCGCGTGTTCCCCGGTAGCTCAGTGGTAGAGCAACCGGCTGTTAACCGGTTGGTCGCTGGTTCGAATCCGGCCCGGGGAGCCACGGCAATATTTCGCCTTTGATTTTTCAGCTTTTTTCGCCCCGTTGACAAACGGGATAGCAGGCTTTGCCATATCCGTTCCGAATATGAGCTTGCACATCGCTCGACCTGCCGCTCGCCTACGATCGCGTATCTCGATGTAGCGTTGCAGTTCCTTCAAGCTCGCTAGTCTAGGCCGTTATGGCCGCCGCCTCGGCTGCGCCGGCGTGCCTTGGCCTCGACGGGTTGCCGCGTCGGTAACTTCGCGGCCTTAGCGACTATCTAGCGACGAACGCCACATCGTCCTGCGCCGATAGCTGTCCGCTACGCTCCCCTTCAAACGTCTTTGCAACGACAGCGGCCCAGAGAGGAAGGAGCAATCACGAATGACTCAAGACCTTTTCGGACGAATGTCCTCACGACGCGAGTGGCTCAGGCAGGCGGGGCTTGGGGCCAGCATCGCAGTTGTTCCGGCAACACTCACTGGTGGCGCCGCATTGGGAAAGGATGAGACCATGCAGGACATCATGCACCTGATCAAAATTCACGCGTCATCGGAACGAGTTTACCAAGCGATCACGACAGCTGATGGAATTCGTCAATGGTGGACGCGGGACGCAACAATCGAGCCGAAGGTCGGCGCCGACGGAGAGTTCGGGTTCTATGGGAGACGTTTTGTAGCAAAGGTGAGCGTCGAAGAACTCAACCCGGTCACTGGCGTGCGGTGGAAGGTCGCCAATTCGGCGTGGCAGGGTAGCGACATCGAGTTCAACTTGAAGGCCGATGGAAGCGACACGACCCTTGTCTTCGCCCACCGTGGTTTCCCGCGTGCCGATGATGGATATGCGAGCGCAACAATGCGTTGGGGCGTCTATCTCCTCAGCCTCAAAAGATACCTTCAAACCGGGACGGGAACGCCAAACCCAGATGACGCCGAGGCCCTCGGATAACAGGCGTGCGGTCAAGGCCAGATGACCGATCAGGAGCTTCGAGCCATGCGGAACATCGGGACCGGTCGGCAATCCGAGCCAGCCGGCCCCGAGAGCGGCAAGAGGTTGTCAGCAGAAGTGAACGGCAAGCTCACGCGCCAGCCGATGATCCTGCGATGAGCAGAGCCGTACTCACAGGGCATTGTTCTGCTCAAACTGCCTAAGCTTGCTTCTTTCGTCGTCCGTTAGATTTTTTTGCTGTTCTTGCGTCAACATACCGTTTCCGAGAAGTTTGAACGAGCTCTTGGGATCGTAAATCCCGTTATTCTCACTCTTGTGCTGTTTCTTCTCGTCCTGGCGCTGATCCTGGACGCCATCGCCGCCGCCATAACCGATGATCTCAACGATCATGACGGAGAGCGGCGCGTTGTTGCTGGGCTGATTGGGTGTCATCGTCCGCTGCGTCGCCGCGGTGACATTGGAGGCCGTTGCCAAGGCCGCGACGGGCGGCGCCTGGACGGGCTTCACCATCTCCCGTGCTCGCCCGAACCGCCGCCAGTTCCTTCACGCCGAAGAGCGTTCCGATGTCCCGCTCTGCACGTTGAAAATCGGCGTTCAAGTGTTGAAGAAGAGGGCTGGTCGAACCAAGAAGCGCGGTTGAATTTGGCTAAAATGGGACAACAATATGTCATTTATATGTCAATTTAAAGCCATAACAAAAATAAGCGCCATTAGAACATAGCTCCCGATGGCGCCGCGCGCGGCCTTGTTTCGTAGAATTCTCTATGACCGTGACAAATCTTGGATTGGATATGAAACTGAATTTTGCGTTTGGGCTCGGCCTCATTCCAACGACGTAGTGAAGATGGAGCCGAACACGATGAGGAACAGGTGCAGTCAGCACCTCCAAATTTCATGAACTAAAACCAGTTCCTTTTTTACGGCGCCGCTTTGAATTTTTCCGAGACGTCCGCCTCTGTCGGGAAACGCGCTCGGGTTTCCGCCGCACCTTTTTTTTCTGATTTCGGTTCTTGGCTATCACCCGCTTGGCCGCGGGCTATCAAGCCTTGGATTTTGCTCTGAATTGAGCGGGGCGTTTGCGCATCACCAAGAATGCGGAAAAACTCATCCATCGTCCCTAGGCTTTGTGCCAGGTCAGTCTCAAACTGCCCGGCGGCGTCTTCAGAAAGCCGGATATTGCGCCGCAACTCGATCGCCATCCCCCTGACGTCGAGTAATGCGCGCCCGAGGGCGAAAAGGGCGGTCTTGATCTGGACGTCATGCGGCTCGCCTTGCACCTGCCTTTGGTCCGTATTGCTCGCCTCCTCCAGCCCAGCCTTGAAATGAGCTCCGGATTCGGTTCTCCCGAAAGCAACGTTCTGGATCAACCAGACTCTCGTCCCATCCTGGCTCCCAATGTTGTTGTCCCGCCAGAGACGAAATCTATACGTCGTCTCCTTGCGGGCGTCGCATACCACGAACGCTTCCTCTCCGAGCTGCTTGACGATCCGATACGGATATTCATAAGCCCAGAGGACGTCGGACTGAACCGCGTCACGCCAGATGTTGGCTACCGAATGCGGACCAGGGTCCTCAACGATGCCGTACCAGGGGCAGGAATTTGCCAAGGGCGGTGGTTCGTCCAATGGCTCGTAACCACTATACAATCGCTGCAACAACGCACTCTTCACCACATCCGTTTCTTTTGGAAGCCAGTTGGGGGCTCCAAAGCCGGTCTTCCGCGCGGTTTCGATCCAACGCACCAGCGCGCGCGCAAAGCTCAGTTCCTGGCTGGTCACACGTTTCAATTTTGCCGTTCCCAATCAAACTAATGCGCAGATCAGGGCGCGTGGTCGATCTCTTCGCGGGAAACGCTCATATTAGAAAGGGTGCCGCACGCCAAACCGTCGTATCAAAATCGTCATAGTACTGTCACACAGTCTTTCCAAGGGCTCAAGCGAGCAATTTCCATGCGCTAAGGTGCGCCGCTACGTCCAGAAACATTAGATTATGAGACCGATGAGGCACCGTAGGTTGCGGGTGCCGCCCAACCCTACCTAAAGTCCGATGTCGGCCAGCAACGCTTGCAGCTGCTTTTCAGTCAGAGTTCCGGGACTCATGTTCTGACCGGAGTTGGCCTCTTTCATCCGTCCAACGCTCCGACAATTCTTGCAGACGATCAATTCGTCATCGTCCAGTTGTGGGATGTAGAGCAGCTCAACATCGCAATGCTTGCACCTGATTTCGAGTACAAAGTTCCTCATTGCACGCTCCTGTTGGTCATGACTCCAACGCTTCAGCCTTGCAGAACGATGCCTTCCAAATCGTCAATTCGCTTGGACATGCGCCAACCTTGCGGTGGCTCAACTTCGTTGAAAATAACTACAATAGATTTGGTCCTTGAAACTTGGGCTTGCTTTCAGTGCATTTTGAAACTCTGACTTGCCCATACTATAAATTTCCACATTGGACGCACTTACCACGGTCGCATTGCGCGGCTCATTGGTTATAAGCGCTCGCTCGCCGAAGAAATCACCGGTGCCGAGCTTTGCGACATGCTCGCCATTTTTGATTATGTTGACCGAGCCCTCTCTGATCACGAAGAACTCCGTTCCCACGTCGCCCTGTTTAATGATCACTTTTCCCGCGGCAACTCTCGCTATCCGCATCGTGGCGGCGATATGTGTTAGTTCCGAGGGTGTGAGATGTTGAAACAATTCAATATTACGCAGAAACTCACAAAGTTGAACAGCATCCGTCAAGACAACATCCGATTTTATCGCCCCGTCAACCATCGAGACGATCCGATCTGCTAACTCCAGAATTCGGTTGTCGTGCGTCACCATCATGACTGTGCAACCCTCCTGAGAAGTTAACTCCTTCAAAAGCCCGACGACGATCCGACTAGAGTCCTTATCCAACGCTGCAGTGGGCTCGTCCGCGAGAATCAGCTTGGGTTGATTTACGATTGCTCGCGCTACGGCCACACGCTGCCTCTGACCGCCAGACAATGCTCTCGGCTTGTAGTCCAAGCGATGGCCTAAACCTAATCTGTTCAAAATGTCAGTTCCGCGGCTGCGCATCTCGTGCGGAGGGCAGGAGCTGAGTTGCATTGCCATCCTCACATTGTCATAGGCGCTAAGCGAGTTCGAACAGGTTATGCATTTGAAAGATAAAGCCGATGCTACGACGCATCCCGACGGCGCCCCTGACGTTTGATATGTCTTGACCGAGAACTTCTATTCTTCCAGCTTGTAAAGCGCGCAATCCTCCAATAAGCGTCAATAAAGTGGTCTTTCCCGACCCCGACGGCCCGGTCATCACAACCAGCTCTCCGGCATTGATCTGGAGATTGTTATTAAACAACACTTGATTGCGGGATTCGTCTGTGCCGAAAAAATGGTCAACGTTGTCGACTAAAACCTGCGGGCGTGTTGGATCCGTTTGCGTCGCCATCATTAAAACACCTCTGCTGGATCTACACGCACGAGCGGTCGACTTGCAAACAGCGCGGAGATCACGCACATGATTAGTGTCAGGAGAGCGCAAAGCAGCGCAATATTCGATGTCATTTTCAGAGGTAAAAGCGCTACCTCGCCGATCATCATGTATGCACCAGCACTTAGACAGTATGCAGGAATAAAACCGATTATGGCATACAACACGGCCTGTGCGACAATCGTCGACACCAGGTATCCATTAGAGTAGCCAATCGCTTTGAGCGTCGCGTATTGGGACAATAGATCTGACACATCGGTGTTAAGTATCTGATAGCAAATCATCATTCCCACCATAAAACCGATCGCCGTTCCGAGATAGAAAATCGGGCCGACCGGTGAAACGCCGTTCTGAAATTGGGTTTCTAGTTCAATGAACTCAGCCTTTGTTCTAACGGCGACATTTTTTGACAGTAATCTCTGCAAATTCGTCTTGGTCGCCTCTATGCTATATGTACCATTGACCTTTACGATTCCAAGTTCGACGTCAGGGAGCTCGTTTTCAGCCAGGAGAGAGTCGGCAGTAAATTTAAGGAAATTGCGATCACTCATGATCAAGGTGCCATCGGTCGTGAAATCCGGCCCGCGTGCAAACGTTCCAATCACGCGAATACGCCGCCGGGCAACCTCTGAGATCGTCCCGGCTTCGGCGAATCCTTGGAAACGTCGTGCGCGACTATCCCACAGCACTGTATCTGGCTGTTTCAGGGCTTCGCGCTGCGCCGTTATCTGTTTCGTGGTGAAGACCGGCTGGTCGGGGTCAAAGGCCAAGACCTGAATTTGATAATTGTTTCCCGTCTGCGCGTTCCTCCAAATTGACTCTTCCAGATAAATTGGGCGGACGGTATCAACTCCCGGGGCTGCCTTGGCGGCGTAGAGCTGGCGCCGCGAAAAGGGATCCTTGTGGCCAAAGCGAAATTTTGTTGCGCTCGTTATAATGATATCGGCATCTAAGCTTTTGATAATGTCCAATGCGCTGTCGAGAAACGCGTTGCGAAAACCCAACTGCATGATCATCAACAGGGCGGCAAAGCCGATTCCCGCCGTGGCGCGCATCAGTCGTGCTTTGTCGTGAACCAGATTGTGCAAAGGGAGTGGAACCCCGATCACTCGATCGACAAAACCGTAAGCGCTTCTGACACTTGTTCCCACCGAGTTTGAATAATCGATGGCGCGCATGAATAGCTCCGCCTAGAATAACTCTACTGGATCCGCCCGGCGCAAAACACGAATGCACAGGAGCGCGGACAGGATCGACATGCCCCATCCAATAAGAAATACAGCAATCAGTCGGGCTGTCGTCATCTCTATTGGTAAGATCGTTATACGCCGCATTATGGAGTAAATGACAGTGGCAAACGTCGCCGCAGGAAAGTAGCTCATGACAATGAGTATCGTGCCGATCGCCACAACAACGCGAACGAGATAACCATTTGTGTAACCCATTGCTTTCAACGTCGCGAACTGAGGTAGTTGGCGCGCGATCTGCGTGGCCAGTGTCTGGTAGAGGATGACCAATCCAACGATCAGCGCGACCAGCACGCCGAACCCAAAAATCAGGCCGGCCGAGGTCCGAGTGGCCCAATGGCTTCGCTCGTGAGATAAAAATTCCTCCCGCGTCCATGCCCTGCTGTCCTCGGGAAGGATCCGTTGAATATGCTGTACAGCCGCGCGGGGATTCACACCCGATTGCAAGGTGACAAGCCCAAGATTGACTTGGCTTAAAGTGCGCCCCTTGAAGAGTCGAATGAAGTTTAAATCACTTGTGATTGCGGCCCCAAGAGCCAGAAAGCCGGTACCGATTCGATAGTCGCCGATGATTTGAACTGCCCTTTGATTGATTTCAACCAATCGCCCAGGCTCGAGTGGTCCAAACTCGCGGCGCGTCGAGCGGTCGATCAAAATGCTGTCAGGGCGCGTTAGGAGGGGTAACTGCTCCTCAATCTCAGCAATCCTGAAGGCCCCGTCGTTGGGGTTGAAGCCCATGACAAAAACGTCTCGCGCTACGTCCTCGATCTCATTGTCCCATCTCGCTTTCCCCTGATAAACTGCGGCAACGCTTTTGACTTCCGGCAATGCCATGGATTGATAAATTCGTCGCCGGGGAAATGCGTTGGGTTGGCCTTGTGAGACGTAATCGCTGCCGGTTATCACGACGTCGAATTGCAGCGCATCGTAAAATACTGTACCGCCCGCCGGAACGGAGTAGTAAAAGCCAAGCTGAAGAAAAATGAGTAATGTCGCGACGAGCATCCCTCCTACTGCAAGTGAGCTGCGTTTTTTTTCGTGCAGCAAAACTCGTAGCGCCAAGGGGACGCTCACGGAGTCACTTGTCCTATAACTTGCGGTCGCGGTACGCTAGGGTCGGTCGTATCAATCACGACATCGACGTTAAGGTTTGTTAGCCTTTCTGTCAGGGTGGGATCAGATAGCTCGATCCACACCTCGACGAACTCGAGCATCAGCTCGGGCCGCGGGATCGACGTTTAAAACATCGTTCTTGAAGATCATGTTGCCAACTCGAATTACCTTGCCGGCAATCTGCTGCGGCAATGATCGGCTGCTAACACGGGCCGATTGCCCCACGCGCACTGAGAGGATGTCTGTTTCATAAACCTCCGCAACGACTCGCATCTTGCTAGTATCCCCCATGGTCAAGATGGGGCCCGAACCTGCCTGTTCACCGGGCTTGACGCGAATATTTAAAATTCTCCCGTCAATCGGGGCGTACAAGGTGAGTCTTTTCGCCCTCGAGCGGGCTAGTTCGATCTGCTTTTCCAGTGAATAGATCGGGAATTCCGCTCTGGCCCTTTCGAGCGCCGCCTTTGCGAGCCTTATTTGCGCGTCGGCATCGATTTGATCGATATCAAATTGGCGCTGCATTTCGTTAAGTCGCGCCTGACCCGAGGCGAGGCTAGCCTCACCTTCCAGGACGATTGCGTTTAAATCCTCTCTGATCCTACGACTCGCGACGCCTTGATTATAGAGGCGAGTCTGCGAAGCAAGTATGTCTTTGTCGTTTGCAAGTTTCGCGGCAATGTTCTTGATTGTAGCTTCTTGAGCGGCGATTCTCAGTGGCCACACCTCCCAGATTTGCTGCTTGTGTATCTCTGCCACGCGAATTCGTGCTAAATTGGTTTCCACTTCCGTTTCTAATTTGCTTCGCGTCTCATTCAATTGCGCTTGGAACATTTCGATCTGAGCGGTTTGTTCGTAATATCCACCAAGAAATCCAAGCACTTGATCTTTTTTTACCAGGTCACCGCGTTCGACGAACAGGGTGTCCAAACGATCTGGCGTAGCATTCGAAGCAGTGAGATTTATAAGCTCGCTTTGAGGTTCGATGCGCCCCAGAGCCGCGACCGCAACGCGGTGGTCATTCGCCAAATGATGCGCGTTATCTGGACCGTCAGGTACAAGATCAGCCTTGCTGGCGAACATGCCAAATTGCTGATAACCGACAATCGCGAGCGTCGCGAACCCAACCGCGCCAACGGTCCCGACGACTTTGATTAGTCGACGAATCCACACGTTCGCCCCCCTACGCGCATAAAGGGCCGCAGGCGCGACCCCGAGCAAAGGGTTTACTAACACTTAAACGTAATGCCACAAAAAAGCCAAAGTCAAGATCAGAGGACGTTCTTACCGGCTGTTAGGACACGTTGGGTTCGACAGAAAAAATCCAAATCGGGCCAAACCGCCTTCCACCGTCATAATTGAAAGTGTTTGATCCCATTGCATAATCACGAAATACGGGGTCTCCATCATTCGATGGCGTGCGGTATTTTATAACCTCCTGCATTTTTTCATTACCTCAGATCTGAAAATGAGTACTAGTGTTTGTCGCGGAATTGGCGTAATTTAGCCATATTTATTACGGGCGGGTCCCGGTATGCCGGCATTGTTGGTTGGTGCGGTGAGTATGGGAATGCGTAGCGAGCCGTGCGATCAATCCGTTTATCGTCAACAAATGCGTGCGCTTCAGAACGGCGGACTTCGGGCCGATATTCGAACGTTGGGCTCGACGGAAAGCTCGCTTAACCGCGATGCGTAACCTCTCCATACGCTCCCGCCTATTTTGTCTCGCACTTTTGCTGTTTTGCATGTTGATTGGATTCACCGTTTTCCTGACACACAAGCTTAGCTCAAACACCTTGGAAATCGAGGAAGAAGCGGAGGTTGCCTCGCTGCTTAAAAAGGCGCACGGAACGACCAAAGATTTTGCGGAATTAAAGTACTGGTTGACGAACGCCGCAGGGAGGGTGCTGAGCCAATCCAATAATCAATTATTCCACATGCAGCAGCGGCTCGAAGCTGACCTTCGTTTGATTGAGACATCCGCTCCCGAACCAACACAGCGCGTAAGACGAGAGCTAAAGCTTTTATTGGACTACGTATCAAAGGCCATCGACGCCTATACACACCAACAAAACACCCTCGGCGATTCATTGGTAGCCATTAGCGGCGAGCAAATAAAGAAAGTCGATGACGAATTGGAGTCAGTTGTTAGCCAACTTGAGCACAACGCGGTCGTGCGCCGTGATGCCGCGATCAGGAATCTACGGGAGACGGCCAAGCTTACCATTTTGGCTGCGGGGCTTGCTCTTTTGGGCTTTGCCATACTCACAGCGGTAATCGTGTCAACGATTACCGGGCCCTTGCGAAAATTGGAGATGAGTATCGGAGCGATCATTTCCGGAAAGCTCAATTTTAACCTGCCTGAACTAGCCCACGATGAAATTGGTAAAATGGCTCGAGCGCTCTCTATGTTGCGCGACAGCTTATTTGAACGTCAGCGCTTGGAAGAGCGGCGAAGGTACGCTGAAGTAGCGACCGTGACGGCCCAGCGTCAGCTCAAAGATGCAATCGAGACGATCTCCGATGGTTTTGCGCTTTATGACAGCCAGGATCGGCTCGTAATCTGCAACCAGAGATACCAAGAGATCTTCAGCAATGGTCAGCTCGAACCGTCCCCGGGGGTCGCCTACGAGGAGGTTCTTAGAGCTGCCGTCGGAAATGTTGCTTCCAACCAGGTCACCGAAGCGCGATTGGCGGCGCGCATACAACGCAGACATCGCCGTATTGGAAACTATGAAACAGTAAATATCGGAGGGCGGCTGATAAGCATTAGAGAAAGGCCGACGGTCGACGGCGGGATTGTAGGTCTCTATTCCGATGTGACCGCGCGGCAGCACGACAAAACGGCTAAGAACGACCAAGTGCATCAATTGCATGACGTCGAATGTGCCGGAGTGGGCCGCCTGTCGCGGCAAGCGGCGAGCGCCACCACCTTTTTGGCAAACGAGAACATAGGGGTTATCGGTCCGTCGTTCGACTCTCTTTCGGAGACGGTCGATGCACAGTTTGAGTTGGGGTTTGCCGTTGCGCGTACATCAGCCGACAAGACCCACGCGAGCTCCCATAACACTGATGTTCGGGTCTCTTCCGAAGCATCCGGAATCGATCAGAACCAAGCACTGTCTTCGCTAGCGCCACTTAACGTCGATTGCTCGCTAAAGCCACACATCATCAATATCGTGCATGACGCTCCCGCGCTCGCTCCGTTGCAAGCACCAGAGCCGGGCGAAGATGCGGTTTCTCTCCGCATTGCTGCCATTGCGTCGGATGCATTTCCCAATCTAGATCACAATGAGCTTCAAGCAATTACGCGAGTTTGCTCATGGTTTTCCATCCCAGGCGGAAGCAGTCTTTTGAGACAAGGGCAGGAGTTGGACTCAATTTACATCGTCGCTTCCGGCATCTTAGGCGCTTATCGTGCCGACGCCGCCGGCCAGGAACGCTTACTTGGCCGGATCGGCGTCGGAGAATTGATCGGAGAAATGGGATTCCTAACTGGGGATGCGAGAACGGCAACAATAAGGGCACTACGCAACAGCGAACTCGTCAAAATATCCAGAACGGATCTGCCTGAGCTCGCCTCCCAGCATCCCGGCGTATTGACCGAGGTCTGTAGAACGGTCATTTCTCGGCTGCGCGATGTCCAGGAGCGCGGGACCGCCAAGCTGCATGCCAAGACTTTCTGTGTGATAGCGGAGGACGCGAACCTCGATGTAATGGCGTTTGCTGAGGTGATGCGCGGTGCCGCTGGTGGTAATCCACTTGTTCTTACCCGGGTCGATGCTGTCGGAAATACAGCAGAATGGTTTTTTCGCCATGAACGGGACCACTCGGCTATCATCTACGTGGCCGAACCTCAGCTGACCACGTGGACGAAATTTTGCATAAGACAGTCTGATCACGTCGTAGTGCTGGTCCGTGCTCAATCGAGCGCACGCCCGATTCTGGCGAGCCAATCAGGCCAAGAAATCGTTCCGGTTGATATCCCGCGTGATCTGGTTCTGATGTGGGACAAGAGTATCGTTAGTTCGCAAACCTCGGCATGGCTCGAAGCAGTGAGACCCCGCTTCCATTATCATGTGCGATCGCGCGCTGATGCTGAGCGCGCAGCACGGTTGATTACCGGCAACGGGGTCGGTCTCGTTTTATCAGGGGGCGGGGCGCGCGGTTTGGCCCATGTCGGGGTCGCAAAGGCGCTTCGCGAACTGGGGATTACCATCGACGCGATTGGGGGTACAAGCATCGGGGCCTTGGTCGGTGCCGGCTTAGCGTTGGAGTGGGACATTGAGCCTGCATTTGAAAATTGCATGCAAGCCTTTCTACGGCGACCATTCCTGAACGATTTTGGATTGTCCCGGTCGGCCCTGTTCTCAGGGAGGAAACTTAATCGGTTATTCAACGAGTGGTTTGGTGAGATCTGTATCGAGGAAACGCCGATTAATTTTTTCTGCGTGACGACCAACCTGACGACCGGGTCCTTGGCGGTGCACACATCGGGGAAAGTTGCCGAATGGGTACGGGCTTCAGCTGCCATACCTGGGGTATTTCCGCCGTTTCTCAATGGCGGCTCGGTGCATGTCGACGGCGGGGTGCTGGACAATCTCCCCATTTCAAGCATGCGGCGCAGTGGCATAAACTCGGTGATAGCGGTCAATGTTGGATTGGACGACGCACTTAGCGCATCCGCGGGCCCACCGGGTGTTCTGGATCTGCTCAAGCGCGTCGCAACGATCGGCAGCGATTCCAAACAAGGTTCGGAATTGCAGAAATGCGATATTTTGATCAGCCCGGGCACGGGGCATATTGGGCTGCTTGACTGGCGCTCATACGAGCAGGCGTTTGCGGCCGGTTATAGGGCAACCATGCAGCAACTGTCTCAAGCTTATTCGGTTTCCTCCTCCATCGGTTCTGTATCGTGACCTGACCCTCACCCGTAACCGTGGGTTCGCAAACCGACGAATTAATTGAGTGGAACGCTCGTCGGGGCCATCGGGGCTCAGGTCATGCGCAGCAAACTCTGCATGCCTGGCGCTGCCGGGCCTACAGAAGATCGTTATGCAGATGAACTCGTCGGGTTGACGCCCAACAAGTCGGCCGAGGTGGAGGTGACCGCCGGATGTATCGTAAGCGTCGGCGTCGATCCGTCGCCGCTTACTACAACGGCCCCGTTCAACCCAGGCGTGTTGGGATCGACAAATTTCAACACAGTACATTCTGCGTTACTTAAAGTTGCTAAATCGGCCGTAACGCCGGGAAGATCGCTATGTGCGAGAGCCCTGGCCGCGGCATCGAAGGCAACGTTATGACTGCTGAGGGTTGAAGTGAAAAACTCGGCCGCAAATATCTTGTTGCTAGAGTGGTTTGGTCGCTGCCTTGTGCCCCCTTTGCCACGGCAAGGATGAAGGTTCCGATAGCCTGAGGATTTCCAAGATTTGCTTCCAAACTATTCTGCCAATACGCCAACCCACCTGCCTCGGGGGTGCGCCCAAATAGATTATGGTAGATTTGCGAAATGAAATCTTGGACTTCGCCGGAGCTAGCACGCACCGGGTCTGCGAGGAACGGATATTGTGCCTGCGCTTCGGGCTGCACTGAAAAAGAGGCGGCGATCGACTGCAATGGCGCGCCGTGAGCAAGCGCGTCGAGCCAATAGTTCATCCCACCGGGACCACCGGCACGACCGAAATACGCAACGTAGAGCGATTCGATCTGGGCGTTCTCGGTATCAGCGGGCAGGAACTGAACGAGGGTAACAGCAGACATGAATTCATTCCTAGTGTCGGGGGGTGCCGAGCACCTTCCAGGATGCAGTTCTCTCTCGATAATCGGGGCGTCACCTCAGCCTTGCCTGCGCGCCCGCCCGCGACCAATCCTGTTGAACCGCGCTTTTTGCTGCTCGCTCAGCGATCCATAAAAGTCATGGAGCGGACCGCGCACGGTTCCGATCGCTACCAATACGGCTTGCAATCGCTGCTGGATCGCCGAAAGCCGGGCCGGCGGGGTGACCGGCATTTCGTTCGCGCAGGACGCGTCCAGGATGCTTCTCGCCTTCGCGGACGCACCCTGCAGGGCCTCGAGCAATGTCCGCTGCATCGCCGTCGGATGCACGTCGCGCAGGATCTGGACAGTGGGCCAATTGGGAAGTGCGCGGTTGCAGCCGGCTACAGGTGAGCTGCCGCCGTTTGTCGGAGCCTGCTTTTGCGTCAACGCGTTCAGCCGTGCCTTCTGCTCGTCGCCGAGCATATCGTAGAGCTTCGCGAGCGCAGGCTGCTCCACTTTTACGGCGTTGAGCATCGCCTGCACACGCTGTTGCAGGGCATCGATTCGAGCAATGGCCGTCGGCGGCACGTCGGTCGGGCACGCGGTTTTGACGATCTGCGCCGCCTGGACGGACGTGTTGCCGAGTTCGTCGAGAGCTGCGCGCTGTTGGTCGGTCGGCTGAGCCAGCTGCCGGATCTCGTCGACCGGGATGCCCGCGACATCAAGCGAGTCACCTTCACAATGGTCGCTGGGGTACTCCACGACAGCCTGCGCCATTTGCCGCGCGCCGCTCCCGGAGGCCGCTGCCGTGATGGTAAGCAAAACTGTGGCGGCAACTCGCAAATGTGTCGTCATGCTTCTTCGGCGTGCTGGTTCTCCGGTCTCTCATTTCAAACGGCTTTACGCCGGATCAAAGGAGGATCGGGCTTTTTGCCAAATCCGATCCCCTTCCCTGCCTCCGTTCTGCCGTACCTCGATGGCAGCGTGTGGGCATCATTTCATCTGTGGGGGATTCGACATGGGTCGAACACTGGGGGCTCTGGCCTTTCTGGCACTCGCGATTACGGCACCGGTCCAGCAGGCCGCGGCACAAGAACCTAATCCTCTCGGCGGCGCATTGCTCGGTGGGGCGGCCGGGGCGATTATCGGCGGCGTCGCGGGTGGCGGTAAAGGCGCGGCCATCGGCGCGCTGGTCGGAGCCGGCACCGGCGCCCTCATCGCTTCGCAAGGCCAACCGCGCCCCGGCGGTTACCGCTACTACCAGAACGGGTGTTATCAACAGCGCCCGGACGGCGCCTGGGTCGTCGTCGCGCCCCAATATTGCGGTGGCCCGGCGCCCGCTCCTGTCGCGGTCGTAGCGCCGCCCCCGCCCCCGGTCGACCCGTTGCGCGACCGGATGCTGGAATTGCGCGGCGGCTGCGAAGCCGGCGACCGCGGCGCCTGCGTGCGTCTGGGGATCATCATCGGTGAAAACCGGGCGCGCCGCACCGCCTGGCGCCGTGAATACCCGGACGTGTTCTTCTACGAGCGCTGATCCGACCCGCTATTCTCAACGGATGCCGATGTGATCAAAGGATCACATCGGCGTCACGCGTCTTGCCCATTGCGATCGTGCGGCCCACGTAATCCGTGATCGGATGGACGAGATGTGGATCGCCAAATCAGTGTTGATGGGAGTAGCCGTTTTGGTCGCCGCATCGGCCCTGGCGCAGGCCGCGTCCCGTCGCGATCGCGGCGTCCCGTCCTACTCCAGCAGCTACAGCGCATATGGCTCCGCATCTCCGGCGAGCCCGCCGGCAGCGGCCGGCTCCTATGGCGGCTACAGCACGGACCCGCACACGCGCGCCCTCGAAGCGCTTGCCGACAAGTACCGGCCCGGCTGGTGACGGCGACACGCCGCGACTGCCGAGATGCTAAAGTAAAGCATGCCGATCGATCTCATCTGCCTCGATGCCGATGACACGTTGTGGCACAACATGCGCCACTTCGATGCCGCTGAGCAGGCTCTGTTCGGCATTCTCGAGCCCTTCGCCGCCTCACCTGCCGCCCGTGAACGGCTCGAGTCCGTGGGCGCCCGCAACCTCGCGCTCTACGGCTACGGCGTAAAGAGCTTCACGCTGTCCATGCTGGAGACAGCGACCGAGCTTGCCGGCGACGCGCTGCCACCATCGGCCGTGCGCGATATCCTCGCCATCGGCCGCGACTTGCTGCAGCATCCGGTTGAGCTCCTGCCCGGCGTCGAGGCAACGCTCGACGCTCTCGCCGAGCGCGCCCGCCTCGTGTTGGTGACGAAGGGCGACCTGCTGCACCAGGAAGCAAAGCTTGCCGCGTCCGGGCTCGGCGAGCGCTTCACCGCCATCGAGATCGTCAGCGACAAGACCGCAGACTCGTTCCGCCGGTTGTTTGCCCGCCATGCCGTCGCCTCGGAGTGCTGCGCCATGGCGGGTGACTCGATCCGCTCCGACGTTCTGCCCGCGCTGGAGGCCGGAGCCTGGGCCGCCCTGGTGCCGCACGACATTGTCTGGTTCTACGAACGCGCCGTGCCGCCCGCCCAGCATCCCCGCTTCACGCACTTGCAGACGTTCACCGACCTCCCCGCCTGGATCGACGCGATCGCTTAGCTGTCGCAATCGTCGCCTTGACTTTGCCGCATTTAGGTTGATATCAACTTATCATCAGTGGGTGGAGGAGGACGACGATGAGCGCGACCAACACATTTCTTGCCGTGTTCCTTGGCAGCAAGAGCAGCGGCCGAATGGCTGAATGGAATGCCCTTCCCGACGACAAGCGCCTCGCGAAAATGCAGGAAGGAATGGCAGCGTGGAAGGCCTGGGTCGAGAAACATCAGGATGCGATTGTCAGCATGGGCGGCCCGCTCGGCCAAACCAAGAAGGTGAGCTCACGCGGCATCGAGGATACGAGCAATGAGCTGACCGCCTACACGGTGGTCCGCGCGGATTCGCGCGACGCGGCGGCGAAGCTGTTCGACAAACATCCGCACTTCGCGATCTTCCCCGGCGAATCCATCGAGATCATGCCGATTCTGCCGATACCCGGCGCGTAGGGTGAGCATCGCGCAAGCTCGAGGCTAGAGATTGCGCTTAGCCGATCGGCGCGATGCCCACGCTGTCGGCTCTTACCGTTAGCTCTGACAGCGTGGGCAAAATCGCCACAAGCGCCGGCGCGAATTGTTTGATCAGTGCCGGCGATTTTGCCCACCCTACAAACTGAACCTATTTCTTCCGATCCACCACATGGCACGCCGCGACGATGGACTTGCTCGGGCTCATCCCGTTGTGGGTGTAGCACTTCTCCATCCGGTCGGGTCCGAGCACGGTGATCAGGTAAGAACCGTCCGTGTCAGATCCGAGGATCGTCTTGTTGTCGGACGCGATCGCCCAGGCGAACGGCTCCTTGGTGTCGGCCGCGCTCGATGACGCGTGGCCCCACACCAATCGCCCATCCTGGCCGTCCACGGTGTAGATCACTTCGATATCACGGATGCGCGGCGCATCGTTGGCCGTTTGCTGGCCCGGATGATACTGATTGTTGCCGAAGACGATCGCCTTGCCCTTGCCGGACCAGGTGCCTTTGAGGTCAGGAGCGCCATCCTGCGCCTGCGCAGCCGTGGCAAAGCCTGCAAGCACCAACATAACAGCAAAAGCTCTCATAAATTCTTCTCCTTTTTCAACTCTTCGGCCAGATATCGACCAGATAGCGCGAGCTCGCTTTGAGCGAAGCGAGCCAAGCCTTCGCTTCAGCCTCGGAACAGCCGCGCTTGGCACGGCAGATCGCCAATACGGCCTGCTCGACCGCGGGCGCCATGGTCGAGGCGTCGCCGCAGACATAGACGACGGCGCCCTGTTCGATCAGTTCCCAGAATCGATCGCGCCGCTGCGTCAGACGATGCTGCACGTAACATTTGTCGCCGGTGTCGGGGCGCGAATAGGCAGGCTCGAGCTCGACCACGCCGGCTTGCGCGAAGGCCGCAAACTCATCCGCGTAGATGTGATCCTGCTCGGGATGTCGGCAGCCCTGGAACAGCAGCGCCGGTCCGACCGTCTGGCCGCGCAACTTCATCGCGGCGCGCGCTTGCAGGAAACCGCGATACGGCGCGACGCCGGTTCCGGCGCCGATCATGATCATAGGCACCATTGGATCCTCGGGCGGGCGAAACGGAATGCTGGGCGGCCGGATGAAACACTCAACCGCGGCGCCCTTCTCGATTGCCGCCAGATAACCGGATGCCACGCCACGATAGACGCCGTGCCCGGAGCGCGCCGGCCCCTCGACAACGCCAACCGTGATGCTGGCCTCATCGCGTGACAGCAGCGGAGAGGAGGAAATCGAGAAATAGCGCGGCCGCATCGTCGGTACGAGCTCCACGAAGAGATTGAACGGCAGCTTGCAGGACGCACAGTCCTCGAGCAGATCGAGCAACGATCTGTTGCGCGCCAGCACCTCGTCGCGATAGCGCGCTGTCGCCTCGGGTCCGTCACCGCTCAGCGCCACAAGTGCTGCTTTCTCCGCCGGCACCTCGGTGTAGTCGACCAGCATCTCGATGTCGGAGCGCCTGGCAGGATCCTGCAGCGCGAGATAGCCTGACAGCAACAAGTTGAGATCGACCGGACGGTCCACCGGCAGGAACGATTTGCCGATCCCGTTGAACCTGATGCGCACGTGCGCATTCTCGCGGCAGCCCGAACCGCGTCAGAACGCGCCGAACCACTTCGGGCGAATTACGCGGCAGCACCGCAAGGTGGTCCCCTTCCCGGTATGACAGCCCCTCGGGCACCCGAAGCACGACGTGCCGCGTCGAGCGGTCCGACGGCCGCGGTCCGTCACGCCGCTGCAGCTCGCGATTTTCCAGGATCAGCATCGGTCGCGCGCCGAATTCGGCGATCAGCGTTTCGGGCTGTGCCGAGGGCTCCAGCAACTCGATCTTCGTAGCGATGGCCCTTGACGACATCCTGCGGCGCCGCAGTCGGCGCGCCCAGGCTGCGGCCGAGCGCATCAAACAAACCGGCATACCATTGGCGGAACTCGCTATCGATGTCGCCGCTCTGGTCACCCTCCCCGCGTGGGTGAATCGCATCGGCCGCCATGCGCTGCCAGCTCCGCAGTCGATGAGTCGCGGAATGCGCTGGAATGTATCCGCCCAATCATGATCGCCGCAGCCGAACACCGTGAAGCGAACCCCGGCAAACGCATCCTGCGACAGCGACTTGCTGCTGACCCACTCCACGAATTTTGCGGCATTGTCGGTCGGCGTGCCGTTGTAGGACGCCGTCACCACCACGACCGCGCCCGTCTTCGGCAGCTTGCCAACCGTCGCGTCGAGTTCCTGGACCTCCGCCTCGATAGCCGTGCACGGTCGCATCCTCGGCAATGCGACGCGCGATAGCCTCGCTCGCGCCGGTGTTGGAGCCGTAGAGAACCAGAAGCGGCGTTCCGGAGCGCACCTCGGGTGCAGCGACAGCGTCGTGCTCGGGATGAACATCGACTTGTGCCGGCCCTGCAGCGCGCGCGGCCAACGGCGCCCGATCCCGGCGCGGCCGCACCTTGATCCGGAATCCGACCGGCTTGATGGTCAATGTCTGCTTGAGCTTGAGCTCGTAGCCGAAGTGATCGATCAGCTCGAAGCGCTGCAGAATCATGGCGAGCGCGAGGGTCGCTTCCTGCAGGGCGAAGTAGCGGCCGATGCAAGCGCGAAACCCGGTTCCGAACGGCCGATAAGCCGTGGCCGGCCGCTGTTTAACCGCTTCGGGATCGAAGTGGGACGGATCGAATTTGTCCGGGTCCGAACCCCAGATCGTCTTGTCCCGATGCAGCGCCGGCACCAGCACCATGAGCGGTTGATCGGGCGTCACCGGGTATTTGCCGCCGAGCAGCGTTGGCTCCAACGCATGCCGGTTGAACGCGGGCGCCGGCGGCCACAGGCGCAGCGCCTCGTTTAGAATCTGACCAATGTAATGCAGCTGATGCACCTGCTCTTCGTCGGGCGGAGCCGGATTGGCGCCGAGCACCGCGTCCACTTCCGCATAGGCTTTCGCCAGCACATCGGGATTGTGGATGAGGTTGTAGAGCGTGAAGGTCAGTAGGCCACTCGTGGTTTCGTGACCGGCGACCAGGAAGGTCAGGATCTGATAGCGAATGTTGATGGGGTCCAAGCCTTGGCCTGATTGCCGGTCGATGCCGCTCAGCATGGCCTGCAGCAAGTCAGTGCATTTGTCCTGGTCCGGGTCCGCTTGCCGGGCGGCGATCAGTTGATCAACGAGGGAGTTCTGTATCGATACATCTTCTCGCATCCTGCGATGCCCGCGAAAGTCGAGGCGTCGTTGGATCGGAAGCTTGCTCAAACTGCTGGTGGCATACTCCAGCGCGTCAACCATCGCGACCACGAATGGATGCGGCTCTTTGCTGTAAAAAGAATTGAAGCGATAGGAAAATGCGCAGAGGCCGATGGTGTCGAGCGCCAGCCTGGTCATGTCGGCGGCGACGTCGATATCTTCGTCGGGATTGAGCCGCGACCATTTCTCCACCAGCTGGGTGGCAATGTCGCTCATCTCCGGCAAATAGCTGCGGATCGCCATCGAGCCGAACGAAGGCGTCAGGATATTGTGCGCCTTTTTCCAGTTCGGCTCGTGGGTCCAGGCGGTGAACAGGCCGTCGCCGACGATGACCCGCGCCTGCAGCAATCCGGGCCCGAGGATCTTGTCGAACCGATGATCGTCGCAGACTTCATTCACCAGTTCGAAGCTCGACAACACAGTGAGCGAACGGCCGGCGAGCTCGAGGCGGAATATCGGCCCATAGATCTTCGCAAGCTCGACCAGGTTTAGCAGTGGCGTATCGCCCTGCAGGTCGAGCAGATTGCCGATGATCGGATGACCGGGGGGTTTGGGAATGAGATCCAACGCGGCTTGCGCCACCATGCCGTACCCTTCCGTGAAGGTTCATCCGTCCCGGCGGCATGTTGGGCGGAAACGTTTCGTTAATCAAGCAACCTTGCCGGAGCCTGCGGCCATTGATAATCCGCTGGCGTCATCGTTGGAAATGCGAGGGCCAAATGAACAAGACGCAACGCAGTGTCGAAGCGGTGATCGCTTTCAGCCGCTGGCTGATCCTGCCGATGCTGCTCGGCCTCGTTGTCGGCCTCGGTATCATTCTGTGGAAGTTTGCGCTTCACCTCTGGCAGGTGATCATCGCCCTGCCGGGCGCCGCCGACACCGAGGTCGTCGTCGAAGTATTGAAGCTCGCGGATTTTGTGCTGGTCGGATACCTGATGCTCATCATTATCTTTTCCGGGTATTCCAACTTTATCCGCCGGATCGATCCGGCCGAGCACCCCGATTGGCCGGCCTGGATAACGGACGTTGATTTCACTGCTACGAAACAGAAATTGCTGAGCACCGTCGTCGTCATTGGCGTGCTGGCGGCAATTGAAGTCTATCTGCATCTCGACAGCATGACGGACCTGTCGAAGCTCGGCTGGCTGATCGCCTTCCTGCTGACGATCGTCGTATCCACCATCGGCCTTGCCATCGCCGACCGGATCGCCGGCACCAAGGGGTGATGTCACTTGCCGATAAACCTTATCGTCAACGCGTAGCCTGTTCCCGTGATGAGCGCGGTGAGCAACGTCGGCATCAGGCTGGCGGGGATCAGATAGACGCACATCACGAGCCCGATCGCCGTCCAGGCGACGGCGATCCGATTGAAGCCGGCCCAATAGATATAACGGCCCTTGCGGTCGTAGAGCGCGGGCACGTCGATGCGCAAGCGACTGACGAACAGGTAATCGAACACGAGCACGCCCGCGACCGGCGAGAACACATCGCCGAGCATGGTGACGTATTCGAAATACCCCAGCACACCGGGCACGGCCGACAAGCCGAGGCCAAGCAGCGCCGCGACCAACGTGGTCCAGAACCGGCCAAACCGTTCGAACATATTGGAGAGCGAGAGGCCTGCCGAATAGAGATTGAGGACATTGATGGTCCAGGCGTCGACGCAGAGGAACACCAGCAAGGCGAGCAGCACCAGCCGGCTTTGCTCCACGTCGACGGCGAGCACGAATGGATTGGGCACTTTGCCGAGCGTGGCCGCAGCCCCATAGGCACCCAACGCCGTCGATAACAACATGCCGAGTGTGCCGGCCGCGAAGGTTGCCACGCACACGTCGGTGCGGGAGCGGCTGTACCGGGCAAAGTCGGCAGCGTCGGCGATGGTGGTGAACCAGCCCGCGATGCTGACATTGATCCAACTGGCGACGAGCACCCAACTCCAAGTGCTTGCCCCTGGATACGACAGGACCGCCGCGATCCGGAAGTTCGGGTCGTCGTGGCGCGCAAACAACACGAACAGATACGCCATCGCCACGACCTTGATCGGCAAAGCAACGCGCGACAGCGCCGTCAGCGAGCCGTAGCCAATCACCGCAACACCAGCCTGGATCAATCCGAAGATAACGCTGACCCCGACCAGCGGCAGGGTCGTCTCCGTCAGCTTGGGCAGCATCGCCACGATGGCGGATGCACCCGCCAAGGTCTGGAATGCGAACCAGTAGACCGACGCGACGGTACGCAGCAGCGAGGGAATGGCTTTGGCGCCGCGCCAACCATACACCGCGCGGGTAGCGACTTGGCCCGGGATGCCGTAATCGACACCGATCGTCGCCATCACCAGATAGAAGGCCAGGGCGACCGCCGTCCCTGCGACTTGCGCCATTACGGCGGGCACGAACGGCAAGCCGGCAGCGACCGCCAATCCGCCGCTCAGCAGCGTGCCCGGGTTGATCATGAAATTGAACATGATGCTGAAGAGATCGAACCAGCCCACGGTCCGGCGTTCGGGCGGGACCGGTTCAATCCCGAACTGCTCGACCCCGGCAGGCTGCCGATAGCGCTGCCGCAGCGCGTCCTCGATCTTGTGCGCCGACGTCATGCGCGTTCAGTTCGTGTCGCCAATGTGTTGTTCGATCCAGATCGCCTGGTGCGCGGTCGCATCAAGCAAGCAGTCGGCGTCTTCGATGATAGCGATCGTGCCACCCTGGGCCTCGACATGCGGCAGGGTGCAGCGTGCGTCCCGGTAGGCAAGCCACGCACGTTCGAGCTTGCGCCGGGCCTCGCATATGTCAGGGCTGTCGCACTTGCTCGTCCAGGATTTGTAGGCTGCGTTGAGCCGCTCATCCCAGATCGCGGTTTCACGGCGCAAGCAATCTGCCATCGCTACGGTCGAGCCGTTCGACGGGGCAGCAAGGCACGGCGTGCTGACGACCCCGATACAGCTTGCGGCATCGGGTTTATCCGGGTGGCCAGCCTTCGCGGCCATCCAGGCTTTGGCGTCGATCTTCTCGCCGGTGGGAGACTCGTCGCTCGACGCCCCTGCCCCGCCTTTCGTGGCGTCTGCCGCGATCTTCAGGCATGCCGCAACCACGGCGCGGTCACCGGCACGCAGCTTCGCATCGTTGCCGCCATCCTGGCCGAACGCACCAGCAGCGGACAGCAACATGCCGATCAACAGCGTGGCCCGAACAGCGTGCAACAGATTTGAATCTCTCAGCATTCTCAATGTCTCCCGGCTCGCAAGCCTTTTACCAGATGCAAGCGCCCGCGGCCGAATACCGGAACCTAAGCCCGGCACCGGCGTTCCCCCACGGTTCATCCTGCCCGCGTACCGACTGCCACAACCGAAAGCCACCGATGGCCGATTCCATCAAAGCGCAGCAAGCGTCCGGGCAAGGCAAGTACGTTGAGGCTCCGCTTCAAATTCCATCCGCGTCACGTGCCACACCATCCGTCTCACAGGTGGATGCCACAGGAAGCACGCTCAAAACCAACATTCCGGCGCGGCTTGATCGACTTCCCTGGAGCCGCTTTCATCTCCTGGTCGTGCTGGCGCTCGGTATCACCTGGGTCCTTGACGGCCTCGAAGTCACGATCGTCGGCGCCATCGGTCCAGTCCTGCAAAATGCACAGACGCTTGGCCTGTCCGCGACGGAGATTGGCGGCGCGGCTTCCGCCTATGTCTCGGGCGCGGTCATCGGCGCGTTGGTGTTCGGGTGGCTCACCGACCGGCACGGACGCAAGCTCATGTTCTATGTCACCCTTGCGGTCTATCTCGCCGGGGTGCTCGCTACGGCAACCTCTTGGGATGCGCTGAGCTTTGCCGCCTTTCGTGCCATCACCGGGTTCGGCATCGGCGGCGAATATGCGGCCATCAACTCGGCAATCGATGAGCTCATCCCGGCGCGCTATCGGGGCCGCATCGACCTGATCGTGAATGGGAGCTTCTGGCTCGGCGCCGCCGCCGGCTCTGGTGCCGCGTTGCTCCTGCTCGACCCGACCCTGCTGGGGCCCGATACCGGCTGGCGCCTAAGCTTCGCGATTGGCGGGGTTCTGGGGCTCGGTATTCTACTGATGCGCCGCCACGTGCCCGAGAGTCCGCGCTGGCTGGTGACACACGGCCACGCGCGCAATGCGGAAGCGACCGTTGCCGATATCGAGACGCGCGTGCGTAGCGAAACTGGACGCGATCTCGATCGGCCGCAAAAATTTCTCGAAGTCCATCCGCGCACGAGCTTTGGCCTTGGGCTGATCTTTCAGGCCATGTATGGCAAATACCGGAGTCGCAGCATCCTGGCGCTGAGCCTGATGATCGCCCAGTCGTTCCTGTTCAATGCTGTTTATTTCAGTTACGGGCTCGTGCTCAATCGGTTCGAACAAGTCGAGGCGCACCGGACTGGACTCTATTTGCTGCTCCTGTGCATCAGCAACTTCATGGGGCCACTGCTCTTGGGATCGCTGTTCGACACGCTGGGCCGGCGCAAAATGATTACCGGAACTTACGCAATCAGCGGCGTTCTTCTCGTTGCGACCGCGTTTGCGTTCGGCTTCGGCGCCCTCACCGCCTGGACCCAGACCTTCGCCTGGATGGCGATTTTCTTCTTCGCCTCGGCAGCGGCAAGCTCCGCCTATCTAACCGCGAGCGAGATCTTCCCGTTGGAGACGCGCGCGCTCGCGATTGCGATCTTCTACGCACTTGGAACAAGCGTCGGCGCCACCGCGCCGCTGCTGTTCGGGTATTTGCTGGAGTGGGATTCGCCCTGGCCGCTCGCCGGCGGATACCTGTTCGCGGCTGTACTCATGCTGATCGCCGCCCTGGTCGAAGCGAAACTTGGCATTGACGCGGAAATGCGCTCGCTCGAGGACATCGCCGACCCGCTGTCGGGTACGCGTGCCGTATAGGCCGGATGAGCGAAGCAAAGTCCGGGACGGGCCGCGCTACTGCTCCAACCGCCGCAGCGGAATCGACCACGCGAGCCAGACGCCCAAGCCGGTGAAGCCCGCAATCGTCAGAAACGCAGCCCGGAACGCATTTCCAATCTCGACCGTGGCAACCGCTTGCCGTGCCGGTTCGAGCGCGATCATTGCGTTCGGTCCCTGCTCCACAATAGTGCCGAACTGCTTGGCGAGGTCCGTATCCGTCGCGCTGAGGATGGAAAACAGCACTGCACTGACAATCGCCGTGCCGAAGGCCGCACCAACGGAACGCGAGAATTGCACGGTTGCTGCACCAGCACCCAGCATCTTGGGCCCAGCCACCGCCTGCACGGTGACTTGCACGACGCCCATCACGGTGCCCATGAACAGCGCGTTCAAACCGAAAACCCAAGGCAGCTCGCGTATGCTGAGGTACGGCGCCCAATAAGCGAGGAATAGCAGGCTCGCGGTCGCAACCATCAGGCCAAAAAACGGAAGGATTGTCGTGCACCCGGTCCTGCTGACGATCCGCCCGGTAATGACCGAGCCAATCCCAATGCCGATCGTCAGCGGCATCAATAACAAGCCAATCTCCCCCGGGGGCGCTCCGCGCACAGCCCGAAGATAGATCGGCAGGAACGCAATCAGAGATACCAGTGCAGCGCCATGGCAGGCAGCCAGCGCATCGCTGCGCCAGACCGTCGGGTCTCTCAGCAACGAAACAGGAAGGAGCGGCAGTGCAACGTGTTGCTCATGCCGCCACAGCGCCAAAACCAGAACGGCCGCGCAGAATAGAAGCGCGCTGCTGGTCGCAAGGCTCTGTGCATCGGCGTGCTGGACCTGCTCGATCGCCAGGATGACGCAACTGACGAAACCTGCGAACAGCACCAGTCCCAATGTATCGAATTTTCCGCGCACATGCGCGCCGCGGCGCAAATCGAGCCGCTGTACCAGCGCCAGCGCCACGAGCCCGATCGGTATGTTGATCAGAAAGATCGCCGGCCAACCAAACATCTCCGTCAGATAGCCACCGACCACCGGCCCCAGGCCGTTGGACGTCACCGCAACGCCGGCAAGGTATCCTTGATAACGGCCGCGTTCGCGCGGTGGCACCGCCTCGCCCACCAGCGCCTGCGACAAGGTCATCAGCCCGCCGCCGCCAAACCCTTGCACGATGCGCATCGCACTCAGCATCCAGATATTGAACGACAGCGCGCATAGCACTGACGCCAGCATGAAGATGATCAAGGCAATGAACATGAGGCGACGGCGTCCGAACGCATCTCCGAGCCGGCCATAGACAGGAGCCGCGATCGTGCCGGCGATCAGGTAGGACACCACAACCCAGGAGACACGCTGTACCTCGCCCAAGCTCGATGCGATCGCCGGCAGGGCCGTCGCCACGATAGTCTGATCGATCACGGCCAGAAACATCGGCAGCATGATCGACGGAAATATCGCCCAAAAGACCGGCCGCGTTGCCGGCGTACCGCTCCGGCTCGCCGGGGGCGTTGCGGCTGTTCGTTGGTCGACCGTGGTTTGGCTGCTCATTGAGCAAAAACGTTCTATTCCCGGTGACCGTTCCGGCCGCATGGCTGCGAACCAATCGGTGAGATATTTGTTGGAACAGTATGGCCCGAACCGCCGACCTGCGACGTAAATCCGAGGAATGCGCACGGCTTGCGCAGCGGACAGATCACGCCGGCGTGAGAACCCGCTACCGGATCGTCGCCGAGCAGTGGGCCGAGCTCGCCGAGCGGGCTGCGAAACCCCCCGCTCGCAATGTCTCATCCCGCGGCGGCCGGCGTGCCCGATAGCAATGCAAATTACAAATTCAGGTTGACTCGGTCATAACCAAAACGTCAGTTTGCCGCTAAAGCCCGTCCGACGTAACCCGGATGGACTTGTCATTGCGACCGGAGCGAAGCAATCCAGAGAGCTTCCCGCGCGCGCAATCAGATTTTAGCCGCCAAGCTAGATGACGGGTCTGCATCAGTCATCTATGCGAACTAGCGTTTTAACCTGCGGCCATCCTTCGAGACGCACGCGCAAGCGCGTGCTCCTCAGGATGAGGTCTGAGATTGTTGAAACGAATGAAGCTGCAAGAACCGCGGCCCTCATCCTGAGGAGCATGCGTGCGCAGCACGCATGCGTCTCGAAGGATGGCCCCACACAAAAGGTCATGTATGCGAATGCCGTCATCTATAGTGGAAAATCCGACCCCGGATTGCGGCCCCCACGCAAGCGTGCGGATCCCTCCATCCCGCTACGAGGCCGTCATCTATGCAACGACGTCATCTATGCGAATCAAGCCAGGTGGACAGCCTCCTTCCGGGGCATCCGAAGTTGGCTCCTGGCACGACGGTGTCATCAATGGACAGCACGACATCTATGGAATCTATGCGGGAGGCGACATCTATGCAGTCTTCCAGCGGCCCGCCCCCGACTGCGGGCCCCCGCGCGCAAGCGCTGCGTCGCTCCATCCGGGCTACGGCGGTGTCATCTATGCGCACCGAGGCAGGTGAACACGATCCTTTTGGCGCGTCCGCAAGTTGGCCCCGAAATGGACGGTGTCATCAATGGACGGCACGACATCTATGGAATCTATGCGGGAGGCACGTCATCTATGCGAACGGGCCACGCACTCCATTCCCAACGGGACCTTTGAACCAAAGCTGCCGCCGCCCGGACAACCGCTAGCCTTTTGTCGGCTGCGTCACAAAGGCTATCACAATCACCGGCTAACACGTTACGATCGCAGCGGAACGACGCAACGGGACTGGGCGGGACGCAATGGCAAATCTGGCAAAGACTGCGCTGATCGGCGCAAGCATTTTGATTCTCAGCGGCTTGGGAAGCGCGCTTGGCGAGACCTCCTCGCCCGACACCAACGCGGTGACCCGCGGCGCTTATCTCGCCAAAGCGGCGGACTGCATGCCTTGCCACACCGCGATCGGAGGCAAGCCCTTCGCCGGCGGGCTGAAGCTCGATACTCCGTTCGGGGCGCTCTATTCGCCCAACATCACCTCGGACCCGGACACCGGGATCGGAAGGTGGACCTACGATAATTTCAAGAACGCCCTGCACGACGGCATCCGCCCGGACGGCAGCTATCTTTACCCGGTCATGACGTATGACGCGTTCACCAAGATCACCGAGGACGATCTCAAGGCGTTGTGGGCCTACTTCCAGCGCCTGCCGCCAGTGAAGCAGCAGAACCAGGGCAACGACCTCTATTTCCCGTTCGACATTCGCCTTGCCATGTGGCCCTGGCGCTTCATGTTCTTCACTGAGGGCACCTTTAAGCCGGACCCGGCCAAGGGCGCGCAGTGGAACCGCGGCGCCTACCTGGTGGAGGCGCTCGCCCATTGCAGCGATTGCCACACCCCGCGCAACTTCATGGGCGCGACGATCCAGAGCAAATGGCTTCAGGGCGCCCGCATCGATGACTGGTATGCGCCCAACATCACCGCCGAAGCGCTGCGCACCGTCAACAAATGGGACAAGGCGCGGCTCGTCGCCTTCCTGCGCAAGGGGGCCGGGAACAACTCGACCGCGCTCGGACCGATGCAGGAGGTCGTGCACGACAGCATGTCGTTCCTCAAGGAGTCCGACCTCGACGCGATCGCGACGTTCCTGCTCGACCTGCCGCCTGGGCAGGAGGCGCCGCCCAAATCGGCCCCCACCAGTCTGAGCACTGATGTGCGCACCCGCGCTGCCAAGCTCTACAGCGACAACTGCGCGACCTGTCATCAGGAGGATGGCAAAGGCATTGCCAACTCGATCCCGCCGCTCGCCGGCAATCCGGCCGTGGTCGCAGCAAAGCCGTTCGATATCCTGGCGGCCGTCCTGCAGGGCGTCCCGGCGCGCGACGACATGCCAGCGATGCCGAGCTTTGCCGGATCGCTCGGTGATCAGGGCGTCGCCGATCTCGCCAACTATGTGCGCACCAGTTTCGGCAACCAGGCCCCGACGAACGCGACGCCCAGCATGGTCGCAGCGTGGCGTTCGACGCTGTCGCTGCCGGTCTACGCCAGCGCGACCGCCCGCACCTTCGACTGCCCGCAAGTCGGCCAGGGCGGCAGCGCCAGCTTTGACCCCAACGTCATCGCCGGGCTCGGGCGCGAGCTCAAACAACGGTCCGTCGCCTACGCGCAACTCGTCGCCACCTATCAGGCGCAAAATCCGAACGCGAGCCTTGCCGACACGGTCAACAATCTGATTGCCGCCTATTGCCCGGTGATCGCCGCGAACGGGTCGCTTTCGGATCAAGCCAAGAGCCAGGCGCTGGCGCGGTTCGCCACGGAAATCACGTCCTATGTGACCAGCAACAGCGTGAATGCGCAGGAGCCTGACGTCGGCATCGTCTGGGCCACGCCGCTCGGCAAATCCCTGCTGGAGCACGACCCGTCATGGTCACCGGGCTTGACCTGCCCGCCGATTGACAAGTCGGGTGTGCCGGCTTCGCTCGTCAGCGCGGCGACCAAGCTCGCGGGCAAACCGAGCCTGAACTTCGATGCGGCGGCGGCGACCCAACAGGCGGATACGCTTGCGAGCGACAACCAGAAAGCCAAGCTCGCCGACGTCGCCAATGCGCTGATCCTTGTCTATTGCCAGGGCGTGAATGCCATGTCCGGCGCCGATCTCGCGCAGAAGACCTCCGCGCTGACCCGCTACGGCGAGGTCGTCATCGAGTCGCTACAGGCTAAAGCGGCCGCGCAGCCGCCGGCTCCCGCTAAGTAATCGGGGCCATCAAGCCGGTACCGCCGCCTCCTCGGCGCGGTGGTCCGCCGGTCCTTTGTAGTCGCTGAGATTGCACGCGCTGGTGACCAGCGCGAGGTGCGAGAACGCCTGCGGAAAATTGCCGACCATCCGCTTGCCCTGCAGATCATACTCCTCACTCAGGAGCCCGACGTCGTTGCAGAGATTGACGAGCCGATCGAACAGCGCCTTGGCACGATCGATCTTGCCGAGCAGGATATAGGCGTCGACCAGCCAGAAGCTGCAGGCGAGAAACATACCTTCACCCGGCGGCAGCCCGTCATCGCTCTTGCCGGTGTCGTAGCGCATGACGAGACCGTCGCGCATGAGCTTATGCTCGATCGCCGCAATCGTCGCACTCATGCGGGGATCTTGCGCCGGGATGAAACCAACAGCCGGCAACAACAACAAGCTGGCGTCGAGCTCCTGCGATCCATAAGCGCCGACAAACGTACCCAGCTTTGCATCGAACGCGTTCTTGATGACGTCGTCGCAGATCGCGTCCCGGATCGCGCACCAGTGCTCGACCGGGCCATCGAGCTTGAATGCCTTGGCGCTCTTGATCGTACGGTCGAACGCCACCCAGGCCATGACTTTGGAATAGGTGAAGTGACGCGGCTCCGACCGCACTTCCCAGATGCCGTGGTCGGGCTGACGCCAGACGGTTTCCAGATGCTCGAGCACCGCCTTTTGCAAATCCCACCCGGACACATCGGGAGCCAGCGCGTTGCGCCGCGAGTGATGCAGCGCGTCCATGAGCTCGCCATAGACGTCGAGCTGGATTTGCTGGTGCGCCCCGTTGCCGATGCGGACGGGGCGCGAATTGGCGTAGCCGCAGAGCCACGCCAGCTCGGTCTCGGGCAGTTGCCGCTCGCCGGCGAGGCCGTACATGATCTGCATCTGATCCGGGCTGCCGGCGACGGCGCGCAACAGCCACTCCTGCCAGGCGCGCGCTTCGTCGTAGTAGCCGGTGCTCATCATGGCGAGCAGCGTCCAGGTGGCGTCGCGCAGCCAGCAATAGCGATAGTCCCAGTTCCGCTCACCGCCGATGCACTCGGGGAGCGATGTCGTTGGCGCGGCCAGCACGCCGCCGGTCGGGCCGTACGTCAGCGCCTTGAGGGTGATGAGCGATCGCTTGACCTGCTTCATCCACGGGCCGGAAATCTGCGCGCGATCGGCCCAGCCGAGCCAGAACTCCTCGGCCGCGTGCAGCAGCGCCTTGCCGTCGACCGGGTCGGGATCGGGCAGATGCGAGGGCAAGTAGGTCAGGACAAACGGGATCGTCTCGCCGGCGAGTACATCGAACTCGCCGACCGTACTCATGTTCTCGCCGCGCAGCGCGATCGGCGTGCGCAGGACGAGTTTGTCGGGACCAGCGATCGCCCGCAGGGCCTCATCCGGCGTGCGCGTCACCCACGGGACGATCGCCCCATAGCCAAACCGGATCACCAGTTGGGTACGGAAATGCAAGCGTCCACGCTCGCCAACGACGAGCCGCACGAGATGCGAGCGTTCGCCGCGCATGGGCATGAAATCAATGAGGCGGGCGACGCCATCCCGCGTCTCGAACGTCGTTTCCAGAATGAGCGTGTCATCCCAATAGCGCCGGTGCGTGCAGGCCTCGACTCCGTCCGGCGCAATGATCCAGCGGCCATTCTCCTCGGTCCCGAGCAGAGCCGCGAAACAGGCAGCCGAATCAAAGCGCGGCCAGCACAGCCAGTCGATCGATCCATTGCGGCCCACCAGCGCCGCCGTCTCGCAGTCGCCGATGAGGGCATAATCTTCGATGCGCAATGTCATGCTGGATCAAGATCCCCTGCACGAAAGCCCCACTTACACTAAAGGCTGGGAGGGAATTGAGTCCAATCACCTATCTGGTGGTTACGCGGCCTGCCCTAACCGGCTCATCTCGCGCATGACGAGGTCGCGGTAGATGCCCTCCCGCTTGATCAGGGCGTCAGGCGGCCCGTCTTGTACGATGCGCCCCGCCTTCAGCACGACGATGCGGTCGAAGCTCCGCAGGGTCGATAGCCGATGCGCGATGGCGATCACCGTGCGCCCGCGCATCAGGCGGGTGAGCGCATCGCGAATCGCTTCCTCGGAGTCGCTGTCGAGCGCGGAGGTCGCTTCGTCCAGCAACAGGATCGGCGCTTTCTTCAGGAAGCCGCGCGCAACGGCGATGCGTTGACGCTGTCCGCCGGACAGTTTCAGGCCGCGCTCGCCAACCCGCGTCTGAAAGCCCTCCGGCAGCGCTTCGATAAACTCGCACCGCGCGGCGACGGCAGCTTGCAGGACTTCTTCATCGGTCGCATCCGGCCGGCCATAGCGGATGTTCTCCATCACGCTGCGCTGAAACAGGGAGGTGTCCTGCGGCACCACGGAAATAGCCGATCGCAGGCTCTCCTGCGTGACGCGGGAGATATCCTGGCCATCGATCAGGATACGGCCGTCCTGTACGTCGTAGAAGCGTTGCAGGAGCGCGAATAATGTCGACTTTCCACCGCCTGATGGCCCAACCAGGCCGACCCGCTGGTCGGGCTCCAGTTCCAGGCTGAAGTCCTCGAAGACGGTGCGTCCGTCCGGATAGGCGAAGGTAACGTTCTCGATCGAAACGCGCGCACCGCGGCGCTGCAGCGGCACGGCCTCGGGGTGATCGCGCAGTTCATGCGGCGCGAGCAGCGTCACGAGCGCTTCTGAAAGTCGCGCAAAGTGCTGAGTCACATCGACCAGCGCGACGGCGAGATCTCGCGTCGCGTGCAGAACCGACATACCGAGCGTGCAGACCAGCACGACTTCGCCGGTCGTGGCGGCGCCGCGCTGCCACAGCGAGATCGCCCAGGCCAGGATTCCGATCGTCAGCAGGATGGTGAGAACGGCATGCGTGAGACGCAGCTTCTCAAGATAGATCAGACTGCGACGCCGCGACACCATTTCCCGACCGACGGCTTGGTCGAAGCGGCAATGCTCGCGCAGGGTTCCACCGAACGCCCGCACCATCGGCATGTTGCCGATAACGTCGATCATCTCGCCATCGACAGCTGCGGCCTTGTCGGCAAAATCGTGATGTAATGACCGCCCGGCAGCAGCAAAGTGAAACATCGCGACAACAAGGGCGCCGGCGATTACGCCCAGAGCGACAGCCATGGGCACGCTGACAAAGAAAATAAGAATGATTGCTCCGAACGTAGCCACGCAGGGGGGCAGCACGTTCCAGATGAACATATTCTCAATGGTGTAGATCGCGTTCGACGTCGCCGTAATGCGGCTCGTGAGCGTACCCGGCATGCGATCCTGAAAGTAGCTAGGTGCATGACCGGTCAAATGCCGGAACAATTCCGAACGCAAGTCGCCGGTCACGCGCACGAACGCAAAGCTTGCGATCCAACTCGCCACGCGCCAGAGCAGATTGTCGGCGGCGATCAGCGAGACCAGAAGTGCGAAAGCCATCCAGACCGACGCGCTGGCATGTGCTGGCGCCGAAAGCGCGTCAACAAGGGTCTTCACGCCGAATTGAGTTGTGACTGAACATCCGACCGCCGCGAGAACCGCGATCGCGATGGCGGCATGCGAGATCGGATGCTGGCGCAAGTACCGCGCAATAAATGCAAGCGGGCGCGTAGCATAACGGCACAGTTCATCCATCCCGACACCTACCCCTGTGATTTAGGCGGCCCACTTTGCTTGATCCGCCGCGCCCGAGTCCTGCCGGGGTGAACGCGCTATGGCGCAAACGGTTTCAAGGAACGAGTCCTCATCTTGATTGTTAAGCCCATGGGCCCTTCTCCATCTGCCTTCACATGTTTTTGGCGCCCGCGGCCCCGGATCGGGCGAACAGGGAGCACGTATGCGTATCGCGCAGATATCGCCGCTGACCGAAGCCGTTCCACCCAAGCTGTACGGTGGTACCGAACGCGTTATTTCCTGGTTGACCGAAGAGCTGGTCGCGCTCGGCCACGACGTGACGCTGTTTGCCAGCGGGGACTCGTGCACATCAGCAAAGCTTGAAGCGGTTTGGCCGCGCGCCATTCGCCTCGACGGGTCGATCCGCGACCCGATGGGTATCCACATGACCATGTTGGAGCAGGTACGACGGCGGGCCGATGAGTTTGATGTTCTACATTTCCACCTGGACTACTATCCGTTCTCGCTGTTCTCGCGTCAGGCGACGCCATTCTTGACCACCCTGCATGGACGGCTCGACCTTCCCGAGCTGCAGCCGGTGTTCAACACGTTTTCTTCGCTCCCGGTCATATCGATCTCCAACGCACAGCGAAGGCCGGTGCCGCAGGCCGGCTGGGTTAGAACCGTGTACCATGGCCTGCCGGCTGACTTGCTGCAGCCGCAGCCGACGACACCGAGTTACCTCGCGTTCCTCGGTCGGATCTCACCGGAGAAGCGCGTCGATCGTGCCATCCGGATTGCGGAGCGCTGCGGAGTACCAATCAAGATCGCTGCCAAAGTCGACAAGGTCGATCAGGACTATTTCGACGAGCAGATCAAGCCATTGATGAGCTTGCCGTTTGTTGACTATATCGGGGAGATCGCGGACGCGCAGAAGTCTGAATTTCTGAGTGGCGCGATTGCGCTCCTGACCCCGATCGATTGGCCGGAACCGTTCGGCTTGGTGATGATCGAGGCGATGGCGTGCGGCACGCCAGTGATCGCGTTCAATCGTGGCTCCGTCCCCGAAGTGATTGATGAAGGGGTAACCGGATTTGTGGTGGAGGACGAGACAAGCGCGGTGGCTGCCGTGAGCCAACTCGCCAACCTCTCGCGCGAGGGCGTGCGGCAGCGGTTCGATGAGCGCTTCACCGCGCGCCGGATGGCCACGGATTACCTTGAGGTCTACCGCGAGCTCGGCGAGCAGGCAGCGCCGCGGCTGCGGCTCGCAACCGGCTAGCCAACTACTCCTTCTCGGGCCGCGTCTCCGGCATCGCCACAAGCACCAGCAACAGCGCCAACGCGGCGATGCCGGCGAGACCGAAGAACGCGGTCGAGCTGCCGAACCAATCCGTCATGTAGCCGGCGAGCGTCGTGCTGAGCGATGCCCCGATCCCGACAGCCATTCCTACCACGCCCTGCGCGAGGTTGAAACGCCCGGTGCCGCGGGTCGTGTCGGCAATCACCAGCGGAACCAGAACCCCCAAGACGGCGGCCGAGATGCCGTCGAGCGCCTGGACGGCGACGAGCAGATAGGGGTCGACCGTCATCGCTACGAGCGCCCCGCGGATCGGCAGGGCCGCAAATCCGAGGAGCAGCAATGGACGACGGCCCCAGCGCTGAGCCTGGCGGCCAACCCAGGGCGCGGTCAGCGCGACGAGCAGTTGCGGCGCGACAATGCACGCCGCGACGAGTGCCGGCGCCTGGTGGGCTGAGCGCATGGTCACTGTGCTGCCGATAAGCGGCAGCATGGCGGTATTCGCCAGCTGGAACAGCACCACCGAGGCAGCGAAAACCATCAGCGGGCGATTGTGGGTAATGGCGCGCAAGAAGGCCCACTCCGAGGCAAGCTCGCCGTGACTGCGGTCCGGGACGCCGCCGTGGGCGCGGGCCGGATCGATTTCGTCCTCGTGGATATACGAGAGTGCGATCAGGCTTGGGAGACAAAGCGCCGCGGTGAGAAAGAACACCGCCTGGCTGGACACGAAGTAGCCGGAGACACCCATGGCAGCGGCTGAAAGGCCGTTCCCGATCGAGGCAAAGCAGGCGTTGCGGCCAAGCCGGTTAGCAATTGCGTAATGCCCGACCAAGCCCAAGCTGATGGCCGCGATGGCCGGGCCGAGTACGCAGCTCGCGCCGGCATGCAGCACCTGTGCGGCCAGCACGATGCCCAGCACCGGCCACCACGCCAGCATCAGCGCGCTCACGGCGATGATCACCACCGCCGCCATGGCGAGCCGCCGCGCCGATCGCGCCGCATCCACAATGGCCCCGCCCGGGACTTGGCCGATCAGCGCGACCAGGCCGCCGACCGTGAGGAGGAGGCCGATATCGACCTGCGTCCATTTCTGCTCCGTCAGGTAGATCGAGATGAAAGGCCCGAACCCTGTCTGCACGTTGGCAATGGAGAATACGAACCAGTCGAGTCCGAGCAGACTGGCGCGCGAGGGAGCGGGCGGACGGTCGATGGTCGCTGGCAACATGGGTTTTTGCATGCGAGCACCGGCTTCGCCCGGCTCCCGCCGATCATGCGGAAGGTGAACCGCCGTCATGATGGGGGAGCGAGCGATCACTTCTCCTTGGAGGCATCCTTTGCGGGACCAGTCGCGACTGGCTGCGGAAGTTCAGCACCCAGCACTACCACTGGACTGCCCTCCTTGTATTCCGGGGCGAGCCGCACGCTGTTGCGGCTCAGATCGACACTGATGCGATCGGGCTTGCCGCTCGGCTCGAAGCGCAAGGCGCTCCAGTCCACGGCGACTTTGCGACTGCCGACCCCGAGAAAGCCGCCGAAGTCGATAACAGCGGCCCGAACTTGGCCATCGCGATTGACGATCACATCGACGATCCGTCCCATGTCCTCGCCGTTGCGGCTTCGGACATTCTTGCCGAGGATCGCGGTCACTTGCTGATCGTCGAGCACCGTCGCCGGGGTCCCGGTGCTCGCCGCTGGTGGGGGCGTCTCAGACGGGGCCGGTGCCGCGGGTGCGGCCGGCGGCGTCGGAGCCGGCGCCTGAGCGGCCGGCGGTTGGTCGGCTGGCGCGGATGGCGGAGACGATGGCGGCGGTTCCGCCGCCCACAGCGGGTCGCGGGTTACCGGCAGACAAATTGACAGAGTCGCTGCGACAAGCAGCACCAGTTGGAATCCAGCGCGCACGGGCCCCTCCGATGTCGTGATGGTCGGAAGACAAGTCGCAGAGGGGCAAAGCAGTTCCGGCTACAGCGTCGCGGCGTCAGATCTTGAACGACTCGTGGGTGGATGGGTGAAACAATTCCTCGGGCTTCACCAAACGGCTGGACAGGCCTTGCGCGTGGTGATGACGCAGAAACGTCTCCAGCGTCTTGCGATTGGATTCGAGCCCGTAGGGCCAGAAATCCTCGCCCATCAGTTCGCGCGTGGCGGCAAGTTGCTCTTCGATGAATGGCAACGTCACTTTGGTGGCGGATGTGTCGCTCAGATGCGCGAGCGCCGCCGCCTTGGATTGATCGAACGCCTTCATCACCGCTGCCGGGAGCCAGGGATGCTGATCAACCAAGGTTCGCCGTATCCCGACAAGGTGCATGATCGGGAAGATGCCGGTGCGCTTGAAATAGTCCTTGGCGGCGGCGATCGGATCGGGAAACAGCCAACCGACATGGGGGTTGGGGCGCGCCAGATAGGGCGGGCGCGGCGCGATGAACCCATCGATCTCCCCCTCGTCGATAAGGTCTGAGATTGTCCGTCCTGCAGGCGCGTCCTCAAGCTCGACGCCCGGCGGCAGCTTGATCGAGATCTTCTCGATCCGGCCCGCATGTTCGATCGCGCCGCGCACCCAGCGGATGTCTGCAGGCGCGACGCCGTAATCATCCTGCAGGATGGCGCGCGCCCAGACATTGGCGGTGAGCTGATATTCCGGCACGCCGACCTTGCGGCCCTTCAGGTCCTTCGGCTCACGGATGCGATCGGTGCGCACGTAGATCGATGTGTGCCGGAATGCGCGCGAGACGAAGCACGGAATGCCCACGTATGGGTTGTCGCCGGCCGCAGTCTTTACGGTGAAGCTGGAGAGGGAAAGTTCGCAGATATCGAAATCGTGGGTGCGCAGCGCGCGAAAGAAAATCTCTTCCGGATAGAGCGTCATGAACACCGGATCGACGCCATCGATGCGCACGGCGCCATCGATAAGTGGACGGTTGCGGTCATAGTCGCCGATCGCGACCGAGAGATTGAGCTTCGACATTGCAGGGAGTTCCTGATGGAGAGGACGGCAGTTAACGCCAGTACCGAGAGCTTGCCAAGTTCGCTACAGGCCGGCGACCTTGACATTGGTATTTGGCTCGATGCGCACCGTCTGCACGCGCGCCAGATAGCGCTCGACCAGCTCCCACACTGGCGGGCCCTCGACGTTCTCGCGCACGCTCGCCCAGCCGGCAACGGTGTAGTCCTTGCCGGCGTCGATCGCTTCGCCCGAGGGGAAGCGCGTGAGCTCGGAGATACGCTGTCCCATGGGCTGGTTGATGTCGATCCGGTAGCCGATGCCGCCGCAACGGACCATGTCGCCCCCCTGCTGATAATAGGGATCAGGGTTGAACAGATTGTCAGCGATGTCTTCGAGAACCGCCTTGAGCTGCGCCCCGCTCATCGTGGTTCGGTAGACCTGCGGATAGGTCATCGCCGTCGCGTTGGCGATATCCTCGACCGTGATCGGCGTATCGGGCAGAATTGTTGTTCCCCAGCGGAAGCCGGGCGAGAGCGCAATTTCTGCATCGCGCTCGCTGACGATTGCTGCGCAGATCAAGTCATCGACAGTGCCGCTGAAGGTGCCACGCCGATAGAGCAGCGATTCCGATTGTCCAACAACACGTGCCAGTTCGGACGCAAATGGCGCTCGCACCTGCGCGATCTTCAACGCCATTTCGAAGTCAGGCGCGATCACATCAGCAAAGATCGGGATCAGCTTGTAGCGATAGCCGGCGACCTCCATGCCGCGCACGTCGAGATCGAGGCGCGAGATGAACTTGCCGTCGCTGCCGGACGCAACCAGCAAAGTCTTTCCGACCGTGGTCACGACCGGCAAGGCGTCATGGGTGTGCGAGGTGAGAATGACGTCGATCCCCTCGACCCGCGTTGCCATCTTGCGATCGCAATCAAAACCGTTGTGCGAGAGCAGCACCACGAGTTGCGCGCCCTCCTTGCGGGCTTTGGCGACGGTTGCGCGCACGTCCTCTTCGCGAATGCCGAATGTCCATTTCGGGATCATCCACGCCGGATTTGCCACCGGCGTGTAGGCAAACGCCTCTCCCAGCACAGCAACCCGCACGCTGCCCTTCTCAAACATCTTGTAGGCGTCAAATACCGGCTCCTGCCATTCGGTATCGCGAATATTGAGTGCCAAAAACGGGGCGCCGAGACGATCAATCAATTCGCGCAGCCGCGTCTCACCGTAGGTGAATTCCCAATGCCCCGTCATGGCGTCGGGCTGGAGCAGCTTGAGACAATCGACCATGTCCTGACCGCGCGTGCGGTTCGCCGTCAGCGACCCTTGCCAGCTGTCGCCGCCGTCGAGGAACAACACGCGATCGCTGCCCCGCTCCGCCCGCACCGCCTTGACCACGGTGGCGATACGGTCAAGCCCGCCAACCCGGCCGTATTCGCGGGCAAGCGCGACGAAATCCTCCGAGCTCAGCGCATAGGCTTCGGCCGTGCGCGGCGGGATCGCGTAGTATTCAAGAAATGCCTTGCCGGTCAAATGCGGCGGCTGTCCCCTCGCCTCGCCTGCACCGACGTTCACCGATGGCTCGCGCAGATAGACCGGCATCAGCTGCGCATGCAGGTCGGCCATGTGCAGCAACGTGATGTTGCCGTAGTGGTCGAATGTGAGCAGTTCGTCCTGGGTGATGCGCTGCTGTGCGGCGGCGCGGCTGCGCGGACCAAATCCATAAGCCGCCACCGCGGCGCCGATCTGCAGAAGGTCGCGGCGCGACAGCATTTGTTGTTAATGCCTGATCCCGGGCACGTTGAGTTTGAGCCCGGCGTTGGCCACGGCGAGGTAGAGCTCGAGGTCACCGTATTCTTTAGCGTCGGGCGGCAACTCGTTCGCCCAGACCGCGACATTGCACCATTGGAAGCGTTTGCGAATGTCCCAGATGTCCTGCTGGCTCGTGCGCCACGTCGGGAAGTGATCGTATTGGCCGCGTTGTTCGCCCAGCCATTGGCCGCGGATCCAGTGCAGTCCGCCACGCTCCGGACTGTGGCAATCCAGGCAGGAGAAATTGAGCTGTCCGACCTTGACGGCTGCCAACGCCTTGCCCCGCTCGTAGGCCTCCTTGGCGCCGGGGCTCGTCACGTCGATATGGATCTCCTGCCCGTCAGCGAGGAAGCGCAGGTAGACAGACATGGCCGTATTTTCGCTGCTCTGCATCAACCAGCTAAGGCCAGTCGCTACCTGCGCGTGGCGATAGACGAACTCCTCGACACCGAGCACCTTGTCGAGGCGCGGCTCCCACTTCGGCATGCCGGCCGCCCAGGTCTTGAAGTGATCCTCAGCGCGGCCGTGACAACTCGCACAGGAAAATCCGACCGGGCCGCGCGTCGTCCAGAGCTGCTGCGCCTTCTCGACCGTCCACAGTCCGGGATTGACCAACTCGTCTAGATTGTCGCGCGTCTCGACCGGCGGCGGTCGCTTACTCGGATCATCGACCTCAGTCGGGAACATCGCGGGTTTGGTCAGCGTCTTGAGAAACGCGACGATGTGGCCGATCTCCGCATCGCTGAACAACCCGTTCGTCCCCCACGGCGGCATGATGGTCTCGGCGTGGTAGACGCGGGCGTCGTAGACGAAATTGAACAACTCTTCGTCCTTGAGACCGGCGCTGCCGATCTCGCTCAGGTCAGGTCCGACGTTGCCCGGAAGATCGGCGTTGCCGGCCTGCCCCATCACATGACAGGCAAGGCAGGACCCGCCGCGGGTGCGGTCGGCCACGAGCTTGGCGCCGATGGCCGGATCACCGGTGATCGGCCCATCGAGCTTGCGCGGCGCACTCGGGGCCGGAGGCGAAAGCTTTTGATCAGCAAGTGTGTTGAAGGGCGCGGTGTCGCGCGTCGGCCAGCCTGAGTAGCGCTTCCAGGGCCGCGCCGCAGCATCGCCCGTGGCCAATGGCGCGGGTCCCGAGCTTTGCGACGGCGCTTGCGCGGAGACGACGGGTGCCAGCAACACGGCGGCCCCCGCGGCGGTCAGGAAAGCGACGAGAATAGATGCTCGCGGCACGCCGATACTCCTACTCCAGCACCAGCGTCAGCTGACGGTGATCAACTCCTCGGTCGTGATGACTGTCCCGTCATCATCAACCCAGGTGAACTTGAATGTCCCGCTCTCGTCGACTTTAGCGGTGAACTCCAAATAAGGATTGGCAGCGATGGCGGGTTCCAAATCCGCGGAGAACACCGGCTTGCCGTTGAACACGCAGGTGAATTTGTTGATGATCTTGCGCGGGATGACATTGCCATTCGCATCCTTGCGCAGGCCCGTCTCCATCGGGTGCTGCACCAACGTCTTGATTTGGATGACCTCGCCCTTCTTGGCTTGCTTGGGCAGTTTGAGGCGCGGCTTCTCGGCCATGGGCTCACTCGCTCTTTGTTATCCGCCGCAGCCGCCGATCGTGACCTTGACCTGCTTGCGATCCGTGTAGAGCCGGCCATCGCTGGTCTTGGCGACGATGATCACGTTCTCGGTTCCGGCCAGCCGGATACGCGTACCGGCGACTGCGCGACCCGACAACGGGGTGAAATGAAACTTGGCGAGTGCGGGATTGGGATTGCCGTCGGCAACGACCAATACATCGGTGACGTAGCTCTCCGCCGTCATCGGTGCATCAATCGTAATGTTGAGCGGAATGGTGTTGCCGTTCTCGGCGATCTCCGGCAGGTCGATGGTGATGTTGCCTTGCGTGGGCTCCTTGCCGCCGGTGAACTTGTCGATCTCCGCCGCGGCTTCCGCCGGCGTGGCAAATGCCGCGTCGCTGACCGTGAGATAGAGCGCAGCGCTTACTCCCATCAGCACCGCATCGCGGCGCGAAACCTGTTTCATGAGACCTCAGCTGCGTTCCGATTTGAGAAAGTCGCGAAATGTCTGATTGCTGTCCCCTTTCTGGGCGACATAGCGAAACACGTCAAGGAAATCGTCAGGCCGCAGGTAACCGGGAATCCGGATCACCTCGCGTTCGGAGGCCGGCTTCTGCTTCAGGTTGTCGGCCGTGCCCTCGAAGAACTGGATGGTCGGCGTAAAGCGCACCGCGTATTTGCCGGCCAGTTGTTTCTCAGTCAGTTCCTCGCCGTCAAAGTCGGTCACCTTGCGGGACCCCAGAATGTTGAGCTCCAACATGTCGAACTTGCTGCTCACGAACGCGGCAATATCGGGCCGGGCAAAGTTCACGAGATGGGTCTCGCGGCAATAGGGACAGCCGCGCAATTCCCAGATCAGCGCGAAGTGCTTGCCATGCGCGCGCGCCGCCCCGACATCGTCGCGCAGATCGAGGAAGCTCTCGACGAACCAGGGCTCCCGATAGTAGCCCTCATCGGTCATGACGGGCTCGGCACGCGCGCGGGTGCCGGCAGCCAGCACGGCTCCGGTTCCCAGCAACAAAGCGCGGCGCGTGTACATCAAATTAACCTTCATCCAAAAAGCACGATTTGGTCGTGACCGCAGTGCGGTTATACTTGGTTGGCCGGGACCATAGTGTCAAACCGTGACGAATACCATGCTCCGCCTCGTTGCCGCGGCCTGCATCGGAGCCCTGTTGGCGACCGGCATTGGCGTCGCCGGACCGATCGACTACGGCCCGGCTGACGAGCTCAACGACTTCAACGCGGCGATCGAAGCGGCTGCCGCGCACAACCGCGTTGCGCTCGGCTACCTGCGAACCGAGAACGTCGACCTGGCGTCACTCGAATTGGAGCAGATGCATTCGGCTTGGGTAGAGGTCATGCGGCTGTACGGCCAGAAGCCGCCAGCCGCGTTTCGTGCCAATCCACGTTATGATGCGACCTTGAACGAGGTGCGCTTCTACGTCACCACGGCCATCGCCATGCTCTCGTCGGGCCAGTTCGGGGCGGCCCGCGAGGCGCTCGAGACCAACCGACGGCTGCTGCACGAGTTGCGGCAGGCGAGCGGCATCGAGGTTCTTGCTGATTGCATCATCGAGACCAATGCGGCGATGTCGCGGTTCTTCGCTTTCGACGTAACGCCACCGGACCTCGCCAAGCCCGAGCTTGCGGCGGACGTGGCGGACAAAGCCGCACAGATCGAGATTGCGGCAAAGCACTGTGACGCCCTCGCGCCGCCGGAAGTGCGCGCAAGCCCCGAGTTCCGCCGGCTGCTCGACGGGATCGCCGCGTCGCTAGCTTATGTCCCGACCGCCATCAGCAATCGGGACGCGGACATGCTGCACCGCGTGATCGGTGAACTACGCGCCTTCGATCAGCTGCTGACGTTCCGCTACGGCTGAAACGACCAAGGCTCGGCGGGCGCGATATCGATGATGCGCAGCTGGGCGCGCTCGGTGCCCTGCCAGCGATCGAGTGCCAGGGTACCGGCAACGTGCATGCGCCGGCCGCGCGCCGCCAGCAGCGCATCCCCGAGTTTCTCGCCAGCCGCCCGGAATGCGATGGCCGGTAACGGGGTCCCCTCGCCGGCTTTGATGCGCACCTGGATGTGGCTCTGGCCGCGATCCTCGGCGTAAGCGATGGTGTGCGCCGGAAAGGCCAGGATCGGCTCAGGGTTGCCAGCTCCGTAAGGGCCGGCGCGCGAGATGAGGTCATGGAGCTCAAACCCGGCTCCGGCGGCCGCAACGGCGCCGTCGATCAGGAGCGCTTCGTCGCGTCGCGCTGCTTCGACCGCCGGACGCAGCGTGCTGTCCAGGAATGCCCGGAAGGCGGCCAGCGCGTCTTTGCGGACCGTGATCCCAGCCGCCATCGCGTGCCCGCCGCCTTTGACCAGCAGCCCCTCGGCGACGGCGTGCCGGACCGCCCGACCGAGATCGACACCAGCGATCGAGCGACCAGAACCGGTCCCGAACTCTCCCGGCTCGAGCGCGATGGCGAAGGCCGGCCGCCCATGCCGCTCCTTCAAGCGCGCCGCGACGAGCCCGACGACACCGGGGTGCCAGCCTTCGGCGGCGGTGACGACCACCGTGGCATTGTCGGCGTGCCCGAGCGCCGCGGTCGCTTCGGCCTCAGCCTGCGCCAAGGTCGCCTGCTCGATCACCTGGCGCTCGCGGTTGAGGCGGTCGAGCTCAGCGGCGATGCGCGCGCATTCGGTCGGATCGTCTTCGAGCAACAAACGCACGCCCAGGTCGGCCTGGCCGATCCGGCCGCCGGCATTGATCCGCGGCCCCAGCATGAACCCGAGATGCCACGGCTCCGGCGGACCGGTGAGGCGGGCGACATCGCTGAGCGCCGTCAGCCCGGGATGCTCGCGCCGGCGCATGGCGATCAGCCCCTTGGCCACGAAGGCGCGGTTGAGCCCGCGCAACGGCACCACATCGGCCACGGTCCCGAGCGCGACGATATTGAGGAGCCCGAGCAGATCGGGTTCCGGCCGCTGGTCGGTCCAGAACCGGCGCGCACGCAGGGCGCGGTTCACGGCGACCAGGGTCATGAATACGAGCCCGACGGCGGCCAGGTGGCCTAGCCTGGAAAGATCATCGAGCCGATTGGGATTGATCACGGCGACCGCGCCAGGCAACCGCTCGTCGGCTTGATGGTGATCGATCACGATGGTGTCGAGCCCGAGCTTGCCGGCTTCGGCCAGCGGCTCATGGCTGGTGGTGCCGCAATCGACGGTGATGAGCAGCTTCGCCCCGCGCTGCGCAAGCGAACGGATCGCCTCGACGTTGGGGCCATAGCCCTCGAAAATGCGGTCCGGAATATGGATCAGCGGCTCACTGCCGCAGAGCCTGAGCAAGCGCGCAAGCAGCGCCGTAGCGGTCGCACCGTCGACGTCGTAGTCGCCGAAGATCGCGACTTGCTCGCCGCGCACGACCGCATCGGCGATGCGCTCGGCGGCTGCCGCCATGTCGGTCAGCACATGTGGATCGGGCATCAGGCGGCGAATGCTCGGGTCGAGGAATGCCTCGACCTCGTCCAAATCGACGCCACGCCCGGCGATGATGCGGGCCAGCAGGTCCGGCAGGCCGTAGCGCTGCATCATTGCGGCCGCCATAGCCTTGCCGCGCTCGTTGAGCCGGTCGCGCCACGCGCGTCCGGTCGCCGAGCTCTCGACGCCGAGAAAATATTGGACCGGCTTCGGTATCGTCGCGACCGCGACCGCCATGGCACCCACGCGAATCGGTTCAGAAAAGCTTACGATACTGGATGAATCCTGATCGCTCCGCCAGCCGATCGTAGAGTGCGCGTGCGGTTGTGTTGTCTTCCTTGGTGAGCCAATAGACGCGGCTCGCGCCGGCGGTGCGCGCTTCCCGCTCGACCGCTTCGATCAGCGCACGCCCGAGCCCCAGGTTGCGCGCGCTCTCGGCGACGAACAGGTCTTGCAAATAACAATAGTCCGCGATCGTCCAGCAAGAGCGATGAAACAAATAATGCACGATGCCGGCGAGTGTCCCGTTCACATAAGCGCCGAGCAGAAACATCGGCTCACGCGGATCATGCAGCCGCGTCCAGGTATTGGCCGTGACCGCGTCGGAAAGCGCCACGTCGTAGAATGTCTGATAACCCTTCCACAACACTTGCCATGCGGCACGCTCGCGCCTGCCGACCGCGCGGATGATGATTTCGGGCTTGCTCACGAGCGGCTCGTGCTCACCGGGCGAGCATCGTCCAGATGAGCGTCTTATTCAACCAAAGCATTCCTTGAAGAAGTTCTGCATCGCCTGCCAGGAGCGCTGATCGGCCTTCTTGTTGTAGGATGCGGGACCGGGATTGTTCTCGGGCAGATTCCAGTTGGTGAAGCTGTGCACAGAATTGCCGTAGGCGACAAACTCCCAGTCAACCTTCGCGTCGCGCATCTCTTTCTCGAACGCCAGCACCTCGGGATCCGGCACGACCGGATCGTCGGCGCCGTGCAGCACCAGAAGGCTGCCCTTGATGTTCTTGGCATCGGCCGGGTTGGGCGTATTGAGCGCGCCATGGAAACTGACGATCGCGCGCACGTCAGCCCCGTCACGCGCAAGCTCGAGCACCGTGGTGCCGCCGAAACAATAGCCGATCGCCGCGACCTTGCCGGTGTCGGCCGCGGGCAGCTTCAACATCGTATCCAGCGCCGCGCGGGCGCGCCGGCGCAACAGCGGGCGATCCTTCTGATACTTGCCGGCTTCGGCCGCGCAGGCGTCCATCGTGGTCGGTCGGATGCCCTTGCCATAAATGTCGGCCACGAAGGCCGTGTAGCCCAGCTCGGCCAGCATCTGCGCGCGTTTCTTGGTGTAATCGGAAACACCATTCCATTCCGGCACGACCAGCACGGCCGGTTTCTTCCCGGCGTTATCCTGATAGGCGGCAAAGCCCTCACAGGTGGTCGTGCCTTCCTGATACTCGATCGTTTCGGTTCGCATGGGTTTTACCTCCGCGGGTGTTTCTGATTGATCCGAGGAACAACCATCAGCTGGGTTGAAACTTGGCGTGATACCGGTGCTCAGCGCGAATCCAGCGGACGGTCCCGGTCGCTGAGCGCATCACCACAGTCTCGGTTGTAATGATCTTGCCCTTGAAGCGTACGCCACTAAGCAGCGAGCCGCTGGTGACACCGGTCGCAGCAAACAAACAGTCGCCGCGCACCATGTCTTCCATGGAATATTTCTTGCGCGCGTCGCGGATACCCATTTTTTTGGCGCGCTCGCGCTTTTCCTCGGTATCAAGCACGAGGCGCCCTTGCATCTGCCCGCCGATGCAGCGAAGTGCCGCTGCCGCCAGCACGCCTTCGGGTGCACCGCCAATGCCGAGATAGATATCGATGCCTGTCGCCTCGGGATCGGCCGTGTGAATGACGCCGGCCACATCGCCATCGGTGATCAGGCTGACGGAAGCGCCGGTCTTGCGCACCGCGCTGATCAGGTCGGCATGGCGGGGGCGATCCAGGATCAGCGCGGTGATGCGCTCCGGTCCGACGCCTTTCTCCTTCGCAAGCGCATGGATGTTGTCCTCGGGCGAAGCGTCGAGGTCGACCACGCCGGTGCCGTAGCCCGGTCCAACCGCGATCTTCTCCATGTAGACGTCCGGCGCATTGAGCAATGTGCCGCCCTCGGCCATGGCCATGGTTGCGATCGAGCCCGGCATGTTCTTGGCGCACAAGGTCGTGCCTTCGAGCGGGTCGACGGCGATGTCCACCTTCGGACCATTCTGTTGGCCGACCTCCTCGCCGATGAACAGCATCGGCGCCTCGTCGCGCTCGCCCTCCCCGATCACCACGGTCCCGTCGATCGGCAATTTGTTGAGCTCGCGCCGCATGGCGTCGACGGCAGCTTGATCAGCCGCCTTCTCGTTGCCGCGCCCGCGTTGCGCCGCTGCTGCGACAGCAGCCCGTTCGGTAACCCGTACCAGTTCCAAAGTGAGGATGCGTTCCAGCGCCTGGCTCGGCGCAACCGTAATCGTAGCCATGAGAACTCCTTTTCACCAACCGGCACGGATTGTCGCATTTTTCGCAGCCGAACGCGCGTCACATTCGGCGGAATGTGTTTGTCACCTAACCCTTTTCGATACGAATGACCTGCGGGTGGCCGACAATAACCCCCGTGCGCCGGATCGCCTGCAACGCCCGCCGCACCGCATCCTCGGTGGTGGCGTAGGTGATCAGAATGACCGGCGCCGGAGCTTCCGGGCTCTTGGGATCATCGCCCCCGTGCGGCCGCGGTCCTGGATGCCGTTGCACGATCGATTCCAGCGAGATCTCCTCGCGCGCGAGCGACTTCGAGATCGTCGCAAAAGTCCCGGGACGATCGCGCGCCAACAGACGAATGTAATAGCCGCCTTCATGGCGCTGCATCGGCGCCTTGCTGCTCGCAGTGAGTTCGCGCGCGGGCCGGCCGAAGGTCGGGGTGCGCACGCCGCGCGCTATATCGCCGATGTCGGCCACCACCGCGGAGGCGGTCGCGCCACCACCGGCCCCAGGTCCGACCAGGGTGATGGGGGCGATCCCATCGGCATCGATCGAGAGCGCGTTGGTCACGCCCATGACCTGTGCGATCTCGCTATCCTTAGGCACCATGGTTGGGTGCACGCGCTGTTCGATACCCGTCTCAGTGCGGACCGCGACGCCGAGCAGCTTGACCCTGTAACCGAGTTCATCGGCCGCCTCGAGATCCTCCGGAGTGAGCGAGGAAATTCCCTCGACGTAGATCGCGGCGGGATTGACCTTGGTGCCGAAGGCAAGGCTCGCGGCAATCGCGAGCTTTTGCGCGGTGTCGTACCCTTCGATATCAAAAGTCGGATCGGCCTCCGCATAGCCCAAGCGCTGCGCGTCCTTCAGACACTCCGCAAATGCGAGCTTCTCCCGCTCCATGCGGGTGAGGATGTAATTGCAGGTGCCGTTGAGAATCCCATAGATGCGCGCAAACGAATTGCCCGCCATTCCCTCACGCAACGTCTTCACAATCGGAATGGCCCCACCTACTGCGGCTTCGAAGTTCAGGGCAACGCCCTTCTTCTCGGCAAGTTCCGCGAGCTTCACGCCATGGCGCGCCAGCAGGGCCTTGTTGGCAGTGACGACCGATTTGCCGGCGGCAAGCGCGGCGGCGACGGCGCTTTTTGCGGGATCATCGGCGCCGCCCATCAACTCGACGAAGACATCGATTTCCGGGTCCGCGGCGAGCCGCTGCGGATCAGCCACCCAGCGGATCTTGCGCAGATCAATGCCGCGCTTCTTGGCCTTCGACCGGGCCGTTACCGCGACCACCTCAATCGGCCGACCGGTGCGGGCCAAGAGCGATGCCTGCTCTTGCACAATCAGCCGTACGACCGCGGCACCGACCGTGCCCAGTCCGGCAACACCCAATCGGAGTGGCGCGCGCATGGAATCAAATGTGGTTGGGCGTCAGGAGCGGACGCCGCGCTCGCGCGAAGCGCCGATCACCGACGCTTGGCGAGGGGAACCACGTTGTGCAATTTTTCCGGCCCGGTTTCAAGGAACCGACGCAGATTGCGCGCCGCCTGGCGGATGCGCTGCTCGTTCTCGACCAGCGCGAGGCGCACGAAACCTTCGCCATATTCCCCGAACGCGATACCTGGCGAGACCGCCAGCTCGGCCTTCTCAACCAAGAGTGTCGCGAACTCGACACTGCCCACGCTCTGGAACGGAGCCGGCAGCGGCGCCCAGGCAAACATCGACGCCCGCGGCGGCGGTATGTCCCAGCCGGCCCGGCCGAAGCTTTCCACCAGCACGTCGCGCCGTCGCCGGTAAGTGTCGCGCATCTCCCGGATGCAGTCTTCCGGTCCGTTGAGCGCGGCGGTTGCCGCGACCTGGACCGGGGTGAACGCCCCATAATCGAGGTAGGACTTCACGCGCGCGAGGGCGGCGATGATGCGCTCATTGCCGACCGCAAAACCCATGCGCCAGCCGGGCATCGAGAACGTCTTTGACATCGACGTGAACTCGACCGTCACGTCCATCGCACCCGGCACCTGCAGCATCGACGGCGGTGGATTATTGTCGAAATAGACCTCCGCGTAAGCGAGATCGGACAGCACAATGATGCTGTGCTTTTTCGCGAACGCGACAAGATCGCGGTAGAAATCGAGGCTCGCCACGTAGGCCGTCGGGTTTGACGGATAGCAGACCACCACCGCGATCGGCTTGGGGATCGAGTGCAGCACCGCGCGCTCGAGCGCCGTGAAGAACTGCGGCGTTGGCTCCGACGGCACCGAGCGGATCACGCCACCGGCCATCAGGAAGCCGAAGGCATGGATCGGGTAGCTCGGATTGGGCGCCAGAATGACGTCGCCAGGCGCCGTGATCGCCTGCGCCACGTTGGCGAAGCCCTCTTTGGAGCCGAGCGTCGCCACGATCTGCGTCTCGGGATTGAGCTTTACGCCGAACCGGCGCGCATAGTAGCCCGCCTGGGCGCGTCGCAGGCCGGGAATTCCCTTCGAAGCCGAGTAGCGATCGGTGCGTGGCCTACCGATCGTCTCCTTCAGCTTTTCGAGCACATGCGCCGGGGCAGGAAGATCCGGATTACCCATGCCGAGGTCGACGATGTCGGCGCCCTGGTTGCGGGCCGCAGCCTTGGCGCGGTTCACCGTCTCAAATACGTAAGGGGGCAAACGTTGGATACGGTAAAACTCATCCATCGACGGCTCCTCGCGCCGGAACAGCAATTCAAGGCCCTAAGGCATATCGCAGATATGGCCCGGGGGGCGGCTTGTAGCATGCGTGTGGTTAATACAAGAAGCGGCGAACCGCGTCCCCTCCATCACTGTGGATCGGCATTCCGGCTGTCGTTCGACGCTGTGGTCGGCGCGACCTGCTTGGCGGCGGTCTGCTGCTTCTTCTCGGTCGACTTCTTGTCCGTGGACTTCTTTTCCGCCACCTTCTTCTGGGCGTCCGGTTTCGCGGGCGCGCCGATCTGCTTATCACGCGCTGCAACAAGCTCGGCTTCGGCCTTCTTTTGCTGCTCGTCCGTCAGGACGGGCACCGGTCGTGCTGCCGGCATGTCATGGACCGCGGGGAAGGCAGGCGGAGTAGCAGAATTCACGCGGCGTATCCGCTGTCTCGCCGCCGAGCAGCGTGGGCATTCCGGAAAATTGCGATGCGGAACAGGCAGGGAGCAGCGCAGCAATCATGACCACCGCGATTGCGCGCGGAAGTCTTGCATGATTGTTGCACAGCAAAAACCACTGAGCCGGCTTGATCGGCCCCCCGATCCCCATATGTCCCCACGAGTTGATATCCGTTATTCGGCTATCCGGGTAATATGTCTAAAGCAAGGTGCCGCAATGGATGCTTCAACTCAGCCTCAAGCACAGCCGACCGGCACACCGGCGCCCGAGCCAAAGCCGGTCCCCCCTGCCCCAGAACCCGCTGCGGCAAGACAGGCCAGCGCCGATATCGAGAACTTCGCCAAGAACATCGCCCGCATGGTCGAGGAAGGCGGCAAGGCTCTCGCCGCCTATTTGAAGCCACGCGAAGAGGGCCGGATCAAGGACCAGCGCGCTGACGAAATCACCGATATGGTGAAGACGCTCGGCCATGTGATGGAATACTGGATGTCGGACCCGCAGCGCGCGTTCGATGTGCAGTCGCGGCTTGCCAAGTCCTACCTCGATCTATGGGCTTCGACGGTCAAACGCATGGCCGGCGAACCAACGGCTCCGGTGGCAAAGCCCGATCCGCGCGACAAGCGCTTCGCTGACCCCGAGTGGTCCACGAACCAGTTCTTTGACTTTCTCAAGCAGGTGTACCTGCTTTCCACCGACTGGGCCAACAAGCTCGTGACGGACGCCCAGGGGCTTGATGCTCGCGAGCGTCACAAGGCTGAGTTCTACATCCGCCAGATCGCAAACGCGGTTGCGCCGTCGAATTTCGTCCTGACGAACCCAGAGCTGCTGCGCGAGACCCTGTCGTCGAACGCGGAAAACCTGGTCCGCGGCATGCAGATGCTCGCCCAGGACATCGAGGCGGGCGGCGGCGACCTGCGTATCCGGCAGTCGGATTCCTCGCGTTTCGAGGTCGGCCGCAACCTCGCGCTCACGCCCGGCAAAGTGGTTTATCAGAACGAGCTGATGCAGCTTATTCAATACACGCCGAACACCGAGAAGGTGCTCAAGGTTCCGCTACTCATCGTTCCGCCTTGGATCAACAAGTTCTATATCCTCGATCTGTCGCCGGACAAATCGTTCATCAAATGGTGCGTCGACCAGGGCGTGACGGTCTTCTGCATCTCCTGGGTCAATCCCGATACGCGGCTCGCCGAACGCGGATTTGCCGATTACATGCGCGAAGGGCCGTTGCGCGCCTTTGACATTGTCGAGGAGATCACTGGCGAACCGAGTGCTCACACCATCGGCTACTGCGTGGGCGGCACGCTGCTCGCAATCACCCTCGCCTACCTGGCCGCCAAAGGGCGGCAGGATCGCGTGAAATCGATGACCCTCTTCACCGCGCAGGTCGATTTCACGTATGCAGGCGATCTCAAAGTGTTCGCCGCCGACGAGGCGCAGATCGCCATGTTGGAGCGGCAGATGGAGGAGCGCGGCTATCTCGAGGGGAAGAAGATGGCCAATGCCTTCAACTTGCTGCGCTCCAACGACCTGATCTGGCCCTATGTAATCAACAACTACCTCAAAGGCCGCGAGCCGATGCCATTTGATCTCCTGTATTGGAACTCGGACGCGACCCGTATGCCGAAGGCCAACCACTCCTTCTATCTGCGCCGCTGCTATCTCGAGAACACCCTGGCCAAGGGCGAGATGGAGCTCGCGGGTGAGCACATCGATCTCAAACGCATCACCGTGCCGACCTACAATCTGGCGAGCCGGGAAGACCACATCGCGCCGGCGCGTTCCGCTTATTTCGGATCGTCATTTCTCGGCGGGCCGGTGCGCTTCGTACTTGCCGGCTCCGGGCACATCGCCGGCGTCGTGAACCCGCCCTACAAGCAAAAATACCAGCATTGGACCGGCGGACCGCCGCAAGGCGATGATCTGGAGAAATGGCTCACCAGCGCCGAGGAGCATCCGGGCTCCTGGTGGCCGGACTGGATTACCTGGATCAAAGCGCAGGACGCTGAGGAAACCGAAGCCCGCGCGCCGGGTGGTGGAAAATTTGAGCCGATTGAGGATGCGCCGGGCAGCTATGTTAAAGTGCGAGGCGATTGACCAAGCTTAGTCAGTTCAGCAGTCTGTCCCTCCAATTTCTGGGGCACGGGAGGATGATATGTCGAAAGAATTGCTTTGGCTCACGCTGACGGTAGCGCTCACCGGACTTCTGTGGATCCCCTACATCATCGACCGCGCCCAGGTACGCGGCTTGTGGGCCTCATTGGACAATCCCAAGCCCGGCGACACGCCGCAATCGGCCTGGGCAACGCGGCTCTATTTCGCGCATAGCAACGCCGTGGAAAACCTCGTCGTCTTCGCGCCGCTGGTGCTGATCCTGGATTCGCTCAATATCTCGACATGGGCGACCGTCATTGCCTGTGCGGTGTTCTTCTGGGCACGCCTCGCCCACGCGATCCTCTACTCGCTGGGCGTACCCGTGTTGCGCACGATCGCGTTTGTGGTCGGCTTCCTTTGTCAGGTCGTCCTGGTGCTGGCGATCTTCCGGGTGCTTTAGCAGGCCCTCACGGAAACAGCGCCACCTGCTGCAAGCCGGCGGCTTCCGGATGCCCGAGCATCAAGTTCATGTTCTGCACAGCCTGGCCGGACGCGCCCTTCACCAGGTTGTCGAGCGCCGAGCAAACAATCGCCCGCCCGGGAATGCGGTCGGGCACGACTCCGATCAATGTCATGTTGGAGCCGCGCACGTGCCGGGTGTGCGGCACCTCGCCGAGCGGCAGTACGTGCACGAACTGCTCCTCGCCATAGAACTTCGTCAGTAAGGCGTGGAGTTCCTCGGCCACCTGACCGTTGTTGCCGCGCACGTAGATGGTTGAGAGAATTCCGCGGTTCATCGGCACGAGGTGCGGCGTGAAGCTCGCGACAACCTCACGTCCCGCCGCCTTGGAGAATTCCTGGTCGAGCTCTGCCATGTGCCGGTGGTGACCAACCCCATAGGCGTTGAACCCCTCCGAGACTTCCGAGAACAGCATCGCCTCTTTGGCGGAGCGCCCCGCCCCAGTCATGCCGGACTTGGCATCAATGACGATTTCATCCGGATCAATGGCCCGCGCGCGCAGCAGCGGGACCAGCGGCAGCTGCGCACAGCTCGTGTAGCAGCCCGGATTGGCGACGAGCCGCGCCGATTTGATCTGATCGCGATAGATCTCGACCAGGCCATAGACCGCCTCCTTCTGCAGCTCCGGCGCGGCGTGTTCGTGCCCGTACCAGCGCGCGTAGGCCGCCGGCGTCAGGCGGAAATCAGCGGAAAGATCGACCACCTTGGTACCCGGCGCGCGGCTCAGCAGATCCTTCACGACTTTCTGCGTGGTCGCATGCGGAAGCGCGCAGAACACCAGATCGAATTGCTCCTGCGCCCAGTCGAGCGCCTCGATCGGTACCAACCGCGGCAGCTTGTACGGCGCGAACTGCGGGAACACGTCGCGCATCTCTTGGCCGGCGCGGCGGTCAGCCGTCAGCGCGGCGATCGTCACATTGGGATGGCACAACAACAGGCGCGCACATTCCGAGCCGGTGTAGCCGGAGGCGCCGAGCACTGCGATTTTGGCTTTGTTGGTCATGATCCAATCTCAGTCGGAACTTGCGACCGGACGATGACGCGGACGAATTTTTTTGAAAGACGCCGCGGAACCTCGTCCGGCGGCATGGGAGCGATCAGGCACGCCCACATGCCGCGCAAGCGCGGCGGCGACGGGTGCGTGGGGCGATCCTGATCATGGGCGCCGATATACGGGTGGACCACTGGTCCGTCAACGTCACAACCCCAACCACCGGGTCACATAATCGTATCCGAAGGCTCCCGGGCCCAGCAGCGCCGCCGCCCAGATGAACGCGGACGTTACGTTTGCGATCTGGAACGGCCACCATGCCATCTCCAGGATGCCCGCGACCAGCGGCACCGCGGCCCGCAACGGTCCGAAAAAGCGACCGATGAAAATCGCCGCAATGCCGTATCTCACGATGAACGCGTGTCCGCGCGGCAGCAAGTCCGGATGGCGCGACAGCGGCCAGATCCGGCTGATCGGCGCCTCAAAAGTCTGCCCCAGCCAGTAAGAGAGCCAGTCACCAAGCGCCGCGCCGACGGCCGCCGCAGTCCAGATTGGAATGAAACTGAGCGCGCCGGCGCCGATCAAAGCCCCAATGGCAACCAGCGCGGTCGAGGCCGGAAACAGCAGCGAGACGAAGGCGAGCAACTCGCAGAACGCCAGCGCCGCAACTAAGGGCGGTGCCCAAGCCGCGTGCTCACGCACAAACCCCAGCAGCGCATCGATGTAGTAGTGAAAATCCACGTTATTCCGGCAATTCGAGGCATGTGAGGGTCAGCGATCGGCTAACAAGACCTTAATATCCACACGTGCGATATAATTTGCATTGATTCGCCTTGGTTTTGGCCGATCTGGGACCCACATAGGGGGCGTTCCCCCCTCATTTCAGCACGGGCCATATGGGCAAAAAAAGCGTCGCACGCAAAGAACCTGATCTGCTGTCGAGCCTGCCAGTATCGCGGCGCGCGGCCGCCAAACCGGCGCGCGCTGCCTCGGGGGAAGGCAGCTACACGGCGCGCGACATCGAGGTGCTCGAAGGCCTCGAGCCGGTGCGCCGCCGGCCCGGCATGTATATCGGCGGCACCGATGAGAAGGCGCTGCATCACCTATTTGCCGAAGTAATCGACAACGCGATGGACGAGGCGCTCGCCGGCTCTGCGAGCTTCATCGAGGTCGAGCTTGGGGCCGACGGGTTCATGACCATCACCGATAATGGGCGCGGCATCCCGGTCGATCCGCACCCGAAATCGCCGAAAAAATCCGCGCTCGAAGTGATTATGTGTACGCTGCACGCCGGCGGCAAGTTTGATCCCGAGGGCAAGGTCTACAGCACGTCCGGTGGTCTGCACGGCGTCGGCGTGTCGGTCGTCAACGCGTTGTCCGAACGCCTCGAGGTCGAGGTTGCGCGCGGCGGCCAGCTTTATCGCCAGATCTATCAGCGCGGCACACCGAAGTCCGGCCTGGAGAAGCTCGGGAAGGTCAACAACCGGCGCGGCACCAAAGTTCGTTTTCGGCCCGACGAGCAGATTTTTGGCAAGCTCAAGTTCAATCCGCAGCGCGTCTTCAAGATGGCTCGCGCCAAGGCCTATCTGTTTGGTGGCGTGGAGATCCGCTGGAGCTGCGATCCCGAATTATTGAAGGGGATCGAGGGCGTCCCGGCGGAAGAGACGTTCCATTTTCCCGAAGGGTTGCGCGATTACCTGGCGGTGACGATCAACGGCTCTACGCTGGTGCATCCGGACATTTTCGCCGGCAAGTCGCAGAAGGAAGGCGGCCACGGCAGCGTCGAGTGGGCGGTCGCCTTCGTCGCCGACGCTGACGGATTCTTGTCGTCCTACTGCAACACGATTCCAACACCCGACGGCGGCACGCACGAGTCAGGCCTGCGCAGCGCGCTGTTGCGTGGCCTCAAGGACCACGCCGAGCGCATCGGACAAGGCAAGCGCGCGACGCCGGTGACCAGCGAAGATGTCATGACCGGCGCCGCCGCCATGGTGTCGGTCTTCATCCGCGAGCCCGAGTTTCAGGGTCAGACCAAAGATCGGCTTGCCACCGCCGAGGCGCAGCGCATCGTCGAATCCGCGGTCAAGGACCAATTTGACCACTGGCTCGCAGGTCATCCCCTCGCCGCGACCAAGCTGCTCGACTTCGTGGTCGAGCAGGCGGATGAACGCCTCCGCCGCCGTCAGGAGAAAGAGGTCGCGCGCAAGAGCGCGGCCAAGAAGCTGCGGCTGCCGGGCAAGCTCGCCGACTGCACCAACACGGCCGCGCAAGGTTCGGAAATCTTCATCGTCGAAGGCGACTCCGCCGGCGGCAGCGCCAAGCAGGCACGCGACCGCGCTTCACAAGCGGTGCTGCCGCTACGCGGCAAGATCCTCAACGTCGCCTCGGCCGGCAAGGACAAGCTCTCGCAGAACCAACAACTGGCCGATCTCATCCAGGCGCTGGGCTGCGGAACCGGAACGCATTATCGCGAGGAAGATCTGCGCTACGGCAAGGTCATCATCATGACCGACGCCGACGTCGACGGCGCGCATATCGCATCGTTGCTGATCACGTTCTTCTATCGGCAGATGCCGAAGCTGATCGAGGACAGCCACCTCTATCTGGCGGTGCCGCCGCTCTACCGCCTCGCTCACGGCGGCAAGACGTTTTATGCCCGCGACGACAAGCATAAAGACGAGCTGCTCAAGCGCGAGTTTCACGCCAATGCCAAGGTCGAGGTGAGCCGGTTCAAGGGCCTCGGCGAGATGATGGCGAGCCAGCTGAAAGAGACCACCATGGACCGGCGCCACCGCACCTTGTTACGGGTCGTGCTGGTTGGTGACGAGCGCGAGACCATCTCCCAGGCGGTGGAACGCCTGATGGGAACCCGCGCCGAGTCGCGCTTCGAGTTCATCCAGGAGCGCGCCGAGTTTGCCCGCGAGGAATTGCTGGACGTTTGATGTTTGCGTGTCCCGGATCTCACCGCTCCGATTTTGGCAGCGACCACGGCGCGAAGAGTCGCTGAATCAAGCTGATCAGCTGAAAGAATGCGAGGCTGATGGTCACCAGGATCACCAGCGCGGCAAAGCCTTGGTTGATCTTGAAGAATGACGTCGAGAACTGGATGAAATAACCGAGGCCGCGCTCCGCCGCGACAAACTCGGCAACCACGGCGCCAACCACCGAGAGCGTTGTGGCGATTTTCAGCGCACTGAAAATGTACGGCAGCGCGAACGGCAGCCGGATATGCAGCATCTCGCGCGCGCGGCCTGCACGCAGCGACCGCGACAGCTCGATCATTTCCTCCGGCGTCGCCAGCAAGCCCGTCGTGGTCGTCACCACGATGGGGAAGAACGCGATCAGAAACGTGATCACCACCCTCGGCAAGTCTGAGGCGCCAAGCGTTACCACGATGATCGGCGCGACGGCGACGATCGGCATCGAGTGCACGACCACAATGAGAGGATAAAGCGTGCGCGACAGCGCGCGTGAAGAGGCAAGCGCGATCGCCATCGGAATGGAGATCGCGATCGCTGCCACATAGCCCATCACGGCGACACGTACCGTCGCCCAGACATGCCCGGCCCAGATGCTCGCTGACTGCTCGAATGCGCCCCGCACGATCAGGCTTGGCGGCGGCAGCAGGAAGGTCGGAATGCGGAAGACGCGGCATCCGAGCTCCCAGATGGCGAGCACGAAGATAAAGGTCAGCGTTGGCGCAAAGCGGTTGGCGATACGTACCAACCGCCCCGTTCTGACAGCACTAACTTGAGTTGATGGTGTGAGTGGCGGCGGCGCGTCGGCCGCGGCGCGCACCGGCGCCGGGTCCTCCGCCATAAGGGGGCGAACTGTTGGACTAGGCCGCATGGCGGGTGAACAGCCGTGAGCGGATGTGATTGGCGAGCGCGGTGAACGCCGGGTCGGAGAGCGTCGCCAGCGATCGCGGCCGCGCCAGCGGCACATCGAGGATTTCCCGCACCGCGCCCGGCCGGGGTGTCATCACAACAATCCGGTCGGCCAGCAGCACCGCTTCGGGAATCGAGTGAGTAATGAACAGGACCGTCTTCGGCCGCTCGGACCAGATGCGCAGAAGTTCGAAACTCATTTCGTCGCGGGTGAGCGCATCAAGGGCTGAGAATGGCTCGTCCATGAGCAAGATGTCAGGATCGAGCAGCAGCGCACGCGCGATCGCCACCCGTTGCTGCATGCCGCCGGACAGCTCGTCGATTTGTTTGTTGGCGAACTCCGCAAGCCCGACCAGATCAAGCAAAGCCTTAGCGCGCTCGCGGTCTTTGGCATCGACGCGCCCATATTTGTGCCGCAGCGGGAACGTGACGTTGCCGAGCACGTCGAACCACGGCAGCAGGGTTGCGCGTTGGAACACGATGCCGACGTCGTCTCGGGGCTCGCTCACGCGCAGCCCATAGACCTCGACCTGGCCGGAAGTCGGGAACACGAGCCCAGCGATCAAGCGCAGCAATGTGGATTTCCCGCAGCCCGAAGGACCGAGCACGGCCACGAACTCATGCTGCCCCACATCAAAGCTCAGCCGCTCGAGCGCCGTGATAGCCGAGCCATCGTCCTTGCCGAAGACCTGGCCGACCTCGGCGAGCCGAATGGCCGGAGCCGCCATGCTCATGTGCTGGTAATCAGTTCAGAAACACGCGGGTCACGGCCTTTTCCGGGTCGAGCTTGTCGAGTGGGATATTCTGCGCCTTGGCGGTCCATTCCCAGGTTTTCGCAAGCCGCGCTTTGTCGAACGTGCCGAGCCCTTCCGCCTTGCTGATCGGGTTGTCGATCAGCGGCACGATGGTCTGAAACTGCGCTTCGATCAGCACCGGATCCATCTCGGGAAACGCGGCCTTCATCGCCTCGGCGACGCCTTTGGGATCGCTGGGCGCCATCGCTGCCGCCTCGCGCATCACCTTGACGAACTTGCGAATAGTCTCAGGCCGCTGCGCGATCGCTTTGTCGGAGGCGAACACCGAATAGCCGTAGCCCTCATAGCCGTAGTCGGCCCAGGGAATGATCTTCAGTTTCTTGCCGACCTCCGCCAGTGCCTTGACGAAGGCGGGTGACGCCGTCGACCAGTTGATCGTCGCGTCGGCCTGTCCGGTCGCCAACATGGGGACCAGCGCGGCCGGATCGACCTTCAGCAAGGTCACCTTGCTCTCGTCGACACCGTTGGCTTTCAGGATCAGCGGCCAGATCACATTGGACGCCGTGAAGGTCGCTGTGGCGACGCGCTTTCCCTCGACGTCCTTCAACGTTCTGATGCTTGATCCCTCGACCGTAAACAGCGAGTCCGGCTGCATCGGAAAGACCGACATCACCGACGTGACCGGAACCTCGTTCTGCGCCTTGGCGGAAAGCAGCGCCGCCAGCGCGCCCGAGCCGACATCCGCCGCGCCGGTGGCGATGCGGGTGATGGCTTCCGAAGACCCGCGCGCGCTCTGCACCGTGACGTCGAGGCCTTCCTTGGCGAACAGTCCTTTCTGGGCCGCGTAGAACGGCAACGCCTTGTCGCCGCCCGGCAGCCAATCGTTCATGTAGACGAGCTTTTCGGCGGCGTGAGTGATCGTGCTCGCCGCAAGCAGTGAGACGCGGCAACCAATCCGCGAGCAAACGTAAGGAACGAAAATTCGCATCAGCCCGGCTCCTCGGCTTTGCCGCTGCTTCAAGCAACCGGTATGCCACAACTACTGCCAGGGATTGAAAACTGGAGCCCGTGCTCGCCGGAATTCGACTGTGTCGCGGGTGACGACCGCTAGATCGTGAACAAGAGCAGTGGCGGCGATGATGAGATCGGGCTGCGAGTAGGTGTACCCGGCCTTTCTCCCCTCTTCGACGAGGAGCCGCCATCTCGAGCATCACGTCCTCGCTCACTCCGAGCACCCGTCGCGCAAACAATGGTCGTGACCTTGTGCTCAAGCCAGTCGCTCAGTTCGGAGCGCTTGGCAGTATCCTTGACGCTCTCGATGCCAAACCGAAATTCGGCTAGCGTAACGATGCTGACGTACAAATCGTCCAGCGGCGCGGAGGCGACGAAGGATATGACCTTTGGCTCAGGCCGGGGCTTGCGCAGTTCGGAAATTATATTGGTGTCGAGTAACCAACCACTCACAGCTCGACCTTGCGCACCGGCATAGGCCCGCGCGTTGGCGCAATCTCAATGTCCCGATGAGGAGAGGCTTGCAACGCGGCAACAAGCGCATCGCCTTTGCGGTCGCCCCTGAAACGGTGGAATTCCTCGGCGGAGATGACAACGACCTCCTCACGGCCGTGCACGGTTACATGCTGCGGTCCCTCGATTTTCACGCGCCGAACAAGCTCGCTGAATCGAGCCTTTGCGTCCTGCAAAGGCCACGGACGTCCTCTCCGCTGAGAGCCATCGGTTTTCGACTTAGCTGATCGTGGCGTCCGTCTCATTCTAGTCATGCTGACCAGAATACTACGCTGACGCGGTGGCGGCAAGAAACCGACCGGTGCTCAGAAGAAAGGCAAACCGCCTTTTTCTTTGGCAGCCGCATTGGCTTCGGGGATCTGCCCCTTTACGCTGCCCCATATGTCCGCTGGTACATCGCGCGAAGATGCGCCTCGACCGTGATCGGCGGATATTTCGGCTGCTCGCCGCGCCCAACGCAGGTCGGAATGCACGAGACCAGGTGATCGCTGTTGCCCGTGAAGAAAAACGGGATCGAGTAGCGCTCACGTCCGGACGTGTTGACAACGCGATGCAAGGTCGAGCGATAGCGATCGTTGGTCCAGCGCGCGATCATGTCTCCGAGATTGACCACGAACGTGCCGGATATCGGTGGCGCGTGGATGAAGCCGCCAGTCGCCTGATCCCAGACCTGCAATCCGCCGACTTCGTCCTGCAAGAGCAACGTGATCCCACCGAAATCGGTGTGGGCGCCCGCACCTCGCTGCTGCGATGGTGCCGACGCGGGTTGCGGCGGGTAATGCAGCAGCCGCACCGTGACGATGGGGTCGGCACAGAACGCCTCGAAGTAGCTCTCCGGCAGATCGAGCGACAGTGCAAGGCCGCGCATGAGACGCGCAGCCAGCGCGGTCATCTGGTCGCGGTAGGTTTCCATCACGGCGCGAAACCCCGCGTCCGCGGGTGGCCATTGGTTCGGTCCGCGGTTGAATTTCGCCGCACGCGCGTCATCGGCCGCCACTTCAGGGCCGATGTAGAACCCCTCCTTCAAATCCGGCGGCGCGCCAGGCTCGAGCGTCTGGCCGCCCAAGGGCTCATAGCCGCGGTTGGCTTTGGAATGGCGCTTGTCGAGCGCGGTCTTCGCGGCGAGCGGCAGGTCGAAGAAAAGCTTGGTACGCGCCATGACCTGGTCGATTAGGTCACCGGGGATGCCGTGGTTCTCGACATAGAAGAATCCGTTGTGCTCGCACGCAGCGCGCATATGCTGCGCGACAGCCTGGCGTTCGGACAAACGCGCACTGAACAGCCCCTCGACATCGATCGTCGGTATTGCTGCAGCGTCGACGCGGAGTGCCTGCAAGGTGTCGGCCATTAGAGAAATCGCTCTACATAGGTTTGAATGTTGGACGATAGATCGCCAGGCGAGCCCCGCCAAGAACACAAAATGAGCAATGCCATCCGTACAACCGTGATCCGGCTGCGCCCGACGAGATTGCGTTGATGTCCATCGTCGCCAACCACTCCGCGCGCGCAAGCGGCGACCTGTTCGGCCACCCGCGCGGCCTCGCCTATCTGTTTGCGACCGAGATGTGGGAGCGTTTCTCCTATTACGGGATGCGCGCGCTGCTCACGCTCTACATGGTGAAATATTTGTTGCTGCCCGATCGGATCGGCCAGGTCTGGGGCGAGCCGGCGTTGCGCAGCACGTTGGAAACGTTGTTCGGGCCGCTCGGCGTACAACCATTCGCCTCGCAGATCTACGGGCTTTACACGTCGCTCGTCTACTTCACCCCGATCCTCGGCGGTCTCATCGCCGACCGCGTGCTCGGCCAGCGCCGCACCGTGATCATCGGAGCCTCGCTGATGGCGATCGGCCATTTCATGATGGCGTCGGAGCGCTTGTTTCTGCTCGCCTTATTCATGTTGGTGTTGGGCAACGGCGCGTTCAAGCCCAACATCTCGACCCAGGTCGGGGCGCTATACCCGCCTGGCGATCCACGTCGTGACCGCGCTTTTTCGATCTTCTATGTCGGCATCAACGTCGGCGCGTTCTTTTCCCCTCTGGTTTGCGGAACCCTGGCCGTCGCGTTCGGCTGGCATTACGGGTTCGCAGCAGCAGGAATTGGTATGCTGATCGGGCTTGCGATCTACCTCAGGGCGCGCTCCGTGTTGCCGGCCGACGAACGCGAGCGGCAGCGCGCACAACCACGTCATCCACTCACTGGCGATGAACGCCGACGGTTATTCTCCCTCGCAATCCTGTTCGTACCCGTCACGCTGTTCTGGGCGACCTACGAGCAGCAGGGCAACACCATCGCGCTCTGGGCTGAGGATTTCACCGTGCGCTCGTTCGATCTCGGCATCTGGCACGGCGAGGTCCCGGCGGAGTTGTTCCAGTCCATCAATCCGTTCCTCATTTTTGCGTTCACGCCGTTCATCGTGGTGCTGTGGTCGCGGCAAGCGCAACGCGGCAGCGAACCATCGACGGTGAGCAAAATGGCGCTGGGCTGCCTCGGCGTCGCACTCGCGAACTTGCTCATGGTGGCGGCGGCAGCTGAGTCCGCGGCGCACAGCAGCACGGCGGTCAGCGCGACGTGGCTGCTCGGCTATTTCGCGATCGTCACCATCGGCGAGCTTTATCTATCGCCAACCGGCCTGTCGCTGGTCACCAAAGTAGCGCCGGCGCGCTATCTCTCGATGACCATGGGGGTCTGGCTCGCCACGAGCTTTCTCGGCAATTTCATTGCCGGCTGGCTTGGCAGCTTCTGGAGCGGGATGGCAAAGCGCGATTTCTTCCTGATGATCGCCGCGATCGCAGCCGCGGCAGCTGCCGTGATCTTCGCCTGCAATCGGCCGCTGCGCAGCGCGCTGAGGGATTAGACCCTCATACCCTCCCGTTTGAGCACCTGCACATTCTGCGGTCCGTTGATCTCGTAGGTCGTTCCGGCCCAGGTGGTGCGCCTCATACGCAGCGCCGACCAACCATAGATCGCATTGAGAATGGTCGCGATCGGCGACACCAGCGGATCGAGCCGCAAATACTTGGCGTTTTCAGCAACGCCCGCTTCCCCCCACAGCCGCCGCACCAGCAGCGCCCTCCCTTGCGCTCGGAGCCAATTGAGAACCAATGCGAGCACAAGAACGACGGCAGCATCGAGCCGCAATGCCAGCGCGCCAACGACCGCCACGATCCACCCGAGCGCCGCAAACGTCATCGCGGCGAGCGTGATCGCGTAGGTCCCGGGCACGTAGATCCGCACCAGCATGAACCAACGCTGGGCCTCAGCGGTGACGGCGGCGAACCCTCCGGTCTTGATCGCCGTGCGCAACAGGATTTCCCGCGGTGCCGCGATGCGACCACCGGCGGCCTGCACCACATTGGTGAACTGCAAGTCGTCGCTCAGAGTCCCGCGCCATTCCTCCGCGATATTGAGATCGCGGAACATCTGCTGGCGCATGGCGGTCGAGCCGCCCCAGCACGGATTGAGCATGGGCAAGCGCGGGATAGTGGCGATCGACGCCGCCATGGCTGTCAACACGTAACTCGACAGCCGGCCGTCCTTGACGATCAGCCAGGTAAAGCCCGAGACCGCGTCGGCTTCGTTGGTGACCAGCGGCTCGATCAGGCGCGATAACCAGTCCGGCTCCGGCCAGATATCGGCATCAGCAAGAACCAGGATATCATCTTGCGGCGTCAGCGTCGCGACCGCGGCCCGCAGATTCGTCGTCTTCTGGCCCTCGTCCGTGCGCCGCTCCGCGACGACCAGCGTGACCCGATCAGGCGCGAGCGCGCGGTATTTCTCGATCGCCGGCACGGCCGCGTCATCAGCCGACTCGACCGCAAAGATCACCCGAAATGCCGGATAGTCCTGCTGGAACAGCCGCACCAGGAACTCATCGAACTCGTAGTCGTGGCCCTTGACTGCGACCACCACCGCAACCGGCGGCGCTTCGCCCACGCGGACCGGGCGCCCCAACCGCACCGTGAAGGCAAATACCAGCGCCACCGCGACCGCGTGCGCGACGAGCCAGGCCAGCAAGAACACTGTCATCCGATGGAGCCCCACAAAACATGCATGGCTTCAATCGCCGGGATACGCGAATTTGTCCATAAATTGCGCAAAAACAGCCGCAAATCACGTGTTTGTTGCACTGCGAAGGATTGACTTCCGGCGGTTCGCTACTATGTTTCGGGCAACGATTCAGGGACCACCCCTCATTTCCGCGACCGCTCGCTCAAACCGCCGTCGCGGATGTATATCCGGGCAGGTCCAGACTTGAGGATACATGTCGTTTTCGCATCTCGGCTTGTCCGAAAAAGTGCTCTCTGCCGTCGCTGCTGCCGGCTACACCACCCCGACCCCGATCCAAGATCAAGCCATCCCGCACGTGCTTGCTGGCAATGACGTTCTGGGCATTGCCCAGACCGGGACCGGCAAGACCGCCGCCTTCACCCTGCCGATGCTGACCAAGCTCGAGCAGGGTCGCGCGCGGGCTCGCATGCCGCGCACCCTGATCCTGGAGCCGACCCGCGAGCTCGCCGCGCAGGTCGAGGAAAGCTTCGTCAAGTACGGGGCCAAGCAGAAGCTCAACGTCGCGTTGCTGATCGGTGGCGTGTCGTTCGATGACCAGGACACGAAGCTTGTGCGGGGCGTCGATGTGCTTGATCGCCACGCCGGGCCGCCTCCTCGATCATTTCGAGCGCGGCCGCCTGCTGCTGAACGGCGTGGAATTGATGGTGATCGATGAAGCGGACCGCATGCTCGATATGGGTTTCATTCCCGACATCGAGCGCATCTGCAAGCTGGTGCCGTTTACGCGCCAGACCCTGTTTTTCACCGCCACCATGCCGCCGGAGATCCGGCGCATCACCGAACAGTTCCTGCACAATCCGATCAAGGTCGAAGTGGCGCGCCCTGCCAGCACTCTCGCCACCACAACCCAGCACTTGGTGAAGACCGGCCGCGAAGGGCATGAAAAGCGCGCGACGCTGCGTGAGCTGATCCGTTCAGCCGAGGGGATGAAGAACGGCATCATTTTCTGCAACCGCAAGAGCGAGGTCGCGTCGTTGCACCGCTCGCTGTTGCGCCACGGGTTCTCGGTGGTCGCCCTGCATGGCGACATGGACCAGCCGGCCCGCATGGCGGCGCTCGAGCGGTTCCGCCGGAACGAAGTGACGCTCCTGGTCGCCTCCGATGTGGCGGCGCGGGGTCTCGATATTCCCGACGTGAGCCACGTGTACAATTTCGATGTGCCGCATCACGCGGACGATTATGTGCACCGCATCGGCCGAACCGGCCGTGCCGGCCGCAGCGGAGTCGCTATCAGCCTTACGGCACCGGCGGATACCAAGTCGGTCGCGGCGATCGAAAAGCTGATCGGCCAAAGCATCCCGTGGATGGCCACACCGGCCGTCACCGTGGTCGATGAAAAACCGGCCGCCGAACGCCCACGCCACCGCTCGGCACGCGGTCACGACCGCCGCCCTGCCCCACAGGCGAAGCGCCCGGCCGCGTCAGCGCCTCCGCAGGCCGCTAAACCCAAGGCGGCTGCCCGCGCTGAGACCCCGCGCGCGGCGGCTCGCGCCGAGACACCGCGCACCCGTGATAGCGAAGGCTTCGCGCTACCGGCATTTCTGCTGCGCCCCGTGCCGGTGAAGGCGTAACGCGCGCCACTTACGTGGCCCGTGCACGCGGGCCCACTTGTTTCTTCTTCCCGCTAGATTTGACCTTACCCGCCGCGGCGCGCTGCGCGACCGCGAGCGCCTGCTCGGCCCAGACCGCGAGTTCATCAGGGTCGTCGTAGAGGCGCTCGGGCATGCGCCAGAATGAACCGATGACGCGCTTCTGCCCCTTCGCCATGTAACTGAACGGCGCTGAGCCTTCCTGCAAGAAGGACTGGTACGTGGTGGCATCGGCTTTGAGGTAAATCACGTCGCGGATCACCAGAGCGATGATCACGCCCTCGGCAAACACGCCGGCGCCGCTGAACATGCGGCGCACGCTCACCGGCCGGAATTGGGCGAACAGCTCGCGGAGATGATCAGGATTCAAGCGGCTCGGCGTCTTTGGCCGGCGTCAGCGCGACCGACTCGCCACAGCCGCAGGCCGAGGTCTGGTTGGGATTGTTGAACACAAAGCCCGAGGAGAGCTTGTCGACCTTGAAGTCCATCTCGGTGCCGAGCAAGAACAGCACCGCCTTGGGGTCGATTAGTAGGCGCACCCCCTTATCGTCGACGACTTCGTCGGTCGGGTTGGCGCGTTCGGCGTATTCCATGGTGTAGGACATGCCGGCGCAGCCGCCGTTTTTCACGCCGACGCGGACACCCGCAATCGGCTGATCGGCGCGGCCCAGGATGTCCTTGATGCGCGCCGCCGCAGTCTCGGTCAGCCGCATCACTTGCGGTCGTGGACGTAGTGAAGCCATCGGTTCCTCTCGCCGGGTTCAAGGCCCGGTAGACGCAGCCTTAAGATAGCGACAATTCCTGCAAAATGAAGGCCGTTCCATCTCCCTTGAATTAGACCAATTCACCACATGTTCAGAACGACCCGGGCCTCATCCGACATGCGGCTCGGGTCCCAGGGCGGATCCCACACCACCTCGACCTTGACGTCGCGCACGCCCGGAACCGTCGCGACGGCGTTCTCGACCATGCTGGGCAGTTCCTGGGCAGACGGACAGTTGGGGGTCGTCAGCGTCATATCCACGCTGACGGTCCGCTCATCGCTGATATCGATCCGGTAGATCAGCCCGAGTTCGTAGATATCGGCTGGGATCTCGGGGTCGTAGACGGTTTTGAGCGCCGCCACGATGTCGTCGGTGAGGCGCCCGATCTCGTCCAGCGCCGGCGGCGATGCAGCTTCCGCCGCCGCTTTCGGCTCGGCTTCGGGTGTCAGAGTTCGTTGGTGGGTGGTGGTGTCGTCGGTCATGCGAAAATGCTCTGCGCTTTGATCAGGGCCTGCGCCAGCACGTCCACCTCCTCGCGCGTGTTGTAGAGCGCGAACGAGGCGCGGCAGCTCGCGGTCAGGCCATAGCGGGCGAGCAGCGGCATCACGCAATGGGTGCCGGCGCGCACGGCGACGCCGGCGCGGTCGATCACGGTTGCGATGTCGTGCGGGTGTGCGCCCTTCATCTCGAAGGAGAGGATCGGCCCCTTATCCCTGGCGGTCCCCAGAATGCGCAGCGAGTTAATCTCACGCAGCCGCTCGTGCGCATAGCCGATCAGCGCGCCTTCGTGAGCACGGATGCGCGGCTTGCCGATGGAGTTGATGTAGTCGAGTGCCGCCGCGAACCCGATCGCCTGCACGATCGGCGGCGTGCCCGCTTCGAACTTGTGCGGCGGATCGCCGTAGGTGATGCGATCCTCGAACACCTCGCGGATCATCTCGCCGCCGCCGAGGAACGGCCGCATCGCGCTCAGGTGCTCGTACTTGCCGTAGAGCGCGCCGATCCCGGTCGGCCCATAGAGCTTGTGGCCGGTGATTGCATAGAAATCGCAGTCGAGATCGGCGACATCGACGTCGAGATGCACCGCGCCCTGCGCGCCGTCGACCAGCACCGGAATGCCGCGCGCATGCGCGAGCCGCACCACCTCTTTGACCGGCACCACCGTCCCCAGCATATTCGACATGTGGGTGATGGCGACCATCTTGGTGCGCGAGGTGAGCAGCTTCTCGAACTCGTCGAGCAGGAAGCTGCCGTCCTGGTCGATCGGCGCCCACTTGATCACGGCCCCGTGGCGCTCGCGCAGATAGTTCCACGGCACGATGTTGGAATGGTGCTCCATGATCGAGAGCACGATCTCATCGCCTGGCGCCTTGATGCGCTCGCGCCCGAACGTGTAGGCGACGAGGTTGATCGCCTCGGTCACGTTCTTGGTGAAGATGATTTCCTCAGAGCGTCGCGCATTGATGAACGCGCGCACCGTCTCGCGTGCGCCCTCGTACCCCTCGGTCGCCGCGTTGGCGAGGTAGTGCAGCCCGCGATGCACATTGGCATATTCGCTGGTGTAGGCCTTGTTGAGACGATCGAGCACCGCCTGCGGCTTCTGCGCCGAAGCCGCGTTATCGAGATAGACGAGCGGCTTGCCATAGACCTGCATGCCGAGGATCGGAAAATCCTCGCGAATGCGCGCGGCATCGTAGCTGCCGTTACTGACCGCGGGGTGCGTCGTCATGCTGACCTCGCTCCCAGCCAGCGCACGGCGGCGAACATGAGATCGGCGCGCACGCCCTCGTGCGAGATCGTCTCGATCGCCTCGCCGACGAACGACTGAATGAGCAACGCCTCGGCTTCCCGTTCCGGAATGCCACGCGCCATCAAGTAGAACTTGAGGCTTTCATCGAGCGCGCCGGCCGTGGCGCCGTGCCCGCATTGCACGTCGTCGGCGAAGATCTCGAGCTCGGGCTTGTTGTCCGCCTCGGCATTGGGCGACAGCAACAATGCTCGCGTCATCATGCGGGCATCGGTCTTCTGGGCGTCCGGACGCACGATGATCTTGCCCTGAAATACGCCGTGGCTCTCGTCGTCGAGCACCGATTTGAACAACTCGCGGCTGCTCGAGCCGCCGATTGCGTGGTCGAGCATCAACGTGGTGTCCGCATGCTGGCGACCGCGCAGCAGATTGGCGCCGGCGAGAGAAAGCTGAGCGCCCTTCCCCTGGCACGCGACGAAGAGCTGGTTGCGCACCACCGCGCCGCCGAGCGTGAAGGTGAAGTCGCGCAGCTCGGCCGCTTCGCTCACTGTCGCGTTCAACGTCGCGACATGCAGGGCGGCATCGCCTTCGCACGTGACCTTGACGTGCTCGACCTTGGCGCCGCGGCCGACGGCGAGATCAAGCGCCGTGTTGATCTGATAATCGAGCTTGTCCGGCCCTTCGTGGCTCTCCACCAAGGTCACCGTCGCTCCCGGTTCAACAACGACGTGCGAGCGTGCAAACACGGCTGTCGCCTTGCCGGCGCTGTGGACGAATACGAGCTGGATCGGCCGGTCGACGACGGTACCGGATTGGACGCGGATCACTGCGCCGTCGGTCGCGAGCGCCGTGTTCAGCGCGAGCACGGTGTCGCTGTTATCGCCATTGAGAAATTCGTCTGCGCCACCGGCCACCGCAGTCGCAAACGGCGTGACCGTCACTCCGCCAATAGCCGTATCGGACAGCTCGGGCACGAAACAACCATCGACGATGACGAGGCGATGAGCCTTCAGCCCTGCGAGGATCGCGCCCGCCGACTTCGCGGCGGCTCTGGCACTCGCGTCAGGCGCTTCCGCCAACGGCTTGCTGTCGCGCATCAGCGCGCGCAGGTCGGTGTACTTCCATTCCTCGACGCGCCGGTGCGGCAAGCCGCTGCGCTCGAAACGACGGAACGCCGCTTCGCGCAAGCCGGCAACCTCGCGGCCGCCCGGCAGTGCGGCCTGGCGCCGGAGAAACGCATCGGCCAGCGCCGTTTCGGCCGCGGTCTTGATGGGTGTCACCTCGGCGTTCATGATCTCAGGCCGCTTCGTCCTGATAGCCCGCGTAGCCGCGCGCCTCGAGCTCCAGCGCAAGCTCCTTGCCGCCGGTTCGCACGATGCGCCCGCGTGAAAGCACGTGCACCACGTCGGGCACGATGTAGTCCAGCAGTCGCTGATAATGGGTGATGACGATCATGGACCGCTGCGGCGACCGCAACCGGTTCACGCCATCGGCCACGATCTTGAGCGCGTCGATGTCGAGACCGGAATCAGTTTCGTCGAGCACCGCGAGGCGCGGCTCCAGCAACGCCATCTGCAGGATCTCGTTGCGCTTCTTCTCGCCGCCCGAGAACCCGACATTGACGCCGCGGCGCAGCATGTCCTGATTGATCTCGAGCTTGGCGGCGGCGTCACGCACACGCTTCATGAACTCGGGCGTGGAGAACTCGGGCTCGCCGCGTTGCTTGCGCTGCGCATTGATCGCGGTGCGCAGGAACGTCATGGTGGCGACGCCGGGAATCTCAAGCGGATATTGGAACGCCAGGAAGACGCCATGGGCGGCCCGTTCGTCTGGCCCGAGCGCGAGCAGGTCCTTGCCGTCGAGCAGCACCTCCCCGCCGGTGACCTCATAGCCGGGCTTACCGGCCAGCACGTGCGCGAGCGTCGATTTGCCGGAGCCGTTCGGACCCATGATGGCGTGCACCTCGCCGGCATTTACCGTGAGGTCGAGGCCGTTGAGGATCTGCCGGTCGTCGACCTTGACCTGCAGGTTCTTGATTTCAAGCATTGCCAATGTGCTTAAGTCCTTCTTATCCCACGCTGCCCTCGAGCGAGATCGAGATCAGCTTCTGAGCTTCGACCGCGAACTCCATCGGCAACTGCTGCAAGACATCCTTGACGAAACCGTTGACCACCAGCGCGGTCGCCTCCTCGGCGGAGAGCCCGCGCTGCATGCAGTAGAACAGCATCTCCTCGGAGATCTTCGAGGTGGTCGCCTCATGCTCGAACACCGCCGAGGCGTTCTTCGCTTCGATGTAGGGCACCGTATGGGCGCCGCAGTGATGGCCGATGAGCAGGCTGTCGCAGTTGGTGAAGTTGCGCGCCCCGGTGGCCCGACGATGCGCTGACACGAGCCCGCGATAGGTGTTGTTGGAATGACCGGCGGCGATGCCCTTCGAGATGATGCGGCTCGTCGTGTTGCGGCCGAGATGCAGCATCTTGGTGCCGGAATCGACTTGCTGGTAACCATTCGAGATGGCGATCGAGTAGAACTCGCCGCGCGAATTGTCGCCGCGCAGGATACAGCTCGGGTATTTCCAGGTGATGGCGGAGCCGGTCTCGACCTGGGTCCAGGAAATCTTCGAGCGCGGGCCGCGGCAGTCGCCGCGCTTGGTGACGAAGTTGTAGATTCCGCCGCGCCCTTGCGAATCGCCCGGATACCAGTTCTGCACGGTCGAATATTTGATCTCGGCGTCATCGAGCGCGACGAGCTCGACCACGGCGGCGTGCAGTTGGTTCTCGTCGCGTCGCGGCGCGGTGCAGCCTTCGAGATAGCTCACATAGGCGCCCTTGTCGGCGATGATGAGGGTGCGCTCGAACTGCCCGGTGTTGCGCTCGTTGATGCGGAAATAGGTCGAGAGCTCCATCGGGCAGCGCACGCCCGGCGGCACGTAGACGAACGAGCCGTCGGAGAACACCGCCGAATTGAGCGTGGCGAAGAAGTTGTCGGTCACCGGTACGACCGAGCCGAGATACTGCTTCACCAGGTCCGGGTATTCGCGGATGGCCTCCGAGATCGGCATGAACACAACGCCGGCCTTCTTCAGCTCAGCCTTGAACGTGGTCGCAACCGAGACCGAATCGAACACCGCGTCGACGGCGACGCGCGAGCTGCCTTCTGCCGGCACGACGCCGGCAAGCAGTTCCTGCTCGCGCAGCGGGATGCCGAGCTTCTCATAAGTTTTCAGGATCTCCGGATCGACCTCGTCGAGCGACTTCGGCGCTTTGAACGCCTTGGGAGCCGCGTAGTAGTAGAGGTCTTGGTAGTCGATCGCCGGATATTCGACCCGCGCCCAGCGCGGCTCGCGCATGGTCAGCCAGCGCCGATAGGCCCCAAGCCGCCACTCCAGCATCCAATCCGGTTCGTTCTTTTTCTCCGAGATAAAGCGGACGGTGTCCTCGGACAGGCCCTTGGGAGCCCGTTCGCTCTCGATCTCGGTCTCAAACCCATACTTGTACTGATCGACGTCGATACCGCGGACGCGTTCGACGGTCTCCTGCACGGCCGGCATTCATTCCCTCCGCTGCGGTTTCAAGGACCGCGGGTTGGATCTATGGCGGTGTCCGGTAACCACACCTCCTGGAGCCGTTCGCAAGAACGCTCACAATGACAGACCAGAGTTCAGCGGGCCAAATCCCGACGCCCTCCAATCCGTGCAAGGCCTTGTCCAAAGCAGCCAACAACCGGCGCTACGCGGCAAGGCCCCGCCTCGCTTTAGATAATCCGATAACGCGCTTTGTCCAAGCCTTTAGAAACATTTCAATCTCGTCATCGGTCGTAACCGGCCCGAGACTAACCCGAATCGCACCGAGCGCGAGCTCCGGCGGCACCCCCATCGCAGCCAGCACGTGCGAAGGGGCAACCTTGCCGGACGAGCAGGCCGCTCCCGACGAGACCGCCACGCCATCGAGGTCGAGTGCTATGAGCGCTGTTTCCGCTCTGATCCCCGGCATCGCCAGCAGAGTGGTGTTGGGCAGCCGCGGAGCGGCCGCGCCAAAGATGACGGCCTCTGGGGCGATCTCGCGTACACGGGCCTCCAGGCGATCGCGCGCCGCGGTCATCCGGGCGGAATCATCTGCCAGCGAGGCATGAGCAGCCTGCGCGGCCGCTCCGAATCCCACAATGCCGATGACATTTTCGGTCCCAGCGCGGCGGCCGCCTTCCTGGCCCCCGCCCTTCAGGAGAGGATCTGCCAAGTGCAGTGCCTCATCGGCCAAGATCAGCGCGCCGACGCCCTTCGGGCCACCCAGCTTGTGCGCAGAAACCGTGAGAAGATTTGCTCCCAGTGCATTGATATTACATAAAATCTTTCCCGCGGCCTGGACCGCATCGACGTGCAACAGCCCACCCTGCGCGTGGACCGCCTCGGCCGCGATCGCAACCGGCTGGATCACCCCGGTCTCGTTGTTGGCAAGCATCAGAGAGACCAGCGGCCTGCTCCCCGCGAGCCGGGCAAGCCGGTCCGCCAGCCAGTCGGTGTCGACAACTCCGACGCCGGTAACAGGTATATCTTCCTGGGCCGCTCCCGGAAACCGGCCACCGCTGCGCACCGACGGATGCTCGATCGTCGACATAAGCAAGCGATCGGGGGCACCCGATTCGCCCTGCTGCAGTCCCGGCGTAAGGGCGAGCGCGTTCGCTTCCGTACCGCCGGATGTGAAGATGACGTTGCGGGGTTCCGCTCCGACCAGGGTAGCGACCTGCTCGCGCGCATCCTCGACGAGCTGGCGCGCGGCACGCCCCTCGGCATGGACTGAGGATGGATTGCCGACGATATCCATGGCGCGAACCATGGCGGCACGAGCCTCCTCCCGCAGAGGCGCGGTCGCGTTCCAGTCCAGATAGGCTCGAATTCCCATTTTCATCCAATGCGACTTACAATTGGTCTATCGTATCATGAAGCTTGCTTTTCGCCCCGGCGACTATGCTAGAAAACGGGCCGACGCGGCGGGCGCCGGCACATCCGCAGCCACCGGGACAGCAAAAACTCAGAACACTCCTAGTTAGGTATGCGCGGCCCTGATCGTCATGGCGACGGGCGTCCCCGACCGCTGGCACATCCGAGGTTCAAGAATGCCCGAAATCATCTTCACCGGGTCCGCGGGACGGATCGAAGGCCGTTTCCATCCGGCGAAGGCCAAAAACGCTCCGATCGCGATCGTGCTTCATCCGCATCCGCAGTTCGGCGGCACGATGAACCACCAGATCGTCTATCAGCTCTACTACCAGTTCGCCCACCGCAACTTTTCCGTGCTGCGCTTTAATTTTCGCGGGGTCGGCCGCAGCCAAGGCTCCTTCGACCACGGCATGGGCGAGCTTTCAGACGCCGCGTCCGCGCTCGACTGGGCGCAGGCCATCAATCCCGAAACGCGCAGCTGCTGGATCGCCGGGTTCTCGTTCGGCGCCTGGATCGGCATGCAGTTGCTCATGCGCCGCCCGGAGATCGAAGGCTTCATCTCGATTGCCCCGCCGGCAAACCTATACGACTTCTCGTTCCTCGCCCCCTGCCCGTCCTCGGGCCTGATCATTCACGGCGACAAGGATGCGGTCGTCCCGCACAAGGACGTCACCACGCTGGTGGAGAAGCTCAAGACTCAGAAGGGCATCATCATCGACCAGAGAGTGGTCCCTGGAGCCAACCATTTCTTCGACGGCAAGATCGACGTGCTGATGACCGAGGTCGGCACTTATCTCGACAAGCGTTTGGCCGCGGGGGAAACCCGGCCCGAGCCGCGTGGCCGCCGCAGCGGCGCGGGATAAGCGCTAATCGCCACGCGCCACGATGCCGCCCGGCATCGGATGGGCGACACCCGTCGTCGTCGGGAACGTGATCGGCAGGCCGCGCAGCGTGCGCACCGCCAGATACGCAAAGGCCTGCGCCTCCAGCGCATCGCTTGACCACCCCAGCGCATCCGCCGTCTCGACGGTGGCCGGTGCAACCCGCTCCGCCAGCATGGCCAGCATCGCCGGATTATGCGCGCCACCGCCGGCCACGATCCACGTCCGCGGCGGGCGCGGCAGCAACGGGATCACCCGGGCCACGCTGGCGGCCGTAAGGGCAGCCAGCGTCGCGGCGCCATCGGCGACTGAAACGTCGGCGAGCGCTTCCGAGGCTGACGCGAACGCGTTGCGGTCGAGCGACTTGGGCGGCGGCAACTCGAAGAAGCGATTGCGCAGGACGCGCTCGACAAGCGCCTGGTCGACCTGGCCACGTGCAGCCTTGGCACCGCCGGTGTCGAAGGCGCGGCCGGTGCGCGCGCGCATGAAGTCATCGAGCAGCGCGTTGCCGGGGCCCGTGTCGCAAGCGATGAGCTTGTCCCCATCGCAATAGGTGATGTTCGCGACGCCGCCGATGTTGAGGACCGCGACCGGGCGCGGGCGGTCAAGTTTCTCGACCAGCGCACCATGAAATACGGGCACGAGAGGCGCTCCCTGCCCGCCGGCGGCCACGTCAGCGGCGCGAAAATCAAAGGCGACCGGCAATCCGAAGCGCCGCGCCAGCGCCCGGCCGTCGCCGATCTGGACGGTGAGCCGGCGCTCCGGCCGGTGCAGCACGGTCTGGCCATGGAAGCCGATGATATCGACCGCGCCCAGCGGCAATTCGTTGTCTTCGAGATAGTCCGCAACAGCATCGCCGTGCGCGCGAGTGACCAGCGCCTCCGCCTGCGCCAGGACGCCGGGCCGTTGCGCCCGATCCGTCATTGCGGTCGCTTCGCCCAACCCCTGGCGCAATAGCGCGCGCTCTCCCTCCGCGTAAGCGCGATAACCGGTCGGCCCGAATGCACTGATTCGCTCGCCGTCGGTCTCGATGACCGCCACGTCAACGCCGTCGAGAGATGTCCCACTCATCAGCCCGATCGCCTGCACGAGTCCCGCTCCTCGGTTGAATATGACGCCGGACCTGTTACATCAGCGCCCCATGAGCGCCTACAAGTCGGATTTCCTGCGCACCTTAGCAGAGCGCGGCTTCATCCATCAGGTCTCCGAGCCGGAAGCCCTCGACGAGCTGGCGCTGAAGTCGCGCATCACGGCCTATATCGGCTTCGACTGCACGGCGCCGTCGCTGCATGTCGGCTCGCTGCTGCCGATCATGATGCTCCACTGGATGCAGCAGACCGGGCATCAGCCGATCGCGCTGATGGGGGGCGGCACGACGCGGGTCGGCGATCCGTCCGGCAAGGATGAAAGCCGCCGCATTCTCACCGAGGAAACGATCAAGCAGAACCTCGAGGGCATCCGCGCGGTGTTCTCGAAGTTTCTGACATTCGGCGATGGGCCCGGCGACGCCATCATGGCCAACAACGCCGACTGGTTGAACGAGCTCAACTACATCGATTTTCTGCGCGACGTCGGCCGGCATTTCTCGGTCAACCGGATGCTCGCCTTCGATTCGGTGAAATTGCGCCTCGAACGCCAGCAGGAACTGTCGTTTCTCGAATTCAACTACATGATCCTGCAGGCCTATGACTTCGTCGAGCTGTTCAAGCGCACCGGCTGTGTGCTGCAGATGGGCGGCTCCGACCAATGGGGCAACATCGTCAACGGCATCGATCTCGGCCGCCGCATGCACAACGCGCAGCTGTTTGCGCTGACCTCGCCGCTGATCACAACCTCTTCGGGCGCCAAGATGGGCAAAACCGCCGCCGGCGCGGTCTGGCTCAATGCCGACCTGGTGAGCCCGTATGATTATTGGCAATACTGGCGCAACACCGAGGACAGCGACGTCGAGCGGTTTCTCAAGCTGTTCACCGTGCTGCCGCTCGATGAGATCGGGCGATTGGCTGCGCTGCACGGCCAGGACATCAACGAAGCGAAGAAAGTGCTGGCGACCGAGGCGACCACGCTCGTGCATGGCCGCGCCGCTGCCGAGCAGGCTGCCGAAACCGCGCGCAAGACCTTCGAGGAAGGCGCGATCGCCGCCTCGCTGCCGACCATTGCGGTCGCGCCGGCCGAGCTCGACAAGGGCATCGGCGTGCTGACGGCATTCGCGGAAAAGACCGGCCTGGTCGGCTCAAACGGCGAGGCCCGGCGGCAGATCAAGGCCGGTGGTCTCAAGGTCAATGACGAGACCGTCACCGATGAAAAAATGCTGCTCACCGCCAAGCATCTGACGCCCGAGGGCGTGATCAAGCTGTCGCTCGGTCGCAAACGCCACGTGTTGCTGAAGAGCGCCTGATCGCCCTCACTCCGGCATCCCGAGCGCGTGGAAGATCTCCTGCAATTGCGGGCTCAGCGGCAGGTTCAGACGCTCGCCCGTCGGCGTGCGACGAATGAACCACTTGTGGTAGATCTCCATGAGGTCGCCGTTCTGCGCAAGGTCGCGGAACGTCGCCTGCACCAAATCGCGCAATTGCAGATCGTCGCGGCGATACATCAGTCCGTACGGATCGTATGAGAGATAATCACCGACCACGATGAACTGACGTTGCGCCTGGCGCTGCGCAATCATGGCGTAGAGTAAGATGTCGTCGGCCGCGAATGCATCCGCCCGCCCCTCACCCACCATTGCGTAGCCTTCCGCACGGTCGGTCACCGACAGCAGGGTGAGCCCCAGGCTGCGCTTGTCATTGAAGAACTTGACGGCCTCCTCATTGGTGGTTCCGTCAATGCTCACCACGCGCTTGCCCTTGAGATCGAAGATCGATTTGAACCCGGCACCGCGTTGGACCATCAGCTTGGTTCCGCTCACGAATATGGTCGGCGAGAAAGCCGCCCGCTTTTCACGCTCGGAGGTGTCGGTGGTCACGCCACACTCCAAGTCGACCTCGCCGGACGTCACCATCGAGAACCGGCTTTGTGCCGTCACCCGCGCGAACTTCGTACGCACCGACGGCACATCAATCGTATGGGCGATTGCGTCAACAATTGCGCCGCAGAGATCAAGCGAATAGCCGATGGGGCGGTCGGCGGTGTCCAGATAGGAGAATGGAAACGAGTTTGCGCGATAGCCCAGCGTGATTTCGCCCGCGTTGTGTACCTTTGCGAGCGTGCCGCTCAACCGGGTGATTGGCGCGTCCTGCGCCCGCACCGTCGGCGCCTGGGTAAGCAGGATCGCGCAGCCAACCACAACAAACAGCTTCGCAGCGACGCGCATCACCACTCCCGACATTCACCCATTCATTCACGCAGCGATCGGTGGATGCACCGGCTCGGGATCGTCGAGCGGTTCGTGGATCCGTTTGGGATCGTATTCGCCTTCCCACTTGGCGACCACGCAAGTCGCAATGGAGTTGCCGATCACATTGGTGGCGCTGCGTCCCATGTCGAGAAAGTGGTCGATCCCCAGGATCAGCAGCAAGCCGGCTTCCGGGATGTTGAAGGTGGAGAGCGTCGCCGCGATGACGACCAGCGATGCCCGCGGGATCCCGGCCATCCCCTTCGAGGTGATCATCAGCAGGAACAGCATTCCGACCTGAGTCCCAAGCGACAGCTCGATTCCATAGGCCTGCGCGATGAAAATGGTCGCGAAGGTCGTGTACATCATGGTGCCGTCGAGATTGAACGAATAGCCGAGCGGCAGCACGAAGCTGACGATGCGATTGGCAACCCCGAAGCGCTCGAGCTGCTCGACCGTTTTCGGATAGGCCGCCTCCGAGCTTGCGGTGGAGAACGCCAGCAGGAACGGCTCGCGGATGTCGCGCATCAGCTGCAGCACGCGCGGGCTGAAGAACACGTATCCAGCCGCAATCAACAATACCCACAGGATCGCGAGCGACAGGTAGAACCCGCCCATGAACTTGCCATAGGTGACGAGAATCCCCAGTCCTTGGGTCGTCACGACGTCAGCGACAGCGGCAAACACCGCGAGCGGGGCCATCAACATCACGTAGTTGGTGATCTTCAGCATCACGTGCGCGAGCTCGTCAGCCAGGGCGACGAGCTGCTTGCCCTTCTCCCCGAGCGCCGTGACGGCGACGCCGGCGAACAGCGAGAACACGACGATCTGCAGGATCTCATTGTTGGCCATCGCTTCGATGATCGAGCGCGGCACCATGTGAACCACGAATTCCCGCAGCGTCAGCGAGGAGACTTTGACGTTGGTGGCGACGCTGGCCTCCGGCAGGGGCAAGTTCAAACTATCGCCCGGACGCAGCAAATTGACCATCACCAGGCCAAGCGCCAGCGACACGACCGAGGCGGAGATGAACCACCCCATGGCCTTGAGACCGATGCGGCCGATCGACTCGGTGTCGCCCATATGGGCGATCCCGACCACAAGCATCGAGAACACCAGTGGCGCGATGATCATCTTGATCAGCCGCAGGAACACATCGGTGACAATGGCAAAATAGCCGCCGACGATCTCCGCCGTTTTCGGATCCGGCAGCGTGGCATAGAGCGCGTAGCCAACGACGGCTCCGAGCAGCATTCCGCCAATAATCCAATAGGTAAATCGCGTGGACATGAGCACGCCCCGCAGCAAGCAATCCCGGCCACAAGAGCGTAAAGGGAAATGCGCGCAGGCCAAAGCGGCTTTTTGGTATGCGAGTTCTACGAGCGGCGGCTGGGGGGCGGGCGCGGCGGCGTGGTCTAATTCAGTGGTCCGGCGGTGACGCCTATATTGGGGGTGATGTCCTGGAACTCGAACGGCTTGCGGAATATGCCCGGGGCCACAGCCGAGACCGGATTAATCTGCAACACGGAACGGCCAGGCGGCCCGATCACCTGATAGGTGATGCCCAGCAGCCCTTCTTTCGGTCCACCAAGGAACAAGCCGAATAGTGGGATTTGGCCGAATGCATTGTTGAGCCCGTAAAGGGGAATGAAGGTGCCACGCAGCTTGACGTCATTGTTGGCGTAATCGATCTGGCCATCGATCGTCGCTCCCACGATCGGGCCCTGCACCACGCCGTCGCGCATGATCAGCTTGCCGGGCATGCGGGTGAAATCGACTTTCAGCCGGGTGAACTGCACGCCATTGGGCGCCCCACCTGGCGCGCCGGCGACCACCCGGTCGAGCCCAGGCTCGCCGCGCACCACGAAATAGCGGATGTTGAGTTGACCGTCCTGCGGGCTCTGGTCGGCCGTGGGCGGATCCATGGCAAGCCACATCTGGCCGCCAAACATCTTGGCGTAGGTGTCGGTGAAACGGAACAAGGCCCCCGCGTCATTGGTCTCGAAATAGACGATCTGGTGCCCGCCGGCGCCGCTGCGAAGATCGCCGATCAGCGGCGTGGTATCAGTGCCGACCTTGCCATTCATGGCGAATGAACGGATCTGCCCGCCGCGGCGACCAAGCTTCACGTCGAGCGAACGGATCGCCTCGCCGTTGAAGCCGGCGACGGCACCGAGCTTGATGTCGAGATCAATATCCGGGCCTGGACCCTTCGTTTTCTGCTCCTTGGTGGAAGCGCCCAAGGACGATTTGACGAACCCCCGGCCGTCGTAGACCTCGCCGCGCATCGTGACCTTGAGCGCGCCATCCGGGCTGCGCTCGGCTTTCACATTGGCCTTATCGCCCTCGGACAGCGCAAACACCGGAAGGTTGGCGGACACCACATCGCTGCCCTCCAACTCAAGGCTGCCCTTCACTGATGTTCCAGAACCCTCGATAACCAGATCCTCGCAACGATACGCCTTTCCACGCGCCACCTGGGTAAAGGTCGCGCGCGCGGGACGGCCCGGTGCTTTCATCCAGCCGGGGATCGCATTGTCGATCTTGGCCTGGGTCAGATCGGCGTCGACGGTGAAGCGGCTTTCCGCGTCCGGGGTCACCCCCAGTCGCCCGGCGAGCTTGATGGGGATTGGTCCGGCGATGCCGCCGTTGAGATCGAAGCCGAACTTGTTGCGCGCCGCGTCGTCCAGATTGGCTTGCAGCTTGAACTGCGCGTCCGGCTCGCTCGACAGCTTGCGATATTCGATCGCCGCCGGCATCCCGCCGATGCGGACGTCGCCCTTGAGCTGATAGCCTTGATTGTTTGCCGTGATACGCAGGCTCGGGGCTTCGATCCGTTGCGACATGACGAAATGCTCGATGGCAAAGTTCGTCAGGTCGGTGTTGATGTTGTAGTTCACCGCGCCGTGCGGATTGTCAGGATCGATGATGAACGCCAGCGCCACTTCGGCGGCCATGCTTCCCTTGGTCTGCGCCGGGTCAAGCGGGGCGCCCGAGGCTTCGCGCAGGCGATCCATGGTCAGCAATTCGGCCGCCGCTGGAGCCGGTCCGTCGAGACGCATGCGCACCCGCGCCGGCGGCTTCTTGGCGTAGCCGTCGGGAACCTCGAACACGCCGTTGCTTACGAAAATCCGACGGCCCCCCGGGGTGTCCACGGTGCCGTGGCCAAGCACCATCGTGGTGGTGCGACCAACAATCTTGGTGACAATATCTGCATCGGTGATGGCAGGCAGTTCATCGAGCGGCTGGACGCTGACACCGCTCGCGACGATCGTGATCACCATTCCGTCGTCGGCAATGGGCGGTCCGCCGGGCTGCAAGGACTTGAGCGGCGCATTCGTCCTGATGTCGGCCTGATCTATCGTGCCGGCCAGGAAATGTTCGAGGGCCCACCCCCGCACAGCGGGGTTCGCCGGGACCGGCCATAGCTGCTTGAACGTGGCGACGGGAATGTGCGGGGTCGCCGTGATGTGCATGGCGAGATGAGGATCCCCGGAGAAATCAAAGGTGCCCGTGGCGGAGAGTCCAACTGCATCGCCGGCAAGCTCACCCTGGTCGAGATCGATGCGCTGACGGTTCGTATCGATGCGGCCGCGAAAAACAATGCGACTGAGAACGAGCGGATCGTGCCCGGGTGGGATCGGCGCATAGACGATCGAGCCGTTGGCAACGTCAAAGGTCCATGGGTCGCTGGCGCCTGCCGGCGCCTTGGCATTGGCGACAAGGTTGAACCGGTTGCCGCCGGACACGACGTGGATAGGCGCGGACAGCACGCCCTTGATCTTGTCCCAGTCGAGCTTGATCTCGGCGCTATCGATTGCCATCCGGCTGTATTTGTTGCCGGGTTCGGTCAGGATCGCACCGGCGCCAACCACGACACGACCGGAAGCCGTGCGTGGAACGCCGTCCGGAGTGATTTCGGCCTGCAGGTTCGCAGAGAACGGCATGTCGGTCTCGACCTGCCCGTCACCGGCGCGCATTGCCAACAGCAAGTCGCGCAACGCAATCTGGTGGGCCTCGACGTTGAGGGCGCGGTCGCCATTCGCCAATGTTTTGACCGATGCCAGCAAATGCCATTGGTGATCGGATTGATCGGACCCGATGCTGAACGCGACTTCGCCTGAATGCGAGCGCTTGACGCTGATGTTGATGTCGCTGAACACGGAGCGCTGGCCGTTACGCTCGTCTTCGATGACAAGCTGGCCATTCTTCAGGCCGACCTCGTTGAGCTCATAACCATCCAGCCCGAGCGCCCGCAGGCTGTCGATCCACGCGAGCAGCGCACCAAAATTCTTGGGCCCAGTTCCCAGGAACGATTTCGACTGCGCCTCGACGGCTGCTGCCACCGGGGTTGCGGAGACGGGTGTAGGCGCATCGGTCGGTGCCGATGCTGGCCGCTCATTCGCGGACAGAAGTGTGAACTGGCCATCGGGAGCAATCCTGACCGACAACGCGGTGCCGACGAGCTTAATGCTCGCCGCACGCGGACGTCCGGTCAAAAGGCTTGATCCCGAGATTCCGACCTCGGCGCGCGGCGCGCTCAACACAATCGTTCCGTCCGGATCGCGCACCACAACATCAACAACACGGAGCGCGGTACGGCCTGCCTGGTCGCGCTCCAGAATCGTTCCGCCAACATGAACATCGTGATTGGGGCCGAAGTTCTCTTTGATCGCGGCGGTGATCCAGGGTGTGGCGATGTTGAGCCCGATCGGGCCGCTGTTCAGGCGCCACCACAAAAGTCCGAAACCGATTGCCAGCGCGAGGACGAACATCCCGCCGGACATGGCGGCCCGGCGGCAAAGTTTCGATTTCAGCCGGAAGCGCGGTAGCCGCAAATGCGAGAGGAAAGCCAAACGCGAGCGCGCGGCCGGAAGCACGGCTGCAATACAGGCCACTGCTGCGGCCTGCCCGCGCCGGTGCTCGTCCAGGCTCGCCTGCAGATGGCGTAAGCCGTCAAGTTTCGGACTGATATTGATGTCCGCCATTCCGGTTGGGCGTCCCCTCTACGCCGGACCGTCGATGATCTTAGGTTTGCGAACGATTCGCCTTGCAGGACGCAAATCGACGCGGAAACATGCGACCCCCGACGCCATGCCCCAGAGATCTCCAGGATGACAGTGGGAAAGAGACAAAAGGAAGGCACGTATGACCGCAAAGCTGGTTGAAGGGGCTAAAGCCCCGGCTTTCAAGCTCCCGACCGATGACGGAGGGACAGTGACGTTATCGGACTTCAACGGCAAAAATCTTGTCCTGTTTTTTTACCCCAAAGCAAATACCAGCGGTTGCACCAAGGAAGCGATCGCGTTTTCGGCGCTAAAGCCATCGTTTACCAAGGCCAACACCGCGGTGCTTGGCGTCTCAGCCGACACGGTGAAGGCGCAGGACGCGTTCAAGAAGAAGCACGACCTCACGACCCCACTCGCGTCCGACGAGACTCACCAGATGCTCGAATCCTACGGAGTGTGGGGTGAAAAATCGATGTACGGCCGAAAGTTTCAGGGAATTACCCGGACCACGGTGCTGATCGGCCCGGATGGGCGGATCGTCCAAATCTGGCCCAAGGTCAAGGTCGACGGCCACGCCGAGGAGGTGCTCGCGGCGGCGCGCGCGTTGAAAGAGTGATTCTGTTTGCAGTTCTTTAACGCGGCTTTGCTCCAATCGGCGCCGGGGAAGAGGGGGCGGGCGAGAAACGGCCGCCGGGGAGCGTTGATGTCCTACAGGCCGGAATCTCACCAGCTTGCCGGTGAGCGTGCTGCGCGCGGCCGTGATGGCCAGGGCCGGCCCGCGGATCACTACGACCATCATCATCCGCATGCGAACAATCCGGCCCGCGGGGGCGCGCCAGCGACGCGCGACATTAGCCGGCCGAACGCACCGGCCAGTCGCCTGATGGGGCGCCCCGGGGGCCAGGTGCGCCTGGGACGCGTTGCGTTTTGGACCATCGTCGGCACCCTGGTGCTGCTCGCCGCCTGGACCACGCTCAGCGCCACCTATCTGGCATTTCACGACGACGCGCTGCGCCGTCTCATGAAACATCAAGCCGAGGTCCAGTCATCCTACGAAGACCGCATCGCCGAGATGCGGCTGCGCATCGATCGGGCCGCGAGCCGGGAAAAAGTCGACCAGGATCAGATCTCCACCAAGCTCGAGCAGATCGTTAAACGCCAGTCGATCCTCGAAGGCAGAGCCAATATGCTCGGCACCCTCGCCGACCCGAACGGTGGCGCGGGGAAATCGCGCAAGCCCGACGCTGCCGGGAATGACAAAGGGGCTTGGCTCGAACCGCGCGGATTTTCAGCGCTGTTCGCGCGGCTGATGGGCCGCAAGCCTGATCCGGTCGCTGTATTGGCACGGCTCAATGAGTCGCTCGATCGCGTGGACACACGCGAGACCGCCACCCTCGCCGCAATGGAAGAGAACTTCGAGGGCAAAGCGCAGCGCCTGCGCACCGCGCTCAACGACGTCGGAGTACGGGTCGGAAAGCCCGAGGGGATTGGCGGCCCGTTCATTCCCGTGAAGCTCGTCAACGATGGCAATTTCGAACGCCATGTCGCGCGCATCCACCAGGCCCGCGCGCATCTCGAGCGCCTGACCCGGACATTGGCGACCGTGCCGTTGCGAAAGCCGGTCGAGGGCGAGCTTGACGAGTCCTCAGGTTTCGGCGTGCGCACGGACCCGTTCATCGGCAAGCCGGCGATGCACACCGGGATCGACTTCCGCGGCGACAGCGGTGATCCAGTGCACGCGACCGCCGCCGGAACGGTCACCGAAGCGGGCTGGAGCGGTGGCTACGGCCGCATGGTCGAGATCGATCACGGCAACGGCTTCGCCACCCGCTACGGCCACATGTCCAAGATCGACGTCAAAGTTGGACAGAGCATCAAGATCGGCCAAGTCATCGGCGAGATCGGCTCGACCGGCCGCTCCACTGGCCCCCACCTGCATTACGAGACCCGCATCGACGGCGATGCCGTCAACCCGCAGAAGTTCCTGCATGCGGGCGAGAAACTGGGGCTGATCGCCAGTCAGTAACCGGACCCGCGGTTACTCCACCGATATTCCGGCAAACTTCACGACCTTCGCCCACTTCTCGGTCTCGTCGGCAACGAGTTTGCCGAACTCGTCAGGCGACATCGGCATCGGGATCCCGCCGAGCTCCGCCAGGCGGGCCTTCATTTTCGGATCGGCGAGCGCGACCGCCATCGCCTTGTTCAGCGTGTCGATCGCGTCCGGCGGAGTGGCCCTGGGCGCCGCGATCCCGTACCAGACGCTCGCCTCGTAGCCAGGCACGATTTCACCAATCGCCGGCACGTCCGGTAGCACATCCGAGCGCTTGGCCGTCGTCACGCCCAGCGCGCGCAGTTGTCCGGATCGGACGAATTCGATCGATCCCGGCAGGTTGTCGAACATGACGTGGACCTTACCGGTCATCAGATCAGGAAATGCCGCCGACGATCCGCGATACGGCACATGGACGATGTTGATCCCGGTCATCGCCTTGAATAGCTCGCCCGACATGTGCACCGAAGTGCCGTTTCCCGACGACGCGAAGCTCAGCTCGCCCGGGTGCGCTTTGGCATAGGCGATGAATTCGGCAACGCTGTGCACGGGCAGCGACGGCGGCACCACCATGATATTGGCGAGCCGCATGATGCCGGCGACCGGGACGGTATCGCGCAGGAAGTTGAATGGCAGGTTCTTGTAGAGCGACGCTCCGATCGCATTGTTGGGAGCGACAAACAAGATCGTGTAGCCGTCGGGCGGCGCGTTGACCACCGCATTGGCCGCGATCATCCCGCCGGAGCCGGCCCGGTTCTCGACCACGAATTGCTGACCCAGATAGTCGGACAGCCATTCGCCGACGATACGTGCGACGATGTCGGTGGGGCCGCCCGCGGTGAACCCGACGATGAAATGCACCGGCCGGCTTGGATACTTATCGGCGCCCGCCGCGGGCTGGAGCGTGAGCAAGCAGAGGGCGATGAGCCCAGGCATGGCATAGCGAAATGCGCGCATGGACTTACTCCACCGAGACGCCGACCGCGTTGACGACCTTGCTCCATTTGTCCGTCTCATCGGCGATCACCTTGCCGAAATCCGCAGGCGTTCCCGCCATCACGGTTCCCCCCAGATCAGCGAGGCGCGCCTGGATGTTGGGATCGGCCAGCGCCGCGTTGATCGCGCTATTGAGTTTGTTGATGATCTCCGGCGGGGTTCCTTTCGGCGCACCCATGCCAAACCATGCACTCGCCTCGTAGCCGGGCACGGTTTCGGCCACGGTCGGAACGTCGGGGAGCGCCGGCGAGCGCACCGCGGTCGTTACCGCGAGTGCCCGCAGCTTTCCGGCGCGGATATGCTCGATGGAGGACGGCATGTTGTCGAACATGAGCTGCACCTGCCCGCTGATCAGATCGGTGAGCGCCGGCGCCGCCCCGCGATAAGGCACGTGCTGAAGGTTGACGCCGGTCATCATCTTGAACAGCTCGCCCGAGAGATGCACCGACGTGCCGTTGCCGGAGGACGCCATGTTGATCTTGCCGGGATGTGCCTTGGCGTAGTCGATGAATTCCTGCACGGTCTTGGCTGGGATGTCCGGGTTGATTTCCATCACGTTGGGGACGCGCGTTAGTCCGGCAACCGGCGCGATATCACGGACGAAATTGAAATTAAGCTTCTTATAGAGCGATGTGTTGATCCCGTTCGCCGGATTGACGAGCAGCACCGTGTAGCCGTCCGGCGGCGCATTGATCACCGCCTCGGTGCCGATGTTGTTGCCGGCCCCCGGCCGGTTTTCGATGATGACCTGCTGGCCCACGTGCTCCGACAGCCACTGGCCGATCAGCCGTGCCAGAATGTCGGTCGTGCCTCCGGCCGGATAACCGACCACCCATTTGATGGGTCGCGACGGATAGTCATCGGCTGCGGCATGGGAGACCGCGACAATCGCAAAAACAAACCCCGCCGCCAGGGCACACAGACGACGCATTCGCTCCTCCCTCGCCGCCGCGTTTTTCGCAGCGCACGTCCTTATTTGCGCATGTCCTTACCGGAAAACCGGTGCCCACTTTTCCGGGCCATGCGCCCAATCATCATCGATTGGTCGGGGCGGAGCAATCCCGGTTTCAGGCCGCAGCCGCCGGCTTCCAAGTGGCAAAACCGAGGCCGGTTCCGGTCAGCGCCGGCGTGCGATAGCCGGGCGTGTAGGACACCCACTCCATGTCGAGGTCCCGCGCGGCTCCAGCGAGCACCAGCCAGTTGCGGATTTCCGAGCTGCCGGCCTGCAGCCGCTTTGGGTTGAGCTTGGCGAGGAAGTCGAGATCCTTGCGGCGCATCGCAGCGATCACCGCATCGTCGAGATCCTCTTCGGCCTGGAAGTGGCTGAGCCCACCCGAGGCCATGAAGCCGACGCGCAGGTCGCCGGGGAAACTCTTGATCAGTTCGCCGATGGCAGTCCCGAGCGCAAGACAACGCGCCGGCGTCGGCGGGTTTGGCGGATAGTAGGTGTTGAGCATGATCGGCACGATCGGGACCATGCCTTCCGCCAGGTAGAAACGATGCATGAACGAGAACGCGTGCCCCTCGTACTGCTCTTTGCGCATCGCCTTCATGCTGGTGACATCGAACTCGCGCTCGACGAGACCGTGGATCAGGTGCAGAGCCAACGCGGGGTGACAAGGATAGTGGGCGTCCTGTTTGTCTTCCATGCGCCGCATCTGCGCCTGCTTGTACCAGGCGTCCGCCGGAACCGGGGTGCGCGCCGGGTTGCGGATGGTCTCGCCGTAGTAGACGGCGAGCGGGGGCATCAGATCGTCGTTGAACAATTCATGCTGGTCATCGCCACAGATGATCAGCACATCGAGCTTGGCGGCCTGCACATCAGCCTTCATGCGCTCGATCGCCTCCCGCACCTCCTGATAGCGCTGGGCGATCGCTTCGTCGCTCACCAATTCCTGGGCATTTGCCGGAGCTCGCGCCAGCAGCTCCTCATACGAACATGAATTGCCCTCGCGGTCGAAATAGCGGCCCTTGAGATCATGAACTTTGAAGCCGTTCTGCCAATCATGCAGCGTGCAGGTCAGCATGACACTGTGCGATGAGGCAAAGCCGGCAACCAGGCGAGACATCGTTTCCTCCTGAGCAAACCGCGATTGGTTGGATTGGGCGGCTAATCCACGTCGTCGACCTGCGCCGGCGGCCCACCAAAGGCCTTATGCGCCAGCGTCGCGCCCATGAATTCGTCGAGATCGCCGTCGAGCACCGCCCCAGTATTGGACGTCGAGACGCCGGTGCGCAGATCCTTCACCATCTGATAGGGCTGCAGCACGTAGCTGCGGATCTGATGACCCCAGCCGATGTCGGTCTTGGCCGCCTGCTCGGCCGCAGCCTGCTCCTCGCGTTTCTTCAGCTCGGCTTCGTAGAGCTTGGCGCGCAGCATCTGCCAGGCCTGGGCTCGATTGCGATGCTGCGAGCGATCGTTCTGGCACACCACCACAATGCCGGTGGGCATATGGGTGAGGCGGATCGCCGATTCAGTCTTGTTGACGTGCTGGCCGCCGGCCCCGCCTGATCGCATCGTGTCGGTGCGAACGTCGGCTTCCTTGATGTCGACAACGATGCGGTCGTCGACCACCGGATAGACTGTGACGCCGGCAAACGACGTATGCCGGCGCGCGTTGGAATCAAATGGTGAGATGCGCACCAGCCGGTGCACGCCGCCTTCCGTCTTCAACCAGCCAAACGCATTGTGGCCCTTGACCTGGATGGTCGCCGATTTGATGCCGGCCTCTTCTCCCGGCGTCTCTTCCAGATAATCGATCTTGTAGCCGTGCTTCTCCGCCCAGCGGGTGTACATGCGCAGCAACATCGAGGCCCAGTCCTGACTTTCCGTGCCACCGGAGCCGGCATGCACTTCCAGATAGCTGTCGTTGGCGTCGGCTTCGCCCGACAGCAATGCCTCTAGCTCGCGGCGTGCGACCTCGTCTTTGAGCTTGCGCAATGCGGCCTCAGCGTCGACAACGACGCCTGAGTCCTTTTCGCTCTCACCCAGCTCGATTAGCGTGATCTGATCATCAAGCTCGCGCTCGATGCGATTGATCGAGGTCAGCTGATCTTCCAGCAGCGTGCGCTCCTGCATCACGCGCTGGGCGCGCTGCGTATCGTTCCAGAGGTTGGGGTCCTCGGCCTGGCTGTTGAGCTCAGCTAATCGCGCGCGTGCCTTATCGACGTCAAAGATGCCTCCTCAGCAGCCCGACCGACTGCTTGATTTCATCAACGAGATTCTCAGCTTCAGCGCGCATGTGTTCCAGATCACTGATTTTTGTGCCGCCACGATGTAGGCGATGCTCCGCTCTGATGCAATCCGCCAAGCGGTTGCGCGATAAGGGTGATGGTGCATAGCGAAAGGACTATAGTGCCCGTTATTTGGGCAGGCACAATCACAGTCTCGCCTTACATAGGGACAAAAGGCCTCGCCCCCGGATCTAGGGCCGCCGCTGTTGCCGCTGCGGGCCGATTTTCAAAGGACGAACACATGCAGTTGCATATTGGTTTCGACATGACGTTCGAATGCGCTGAGCCGACGCCCATGATCTTCATGGTCAACGTGCATCCCTCGCGCGCGACTGATCTCGTCACACCTGACCGTCTGCGCGTAACGCCCGCGAGATCGGTCACCTCATATATCGACAGCTTCGGCAATCGATGCACCCGCCTGCTCGCGCCAAAGGGACCGCTGCGGGTGGCATCCAACGCCATTGTCAGTGATACCGGTCTTCCAGATCGCGTTGATCTCGCGGCGGAGGAACATGCGGTCGCCGATCTACCCCATGACAGCTTGGTCTACCTGCTCGCGAGCCGCTATTGCGAGACCGACCGGCTGATGGACAAAGCCTGGGAGCTGTTCGGCAAGACTCCGCGCGGCTGGCGGCGCGTACAGGCCATCTGCGATTTCGTCCATTCACATATTGAATTCGGATATCAGCACGCTGGTCCGAAAAAGGGCGCGACGGACGCGCTGAGCGAAGGACGCGGCGTGTGCCGTGACTTCGCCCACCTCGCCGTCACCTTCTGCCGCTGCATGAATATCCCGGCGCGTTACTGCACCGGATATCTCGGCGATATCGGTGTGCCGCCAGAGCCGGAGCCGATGGACTTCAGCGCCTGGTTCGAGGTGTTCCTGGGCGGCCGCTGGCATACCTTCGACGCGCGTCACAACATTCCGCGCATCGGGCGTGTGTTGATCGCGCGCGGGCGTGACGCGGCGGACGTGGCCATCAGCACGAGCTTTGGGGCAAACACGCTCAAGCGCTTCGAAGTGCGCACCGACGAAGTCGTGCCTGGCGCGCAAAGCGCCGTAGTTGCTGAGGCGATGCCGGAGGCCCGGCGCGCCAGCCGATGAGCTGGCCGACCGACTGTTACCAGAGGCCCCTTCCGGTACGCGCGGCGCTTTCAGCTTCCGGACTGACCGCAACCGGCGTGCCGTCCGGGTTCATGGCGCCAATAACCGCATTGTAGTCGGGCGGTGCCGTGCCGGGCTTGAACGCCTCGAGGATCGCCCCCGGCTGACCCGGAGCAGCGCGCAATCCGCTCTTGGGATCGATGCGAATGAGCTTGATCCCGGGCGGAACGCGGAACTCCAGCGCAGGCTTGTCGGCGAGCGCCACCTTCAGGAAATCGCGCACGATCGGAGCGGCCAAGTGGCCACCCGTGGCACCACGGCCAATGTGACGCGGCTTGTCGTAGCCGATATACACACCGACCGCGATCTCCGGAGTGTAACCGACGAACCATGCATCCTTTTCCTCATTGGTCGTGCCGGTCTTGCCAGCGATTGGCTTGCCCACTGCACGTAGTGCCGTGCCGGTGCCGCGCTGCACGACACCTTCCAGCATCGAGGTGATCTGGTACGCGGTCATCGGATCAAGCACTTGCTCGCGGTGATCCACAAGCGTCGGCTCGGGCTGATTGCTCCAGGCCTGCGCATCGCAGCCGCGGCAGTCACGCGAGTCATGCTTGTAGATCGTGTGCCCGTAACGGTCCTGGATGCGGTCGATGAAGGTCGGCTGAATGCGCCGTCCGCCATTGGCGAACATGGAATACGCCGTGACCTGCCGCATCACCGTAGTTTCGCCAGCTCCCAGCGCGTACGCCAGATAGTTGGGCAGATTGTCGTAGACACCAAGGCGGCGCGCGTATTCAGCGATCAACGGCATGCCAACCTCCTGCGCGAGCCGCACCGTCATGACGTTGCGCGATTGCTCGATGCCGAACCGCAGGGTCTGTGGTCCGTAGAAGTGGCCTGCCGAGTAGTTCTCCGGGCGCCACGGGGGCAAACCCGGGCCCTGGTCGATCTCGATTGGCGCATCCATCACCACGGTCGAGGGCGTATATCCATTGTCCAGCGCGGTGGAATAGACGACCGGTTTGAACGACGACCCCGGCTGGCGCATGGCCTGGGTGGCACGGTCGAACTGACTCTGGTCGAATGAGAAACCGCCGACGATCGCGAGCACGCGGCCGGTCTGCGTATCCATCACCACCATGGCACCGGAGATTTCCGGCGGTTGCCGCAACCGGTACTGCGTCGCGTCCTGAGCGCTCGGCTCGACATAGATCACGTCGCCCGGGCTGAGCACCTGACTGACCTTCGCGACCGGGCGAAATTTATCGGACGCCTGCTTGGCCCACTTCACGCCGTCGAGCGGAATGTTGCCGACCTGCCGATCGCGCACTACCGCGCCGCCCGGTTCCCGCGCCGGCTGGAAACCAATGCGTGCAGCCTGATCGCTGACGTTGAGCACGACCGCAAGCCGCCAGGGCGCGATGTCGGTGTACGCATGCACGTCCGCGAGCTTGACGCCCCAGTCTCCCGATACATCGACCTTGCTGATCGCCCCGCGATAGCCCTGCTGTTCATCGAACGCGACGAGCCCGTCGACGAACGCCTTGCGGGCCATCACCTGCATTTTCGGATCGAGCGTCGTGCGAACCGAGAGCCCGCCTTCATACAGGCGCTTCTCGTCATATTTCTCCATCACCGCGCGGCGTACCTCTTCGGCGAAGTACTCGGCGCCGGCGATGTGTGCGCCGCGCGTGCGCACGGTCACGTTCAGTGGCGACTTGCGCGCTTCCTCCGCCTGCGCTGCGGTGATGTAGCCATCCTCCCGCATGCGATCGATTACGTAGTTGCGGCGCTCGATGGCACGGTCGCGGTTGCGGAACGGATGCAGGTCGCTCGGTGCCTTCGGCAGCGCTGCCAGATACGCGGCCTCCGGAATTGTCAGCTCCTGGACCGACTTGTCGAAATACAGGAGCGATGCCGCCGCGACCCCGTATGCGCCGAAGCCCAGGTAGATTTCATTGAGATAGAGCTCGAGGATGCGGTCCTTCGAATAGGTCCGCTCGATACGAATCGCGAGCAGCGCTTCCTTGATCTTGCGCTCGAAGGAGACCTCGTTGGTGAGCAAGAAGTTCTTGGCCACCTGCTGCGTGATGGTCGACGCGCCCTGCGGGCGACGGTGCGAGCCGTAGTTCTCCAGGAACACGCGGCCGGCCCGCATGATACCGCTGAAATCCAGGCCGTTGTGCTCGTAGAAGTTCTTGTCTTCGGCCGAGATGAAGGCGTTGGTGACAAGCTTCGGCACCGCCTGGATCGGAAGGTAGAGGCGCCGCTCGTGCGCATACTCGGCGATCAATGACCCGTCGGCCGCGTGCACCCGCGTCATCACTGGCGGCTCGTAATCGCGCAGCTGCGTATAATCAGGCAAGCCTTGCGAGAAATGCCACAACAGCCCGGAGATCGCACCCACTGCGACCAGAAACAGGATTGTCCCGGCGGCGAACAAAAAGCCAAAGAAACGGAACAGCAGTCTCATGAGCTTCCCAATCTGGCCGCCGCGATGGGATCGCGTGGCCTGTGCTCACAAATTTTACAGGTGTGAAACTTGCAGACTGCCCGAACCGGCGTCGCCACACCCCACCCGTTCGCTTCGTCGCGCGGTTTTATGTTCAAACTGAGGCCGATCACCCATCATTCGCGGCCAACCGCGCGGGCAGCGCCCGCCATTCGCCGACTAAAATAGTCGTTCACGGCATGGGTTATGGAATCGGCTGCTCGCGCCCGCCACGTTTCCGACATCAACTCCTTGAAGTCAGCCCGGTTCGACACGAAACCAAGCTCGATCAGGACGGAAGGCACATCCGGCGCCTTGAGAACCCGGAAACCGGCGGACCGCAGCGGCTGCTTGTGCAGGCGAATTGCGTTCTTCAGGTCGCCCACCAGCGCGCGCGCGAAATGGGTCGTGAACGAGCGCGTCTCGCGTTGCGCCAGATCGATCAGGATATCGGCAATCTCATTGGGTTCGCTCGAGAGATCGACCCCCGCAATGATGTCGGCCCGATTCTCGGCTTCGGCGAGCCGGGCCGCCTCCGCGTCGGAGGCGTGATCGGAGAGCGTGTAGACCGTTGCGCCCTGCGCGTCCCCTTCCCCGCGCGCCAGCGCATCGCAATGCAGCGAGATGAAGAGCTGGGCCCGATGCGCGCGGGCGAACTGAACCCGGTCCGTGAGCGCAACGAACGTGTCGTCGCTTCGCGTCATCTCGATGTGATACTTCCCGCTCTGCTCAAGCTTGTCGCGCAGCCTGAGGGCAAAATCGAGCGCCACGTTCTTCTCGGCTTCGCCGGTCGCCGCGTGCGCCCCCTCATCGATCCCGCCGTGGCCAGGGTCGAGCACGATCACGGGGCGCGAATCATTCGTCGCACCCGCGCCGTCGCTGGCGGGCTTGGAAACAGCTCCAATGTCGGTCCGCGGCCGATTGTCGAAGGCGACGGCACGCAAGAATGCCGGGCGGTCGACGGCGGACAGGTCCAGGACCAGACGAGCGGGCTGACCGTCGGCTGGGTCAAGCACGAACGATTTGTCGAGCCGCACCGGGGCCGTCAGGTCGAGGACGATGCGGGAACCGCCCTTCTTCATGAGTCCGAACCGAAAGGCCTTCACCAAGCCTTTGGCGGCCTCACCCGCCTGCGGTGGCAGTTGGAAACGCATCTGGGGAAGATCGATGACCAACCGGTAGGGATCTGCCAGCGCGAAGGCGCGCATGTCGACCTTGCGGCTGAGATCGAACACGATCCGCGTCTGATTTTTGTCGCCGCCGACGCGCGCCGCGATCACGCTGGGCTCGTCGGCCTCGGCGCTCGCCGGCGCGGCCACAACGTTAGCCGCAGGCGCCTCGGGCGCGTCCTGCGCCCGGGCTAAAGCGCAAGCGACCGACAGGACCAGGCAAGCGGCGATCAAACGCGTCACTTGAGCGATCACCAGCGCCTCTCTCGCCGTTTTTGCGGTCGTTTCCAGCCGATGAGGATGCCGTTCAGGATCCCATTTTTTCTACTCCAATAGGCGCGTGCGGTTAATCCTGCGCTAATCGCGGGCGGCCGAATGTTAAGAAGTGTGGCACGGCGGCGACGGTGGATAAGGCCTCGCCAGAGTCAATCGGTAGGAAAGTGATCCCCAGCGGCGATCCTTCGCTTGATAACAAAGGTCGATGGCTCTATCATCATGTTAAACATGAGATATACATTGTAACTAACTGATAAATATATTGTTTTAGAATTAAATCTGGTTACGACGTGCCCTCGTGTTCTCGGCAGATCATACGGCCAACGGCGTCGCGTTGGCATCATCCAGCTCTACCGGCTTGCCAATCGCCCGCGACTGGCCCTATTTAAGTTACGTTGACGGTTCTCGATTCTGGTTCTGCCGCATTCAGGCAACCAGCCAACGGTTTGATTGCACTCAGGTCGATACCGAAGCGCTTCGAGCCATGCGGCGGGAAAGTCCTTCTTTCCGGATGACCTGAGAGCGGACCCCGGTAGACCGAATTCGATCGGCTGCGGGCCAGTTTTCGGACCTGACCCTGTTTGGGTCCGGTCGCGCCGTCAACAAACAAGAACCCGTGACGGCGCGCCGGCGCCGTCGGCAAGGGCGCAAGGTACGGTCATGAGGACAGCCACGCAGGGTCTCCGAAATCCACGATCCTGCAATCAATTCATCTCCACCCAAAAGGGTGATCGATTCCGACGTGGGATCGACGGCGTCGCGGCCTACAGGCTGCGCGGGTGCACAGCACCCAGGTTCATCCAAAGACCGGCAGAAGCCCAAGTTTTAACATTCAACCCCCATTCGGTGCGCTCGGCGCCGCGCGGAAGGCCCGCTCCCGGGTCCTCTGCACGCGCGCGATCCACCGCACAGAGACAATTCAATGGCCAACAAAATGCTCATCGACGCGGCCCACCCGGAGGAAACCCGAGTTGTGGTGCTGCGCGGAAATCGGGTCGAGGAGTTTGACTTCGAATCGGCCCAGCGCCGACAGCTTCGCGGTAACATCTATCTCGCCAAGGTAACCCGGGTCGAACCATCGCTGCAGGCGGCTTTCGTCGACTACGGCGGCAACCGCCACGGCTTCCTGGCGTTCAGCGAAATCCATCCCGACTACTATCAGATCCCGGTTGCCGATCGGCAAGCGCTGATCGAGGAAGAGGAGCGCGCACACCGCGCAGCCGAGGCCGAAGCCGAGCGTCGTGCTGACCGCGGACGCCGGCGGCCGAGCGCAGCCAAGCAGCCGCGCGAGCGCATCCAGGAGATCGTTGCGGACTCCGAGGCGGACGCTGACGAGGACTTGCTGCTCGACGCGCAAGCGGACGAGGCCGCAGCCGAAGAGGTCGCCTTCGCGGCCGATGCCGCCGAAGAAGCCACGCAATTCGAGCCCAGCGGCGAACACCCGAACGCCGATATTCCGGTCCCGGTTGACGCCTGGGAGCCCGAGCCAATCGAAGCGCACCCATCTTCCGAAACCTCTCCTGCAGAAGAACCGTTTTTCGCCACGAGCTCGGCGGAGCACGACGACGAGCTGCCGTTTGCCGGGTCCTCCGCCACGGCGGAAGACGTCAGCGCCGCCGCGCCTGACGTCGAGGAGGACCATGCCGAACACGTGCAGGTGACCGAGGAGGAGGACGTCGTCGAGTCGGTCGGCGGCGCCGATGCGCTCGAAGAGATTGCGGACCGCATGCCGCGGTCACGGCGCCAATACAAGATCCAGGAGGTGATCAAGCGCCGGCAGGTGCTGCTGGTGCAGGTGGTCAAGGAAGAGCGCGGCACCAAAGGCGCGGCGCTGACGACCTACTTGTCGCTGGCCGGACGGTATTGCGTGCTGATGCCCAATACGGCGCGCGGCGGCGGTATATCGCGCAAGATCACCGATGCGCGCGACCGCATGCGGCTCAAGGAAGTCGCCCAGGACCTGGAGGTCCCCGAAGGCATGGGGGTGATCCTGCGCACCGCCGGCGCGTCGCGCACCAAGCTCGAGATCAAGCGCGACTTCGAATATCTGCTGCGGGTGTGGGAGACGGTCCGCGATCTGACATTGCGTTCCACTGCTCCGACGTTGGTTTATGAGGAAGGCTCGCTGGTCAAGCGCGCGCTGCGCGATCTCTACACCAAAGACATCGATGAAATCGCGGTGGCCGGTTCACAAGCCTACACGGAAGCGCGCGCGTTCATGCGCATGTTGATGCCGAGTCACGTTCGCAATGTGCGGTTCGATCGCGACAACCAGCCGCTGTTTTCGCGCTACGGGATCGAAAGCCAGCTCGACGCCATGTTCTCGCCGGTCGTGCAGCTGCGCTCCGGCGGCTACATCGTGCTCAATCAGACCGAGGCGCTGGTTGCGATCGACGTCAACTCCGGTCGCGCGACGCGTGAGCACCACATCGAGGACACCGCGCTCAAGACCAACCTGGAAGCTTGCGACGAAGTTGCCCGGCAACTGAGGTTGCGCGATCTTGCCGGCCTCATCGTCATCGACTTCATCGACATGGACGAGAAGCGCAACAACCGCTCGGTCGAGCGCCGTCTCAAGGATGCGCTCAAGAACGACCGCGCGCGCATCCAGGTGGGCCGCATCTCGCATTTCGGCCTGATGGAAATGTCGCGCCAGCGCATCCGGGCGAGCGTGCTGGAAAGCTCGACCGACAAATGCGCCGTGTGCGGCGGCACGGGTCACGTTCGTTCGGTCGCCTCGGTCGCCCTGCAACTGTTGCGCGTTATCGAAGAAACGCTGCTGCGCGGCGCAACCCACAATCTGGTCGTTCGCACGAAGAGCGACATTGCGCTCTACCTGCTCAATCACAAGCGCGGCCATCTGCGTGATCTCGAACAGCGCTTCCAGATCACGATCACGGTCAATGCCGATGCCGGGATGGCGGGCCAGCAGCCGTTCCTGATCGAACGCGGCGAGCAGGTGCACACGGTCGATCAGGCCCGTGCCATCGCTCAGCAAACCCCCGCGCCGGCCACTGAAGAGCCTGAAGACGAAGAGCCGCCGGTCGAAGTTGCCGACGAACCGGACGTCGCGGCCGAAGCCGAGGCGGAAGCTGACGAGGGTGAGGTCGAAGAGGTCGAAGAGGTCGAGAGCTTCGGGGACGCCCACGCGCCGGCTGACGAAGCGCGCCAGGAAGGCGGCCGCGGACGCCGACGCCGACGGCGCCGCGGACGACGCGGCAGTGAACCGCGCGCGGGCGAAGCTCCCGCGGCCGGCGCCCTTTCCGAGGCTCCCGGCATGGTCCCCGTTGACGGCGAGGAGGCCGGCGAACCCGACGCCGATGCCGAAGACCAGGGACCCGACGCAGGCGAGGTCCACGCCGGTCATGACGAAACCGGTGACGGGCGCAAGCGCCGACGCCGTGGGCGACGCGGTGGCCGCCGCAATCGACGTGGCGATGGTCCGGTCGGGCAGGACGCCTATCCGGCGCATCCAGGCGACGAGGCGCCCTCGGACGAAGTCAGCGGGATCGACCTTCCTGCGGCCGAATCGGTACCGGCGATCGAGCCGGAGCTCGCAACCGCGATCGCCGATTTCGGCGGCCCGGCAGTCCCCCCACATCAGCCCGAGGAAGTCGTTGCGCCAAGCGACGCGCCACGACGCCGCTCCACGATTCGTGAGGCGGTGACGTTCCCGGTCGAGAGCCCAGATGCGTCGTCGCCTGCCTCCGAGGGCGAGGTGCCCGCTCACGGGCCGGAACCAGCACCTGAGCCCGCCAGCGAGGCTGAGAACAAGCCGCGCCGCACGGGCTGGTGGGCGAAGCGCCTGCTCGGCGGGCGTTAGAGCATGATCCCGAAAAAGCCTGCCCCGCACCCGATGCGGGGTGGATACCGGTTTTCGGAAAAGATCATGCTCAAACAAGTCCCGAACTGAACGGCGCAACTCGCGCCCGCGAGGACGTGATGGAGAGCCGCTTCGTCGAAGCCGAAGCTCAGGATCTCGTGGCCCGCTACGCGGGCCGCGGCATTCCGGCTGACCTCGCGTTGCGCATCTACACGACGCGACTGCTCGGGCAGAACCCCAAGCTCGTTCTGCATGGCGGCGGCAACACGTCGGTGAAACTGCGCCTATCCGATCTCATGGGAGATGAGACGGAGGTGCTGTGTGTCAAAGGCTCGGGCTGGGACATGGCGCAGATCGAGCCGCCCGGCTTGCCCGCGGTGCGGCTCGAGCCATTGCGTCGCCTGCGCACACGCGACGCGCTCAGCGACGAGGAAATGGTCGCGATCCAGCGTGCCAATCTGATCGAACCGAATGCACCAACGCCGTCCGTCGAGACTCTGCTGCATGCATTCCTGCCGCACAAGTTCGTTGATCACACGCATGCCACGGCGGTGTTGAGCCTCATCGATCAGCCGGATGGCGAAGCCATCTCGTCCGAGGTCTACGACGGCCAAATGGGCATCGTGCCGTACATCATGCCGGGCTTCGCGCTGGCCAAGAAGGCGGCCGATGTGTTCGAGGCAATGTCCGATGCGCGCGGATTGATCCTGCACAAGCACGGGATCTTCACCTTCGGCGAGACCGCGCGCGAAGCCTATGAACGCATGATCGACATGGTCTCGCGCGCCGAGACGCGGCTGCGGCGCGGCCGCACGAGCGTGTTCGTGACATCGCAGCTTCCACAACAACTAAGCTCCGTGGATCGGGTCGCGCCGATCGTGCGCGGGGCCTGCAGCCTGCCCGATGCGAACAACAATGGCGCGAACTGGCGCCTGATCCTTGATTTTCGTAGCGGTCCGACCGTGCTCAACTACGTCAATGGTGCGGAGCTTGCGCGTTACAGCCAAGCCGGCGTGGTCACGCCCGACCACACCATCCGGACGAAGAACTGGCCGCTGGTCGTGCCTGCGCCCGAGGACGGACGCGAAGACCAGTTCAAGCAAACCGTCAGGACGGCCGTTGCCGCGTTCGCGACGCGTTATCGCGCGTATTTCGACTCCAACAATGCTCGCTGTCATGGCAGCAAGCGCATGCTCGACCCCCTGCCCCGGGTCGTCCTCGTTCCTGGACTGGGCCTGTTCGGGCTCGGACGCAGCAAAGCCGCCGCCGCGGTCGCCGCCGATCTTGCCGAAGCTGCCATCGAGACGATTACCGATGCCGAGGCGGTTGGCCGGTTCGAGTCGATCTCCGAAGCCGATATGTTCGATGTCGAGTACTGGTCACTCGAGCAAGCCAAGCTCGGCAAACAGGCGGAAAAACCGCTGGCCGGGCAGATCGCGGTCGTCACCGGTGCCGCCGGCACGATCGGAAGCGCGACGGCGCGCGCCTTTGCGGCGGCCGGCGCCGAGGTCGCGCTGCTCGACCTCGATGAAGAGGCGGCGCGACGCCAAGCACGCCATATCGGCGGAGCCGCGATGGCCGCGCGTTGCGACGTGACCGATCCAGCCTCGGTCATCGCTGCGTTCGCCCGCGTGGCAGGAACATTCGGCGGCGTTGATATCGTCGTTTCCAATGCGGGCGCCGCCTGGCAGGGCCGAATTGGCGAGGTTGATGAAGCCGTTCTGCGCGCGAGCTTTGAACTCAACTTCTACGGCCATCAGCGCGTGGCGCAGGCGGCGGTCAAAATCATGCTGGCGCAGGACACCGGCGGTTGCCTGCTGTTCAACGTCTCCAAGCAAGCGGTCAATCCGGGACCCAATTTCGGCCCATATGGATTGCCCAAAGCGGCGACACTGCTGCTGATGCGCCAGTACGCGCTCGACTACGGCCCACAGGGCATTCGCGCCAACGCGGTCAACGCCGATCGTATTCGCTCCGGCCTCTTGACCGACGACATGATCGCGGCGCGTTCCAAGTCGCGCGGCGTCAGCGAGCAGGAGTACATGAGTGGCAACCTGCTCGGTCGCGAAGTGACTGCGGACGACGTGGCTCAGGCCTTCGTCGATCAGGCATTGGCGCTGAAGACGACCGCCAACGTGATGACCGTGGACGGCGGCAACATCGCCGCGGCGCTGCGCTGACATTTTTCGAGACGGGTCGGACTGCGTAGCCGACACGCCTGCGCCGCGACCGCGGCCCACGTGGCTCCTCACCGGCCTCTCTACAGAACGCGCGGGGGTAAGCGCTCACCCGGTATGCGTCTCACCCCACTCACGCAATGCTCGCAAGACGGGACGCAGTTCCCTCCCCTTGCTGGTGAGCAGATATTCCGCGCGGGGCGGATGCTCCGCATAGAGCCGACGC
>CAVXDE010000024.1:0-191464 GCA_963760435.1 uncultured Alphaproteobacteria bacterium
TGGGGCGGCGGCGCGAGGTCCAACCAATCCCGTCCCCTGAGGATAAACGTCATGAACGAGACCACTACGAACGCCACAACACCCAAAACAGCAAAGCGTATGGGGACCCTTCAAAGCGTGGCTGACCCTTTTGACTGTCGAGGGCTACGATGTCTAAGTTCGAGATGCCGAAAATCGAAGTGCCGGCGGAGCTTCGCGAGATGACCGACAAGGGCATCGCACACGCAAAGGACGCCTGCACGAAAGCGAAGGTGGCCAGCGACGAAGCGGTTGATCTGCTCAAAAACGGCTATGCGACCGTTGCCAAGGGCGCGACGGACTACAATCTCAAGGTGTATCGATGTTGTCCGTACCAACACGCGCGCCGCGTTTGACTACGTCGATGAGCTGTTGGGTGTGAAGTCTCCCGTCGGAGCTTGTCGAACTGTCGACCGCGCATATGCGCAAGCAATTGGATGCCGTATCGGCGCAGACTAAGGAGCTATCTGCGCTGGCTCAGAAGGCAGCTGCTCATGCTGCTGAACCTATCAAGACAGGTGTGTCCAAAAGATTCGAAAACAGCTCGCGATCTTAGGGCTCCGAACTATCGGGCAACGAAGACCTTCAATTGAAGACAATTCGCCAGTACTTGTTGATGAAAATAGGAGGAGGACAATGGGTCTCCGACCGCTTTACGACTGCATCGTCATCGAGCGAATTGATGCCGAGGCGAAAACCGCCGGCGGCGTCATCATTCCCGATACCGCCAAGGAGAAGCCGCAGCAAGGAAAGGTGGTTGCCGTTGGACCCGGCGGCCGCGACGAGAGCGGCAGGCGGATCCCGATCGATGTCGAGGTCGGCGAACGCATCCTGTTCGGAAAATGGTCGGTATCTCGAGGTTAAGATCGACGAACACGAGTACCTCATTATGGACGAGAGCGACATCATGGGCGTGATGGTCGACGTTGAGGCCAAGAAGAAGGTCGCCTGATTTCGCTTTCCAAATTCTTGTTCTGAGGAGACGACACGGGCCGCGTGCAAGACCGAGAAAACCTGCGACGAATAATTCTCATCCTGCCGGCTCTCCTCAAGATGAGATCGAACAAAAAGGAATACTGAGATGTCTGCCAAGGAAGTGAAATTCTCCGTCGACGCGCGCGACAGAATGTTGCATGGGATCGACACGCTTGCGCACGCGGTAAGGGTGACGCTTGGCCCAAAGGGCCGCAACGTCATACTCGACAAGTCATACGGTGCACCGCGCATCACCAAGGATGGCGTCACTGTTGCCAAAGAAATCGAGCTCGAAGACAAGTTCGAGAATATGGGCGCCCAAATGGTGCGCGAGGTTCTCGAAGACCTCCGACCAGGCCGGTGATGGCACGACCACGGCGACGGTGCTCGCTCATGCGATCGTGCGGGAAGGTGCCAAGGCTGTCGCCGCCGGCATGAACCCGATGGACCTCAAGCGCGGCATCGATCTTGCGGTCGAGACCATTGTGGCTGACCTGCGAGAAGAACTCCAAGAACGTCACCTCGAACGAGGAGATCGCCCAGGTCGGCACGATCTCGGCCAATGGCGATGCGGAAATTGGTCGCTTCATCGCCGATGCGATGAAACGGGTCGGCAACGAAGGCGTGATCACGGTCGAGGAAGCAAAGTCGCTCGAGACCGAGCTTGAAGTGGTCGAGGGCATGCAGTTCGACCGTGGTTACATCTCGCCTTATTTTGTGACCAACGCCGACAAAATGCGGGTCGAAATGGAAGACCCGTATATCCTGATTTGCGAGAAGAAACTTTCGGCGCTGCAAGAGCTGCTCCCGTTGCTGGAAGCGGTGGTGCAAGCGAGCAAGCCGCTGCTGATCATCGCCGAGGACGTAGAGGGTGAGGCACTAGCCACCCTGGTGGTCAACAAGCTGCGCGGCGGCCTCAAGGTCGCAGCGGTCAAGGCTCCCGGCTTCGGCGACCGCCGCAAAGCCATGCTTGAGGACATTGCGATCCTTACCGCCGGCACCATGGTCTCCGCCGATCTCGGCATCAAGCTCGAGACCGTCACGATCAATATGCTGGGACGCGCCAAGAAGGTGATGATCGACAAGGAGAACACCACGATCGTCGGTGGTGCGGGCAAGAAGACCGACATCCAGGCGCGCATTGCCCAGATCAAGGCACAGATCGAGGAGACGACCTCCGACTACGACCGCGAGAAGCTGCAAGAGCGGCTGGCCAAGCTCGCCGGCGGCGTCGCAGTGCTCCGCGTCGGCGGCGCCACCGAGGTCGAGGTGAAGGAGCGCAAGGACCGGGTTGATGACGCCATGCACGCAACCCGTGCCGCCGTCGAGGAAGGTGTCCTGCCAGGCGGCGGCGTTGCGCTGCTGCGCGCCATCAAGGCGCTGGAGAAGCTCAAAGTCCACAACGACGATCAGCGAACCGGCATTGAAATTGTCAAGAAGGCGATTTCCTGGCCGGCGCGCCAGATCGCGATCAACGCCGGCGACGATGGCTCAATCGTCGTTGGCAAGATCCTGGAAAAGGAAACCTACGCCTTCGGCTATGACGCGCAGACCGGCGAGTATGGGAACCTGGTGTCGAAAGGCATCATCGACCCGACCAAAGTCGTGCGGACCGCGTTGCTGGATGCGGCCTCCATCGCGGGTCTGCTGATTACCACCGAGGCGATGGTTGCCGAGCTGCCGAAGAAGCAGAGCGCAGCGATGCCGGGCGGTCCAGGCGGAGGCATGGGCGGAATGGGTGGCATGGATTACTGAGCGCGCAATCGTGCAGTGAGAACAAAGAAGGCCCGGGCATCACTCGGGCCTTTTGAACATGCCGCAACTGGCAAAGGGTACGGAAGGTCGCTGACGGTGCGAATACTAGTCTTGAGGTTTGCAGTTCTAGACGGTGCGAGAATCAGGTCTGCACCTACGGCGGTCCGGCAAGGTGATCAGGGTTGCACTCCTGTGGCGGAGAAAGGGATGCGGTGTGGATTTCGAGCCGCTGCGCTCGCGGTCTGCGGTCTAACGCTGATCGTTTCAGCGAAGGGTCAAGACATGATGCGGCATCTTGACTTGACGTCACCCGACATGACTTCCGCCGAGATGACGCGCGCGGACGTCGAAGCCGCGCTTGCCATTCATCAGAACGATTTCACCGACAAGAAGCTGTCGGGTCTCGACTTGTCCGGCCTCGATCTGTCCGGTGTTGTCTTTCGGTCGGCACGCCTCAACAAGGCCAAGCTCGCGGGTGCGAAGCTCGACAACGCAGTCCTCGACCAGGCCTGGCTGCTCGAAGCCGATATTAGCGGCGCAAGCCTGCACGGTGCGAGTATCTTCGCCGCCCAAATGCAACGGGCGAAGCTCGACAGAGCCGATCTCTCTGACGCCCGTATTGTCGCCGACCTCACCGGCGCCAGTCTGATTGGGGTTTCGCTCGGCGAATGCCAAAATGGGCGCCGACATGAAGAACCAGTCCATGGGCCTCATGCGTGCCGTATTGAGATCCGCCAATCTTAGCCGCGCTAATATGCGCCAAGCTGATCTGTCCCGCGCGAACCTCGAGTTTGCGTCGCTGGCGAAAGCCGACCTCACGGGCGCATCGCTGCGCGGTGCGGAGCTCGGGGGTGCCGATCTCACTGGGGCCATCCTTGTCGACGCCGATTTTTTTTGAGGCAGACCTTGCCTCTGCACGGCTGGTTGCACCAATCGGACTCGACTCCGCCAAGAATTTTGACAAAGCCATAAACCTCGATCGGCTCTTGCGTGAATGAAAAACGCCCTTGTAAGGCCACCGCGTCCCGCTAAATCGCCGACGCTATGCGGTCGCTCCTGTGTCGTCTGTGACCGTCGACGGCGAGGGCGTGGTCTGCGGGGCGGAGGGCCTTCGGACTTTTAGCAAATGCGCGCCGCACTTGGCCGTCACGGCTCGCTTTTCACTGTTCGCGCTCGCTTTTTACTGCGCGGTTAGGAACATGACATCGCACCGAGCGGTCTCGGCCATGCGCCGCAGGGGTGCGGTAAAGTGTAGGCAGGCATTTGCGACGCAAATAGACCCGCAAGCGTTGTCCCGGATCACCACCGGACAGACGCGGGGTCCTAAGTACGCCGTTGGGAGACTGAGTTGGCTCGATGCAACCGAAGAGGAGTTGTATCGAAAGGGGCTCGACGCGAACGAACGTGACCTTTTTGGGCGCGTAATGCGCGTCACCGCTTTCGCGGACCGTAACAGTCGCGCAGTAATTCGTCCGGTCCGCCAGAACCAAGTTGAGGGCTCGATGAAGGCTTCAGCGCTGGGTTCGAAAAATCGCGAAACGATGAACGGATTGTTTGAGCGATCGTAGGAGGGCGTTGATTTCGGCCGGCCCGTGTTGGGGTAATGAATGTTCGTTGTCGTCACGGTAGAGTTTGCCAGATATCACAGGAACGGTTCAGATCGGCGGGTTCATGCCAACAAGAGACACCCATGCGCCGCACGCAAAAAATTGTGGAAACTGAACGGCAGTCTTGTTGTTCCCACCGCGCATCGGCCGCGCCCGCGAGAGCGTTCCCTTCACACGAGAGAGGTCGTAGGTTCAATCCCTACCGGATATCTCCTGATCGACCACGTCGTGCGAGCGATGTGGCGCAACCTCGCCGGGGCGAGGTTGAGTGCGAATTGACCATTTGGGTTCCGCAAGACCGGCCACCGACCTTCGAATGATTGACGACGCCCGACCGCTTCGCAACTTTCATCAGGAGACCCAGAGCTAATTCGGCACCTTTTCCCGAACATAAATTTCTCGTCCTTTTATTTCCTTTTCCAATTTCCATTTCCTTTTCCCTTTTTTCAGCTTCCAGAGGGGTTAAAAGATATAGCGTCGACAGTTTGTTTGAGCCGCAACATTTCTCTATTGATTGCGGCTTGACTGGAGAAAGCGGGAGCAAGTTGCCCGGGATCGTGGATGTGAGGCGCTAGGGATTTCGGAAGCCGAAGGAATGAATTTCGGAATTATGGGGCCGCGTCCGGGCGGAAGTTCGCGCTGAATCAGCGGTTTACGGATTGAATTGGGGTCGCGTGGCGAACCTCGCTTTTTTAACGGGGGATTGGAAGCAAACCAGGCGGTGTTGCCAGGCTGGTCGACTAGGGACTGAATCTTGAAGAATTAAAACAACTGCACGGGTCAGCTTGGGCAGGTGTCCTTTCGCCGCGAGCTGGCACGACGCGCTCCTATCTGAGGGCTCCTCTCCCCCGCCGTGAAAGGCTCAATTTCGGATAACCAAATGAACGGTTCGCCGTTTTGGACGACGCCGGCGATGTCGCCGATTTCGAGGAGGTGCCGAATTAGCTCTGGGTTCCTGATGAAAGTTGCGAAGCGGTCGGGCGTCGTCAATCATTCGAAGGTCGGCGGCCGGTCTTGCGGGGCCGACGCTTTAAGGGCTTTGAGTAGCGCGGTGATTTCGGCGGGCCCCTGATCCCGTAATGCATGTTCCTCCCCATCGTGGAAGAGTTTGCCTGTGCCCGGCCAGTAGTTATAGGGCCCGAATTTGAGACTCCACTGATCCGGTTGCCTGAAAGGCACGCCTTCGGCTTTGAATATGGCAATGGCTTCGCGCATTGCCAATTCGTTCCGTTCGCGTTTTGAATTAGCTCGGCTGGATTCAGACAAGTTGATGTTCATGACTTTCTCCGAGAGTGTTCAAACAGTGGGTCGAATTCCCCGCCCACCCGCATATAAATTCCCTTTTCCTTTTCCCTTTGCTTCCTTTCCCTTTTCCCTTTAAATTTCCCTTTTCACTTTTCATTTACTTTTTCCTTTTCCAATTTCCATTTCCTTTTCCAGCTTCCAGAGGGGTTAAAAAATATAGCGTCGACAGTTTGTTTGAGCCGCAACATTTCTCTATCGAGGTCTGCGAGTTGGATTGAGGATGGAGAAATGGGTTTCGCCGTCGCGTCCGTTTGGGCGACACTGTTAATCTGGCCTCGCGCCTTGAGGGCGCAAATAGGATCTACAACAGCCGGCTTTTGGTGTCGGAAGCGAAGGGGCGACGCCAAAGTCGAAGTTCGCGAGATCGATCGGGTCGTGGTGGTCGGACAGAGTACGCCGCAGGCTGTCTTAGAGGTCATGGGTAGGAAGGGACGCTTTCAGCAGCGCAGGCGTTACTTCGGACCAGGTATTCAGAGGGGCTGGCCGCCTGTCGGGCGCGGCATTGGAATGAGGCCCGGCGTAGCTTCACGGCGGCGCTCGACGCGGTGCCCGGGTAGTTATAGAACACCGTGGCGAGTGCTCTGTCAGTCGCTTCTACACAATTTACTCAACAAACGACTCGGAGTTGAGCTCCAGTGCGCGATCTCCTGCATGTTCAACGATAGTGGGAGTCACTCCTGAGGATGACCTTGACCTTAGCGTCGTTCAGTCCGAAGGCGGTCTTCAGGGCGTCAATGATGGTGGGCCGCTGTAGGCGCCGGTCCGCGTACAGCACGAAGCGCTGCGTCGCCGTCTGATAGACAATCCGGCCGCGCGGCCACTGATCGTATTCGGTCCACACGATACGGCCCGGATAGCCGAGCACCGTTAATCGCGTCACGCCTAGCGCCTGCCATTCCTGCCAGCGCTCGTAGTGACCCGCGGCATGCGTGAGACAGTCGCCGTAAGGCTCAGCCTCGTCCAACGTCGAACGGTCGATAACGAGGACGCCGTTCACCCGCCAGAAAATTCCGACGGCAGGCGGCGTGGGCGCGAGTGCCGCCGTCGGTGCCACCGCGATCTTCATATGATTGCTCCGATGAGCCTTGTTCCGCGTGCGTCAAATAGATTTCAGTGTTCACGGCGGGAAATTGTGTCCAAGCCGGAAACGGGGGTACCGGCGCCCGATCGGTTCGGGAGGCGCGGTGGCAACGGCACGAAAGTGCTCGGCCGGTGGGTCAGAGCAATGGGCCTAATAGATCCGCTGATTTTAGCCAATCATTTGTAGCGCGACGGTTTGGGAACTCTGGGCCGCTGCTAGGGCTGTGCCAATCCGTCAGTGCATTTCCATGATAGATGCAAAGCAAGCAATTCGGGTTCGAACACCGCTGGACGTAATGAACGCAATTCGACAGCCAATTCAGCGGGCCGCGCCGTTCTGCGAATTCATCCTGGCGGGAGGGCTACTACGGCCATTGGAAACAACTTGTTGGCCAACAAAGCTGGGGGTTAGCCATCGATAATAAGCGGATCGTCGATTGGGAACTTGTCGGAGATAATCTTTGGCGGTCCATCTCCGACTAACACGAGATCTTGTAGATGCCAATGCAGCCGCTGAGGCTCGACCGCGATGATCATCCCTTTTTCAAGCACGATGTCGCTTCCCCGCCGCAACACCGGTTCCTGCTGATGGAACCAGGGCCCCATGCTGTGCCCGACGAGCGACGCGGTGTAATCGATCCCATGCTTTTGGAATTCCCGGACGACGAATGAGTAGATCTCACCGGCCGTAACGCCCGCGCGACAACGATCAATCGTCTTGCGGTGCACGTCCAACGTCAGCTCATACCCGCGACGTTGTTCCAAAGTTGGTGATCCGAGAATGGCCAACCGGGATTGGTGGCCCGGGTAGCCTTTCAGGTAAGCCACGTAATCGTTGCGAACAAAATCGCCGGTGCGAAACGGGAGGTTACTTTCTCCACCGTACATTACATCGTTTGAACTGGAATTAAGAATCCCGTGCACGAAAGCACAACCGCGATCAATGCAGGCTGCAACTAAGCGGGCGTGAACATTTCGTTCCGTGTCGCCGTCCCGAATCGTAGGAAACACTTCGAGATACACATCATCAAGAAGATCGGCCGCTTTTTTCTGCATAGCAATTTCAGCATCCGTCTTGATCCATCTGACCTCATCCATAATTCTAGAGCAGTTTACCATGCCGAGGCGCGGCAGCGCTCCCTGAATTTCCTCCCAGTGGGCCGCGCTCAGCGCGTCCTGCTCGAACCCGACACGGCTGGCTCCAAGCCCGAGGTCCGCGATAACATGTGCAACTTTCGTGTAGAGCGATTCCTCATAAGCCTGATAAACCTGGATCTGCTTGATCCAGGACTCGCGACGGGCGAGCCGCTCCGCAAATGCATCGAGAACGATGATCGGTTCGCCGACGCGCGGCCACACCACCATGAAACCGCGCACCGTGCTTGCGATGTCAAGGTGACGGGCTAGCGTCCCAGGCATGGCCATGCCGGTTAGATACGTGAAATTTACGCCCGACCTCACGGCCACCGCCGCCAGATCATCGGCATCCATATAACGGTTCAGACGATCTATGTTGGCAAGGATGCTGCGGCTCGATTGAGCCATTCGCGTTACCTCAACACATTTAGTGATATCAGCGCTTGTAGCGGACCTCGAAAGTCACGACGCCTTCGTCGGTCCGATAGGGCCCATGCTTCATTCCCGGCGGCCTGCAGGCGTACATTCCCTTCTTGAAATGCTGATCACCATCCCAGTGACTGCCTTCGACGATGTACACTTCCTCCCAAAAGTCATGCACGAAGACTTCGCGGCCCGCACAACCAGGATCGGTCTTGGTGAGCCGCGTCACAAACATCTTCTCGGGATCTTCGGTCAAAACTTTCTCGTAGAAACCGGGCGGTGCTCCCACAATGGGGACCCATGGCAGGTCATCGGTCGGGAAAAATTCCAATTCCGGCTTGGGCATCGCTAGTGATCCTTGTCGGTTGCATGGCAGGTCGAGAGTAGCTCAACTGTCGGACCGGGAGCCTGCTATAACCCTGGTCCAGTTGCACATGCGAAACTAATTTCCGACAAAGCCGGGCGCGAACACGTCATCGACTGTCACAGGGTTTTTCAGGTCGAATGCACCGGCGACGATGTCGATCGTCCGCTGGACGCCATCGCGACTGACAAATCCGGGGGGCGTATTGGGCACCAGCGCGAGCGCGCATACCATTTCGGTTTCGCCGGTTGCGACGTCTACATCAATGTTCTTGTGATACTTGTTCATAATTTGCCCGGCTTCGCTCGGCTTAGCGCAGGCATCCTTTAGCCCCCTCATGGTCGCACCAACGAAGTGGCGAATCATGTCGGGCTGCGTTTTGATGGTGTTCTCGGTCGCGATGAGGCCGGCACCATAGAAATTGAGCCCAGCATCGGCGTAGGCAAGCTTTGTAATCTCCTTCGGTGCGGCCGCCTTTTTTAGAAGCGGCTCCCCGACCGTGTACTGTCCAATGCCGTCGACGCGGCCGAGCGAAAGCATTCCCGGAAGGGAGTTGCTGCCGGCCACGATCCACTTGACTTTCGACGCATCGATACCGGCCGCCTTGGCGTAAGCCGCAAACATCTTCGGAACGGCACTAAAAGCCGTATCCGCGACCGAGCGCCCCTCCAGGTCCTTTGGTTTGGTGATGCCCGATTCTTTCAGAACATAGATCGCGTGCGGGGGCTTGGCATAAATCACTGCCACGAGCTTGACTGGAATCGAATCGTTGGCACGGCCGAAAATCACCGCAGACGTATCGGCGAAGCCGAGCTGCGCGGTCCCTGCAGCAACCTGTTTGACCGCATCTACGGATCCCTGACCGCGTACGATCGTGAGCTCGATTCCGGCATCCTTGTAGTAGCCTTTCTCGAGCGCGTAATAATAGTAGGCATGCCGACCATTAAATCCGAAGTCCGTAACCAAAGTGACGTTGTCTGCCGCCTGCGCTTGAGCGAGCGCAAACCCGCCCAGAGCTACGCCCACCACGATAGTTCGGGCAACCCATGTCAGATGCTCCATTGCCATCTTCCTTTCCATAGGCGCTGAGACGTTTACGCCCAAATCAAACGGACCTAACCAGGAGTGATCAACGTGCCAACGCAGACGCTACACCCTCCGCGTTCGTGCCCGCGCGGCCCAAACGCTCGCGAGCCCGTTGGTTTTGCAGTTCCAGTCGCATACCCAGTGCGTGGCGCACATGTTGGCGCGCCAACCGCTCCGCTTCGACCGGCTTGCGGTCCCGAATCGCCCGAATAATCTGCAGGTGCTCGCGGTGGGCGAGTTCGATGCTGCCTGGAAGTACGAAGGTGGAGTGGCGCAGCAACCCCAAGGTATCGACGACCGAATTGAGTGACTGCAACAAGTAGGGATTGTGAGCGGCGGCATACAGAGCTTGATGCAATTCCCCGTTTATCGTGACCAGCCGGTCTGGGTTGCCCTTCTCGGTTACTTCTGTCGCTGCAATCTTGAACAGGAGCTGCACCTCGGCCTTGCTGGCGTGCTTGGCTGCCGAACCAGCAGCAGCCCCTTCTAGCGCCTCGCGGACCGCATAGAGCTGGACCAGTTGCTCGGCGCTCAACTCGGCGATCATCACGCCGTTCCAGGGACCGTTGGTCAGTAATCCTTCTGATATGATTCGATGAAACGCTTCGCGCACCGGGGTGCGGCTGATGTTTAGCCACTTCGCCACGTCGGCTTCGCGCAGATGCTCGCCCGGCCGGAACTTTCCTGATCGGATGGCATCGCGCATGATCCGGTAGGCAAAATCGCCGAGCGATTCACCGCGCTCCTGCAGCGGATGCTGTCGCGGCGCGGCGCGAATGGCCAAGGCCGCCTGTCGTCGACGACTCCGACGCGGCTTCATGATCTGACCCACCCCCGGATGCCCTGACGCGCCTCTCTGCGCTCGCGTTTTCAACATGACGGCGCCCCGGTTGCTCGCGCCCGGGCCTCTCCGTCGCGCAAGGAAAGCCTCAGTTCTTCGGTGCCCAAGGCACGACGATCCGCTCGATGAAAGCAATGCCGTAATAGAGCACGATGCTCATCACGGTCAACAACACCAGTGCGGCGAATGCAAGCGGCGTGCGCGATTGAGACGTCGATACCAGGATCAGGTAACCAAGCCCGTCTTCCGAACCGACGAACTCTCCGATCACAGCGCCAATCACCGCAAAGGTGATGGCGATCTTAAGACCGACGAATATGTGCGGCATGGCAGTCGGAAAGCGAATTTTCATGAAGGTCTGCAGCGTGCTTGCCGACAGCGAACGGATCAAGTCCATTAGGGGTGCTGGGACGGCTGCCAGTCCGGTCGCGGTCGCGACTATGATCGGAAAAAAGCAGACCAGGAACACTACCACGACCTTTGGCAGCGTGCCGAATCCAATCCACAAGGCCAGCAGTGGCGCAATCGCGACCTTGGGAACGGATTGGAACGCGAGCAGAATCGGATAAATCGTGTTGCGCAAAATGGGCGAATACACGATGGCGACGGCCAGCGGGATACTGATCGCGATAGCAAGCGCGAACCCCACCAGCGTTTCATAAAGCGTGACAAGCGAATGCCGGACGAGTTCGCCGCGCCAATCGCCGAGCGCAACTGCGATTGCGCTTGGGGCCGGCAGAAGCCAGCCCGGAATTTTCAGCTCGCGGACGAGCATTTCCCAGAGCAGCACGAGTGCAATGAAGGTGAGCGTCGCACCGAGCATGGACTTCCACGGCGACTCCGTCGATTCGAGAAGCTCGTCGGGCTCCTCGGCTGCGAGTGCATCGGTGTGAACCGTCATCGCTTGCCCACTCCTCCGCCGTGATAGATCACAGACCGGATCTGATCGGAATACAGTTTGAACTGTGCGCTAAATTCCATATCGATGGTTCGGGGTCGCGGCAGATCGATGTCGACGATTTTGGCGATCCGGCCCGGACGCGGCGACATGGCGACCACGCGGTCGGCTAGCAGAATGGCCTCGCTGATGTTGTGCGTCACGAATACCACCGTCTTCTTGTCGGTGTCCCAGATGCGCATCAGCTCGAATCCGAGGTCCTCCCGGGTCATGGCATCGAGTGCGGCGAAGGGCTCGTCCATGAGAAGCACCGATGGGTTGTGAACCAGCGCGCGGCAGATCGCGACCCGTTGCTGCATGCCACCGGACAGCTCGCGCGGAAAACGGGTTTCAAATCCGGAGAGACCAACGAGTTCAAGGAGGTGCATTGCGCGCGCGCGAGCGGTCGTCTTATCAAGGCCCAAGATCTCCGCGGGCAGCAGCACATTATCCAGGACCGTCCGCCATTGCAGCAGAACCGCTTCCTGGAACACCATGCCGATGTCGCGGGGCGGCCGTGTCAAGGGGGCTCCGTTATAGAGCAGCAGGCCCCGCGATGGCCGAATGAGCGCTCCGATCAGCTTCAGCAAGGTAGACTTGCCGCACCCCGACGGACCGACAAGGGTGATGAATTCGTTTTCCTTAACTGTGAGATCAACCTTCTCGAGAGCCGTGACGCGCCCGCCTTTAGACGAATAGGTTTTGTAAAGGCCCTCAATGTGGATCTTATCCATTACGTTTCCGTCTGGAGCAGACCACGGCCGCCGGTCTGCCGAAAGCTGATCCAAGACTGCTTGGTTCGTCATCGAGTCGCTGCATCACTCGGGCAGGAAGCCAGGCGCATAGACGTCGCTCGGCGCAACCTTGCGTTTGAGCTCGAACGCGCTGCCGACGATGTCGATCGTCTTCTCCACCCGTTTCGGGTCAATGCTGCCAAGAGGGGCATTTGGCTGTAAGGCCAGCTGCCTGACCTTTTCGGTCTCCTCGACTGCGATCTTTAGATCAATTTCCGGATGCCGCCGGTGCAGGATCTCGCCCGCTTCGTTCGGATTGGCCATGGCGGTTTTGAGGCCCTCAAGGGTGGCTCGCACGAAGCGGCGCACGAGCTCGGGGTTCGATTGAAGTGTCGCGTCTGCCGCAACGATGCCATTGCTGTAATAGTCGAGGCCGGCATCGGCGTAGGGCAGGCCAAGCACTTCCTTGGGTGTTGCCGCAACAGTCAGTAGCGGCTCGCCAACCGTGAATTGTCCGATCCCGTCGACTCGACCCGCAGTCAGCATCCCGGGTAACGCATCGTTGTTGGCGGTGATCCATTTGGTCTTGCTGGCGTCGAAACCTGCCGCCTTCGCATAAGTCGCAAAGAGTTTTGGCACTGAGCTAAATGCAGTGTCGGCGAGCGTCTTGCCTTCCAGGTCTTTCGGTTTGGCGATGCCGGACTCTTTGAGAACATAGACTGCATGCGGCGGTCGCGGGTAGATCATAGCCACAAGCTTGACGGGCACTTCGTCATTGGCGCGCCCAAGCACGACGGCGAACGCATCGGCAAAGCCGATCTGCGCGGTGCCGTTTGCAACCTGTTTGATAGTATTGGCAGAACCAGGCGATCGCACGATCTCGACCTCGAGGTTCTCACGCGCGTAGTAGCCTTTTTCGATAGCCACAAAATAGTAGGCGTGCCGGCCGTAAAGGCCGTAATCGGTAACGAACGTGATCTTGTCGAGAGCGGCCGCCGCTGTCGTGCCGGCAAGCAGGGCAGCAAATGCGAGCGGCCCGAGCGCGCACGTGAGTTTGTGCGAACGAAGCATCATCGATCTCCCGATCTGCGGCCCTGCGGCTCACGTGCCCCGGCGGTGCTGGTATCGATCAGCAAAATTTAGTATACAAAAATTCTAACCCCCGACAAGCGGCCCTGGCCGCAACCTTCTGTACGATCTAGCTCCGCATCCTCCGATGATTTCCGCACCCGAACCAACTGGCGCCGACCTGTTCCTTCAGCGCCTCAGTGATCTTGGAATCGACACTGTTTTCGCCAATGCGGGAACCGATTTCCCGCCCATAGTTGAGGCGTTGAGCAAGCTAGCCGCCCGCGGGCAACCGCTGCGAGCCATCGCGGTGCCCCACGAGAACCTCGCCGTCTCCATGGCTTACGGCCATTATCTCGTTTCCGGACGGCCGCAGGTAATCATGCTGCACGTCAATGTCGGCACGGCAAACGCGGTCTGCGCGTTGATGAATGCGTACCGGGAGCGGATTCCGCTCGTCGTGGCGGCCGGGCGCACGCCGTTTACCGAGACGGGGCAGGTCGGCTCACGCAGCCTGTTCATCCACTGGGCGCAGGAGATGTTCGACCAGGCAGGCCTCGTCCGCGAGAGCGTCAAATGGGACTACGAAGTACGCATGCCGGAGCAGATCTCCGCTGCGCTTGATCGTGCCTTTTCGCTTGTAGCCAGTGATCCGCGGGGCCCGGTCTATCTTACGCTGCCGCGCGAGGTGCTCGCCGCTCCGGTGCGCACTGACGCTAACAACAGCCCACAGCCAACTTTGCGACCGACCATGGCAGATCCGACCGCGCTTGCCGAGGCGGCCGAGATACTCGCACGCGCCGAACGGCCTCTCATCATTACGGCGAGTTTGGGTCACAACCACGCCGCGGTCGGAGCGCTGGCCGAACTTGCAGAGCGCTTTGCATTTCCAGTCGTGAGTCATGTACCGAAATCGCTGTGCCTGCCCACGGATCATCCGATGCACCTCGGCTTCTCGCCGACGCGATTCGTGCCGGATGCCGATGCGATCCTGGTGCTGGAATGCGATGTGCCGTGGATCCCGAACGAGGTCGCACCACGGCCCGATGCCAAGGTGATCCACATGGGGATCGATCCGCTGTTTGCACGGTACGGCATTCGCAATTTCCCGGGCGATCTTGCGATTCCGGGCGATACAGGGCGGGCGCTGCAGGTTCTCGCGGAGATGATTGCGACGAGACTAGGTTCAGGGGACCCCCTGATCGAACGGCGTCGGCAACACCTGGCCAAAGTTCGTGCCGAACTCAGAGCGGCATGCGATGCCCAGTACGAGCGGGTGCGCGACCAACAACCTATCCATCCCGCCGTGCTCAGTCGCGCCATCGACGCCATCAAGGATGACACCACCATTCTCATCAACGAACTGGGCGTACAGCTTGACCACGTGAGCATGAGGCGGCCTGGGACCTACTTCCAGCAGAGCTCAGCTGGAGGGCTCGGCTGGGGACTAGGTGCCGCTCTCGGCGCGAAGATCGCAGCACCGGATCGTTTCGTCGTAGCGGTAGTTGGCGACGGCAGCTATATGTTCGGGAATCCGACCCCGGCGCATTTCATCTCGCGCGCGCTCAAGTTGCCGGTGTTGTTCGTCGTGACCAATAACGGCGGCTGGGCATCGGTCCGTAATGAGACGCTCGCGATGTACCCTGAGGGCCAAAGCAGCGCCGTCAACCTAATGCCGCTCGCCAACCTCGAACCTGCGCCAGATTTCGAGAAGATCATTGAGGCATCGGGCGGATACGGCGAGCGGGTCGACCATCCAGACCAACTGGCCCCGGCGCTGGAACGCGCCGTTCACGCCGTCAAGGTCGAAAAGCGCCAGGCATTGCTCAACGTGATCTGCCGCATGGTGTGAGAGAAACAGGAGTGGTGAACGAAGCGGCGCTGCTCGGTTGAATTCCAGGGATTTTAGTATACAAAATCGCCGGCAAAGGCACAGCGACAGTGCCGCGCAATGCAGCAAGGAGGCGGACCATGTCCCAGCCGGTGAGCGATGATTTCGTTCCGGATCGCAAGCGCGTAGCCGACGCTGATGCGGTTGTGCCGGTGATTGACATCGCCCCCTTTGCGATTGGCGACGCGCGGGCGCGGGAGCATGTGGTGCGCGATGTGCGTGTGGCCTGTGAGCGCGTTGGTTTTTTTGTCATCACCGGTCATGGCGTTGACGAGGCGACCATCAAGTCCGTGTTCACGCAGGGTCGCGCTTTCTTTGCGCGGCCGGTCGCCGATAAGATGCGCATCAAGCGGCCGGGGCCTGGTATCAGTCGCGGTTACAATGGCGTCGCAGGACAGAGCCTCGGGCTTACAATGGGTCAGAAGGCGCCACCGGACCTGATGGAAAGCCTCGGTTTTGGCCCGCTCGAAACTAACGGCGACCCCTACTGGACGGAAGGCTTCGGCCCGATTCACGCCCATCCCAATCTCTGGCCGGAACGCATGCCGGAATTTCGCAGCGCCGTGAGCGATTACTGGCGCGCCATGGAAGCACTGGCCTACCGACTTTCACGGATCTTTGCGTTGGCGCTTGAACTCGATGAGGATTTCTTCGTGCGCCGCAGCGATCGCCATGTCACCAACATGCGGATCAATTATTATCCTGCTCAGGAGCGGCCGCCTGAGCCGGGCCAGCTGCGTGCCGGCGCCCACTCCGACTACGGCGCCTTCACAATCCTCAAAGGCGAGAATGCGCCCGGCGGACTGCAGGTGCTGCGACGCGGAGGCGACTGGGCCGACGTGCCGAAAGTCGAGGACGCGTTCATCATCAACATCGGTGACTTGCTGATGCGATGGACCAACGATAAGTGGGTCTCGACTGTTCACCGCGTCGTAAATCCTCCAGAGGAGATTCGGCACAACGTAGACCGAATGTCCGTTGCCTTCTTCTTCGTGCCCAATCACGACATCGAGGTGAACTGCATCGCAAGCTGTACCGGCCCGGACAATCCGCCGCGCTATCCGCCGGTGACCGCGGGCGCCCATTGGCGCGGCAAGATTCTGGCCGCTCGCCAAATCACCGCAAAAGCGAGCTAAGCCCGTAACGAGCTGGCGCGAAACCCGCGCCTTGACGACAAACGGATGACTGCCTGGAGGTTTCGTTGATTCCAAGTCAGATGAAGGCCGTGATCTTCGGCGAGTACGGTCCTCCCGAGGTGCTCAACTACACCGAGTTTCCCGTCCCACAGCCTCAGCGCGGTGAAGCGCTGGTCAAGGTGCATGCGGTGAGCCTGAACGGCTATGACCTGATGGCACGCGCCGGACGCTACAAACCTAATAAAGGAAAATTCCCGCACATCCTCGGCGGCGATTTCGGCGGCGAGTTTGTTGCTCTCGGGCCGGATACGCACAGTGATCTGCCGCTCGGAACCCGCGTTACATCGTGGTGGATTTTGCCTTGCAAACAATGCGAGCAGTGCATGGCGGGCAATCACAACCGCTGTGCTCGAGATTACCGCTACTTGGGTGCACACGAGCACGGCGCGTACGCGCAGTACGTCAAACTACCGGCTGATCACCTGATCCCGCTACCGGACAATGTCACTTATGAACAGGCGGCGGCGTTCCCTAATGCGTTCGGAACTGCCTGGCACATGCTGGTTGATCGCGGAGCGCTTCGCGCCGGCGAGACTGTACTTGTGAATTCGGCGAGCTCCGGCGTTAGCATGGCGGCGATTCAGATTTGCAAGCTGGCGGGCGCCTATGTCTACGCGACCTCGAGTGCCGACTGGAAGCTTGAACGCGCCAAGGAGTTGGGTGCCGACGAAGTCATTAACTACAACACCGTCGACTTCGTCGACGAGATCCTCAGGCGCACCGTCAAGCGCGGCGTCGATCTCGTAGTCGAACACGTGGGGGGCGATTTCCTGGAAAAGTCGATCCGCTGCCTCACGCGCGGCGGCCGGGTAGTCACCGTCGGTGGCACCAAGTCCTACGATTGCAAGGTCCCGGTGAACTACATATTCCACAAAGAACTGCAGATCATCGGTTCTAACAGCGCGACGAAGCACGATCTCGAAGTAATGATGCCGTTGTTGGGCAAGGGTGCCCTGAGGACCGTGATTGATCGGATCTTTCCCCTGGACCAGGCTGCTGAGGCACATCGTTACCTCGAGTCTGCAAAGCAGTTCGGCAAGGTGATCCTGCGGGTCGCGCATTGATCAGCAAGGGGAGCCGGACGCATGGCAACGCAGGCGTCCAGCAATGACGCGGCAGCCCTGATCGGGGCGGTGCGCGCGGAAGGTCGCGTCATGCTGTCCGAGGCGGAGGCAAAGGCGTTTCTCGCCACACTCGGTATTCCCGTCCCGCCGAGCCGCTTCGTGCGCGATGCGGAATCGGCAGCTGCGGCGCTGCTGGAGATCGGGCCGCCGGTGGTCGTGAAGGCCGTAGCGCATGACCTTGCCCACAAAACCGATGTCGGCGCAGTGATGTTTCCCATCGACACCGGTGCCGCAGCACAAGCCGCGTGCCGGACAATCGCCAAGCGTGTTAACGCGGCTCGCCCGGACATCACGCTCAAGGGATTCCTGATCGAAGCATACCGGCCGGGGCAGCCCGAATGGATTTTGGCGCTCCGGGTCGATCCTGACTTCGGCCCCGCTATTATGTTCGGGCTTGGCGGCATTTACGTGGAAGCCCTGCGCCAGGTTTCATTCCGGCTCGCGCCGCTAGCCGAACGCGATATCGAAGCCCTGCTGACGGAACGGCCTGCAATGCGCATTCTCGATGGCGCCCGCGGGCGTCCGAAAACGGATCGCGCGGCACTGGCCGACATCATCAAAAGGCTTTCCGATGTTGCCGCGCGGCACGACATCATCAGCGAATTATCCGATCTCGAAATCAACCCGTTGATCATCAGCGATGGCGGCGCGCTTGCGCTCGATGCACTGGTTGTCCTGCGCAATTGAGGAGTTTCACATGCGAGATATCACGCCTTTGGTCGCGCCGCGTTCGATCGCGGTGATCGGCGCGTCCAGCAACCCGACCAAGTCGGGCGGGGTCCTCTTCGACAATCTGGTTAAAGGCAAGTTCCACGGACCGCTCTATCCGATCAACCGCACCGCTTCGGAAATCATGGGACAGAAGGCTTATCCAACCCTTGGCGACGTGCCGGAGAAGGTCGATCTGGTCTACATCGTGCTGCCGCAGCTTTACGTCGAGGATGCCGTCAAGCAATGCATCGCCGCGGGCGCCCGCTCGGCGTGCATCATCACGGCCGGTTTCGCAGAAGCGAGTCCGAAAGGGCGCGCTGACGAAGATCGGCTTCGGCAGATTGCGAACGAAGCCGGGCTGCTGCTGGCTGGACCAAATACAATCGGGATGGTCAATACCGAAGTCGGGATGATGGGAAGCTTTGTAAATTTCCCGCAATGGCAGACGGGCGGGGTATCGTTCTTCACGCAAACCGGCATTTTTACCGGCGCTGTCATGCTCAACGTGATGAGTGCTGCTACCCAGCGCCTGCCGGTCGGCAAAAGCATTGATGTTGGAAACAAGATTGATGTCGATGAGGTCGATTTCCTCAACTACGTGGGCAATGATCCCGGCACAAAGGTAATCGGCCTCTATATCGAGAGCATCCGCAATCCACGCGCGTTCCTGGCGCGCGCCAGCGAGGTGCGCAAAGAGAAGCCGATCGTGTTGCTGAAGCCAGGCCGCACAGCCGCAGGCGCACGCGCATCAGCATCGCACACTGGATCGCTTGCCTCCAATGACGAGATCCTCGACGGCGCTTTGCGCCAGTACGGGATTGCGCGCGCCGAAGACGAAGATGACTTTCTAAACGCGCTGCGCGCGCTTGCCATGCTGCCCAGGCCGCGCGGCTCGCGCGTCGGTCTCGCCACAACCAGCGGCGCCCTCGGTGTGATCGGGAGCGACTTGTTGGTCGACTACGGCCTTGAGCTCGCGACGTTGATGCCGGAGACGCTCGCAACTTTGCGCTCCGTGTTGCCGGATTGGCTGGAGGCGGCGAACCCCTACGATTTTTGGATCGGGATTGACGTTAAAGGGCCGCGCGAAGCCCACGAGGTCGGCCTGACCGGCGTGTTCGCCGACCCAAATGTGGATATCGTGTTGTGCACGTTGCTGGCGCCCGCGAACGCCGACTTTCCCGAGTTCGGCGCGCTGCTGCGCAAGCTGCGCCAGACCTACGACAAGCCGGTGGCGCTCGTAATCTACGGCGGTGAAGCCGCGGCACGCTGGACCGCCGACCTCGAAGGCGCCGACATTCCGATCTTCAAGAACACGCGCGCCGCCGTGCGTGCGCTCGCGCTTATGGTCCAGGCAACGGGCTCGATCTGACGTGGTCAGCGATCAACGCAATTGGCTCAGCACGCCATCAGTGCCAGCGCTGCGCGCGCATAGATCTTGGCGCAGTCGACTACGTCCTGCTCGTTGGCATAGTCGTCGACTCCGGCCGAGAGCGTCGGCTGCGGGCCATAACAGACCGCCGGTACGCCGAGATCGCGCCAGCGTCGCGCGTCGCTGCCGGGCAATCGAACAACGAACGGAGGCTGCTCACCGCGCACGGACCGGACGGCCGCCGCTGTCTCGACAACAACCGGGCTGCCTAGGGCCGTCCAGTTGGCATCCCAGCCTTGGATTGCGGCGATGCTTATTCCAGGCTCTCCGGCCGCCTTCGCGCGCACCAACTGCTCGCATTCACGCGCGCTGAATCCCGGTGGAAGCCTGATGTCAATCTGAGCTCGCGCATGTGGCGCGATCTGGCTCCGGACAGTACCGGCTACAAACGTGCCTGCATTGAGCGATACGCGCAGGCCAAGATTGCCCTCGCCCCCGCTTACGCCAATGAGCTCTTCGGGAACGCTGACATACGTCTCGTTGATCGCATCTAGCTGCACCAGCAGCTCTGCCAATTTGGCCACGGCGGTTTCGCCGCGCAGCGCCCGCGAGGCATGCCCGCCGGGCGCCCGGGCCTGGATATCGAGCCACAAAAGACCTTTTTCCGCCGGCGCCAGCGCCATGAACCCTGGACCCTCACCGCTGATCAGAAAATCGCCAGCGAGGTCGGGCCGCTTGCTCAGCAGGAATACGCTGCCCCGTTCGCCGAACATCACTTCATCGGACACCGCCGTCAGGCTCAGCCGCCCCGCCCATTGGGACCGATGGCGATTGAGGGCGGCGGTGGCAACGCACATGGCAGCCAGCGCCCCTTTCATGTTCCCCATGCCGAGGCCATAGAGACGACCATCTTGGCGGGTGAGACGATCTACCGGCACGGTCCACGCCGCCTCATCACCCGCTTCCATGGTGTCCATATGGGCGTTGAACACCACATGCCGCCCGCCGTGCTGCCCCTCGAGCGTAGCGACCACATTTGGCGCCTCCGCATCGGCAGCCACCTGCTCGGCGAAAATTCCGTGGTCCGCGAGATGGCGAGACACGATTTGCGCTACACCGGCGGTTCGTCCCGGAGGATTAACACTCAGTGCGTTGACCAGTTCGCCGCATAACTCGACGAGTTGTTCGCGTGCGGCATCGATCTCGTTGCACACCGTGTCCATTAACTGGGCTTGCGTCATGGCATCACACGCTCAAGCGGGCGACATCGGCCGGCACACGGCCAACAATCTGCCGGTACACTTCGGGATCTGTGGCGCCTTCCGTACCAAACACCAGAACTTTGCTGTCGGGCGTCAGCTTGAGCCGTCGTCGCGAGTTGGGATCACTCGCGGCAACCAGCAAACCGGCAAGACCCGCGACCGCCGATTCCCCGGCAACCAGCGGAGCATCACCGAAACCTCCGCTGGCCAAGAGCCGCATGCACCCGGCCGCCGTTTCATCGTCAATTGTTATGAACGCATCGCTGCCGACATCCAGAATGCGCCAAGCCAGGGTCGAAACTTCACCACACGCAAGACCCGCCATGATGGTGTCTAGGGCCCCCTCGGCGGGCGTCGGCTTGCCGGCAACGGCGCTGCGGTAGAGGCAATCCGCTTTGTCCGGCTCAACAACAACATAATGCGGCCGGGCGGAGCCGTACTTCTCCCAGAGATACGAACAGATCCCGGCTGCCAATCCCCCGACGCCGCCTTGCACAAACACGTGGGTTGGAAATGACGGCGCTTGCGCGAGCGCCTCGTTCACCATCAGACTGTAACCCTGCATCACATCGCGTGGAATGTCGGTGTAGCCTTCGTAAGATGTATCGGAAACGACATTCCACCCGTTCTTCACCGCGTCCGCATCGGCCCGCCGCACAGCGTCATCGAACGTTCCGGGCACGCGGCGAACCTCGGCTCCATAGGCCGCGATGGCCCGACATCGCCCCTCGCTCACCGTCGCATGGACATAGATCACGCAGCGGCATCCGAACGTGCGTGCTCCCCACGCAACCGAGCGGCCGTGATTGCCGTCGGTGGCGCAGGTCACCGTGAGTTTTGACGTGATTGAATGATATCGCCGGCCGGTGAGATCGCTCGACGTTGCCTCTTCGCCGGTCGCTGCGTGGATGCGCTGCTGTAGCAGGCGCAACACTGCATACGCGCCGCCGAGCGCCTTGAAACTACCGATCCCGAAGCGCTCAGACTCGTCCTTATAATAGATGTCGCCGACCTGCACGGCCGACGCGAGCTTGCGCAGGCAGCGCAAGGGGGTAGGCCGATAACCGGGCCAGGATGTAATCTCGCGTTCAGCAGCGCTAAACCCAGCTAAGCTCAGGACCTCACGTCGTCCCTCATCATAGCGTGCCGAGGGATCGCGGCGCGGATTTTCGAATAGCCGAAAACCGGCGGAGTTGAGCACTGCCATGTCACCAGCCCGCCGCAATACCGTCGCGGCGGCCATCGGCGCCGCCGCGCAGGATGCCGTGCTCCCAGTCAATCCAGATGGCCTGGGCTGTTCCAAGCGGATTTGGCGCAGGCACCACGTTATGGCCGCGCGCCGCAAGCCCCTGTACCAAGGCGGACGGCATCGTGCTTTCGCATTCGACCCGATCGCCGGTTGCAAACAGGCGCGGCGAGTCGATCGCCGCCTGCACGCCCATTCCACGATCGAGAATATTGCTCAGGATCTGGACCTGACCGAACGGCTGAAAATGGCCGCCGGTCACGCCGAACGGCATTACGGCTTTGCCGTTTCGGGTGAGCATCGCCGGAATGATCGTGTGCAGCGGCCGTTTGCGACCGGCGATTGCGTTGGGATGGCCGCGCTCCAACACAAAACCTGAGGCGCGGTTGTGAAAAATGATGCCTGTGGTCGGACTTGCTATGCCGCAGCCAAAATCTTCGAAAATCGAGTTGATGAAAGCAACAGCGTTACGATCCCGGTCAACGACCGCCACGAACACCGTATCGCGATGTGTTGGAATCGCAATTGGGGCCAAGTCGGCATAGCGCTGTCGGGGAGAGACACGAGCGCGCAGCGCCGTCGCGTGCGCATCAGACAAGAGTTTCGCTACAGGAACATCGCCGGTTCGGGGATCGCCTATGAAGCAGTCGCGATCCGCATAAGCTTGGCGTCCGATCTCCACGAGCGCGTGATAATAATCAACGCTGTCCAATCCCCAACCGCTGCAGTCCAGTCCAACGAGTCCACGCAGCATCACCAGTGGGACAACACCTTGCCCATTGGGCGGGCACTGCCAAATGTCGTAGCCGCGGTAGCTTGCGCAGATCGGTTCGACATATTCTGCCTCGTAACCGGCAAAATCCTCCAATGTATGCTCGCCGCCTTCGGCGCGAAGCGTGGCGACCATATCGCGTGCAATCCAGCCCTCGTAGAAGACCTTGGATCCCTCACGCGCGATCGAGCGCAGTGTAGCCGCGAGCGCCGGCTGGCGCAGTACCGTCCCTGGAGCGGGCGCACTGCCGCCCGGCAGAAAGATCTCGGATGCCGCCCGATTCCGGCGAAGCTTGTCGATCTGCCGGGCCCAGTCGCGAGCGACCCGTTCCGCGACAGGATGGCCCTCCTCCGCCGCTGCGATCGCCGGCTCGAGCAACCGGCCGAGATCCATCGTCCCGTGGTCGGCGATCAGTTTTGTCCATGCAGCAATGGCGCCTGGTACGGTGACCGCGTGCGCGCTTTCGACCGGAATCGCGCGCATGCCGCGGGCCCGATAATGCTCGACATCTGCGGCTGCGGGCGCCCAACCTGAACCGTTGAGCGCCACGACCTCGCCTTCGCCGCCGCGCACCAATAATACGAAACAGTCGCCGCCGATGCCGGTCTGGGTAGGTTCGACAACGCCGAGCAGCGCAACCGCGGCGACTGCGGCATCGATAGCGTTCCCGCCGCGCCGCAGGACATCAAGGGCCGTTACAGTCGCGAGCGGGTGCGAGGTCGCCGCCATGCTCGACGTGGCGAAAGCCTCCGAGCGACCGGGGCGCTCGAAGTCGCGCAGACCAGTGTTAGAGAACGGCGAGGCTGGCATTGCGCAGATCGGTGATCAGCATCGACGACGGCGCGTGCGTGATGCACAGCGGCGGCTTGGCCGTCTTGACCGCGAGCTGCGGTGTAAGACCGCACGCCCAGAATACCGGAAGCTCGTCATCGGCAACTTCGCCATCCCCCACGTCCTGGTAGCGCCGGCGGAGGTCGACGCCGATCGCCTCCGGCTTGCCGATATGAACGGGTGCGCCGTGCACATTCGGAAAACGCGATGTGATCTGGATGGCGCGGATGGCTTCGGCCGGCCGGAATGCTCGCATCGTGACCATCAGCGGACCCTGGAATGGCCCGGCCGGCTGGGTTGGAACATTGGTCACGTACACACCCGCGACATTGTTTTTCTCCAGGAACTTGAGACGCAGCCCGGCATTGAGCAGCGCCTCCTCGAATGAAAATGAGCATCCGAGCGCAAAAGTAACGAGGTCATCGCGCCAATATGCTGTGATGTCGGTCACCTCCTCGCCCAGTTCGCCGTCACGAAATACGTGATACCGCGGAATATCGGTGCGAATGTCGAGATCGGCGGCGAGGGTCGGCAAGCGCGGATCGCCAACGTCCGAACGGGCAAGCAGCGGACAGGGCTGGGGATTGCGCTGACAATAGAGCAGGAAGTCCTCGGCAAATGCGCGCGGCAGGATGCACACATTGGCTTGAACGCGGCCGGGCGCGATGCCAGCCGTGTAGCCCGTGTACCCTCCGGCGCGGATGACCCGCCGTGTTGCCACGGGGTCGTTGCGATCCCAGGTCAGTCGCTGCTGTGACGGTTGCGCGGACATAATTGGTCTCATCCGTGGCTTCACCCTAGGAATTCTGTATACCGAATTTTCGCCGGGCTTGTATACTGATCACGGTTCTGCCCGCTACGAGGTTTCCGAATGCCCGTCTCCGCGCTGGTGCTTCGCCACATGTCGATGTCCTTGCTGACGCTTGCGCTCGCATGCGTCAGTCACGCTGCCAGCGCACTCGACACCGTCAACCTCATCACTGATTTCGGATACAACGGCCGGCACGCCTATTTCTTCGACGCGCTCGACAAAGGCTACTACAGGGATGCCGGGCTTGATGTGAAGATCGTGCGCGGCCAAGGTTCGGTTGATGCCATCCGACAGGTCGGTGCCGGCAATGCCACATTCGGCTTCGCTGATGCCGGATCGCTGGTGCTGGCACGCGCCAATGACCAAGTCCCGGTCAAGCTCGTCGCTATTGTGTATGGCAAGCCGCCGCAGGCGATCTTTTGCCGCGAGGATGCCGGACTCAAGCGTCCAAAAGATCTGGAAGGGAATTCGATCGCTAATCCGGCAGGCGGCTCGATCCCGGATTTGTTTCCAGCTTTCGCTAAGGCCGCCGGTATCGATTCGCAGAAGGTGCGGTGGGTAATCGCGAGCAGCGAGTCATTACCCGGACTGCTCGCCGCGGCCAAGGTCCCGTGTGTCGGTCAGTTCACAGTTGGCGAGCCGATGCTCCGTGCGCAGCTGGCACCCGCCAACCTCGTGCGCTTTGCTTATTCCGACCCGGGGCTCAGCTATTACGGCAACGGAATCGTGGCGAGTGACTCCACCATTGCCAGCAAGCCCGACCTGGTTCGGCGCTTCGTCGCCGCCACCATTCGGGGCATGAGCGATGCCTTTGCAAACTCCACCGAGGCGGGCGCCATCATGCACAAGCTGGTTCCACAAGTGGACGCCACCGTCGCGAAGAATGAAACCGACGCGGTAGCCGAGCTCGCCCAAATTCCAGGTAAGGCATTAGGCGAGATCGACCCGGCGCGTATAGATGCCACCCTCGAGGTCGTCAGAAGCGCATTCAAGCTCGCGACGCCGGTCACGGCGAATGACGTTTACGCGCCCGGCTTCGTTTCCAAGTAGAACCGACACTTCCAAGTTTGAGGAATATCTCGTTTGCGCGCCACTGCCCGCATCGCTGTCCCCGATCTCGTCTCCAATTCGTACTTTCCAGCAATCGCCGCGATTGCCCTCGATTTCTTTCGACGCGAAGGTCTTGCTGTTGTGCAAGAGCTCATTTTCCCGAACTATAAGGCGTATGAGGCGCTGCGCGACGGCAAGGTCGATTTCGTAGCGGCGCCGGCCCATGTCGCGCTCGCCGCATTCCCGGATTGGCACGGCTGCAAATTTCTGATGACGCTCGCGCAGGGAATGTTCTGGCTGCTCGTCCTGCGCGCGGATCTGAATGCCACGCCCGGCGATGTCTCAGCCGTTAAAGGCCGGAGGATCGGCGCGGCCCCGATGGTTGAGCTTGGGCTCAAACAATTATTGATTGATGCCGAGATCGATCTTACACGCGACCGCGTGCAAATCGTCGGTGTACCCGGTGCCGAGGCGCCGGGTGTATCGTTCGGCGTAGCGGCCGCCCAGGCGCTTGCCGACGGCAAGATCGATGGGTTCTGGGCAAACGCTATGGGCGCCGAAAACGCCGTGCGACGCGGAATCGGAAAAGTGATCCTCGACGTACGCCGCGGATTGGGGCCAGCGTCGGCGTTCTACTACACAATGCCGGTGTTGGTCACGAGCGACGCGGCGATTGCGCGCGATGCCGAGATGGTCGCGTCAGGCCTGCGCGCGGTAGTGAAGGCCCAGCGCGCGCTCAAGGCCGACGTCACGCTTGCCACGAAGGTCGGCCGCGCCTTTTTTCCGCCTGCAGAGGCTGAGTTGATTGCCGATGTCGTTGCGCGGGACCTGCCCTATTATGACCCGGTGATCTCGCAAGCTGCAATCGACGGTCTCGATCGATTCGCCCAGGCTTGCGGATTGCTGCGCCAACGAGTGCCGTATCATGAGGTGGTCGCAACCCAGTTTCGCGATCTTTGGAATACATGATGCGTAATTGGTCAGCAGCCATGGTTCGAGATTCTCGAGAATACGTCGCTCTGGCGAACAGCACGTCACTCGTCGGCGCTCAGCTTAAGGGACCGCGATGCGTGTAGGCGTCTGACTGGCAATCGGTGCGGGGCCTGAGCCACGAGCTCATAAACCACTGAACCGGTGATCGACGATCCGAAGGGGTGCATTCGTGCAAAATAAATCCAAATTGGCCGAGAGAATTCTCGATCAAATTGCTGACGCTGTTATCTGCGGCTCTAACCGGTACGCCTCAGTCGCGGGGCGCGTCTGCGTACAGTTTACACGCAGAGCGACTGGAACATAACAAACGCCTTCTCGAACTTCTCCTTTAGCTCTTGCGGCTGACGATCTGGATGTAAGCACGAAGCGATCAAGCGCCTATCAGACTTGCTGATGTTCACAGCAGTACCTGTTTGCCTTGCTTCGGCCTTCCTACGCCACGCTGCAGCGTCTTGATGAGCTACCACGAACTTTAACTTCAGCGCAGTATATGCCCGGTCACCCTCGGCCAGCGCCTGCCTCGCCACCCTCAGATCCGCGCTCAAAGTGGCCACCAAGGCGTCCGCCCGTTTGACTCGCTCGCGAAGCTGTTGGACTTCAAGAACTCTGGTTGCGCTAGAGCGGCGAGTTCGAGGCGGCTCGCCAGAGTAGAAATGGTCTGAAATCGATCATCAATTTAGCCTCGCCCATGTTTCACGCATGATGGCACGCGACCCAAGATGATGGTCGTGTTGTGTCGGGTGGACATTGATAGGTCCGTCGACTGCAGTCAGCAAAATGCTTGCGCCCCAATCGAGTCTCCACGAATTCCAATTGGAAATTGTGGTCTTAAAACGGCCGGGGTAACTTCGGGGCAGCGCCAGTAGCTAACGGGAGTCGTCGGGCGCGCGCCGAGTAGCGGCGTACCCGGCCTGCGGAGCCGGTCAAGAAGCGTCGGGACCTCCCTAAAAATCAAACAAACATTTCTGGTGCTGGAACAACGCGCCTGACTCAGACATTTTCAAGATGCGCGTCACACCAGCCGAGCTATGAGCCAGCCGCTTTCAAGCGGTCGAGAAAGACACCAAGCCGCATTTTTTCATCACCTTGGTTTCGAGCATAGTCCCGCACCCCGTTTTTACACAGGCTCATTGTTTCGCCAGGCGGGCTATTCTGTCGGCCGCACGCGCGGCGCACTTTTATCGAGAAACTGGTGCAGCCTCGTGATTGATTCCGGACTGCGGGTATATTCCGCGACCATGCGCTCGAAGTAGAGGCCGTCGTCGTAGCTCATGTCCTGCAGCCGCGGTAGACTGTTAGTGATGGCAAAGTTGGAGAGCGGGGCGTTTTTGCAGATTTTAAGCGCTAGCTCCTTAGCCTTTGCGACCTGCTGACCCTTCGGTACCACGTACTGCACAATGCCGTAGCGCTCGGCATCATCGGCCTTCAGCACGCGGCCGGTCAGCATCATATCCTGCATCCGGGCAAAGCCGATCAACCGTGCCACACGGACCGAGCCGCCTCCTCCGATGAAGATACCGCGCGTGCCTTCAGGAAGAGCGAAAAACGTGGTTTCGTCGGCAACACGGATGTGTGCTGCGGCCGCCGTCTCCAGTCCGCCGCCCAGCGTGGCACCATGTAGTGCTGCGATGAACGGGATGTTCCCGCGCGCCATAAGCTCGAAATAGCTGTCGCGGTTGAACCGGAAAGGCAGACGCTCTGATTGACCGCTTTTCCAGCTTTCCGCGGCCCACCGCAGGTCGAGGCCGGCGCAGAAATTGTCGCCATGACCGAAAATGATGCCGCACTTGGCCTCTTCCCCGCACGCTCGATTGCCGCGCGGAGCGCTTGCATCACTTCGGGGTTGAAGCAATTACGTTTGTCCGGCCGGTTCAGGCCGACTAGCGCAATTTCGTTCTCCAACTCGTAGGTGACGATGTTCTCTTCGCTCATAACCGCTCCTCTTCAGGGTAGATCAAGCCTGCGCTGCGGGAAGCAGCCAGGCTGCAAACACACAACTTGATCAGGTTGGCCGATACATCATCTTTCATAGGTGTGGAGGAAACTTTGTCAGGATATGCTGACGTGATCGCGCCCCCTGAAAGTCTCGAGTTGCTCTACGTCGGCTCAGCCAGCTTTCCATTAGCGCGATTATAGCGTAACCTTAAAGGAGCCTGGCCGATGGCATCACCGTTGGGCCGGTGCAGCGCCGATCGCGGCCATGTGTTATCAACCGAGACCGGTTCGATAATCGCTGCTGTGGCGACCAATGACGCTCCAGGTGAGGAAGAGTGATGCTGCTCCATGTCGTAAAATGATTCGGGGGGCTCAAGTAAAAGTGGCTCGTACGCTACTAGGTTGGAGCGTTCGGGACCTGGCGCGGCGCACGGGTTTAGACATTGCGGATATCCAGGAACTCGAGAGTGCGGCGAAGGCCTCCAAACGGCAGCGTGACGATTTGGCACTCATTCAAGCGATTCTGGAGGAAGTGGGAATCGAGTTTATCGAGTCAGTCGGTGTCCAGTTTCGGCCGCCGGGGCTTGGAGACATTACGCTGACCGAACGTGCCTCCGGGGACACTACGCCGAGGTGAGCTGAGGGCGCGTCAAGCAGACGGGACGCGCTGACACTGGTTCCGGGACACGAGTCACGGCGGTCCGAAGGCAACTACTAGGAGGCGAGCATGTCCGTTGTAGCAGTCCCAATCACTCGACACGGCCTATTAGACGCCGATATCTCCACGCTCCAGTCGCTATATGCGGCGGCAGACGCCGTGAACTTCACGCCGGGCTGGATCCCACGCAACAAGCCGATCTTATGGGGAGAGCCGCAGCCGGAGTACATGCCCGCGCATTGGTCCTATGAAGATGCCAAAGCTGGGCTTGATGCCGCTGGTCGACTCATCGATGTGACGCTCGCGGAGCGCCGCAACCTTGTCATGCGCAATCCCGCGCCGATTGCTGGCTTCGAGACGAGCCGGACGCTGGTTGCCGCCTATCAGATGATCCTTCCCGGCGAACATGCGCCTTCGCATCGCCACTCGTCGCATGCGCTGCGTGTTATCATCGACGGCAAGGGATCGTATTCGATCGTGGACGGCGAGAAGACCCCGATGGAAACCGGCGACGTCGTTCTCACACCGGGGTGGTGCTGGCATGGTCACGGGCACGACGGGGACAAACCAGCCTACTGGTTCGACGAACTCGATGTTCCGCTCACGCACCTTCTGGAACCGATGTTCTTCGAGGAACATCCGCAAAAGTACCAAAAGGTTGAGCGCGTCGCGCAAACGTCGCCCTATCGCTTTACGCGCGAGGACATTGCGCGCCGTCTCGACACAGCCGCGGCTGATCCCGAGGGCTTCTACGGTCCGCGCGTAAGACTGGAAGCGCCGACAATGCCCTCAATGGGCCTTATCATGGAGCGGCTCGCCTCCGGCACTCAAACAAGGCGCTATCGCACGACGGCCAACAGCATATTCCACATCGTTGAAGGATCTGGCGAGAGCACGGTCGGCCGACAACGCTTCGCCTGGAGCCGCGGCGATACGTTCGTTGTGCCCGGTTGGCATCCGGTCGGTCACCAAGCCACCTCTGATGCGCAACTGTTTGTTTTGTCGGATGAGCCGCTGCTTAGATTTTCCAACTATTATCGGTTTAAACCGGTAGAGTAGGCGCGGCGCTGGCAGCATTCCGCACGTTTCCATTTGGAAGCGGTGACGCGCGCGTTCAACGTCGACATCCTGCAGGTTTCCCACAAAGGAGCCGGCCCAGCCTATCCGGCAGTGTTGAGCGGCGAGGCGCAAGTGGGCTATGGCGGCCGCGGATTTTCCATGGCGCAGATCAAGGACGGCAAGCTCAAGCCGCTGGCCATGACCCCCGACGCCTCGCCCTTGATTGCCCGAGGTTCCGACTATGAAGAAGCTCGGCGCGGACCCGGGCGTGCCTGGCTACTTGGGCGTCTGGGCGCCGGCCAAACAATCGCGAAGACTTTGGAGCAGCCGAAAATCAAGGAATTCCTAACTGCCCAGACGCTGATCCCTATTGGCAATTCGCCTAGCGAGTTTGCCGCCTTCGTGGCTAATCGCGTCCTCGCCGGAGAGGTGTTTAAGGCGATGGGCTGAAACCTACTGCGGCGCCTTAGGTGAACGAGAGCGGGCGAGGCGTTGAGCCACCCCTGCGGTCATTCTAGTGTGATCTGCAAGATGTTAAGGCCAGCAACGCTATTCGCAGGGTAACAACCACAATCGTTCGCCATGATCAAACGTTCCAAGGCTGCTACCGCCTGCCGCAAACGTAAGCGCCTCGCGACTATCAGCACCGTGGAATTCGCTGAACGCGAAATCGAGCAGTCGCGCTCTTATCGGCAAGCACTTGAGCTGCCGTCCAAAGCAGCGGCGACGGGACGGAGTTCCGGCAGCGCCCGCCGACAACCTTTTGGCTTCTCGGTCGACTGGTGGTTCGACGCCATGAAAGTACAACATGTGGTTGGAAAACCAGCGCGGGAAACTCAGAATTGCTGGTCTGCGTATCAACGAGTTGCAAGGTGGACCGAATTGTGAGATCGGCGGATCAAGAAGAAATAACCAGGGGAGAGAACATGAAATCTTATCTACCGGGCCTGGGTTTTTTAGTCGCATTGGCGACAAGCTCCTACGCGCAAACGACCGAGTTGCGGCTCGCGCACTACCTGCCGCCGGCGCACCCGCTATCCCAGTCGGTGGCCGAGTGGGCGAAGAGAATTGAAGCAAGCTCCGGTGGGACTTCTCAAGGTGACGATTTTTCCGTCGGAGCAGCTCGGCAAAGCCTTTGACGGCTACACCATCGCGCGCGACGGCGTAGCCGACATCTCGTTAATGTCGCCCGGCTACACACCGGGCCGATTTCCCGTTGGCGATGCGACGGCGTTACCGTTCCTGATCTCGAGCGGGGATGGCGGGTCGCACGCGGTCGACGAATGGTATCGCAAATACGCACCTCGGGAGATGAGCGACACCCATTATTGTATCGGCTTCGTGCACGATCCGGGCGCCCTACACCTCGCCAAGAAAAAGGTGCTGGTGCCGGACGACATGAAGGGTTTGAAGATCCGGCCTGCCGGCGGCACGGTTGGCGCGTTCATGTACCAGCTCGGTGCAACCAGCGTTCAAGCCTCGCCTGCGGAAGCTCGTGAGATTCTGGACCGCGGCCTGGCCGACGGCATTACGTTCCCCTGGAATTCAATCATCCTGTTCAAGATCCAGGACGTCACGAAATTCCACATGAACGTGCCGTTCTATACCTCACACCAGATGTTCGTTATCAACAGTGCGACGTACGCCAAGCTGACCGGCGCCGCCAAGAAGGCGATCGACGATAACTGCACACCTGAAGCGGCGCTACGGGTCGCCACGCCTTGGGCCAAGTGGGAAGCGGAAGGACGCGCGAAGATTAAGGCTCTGCCCGGCCATGACGTGTACGATCTCAGCGCCGATCAGCTCGCAGAATGGAAGGCCGCGGCTGGACCGATCTCCGACAAATGGGCGGATGCCGTGAGCAAGGCCGGACTTGATCCGAAAAACGTGATGAATGACCTGCGCGACACGTTGAAGCGCAACAACGCTGCGTACTGATGGGCCGGCTGACCGGACAAAGCGCATTGATTACAGGCGCCAGCGCAGGCATCGGGCGCGCGAGCGCAGTCGCGCTTGCGCGCGAGGGTGCCAATATCATCGCAACCGGGCGGCGGGAGGCGGAGCTCCGTGGGGTTGCGGATGAGTGCCGCGCACTCGGCGTCAAGGCGGGCTATCTAGCCGGCGATATCACCGAGGATAGCTTCATCGGCGAACTGGGCAAGGCTGGAACAAACCTCGACATCCTGGTTAACAATGCCGGCATCCTCAACTACGGACCGATCCTCGAGTTCTCGCCGGCCGATACCCGCGCTATGTTCGAGACCAATGTGCTCGCGGCCCTGCGCGTCGCGCAAGTCATCGGCCAGTCCATGGCGGCGCGGCGGCGCGGCCATATCATCGTCGTGACCTCGGGCGCCGCGCGCCAGGTGCCCCCCATGGCGGCGGTCTACAGCGCCACCAAGCATGCGCTCGCTGCCATCACTATTGGCCTCCGGCAGGAGTTGCAGGCCTTTGGAATCCGGGTGAGCGAGGTCTCGCCCGGAATGGTGGATACAAATATACGCGCCCCCATCAAACACCCCGCTGTGCTGGCGGCACTCAAGGCGCGGACCTATGCTGCTTTGAGCACCGACGAGGTAGCCGCCGCGGTGGTTTTTGCCGCCACTGCCCCGCACAATGTGGTCACGGGACTGATCGACGTGCGACCGCTCGGGTCACTCTGACCGACGCGCGTCACCCAAAGGAGCATCTGATGTTGGAAAACGCTAAACAGAAATTCGTGGTGCGGCACTACAGCGAAAACGATTTCAAGGGCGGCGGTTTACGCGGTGAGGCCGAGTATCGCGATCTCGGCGTTGCCGAGGCGACCAACGGCCGGTTTACCGCGCATGTGGCGCGCATTGCGCCAGGTGCGGTCAAAGAAGCCTCGAAGCGACATTATCACGACGTGGATTTCCACATGGTCTACGTGCTCAAAGGCTGGATTAAATCCGAATTCGAAGGGGAAGGGGTACATACCATGCGCGCGGGAAGCTGCTGGGTGCAGCCCCCGGGCATCCGTCACAAGGTGCTGGCCCATTCGGATGACATGGAGCTGATCGAGGTGATTTCCCCGGGCCAGTTTGCGACGGTCGACGTAGAGTAGTCGGCGCCTCAACACCACCACAAACGGAGACACCCGTGGACCTCGGGCTCGCCGGCAAGCGCGTGGTTATCACCGGTGCGTCCCGGGGTATCGGTCGCGCTTGCGCGGACGCCTTTGCGCGCGAAGGGGCGGTGCTGCACCTCGTGGCGCGCAGCGCCGACGCACTCGCCGCCGCCAAGACCGAGCTGACGGCATCCGGCAGGCGGCAAGTGAGCGTCCAGGTAATGGACGTGACGGCGCCCGGGGCGGCCGACGCGGTATTCGCGGCGTGTCCAAACGCCGATATCCTCATCAACAATGCCGGCGGCATCGGTCGCGGAAATCTCCTGCAGCTTGATGAAGCGGGCTGGCGGCAAACCTGGGAGCTCAAGGTCTTCGGATATATCAACATGTCGCGCGCGTTCTATCGCGCCATGTGCGAGCGCCACGCCGGAGTCATAGTGAACATCATAGGTCTCGCCGCCGAGAAGCATCAGTATGACTACACGGCAGGTTCGACCGGCAATGCGGCGCTGGCGGCTTTCACGCGCACGGTCGGCGGAGAGAGCTTGGATCACGGCGTGCGTGTGCTCGGCGTCAATCCGGGCTGGGTGGATACCACGCGCGGCGTGCCGACGATGCAGCGCTACGCGCAGCGGATTTTCGGAACATCCGAACGCTGGCGCGACGTTATCCGCTCGTGGGGACTGCCGCGCTACATCCGACCCGAGGAGATAGCCGATGTGGTCGCGTTCCTTGCGTCGGATCGCGCCAGCGCGGTGTGCGGCGAGGTTGTGAATGTCGACCTGGGTTTCGGGTCGCGCAATTATCACATGTCGCCGATCGGCGGGGCCGCGCTCACATGAACTGTTCGTTGCGAAACCCCGCGAAGGATAAGCTCGTCGCCGGCGAACTCGTCTTATGTCTGTCCATCAGGCAGATGCGCAGCGTCGACTGCGCTATGATCGCGCAGGCGTGCGGGATTCGACGTAGTCATCATCGACCGCGAGCATGCGCCGATTTCCGCCGAGCTAACGTCGGCAATTTGTGTCGCGACGCTGGGTGTCGGCCTCACTCCATTGGTGCGCGTTGCCGGCCTGACGGCGCACGACATCGGTCTCGCCCTTGATGGCGGTGCTCTGGGCGTGATTGTTCCCCAGGTGAACAATGCTGCGGATGCCGAGGCTGTCGTCCGATTTTGCAAATTCCCGCCGCTCGGCCGGCGGTCCGTCGCTGCGCTCGGCCCCACTATGCGGTACCAACCACCCCCGCTCGCTAAGTCGATCGAGCAGCAAAACGCCGCGACGATGGTCTGCGTGCTGCTCGAAACCCAGCAGGCAATCGCTAGCGCGCGCGAGATCGCGCGCGTTCCCGGTGTCGACGTGCTGATGATCGGGTCGGTCGATCTCAGCACTGAAATCGGCCAGCCCGGGCAGTTCACCGACCCGGTGATGCAGCAGGCCTATGCCTCGGTCGCCGCCGCGTGCCAGGACGCCGGAACGCAATTCGCCGTGGCCGGTGGATCAGTCGATCAGCAGCGCACGTTCGTAGGCCTTGGGGCGCGCATGCTGATGGGCGGCATTGATGTGAACTATCTGATGAAAGCGGCAAGCCAGGACACCGTCACACTAAGAGCGCTTCTTTGAATACCCGGCCATTACTCCTGCCTCAAATTCGGGCACACCGCGGCAGAGGATCTTCGGTCCGTGACGGCGGCCGGATCTTGAAGTCGAAGTACCGCCAGTGTTTGCGCCGTCGCGGCAGGAACTGGGACTCAACTTCAAAGAAAGCGAGGATGGTCATGCCAAGCGACAAACGTTGGGTCGGAACCTGGGCGGCTGCTCCGGCGCCGGCAGAAGGCGTCGTCGGTTTCAACAACCAGACGATCCGCCTAAACCCACGCCTTAGCATCGGCGGCGAGCGGCTGCGCGTGCGGATCTCGAATGCCTATGGCAATCGTCCACTGTTCATCGGCGCCGCGATGATCGCGTTGCGTGACAAGGGTCCGACGATCGTCGCAGGCACCGGCCGCAAGCTAAGCTTCGGCGGCTGCGACTCGGCCGTCATCGCAGCCGGGGCGGTGCAGTACAGCGATGCGGTTGATCTTTCCGTTCCACCGCTCGCTGATCTCGCGGTCAGTTTCCATCTGCCCAGCGAAGTGCCAGCCAATTTCGTGATAACCAGCCGGTACGCAAGGCAGACCAATTACATCTCGCCACCCGGCAATTTTGCCGCTGAGACAGTGATGCCGGTCGGGAATTTGACCGACCAGTGGTTCTTCCTTTGCGGCGTCGACGTGCTCGCCCCGAGCGACGCACTCGGAGTAGTCGCGCTCGGCGACTCGCTGACTGACGGCAACATCTCGACGATCGACGCCTTCTGCCGCTGGCCCGATCAATTGGCGCGACGGCTCGTCGCCCGCGCAGGCAGACCGGTCGGCGTAATGAACAACGGGCTCGGCGGCAACCGCATCCTGCACGACATCCGCGGCGACAGCGGGCTCCGGCGGTTCGACCGCGACGTGCTGGCGCAGCCGGGCGTCACACACGTCATTGTCATGCTCGGCACCAATGATCTGCGTAATCGGTGGGCGAAGCCCGAGGAGGAGGTCACCGCCGAGCACATGATTGCTGGCCTGCAACAGATGGCGTTGCGCGCCCACAGCGCCGGCATCAAGATCATTGGCGCGACGCTGACACCGTTCGGCAATGAGACCTACATGGCCAACGCCTGGAACCCAATGCGCGAGATGCACCGGGTCGCGGTCAATACCTGGATCCGGGAGAGCGGCGTGTTTGACGGTGTCGCCGATTTCGACGCAGCGTTGCGTGACCCCGAAATCCCGACCCAGATGCGTGCCGTGGACGACTGCGGAGACGGACTGCACCCGAGCGACGGCGGTTACTGCAAGATGGGCGACGCGATTGACCTCGCGCTATTCGCTTAGAAGCTGCAGTGAAAGATGATCTGGATTAAAGGGCGCAGTGGACTGTAGAATAAGTTGTAAAACGATCCGAGCGAGCAAGAGCTAAGTGCTGGTTGCTGCACAAGGGCTCTTCCGAGCGATGAATTGTGTTCAGTTGAGCCGCGAATGCTGTCAGACATGGAGCGCCTCTTTTTGAAGAATCGGAGGGTCGCGCATCTCGCGACAGCCGATCGTGATGCAGCTCCTCATGTGGTACCGGTGTGTTTTGAGATGTGCAACGACACGCTTTACGTCACGATTGATGCAAAGCCCAAACGAAGCCTCAGCACCCCGCTCAAGCGCCTGAAGAATATCGCTCAGAATCCAGCGGTTGCCGTTGTTGTCGATCGTTATGAGGAGGATTGGGGACAGCTCGGTTGGGTCATGCTGCGAGGTCATGCCGAAATCCTGATCGACGGGAGGGAACACGACCAGGCGCAAGAGCTTCTGCGCTCTCGGTATCCGCAACTCAAGAGAATGCAGATCGCGGAGCTTCCGGTGATCGCCGTGCGCATTGTAAGTGCCACGAGCTGGGGTAACCTGTCGCTGGCAAAGTCGGACTAGCGTCCAGTTGTCGGCACCGATGTGGGACCTCCTATGCGCCTCCAACGGAAGCAAGCGGGCCCGGAGGCACGTCCTGACTTGGGTCGGGACGGAGGCGTCCAGCCTGGGAGAAATTGCTAATGTTAGTTGGTGTTTTTCACTTTCCGACGGACTACGGCATAGATGTCGGCGAGTTGGCCCGCGAGCTCGAAGCGCGCGAGTTTGAATTCGCTGTTCGTTTGTGAACACACCCACATCCCAGTCAGCCGGCGCACCCCGTTCCCGGGCGGCGGCGAATTGCCCAAGCGCTACTCGCACACGCACGACCCGTTCGTTGCGCTTGCATTCGCTGCGGCGGCTACGCGAACCCTTCGTCTCGGTACTGGGATCGCGCTCGTGCCGCAGCGCGATCCAATTGTCACAGCTAAGTCCGTTGCCAGTCTTGATCAACTCTCCGGGGGTCGTTTCGTCTTTGGCATTGGCGGAGGTTGGAATGCCGAGGAGATGGAAAATCACGGCACGCACTACGGGAGCCGCTTCAAGATATTGCGGGAACGCGTGCTGGCGATGCAGGCCCTGTGGACCCAGGACAAGGCGGAATTCCACGGCGAATTTGTCGCCTTCGACCCGGTATGGCTCTATCCCAAACCCAAGCAGAAGCCGTATCCGCCAATCCTACTCGGCGGCGAGAGCGACCATACCTTGCGGCGGGTCGTGGAATTCGGCAACGGTTGGCTCCCACGTAGCCACGGCGAGTTCGACCCCGATCGCGCTGTTGCCCGCCTGCGCCAAGCTGCAGCGGCGGCCGGGCGCGATCCGACGACGTTTTCAATAACAGTGTTCAATGCACCGGCAGACGAGGCGGTGCTCGCGTCCTACCGGAAAGCCGGTATTCACCGTGTGCTGCTCGAAGTGCCGGATCGCGGCCGCGACGAGGTGCTGCGCCTGCTCGATCGGAATGCGCCGCTCGCGCGCGCTCTGATATGAACGCACGGACGCATCCATTCCGCACCGAATCCGACGCGGTGGTTCGATCCTATCGTTGGCGGCGTCGCGGTTTGGCTTAAAATATCTCGCCAGCGGACTGCGCGGACGCAAGAGCAGTGCTTATGTTTAAGTACGCTTGTTCAACCTGTGATACGCGAGATAAAAATGCAGGAAGACGACCTTCAGGCGCTGCGTACAGCCGTTGCGGCCCTGGAGCATCCTGGGCTCGCCGCTCGCCTTGCGGAAATTGCCGGTAAGCCGATCGAGCTGGTCGGTCGGGCGCTGCCTGAGACGGCGTCCAGGGCAGTTGCCGCAGCCACGACCAAGGCGCTCGACGCGGCGCTTTCAGTGGCATTTCGAACCATGAAAAACGAGCCCAAGGCCGCCTCAAGTGTGCTGCACAAGGCGCTGGCGGCAACGTCGGGTGCAGTCGGCGGCAGTTTTGGGCTCGCTGCACTGCCGATCGAGCTTCCGATTTCGACCACCATCATGTTGCGGTCTATTGGCGATGTTGCCCGAAGCGAGGGCGAAGACCTGACCGATCCAGAGACCGCTTTGAATTGTTTGCAGGTGTTCGCCTTGGGCGGGCTTAAAGGCGGGGCTGATGCGGCGAACAGCGGCTACTTTGCGGTACGTGGACTGCTCGCCAAGTCGGTTGCCGAGGCTGCTCGCTATGTCGTTGATCGCGGCGTCTTGGCGGAAGGGGCGCCTGTGCTGGTGCGACTTATTGCACAGATCGCATCCCGCTTCGGCGTTGTTGTCACGCAGAAGCTGGCGGCGCAGGCCGTGCCGCTTGTTGGCGCGCTCGGCGGCGCGGCGGTGAACTACGCGTTCATCGACCACTTTCAGGAGGTGGCGCGAGCGCACTTCGTCGTGCGCAGGCTGGAACGGCGCTACGGCAAAGATGCTGTGCGCGCAGCATATGACCGGTTTTCTAACCAGTCATCTGCGGCTGCATGATACGAGACGTGCGACTTTCGCGAGGTTCCAATGAAAGAAGACGAACCCACACGCGAGGCGGGTCAGGACGCCGCTACCGAGCCCCCTCTTGAAGGTCTCCAGAAGACGCTTCACCACATCGAGGCGATTAAACATATTCTCGATGTTTCGGGCATCCGCCCGGAACCTCTCGAACTGACGCTACGTAACCTCGAAAAGCTCCTCGACAAAGGTCAGGCGCAAGTTCGGGATGCACTGAATATTGTTCAGAAAGTGAAGGCCTCATAAACATCCTCCTTCACGTTGTGACGATAAGCTCCAGCAACGCCGAACAAGGACCACGGCGGCTTCAAAACTTTGATCGGGATTATATGCGGTGCACAGTCCGCATCATCTCACGGCCGAACAGGTGGCTAACCCGGAAATGTCCGTTTATAGAGGAACTTCGGAAGCGTTATGCTCAAATCGAGTTCTTCAGCTCGTGACCCTGGCTGTGTGAAAACGCGGTGCTGCTGTTATGATTCTCCCGTGATTCTGCGGGGGAATTGATGAGGCGCTTCGTTGAGGAGGCGGATCGTGGGCAATGGACGCTATTGCCCGAATGCCTCGATGATTTCATTGACGAGAGCAACCCGGTTCGCGTGATCGACGTGTTTGTCGATGCGCTCGATTTGGCCGAGATGAGCTTCGAGGGGGTCGAGCCGGCGGCGACTGGTCGGCCGTCGTACCATCCCTCGGTTCTCCTGAAGCTTTACATCTACGGCTATCTGAACCGGGTGCAGTCGAGCCGGCGACTGGAACGAGAAGCCGGACGCAATGTCGAGGTCATGTGGCTGCTGGGTCGGCTCGCTCCTGATCACAAGACGATCGCGGACTTCCGCAAGGACAACGGCCTGGCGCTGCGCAAGGTATGTGCGCGCTTCGTCGAGCTCTGCCGTGAGATGGGGCTTCTCGCGACGGCGAGCGTTGCCATCGACGGCAGCAAGTTCAAAGCCGTGAACAACCGGGACAAGAACTTCACGCGGGCGAAGGTGGAACGGCGGCGTGCCCAGCTGGAGGAGAGCGTCGCGCGCTATCTGAGCCAACTTGACACGGCCGACCGGCAGGAGCCGACGGAGGCGCTGGCCGCGAAGGTGACAAGGCTTACCGAGAAGCTGACAAAGCTGAAGGAGGAAATGGGCAAGCTTGCCGTCTACGAGAAGCAGATGCTTGCTTCGCCCGATCAGCAAATCTCCCTGACCGATCCCGACAGCCGCTCGATGGCAACGAGCGGCCGCGGCTCCGGCGTCGTCGGCTACAACGTGCAGGTCGCCGTCGATACCGAGCACCATCTGATTGTGACGCACGAGGTAACGAACAGCGGCTCAGATCGGGCGCAACTGGCCAATATGGCCAAGCAGGCGAAGGCTGTTCTGAAGACCGAGACGCTCGAGGCCGTTGCCGATCGCGGCTACTTCAGCAGCCCGGAGATCCTCGCGTGCCACGAGGCCGGCATCACGGTAACTCTACCCAAGCCGCAGACGTCGGGCGCCAAGTCGGATGGGCGCTTCGGCAAGCAGGACTTTGTCTATTTGCCAGAGGAGGACGCCTATCGCTGTCCAGCTGGGGAGCAACTGCCGTATCGCTTTACGAACGAGGAAGATGGCAAGACGGCTACGGCGCTACTGGACCACAGCCTGTCAAAATTGTTCGCTCAAATCCCAGTGCACGACCGGGCCAGAGCGGCGGATTACGCGATGGGAGCATGAGCATCTGCTCGAAGCTGTGCAGCAGCGCCTTGATGCAAACCCACAAGCCATGCGCCAGCGTCGAGAGACGGTCGAGCATCCGTTCGGCACGATGAAGGCCCGCATGGGAGCGACACACTTCCTCACCAAAACGCTTCCAAAAGTAGCCGCCGAGATGGCACTCTCGGTTCTGGCCTATAATCTGACACGGGTCATGAACATCGTCGGGATCAAGCCGCTGATCGCTGCGATCGCGGCCTGAGACGCCTGCGCCTCCTGGCTTCCACGACCGCACGCCATTTGAGACTGTTTTTACACGACCAAGACCCAAAGCGGACCTCAGGAGTCGTGAGCATGGATCGCGCAAGACGCCCTATACTGAACCCGCCGCGCGGTCGAACCCTGGAGTTCTCCCGGGCAAGTAAGCTTACCGCGAGGCAGATCCGTCACTCGTAAGCGCCCGTAGGTGCCCAGCGCCTACCGGCTCGTCCGCCTGAAAGGGCACCAGCGCGACGCGCCTTGCCAGCTCCGCCCGGACTTTGCTGATCTGCGGTGATCTCGGATGCCGCGCGACAACGCAGCAAGAGGATCGGTGGGCCGCGCTGCGGCCAGACTGCCATTGATCACCCAGGCATAGGGTTCAATGCCCGCTCGCCGCAAATCGTCCTGCAAGGCGCTCGCTTCCAGAACGGGGGTCGTTTCGGGAGCGTGACGATGATGATTCTCGTGTAGGTGCTGTCCTGCAGCATCATCAGCGGAGTGTGAATGCGGCCTGCCGCGGACGCATGCTGCGTCATCTGGCGATGGTAGTTGCCGGTGGTGTCGAGCAGCAGCAGCGTGTGTCCTGTCGGCGCCGTGTCTATCACGGTGATGCCGCTGCGGCCCGACTGCACCGCCCTCGAGAACGCCTGAAATACCGCGACTTCTTCGTAGCACGGCGATTGTAGCTCCTCCTCTAATAAGGCGAGCTGTTCGGCGGTCTTCGTGCCCTTCGCACCTTCGAGGGTACGCGCGCGGTAGCGCCGCACTTCCTCCTTCGGGTCGATGTGGCTCACGTTGAGATGGGGAACCGTCTCGGGAAGCGTTTCGAGCAGGTGCTGCGCCGGATCGGTGGTGGTCAGGTGGACCGATTGGCCGCGATCCGCGAGCGCCACCGCAAGGGCGGCCGCGACCGTCGTCTTGCCGACGCCGCCCTTGCCCATGATCATGACGAGGCCGTTTCCGGCGGCCGCGAGTTCGTCCACCAGCTCGTGCAAATCCATGATTCCAGGCGGCAGGACCGCCCCAGTTGCAATTGCTCGCGGGAGTTGTTCGGGAGCGGTCGACAGAAAGCCGCGCAACGCCGCGAGCCCGACAATGTTCTGTCCGCGTAGGGGGATTTCTGAGCGGGGAAGCGACTTCAGGACGCCCGGCATATTCGCGAGTGCGTGCGACCGCGACGCTCGAGTGCGGCGGCCACTATATCGCCGGCATCATGCGCACGAAACAAGGCGTTGATGACGAGTTCCTGATTCGTGAGACCCTGCGCGCGCAATTCCTCGCTGGTGCGCGCCGCTTCTAGCAGCGCCACGCGGTCCGGCCGCGTCACGATCACGACGGCGGTGGCGGTGGGATCGGTGAGCGCCCGTATCGTCGCTTCGTAGCGCTCGCGCGCCGCCTTCAGGCCCGGAGAGCGGCCCGAGGCAGGACACATCGCCCGGTGCAGACTCAATGAATCCGGTCCAGGCCGCGGGCAATTCCAGCAGCCGCAACGTATGGCCCGTGGGGGCGGTGTCGAAGATCACATGGTCGTAGGCCACGGTTTCCCTGGGATCGCTCAGGAGCAAGGCAAACTCGTCGAAGGCGGCGACTTCCACGGTGCAGGCGCCCGAGAGGCGCTCGCTCAAGAGCGCCACTTCCGCCTCCGACAACACACCGCGATAGGGCGCGACCGTGCGCTCGCGATAATCGAGCGCGGCCTGCTCGGGATTGATGTTCATTGCTTCGAGTCCGGTGACCCCGGTCACGGCTGTCGGATGCAAGGCCAGCGGCGTGGCGAGAACGGCGTCGAGGTTCGAGGCCGGGTCCGTACTCACGATCAGTACCCGCCGGCCCGAAATCGGCGAGGAGCACCGCACTGGCGCAGGCCAGCGATGTTTTGCCGACGCCGCCCTTGCCGGTGAAGAAGAGATGGCGTGGCGCCCGTCTCAGGAACCCGGACCAAAGAGCTCTGAGGATCATCAGCCATGGATCAAAGTCTTTGTGTTGCGGTTGCGCGCGTGACATAGGAGCGCGGTTCGCGTTCTCCGGGCCATGTTCCAGTACTAAAGATAATTGAGGAGCTCAAAGACAGAATCTGAAAGCGTGGCATTGACTGACATCCGTCTCACTGTCGCCGCGACCACCACAACGCCAGCGGCCCTACAAGAATCCCGCCCGCCAATAACGCGAACACGGCAAACCACCCCGACGATCGCGTCGGCCCGCCTGTCATGTCGAGGACGACCCCGGCCCCCCATGAACCGAGTGCCGAAAGCCCGAAACCGACTGCGGAATGAATTGCGAGCGTTGCGCCGCGATTGATCGGCAAGGCGCTTGCTGTCGCGCCGGCGGTAAGTGCGCCTGAATCGGCCGGAACGGTACAGCCGTAGATGAGAAGCAAAACGAGCAGGACTATAGAGGACATGCCAGTGCATATGCCGATGGCTAATGCGACAAACGCAGACGTGATCATGATCGCGGTCAAAGCCCGATGCCGGCCATAGCGAAGAGCGGCTTCATTGCCCATCACACTGGCGGGTAATGAGAGCAACGTGACGACCACACTTACGGTTATGGGCCCGAATATCGCGTCGCCGCCGCTGTGAGCAACCACGAAAGCCCAGAAAGCGACTAGCCACGTTCGCATTCCGTACAACTCAAAGCAATGCGCGCCATATCCGAGGATGTAGCCAAGAGCCGCTCGGTTGCGCAGAACGGGACGGAAGTCGAGCAGATGCCCAAATGGAGGCTGCGGTTTACTGGGTGCAAGCCCGGCACAAACAGCGACCATCGCGAGTGGTCCTAAACCCGTGACCAGAAAGGCCGATCGCCACCCAAACTGTTCAGCAGCAAGCTGGGACACAAGAAACGAGAACCCCACGCCGACCGAAAAACTGGCCGTGTAGAGCGTGATGCTCCGCGAGGCGTCACCTGGCGGAAGTCGATCGGCAAGTGCCTTCAGCCCGGGCATATACGCGCCAGCAAAACCAATACCGGCGAGCATCCATATCAGCGTCGCGGACCACAGATCGTGTGCGAAGACGCCAAACAGGACCGTTCCAACAGCACTGACCAACGAGCCAGCGAGTAAGATGTTCCGCGCGTCCGTGCGATCGGTGAGTGCCGTCAACACCGGCACGGCGAGCATGTAACCGACCGTGTACGCGCTCGCCATTAACCCAGCCTCGGCGGCGCTGAGCCCCCAAAGCGGCATCAAATATTGGGCCATGACCGCTGGAACAGCAACGTGCGGAAGCAGGCTGCCGACCTGCGCAACGCACATCGCAACCACGAGCATTCGTCCGCTCAGCGGGAACATACGAAATCCGGCTAGGAGGATCTATCCTGTTATGATTGCTCTGCTGAGTCGCTAGGTAGTCGACGCGCAGTCGCACACGCTTGTTGGCGCGGTCTGAGGGACGCAGCAGGCCTTTTCGTGCGCTATCCGAGCCGCCCGTTCGCCTGAACCGTCTCCGTAGTCGGTGTTTTCCCCGGTTGTGTGGAAGGTTTCCCAGGAAATACCAGCCGGATCATCGATCCAGGATTTCTCCGATTTGGCATAACAACAGGCCGTCTCTCCTTGCTCGATGACGGTCCCGCCGGCTTTGTGCAGCCGTGCGTAGACCTCGTGCAGTTCGGCTTTGTTCTCGACCTGAATGCCAAGGTGATCGAGCCCGGCGTGCGGCCGCGTGTCGAGATTGCGAAGTTGACGCGCGGATCGTCCAGCATCCATTTGGCGTAATCGGGTTTGACGACGGCCGGCTTCGCATCGAAGAGCGCCGAATAGAAACCGATTGAACGGCTCAAATCGTCGACCGCGACGTGAACGTGCATGCGTTTCATGAGTGATCTCCTCAAGCGGTCGGAAGGGGTGCGTAGCCGATATGGCTCATCATCGTCTCGAAATAGTCGCGTACCTTTTTGGGGAAGCGTAACCCTTTGACGACCGCGGCCGAACGCAGGAGCGGCAGCACGCGAATATCGTCCAGAGATAGCGTTCCGTTGACGGCGACGGGAGCTTTCGATCAGGTGATCGAGTTCCTCCAAATCGGGCATCAAGGCGTTGATGTGCTGGCGGGTGTGGCGCGTAGCTCGACGAAGTCGCCGATCGCTTTGCGCTTGCGCAGATTGTAGTGGTCGAGCGCAGCCACCGTTCCGAACTCGGGCAGCCCAAGGAGCGGATATCGGGGCCAAGTCAGCGGAGATAGCTTGGGCAGCACTTGTTCTGCCCATGTGCTGATCTCGGGCCGCTCGGGTCCTGTGAGAACAGCGCTCGCCCAGACTGTCTACATAGTGAACCATGTCCATGCTTTCGAGCATGGGCTTGCCGTCGTTCTTCACGAGAATCGGAACGACACGCTTGCCGACAAGCCCGATCATGGTTTCGGAATCGTCATCAAGAACGACCGTTTCCTGCAGGTGCAAACGCTTCAAGGCTGCGGTCATGCGGACACGAAAGCAAAGGGAACAGTGCTCGAAGAGGTATAGTCTCACGCTGCTCTCTCCTTCTGACGCGACTTGGAGGCCCGCCGTTTGGCGGGCGCACATGGCGGCCCCTGACAGCAGTTCTCGGTCAGGTAGTCGAGCAGCGCATTCATGGTCTCAAAGCGCGCCGCATAGATCATCGAACGGCCGTCACGCCGAACTGTGATCAGTCCGGCCTGGCGCAGCCGGTCGAAATGAAACGTCAGGGTGTTCGGCGCAAGCTCCAGTGTCTCGGCGACCGCGCCTGCGGACATCCCGTGTGGCCCGCCCGCACCAGCAGCCGGAACACGTCAAGCCGGTTGTCCTGGGCTAAGCGCGGCCAATGCCGCGACGGCGTCTATTTTTTCCATATTTCAACGAATATTGAATTAGAATATCCCCGTGTCAAGTATCATTTCGATGATCGCTGAAATGTAGCGGACAGCCGAAGCGCTTGCGTGCGTCGGTCGAGAATTCGCAAGCTGACTCGCGAGGTGTACGAAGGCACGCCCGTCATTTGGCGAGTTCGCCAAGCTCTCGATTGCCCAATGCAATCACGTCCGCGGGCAGCGGCAAGTATCCAAGCTGGGCGCCAATGTCTTGGGCTTGCTGCGACAGTGCCCATTCCGCAAACGTCGCGCAGCGCACTCGCCTTCGCTCTGTCCTTGTACACTGGATAAATGAACATCCAGCTGAAGGACGGAATTGGATATGCGCCCGCCGTGAACGGATCAGCGACCGATTGGTCGAGCTGTTTGACCAGCGCGACTCGTCCGGACAGGGCAAGATCGCCGGAAGCGGCGCGGACGGCGTTATGAATTTTCCGGCCTTGTTCTGAAGCGTCGCCATCGCCAATCCAAAGCGTTGCGCATACCAGAACTCCACGTAGCCGATCGAGCCCGCCGTCGTTTTGATCTTCGACGCTACGCCTTCGTTGCCGGGCGCAAGCGTCGCGCCTGTCGGCCAGTTGATCAGCTTGCCGACCTTCATCCCTTTGGCGCGCCACGTTGAGCCGACCGCATCGAGATGGCGCGTGAACGCTGCCGTCGTCCCACTTCCGTCTTCCCGTGCCACGATCTCGATATCGCACTATGCGGAAAGGCGATGCCCTCGGTTTGCGGCTCGGATGCGTGGATCATCCCATTGCCGGATCATGCCCGCGAAAATATCGACATAAACGTCGCGCGGCAGCTTGATTTCGCCCGTTACGCCGGGAATGTTGTACGCGATCACGACCATGCCGGCGGTTATCGGGATCATGATTGCGCCGCCCGCTTTCGCGCTTTCGCTGTCATTGAGAATTTCGTCGCTGCCGGCGAAGTCAACCGCGTCCGACAGAAAGCGCCTGACGCCCTCGCCGCTGCCGACCACGTCATAGGAAATCGAGACGATGGATGCGACGCCGCGTACGACTTCGATCCATTTTTTATAGAGCGGTGCCGCGAACGTTGAGCCTGCACCATGCAGAGAAACGCGCAGTCGGGGCTCCGCTGGACTTGCGCCCAAAGCCGTCGAATTGTTGATACCAATGACGAAAAGGCATGGCGATGAGTCACCTTGAGGAAGCGCGAACATCTGACCGGCATCACCACAACTCCTACCATTAAAGGCGCTCATCCTTTGCGCGAAACCATGACTCGTGGCCGGCGCATGCGTCCAGATTGTGACAGACGCAAAGACGCCGGCCAATCGGATGCCAGGTGCAGAAGTGATACTCAGCTCGAGCGAGTACTCCTGCGACTTGAACGTAATCGACTTCACGGCTTGAGGCGCATCCGCGATTTTTCGGATCGCTCCCCAGGTCTGCTTGTAGTTGGGGATGATGAACTCGTTGACACCAGGCGAGACGACGTTGCCTTGGACCCCATTCGGGTTAGCGAACAGCATGAATGTTTGTTTCGGCTTTGCCGTTGGAGTCGGATAGACGATCGCCTGGGTTGAGCCGTTGTCATTGTAGACCTCAACGAGATCGCCCACCTTGAGCTTCAGTTCGCTCATGTCCTGTGGGTTCATTTCGAATGAACGGGATACGGGAAACGATCCATGACGAATTCGTTGTCCTGGTCGAGGTAGGCATTCTGCCAGACGATGTTGGTGCGGCCGTTGTTGATCAGGAACGGCCACTTCTGCTTTTCGGCTTCCTTGCCGGGTGCCTGCAGGCCACGCCACTTCGTTTCCATGAATGTGGCCTTGCCGTCCTTGGTCTTGAACTCCATCGGCATAAAGCCGCTTGGTCCATGATCCGCTCGGTCCCGAGCAGCAGCGGAGCTCCGGTCTGCGTGGTACGCCTTTGAACGGGCTCTTTGCCCGCGCTCCCTCGATGCAGGTCCTGCAGACCTCGCCGGGTCCTCCGTGAAGTTCCCCCGCAAGGGCCGATTGGTCAATTCCGATGCGGCCTGACCGTTCGTGCCCATCGCTCTGAGCCGATCATAGGTGACGAACTCGCCGCCTTTCTCATGCTTGGCGTAGCCATCCATGAAGGCGTCTTCCTCGGTCTTCCAATCGAAGCCCTTGAACTGGTCGGCCTAGCTGGTCTTGCCTTGCTCGCGCAGCACGCGTTCCATGTTGTTGGCGATCCGCGCCGCGATGAGGCAGTCCGGCATCGCCTGACCGGGCGGGTCCATGTAGCGCTCGGTGAGCCGCATGCGCCGTTCACCGTTCATCGAGGTGAGGTTCATTTCACCGGAGGTCGCGGCCGGCAGCCACACATGGCAGGCTTGGCCGATTTTGGTTGGAACGATGTCCACATCTACCGCGAACAGGCCGCCCTGCTTGATGGCTCCCATGATCGCCGCGACCATCGCGTTGCGATCGCCATAGGGCGACCGCGGACATCGCGTCTTTCACGAGATCGGTACGCTTCTTGTAGGCCTGTTTGAACTGCAAGGCGTTGAGCGTCGTCTTGTAGTGATCGCAGGCCCAGATGTGATGCACGCCGCCTTTGCCGTCGATCAGGAGCTTGTCCACGTAGGCGGCGGGTCGACCGATGAAAGCGTCGGACGGCCGCGAATAGCCTTCCTGATGTCCGCCCATGCGCACGCAGCCGCCTCCGGGGCGACCGATATTGCCGGTCGCGAGTGCGAGATTCACAAGCGCGCCGTTGGTGCGGTAGTTGTCGTTGCCCCAGATGAGACCCTTCTCATAGGCGAACATGGTGCGCCTGACGCGCGCCGCCACCCTTGGGCTGTGCGATCCATTCGGCGGATTGGCGGATTTGATCGACCGAAAGTCCGGTGATTTGCGCGGCATCCTCGAGGCTGGTCTTGTTCGCCGCGAGCGCCTTATCGAAATCGTTCGTCGAGGCGGCAATGAACGCCTTGTCGGTCCAACCCTTGTCCGCGACGTAGGTCAGCCACGCATTGAACAGGGCGAGGTCGGTGCCTGAATTGATGGCGAGGTGCATCACCCTATCCTTGCCGGCTTCGACCTCGCAGGCATTCACGGTGACGGTGCGGCGGGGATCGACGATGACGACGCGCGCTGCGCTCGACCGGCTCGTTGCCGAACTCGGCGCGTCTTTTTGTCGATCGAGGTACCGCGCAGATTCGGCACCCAGTGATTCAGGAAGTAGTTCGTCTGGGTTTCCAGCGCGTTGGTGCCGACCGCCACGATCGTGTCGGCAAGCTCGGCGTCCTCGTAGCAGTTGTTGAGTTCGCCGACGCCCATGTCGCGCGTCGCATGGACTTCCGAGTTGTAGGCCGGACGATTGTGAATGCGGATATTCTTTACTTTCATGGCACCGAAATAGAGCTTGCCAGTGCCCCAGGTGTTTTCGTAACCGCCACCAGCGCCACCGTGATCGAACGCGGAGACGAATAATCCGTCCTCGCCCATGTCGTTGATGACGCCGACGGTCACGCGTGCCACGAGGTCGAGCGCGTCGTCCCAGCTTGTCGGCTGCATTTGGCCGTAGCGCCACACCATCGGATCGGTGAGCCGCTGGAGTTGCGTGTTGCGGGCGCGCGAGTAGCTCATCTCCGCCATGCGGGCGCCGCGGACGGAACCCAGCCCGGAATTCACGACGCAGTTCTTGTCGGGCTTGATGACGACATGGACGTCTTCTCCGTTCTGGCGAACGATGTTGTACATCGAAGGCGAATACCATGCGTCGGTCTCGGCGCCCTGCTGCTTGTCGAGATCGATGCCGAACTTGTTCTGGTCAGGCGCTGTGCCGCCCTGCTTGTTCACCGCCCATGTGTAGGCCTTGTAGCCGCAACCCACGATGCAGTAGTGGCAGGTGACGTTAAATTCTTTCGCGTCCTTCGGGATGATCGGAAGCCGATCGATCTGTCGCTTGTAGGCCATCTGTGCCTCCCTCAGAGCACGTTGGAAAGTCGACCGTAGAGCAGCTCGTCGATGCCTTCGGCGTAGATGTCTCCGTTGGCGTCAACGCGCAGGGCGTACTGTGGAAGGTTTTGCGTGGCTTGACCCCAGATCTGTTGCCCGCCGGCTTCGCAATCGAAATCGCGAATAATGTCCGGGACAATTGAAGGTGCGATCGCTGGCATTGAAGGAAAGCGGATAGCCCTTGTGCGGGCAAATCGTCGTGAAGCCGACGATATCTCCGTCGGGGCCGACGCCGGTCGGCACGCGTTTGCCGAGTTTCAGAAGCACGCCCGGCGCGTCCTTGTCGGGATAGGCGACGTCGAACGGTTCGTTGGGCTTGAGATCGCGCACGTTCGCAAGGCGGTTCGACGGGTAATCGATGCGCGCCGGCGGAGGAGCGCCTTTGGCATGGGAAGCAGGAAGCGTCGATGCGGCAACGCCGGCCGCAGCCACTCCGGCGCCGGATAAGAATTTGCGGCGACCGACATCGATCATCGTGGAGCACGATTTCATGGCAGTTCCTCCCTGAAACCGCTGTCCGGCGTTGTTGCCTTTGGCTCCGCCGCATATCGGCGCAGCGCTCGGCACACTGGACATGCGGTGTTAGCGATTTGCGCTTGTCACACGATTGTCACGTCGATCGTGATATTTCTGATATTCTGGAAATATACGATACCAGAATGAACGTGGTATGTCAGCCGGCGACTTGAAACGGTGAGGTAATCTGATGCCAAAAGGTGCTCTTGCGGTTGTCAGCCATGTCGGCCCGGCGGCGGCTGGGGACGCGATGTCGGCGCCGCACGCGCTCGCCGCGCTCGCCGCCTTGGGTCAGCCGACACGTCTCGCGATTTTTCGCCTGCTCATGCAGCGCGAGCCTGGCGGGTTGCTGGCCGGCGCGATCGCCGAAGCAGTCGGTTGCCCGCCAAACACGCTCTCATCGCACATCGCCATCCTGGCGCGCGCGGGGCTCGTCCGCGGCGCGCGGGACGGTCGCTCGATCATTTATCGCGCCGACGTCGGAGGGCATGCGCGCGTTGATGTCGTTTCTCGTGACCGATTGCTGCAACGGTCATCCGGAGCTCTGCGAATTCAACGGCAAGCAGAGCGACGACTGTGGTTGCGCGCCGGCCCCGCGCCCTCGGAAGCGACGGAAATGATGATGGACTCATCTGTTCAACAAAAGCCATTCAACGTCCTGTTCCTGTGCACGGGAAACTCGGCGCGCTCCATCATGGCCGAGGTCATTCTCAATCGCGCAGGCCAGGGAAATTTTCGCGCCTATTCGGCGGGCAGTCACCCGAAAGGGCAAGTGCACCCCTATGCGGTCGATCTGCTGCGGAAGCTGAATTTCGACGTCACCGGCCTTCGTTCAAAGAGCTGGACCGAGTTTGCTAAACCCGACGCCCCGAAGCTCGACTTTGTGTTCACGGTCTGTGATGACGCCGCCAAAGAATCCTGTCCGGTCTGGCCCGGTCAACCAATGACGGCCCATTGGGGAATTCCCGATCCTGCCGCGGTCGAGGGCACTGAGGTCGAGAAGCGTCTGGCATTCGCCGACGCGCTGCGCATGTTGACCAACCGCATCAACATCTTCGTGTGCTTTGCCGCTGCGGTCTCTGAGCGCGCTGACGCTGCAAGAACAGCTCAACGCGATCGGCAAGATCAAAGCCTCCAACGACAATCCCGTATCGACGCCATCATGACCGAAGCACCGGCTCCACTTTCCCGGCGCCTTTTGGCCGAAGGCCTGGGCACTGCGATCTTGGTCGCGACCGTGGTCGGCTCCGGAATCATGGCCGAGCGTCTGGCGGGCGGCAATCAAGCAATCGCGCTGCTGGGCAATACCATCCCGACCGGCGCGATCCTCATCGTGATCATCACGATCCTCGGACCGATTTCGGGGGCGCACTTCAATCCGGCGGTCACGCTGGTGTTCGCCATCCGCGGAACGACGCCCTGGCAGGAAGTGATCCCGTACGTCGCTGGTGCAGTGTCTGTGCGGGATCGTCGGAACCGTACTTGCACACCTCATGTTCGATCTCGCCCCGTTGATGATCGGAACCACAGCGCGTAGCGGACCTTCGCAATGGCTGGCTGAAGCGGTTGCGACCTTCACGTTGATCCTGACGATCCTGGGCGGCCTGCGCTATGCGCCGCAATCGATTCCATGGCTGGTTGGTCTCGTCATCACCGCGGCCTACTGGTTCACCTCGTCGACATCCTTTGCCAACCCGGCGGTTACGCTCGCGCGTGCGTTCACGACGACCTTTGCCGGCATTGCCATCAATCACGTTCCGGCATTTATCGTGGCGCAGATCGTCGGGGCGCTGATTGCCGCCGCGGTCGCGACGGTGCTGTTTCCGTCAGCTGTCCGCAAACGAGGTGACGTTCGCGATTCCAGCGGAGCGTCATGGCGCCCGGGGAGTGAAGCGGGCCGTGCAAAATCGTGGGCTCGGATTTGGGTTAGGAGGCGGGCGATGCAGGTGACCCTTGTCGATGCCATCATGCTCGCGGTCGCAGGCCTGATCGGCGGAGTCGCTGCCGGGACCGCGATCAGAGCCCAAGGTTCCCGAACCCTCTTGAATGCCATAGCGGGTACTATCGGCGGCTGATCGGGCGGGCTTTTCCTGCACGCCCAAATTCCCGCTCTGGTCAATGGCGGGGGCCAACCAAATACCGGTGCATCTTCGGCTGATGAGCTGGCCATGCGCGCCTTAGCGGGGTTCATCGCCGGCGGCCTGCTCGCGCTGATCTTCAGCCTCGTCAACCTGTTTAAAGACGAACACATCAACAAATAGACTTATGGAGCCTTCGATGTTGAACAGACGCTTCCGCGGCCCTGATGACCGCAAGTTTCGCATTGTGCACGGGTCTTGCGATCACCGCGTGGGCGCAAGGAGCAAAGACCGGCGATGCCGTCGTTCTGCATGGTGCGGGCTCGACGTTCGCGGCGCCGCTCTAGAAAAAGTGGATTGATGAATACGGCGTCACCCATCGTAATGCGACGATCTCCTACGACGCGGTCGGCAGCGGCGAGGGTGTTAAGCGATTTTTGGCCGGCACCGTGGATTTTGCCGGAAGCGACGAAATCCTGTCGGACAGTGAAGATCGCCAAGGTCCCCGGCGCTATTCTGCTGCCGGTCACCGCCGGAATGATCGCACTCGCCTACAACATCCCCGGGGTCAACAGCGAGATAAAACTGCCGCGCGACGTTTATGTGGACATGTTCGCCGGCAAGATCCGCAAGTGGGATGATCCCGCGTATTCAAGCCGCAAACCCCGGCATTGTATTTCCTCACCGTGATATCGCTCTCGTGGCGCGCCAGGATAGCAGCGGAACGACCGCCGCCTTCACCGCTCACCTGGCCGCAGTTGGCGCCTGCGTGGCAGGCCGCCGGGATGGGGGTCGGTAAGCTGATCGACTGGCCGGCGGGCATTCTGCTGGCACCCGGCAACGAGGGCGTTGCCGCTCGTATCAAACTGAGCGAAGGGCTCTATCGGCTATGTCGAATATTGGTTCGCCCAACGCCTTGGGCTGCGGATGGCAGCCTTGCAGAACAAAGCCGGCGCATACATCACGCCAACTCAGAATTCCGGCGAGCTCGCATTGTCGGGTCGCGTGGCTCAGGTGAAGGAACTCGCAGCCTCGGTTGCCGATCCCGCTGCGTGCCGGAGCCTACCCGATCACGACTTATAGCTGGATGTTTCTCTATGGACGATACGCCGACCAGGCCAAGGGCACAGCGGTTCGCGAGTTTGCGCAATGGGGCCTTTCGCAGCCAGGTCAAAACTATGGCGCTCAGCTGGGCTATTTGCCGCTGTCTGATGACGTGACCGCGATCGGAAATCAGGCGCTCAGTGGGTTGACCCACTAGCTGTTTGTAAACAAGCGAACGTACGGAACGACAATGGACGTGATCATCTACCATAATCCTGAGTGCGGAACTTCGCGAAATACCTTGGGATTGATCAAGAACGCCGGCATCGAGCCGCACGTCATCGAATATCTCAAGACGCCGCCGAGCCGCACCCTCTTGCAACAATTGATCAGCCGAATGCAGATTTCCGTTCGCGCGCTGCTCCGCAGGAAGGGCACGCCATACGATGAACTCGGCTTGGATGACCCAGCACTGACCGACGAGCAGCTTCTCGACGCTATGATGAAAGACCCCATTCTGATCAATCGACCGATCGTCGTCACGCCGGTCGGGGTCAAGCTCTGCCGACCGTCGGAAACGGTCCTCGACATTCTGCCGGCACCGCAAAAAGGCGAGTTTCGCAAGGAAGATGGTGACCCGCGATGGTGCGACGTACTCCCGATTGCTTCGGTGTAATACGGCCGCGCTGGCGACGCCTACGGCCTCAACCGTTTGCGCCGCGCGCGCTTCTGTAACAAACTCAATACCGATGCAATCCGGCGCTCTGCTGGCCCGCCGCCTTGGTCCAGAACGCCATCGCGTCCGTCCAGGCTTTCTGCCACTGCTCGGCGAATTGCATGAAGAACTGCATCGGGTTCATCGCCGAGAGATCACCCGCGCCGGGCCAAGCTCCCGCCGAGCCGAAGCCGGGCAGCGACTTGAGCTTGGACAGCATCGCTGACGGGTTCGGCGATTTGATCGCCTCTTCCCAGGCGTCCATCATCTGATCCATGGTGTGGATCTGGGTTTTGGTCACGGTTTGCATTTGCGCGCGTGTGGCATCAACAATTTGCTCCGGCCAACCCAGTGCGCGCGCCGCCGCAGCCATCTTCTCGATGACCTGCTCGACATTTTTCTCATTGTTGTTGACCGTCTCCGTGCGCCACGTCGACATCGCGTCGAACGCGGCATTCACGGCATTGCGGGCTTCGTTGGACAGCCCGGATACGGACATCGGATCGAAGCTGCGGTGGGACTTGTCGGTGAACTGTTGCATGATCGTGTCTCCCGTTTTGTAGAGCTTAGGAAGACGGCGTGACACCGCGGTGACAGGCACTACCGCCGACCCGGGTCAACGCAGCCCGGGCATATGAGTTCACTACCCGCAACCGCCTGCTTTGACAAAGAGATCAGGCCGCCTTCAATATGGGGCAACTATCCGGGCAACTCTGCCGAAAAAGACCGCATTACGGCTGCCGGAACAAAGCGATAGTTGATTCGCGAGCCGCAAGGAGGAATTCATGCCGCGCCCCGTGACGATCGTCAGCGTTGCTGACCTTCCGTTGATCGAGCAGTCGATCGGCCGCGAGGGCCAGATCCTTGCCAAGACGTTCCCGCTCGATACCGGCGTCACCGGGGTGAAGCTCGATTTCACTTGGCTGATGCACGGCAAGGGCTATGGCACGCCGCGGCATCGCCACACCTTCGATCAGTTCCGCATTACCTTCGAGGGCATCCGGCAATCCGACGACGGCGACATGGGGCCGGGCGAATGTGGTTACTTCCCCGAGGGCGTTTCCTATGGCCCGCAGCACCAGGACGAGATGGAGGCCGGGCTCATCCTGCAGTTCGAGGGGCCGAGCGGCATCCCGTATTTGACGCATGAGGAGCTTGATGCGGCACGGCAACGGTTGATCGCCGAAGGCGGCACGTTCGCCAGAGGCGTCTACACCAAGACCTTTCCGGATGGGCGCAAGATCAACAAAGATTCGCATGCCGCCTGCTTTGAGGCGATCACCGGCCGGAAGATGGAATTTCCGGAAGGACGCTACGACCGGCCAATCCTGATCAAGCCGCAGCACTTCAAGTGGGTGCCCAATCGCCAGTTGCCGGGCGTCGCGCATAAGCATCTCGGCAGCTTCGGCGAGCGCCGCTCCGGCCTCGGCCTGATGCGGATTGAAGCCGGTGCGAAAATCCCGGCCCATGTGCAGGAGGAAGCGGAGATCCTGTACATGAGCGAGGGCTCGATCACGTACGCCGGCAAGACCTGGATCGGGCGGCAAGACCGCAACCGAGGGGACCTACATCTACATTCCGCCAGAGGGCGACGTGAAGGAGATCGCGACCGTGACTGGCGCGGAGTTCTGGGTGATTTCACTGCCGATGCTGGCCGAGATCGAGGCGGAGACGAAGGCCGGCCTGCGCAACCGCGCCGCCTGATCATGCGCCTCGCCGCCCGGTTTCTGTTCGCCGGCCTGTGCGCGGCGGTGACACTGCTCGTGCGCCGTGGCCGGCGTGCGGGCCGACGCCTATCCGTCAAAGCCGATCACCATCGTCTGCGCGCAGCCACCGGGCAGCGGGCCGGACACCATGCTGCGCCTGTTTGCGGCCGTGATGGCGCGCAACATGAATGTGCCGGTGTTGGTGGTCAATCAACCCGGCGCTGGCGGGGTGCTGGCCGCCAACAGGGTCGCGCAGGCGCCGCCTGACGGCTACACCCTGCTCATGGTGCTCGGCGGCATGCACACGATTGGGGCGGCGATGCAGAAGATGCCGTTTGATCCGATCAATGATTTCACGTTCATCTCGCTGCTTTATTCTTCATCCGGCGTGCTGTTGGTTCCGCCGCAAAGCCCTGCAAAGGCCTTTGCCGATTTGATCGAGTTGCTGAAGCAGAAAGGCAACGACGGAACATACGGCTCGCCGGCGATCGGTTCGCCGGCTCACCTGCAGGGCGCGCTGCTCGCCGACAAGATCGGCGCCCCCACCAAACACGTGGCCTATCGCGGTGGCTCGCAGCTGATGCTCGATCTGACAGGCGGGCTGATCGATTTCGCGTTCCTGTCGACCGTGCAATCGATTGCGCCAGTCGCGCAGAACCAGGCGCGCGCATTGGCGGTCGGCACGCAGAGGCGGATCAAGGCGATGCCTGACGTTCCCACCTTGAAGGAACTCGGCTACGGCGACGTTGCCATCGACTCATGGTTTGGCCTCGCCGGGCCGAAGAACCTGCCCGCAGAGATCGTCAAACGCATCAATGCCGAGGTGGTCGTGGCGGCGAACGATCCGTCCGTGCGGCAGCGCGCCGAAGCCGACGATCTGGTGTTGCTGCCCGGCCCGCCGGATGCCGTCCTGAAGTTGCTCACGCTCGACTATGAGCGGGTCAGCAGCGCCGTTAAACGCCTCGACATCAAGCCCGAATAAGCGCCGCCCAAACGCGAATTGTTGCTCGCGGGCTTTCTCCCGCGACAAAATTCTATTGCGTTCCTGGACGTCCAGAGATATTCCCTATAGAGGGAATAGCGGCGGTGCCGGCGTCACTGCTGCCCAATAAGATGACCACCGAGGGCGGGAAACGACCATGAGCGCATTCGTCCCACAACATGTACACCTCGTTGGCAGCATCGGGCTCGACAGCGTGCCTGAGGTCTTTCGCACGGTCGGCCCGCTGCTGGGGCGCCGCTTGCGCCGCGTGCCGGACGGCGAGGTGGGCGGGCGCCGGCAATGGGTGAGCTGGCAATACCCGCTGTTTCGCGCGAACGCGTTCCTGGTCGCCACCGACGTTGCCAAGCCGCGGACCGGCTTTCTGGAGTTGCGGTTGGCGGACGGTGTCCGCTCCGATGAGATTGAGTTTGGTGAGTTGGGCTATGCGCGCGAGGCGCGCGCCTCGTTCATCGATTTTACGCGCGCCCAACAAAGTGGTGTGCTTCCCGCCGACGCACGGTTCCAGGTCTGCCTGCCAACGCCATTTGCCGTCGTCGGCACGTGCTGCGCAGTCAAAGATTCGCCCGCGATCGAACAGGCTTACGAGCGGGCAATGGCCGCGGAGATCGCGCACCTCTGCGCCGAGATCCCGCACGACAAACTCTGCATCCAGTGGGATGTCTGCAGTGAGATGGTGTTGTGGGATGGCCAGGACTATCCGGGACGGTCACGCCGGACCGATGTGTCGAACCCGGAGCTGCTGGCGCGCACGGTGCGCATCTGCGAATTCGTGCCGGCCGACGTCGAGCTTGGCATCCATCTGTGCTACGGCGACCTCGACGCCAAACATTTTGTCGAGCCGCGCGATGCGGCCAAGATGGTCGAGTTTGCCAATGCGCTGACAAGCGCCATCACGCATCCGCTCGCCTACATTCATATGCCGGTGCCGATCGAGCGCGACGACGACGCATTCTTCGCACCGTTCGATCAGCTCAAGCTGCCGCCCGGGACCGAGCTCTATCTGGGTGTCGTGCACGCCAAGGATGGGGTTGAGGGAACCCGTAAACGAATTGCCGCGGCGAGCAAGCATGTGACCGGATTCGGTGTTGCCAGCGAATGCGGGATTGCCAGGGCTCGGCGGCCCGGCCTGGTGAAATCGATCCTGCAAGTTCACGCAGCAAGCACGCGCGAGCCTTGACTTGGTGCGGGGGGCGGGGCGATCACCCGCTCTTCGATCAATCCAACGAGAGACGCAGCCCATGAAATTCGTCCTGTTCCAACAAACTGATGCCGGCCCGCAAGTGCCCGGGCTGCTGACCGAGCGCGGCGTCGTCGATATCTCCGGCGTGGTGCGGTCAAGCTACACGCCGCAGCTGGTGATGGAAGGCATCATCGATGATTTCGACAAGCTGCGGCCGCGGCTGCAGGAGATGGCGCAAAGCGCAGCAGCTTTGCCGATGCCCTCCGTTCGCTTGCGCGCGCCGCTGCCGCGGCCGCACAAGATTCTCTGTGCGCTTGCCAACTACTGGGAGCATGCCCAACGCGAGCCGCGGCCGCTCAACATGTTCATGAAGAATCCCGATGCCGTGATCGGCCCGGGCGATACGATCCAGCTGCCGGCCTACACCGACCCGTGGATCTTCATGCACGAAGCCGAGCTGGCGCTCGTCATGAAGGGGCCGGCCAAGATGGTGAAGCGCGAGAACTGGCGCGATGCCGTGTTCGGCTACACCTGCTTCATCGATGTGACCGCGCGCGGCGAAGGGCGGCGCACCTGGCCAGCGAGCCTGCCGATGAGCTGGCTCGGCAAGTCGTTCGATACCTTTGCGCCGCTTGGGCCCTGCATCGTCACCGCCGACGAGATCGAAAACCCCAACGACCTGATCGTGCGCTTCTGGAACGACGGTGAGCTGCGCCACAACTACAACACCGACGACATGGAGCACCGCGTCCCCGAGCTCATCGAGTTCGCCACCACGGTGATGACGCTCCTGTCGGGCGACATCATCGCCTGCGGCACCAATCACGAGGGCCTCGGCGCGCTGCAGGACGGCGAGAAGGTCGAGATCGAGATCCAGGGCATCGGGCGCATGGCGCTCAATGTCGCCGACCCGCTCAAGCGCAAGTGGGAGCGCGGCGTCTATATGGGCGCCGATTCAACAAATCCCGAGGCAGTCAAGCGCCATCGTCCGCGAACTTAGCGCAACATCGACAGCGGCGGAGCCACATGGGTCATGAAAGCCGACGATCTCAATCTCAAGCCACAGTATCGCATGCCGCGCGTGTTCGGCGCGCTGCCGGGGCCGCGCAATGTGCCCAAGGACAAGCAAAATCTTCCCGACAATCAGACCGAGCTTGTCATCGCCGTAACGGCGCTCACCGACCGGAAGCTTTTGGAGGAATTGCTGCCACCTGACTGCACGCTCGACGGCGAGCCGCTGCTGACGGTGAGCATGAGCTTCAAATCCAACATCGGCTGGCTCGCCGGTCGCGGCTATTCCATCCTGCGCACCAGCTTTCGCATTGCCTACGAGTCGAAGACGCGCGGCCGGCTGACCGGCAATTTCATTCCTGTGCTGTGGGAGAATCTCGCCGACCCGATCATGACCGGCCGTGAAGAGCTCGGCTACGCCAAGATCTACGCGGACATGCCGGCCCCGGTCGTGATCGGCGGCAACTATTCGGCGGTCGCGACCTGGCAGGGATTCAGGTTCTTCGAGATCGACGCGACAGACCTGAGCGAGACGTCGGCGCTCCCGGAGCCGAGTGGCGCCTTCCACTACAAGTTTGTTCCGCGCACTGGTTCGCTGGGCGAAGCGGATGCCGCTTATCTGGAGTACGCGCCGCCCAACCAACTCGCGACGGGCTACGGCGGCCTCAAGGTGACGCGGCGCATGCTCGGCCGCGGCAAATTCAAGTTTCATCGCGCGCGCTGGGAGGACGTTCCGTTTCAGTATCCGATCATCAACGCGCTGGCAGCCTTGCCCGTGCTGGATTTGCGGGGCGCGAGCGTCACCTCATTGGTCGCAACCGGCGCCATCGGCGACCCCAGCGCCGGGGCGCTGGCCGAAGTCGTTTGAAAACACACAGGAGAACGCATGCCGGCAGAGCTGCCACCCATTCGGCGAATTGTAACTGGCGTTGGCCCCGACGGCCGTTCCCGCATCATCGCCGACGGCGAGCCGCCGGTGGTCGCCACCGCGGCCTCACGTCCGGGCTGGCGCAACGCAAATATCTGGTCGACCAGCGCCACACCTGCTCCGGTCGACGCGCCGGACCGCATCGCCGAGCACAAGGGCCTCTATCCGCCCAAGAACGGGACGGTCATCCGCATCATGGATATCCCGCCCGAGCCGCAGGACAAGACGGAGCTCGCGGCCTGGTACACGACCGGACAGCGAGCGACGTTTCCCGATCGCGAGCGCCGGACGGCCGACAAGACCAAACACCCCGGCATGCACATCACTGATACGGTCGATTACGCGATCATCCTGTTCGGGGAGATGTACGCCGTCATGGACGACGGCGAGACGCTGATGCGGGCCGGCGACGTCCTGGTGCAGCGGGGAACCAATCACGCCTGGAGCAATCGCTCCGGGGAGGTCTGCCGCGTCGCCTTCATCTTGATCGACGGTCAGCGCGACTAACGCGCATTCAACAACAACATAAGAATATCCAATGGGAGGAACACAATGGCAGAGATAGCTGCGCCTGGGGTCGTGCCAATCGCGGCCAACGAGCAGGCGACGGGCGCTGCGGCGACGGTCGCGGCGCGGATGGAGGCGTTGCCGCTGTCGCGGTGGCATCTCAAAGCCCGGGTCATCGTCGGAAGCGCAACGTTCTTCGACGCGGTTGATACGGTCGCCATCGGCCTCGTCCTGCCGGTGATCGGGCAGGCGTGGCATATGACGCCCGAGCAGATCGGCTGGCTTATTTCCGGGGGCTTCCTGGGCCAGTTCATCGGTGCGATCGGCTTCGGGAACCTGGCCGAGCGGATCGGCCGGATCCCGACCATCATGATTACGACGGCGATCTTCGCGTTGGGAGGGCTGGCTTCCGCATTTGCCACCGGCTTCGCCAGCATGATCGTGCTGCGCATGCTGCAAGGGCTTGGTTTAGGCGCTGAAGTTCCCGTCGCGGCGGCCTACATCAACGAAATCGCCCCTGCCAACAAGCGCGGATCGTTCGTGCTTCTGTACGAGTTTATTTTTGCGGTCGGCATCGTCGTTGCGGGTTTCGTCGGTCGATGGGCGATCCCGAATTGGGGTTGGCAATCGCTGTTTCTGATCGGCAGCATTCCGCCGCTGATTGCCCTCTTCTTCATGCGTATCCTGCCGGAGTCGCCGCGGTGGCTGGCGCGTCGCGAACGGACCGCAGAAGCCGAAGCTGCAGTCTCCAGGATCGAACGCGAGATCACGGCATCCGGCAAGACCATCGGCGCGCCGAAGCCGGTCGTGCCATCGGGTCGGGCGGGATCGGGCACGTGGGCCGAGCTGTTCAGCGATCAGTATCGCAACCGCACCCTGCTGATCTGGACGATTTGGATCACGGTGGGCTTCATCAGCTGGCCGCTGACGATCTGGCTGCCGACGATCTATCGCAATGTCTTCAAGGTCTCGCTCGAGCAGGCGCTCAATTATGGGCTGATCAACAACGTCATTATCCTGGTCGCGACGCTATCCTGTGCGTTGCTCATTGACCGCACCGGGCGGAAAGCCTGGTTTACCGGTGCGTTCGCGCTGGCCGCGCTTTCTCTGTGCCTCCTTGGCTACCTAGGCGCGTCGAGTGCCAACATTGTGTTTATCCTGACCGGACTCACGTTGTTTGGTATCACGTCACTCAACCTGGCGATCTATCTCTACACGCCGGAGCTTTATCCGACTCGTTTGCGGGCCCAGGGGGTCGGTATCGCGCTCGCTTGGTCGCGCGTGGCCGGAATGATCGCCCCGCCCGTGATCGGTTGGGGCATGTCGAATGACGGATTGGCGGCCGTGTTCGCTGGGCTGGGCGTTATTGCCCTGCTGGCCGCACTGGCGACGGGCTTCTTTGCCATCGAAACGCGGCAGCGCGTTTTGGAGGAGGTTTCGCCTTAGCTGGTTATGACTTCGGCTTCGGCCAGGGCGGTGCCGGCGCGACTCGCGCCCGGCACTCCCCAAATCCAATGGACCGGTAGCCCGCACGCTCGGCCCGCGCCCGGAAGATCACCTCGTCGCCATCTTCCAACCAGATGCGGGTCTCGCCGTTTGGCAGCGTGAATGATTGGGCGCCGCGCGTTGTAATCTCAGCCAGACACGCCCGGTTCTCGTCGAGCGGGCCTGAGGTGGTGCCGCTGCCGAACAGATCGCCGGGGCGCATATTGCAGCCGTTGCTCATGTGGTGCGTGAGCATCTGGGCGACGGTCCAGTACATATGCACGAAGTTGGTGCGGCAGAGGCGGGCTGCAGGCGCACCCTCGCTGCGCATACGCGGCGTCAACAGATAGGCGTCCAGATTGAGATCGATGCCGCCCTCTGCCTGATCGCGCGCCGAGTAGAGATAGGGCAGGGGCGCTGGATCTCCTTCCGGCCGCGCAAAGGCCGGCGCGCGGAACGGTGCCAGCGCTTCGGCGGTGACGACCCAACAGGAGATCGTGGTCGACAGGCTCTTGCTCAGGAACGGGCCGAGCGCGCTTTCCCAGCGCTGAACGTCGCGCGCCGACCAGTCATTCAACAAACAGAAACCGAAGATGCGATCCGGTGCCTCTTCGATCGAGATCGGTTCGCCCAGCTCGTTGCCGCGCCCCACGAAAGTGCCCAGCTCAAGCTCGAAATCGAGCTGCCGGCAGGGCCCGAATTCAACCTTGCCCTCCGCCGTGCGCCATTGTCCGTTTGGCCGCCGCACCGGTTCGCCGCTCGCCCGCACCGATGTGGCGCGGCCGTTATAGGCAATCGGCAGGTAGCGAAACGGCGCCGGAACCGGGCTGTCCGGACGCGTAACCCGTCCGCCGCGCTCGGTGTGATAGATCGAGGTCAGGAAATCCGTGAAGCTCCCAATCATGGCCGGCAGTTCAAGCTGCGCGTCGTCCATAGGGACCAGGAGCGAGTTTGCCATCACGCTCAGGCGCCCGCGGTCCGGGTTGTCGGCAGCAAGCAATTGCGATAGCCGCCGGCGCAAGACGGTGTGCAATCTGGGATCGGCTGCCATGAAGTCGTTGAGCGTCTGCCCGGTCGCAAGCCGCGCCGCCGCTTCGGCTTCGCCTTCAAACAAACCGGCCTTCAGGGCGGCGGTCAGGTCGAGTATTTTATCGCCGATTGCGACTCCGGCCCGCGGGCTCTCTCCGTCGCGGCGAAACATTCCAAACGGCAGGTTCTGAATCGGAAAATCAGTATCTGTCGCGTTGGCGCTCTCGACCCAGCTGCGCAGCTCGGCGCGGTGCGTCTCATTGACCTGCATGCTCTAAATCCTGAATGCTTATTGCCGTGAGTTTACGCCGCCGGATCAGGGTGAGATCACTTCGAGGATTTTGTGCCGCGTTTCGCTCATCCACATCGCCGCCACCGACGCCCCAACGCAAGCCACTGCGGCAAAGACGAGGAACACCGAGCTCAAACCCCACGCTGCCATCGTGGCACCGACGACGTTAGGCGCGAGAAACGAGGCGATACGTCCCCAGCAGGCGCTCGAGGTAATGCCAATGGCCCGCGCGCGTGTCGGGTAGATCTCCGGGGTGTAGAGATAAAGGCCAATCGAGATCAGCGAGATGAAGAAGAACGCGACCGAGCTTGCCGCCAGCACGACAAGCGGCGACTCCGGATTGACAAAACCCAGCCAGGCGAAAAATACGGCGGCGCCGGCGAACGCGCCGGCAAACCAGAGCCGACGATGGAATAGGTCGATCGAGAGTGCGCAAACCAGACAGCCGATCAGGCCGATGGTCTGGGTGACGAGCGTATAGACAAGCGCATCGCTGACGCTGAGATGAAAGACCGTCCTGTAAATGCTTGGCAGCCACACGACGAGCCCGAAGTTGCAGAAGAAACATGTGCCCCAGATCACCCAAGCGGTCAGCGTGCGGCCCAGATATTCGGAGCCGAACAAATCCGAAAGCGACGCCGGGCGCTCACGCGTCCTGACCACGGGCTGCGAGGGTGGAAGTGGGCCGGTGGAGCGTTCCACCGCCTGTTCGATCATGCTGACGACTGCATCGGCCTCCGCATGGCGGCCCTTCGTTGCAAGCCAGCGCGGGGATTCAGGCAGCAATCGCTGCATGAAGAAGACCGCGAATGCCGGCAGCGCGCCAATCACGAACAGCCACTGCCAGCCGGCATACGGCACGACGAGGGCTCCAACCAGCACGGCCGCAACCAGTCCGATGGGAAACACAAGCTCATACAGCAACAAGAAACGTCCGCGCCGCTCCGCGCGCGAGAGTTCGGCGATGTAAGTGATCGCGACCGGGACCTCGCCGCCGATCCCGATTCCCTGCAGGGTTCGCAGAATCAGCAATGAGTTGAAATCCCAGGCAAACGCACAGGCGAGGCTCATGATCGAATAGATCAGCGTCGACCAGATGATCGCCGGCATGCGCCCATAGCGCTCGGCAAACCACCCGAAGAACAGCGCGGCCAGCAATTGACCAAAGAAGCTTGCGGACAGGAGGAGCCCGATCTGCGGTGGACTGAGATGCCATTGCGGTGCGATCACCGGCAACACGTAGGCGATCGCCAGCGCGTCAAAGCCGTCGAAGAACGTTGCCACCCCGACGATGAAACGCGCCTTCAGGTGCCAGGATGAAATCGGCATGCGCTCGATCCTGGCAACCACATCGTCCACGCTGCCCTTTTTGGGCGCGATAGCGCTGTCCATGCCTGTTCTCCTCCCTGGGCCGGACCGATCCAGAACGCACGCGGCCGCGGCGCTCCCGAACATCATGGTTCGGGGCCAACGAAGGCGATCCTGGTCGGCTTCTTCCGGTTAGTGTTTGATTGAGCGTTGATATTCTTCGTTGAGAGAATAGTCAAGTTGCTGGACGGCGCGGTGCGGCAGGGCCTTACCCTCCCCCTTGTGGGGAGGGTCGGCTCCCGAAGCGCGTTGCGCGCAGGGAGCCGGGGTGGGGGTCGAGGTGTTGCCGTTGCACGCGCCACGATCTCACACTGCTACCCCCACCCCGCTCGCCTTCGCTTCGCTCAGGCGAGCGACCCTCCCCACAAGCGGGAGGGTAAGCGCACCCATATGCATTGCGGCTGCGGCGTGATTCACTTAATGCTTTGCGCGTACTACCGAAAATTGAGAACCCCATGCCCACTCGGTCGCCCGCGCGGCGCACAAAACGGAAGCAAGGCCGGCCCCAGAAGGATACGCCGGCGGTCGGACGCGAGACTTTGATCGCGGCGACCCGCAAGCTGATGAAGGTGATGCCGCCGGCGCAGATTACCCGGCTCGACATCGCCCGCGCGGCGGGCGTCGATCCAGCGCTGATCCGCTACTACTTCGGCGACAAATCGAAGTTGATCGTCACCGCCGTCCTCGATGCCGGCGCCGAATTGCGCGACCGCCAGCGAGCGAGTTTCACAAAGGGGGGGTCTCCCACCGAGAGGCTCACGCGCCGCATCCGCGTGCTGCTGGAGACGCTGTTCGAGGATCCGTCCCTGCATCACCTCATCATCGAGCGCATCATCCACGGCAAGTCGAAGGAAGCGCGCCAGCTGCGTGAGGAGATGGTGTACGGGGGCATCAAGTCGCTGGCGGCGATTATCGAGCAAGGCGTTGAGAGCGGCGAGCTCCGCCCGGTCGATCCGCGTTTCGTGTTCCTGGTCATGGTCGGCGCGTGCAGCTATGCCATGGCGGAGCGGGCATTGTTCGGCGAACTGATGGGGGAAGAGCCGACGCTTGCGCACGTCGAACGCTACAGCGATTTTGTATCAGAACTGTTCCTGCATGGCCTGAAGGGCCCCGGCCGCGGCTCGAAGCAGTCCAATTCTTGACTATTCTTTATCTGGGGAAATATCTTCACGGCCGCTGCAGAAACGCCGGGGAGATCGCCGCATGGGACGCCGCCTGATCGACATTTCGGTTCCGCTCAAGGCTGGCATTGCCAGCGATCCGCCGCAGAACCTGCCGGAGATCGATTATCAGGATCACCATCAGACCGCGCCGCGCATGGCCGACTACATGGGCGTGCGCATCGACCAGCTTCCTGACGGCGAATACTGCGCGACCGAGCGGGTGCGCATCACCACCCACAACGGGACCCATCTCGACGCGCCCTACCATTTCTTCTCGACGATGAACCATGCGCTCAAGCCCGGCGGCGAGCCGTCCTGGCGCATCGATGAGGTGCCGCTCGAATGGTGCTTTCAGCCGGCGGTGAAGCTCGACTTCCGGCACTTTCCCGATGGTTACGTAGTCCAGCCCGGCGACGTCGAAGCCGAGCTCAAGCGCATCGGGCATGAGTTGCGGCCATTGGAAATCGTCGTCATCAACACGCGTGCGGGCGCGCGGTACGGATTTGATGATTATGTCGATAGCGGCTGCGGCATGGGCAAGGCCGCCACGCTGTGGTTGCTGGAGCGCGGGGTCCGCCTCGTCGGCACTGACGGATGGAGCTGGGACGCGCCATTCTCCTTCACGCGCAAGCGGGTGCAGGAAACCGGCGACGTGAGCCTGATCTGGGAAGGCCACCGCGCCGGGCGCGAAATCGGCTATTCGCACCTTGAGAAACTGCACAATCTCGAGACGCTGCCGGCCGACGGCTTCGAGATTGTTTGCTTCCCGGTGAAAGTGCACCGCGCCTCCGCGGGATGGACGCGGGCGATCGCGATTGTTCCCGGATAGAGCGGCTTTCGGCGTTTATTCTCCCATGCGGGAAATTTTCTTGACATCGCTGGCATCGCCCGAGATAAGTCGCTTGGGAGAACACGCCGGAGTTTGCTCTTGAGCCAAGAGCGGAAAATTTTGATCGTCGGAGGGGGCATCGGCGGCCTTTCGCTCGCCATCGGCCTGGGTCGGGTTGGCATCCAGGCGGATCTCGTCGAGCTGCAGCCCGCATGGACCACCGCCGGCGTCGGCATCATCCAGCCTGGCAATGCGATCCGCGCCTACAAGGCATTGGGCGTCGCCGATCAATGCCTGGAGCGTGGCTTCGTCTACAAGCGCCAGCGCTATTTTCATTCCGACGGCACCCCGATGGGCGAACGCGTGATGCCGCCTGTCGAGGGGCTGGAGCTGGTCGGCCATTGCGGCATTCCGCGACCGGTGTTGCAGGAAATCTTGGTGAGCGCGGCCACCAGGCACGGCGCGAATATTCGCCTGGGCGTGAGCGTCGCCTCGCTGCACGATGACGGTGCTAAGGTCGATGTAACGCTTACGGATGCGACGCGTGGCAGCTACGACCTCGTGGTCGGGGCGGACGGCACCTACTCCAAGATTCGCCACACGGTGTTCGGGGATGCGTATAAGCCGCGCTTCTCCGGCCAGGGTTGCTGGCGGTTTACGACCGATAAGCCGCCGGAGATGGACTACAGCGCGACCTTCTACGGGCCGAACAAGGCGGGCCTGATTCCTCTCAGCCAGACGTCGATGTACATGTACATCACGACGACGGAACCCGGTAATCCGTGGATGCCGGATGACCAGCTACACGAGTTGATGCGCGATCGCCTGCACGGTCATACAGGATTTGTTGCTGAAATCCGCGATCGCATTCAGAATCCGGCGGACGTCGTCTACAAGCCGTTGGAGACCATCCTGTTGCCGCCACCTTGGTACCGCGGTCGCGTGCTGTTGATCGGCGACGCGGCACACAGCACCACGCCGCATCACGCGCAGGGGGCGGCGATGGCGGTGGAGGACGCGGTTGTCCTCTCGGAGCTGCTTGCTCAAGATGGGGAGCTTGAGGCTTTGTTGGACCAGTTCATGGAGCGCCGCTGGACGCGCTGCAAGCTCGTCGTGGAGGCCTCGGTCCAGGTTGGCGACTGGGAACTCAATCCTACGCCGACATCGATCAATGACGCGATTGCGCTCAGCAATCACGTGAAGACAACGCTTGCACATGCATTCTGAATTTGTTGAAGGAGGACGAACATGAATATCCGCGGCATCGACCGGGTCGTTCTCGGTGTTGAGGAAATGGATGCGGCTCAGCAGTTTCTGGCCGATTATGGCTTGAGCGCAGTCGACAAAGGCCGGGACGGCGCGACCTTCGAGGCGCTGGATGGCAGCAACCTGGTTTTGAGACACGCCAATGATCGGGCGCTGCCGATGGCGGTCGGCGCGGCGACCAATGCGCGCGAAATCATCTGGGGCGTGGACAGCCCGGAAACGTTGCAATCGATCGGCGCCGAGCTCAGCAAAGACCGCCAAGTGGCGATGGGGAACGATGGTGTGCTGCGGACGCGTGATGAGACCGGCTACGGCGTTGCGTTCGAGGTCACCAAGCGCCATTCATTCGCAGCCACGCCAATCCTCTTCAACGCCGTGGGTGTGTCGCCGCAGCGGGTCAATCGCCGGGTCGATTTCAACGCGCCGCACAAGGCGCGCAGTCTCGGCCATATCGTGCTCTACGTGCCGGACCTCGCGAAGGCGCGTGACTTCTACATGCAGCGGTTGGGCTTCCGGCTCACGGACTCATATCGCGATCGTTCCTGCTTCCTGCGCGCGCAGGGCTCCAACGACCACCACAATCTGTTCCTGATCCAAAAAGAAGACAGCCCCGGCGGCCTGCATCACATCGAGTTCCACTTCGGCGACTACAACGAAGTGATGATGGGCGGTCGGCGCCTGACCGAAAAGGGCTGGAAGACCCACACCGGGCCGGGCCGGCACGTCCTCGGCTCGAACTATTTCTGGTATTTCAAGACGCCGTGTGGCGGTGCGCTCGAGCTCGCCTGCGACATGGATTATGTGACCGACGATTGGGAAGCCGGCGAGTGGGAGTATACGCCCGACGTGGTCGCGGCCTGGTGCACGAGCTACACTTTGTACGGGCACTGACGCAGCAAAAGTAGCGAAACTCTCGGTCGTCACCGGGTTGTCGAGCGATCTCGAAGCGATCCACGGCGCCTCTGGAGGCGGCACAAGGCCGGCCATGACGATTGAGGGCTTTCGCAATTCGCTCGCTACACGCCTGGGTCGTGAAGCATCTATGAGCGAACGGTTCTTCATGCTCCGATGCCGTTCCGCCAGCATGGATCTGTCATGGAAACCAAAGCTTCACCGCGCGCGCCGGCCGAGAAGATCACGTCGACGCTCGCGAGCTACATCGCCGAAGCAAATGTGAGGGCCCTCCCGCCGGCCGTCATCGAGAAGACGAAGCATCACATCCTGGATACCCTCGCCGCCTGCGTATCGGGCGCGCAGCTTGCGGCCGGCGTGCGGGCGATCGCCTATGTCGAAGCCGCCGGCGGCCCAGCGCGCGCCACGGTGATCGGCGCGAAGTTGCGGGCGAGCCCGATCGATGCCGCGTTCGCCAATGGCATGATGGCGCATGCCGATGAAACGGATGACTCGCACGCGCCTTCACTCACTCATCCCGGTTGCGCGGTGGTGCCGGTGGCCCTCGCCGCAGCTGAGCATTTCGGCCGCGATGGGACTGCCTTCATCCGTGCGGTGAGCGCCGGCTATGATGTCGGGTGTCGCGTTGCGGCGGCGCTCGGCGCCGGAAAGCTGCACGAGCAGTATCACAGCTCGCATGCGATCGGCGGCCTGTTCGGTGCCGCCGCTGCGGCGGGCGTCCTGGCTGGCTTCGATGCGAAGCGCTGCGCCTACGTTCTCTCTTACGCCGCCCAACAGGCGGCGGGCCTCACGTCGTGGCGGCGTGACCGCGACCACATCGAAAAGGCGTTCGTGTTCGCCGGAATGCCGGCGCGCAACGGCATGGCAGCGGCCATCATGGTGGCCAACGATTTCACTGGCGTGGAAGACACGCTGGATGGCGTGCCCGGTTTCTTCGCCGCCTATCCGGCCACAAGCGAGCCTTCGCGTGCGGTCGAGCAACTTGGTGAGCGTCACGAAGTGATGCTGGCGACCATCAAACGCTGGTGCGTCGGTTCGCCCATCCAGGCCGCACTCGATTCGGCGTTGGCACTGTGCGCAGAAGCGGCCTGGGGGCCAGACGATATTGATCGGATCGAGGTGGAAATCGGCAGCGACGGCGCCCGCGTTGTTGATGGACGCGCGATGCCCGATGTGAGCTTGCAGCATCAAGTGGCGCTCATGATTGCTGATCGTGGCCTGACCTTCGCCTCGAGCCATGATGAGCATCGTCTCGCCGATCCAGTCGTCGCGGGCTTGCGCGCGAAGGTTAAGCTCATTCCGCGCGATGATATGATCGACACGGATCCGCCGCGCCAGGCGAAGGTGACGATCTGGCTGCGCGACGGCACGCGCCTGTTTCATCACACCCGCGCGGTGCGCGGCACGCCGGCCGATCCAATGACCCAGGCGGAAGTGGCCGACAAGGCGCTCGGGCTCATGCGCCCGGTGATTGGCGAAAAGGCGCAGCAAGTCATCAAGGCGGTGTTTGCTTTGGAGCATGTCACCAGCCTGAACGATCTCGGCGCGTTATTGCAACCTTGATTAAGATCCGAAGTAAGCCCCGCCATTCACGTGGATGGTCTGCCCCGTGATGTAGCGGGCTTGCGGACCACAGAGAAAGCGCACCATTCCGGCGATGTCCTCGGGCGCACCGCGTGTGCCGGTGAGTGTCGAGAACCGCGGCTGTTGCGGGAGCGTCGCCGGAGCCGCGCCGATCATGCCTGGCGAAACCAGGTTGACGGTGATGTTCTGCTCGGCGAGCTCGCTTGCCAGCGCGCGCGTCAATCCGACCAGTCCCGCCTTCGCAGTGACCACATGGGTGCGGTCCCTTGCGCCCGTATGGGCGGTCAGCCCGCCGATATTCACGATCGCCCCGGCGCCGCTCGCCTTGAGGTGAGGAAGGCACGCCAACGCGCAATAAAACTGGCCATCGAGGGTGACGGCCATCACCTCGCGCCACAGGGCCGGGGTCATCTGCTCCAGCGCTTGCGCCCGCCGCAGCGCCGCATTGTTGATCAGATAGTCAATCCGGCCGAAGCGCGTGACGACTGCTTCGACCATCATGCGGACGGCGTCGCTGTCGGCGACGTCGGCGAGGCAGCCAAAAGCGCGGCCTCCGTGCGCCTCGATCTCACCGACCACCGTGTCGACCTGAGCCCTGTCTTGCCGTCCGTTGATGACCACTGCAGCACCAGCCCCCGCCAGCGCCAGCGCAATGGCGCGGCCAATGTTGCGCCCCGCGCCGGTGACGACGGCGATGCGGCCGACCAGTTCTTGTGTTTCGCTCATGGCACATCCGAAACGAGAGGTGGCGCGTAGACTATGGATTTTGTCATTCGTTGACTATTCCTTTTTGTGGGAATATTCTGATATGAAGCGGCTTCACCATAACAATCCTTTTTGACGAGGGCGGGGATGCACACAAGGCGACGCGCCTCGGCCAATTTGCTGGCCGTATTCGTCGCTTCGATTCTGTCCGCGGCCAACGCACGCGCGCAAAGCTATCCGGATCACCTTGTCAGAATCGTCGTCCCGTACGGACCGGGCTTTGCCGCCGACACGATGGCGCGCATCGTATCTGATCGGTTGTCGCCGATATTGGGCCAGCCGATCGTTATTGAGAATCGTCCCGGCGGCGGAGGCGTGGTCGGCACCGACTTCGTTGTCAAATCGAGGCCCGATGGGTACACGCTGCTCAGTCACACCATGGCGTCGCTCGGTCCGAGCGCCTCGGCCAACGCGCCATATGATCCGCTGACGGACCTCATCGGCATTGCCCCAATCGGCCGCGTCTCCGGCATCCTTGTCGCTTCGAAATCGAAGGGCTTCAAAACGCTGCAGGATTTGATCGCCTACGGCCAGCAACATCCCAACGCGCTGAATTTCGCCTCGCTCGGGCCCGGCTCGCCAAGTCACATCTACGCGGAAAAGCTGATGCAGCTCGCACGGTTTGATGCGGTTCCGATTGCCTACAAGGGACCGAGCGAAGCAATGGCTGATCTGATCGCCGGGCGGGTCGATTTTTTCGCACTCACGGTGGGGACGGCGTTGCCGTTCGTGCGGGAAGGCAACCTGACGCCTCTGGCAATCACGTCGTCGAAACGCCCGCCCTTCCTTCCCGATATCCCGACGTCAATCGAGGCCGGATTGCCCAACTCGGCTTTCGATTCCGGCGTTGGCTTCTGGGCGCCGAAAGGAACACCGCGAGCAATCGTTGTGGACCTGAATGCGAAGGTTGCGGCTATCACGCAGGAGCCCGAAGTCAAGCAACGGTTCGCCGCTTTGGGAGCAGAGCCCTGGCCGTTGCGGCCGGAGGAGTTTGATCAGCTCATGCGCGAACAAATTGAAGACGTCCGGGCGCTGATGGCGCGCAGTCGATCCCGTCCGCAGTAACAGAGGTAGCCTGAAGAGCAGAGCATGAGTATTTCGAAAAACGATCCAGTCCTGCGCCTTGTCATGACGCTGCGCGTGGACTGCACGCCGTTTGAAAGCGTCGGTGACATGGGCAAGGGTATCCGTCGCATCATGCACCTGACCGGCGGAACCTTCGATATCCCGGCGCAGACAGGCGGCACGTTTTCGACGCCGGCGGTGCGGGGCGTCGTGTTGGGCGGATACGATTGGCAGATCCTGCACAGCGACAGCCTCGCCGAGCTCGATGCGCGCTACAACCTGCGCACCGACGGCGGCCATCTGATCTACGTGCGCGCCTCGGGGCGGCGCTACGCGTCGCCTGAAGTCCTGCAGAAACTGTTGCGCGGGGAGCCGGCCGAGCGCGGGCCCGACTATTACGGCGCGTCAACGCCGATCATTGAAACAGGCGCGCCCGAGCTCCTGTGGATGAACCACCACGCGTTCATCGGCAATTCGCGCAGCGAGCCGAACGCGCAAAACCTGCGCTTCTTCGCCGTCGATTACGGTGGCCCGCCGCTGGGGTAGGGCGGGCCAGACCGTGCGCTCAGCGCCCCGATTCCTGCAGACGCAATTATTGCATGCATTAAGCTTCAATGCCGAGCGTCTTTGACAAACATCGGGATGCTTGGATAACTTCGCAGCATTCACGTGGACAAGACGATGCCCGCCTCAACACCAAAATTGCAGCTGGACAAATATCTGCCCTACCTGGTCAACCGCGTCGGCACCGCCATGGCGGACCATTTCACGGCGGCCGCGCTGGAACGCCACCAGCTCAGCATCATGATGTGGCGGGTCCTCGTCGTGCTCTCCAACAACGGCGCTGGCCGGCTGATCGACGTGAGCCGATTGACCAGCATCGATCCATCCACGCTCTCCAGAATGGTCGCGCGCTTGAGCCGGCTCGGCCTCGTCTCGCGGCAGCGCTCGAAAACAAGCGATCGCGAAGTTCTGATCGCGTTGACCCCACAGGGTCGAAAGATCCTGGCTCGTCTTGTGCCGGTCGGTCTCCAATATGAAGACAAGCTCGTCCGCGGCATCTCGGCATCCGATCTGGCCGTTACCGGACGGGTTCTGAAGCGGATGTACGAAAATCTCCCGGCTGTTCGCCGGCGCGATCGAGCTTCCGTCTGATTATTGCACATGCAACAATTGCATGGACAATGGCTTGCGCCTGCGGTAAGTCCCACGCATAGAATCTAAGACAGGGAGGGACCCGCGTGTTCGGTTGGCCGTCTGCACGTCACGTGATCGTGGCCCTGAGGACAGAGCGCGCATCATGATCCGACCTTGGATATTCGAGTTCTTCCCCGAGCGCAGCGGTCCCGACCATCGGTCGGATCCCCGACTGGTGACGGAGTACTTCGATCGCTACTTGAACATCTGGCAGCGCGATGAGGCGCTCGGGTTCGAAGGTATCTTTTTCAGCGAGCATCACTTCGGCGGCGCCTACGGGGCATCGCCGAATTTATTGATCGCGTCGACCGCAAGGCTCACGCGGACGCTGCGGCTCGGCGTCATGGGTGTCGTCACGCCCTATTATCCGCCGTGGCGCATCTTCGAAGAGATCGGAATGCTCGATCACCTGACCAACGGCCGGTTGGAGATCGGCACCGCGGTGGGCATCCCGCAGGAAATGGCGCAGGTTGGCATCAGCATGCAGGAAGCGCGCGAACGGAATGATGAGGCGATCGCGATCCTGGACGCGGCGCTCGCCAACGAGGTGATCTCGTTCGAGGGCAAATACTACAAATTCAGCAATCTGCGCCTGCTGCCGCGGCCGCTGCAGATGCCGTCGCCGCCGAAGTGGACCACGGTGGTGAGCGACGACTCGGCCAGAAAGGCGGCGCGCCGCGGTTCAAAGATCTGCACGGGGTTCAACGAGACGGCCCGCGTGAAAGAGATCTTCGACCACTATCGCGACGAGGCAGACAAATCCAAGGCTCCGGCAGGGCCTGAACAACTTGCCCTGCGTCGCCGCGTCGTGGTCGCGCAAAGCGAGAGCGAGGCCAAGGAAAAATCCGACGCCGTCACCGAGCGTCTGACGGCGATGCTCTCGAAGGACCCGCGCGCGGTCATCAAAGTCGCAGGCGCCGCGAGCAAGCCGGTGCCCGACGATGCCAAGCCATCGGGCGGCGGAGGCTTTGTCATGAGCACCGATGAGCTCATCGTCGGCACGCCGGCGCACGTCGCCGAGGAAATCATCTCACAATGCCGCGCCGTCGGCGCCGGTCATTTTCTCGCGGTCCTGCACTGGGGTGCGGCGCCGGACGAGATTGCGCGCGCGCATGAGATCTTCGGCCAGGAGATCATTCCCGCGTTGCGGCGGGCCAAGGTGTAACGCGGTTTTTCGGTCCTCGTTATTGCGAGGAGCCAACGGGTCCGGCCCGGAAGTGGCCGGCCCGATGACAGGCTCCGCGACGAAGCAATCCAGTGCTGACGAGGCCGTTCTGGATTGCTTCGCTTCGCTCGCAATGACGACGCACGGTGTGTCGATCAAGTCGATTTCAGGGCGTTGTAGATCCCGCGTTCAAACTGCGCCATAGAGCCGGACGCGACGCGTGGTCCGCAAACGGCAACACCTGGGTCATGATGGCGCCCGTGACGCGCTTTGACGGATCGATCCAGTAGTACGTGTTGAAAATTCCCGCCCAGGTCAGGCTGTTGGCGCTCCGGCCATCGGGTCCTGGCTGTAGGTTCATCATGTAGCCGAGACCCCAGCGCAGCGGCATGCCGGGAAAGAAATCGACGTCGTTCGAGCGCGCTGGCACATAGGTCTTCAGCACACCGGCTTCGATATCGCCGATCTGGTTCGTGCCCATCTGCGTGACGGTCTCGGGCTGCAAGATGCGAGCCCCGTTCCAGCTCCCGCCGTGCAGCAGCATTTGCAGGAACGTCAAATAATCCGGTGCGGTCGAATAGAGCCCGCCGCCGCCCGCGTAGAATTCCGGCGTGAATGGCGTTTCCAGTGGCTGCGGCTCCAAGGACGCATCGGCCTGGCGCTGATGTACGCTCGCCTGCCGTGCGCGCTGCTCTGGCGTTGTTGTAAAGCCGGTGTCTTTCATGCCGAGCGGATCAAGAATGTGCTCGCGGAAATACACATCGAGGGGCTGGCCGCTGGTCGCCTCCACGATGCGGCCAACCCAGTCGATATTGGTGCCATAGAGCCAACGATCGCCGGGATCGAACGCGAGCGGCGTGCGCAGGGCGGCAACCTTGCCCGTCGCAGTCGAGGGCATTCCGGTTGCCTTCACGTAACGCTGCGTGTTGGCGTCCCAAACCTCATAGGTGAAGCCTGCGGTGTGCGTGAGCAGGTGCCGCAAGGTGATCGGCCGCTTGGCGGGCCGCAACTGCGGGGCACCCGACGCATCGAACCCTTCCAACACCTGAGGGGCGCTCAAGGCCGGATCGATGTCGGGTACCGGTTCATTGAGTTTGAGCTTGCCTTGCTCAACGAGTTGCATGGCTGCAACTGATGTTACGGCCTTTGTCATCGAGGCGACGCGGAAGACTGTATCGCGCGTCATCGCTGGGCCCTTGCCAAGATCGCGCGTGCCAAACACGCCTTCATACAAAATGCCGTTATCCGTCGCGGCCATCGCCACCACACCGGGCACTTCCTTGGCGTCTGTTGCGCGACGAAGGGCGGCGTCTATCTGAGCCAGCGAGGCAGGTTTAGCGCCGCTGTTATCTTCTGCGAGTGCGAGCGAGGGGCTGACGGCGCTGACCGAAGCGGTGGTCGTCAACGCGGCGGCCGCTTGCAATACGTCACGGCGGCTCACTGGCTGCATGTGTTTCCTCCCCTTGACCCGCGTCAACAAAACCGCGCGCAGGCGTGAAGCTATCTTGTCTCCAATTACTCCCTTCTGCAATCCTGCCGTGCAGTTACGAAAATACCATCTCAGAGTCGAAACTGTAAAAATGTTACGGTACGGCCCGCAGCGGCGGAACACGGAGAACCCACATGGCACGTTGGCTCAAGCGCGGGATGGACGCGAGCGCGATCAAGGCGGCCGACGCGAAGGTGCGCGGGACTGTCGAGCAAATTCTCGCCGATGTCGAAGCGCGGCGTGATGTTGCGGTACGCGAACTGTCGGAGAGATTCGACAAGTGGTCGCCCGCATCGTTCAAGCTTACGCCCCAGGAGATCGAGCGCGCGATATCGCAGGTGTCCAAACGCGATCTTGACGACATCAAATTCGCGCAGGCGCAGGTGCGCAACTTCGCGCAAAGCCAGCGCGCGACGTTGCAGGACCTCGAGGTCGAGACACTGCCCGGCGTGATCCTCGGCCATCGCCATATCCCGGTGCAGTCGATCGGCTGCTACGTGCCGGGCGGGCGATACCCAATGGTCGCCTCAGCGCACATGTCCATCGTCACCGCGCGCGTCGCGGGGGTAGCTCGCATCGCCGCCTGCGCGCCGCCACACAAGGGTGGGCCGCACCCGGCTATCGTTGCCGCAATGCACTTCGCCGGAGCCGACGATATCTATGTGCTCGGCGGCGTTCAGGCGATCGCCGCGATGGCGCTCGGGACCGAGACGATTGCGCCAGTGGATATGCTGGTCGGGCCCGGCAACGCTTACGTGGCGGAAGCCAAGCGCCAACTGTTCGGCCGCGTTGGCATCGACCTGCTCGCCGGCCCGACGGAAACTCTGATCATCGCCGACGAGACGGTGGACGGCGAAATTTGCGCGACCGATCTGCTCGGCCAGGCTGAGCACGGGCCCACATCGCCGGCCATACTGGTCACCAACTCGGAGAAGCTTGCGCGCGACACCATGGCCGAAGTCGAGCGGCTCCTAAGCATCCTTCCCACCGCGGATGCGGCCGGCAAGGCATGGGCGGATTTTGGTGAAGTGATCGTCTGCGATGATCAGAGCGAGATGGTCCGCGAAGCCGACCGCATCGCCTCCGAACATGTACAAGTGATGACGCGCGACCCCGATTACTTCCTCGCCAACATGAAGAACTACGGCTCGTTGTTCCTCGGCCCGCGCACCAATGTCGCTTACGGCGACAAGGTGATCGGCACCAATCACACCCTGCCGACCAAGAAGGCAGCGCGCTACACCGGCGGGCTGTGGGTCGGAAAGTTCCTCAAGACCTGCACGTATCAGAAAGTGCTGACCGATGCGGCTACGACGACCATCGGTGAGTACTGCTCGCGCCTGTGCATTCTCGAAGGTTTCTATGCCCATGCCGAGCAGGCCAACGTGCGTGTACGCCGCTACGGCGGCCGCAACGTCGGCTACGCGCAGGCCGCGGAGTAAGCGATGGAGCTGACGCCCACGCCTTCGTTCCGGCTGGACGGCAAGCGCGCGCTTGTCTCCGGCGGCGGACGCGGCATTGGTTTGGCCGCGGCGTCAGCGCTGGCGCAGGCCGGCGCGCATGTGACGCTCGCCGCGCGCACAAGTGCTGAAATCGAGGCGGCGGCGGACGCGATCTGCAAGCGCGGTGACAAGGCGGCCGCGCTGCAACTCGACGTTCGCGATGTGGAGGCGACGCGTACCGCGCTTAAGGGATGCGAGCCGTTCGACATCCTGGTCAACAATGCCGGCACCAATCGGCCCGCTCCGTTTCTCGAGGTGCAGGTCGAGGATTACGACTTCGTCACCAATCTCAACGTACGCGCGGCGTTCTTCATCGCGCAAGCGGTTGCGCAGCGATTGGTCGAAGCAAAGCGGCCGGGCGCCATCATCAATGTGTCCTCGCAGATGGGCCATGTCGGCGCGGCGCGACGGACCGTCTATTGCGCCACCAAGCACGCCATGGAGGGTTTCACCAAGGCGATGGCGATCGAGCTCGCGCCGCACGGCATTCGCGTCAATTCGCTGGCGCCGACCTTTATCGAGACGCCGCTGACGCGGCCGTTCTTCCAGAACGACGCCTTTCGTGCGGAGGTGCTGTCGAAGATCAAGCTCGGCCGGCTTGGCCAATTGCAGGATCTCACCGGCGCAATTGTATTCCTGGCCTCCGATGCTTCAGCCCTGATGACCGGCACATCGCTGGTCATCGACGGCGGATGGACGGCTGAGTAGTCGTCGATGGCGCCACCGGGATTCTCTCTGGATTGCTTCGCTTCGCTCGCAATGACGGCCCGGACTCGTCATGGAGCGATGCGACGAGCACCGGGCGGCGGCGCAAACTCGCGAGCGGGTGCGCGAATGTCGCCTGCTACATGCGCATCGGCGGAGTCAAATAGAGGGCTCCCATTTACTAATCTAGCCGGACTCAAGCAGGCCGGTTGGGAGTTCGTGCCGCCCTGATCTGCTCCCGCACCCGCACCGGGGTGAACGGCTGCGCCGTCATCACCGCGCCAAACGGCGCCAGCGCATCGTTGACCGCGGTCCAGATCGCGGCGGCGGCCCCGACGGTGCCGGCCTCGCCGACGCCGCGGGCGCCGAGCGTGGTCGCGCTGGTCGGCGTCTCGACGTGGGCGATGTGGATCTGCGGCATCTCGCGCGCCATCGGCACCAGATAATCGGCGAGGCTCGCGTTGCCGAGCTGGCCGTCGGCGCCGTAGATGCATTGCTCGTAGAGCGCGGCGCCGATGCCCTGCACCACGCCGCCGCGGATCTGGCCGTCGACCAGCATCGGGTTGATCACGCGGCCGCAGTCCTCGACGACCCAGAAGTCCAGCACCCGGATGCCGCCAAGCTCGGGGTCGATCTCCACATGCGCGGCCTGGATGCCGTTCGCCGCCACGTAGGGCTGCTCGCGCGGCGCAAAGCTCTCGATCACTTCGAGCGCCGGCAGCTCCGTCGAGCGGGATCGTGTGTGATTTGAAGAGAGCCGTCGCGGCGAGATCAGCCAGGCTCATCTGCAGCAAGCCCGGCGGCGTTATGGATCGCGCCGTTTTTCAGAGACAGTGCCGCGGCCTCGGTCTGCACCAGCGCGCCTGCAATCATCAGCACGTTCTGCTTGAGCCGGCGCGCGGCGCGCAGCGCCGCTTCCCCGCCCAATGCCAATCCGCGCGAGGCCCAGGCGCCACCACCGAACGGCGTCGCCTGCGTATCGCCGGTCGTAATCTCGATTGCGTCGAGATCAACACCAAGCTCGTCGGCGATGATCTGCGCGAGCCCCATGCGGGTGCCTTGGCCCTGATCGGTGATGCTGGTGGCGCAGCGAATGCAGCCGTCCGGTTCGAGCGTCAGCCGGCAGCTTTCCTGCGCCGACACGCGTACGTTCTGCGGACCATAGAGCGCGGTCCCGACCGCGGTCTGCTCGATGAACACCGCGAGTCCGATGCCGCGGTAGACGCCGCGCTGGCGCAATTCGGCCTGCTCCTGGCGCAGGCCCGCATAGTTCATCAGCTCCAGCAGGCGCTCGTGGCAGCGCGCGAGCGAGAGCTCGGCCAGCAGGATGCCCCCAGCTGAGCGTGCCGGCGCTGCGGTCGCATCGACGTAGTTGCGGTGACGAATTTCGGCTGGATCAATGTTCAGCTCCCGCGCCGCGAGGTCCAGCAACTGCTCCGTCACCGTGGTGGCGATCGGCTGGCCGACAGCACGCAGGATGCCGCTCGGCGGCTTGTTCTGATAGTAGCCGCGCACGCGGCCGCGGAAATTCGTCAGCCGATAGGGCGCCGCCTGCATGTGAACGGCCTGCAATCCTTCGCCCGTACTGCCGCGCGGGTAGGCCGCATAGGCGCCGAACCCGGAGGCGACGGAGACTTCCAGCGCCATGAGCTTGCCATCGCGGTCCACCGCCAGGCGCCCGTGCACCTTCGCTTCGCGCGCGTGGTTATCGCTGAGGAAGGACTCCAGGCGGTCGGCGCAGAACTTCACCGGGCGTCCGAGCAGCACCGCGATCGCGGCTACGGCCATCTCGTCCGGATATGCGGAAAGCTTCATCCCGAACGCGCCGCCAACGTCGGGCGTCACCACGCGAACGTTGCCGAGCGGCAGATTGAGCTGGGTGGCGAACACGTCCCGCATCTGAAACGGCACCTGGTGTGAGTGGTGTACGGTGAGCTGGCGCAGGCGCGCATCGAATTCGGCCACGATGGTGCGCGGCTCGAGCGTCACGCCGGTCTGGCGGTCAAAGCTGAAGTCGTGCTCGACCACGACCGCGGCATCGCGGAAAGCCGCGACCGGATCACCGGCCGCGAAGCTGTGGTCGAGCCCGAGGTTGCTCGCCATCGTGTTGTTGACGCGCGGCGCATCCGGCGCTGCGGCGGCATCCATATCGGCGATGGCCGGGAGTTCGGTCCAGGTTATCTCGACCTGCTCGGCTGCGTCCTCGGCCAGGGCACGCGATGTCGCCACCACGGCGACGACCGCTTCCCCCTGCCAACACGCTTCGTCCCTGGCGAGCGGCGTTTGCGGCGGCGACACGTGGCTTGGCACCAGCGCCAACCGGGTCTGCCACGGCGAGCAAACAGTCGCGAGGTCAGCGGCGGTGAGGACAGCGACCACACCCGGCATGCTCCGGGCGGCGCTCGCATCGATCCCATCGATGCCAGCGTGCGGAAATGGGCTGCGCAGAAAGGCCACATGCAGCAGACCGGCGACAGCAATATCGTCGGTGTAGCGGCCCCTGCCGGCGACGAACCTCGCTGCGTCCCGTCGGGGCAGGGGAGCACCCGTCTTCATGGACTCTGCACAAACGCCGTGACGATCGCCGGTATCAGGAAAATGAGCGCCATCATCAGCATGGTGAGCCAGACATACGGGATGGCGGCGCGATAGATGAGGCCGATGCCGATGCCGGCCGGCGCCACGCCCTTGAGCACAAACAGAAGCAAACCGAACGGCGGCGTCAGTAACCCGATCTGCATGCAGAGCAGATAGAGAATTCCAAACCAAACGAGATCGACTCCCATCCCGCGCAGCAGCGGCATGTAGAAGGGCAGAGTCACCATCATGATGCTGGTCTGGTCGATGAAGAAACCGAGGACCAGCAGGATCGCCAGCATGCCGATCAGCACGACCGTGTGCGAGAACCCGGAGCTTTCGATCAACCCCACCAAGCCGGCAGTCGCGCCGGAGAAGCTCAGGAGCTGCGCGAAGGTGGTGGCGCCGACGATGATGAACAGGAGCGAGCCTGAGATCGAGGCCGTGCCCATCAGCGACTTCCACAGGCTTTCCCAGCTCAATTGCCGATAGCAGGCGGCCAGAATGACGGTCGCCAGCGCGCCGAGCGCGCTCGACTCGGTCGGCGTTGCCAGGCCGCTGGTCATGCTGATGACGACGATGGCGAAGATGCCGACCAGCGGCAGCACCATCACGGCAAGGTTGAGCCAGGGGTGCGAGACCTCCGCGCGTGTGTCCTTGTCGGTTGGCGCCAGCTCGGGATTGAGCCAGCAGCGCAGGATCACATAGCCGATGAACAGTGCGGCCAGGATCAGGCCGGGCACGATGCCGCCGACCAGCAGTCCGGAGATCGAGATGCCGGCGAGGCTGCCGAGCAGAACCGCGAGCCCCGACGGCGGGATCAGAATGTCGACGCCGCCGATGGCGAGGATCGGGCCCATGGCAGTCTTGGGCTCGTAGCTGCGCTCCAGCATCTGCGGCAGCAGCAGCGAGCCGAGCATGGCGGTCGTGGCGATGGTCGAGCCGGAGATCGCCGAGAAGATGGTGCCGGCCACCAATGTCACCACGGCGAGCCGACCGGGCACGCGGCGGATCACGGCATCGACCGCATCGATCGATTTCATGGCGAGGCCGGTGTGAAACAGGACTTCGCCCATCAGCACGAACAGCGGGATCGGCACCAGCGAGAACTGCGCGACCGAGAGCTGCTCGTTGCGCACCATCTGCTCGAGGCCGGGCAAGCCGCCGAAGATCAGGTAGGAGCCGACGATGTTGATGACGAAGAACACGAAGGCGACCGGCAGCGCGGTCAGCAACAAGCCGACCTTGGAGCCGAACATCAGCGCGAGCACGGCGCCCCAGCTCACGGCAGTTCCTCCGGGCGGACCCCGGGCAGATGCTCTGAGCCCTCATGGCTCACCGGCTGCATGGACAGGCGCAGCTTGTCCATCAGCTCGAAGGCCTGCAGCGTCAGCGCCAGCGAGGTCAGCGGGATGATCCAGTCGAGCCACCACTGCGGAAAGATCAGATCCTTGAAGATGAGCGTGCCGTCCCGGGCATTGGCCAGCATGATCGTGGTTCCGACCAGGCCGGTGATCACCGAGACCGCGATGATGCAGCCGAGCACGCCGAACTCGACCACCCGCGCGGTTGCGGGCTCGACGCGCGACATGACGATGTCGACGCGGATGTGCTCGTTGTGACGCAGTAGATGCGGGGCGGCGAAGAACGTCGAGATGAAGAGCCCGTATTCGGTCAGCTCGATCAGCCCGACGATGGACGGAAACCCGAACATCCGCAGGATGACCTCGGCGCTGATGCCGACCGTCATGGCGACGATGGACGCGACTGCCAGGATGCACAGAGCGCGCACCAGCCAGCCGTTGAGCCAGAACACCGCGCGCATGTGAGCTTACCTCTCCACGCAAGCCGACTCTGGAGAGAGCTATTTCTTCGTGAGCAGCGGTTGCAATTTTGCCATGGCGTCGGGGCTCAGCTGCTTGAGATCGTCCCAATAGAGATCGACCGCGGTCTTCTTGAACTCCGGCCCGAACTCGACAGTCTTGATGCCGGCCTTCTCCTGCATGTCGAGCGCCGCCTTGGTGGTCTCGGCGGTGTACTTCGGATTGTCCTGCTCGAACCAGGCCACGGCGTCATCGATCACTTTACGCTGCGCCGGATCGAGCGAGTCGTATTTGCTCTTGTTCATCAGAATATTGACGACGACGTTGTAGAAGCCGGGATCGATACGGGTCTTGGTCAGCTTCTCCCAGCCGAAATCGTTGATGCCCCAGAGCGGGTAGCCATAGCCCTGCACGGTGCCGCGCTCCAACGCGGTGTAGGTTTCCGGCACGGCGACGTTCACGCCGGCGATGCCGTAGTGTTTGAAGATCGCGTTGTAGTTGGGTTGACCGCGGAAGCGCAGGCCTTTGAGATCGTTGACGCTCGAGATCGGCATGTCCTTGGTGACGTAGAGATGGAACGGCACGCCGATGCCGTAGGTGGTGAGATAGCGCGATCCCATCCGCTCGCCGGCAATCTTGTCGAGCGCCGCGTAGGCGCCGGACTGGCGCTGCTCGGCAAGCGTCAGATCCGAGAGCACCTGGGCGTCGCCCTCGACCATCACGCTCTTGTAGTAGGCGGGCGGGATCGAAGCGATGTCGAGAACGCCGGTTTTGACCGCCTGCGCCTGGCCGTCGGCCGGCACTGCCTCCGGACCGCCAACGATGCGGATCTGCAAGGTGCCCTTGCCGGTCTCATTGACATGATCGACGAAGCGTTTGAACGGAATGCCGTAGGTCGAAGTCGGCGGCACGAACACCGCGGCCTTCAGGGTCACCTCTTCGGCGCGCGCCACGCCCGCTGCGAGCCAAAATCCCAGTCCCATGAAGGCGATCCGAAGGGGGAGCGGAGCCAGCCGGCGGCGCGGGGTCATCATCAGCGAACCTCCTTCGGTTTAGAAAATTTCGACATAAAGAATGTTGGTTTCGCCAAAGTCGGTCAAGTGCAATTCGGTCGCAAAAGCGAATTTAATTCGGGCATGACGTGCGACTTTGCCCGGCAACTTTCATGTCACCGCACGGCCCGGAGGTCATTTGCGTGGCAAGAGCAACGGCGCGATGAATGCGACGTTAAGCGATAACTTAGCGTATTACGACGGGTTAAGGGGCCGCCAAAACCGCCCGGTTTGATCGGCATATCGACGACGCAGGCCGGACCGATGTATCAGCTGCGTGCGATCATGCCGGCGCACCGCATTCCAAAAGCAACCAAGGTAACCGATGAGCTTCATGGCGCTCCTGTCCGATACGATGGCCGACATGACGGCGCCACAGATCGCGGCGGCGGCCAGACGTGGGGCTGCGGTCCTGTTGCCGATCGGCGTCATCGAGACGCACGGACCGCACTTGCCGACGGGCACCGACGCCTTCATCGCGACCAAGCTCTGCCAGCTCACGCGCGGCTACGCGGCGGCGGCCGGACGTGAACTTGTCGTTGCACCACCATTCTACTGGGGCATCAACGGCATTCTCGGCGAGTTCACCGGAAGCTTCAACATTCGGCCGGAGACAGCGGCGCAACTGCTGACCGACGTCATCGATTCAATCTGTCACAACGGCTTTCAAGAGATCTATCTCGTGAACCATCATGGCGATTTCAAACACAACGTGATGATTCTCGATGTGCTGCGCGCCGCGCATGCGCGGGGGCAGGCCGGGGTGCGCTGGCTCTATACGGCGGTGCGCTGGATCACCGTCAATCGTCTCGGATTGAATGGCGACGAACCCTTTTGGGTCCCGTGGGACCGTCTACCGGATCTGCAACGCTACAAAGTGACGGGCGTGCTCGGCGTCCATGCCGAAGAATATGAGACCGCGGCAATGGTCCGCTATTTCCCCGAGACGGTCGACTATGAGGCCTTGGCAACGGCTCCGCCGACGCAACTGGACCGCACCGATCTCGATGCTTGGCGCAACGGAGGCGAAGTCGCGCGGCGGCTGACGCCGGACGGATATTTCGGCGCTCCCCAGCCGATCGACCCGGACCTCTGGCGTCATTTCGATGAGACCGCGCGCATCATGGCGGACGCGGTCGCCCTAGGAGCATCGCGCAGGAGCCCGTGATCCATACTGCGCCCTTAGGGGCGGCTAGCAGCGATTTTTCAGGGGGCGTGAGACACGACGATCTTGATTATTCTCCGACCCACTCCTTGCCCTGCGGTGAATAGTTGGCATATTCTCCGCAGAAGATGCGGAGATTGCCGACGTTTATCCACGAACTCCCGGACTGGCCAAGATTCCGTTGGGACCAGGAGCATTTGGCCCCGCTGCTTGCGGCCGTTCGACACCGGCAGGGGCGCCTTATCGGGCGAATGGAAGCGCTCGGCTTTGCTTTACGTAACGAAGCGACCCTTCAGGCTCTCACCCAGGATGTCCTCAAGTCGAGTGAGATCGAGGGTGAGATCCTTAATGAAGATCAGGTTCGGTCTTCGATTGCACGGCGCCTCGGCCTTGATATCGGCGGGCTGACGCCGGCCGATCGTCATGTCGAGGGTGTCGTGGAGATGATGCTCGACGCCACTCAGAACTACGATCAGCAACTCACCGCCGAACGTTTATTCAGTTGGCACGCGGCAATGTTTCCGACAGGGCGCAGTGGAATGAGTCGGATCACCGTTGGCGCTTGGCGCGATGACGCGAAAGGACCAATGCAGGTCGTGTCGGGCCCGATCGGTCGCGAGCGCGTGCACTATCAGGCGCCCCTTGCGCCGCGTCTCGACGATGAGATGAATGCCTTTCTCGATTGGTTCAATATGGAGATTGACATCGACCCTGTATTCAAAGCGGCGGTCGCGCATCTCTGGTTCGTCACCATTCATCCGTTCGATGACGGTAATGGGCGAATCGCCCGAGCAATTGCCGATATGGCGCTTGCTCGCTCGGATGGAACGGCGCAGCGTTTCTACAGTATGTCCTCGCAAATCCGTCAGGAGCGGACGGCTTACTACGACATCCTCGAGGACACGCAGAAGGGGGATCTGGATATCACCCCTTGGCTGGAATGGTTCCTGACTTGCCTCGACCGGGCCTTCGAAGGTGCGCAGGAGATCCTCGCTAACGTACTCCACAAGGCGCATTTTTGGGAGAAGCATGCCGGTGCATCCTTCAATGATCGGCAGCGCGACATGCTCAATCGGATGATGAGCCGATTTGAAGGAAAGCTCACATCCTCGAAGTGGGCCAAGATACAGAAATGCTCACAGGATACGGCACTCAGAGACATCGACGATTTGGTCGAACGCGGCATTCTCAGGAAGGATGATGCTGGCGGTCGCAGTACGAGTTACTCGTTGGCCGAAGACTAATGCGTGCTCGATCAGCGAGCGCACATTCTTACTCCTCCGCGCCAACATAGCTCGCAAGCTTCTCGGCGCTGTAATTCTCCCCGACCGACATTGCGCAAATGCGCGAGAGCTGCACGTAGGGCAATGCGGTTTCCTTGTGCCAGGCGTTGAACTGCGCCTGCACCTTGGCGAGGTCGCGCTTCGACGTCACCGCCTCGGCGATCTCGAGCCCGGCGTCGCGCAGGCAGGCGACTACGTCGCGCGACGTCACGAACCCATCCCAGCCGAGGAAGCGCAGCAACATTTGCCCGCTGTTGCCGCCGAGGCGGTTGCCGCGCTTGGCCAGAAGCTCCAGCAATCCAACCTCATCGCCGGAGGGCCAGCCCGCGAGGAACTTGCCGAAGCTGCCATGCTCCTGCGAGATGTCGGTGATAAAGCTCGCATTGTGCCGCACCGACATGATCTTCGCCGCGTTGCGCACGATCCGGGTATCCTTCACGAGTCCGTCCCAGAAATCCTCCGGCTGCAGCGCAAGCCGGCCAGGCTCGAACGCCAGAAACGCCTCCTCGAAGCCGGGCCATTTCGCTTCGATCACGCTCCAGGCAAATCCCGCGCAGAACACCCGCTTGGTCATCTCCGCCAGGATGCGGTCATTGCCCAGCCGCGCAAGCGCCTTGAGATCAGGCTTTGGCGGCAGCAGGCGCTTGAGCGGCTCGGCACCGCCCTTGCGCTTCTCGGCACGCGCCCGGATCTTGCTGAATTTCACCATGTTGCGTTCCCAATGCGCCGCATGAGTTATAGACGCGCGCTCTATAGCTCATGAGAAGCCACCTTTGTGAGCTATAGCAGAAACACCCATACGTGTTGTGAAACGTGAGTTCCCCTGATGACACCGTCGCATCCGCCTGGCCAGACCCTCCTGCCCAACCAGCGGCATTTGTTTGATATTCCCGACGAGGTGGCGTTCCTCAATTGCGCCTACATGTCGCCGCTGCCGAAAGTCGCGATCGCCGCCGGCGCGCACGGGCTTGGCCGCAAGGCGCAGCCATGGACCATCGCGCCGGACGACTTCTTCACCGGCAGCGAGACGGTGCGGGCGCGTTTTGCGGCGCTGATCAACGCGCAGCCGAACGACATCGCGTTTGCGCCGGCGGTGTCCTATGGCATGGCGCAGGCGGCCGCCAACATCGCGCTGACAAACTCGCAGACGATCATCACGCTCGCCGAGCAGTTTCCCTCCAACGTCTATCCCTGGATGGATCTCGCCGAGCGCACCGGCGCGCGCTTCATCAGCGTGCCGCGGCCCGCCGACGATGACTGGACCGCGGCCGTCTTGAGCCTGGTCGATTCCGCCACCGGCGTTGTCGCGCTTCCGCACTGTCACTGGACCGACGGCGGGTTGATCGATCTCGAGGCGATCAGCAAAGCCTGCCGCCACGTGGGTGCGGTTCTTTGTGTTGATGGCACCCAGTCGGTCGGCGCGTTCCCGTTTGATGTTCGTCGCATCGATCCCGATTATCTGGCCGTCGCGAGCTACAAATGGTTGCTCGGGCCCTACAGCTTCGGTTTTCTCTACGTGGCGCCGCGCCGCCAGGGCGGCCGGCCGATCGAGCACAACTGGATCGCGCGCCGCGCGTCGGAGGATTTCGCCGGCCTCGTCAACTACCGGCACGAATTCCAGGACGGGGCGCGCCGCTTCGATGTCGGCGAGCGCAGCAACTTTGCCCTGATGCCGGTCGCTGATGCCTCGCTCAAGTTGATTGCCGGGTGGACCGTGCCATCCATCCTGGCGACGCTCACACGGCGCACGGAGGAAATTGCCGGGCGCGCCCGCGCGGAGCTGGGCATCGAGAGTGTTCCGAGCGCCCGCCGGGCCGGTCACTATCTGGGGCTGCGCTTTCCGGGCGGGGTCCCGACGGATCTGCCGAGCCGGCTTGCGGCCGAGAACGTGCACGTCTCGGTGCGCGGCGCCGCCATGCGAGTCACGCCGCACCTATGGACCACGGATGCCGACGTGGAGCGGCTGTTTGCGGTACTGCGGTCAGCTTTGGCTTAGGTGCTCTGCAATTTTTGTTCTTAGTTTGTTCTTGCAATTCATAATCAATAAATTATGTTCAAGGTTATGGAGGATATGCCATGACCATTGCCGATAACGGACTTGGCCTCAATGCCGGCCCCGTTCCGACCGCGATCATCATGCGCGGGAGCGACCTTAAATCCAAGCCGGTCCAGTGGCTCTGGCCGAACCGTATCGCCCGGGGGAAGCTCACGCTTCTTGCCGGCGCATCCGGAACCGGCAAATCCGCTTTGGCGACGACCATCATGGCGGCCGTCTCCACCGGCGGGGCCTTTCCCTGCGACGAGGGTCGCGCCCCGCAAGGGTCGGCGCTCCTGGTCTGCCCGCATGGCGACCCCGATGTGCTGCTGCCGCGCCTCAAGGCGGCGGGCGCCGACCTCACCCGGGTCCAGCTCATTGGTGAGGTGCCAGGCGCGAAGGGTCCACGCCCGTTTGATGTTGCGACCGATCTGCCACTGCTTGATGCCGCTGTCCGCGGCATCAAAGATCTCCGGGCGATCGTCATCGACGCCTTCACGCTGCCGACCCGCCGCGCGGCCGCAGATCAGGCTCGTCTCCTGCTCAAGTCGCTCGCCGCGCTGGCGGAGAGCCATGCGGTTTCCATCATGCTGGTGATGCAGCCCTCCGGTCGCGATCGCCTCGGTGACAAGCCGGCCTCGTTCCACCCGCTGGCGCTGGACGCGGCGCGCGCCGCTTTCATGATCGAGACCGATCCGGCTGACGAGAACCGTCGCTTGCTGCAGCAGATCAAGAATGAGCTTGCCGCCGACCGCGGCATGCTGGCCTTCCGCATCAACGCGCATCAAACCGAGCCGGGTCAGAGCGCGGCGCGGATCGCGTTTGAACCGCAGCACCATCCGCTCAGTGTGCGCCAGTTCAGGGCGCGCCAGGCGCGAACCTTCAACTCGGCAAAAGCCGAGGCGATCGAGTTCGTGCGCGGCCTCTTCGGCAGCGCGCGGGAGCTCAAGCCGCTCGATATCGAGCGCCAGGCGCGCCAGGCGGGCCTGCTGCGCCCGGCACAGGCTTTGTCGCAGTCCCGCCTGCTGCGCGAGGCCCGCATGGCGCTCGGCCTCGTCATCACCCGTGAAGCATCTGGCGGGGATGCTTGGGTCTGGGCGAAGCCCGCAGCCAATGTGGTCAGCCCGCCGCTGCAGACGAGTCAGAGCCAGACGAAGCAGCCGGTCCTGAATGCGGCATGAATTAGCCCGATTGTGGTGCTTCATCCGGCAGCCTCGGCCTCGTTGCGCCCGTTATCGAATTGGTGAGGGGCTTGGCGTAGGCTGAGTTCGGTAGCTCTCTCAATGCATTAGGATACCCTTTTGCATTGGGGGCGCGGCAGCGGTCCGCGATGGGGTGGGATCGCAGATGCCAGTGTAGCGTAGAGTTTAGCTCATCGACGGGGGGTCTCATGAGCAGGTTGATCGTATTGGCGGCGCTGGGTACGGCGCTCGCGGGGTGTTCGGCGATCCCGGGCCTTCCGGGGTCGGAGACGAAAACTCAAAACATCTCGATGCAATCGACGCCACCGGGCGCCGAGGTGAGCTTTGCCGGCGGCACCAGCTGCCACACGCCGTGCTCGCTCGCGACGCCGGGCAACAACGGCACCTACTACGCGAAGTTCTCGCTCGACGGCTATCAGCCGACGTCGATCCCGGTGAAGGTCTCGACCGGCAAGGAAAATTGGTATTCGAGCGAGGTCACCAACATCGACCCGCAGACCGTGACCGTGAAGCTTGAAGCGCTCGCGGCGCCCAAGAAAAACGCACCGCATCACAAAAAGCCGGCGACCGCCCAGGCAAAGCCGGCAGGTAAGCCGACAACGGTCGCGTCCGCGCCGGTGGCCGGAACGACGACTGTCGCCCAAGCACCGGCGCAGCCGGCCCAGCCCGCGCCGCCCGGGGTTCCGCCGACGCCGTCGCAGAATCTCGCGCCGTGGCCGGCATCGCACTGATCTGAATTCACAGCCCTCGTCTTGAGGCGTCTGGCGCCGCAAGGGGCCAGACGCCTTGAATGACGGCCTCCGGTGGCATGGCGCTCTGCCGCATTGCGCCGCGTCGAAGCCTTCGTTTATGCTTCACAAAAAAGTGCTTCGTTAAACTTTAGCCTTCGTGTCGAGGGGCGACCCGATAGGCGGTTACATGCTGAGCCGAGACCGGCTGGATCAGTCTCTGATCCGCAATCAAATTCTTGCGCGCGCGCCCATCGAAGCGTTCGCGCAGCTCGCGCCCCATCTCACGCGGACGACCCTGAAACCGCGCACCATCCTGCAGGAACGGCACCGGCGGGTCGAGCAGGTGTATTTCCTCGAAACCGGCATCGCCTCGATCTTTGCCTGGACCCAGCAGGACGGTCCGGTGCAGGTGGGGCTCGTCGGCGGGCTCGGCATGGTCGGCGTGTCAGCGGTCCTGGCGATGGCGCGGTCGCCGCATCGCACGTTGATGCAGACGCACGGCGAAGCCTTCGCCCTGCCAGCCTCCGAGCTGACGGCGGTGATGGAGGCGCACCCGCGTTTCCGAGTTCAGCTCCTCAACTACGTGCACTTTCTGCTGATCCAGAACTCGCAGTATGCCCTCTGCAACGCGCGCCACGAGCTTGAGGCCCGGGTCGCGCGTTGGCTGCTGCTGACCTGTGACCGCCTCGACGGCAACACGATTCCGATCACCCACGACCAGCTGTCCATGATGCTGGGCGTCCGCCGGGCCGGCATCACCGAGACGCTGGCGGCCTTGGAAGCGAAAGGTGCGCTCAAGCGGGCGCGCGGTGAGGTGGAGATTGTCGACCGCGGGATCCTCGAGACGCGGGCCTGCGAGTGCTACCGCATCATCGCCGCCGAGCGGCAGCGACGCGCCGAGCCGGAGCATCAGTGCGGAATGGGAACCGAGCTCGCGATTTGACGTATTTGCTGTAGATGCACGGCCGCGCGGTTCTCTACCTCTCCCCGCTTGCGGGGAGAGGTCGGCGCGAAGCGCCGGGTGAGGGGGCCTCTCCGCAGAGTCTGAGCGCCTGGGAGAGGCCCCCTCACCCGACTTTCTTCGCTGCGCTTGAAAGTCGACCTCTCCCCGCAAGCGGGGAGAGGTAGCCCGTCGCAACGCTCAATTAGACTTTAACATCCTGCAGCTTTTCCATGCACGCCGCTGCCTAATGCGGCGGGCAGTGCTGATTCTTGCGGCTTGCCCCGACAGCAAAACATGATTTGCTGCTGTGCAGCACGGGACGTGACCGGATGCGCTGGTCGCGACCCCGCTGAAGCTCACCACGATGACCGGGGCGATGCGGATCGAACTCAACGACGTCTCGCACGTATTTCATACGCCGGCCGCCGGCAGCGTTTACGCGGTCGATCGCATCAACATCGCCGTCGCGGAAGGACGGTTCGTCAGCATCATCGGACCCTCCGGCTGCGGCAAGACCACGCTCTTCAACATCATTGCCGGGCTGGAGCAGCCGACCGGCGGCCACGTTGCCGTCGACGGCCAGGACGTGACCGGCATGATCGGCATCGTCGGGTACATGCTGCAGAAGGATTTGCTGTTTCCCTGGCGCACCGTGCTCGACAACATCTGTCTTGGCATGGAGCTGCGCGGCATCCCCATGCGGCAGGCGCGCGAGCGGGCGCGGCCTTATCTCACGCGCTATGGGCTCGGCGGCTTTGAGGAGCGCTACCCGTCGGAGCTCTCCGGCGGCATGCGTCAGCGTGCGGCGCTGCTGCGCACGCTCCTCTATGACTCCGATGTCATGCTGCTGGACGAGCCGTTCGGGGCGCTCGACGCGCAGACCAAGTCGCTGATGCAGGACTGGCTGCTGCAATTGTGGGCGGATTTCCGCAAGACTGTGCTGTTTGTCACCCACGATCTCGATGAGGCGCTGTTCCTGTCCGATGAGATCTACGTGCTGTCGCCGCGGCCGGGCCGGATCAAGGCGCGGATCGAGGTTCCCCTGCCGCGTCCGCGCCAGCGCGACTGCTTTGCCAGTCCGCTGTTCATCGACCTCAAGGCACGCTGCCTCGATTTGTTGTTCGACAATGCCGCAACCACGACCCACTGAGGCGCCGCCATGTCGATGACCCTGTGGGCTCCGCTCGGCTCGATCCTCGGCCGCACGCCTGAGAAAACCGCGCCGCGGTTGCGTCGCGCGCGCCGTCTCTATCGCGAGCGGGTCTGGCATCCGATGCTGTCGCGGCTGCTGCAGATCGGGATCCTCGCCGCGATCGTCGCGCTCTGGCAGATCGGCGTCGAGACAGGTTTCATCGACGGGTTCTTCTGGTCCTACCCGTCGCAGATCTTCAAGACCGCGCAGGTGTTTATTGCCCAGGGCGATGCTTTGCTCGACACCTGGTTCACGCTCAAATCAACGATCATCGGTTTCGTGCTCGGCACCGGCGGTGGCGCGCTCATCGGGCTTGCGTTCTGGTGGTCGCAGAACTGGTCCGGCGTGTTCCAACCTTACCTGATCGTGTTTCACGCGATCCCGAAGTTCGCGCTCGGCCCGCTGGTGGTACTGGTATTTGGAATAGGCCTCGCCTCCAAGGTGGCGATGGCAGTCGCGCTCACCATCGTGGTGTCGGCGCTCTCCACTTACTCGGGAGTGAAGGCGGTCGACCGCGATTCGGAAAATCTCATGTACTCGCTCGGCGCCAGCCGCCGGCAGGTGTTCAGCAAGTTGGTGGTGCCGACCGCGCTGCCCTGGATCGTGTCGTCGCTGCGCGTGAACATCGGTCTCGCCATGGCGGGCGCGATCGTCGGCGAGTTCATCTCGTCGCAGCACGGGCTCGGCCGCGTCATTATGTATGCGGGCCAGACGTTCGACGTGGCTTTGATCTGGGTCGGCACAATCATCCTGTCGATCCTGGCCGTGGCGATCTACGTGGTGGTCGGGTTCATCGAAACCCGGCTGCTCAAGGGAGTGCTCAAGAGGTAGGGCGTTTGCGCCTGCTCTGGATTGCTTCGCTTCGCTCCCAATGACGGTTCACACTCGTCATTGCGAGGAGCGAAGCGACGAAGCAATCCAGTGCGGCGACTCAATTTGGTTAAGCTTACTCAGGAGAAACGTATGCGTTTGAGAAACTTTCTCGTCGCGATCGCCATCGCGCTGGCCGCTACGACGGCATCGCGCGCTGCCGAGAAGATCATCATTGCCGAGCCCGTGCATGGCACCGGCTACCTGCCGCTCTATGTCGGCATTCACAAAGGCTTCTTCAGCGATGAAGGGCTCGACGTCTCCGCTGTCACCATGCTGGCGGCCGGGGCGCATCGCAATTCGACGCTGACCAAACAATCCTGGGGCTTTATCGGCGGCCCGGAGCACAACGCCTTCGTCAAAGCCAAAGGCGGGGAGCTGCGCACGGTCGTCAACATCGTCAACCGCGGCAATATCTATCTGGTCGCCCGCAAGGGGTTGACGCCACCGGCACCGGGTGAGCTCGCGTCCTTCCTGCGCGGCAAGACGATCGCCACCGGCCCGTTCGGCACCACGCCCAATTCGATCACCCGCTACGTGCTGGTGTCGCTCGGTCTCAACCCGCAGGCGGATGTCGTGTTGCAGGAAATCGCGCCGGGGAATGAGCTGGCGGCGCTGCAATCGAAGCAAGCCGATATCGGCGCGACCACCGAGCCGTTCCTCACGCAAGGGATCAAGCGCGGCATCTGGGACGAGCCGTTCTACAACGTGCCGCGCGAGCTCGGGCCCTACGCCTACTCCACCATCAACATCCGCGAAGAATCGATCCGCACCGAGCCCGACACCGTGCGCAAGTTCGTCAAGGCGATGCGTAAGGCGCTGCTGTTCACGCTCGCCAACAAGGAGGAGGCACTGGCGGTCGCAAAGCAGGAATTCCCGACCATGAACCTGGAAGACCTGACGGCGACCATCGACCGCTCGATCGCCGATCACATGTGGAGCGAGGACGGGATGGTCACGCCGGAGGCCTGGGCCACGGCGCAGAAGGTCGTCCGCACCGCCAATATTCTCAAGGAAGACGTCGCCTACGATTCGATCATCAACATGAGCTTTATGAAGGAGCTGACCCAATGAGCAAATATCCCTGGGATGCGTTTCTGACCGAGCGCGACAAGGCGGTCTTCGCGGCCGGTGGTTTTGGCCAGCGCGCCGGGTTCGGCAAGCGTCCGGCGGTGATCGTGGTCGACGTCAACTACAACTTCGTCGGCGACAAGCCGGCGCCGATCCTCGAGTCGATCAAGGAATGGAGCCACTCGTGCGGCGAGGAAGGCTGGGCCGGCGTGCACGCGATCGCCCGCATCCTGGCCGCGGCGCGGCCCAAGGGCGTGCCGGTGATCTACACCACCGGCGACCTGCGCGACGACGGCTTCGATGCCGGCGGCTGGGCCTGGAAGAACGCGCGCACCGTCGACAATATCGAGAAGAAGCAACTCGGCAACGCCATCGTCGCCGAGATCGCGCCGCAGCCGCAGGACCTGATCATCAAGAAACAGAAGCCGAGCGGCTTCTTCGGCTCGCCGCTGATGAGCTTCCTCACCGACCTCGGCGTCGACAGCCTGATCGTCACCGGCACCACGACCAGCGGCTGCGTCCACGCCACCGTGGTCGACGCCTTCAGCTTCAACCTGCGCTGCTCGGTGGTCGAGGAAGGCTGCTTCGACCGCGGCCAGGCCTCGCACGCCCTGGCGCTGATGAACATGAACGCCAAGTATGCCGACGTGATCAAGCTCGAGGAAGCGCTGAGCTACCTCAACGGCCTCCCGGTCCCGGCCAGCATGCAGGTCAAGAAGGTCGTGAATTTGTAGACGCGACTCAGCTCTCCTTCGTCATTGCGAGCGAAGCGAAGCAATCCAGAGCGGCCTCGTAGCACTGGATTGCCCCGGCAGTGACCCTAGGCCGGGGCGAAAAACACGTTGTTCAGCTTCTTGTTCTTTGGCAATCGATAAACGTCGAAGTCATTGTCTACCGAGGCAACAAAATTTGTTCCCCGCCGTTCGCACATGGCGACGAGCGACGCATCAGCCAGATCGGCCGGCAAATCTTTGTATTTTTGCAGGATCGATATGGCCCTCGGCAGGTCTGCGCCGGCGCTCGAATCGATTTCGATATTCTCTACGATCCAATCAAGACACGCGACGAGATCCTTGTGCCGTCCGAGCACTGCCGCAACCTCGCCGACGACAATCAGGTTCGTCACTAGCTTTGCACCTTCCGAGCGGGCGAGAAATTGCCGCGCTGCCGCGTGATACCGATCGGATCGCGTGAACATCGCGATCAGGGGGCCGGCATCAACGATGATGCTTTGCAATGAGCTTCTCCCGGATTCGCTTTTTATAGGTTGTTGACAGATCAACCTCGCGCGTATCGCTCATGTTTTCGAGCGCCCGCTCCAGTGCAGCCAGCCTTGTTTCGAGGCGAGGCTTCTCGTCCAGGCGTCGAGTGACGGCTTCTCTGATGAACTCTGATAGGGTCTCACCGCTGCGGGCCAACCGGCGCTTCAACCGAGCGTCCGTTTCCTCGTCGAGACGGATTGTAACGGTCGACATGGCTACATTCCGAAAAAGGATCTCGTCTTACATAGGCACGACAATACATGTTGTCAAACCAGTTGCCCGACAAGCGCCTTCCGGAATTCTTTGATCTCGCTGTCGACGAAATCATAGAAGGCTCGGACCCGTGGCGTGTGCCGCATGTCCTGATGCATGAGCAGGAAATAATGGGTCATTAACTCGGGGACGCGGTCAATCACGCGAACAAGATCGGTCTCCGCCTCGCCAAGAACGGTTGACAGTGGCGCAAGGCCAGCGCCCGATTTGACGGCGAGCACCAATCCCGGAAAGCTTTCGCTGCAGGCCCCGATGGTCGCGTGCGGGGCCACCGTGCGCAGCCACACGGCCGCGGCATGGTTCGCGATCGGTCCGCCGAATTGGACCACGCTGTGGCGGGCCAGATCCTCGGGCGTCTCAGGCCGACCATGGCGTTCGAGGTAGGCGCGGCTCGCATAGACGGCCCAGGGGTCCTCCGCGATCTTGCGCCCGACGAGTGAGTCCCCCTCCGGCTCGCGTCCGTAAGTTCGGATGGCAATGTCGGCCTCGCCCTTCGCCAGATCGACAAGCCGGTCGCTCAACAGAAGCTCGATTCGCAGGCCGGGAAAACGCGCCTGAAAGGTCTCAAACAGGGGCGCCCGTCGCAGGCGTTCGCCGACGGTCGGGCTACAGGCGAGGCGAACCACGCCAGTAAGCGCCTTGTCGCGGGATGCCGCGTAGCGTTCGCACGCGGCCACTGCCTCTTCGACCCGCTCCGCATAGGGAAGTAGGCCTACGCCGACTTCAGTGAGCCGATAGCCGGACAGGTGGCGCTCAACGAGCTTGCAGCCCAGGTGCTGTTCGAGCGCCGCGAGCCGACGCCGCACGGTCGAATGGTTTGCGCCCTGCATCTGCGCCGCCGTCAGCATGCTGCCGGTGCGGGCGAAGGCCAGAAAGTGTTTCAAGTCATCCCAGGTCAACATGCCGCCAGCCTGCAATTTTGCGAACCCGGTTCGCAATCTTCCACCTCCCGGAGCCGCCAGCACGGGAGTAGTCGCTGGCAAAGGGCCGCGAGCGCAGGAGCAAATAGATCATGCAGCCGGAAGTAGGGCCAACGGGTTCGGCGCCGCGGCCGTTCCGCGTCGATATCCCGCAGGCCACGATCGACCGCATTCTCAATCGCGTGCGCGACACGCAATGGCCCGACCGCCTTGACGCGCCGGATTGGCGCTACGGCGCCAACTGGGACTACATGAAAGCCTTGGCCGAGTATTGGGGCGAGCAATTCGACTGGCGCAAGGCGGAAGCGAACCTCAACCGCTACCCGCAATTTCTGGCCCGCGTCGGCGACTACGACATTCATTTCTATCATGTGAAGGGACGCGGATCGCGCCAAGCCGATGCCGCTGATCCTCACTCACGGCTGGCCAGGTTCGGTGTTGGAATTCATCGAGGCAATTGGGCCACTGAGCGATCCCGCCAGTTTTGGCGGATCGCCTGACGATGCCTTCGACGTGGTGGTCCCGTCGCTGCCGGGCTACGGCTTTTCCTCAAAGCCGAAGGGCAAACCGATCGGGCCGGCAACAACGGCCGCCCTCTGGAATCAACTGATGACGGACGTGCTCGGTTACAACAAGTACGGCGCGCAGGGCGGCGACCTGGCAAACACGATCATGATCCAGCTTGGACGCATCCATCCTGAATCCCTCATCGGTCTGCATTTCAATGGTATCGGCCTTGGGGCAGCACCAGCGCCTCCCGAATCCGAACAGCCGCCGGACGAGCGCGCCTGGCGACGCGCCGTTGCCGCCTACCGTACGACCGAAATGGACTACAACTTCGAGCAACGCAACAAACCGCAAACCGTTGCCCTTGCCTTGTCGGATAACCCGGTCGGCACGGCGGCATGGATTGTCGAGAAGTTGAAAATTTGGAGCGATTCGCCGGACCCGTTCGAGCCGGCCTTCAGCATGGACCAAATCCTCACCAACGTGATGATCTACCTCGTCACCAACACATTCGGAACGGCCGTATGGTTCTATCGCGGACTGAATGACGACGCTGTCAGCGATGGCGGCAAAATCGAGGTGCCGACCGGCTTTGCCTCCTCTCCGCACGAAATGACGATGCTCAATCCGCCGCAGAGCGTGGTGGCGCGAAACTTCAATCTGGTCCACTACACCAAGCTGACGCGCGGCGGCCACTTTGCCTTCTGGGAGCAACCGGAACGGATGGTGACGGACGTGCGCCAGTTTTTCCGGAGGTTGCGAAGCTGAATGTTGATCAAACAATTTTCAGCGTCGTGGACGCACACCAATTCGATGCTATCGCGGCAGGTTGCTCATCACTGCGGCGGGGACAACACCAGCCAGGCGCCCGCGACCACGCAGGCAATGCCGGCAGCGCGCGCGATCCAGCGTCCGACCGGGGTCGCTTTCTCCACCAGAACAAGCAGGGCCAGAAGCGCGATCCACAGCACGTTCATCACGCCGCCGACGAACAACAGCGCCATCAGGACCCAGCAGCAGCCGACACAATAGCCGCCGTGCCGAAGCCCCAGCAGCAGGCAGCCGCGCGGGTCGTTGCGAAAGCCGCCATGCCGCATTAGGAACCCGATCGGCGACTGGCACTGGGCGAGACAGACGTCCTTGAGCGGGGTCCATTGATAGACGCCCGCCGCGATCAGCACGATCGCGCCGAGCATGTTGCTATCGAGCACCATCCGGGAATCCAGCAGGGCTGCCCGCTCGATCCCCCATTGCAGAAACGTTGCCACCAGCGAAAAGCCGGCCCAGGCGAGGAGATAACCGGCCGCAAACCAGCCGGTCGCGGCGAACGGCTTGCCCTGCGCTTTCCCCTGTCGAACCACGCGCGCGTACATGAGGATCATGGGCGCGGCTGAGGGTGCCATCATTCCGACCATCATCACCGCCCACATCAGGAACACATACCCGAACTCGATCGCCAGCCACGGCCTCTCGGCAGGCAACATGATCCCGATTCCGGCCGGGATCATGCGGAAGCCCGTCATGTCCATGCCGCCCATTTCCATGTCGTTGGCGAGCCAGAGCACATAGGCCCAGGCCAGCACGACAAGGATCGCGATCGCGCCGCCGACGATCCAGCGATCGCGCCGCAGCACGGTTTCGAGGGCGCTGTCCGTCATTTGTGCTGTGTGGTGCCGGCCTTGTTGGAGGGCGGCCGGCTCAGGATCGGGGCAGGCCTAGTTCGACCAGCGGATCGGCGCATAGAGGCCGTTCTTGCCGGAATTATCCCAGCGCATGCCATGGTCGCTGAACGTATTGCCGGCGGCGCCGACCGCCATCACCATCCTGTCGGGGCTGACCGGATGGCCGATGTTCGCCCACATCTCCCCACTCGGATGCATGGTCGGCAACGGATCGACGGACATGTGGAGAATGCCAGGGATTTCCGCGGACCGCGTCTTGCCATCGATGCGAAACGTGATTGGGACTTTGCGCACGCCCAGGTTCTTGCTGATCAGCGGCGTGAACGCCGCCATCGGACCACCGGCCGCGCCGGAGAAGATCGCGGCGAGGGCTTCAGTCTGCTTATCGTCGGCGCGTTCATCGACATAAGTCGCGACCGACCAGTTTCCCTCGGCCATGACCCCAGGGGCGTGGAGGATGACAAAAACATTCAGTCCATCGAGCGCGGTGTCGCCATAGCGGCCACTGTCGATGTGGAAGATCAGCGGCACGTTGCAGAAGCCCTCGGTCGGTCGCGCGGTCAACGGAGCGGCCGTTGACACGAGGCACGGACACACGACGTCGCAACTGCAATTCTCGAAATAGTCACCGGAAAGATGCCATTGCACCTGGTCTGCCATCGCTTCCTCCCGCCGGCTCGGAAACCCGGCTTATGCGCGCGGACGAACTCGCTTGGACGGCACTGGTCCAGCAACGTTAGCATATCTCTGGTTGAGCAAACTAGCTGGGCCTCGGATGGTTCGGCAGCACGATCTTTACCTCTCCCCGCTTGCGGGGAGAGGTCGGCGCGAAGCGCCGGGTGAGGGGGCCTCTCCGCACGTTCTGAGCTTGTGGAGACGCCCCCTCACCCGACTTTCTTCGCTGCGCTCGAAAGTCGACCCCGGATCAAGTCCGGGGCAGGCTCTCTCCCCGCAAGCGGGGAGAGGTAGCTCCGCCCGGACCCTCGCTTTTTGTCGTATCTACGCAGCGCGCGTGATTCCAAACACGTGCGCAGCAAATTGCGGATAGACTTCCGCGACTTCCGGCGCCACGACCTCGCGCAGCAGCCGCAACGTGGCGGCGTCGGGCGTCGGTGTGACCGGCACGTCGTCCGGTTGGTCGAAATCGAAGCCGGTGTGCTCGATCACTTCATCCAGGCTGTGGCCCGGATGCAGGCTGGCGAGGCGGAAGCGGCGCCGCGTGCGATCGAAATCAAACAAACAGCGGTTGGTGATCAGACAGATCGGGCCGCCGGTGCGGTAGACGTTGGGATCGCTGGCGCCCGGCGCGCTGATGAAATCGACATGCGGCACCAACGTGCGGCGTGAATGCTCGGTGCGGAACAGGATCACCTTCGGCACCACGTAGTAGAGATAGCCGGAGCCGAACGAACCGGGGAAGCGCGCGGTCGGCCGGTCGTGGTCGCCGATGCTCACCAGGTTGATGTTGGCTTCGCCGTCGATCTGTCCGCCGGAGAGGAAGAACACGTCGATGCGGCCCTGGCCGGCGCAATCAAACAACTCGACCCCGCCGTCGGTGAAGAACGTGTGCCGGCGGCTGCCCAGCAGCGACACATAGGGACGCCCGCCGCCGCGCGCTCGCGCCAGCAGCGCCGCGGTCGCCGGGATCGGCGAGGCATTGCCGACGGCGACGTGGCGCACGTCGCCGATCAGATCGGCGACCGTCGCGGCGAGCAGCTCCTCGTCACGAAAGCGCTCGCTCATGCGGCGCGCTGCTCATAGACGTGGGTCATGAGATATTTGTCGAACCCGGCCGCGGTCGCCGCCATCTGGGCGTACTCGGCGAGATGCGCGGTGTCGGCCGGGTAGTGATCGGGCAGCGGCAACGGCCAGGCGCCGCGCGGGGCGAGCGCCACCGCTTCGATGTAGAAGCCCGGCAAGGTGCCGGCGGCGAGCACCGGATCATCAAGCAGATTGCCGTCGTGCAGGCGTTCGACCGTGACGACCGTTCGCTCGGCCGCGTGCGCGAGCGTGGAGAGATCGCGCTGGCGGCCGATCCAGACATTGCCTTGCGCATCGGCCATCGGCGCATGGAACAACGCGACGTCCGGCTTGATGGCGGGGAGCAGCACGACCGGATCGTTGTCCCCGAACGGATTGTCGATGACGCGCCACTCGGGCCGATGCGCCAGCAGGTCGGAGCCGATCAGGCCGCGCAGCGGCATGAAGGGAATGCCTTTCTCGGCCGCCTGCAGCGCGGCGTAGATCGCCGGGCAGGTGGCGTCCTTCATGACGATCGTGCCGGCCTTGATGGCCGCGGTGAAGCGCGGCGCCGGTCCGAGCTCGCCCAGGCTGACCGCCGATGTCTCGAGCGTCGCCACCGCGCCGGCGCCGATCAACAAATCGGCTTGCAGGGTCGAGGTCGGCAGCGCGACGAGATGCAGGCGGCCGACGCCGCGCCGGATCAGCGTCCGCGTCGCCGCCATGGCGACGCCGGACTGTTCGCGCGGTACCGCCAGGACGGCGCCGTCGTGGATGGCTTCGAGCGCCGTCTCTAGCGACCGGATGATCACGACAGTGCCGCCTTGACGCGGTCGGGCGAGAACGGCACGCGCCGGATGCGCACGCCGGTCGCATCGAAGATCGCGTTGGCGATCGCCGCCGCCACCGGCCGGATCGACGGCTCGCCGGCGCCCGAGGGCGGCAACTCGGGGTGATTGATCAACACCACGTCAATCACTTCCGGCGTCTCCGTGATGTCGAGGATCGGGTAGGTCAGCCAATCGACGCTGGTGACGTTCTTGGGATCGAACTTCACCTCTTCCCACAACGTGCGGCTGACGCCCTGGACGATGTTGCCCTCGATCGTTTTGGTCAGGCCGTCCGGGTTGATCATCTGGCCGCAGTCATGCGCGACCGTGAACTTGCGGGCAAAGATCTTGCCGGTGGAGCGATCAACATCAACTTCAGCGACGATCGCCACGATGGTGCCGTTGCGCTGCGAGTAGGCGATGCCGCGGCCACTCACCGTATTTCCGGTCTGGTCGCGTCGCGGCGACGGCCGGCTGACCCAGCCGGCTTTCTCCGCCGCCGCCTTGATGGCGGCGATGTCGCGCGGCGCCTTGACGTGACGCAGGCGGAACTCCACCGGATCGACGTTGAGCGCCGCCGCGACCTCGTCCATGAAGGATTCGCTCGCGAAATGAACTTGCGGCCCGACCGGGTCGCGCAGGTGCGCGCTGCGCAGCGGCGAGCCACGATCGAGCAGCGGCGCGATCGTTTCCCAGGCCAGTTTCTTGTTGTCGAACGCGTAGGACTCCGCCGGCACGCCGAAGCCGTCGTTCACCACCAGCGGCACCCCGAGCAACTGGCCGGCGAGCGTGTCCGTCGGCATGCCGCCGTTGGTCTGCACGTCAATGCGGGAGAAGCCCTTGCTGGTGAACTCGTAGGCCACGACCTTGCCGCTGGCGTCGATCGCCGCGCGGGCGCGGTGGATCGATGCGGGTCCCTTCGGGTCCCAGCCGGTTCCCTGCTCGCGCATGTATTGCAGGCGCACCGGCTTGCCGATCGCCTGTGCGATCACCGCCGCGTCGGCCGCGCAGTCGTCCGCATCATTGCGGCCGTAGGAGCCGGGGCCGACTTTCCAGATCGCGCGCACCTTCTCCATCGGCAGGTCGAGGGTGCGGGCGGTGCCGTCGCGCACGAAGTGCGGCTTCTGCGATCCGCTCCAGCACGTCGCCTGGCCGTCCTTGATCTCGACCACCGCGCACGCGGGGCCCATGCAGGCATGCGACTGGAACGGCCACTCGTACTCCGCCTCGATGACGCGCGCCGCAGTACGGAACGCTTCGGCGACGTTGCCGACCTCCTTGCCTTCGGTCTGGGCATGACGCACCGGCGCGCGGCGGATGTGATCAAACAATGCGGCCTGATCGGGAAATGGCGGCGTCGTGTCCGACCAATCGACCTTGAGTTGCTGCATCGCCTGGATGGCACCCCACTCGGTGTCGGCCACCACGGCGATGAAGCCCTTGTCGTGAACGACGCGCCCGCCCGGGATGTCTTTGATCGAGCTTTCATCGATGCGCGCCGGCGTCGCGCCGGCGACCGGCGGCCGGATCACGCGGGCATGCACCATGCCGGGGACTTTGACGTCGGTGCAGAAGTCTTCCTGACAGAACACCTTGGGCGCGATGTCCTCGCGCTTGATCGGCTGGCCGACGATCTTGTGCTCGGACGCCGGCTTGGGCTGCGCCTTGCCGGGCGCGTAAAGCAGGTTGCCGATCTGTTTGTTCCACTCGAGCTGCACGTTGAAATAGCGCCCGCCGATCAGCTCGGCATAGCTTGCCTGTTTGGTCTGATCGTTCTTTGCTTGCACCACGCCATCAACAACAGTGAGCTGATCAGCAGGCAGACCGAGCTTTTCCGCCGCCATCTCGACCAGCACGCGGCGCGCTTCTGCAGCGGCGACGCGCATCTGCTTGCCGCCAAGCTGAACGCCGGTCGAGCCGGACGCGCCGCCCTGGTTCACGCTGGTCGCGGTGTCGCCCATGATCACCTTGACGCGCCCGAACGGCACGTCGAGTTCCTCGGCCACGATCTGGCCGATGGCGACGAACAGGCCCTGGCCCATGTCCATCTTGCCGAAGTAGGCCGCGACCGTGCCGTCGGCATTGACCGCGATGTAGGACGAGAGCTGGTCCGGCGTGAGCGGCGGCCGCGCGCCCTGGGCGCGCGCTTCGCCGATCGCCAACACCGTATCGAGCGCGATCGGCATGCCGATCGAGATCACGAGTGCGCCGCCGGTCTTGAGGATGCTGCGGCGGGAGAATGTGCGCGGATTGTCGTGCTTGGTCATGGCGCCCTCCCTAACCCATCATGGTGGCGGCGCGCTTGACCGCGCGCAGGATGCTCATGTGCGTGCCGCAGCGACACTTGAGCCCGGAGAGCGCCTCCTTGATCTGCGCCTCGGTCGGCTTGTTGTTGTCGCGCAGGAACGCGGCGGCGGTCATGAGCCAGCCATTGATACAGTAGCCGCACTGCGGCACCTCCTCCTCGACGTAGGCGGCTTGCAGCGGGTGCGGATGCTCGGGCGTGCCGAGGCCGGCGAGCGTAACGACCTTACCCTCGCCGACCGCCGAGAGCGGCGTGACGCAGGAGCGGATCGGCTGGCCGTCGAGATGCACCGTGCAAGCGCCGCATTGGGCGAGTCCGCAGCCGAAATGCGGATTGTTGAGGCCGACATCGTTGCGTAGCGCATAGAGCAGCGGCATGTCCGGATCGGCCTCGATCGCGTGAGTCTGGCCGTTGACGTTGAGCGACATTTTCTGGGTGGTCATAGGTGCGGTCCCTCCCGGGGGCGGCGAAGGCGGCAAGCCTAGTCCAGTCGGGGGAGCTTGGAAACCGGGGGTTGCGGTCACGGGCGCGTCATCTGTTATTCTGATCCCGGGAGGAAACGATGGGCAGTGTAAGTCTCGTCGACGTCTCAAAACGTTTCTCGCTGCGCGTCGACGGCGAGCAGCAGAGCGTGCAGGCGCTGGCGCATGTGAGCTTCACCGTGGACGACGGCGAGATCGTCGCGCTGATTGGCCCGTCCGGCTGCGGCAAGACCACGGCGCTGCGCATCGCCATGGGACTCGAGAGCGCGAGCAGCGGCCGCGTGCTGGTCGATGGCCGCGAGGTCAAGGGCTGCGGGCATGATCGCGGCATGGTGTTCCAGCACGCCGCGCTGTTGCCGTGGCTGACCGCCGCGCAGAACGTGATGTTCGGCTTGGAAATGAAAGGCGTGCGGGGCGGCGAGTTGCAGGCCACGGCGCAGCGCTATCTCACGCTGGTTGGTCTTGATGCGTCCGGCAGCCGGCGCCCGCACCAGCTCTCCGGCGGCATGCAGCAACGTGTCGGTATCGCCCGCGCGCTCGCCATCGATCCGAAAGTATTGTTGATGGACGAGCCGTTCGGCGCACTCGATGCGCAGACGCGCGAGACCCTGCAGGGTGAGCTTCTTGAGATTCACACCCGCACCGGCAAGACGATCCTGTTCGTCACCCACGATCTCGATGAGGCGGTGCTGATCGCCGATCGCATCGTCGTGCTGCGCGACGGCGCCGTGCAGGACATCATGGACGTGCCACTGCCGCGGCCACGCGGCGATCTGGGCAGCGTACGCGGCACCAAGGCCTTCGCCGATACGCGCTATCACGTCTGGCAGGCGCTGCACGCGCCGACGCGGCATTGAGCGGCAATCATGGCTGACGTACTCACCGACACATCGGCGCCCAGCAAGACCGCGGCTGAGCGGCCGCGCCGGCGCGTACCCTCGTGGCTGATTACCGTTGTCTCGGTCGCATTGGTGTTGTTGGTCTGGGAATGGTTCGGACGCGACGTCAACCCGGTGTTCGGTTCCTATCCGAGCGCGATTGCATTGGCGTTCGTTGAACTGGCCCGCTCCGGCCAGCTCGGCACGGCATTGCTCGAGAGCCTGCAGCCGTTCCTGGCCGGCTACGTGCTGGCGATCATACTCGGCGTTCCGCTCGGATTGTTGATCGGCCGGTTCCGCGTCGCCGAGGCCGGGCTCGGCATCTACATCACGGCCGGCTACGCGATGCCGCTCGTGGCGCTGGTGCCATTGCTGGTGCTGTGGCTCGGGCTCGGCTTTGCGGTGAAAGCGGCGGTCGTATTCCTGATGTCGGTCTTCCCGATCTGCATCAACACCTGGCTCGGGGTCGCCGCCGTGCCAAAAAGCCTGATCGATGTCGGCAAGGCCTTCGTTGCGCCCAACCTGGTGATCCTGTGGCGGATCGTGCTGCCGGCAACCTTGCCCTACATCATGGCCGGGATCCGGCTCGCGGTCGGACGCGCCGTGGTGGCGATGGTGATCGCGGAGTTCTTCACCTCGATCTCCGGCCTGGGCGCCATCATCATCAACTCGGCCAACAACTTCGATACCGCCACCATGTTCGTGCCGATCGTGGTCCTCATGGTGCTGGCGATCGGCCTCAACGCCCTGATCGGCTGGATCGAGCGCCGTGTTGCCCCGTGGCAGGCCGAAATCGCCGGCCGGGACGAGTAGGGTTGCCAGCCCGGGTAGCGCTAGCTATCGCTGAGGCGACTTAGCCAAATTCATCATTGAGGAGACGCGCATGGCCAATACGCAAAAACTCGGCTGGATCGGCATGGGACGCATGGGCTTTTCCATGGCCGAACGGCTCATCAAGGCCGGCCATGACGTCACCATCTGGAACCGCACCCGTGCCAAGGCCGAACCGCTGGCGGCCAAGGGCGGCAAAGTCGTCGACAAGCCCGTCGACCTCGGCGGCGTGGATGTGCTGTTCTCGATCGTCTCCGCCGGCAAGGACCTCAAGGAGGTCCTGTTCGGACCGAATGGTGCTGCGACCGGTGACAAGATCCCGCCGATCATTGTCGATTGCTCGACCATCGCGGTCTCAGAATCTGCGGAGATCCGCGCCAAGCTCAAGGAGCGCGGCTCGCGATTTCGTCGCCTCGCCGGTGAGCGGCAACGCCAAGGTGATCAAGGCCGGCAAGCTCTCCGCCGTGATCTCCGGTCGCGAGGCGGTGTGCAAGGCCGTGACGCCGCTGGTCGAGGTGTTCGCCCCGAAGGGCGTCTCCTACGTCGGCGACGGCGAGCTCGCGCGGGTGTGCAAGATCGCCCACAACGTGATGCTCGGCGTCGTCATCGAGAACCTGATCGAGATCACCCTGCTCGCCAACAAGATGGGCGTGCCGCGCCAGGCGTTCCTCGCCTTCATGAACAACAGCGTCATGGGCTCGATGTTCACCGGCTACAAATCGCCGGCGCTGGTCAATCTTGATTGGACCACGACGTTCACGCCGGAGCTGCTGCGCAAGGATCTCGATCTCGGGCTCGAGCTCGGTCGCGAGCACGACGTGCCGATGCCGGTGACGGCGGCCACGCGCGAGTTGCTGCAGGCGCACATCGGCGCCGCCATGCTGCGCCCGGACGGCGAGGATTATTTGCAGAAAGACTTCGCCACCCTGATGGAGACGATGGCGGCGATGTCCGGCATGAAGCTCACCAGCGAGAACAAGAACGTGCCGACGGGGTTGGAGTAAGGCGACCTTTATCCGCGCCGGCGGCTTGCGCGCGATGGTGTGCGGTGGGTTCCTCGCTTGGGAGGTCGGTGCGCTTTGCGCGTCGACGCGCCGGCGGTTTGTTTGATTGTTTTGCTCCGCGTTGCCGCAGGCTTGCGAGTTGGTCGTCCGCCGAGCTTACCGTTGGCACGAGCGGCAGTGGCCTTGGCGTCACTTTTGGCTCGGCCGCCGCGCGCGCCCATGTGCGCCGCCGTCCAGGCACGTGAGCCGAACACGCCTTCTAACAGTGCCGGGAGCCACAGGTCTGCATCGAGTTTGGGAAAGTGCAGCCCGTAGCCGGAGGGGGTGATCTCAATGTCGGCGAGGTCGGCGGGCCGTGCGCTGGCCAAGCCCTGCGCTCGCTCCGGCGCAAACGCCACCGCGTAGCCCGTGCTTAGATCGATGACGATGCGTCCTTGCGCGCTGTCATAGCGGGCGGCGAGCGCGTGCGGTTGCCGCGCCCGGCGCCGGTCGGCGCGGTCGGTTGCAGGGCCGATCTCATGTTCAAGTTGATCCATGGATATGCTCCCATGCGGTGCACAGTTCGGCCAAGTGATCGTTCAACTCGGCAGCCATTGGCCGGAGGTCTGCGCGTGAGCAGCCGTAGTTTTCGCGCAGCTCGACCGGTCCGTCCGGGCAACGTAGATTGAAGATCGCCTCACAATCCGCGCCAATCACATGTACATGGGCGGGGCGATGATCGTTGGGGTAGATGACGACCCGGAATCCCGCAAATCGCCAGATCGTCGGCATCGCATAAGATAACCTAAGCGCTTGGGTTTCTCAAGACGGGCCGCTCGGGATCGTGAGGCGCACCCACGAGGTTCAGCCATTATCCCCCTCCAGCGCGCGCAGCACCGCGTCGGTGACTTCGCGCGTGGTGGCGCGGCCGCCGAGGTCCGGCGTGAACACCTGCGCTGCCGTGACGCGCTCGATCGATCGCATCAGCCGGGCGGCGGCGGCCGGTTCGCCGAGGTGGTCCAGCATCATCACCGCGGTCCAGAACGCGCCGATCGGATTGGCGATGCCCTTGCCGGTGATGTCGAATGCCGAGCCGTGGATCGGCTCGAACATGGACGGCGTTCGCCGCTCCGGATTGAGGTTGGCGGTCGGGGCGATGCCGAGCGAGCCGGCGAGCGCGGCGGCGAGATCAGACAGAATGTCGGCGTGCAGGTTGGTGGCGACGATCGTATCGAGCGTCTGCGGCCGCAGCGTCATGCGCATGGTCATGGCGTCGACCAGCATTTTGTCCCAGGTCACATCAGGAAATTCGCCAGCGACTTCGGCCGCGATCTCGTCCCACAGCACGAGCCCGTGGCGCTGCGCATTGGATTTGGTCACGACCGTGAGCTGCTTTCTCGGCCGCGTCCGCGCCACACCGAACGCGAAGCGCATGATGCGGGTGACGCCGGCGCGGGTGAACACCGAGGTTTCGGTTGCCACCTCCTCGGGCAGGCCGCGATGCACGCGGCCGCCGACCCCGGAATATTCGCCCTCCGAGTTCTCGCGCACGATCACCCAATCGAGATCGCCCGGCTCGCGCAGCGGGCCGCTGATCCCGGGGAGGAGCCGGGTGGGGCGTACGTTGGCGTATTGATCGAGCCCCTGACAGATCGCGAGCCGCAGGCCCCACAGGGTGATGTGGTCGGGAATATCGGGCGCGCCGACTGCGCCGAAATAGATCGCATCGATCCCGCGCAAGTGGGCGAGGCCGTCGGGCGGCATCATCACGCCATGCTTGCGGTAATAGTCGGAGCCCCAGTCGAAGGGCGTCACATCCAGCGCAAATCCGTCGCGCTTGGCGCAAAGCGCCAGCACCTCGAGCCCGGCGCTGATGACTTCCGGTCCGATGCCGTCGCCTGGAATAGCCGCGATTTTGTAGGTTCGCATCACATCCCCCTTACACGCGCCCGCATATGGCCGTCGTCCTCAGGCCGGGTATAGTAGGATATATGCGCGCGCGCCTCTCCGCCTTGCTGGCGATCCCAGGGCTGATCTTGCTGTCGGCGGCGACCGCGCACGCCCAGAAGCTCGCCACCGACGAGCTCCTCTCCGGCGTGGTGGCGGTCAAAACTTTCATCAATCCGGATGGGCGCACGGTTGAGTATCTCGGCCGCGAGCGTGAAGGCTCCGGCGTCGTCATCGATGACCAGGGCCTGATCGTCACCATCGGCTACCTGATGGTCGAGGCGCATGCCGCGCAGGTGACCACCAACGACGGCCGCACCGTGCCGGCCAACGTGGTCGGCTACGACCAGGTCTCCGGCTTCGGCCTGCTGCAGGCGATCTCGCCGCTCAAGGTGCGGCCCATGGCGCTCGGCAAGTCCGCCGACCTGCGCAAAGGCGATCCGGTCATCGTCGCGAGCAGCGGTGGCGCCGCCAATGCCCAGCCCGTGCGGGTGGTCGCGCGGCGCGAATTCGCCGGCAGCTGGGAATATCTCCTCGACAACGCGATCTTCACGGCTCCGCCGCATATGGAGTGGAGCGGCGCCGCGCTGATCAACCGCGACGGCAAGCTCGTTGGTGTCGGCTCGCTCATTCTGAATGATGCCGGTGGCAAGGGCCAACCGGGCAACATGTTCGTGCCGATCGATGCGCTGACTCCGATCCTGGCGGACTTGCTGGCGCAGGGGCGGCCGGCCGCGCCGCCTCCGCCCTGGCTCGGGCTCAACACGCAGGAGCAGGACGGGCGCCTGGTGATTACGCAGGTGAGCCCGGAAGGACCAGCCGAGAAGGCCGGGCTCGAGCGCGGCGATATCATCGTCGGGGTCGGCGGCGTTGCGATCAAGACGCTGCCGGAGTTCTACCGCAAGGTCTGGGCCCGCGGCGCGGCCGGTACAATCATTCCGCTCGATGTCGCGCAGGATCGCGGCAAGCGCCGGGTCGACGTGAGGTCGATGAATCGCCTCGACCACCTGAGGCTCAAGTCGACGTTCTGAAATAAGCTCGCGCTCAATTGAGCCGCGTCGGGTCGAGCAGGATTTTGCCCAAGCCTTCGCGCGCCTCGGTGAGCTCATGCGCCAGCACCGCTTGCGAGAGCGGCAGCACCTGATCGATCAGCACGTGAAAGCGTCCCTCGGCGGCGGCGCGCAGGGCAAGATCAAACGTATCGGGACTGTCGCGCGGATCGCCCAGGATGGTGATGCGGTTGAGGTAGAGGTGTTTGACGTCGAGCGCGACCGTGCCCCCGCCGTGTCCGCCCGCGGTAACGAGGCGGCCTGCGAAACCGAGCGACGCGAATGCTTTGGGGAACAGGTCGGGGTCGCCGATATTCTCCACGACGACATTCGCGCCTGCGCCGGCAGTGATACGGCGTACCTCGGCGGTGAGATCCTGTTTGCGGTAGTTGACGCCCGTGTCGGCGCCGAGTGCGACGGCGGCTTCGACCCGCGCATCCGAACCGGCCGCGGCGATCACCCTGGCGCCGAGATATTTCGCGGCCTGGACGGCGGCGCTGCCAAGTCCGCCGGCTGCGCCCATCACCAGCACCCATTCGCCGCGCTGCACCTGGGCGCGGTCGCGCAGTTGGGTGAAGGCAAGCGGACCATGCCGCGCCACCACGGTTGCGGTCTGGAAGTCGAGCCGATCCGGAATGAGATGGGTGATGCTGGCGGGAACCTTGACGTATTCGGCGTAGCCGCCCCAGGCATTGACCCCGAGCAGGCGTGGTGCCCCGTTCGGATCAACGCCGATGACCGGGCCGCACACCACGCGATCGCCAACTTTGCGACCGGTCACGTCCTGTCCGACGGCCGTGACGACCCCACAGGGATCGACGCCGAGCACGTGCGGCAGCGGCGGCCGGCGCGCATAGAGGCCGGAGCGCACTACGAGATCGAGCGTGCGGTTGACGGAGACGCCGTGGACCTTGAGCAGCACTTCGTCCGGCCCGGGTTCCGGTGTCGGCACATCCTCGAGCCGCAGCACGTTCGGCGGTCCGAATTCATGGAACACGATGGCCCGCACCGGGTCTCCTCCCTGCGTTCACTTTGTTGTTCGTCTTAGCACAGGCCCGGATGATCGGGAGACGTCAGGGCCAGTGCGGCTGCGCGTATCCACCGATGAGGCCGCACTTGGTGCACACCAGCCGGCGGCTCGCCTGCACGATGGTCTCGCCGGGGCGGAACAGGTCGAGGCGTACCACGCCGCGGTGAAAGCAGCGCTGCGGCCAGGCTCCGCACCACACCCGCAACTCGGTCACATGTTGGTCCGCGAGCTCAGCAAGCGTGGGCACCGGGCCGGGCGGCGCATGCACCGGCATTTTGCGCGGGGGATCTTCGCGGCGTGGCCCGTTGTGGTTGCGCGCACGCATTGTTCACCGTCCTGCCGCATATGAACGCCCGGTTGAGCACCGGCGTACGAAACTGCTACCTTATTGGAACCCGCCACTTAGGGGATGCGGGTCGGAATCATGCCTGGGCTTGATCCTAGCCGGCGCACGATTGCTCGCAAGCGCCCTGGGCCGGGCGGGCGCGCACAGGGGCTCGACATATGTTCGCCAAACTTAAAGCCGCACTAAGCCGCTTGGGAACAGGCGCCGGGACGGACGACCGCGAGCCACCCGCTCCGGCGGTCGAATACAAGGGCTACCGCATTCGCCCGGCCCCGTACGCGACCAATGGCCTCTATCAAACCGCCGGCGTGATCGAGAAGGAGACACCCGATGGCGTGAAGGAGCACCAGTTCATCCGGGCTGATACCCATCACAGCCGGGACGAGGCGGTGCAATTCACGATCTCCAAGGCAAAGCAGATCATCGACATGCAAGGCGACCGCATGTTCGCCTGAACGAGGTAAGCGCAACGCTCATCTGGCATGGAAATCAAAGCCAACTTCTTTCTCAACGCGGTGCTGGTGTTGCTCGTGCTCACGGGCATCGTTGGCTTTGTGCACTGGTTCGAGACCGGTTCGGTGACGGGGCGCGGCGCGGCCTATCACATCGTGTTTCAAGGTTCCGTCGGCGGACTTCTGAAAGGCGCGGACGTCGAGCTCAACGGCATGAAGATCGGCGAAGTTTCCGACCTGGGCTTCGACCCGACCAACCCCAAACACATCCTGTCGACCATTGCGGTCGATTCCGATGCGCCGCTGCGCACCGACACACAGATTCGCTTGCGCTTCGGCACGGTCACCGGCGTTGCCTGGATCGAGCTGCGCGGCGGTGATCCGCGCGCTGATATTATTCCGCCCGGGCCGGATGGGCTCCCGACCCTGATTGCCGATGAAAAGGCTGCCGAAGGCATATCCAGCGCGGCGAAGGACCTCGGCCAGGACTTCGATGTGCTCACCGGCGAGAGCTCGGCCCTGCAAAAATCGCTGGCGAATTTCGCTGCCTTCACGGCGGTCCTGAAACAGAACTCGGATCGCTTCGATCGCATCATGACCGGGATGGAAGGCCTGACCGGTACCGACGACAAGCCGGGCGAGCTGACCGCGGCGGCGAAATCGATTCGCCTGATGGCCGATGATCTATCCAAGAACATGGACCTGATGTCCGGTAGCCTCGAACAGTTCACGGGCTCGGGATTGAAGAACATCGATGCCTTGATGACGGAGACGCGTCGTACGGTCGCGACCGCGGAGACGGTGTTCAAGAACATCAAGGATAGTCCGATGCGGGTGTTATTCGGCGGCGGATCCTCGCCGCAACCGGCCGCGCCCGCCCCACGCGTGCCCCGCGCGCCGGCGCGGTGACCATGTTTGTTAGATCGCTCAGGTTGTTTCGACCCGCTCAACCCTGATCATGCCGGGCGCTAACGGCCGCAGCAGGTCCGATTCCGAACGCGACAAATCAAGCCACGCCAGCCAGTCGGCGGGAGCAAGCGTCGCGACTTGTCGGTCATGATAGGGCGCGACATCGGGGCCGGGCGGCGTCGTCAGCATGGTGAAGCAATCGGCGCGATCGATTGTATCGGCGCGGACCAGGCCGGCGATGGCGAACCAGTCCGCGCCGGCAAGCGTGAAGCGCCATTTGTCCTTGCGCTTCCTGCCAGGATCGGTCGGCGTCGTGAATTCAACAAAATGCGACGCCGGGATCAGGCAGCGGGTGCTCTTGGCAAAGCTGCGCTTCTCGGAGCGGAAATTGAACACCGGCTTTTTGTTGCGGTCGCGCGGCGCCCAGGTCAATTCCGTCAGTTCGACGCCGTCTCCGGTGCGCACAATAACTGGTGCGGTGTCGCGGATATGGATCTCATCGCGCGGCGAAAGATCCGGTCCATTCCCTGATACTGAGAGCCGCAGCTTGAGATGGCTGAACTCCTCGACATAGCGGCGGTAGGGAATGCGGTTGCCGTACTCGTTGCACATACGGTCATCCAAATAGAACGACCGGGCGGTTTGCGACCGCCCGTTCGTCTATTTAGCTTAAAAAGCAGCGATCAGTAATCGACGTTGAACTGATCCTGGAAACGCTCAGCCGCACTGGTGTTGCGCGTACCCGGGCCACGGTTCTCGAGCAGATAGACTTGCCCGCCCGGGATGTAAGCCGGCGCATAGACGCGGCTCTGAACCGCGACGTGCCGGGCACGATGCTGATAGGTCTGCGCCGACGCTGAGCCAGACAGCAGTGCGGTCCCCACGGCGGCCAAAAGCGCAATCTTGATCGTTGAGGTCATCGGAAGCTCCTTCTCAATTGCCGCCAACCCGTCCGGTAGGTAGGGACCCGGGGGGCCGAAAGAAGGGCTTGTTCTCGCAACTGCGAACACGACGTCGTGAGGCCTTTTTCATCTAGTTGTCGCAAATTAAATATCATTAAAAATCAATATCTTGATACGATTACAGGGGGTGAAAATCGGTCTCCAACCAGGGCTCGTCACAGTTCCGAATAGTGCGCCGCACTCAAGTCTTCGTGAGGGCGTTTGGCACCATTCAACCGTCCGCAGGCGTCTCCGTTTTAGGGAAGCTGGTCGGGTCCCATTTGGCGAAGGTCGCGCAAAACGGTGACGAGGTAGGCGATCACCACGGCCAGAACCGCGAAGATGGCGAGCTCCACCAGTTCTTCGGGGTCGGCCACGTGCAAGCTGTAGATCGGTTCGTAGAAAAAGAACGAAACCGCGAGCGCGCTGAGCAGGACCATGACGAGACCCTGGGCGAAGCCGGACCGCAGCATCGCGAAGACAATCGGAACGAGGTACAGCGCAATCAAATAGTGCGCATCGAAAAACGTCGCGGCTGCGTAGATAATCAGCGTTGTCGCCGCGACCAACAATAGGTTGGCGAGAAAGTCGTGGATCAGCGGACGAAACCACCAAGTCGATCCGGATCGCATCAACGTCATCTCCGAGCCGGTAGGTTTCCTATAGCTCAAAACTCCCCGCGCATCTCAGTATCTACGGTGAGCCTCCTGTGTTCAAGCCGCGAGCGGGCTGCGTTGCCGCTGTGCCGTGTAGAAGGCGTCCCAGAATTGCAGCCGGGGCAGGTTGTGGATCGGCCGCGCTTTGACTGCGTCGCCAAGCTCCATCGTCATTCGGGTTGATGGCTCGTAAGTCGGCCATGGCGGCAGACCTGCGGCATTCGGGTCGCCGGTGCGGGCGAAGTTGAGCCAATAGGATGAGATCGTGTCCGCCAGCACGGAGTTGTCCTCGCTCCAGGCCCAATCGCGCACGCTGAACGTGCGAAACACATACGGAATCTCGCTGCCGTGGAACGCGCCGAATTTGTCCGGCGTGTTCTCGTCGTAATCGGCGTTGGCCGGCATCGGCGGCTGGCGGGTAAACTCGTAGACATAGACTGGCGCGCGCCCGGTGCTGGTCTGCAGCTCGTTCCAGCAGAAATTCTGCCAATAGAAATTGCGATAGCTGAATGCGGTGCGGCTCGCGTCACGGGCCTCCCGATCGCTGCCGGCCGGATACAGTTGTAGGAAGCGCTCCGCCTGCTCGCCGTGGTCGGCGCGCGCCTGTGCCTCGAAAGCATGCAGGGTCTCGACGCAGGGCATTGTGGCGCCTTCATTGGCGACCACCCCGCTCAGCAGCGGGACGTCGTTCTGGCGGCCTTGGCTGAACAACTCGAATGGGCTGCGCGGCAGCACGTGACCATCGACGATCGGCCAATTGGTATCGAACACGCCGCGTGCCGCATCGGACGGATTGTTGTTGATACCTGTCCCGGTGCCGCCGCGCCGGTGCGTCAGCTGGATCTCGCGCGCCGGGCGGGCGCGCAGCTCGGCCAACGTCTTGGCCCCGAGCGCATGTGCAAACTCCACGCCCGTACGCTCCGCTGCCGCGAGCGACTGGATGGAATCACCAGTGTTGCAGCTCTCTGCCACCGGGCCGAACAGTGCGCCGCTCTGGCCGATCACACGATGGAATAAACCCTTGGCGAGCGCCGAGGCCATCAGCAGCGATCCGCTGATCGAGCCGGCGGACTGGCCGAATATGGTCACACACCCAGGGTCGCCGCCGAACGCAGCGATGTTCCGCTGCACCCATTGCAGCGCCGCGATCTGATCAAGCAGTCCATAGTTTCCCGAGAACGAGCTCTCCCGCGTGAGCTCCGGATGCGCCAGGAACCCGAGCCGGCCAAGCCGATAGTTGATTGTCACAATCACGGCGCCACGCGTGGCGAGATATTCGCCGTCGAACAACCCGAGCGCGCCGGAGCCGATATAGAACGCGCCGCCATGAAACCACACCATCACCGGCAACTTCGCGTCCGCGCCGCTGGCCGGCGTCCACACATTGAGGAACAAACAATCTTCGCTCTCCGGCTCTGGTCCGAAATAGCTGATCGAGCTCTCCCGCCGTGACGGCTGTATGCAGCGCGGCCCAAAGGCATCCGCCCGCCGTACGCCGGTCCACGACTCCGCCCGTTGCGGGGCTTTCCAGCGCAAACCGCCGACCGGCGCCTGGGCATAAGGAACGCCCTTGTAGACGAACACGCGATCCCGGCACACAACGCCGGAGAGCTTGCCGGCGTCAATCTCCACGATTGGCTCCATCGATGCCACGGGAGTTCCTCCTGCTGCTGTCCTATTGCGTATCCAACCGGTATTGCGCGATCACCGCTTCATCGATGTCAAGCCCAAGGCCGGGGGACTGCGGCACGTTCATGTACCCGTCTGCTGCGTTGACCTGATCACCGAACGGGCTTGCTTCGAGGTCGCAATAGAACCGCTCTACAAAGGCCGGCTGAGGCAGGCTCGCGCAGATATGGATGGTGGCGATGAGGCCGGGCCCGAAATAGGGCGAGTGCGGTGCGATCTTGGTCCCGCGCGCGGCGGCAAGCGCGGTCAGCCGCTGCATCTCGCTCACGCCGCCGATCTTGGTCACGCTCGGCTGCACGAAATCGACGTTGGCGACGTCGATGAGTTGCTCAACCTCGATCGGCGTGCCGGCATTCTCGCCGGCCGCGATCGGCACGCCGGCGCTGCGCACGCGGGCGAGCGCTGGGTAATCATCGGGCGGCCACACCGGTTCTTCCAACCAATGAAGATTGTAGGGCGCAAACGCGCGCGCCATCGAGATCGCTTCGTCTGCCGACCAGGGACAGTTGGTGTCGACCATCAGCGGCGTGTCCGCGCCGATGGCGTTGCGCGCAGCAGCAACTTCGCTGACCGTGATTTCATGAAGCTTGATGCGCCGATACCCGCGCTCGACCGCGCGCGCGGCGTTGCGCGCGACAAGATCGGCGCTGCCATAGCGCAACAGGCTCGCATAGGCCGGAACGCGAGCTACAGCCGCGCCACCAAGCATCTGATAGAGCGGTTTTCCTGCGACCTGCCCGGCCATGTCCCACAGCGCGATGTCGAGCCCGGACAGCGCGAACGAGACCGGCCCGTTGCGGCCGTAGTTGTGCAGCTTGCGGGCGAGGTCATCCATCAACGCCGCGATGTCGCTCGGGTCGCGTCCAATCGCCAAAGGTCCGACCAATTTGGCAACCGCCGTGTGCGTTGCGACGCAGGCGCCGAACCCGAACGCCTCGCCCCAGCCGGTGAGGCCGTCGCTGGTCTCGACCCGGACCAGCAGCGTGTCCATGTTACGCCAGGGCACGGCGTCGGCCTTCGGCACCGGCCCGCCGCCGCGGTCATAGGGCACGCTGATCAGGATCGGCTCGACGCTGGTGATTTTCATGAAGACCACGCGGAGGTGATTGACGTTGCGGCGTAGACGTCGAGACTACGACGTTGCACCCGCGCCGTCATCGTGGTTGGGGACTTCATGAAAATCACCAAGCTGCGCACCCAGGTCGTGCACTTTCCATTCGATCCGCCGATCGACGGCGGCGCGCTTCTATTGCGCTCGGCCGATTGCGTGCTGGTGTTTCTGGAAACCGACGCGGGGCTGATCGGTGAAGGGCTCGTGTTCGCGCTCAACAAGCAGCGGCTGGTTGTGATCGATGAGATGATCCGCAGCCTGGAGCCGCTGGTGGTGGGGCTCGATCCCGAGCTTGGCGGCAGTTTCTCGGCGCGCGCGTTCCGTGACATTGGCTTCCTCGGCCGCACCGGCGTGGCGGTGATCGGCGTTGCCGGTGTCGACAATGCGCTGTGGGATCTGCGCGGCAAAACGGCCGGGCTCAACGTGGCGAGGTTGATCGGCGCTTGTACGACCGCGGTGCCGGCCTATCACAGCGGCGGGCTGTGGATCAGCCGCAGCATCGATGAGTTGCAGCGCGAGGCGGCGGATTTCGTGGCGCAAGGCTGGCGCGCCATGAAGATGCGCATCGGCAAGCCGCGCGCCGAGGAGGACGTGGCGCGCGTGCGCGCGGTGCGCGAAGCGATCGGCCCGGACATCGGTCTGATGGTCGATTCCAATCAACAACTCACCGTGCCGCGCGCGATCCGGCTCGGCCGTATGCTGGAAGAATTCAACCTGACCTGGTTCGAGGAGCCGATCCCCTATCAGGATCATGCCGGCGAGGCGGAGATCGCCGCGGCGCTCGACACGCCGGTCGCCAGCGGCGAGACCGAATACACAAGCCGCGGTATGTTCGAGATGCTGCGTGCGCGCTCGGCCGACATTCTGATGCCCGACCTGCAGCGCATGGGCGGACCGACCGAGTTCCTCAAGGCGGCGCATATCGCCGAGGCGTTCAACACCCCGGTGTCATCGCATCTGTTCCCGGAGATGAACCTCGCGTTACTCGCCGCGGTGCCGAATGCGATCTATCTCGAATACATGCCCTGGTGCGAGCCGGCTTATCGCGAGCGCATCAGCCTCGACGCGCAAGGCCGCGCGATCGTGCCCGAGCGACCCGGCTGGGGCTTCGGCTTCGACCCGGATGCGATCAAACGCTTCGCTGTGTGAGGCAGCTAGCAGGAAGGTCTAACAATGCTTCATGTTCGCATTTTAACGTACCTCGATGAGGTTGCGAGATCCGGTTCCATCCGCAAAGCCGTAGCGAGGCTCAACGTCGCATCGACGGCAATCAACCGTCAGATCATCGCACGGTGCGAGCCGATCCCGACCCCTATCGCTTAGGAAGGCAAAGCTGTGCCCTATGATCGAGATCGCCGGGACAAGCCCGGCGACGACGAGCGTGTTTCGCCTCTCGAGCTACGTCGCGATCCGCCTAACGCTGCGCACCTCGAGCCCGGCCGCGCGGATTCGCCCCACCGCCTCGGCGAGCGGCTCGATCACCACCGCCATGTGAAAAGCGTTGGCGTGGATGATCCGGTGCGCGTTGACCACGATCGCCACGTGGCCCTTCCAGAACATCAGGTCGCCGCGCTGCAGGTTGGTGAAGTGCGGCGCCGGCGTCACGCTGACGCCGAGCGCGGCCTCCTGCATGTCGCTGTCGCGCGGGCAGCCGATGCCGGCCGCGGTGAGCGCGACTTGCACCAGCCCGGAGCAATCGATGCCGAGACTGGTCTTGCCGCCCCACAGGTAGGGCACGCCGACAAATCGCTCGGCGACGGCGACGAAGTCGGGCTCGCCGGCGTCCAACGGGGCGAGGTGCCGCGCCGGCAGGTAGCCGTTGGCCAGCACGGCGAATTCCTTCTCGTGCCCCAGAACCGCGAGGCGCGACCCGAGCGGCAGGCCTTCGAGCGGCGGATGTTTGATGGACGGTGCCGGGAATATCAACGTACGCAGCGCCGCGACCTTGTGGGTCGGCGCCGCACCCGGCGTGCCGAGCGCGTTGGCCGAGAGCCAGCCCACATAGCCATCGCTTAAGAGCTGGCCCCAGCACCAGCCTTCCTCGGTCTCTTCATAAACGGTGACTTGGTCGCCGCGCAGCGCTTCAGTGGTGAGCGCCGCGTCGGGCGACGGCTGCCCGCGCACCGGCGTCTGCGCGTCGCGCACCTCGCGCACTGTCCCTTCGACAAAACGTGCCGCCTTGACCTTGCCCTCGAGATATTTGGCGGCGAGGTCGGGGCGCGCCGCGGTGATGACGTGGATCGTAATCGTCAAGCATAGCGTTTGCAGAGGTAGGCATAAAGCGCGCGCGCGACCTGGCACTCGCCGCCTTCGGGGCGGCCCGGCTTGGCGGCCGCGTTCCAGGCGTAGATATCGAAGTGCAGCCACGCTCTTGAGACACTCACAAAGCGGCTGAGAAACAACGCGCAGGTAATCGACCCGGCAAAGCCGCCGCTCGAGACGTTGTTGGTGTCGGCGACCTTCGAATCGAGCATGCTCAGGTAGGGTTGCCACAGCGGCAGCCGCCAGAACGGATCGTTCTCCTGTTGGCCGAGCGCCAAGAGCTCGGCCGCAAGCGCCTCATGATTGGTGTAGAACGCCGGCAGCTCCGGGCCGAGCGCGACGCGCGCGGCGCCGGTCAGTGTCCCGAGATCGACCAGCAAGTCCGGGGCTTCCTCGTCCGCGAGCGCGAGCGCGTCGGCGAGGATCAGCCGGCCTTCGGCGTCCGTGTTGCCGACTTCGACGGTGAGGCCGCGGCGCGACGGATAGACGTCGAGCGGGCGAAACGCCGAGCCGGAGATCGCGTTCTCGACCGCCGGAATGAGCACGCGCAGCCGCAGCTTCAGCCCGCGGCTCATGACCATGTGCGCCGCCGCCAACACGGTGGCAGCGCCGCCCATGTCCTTCTTCATCATCAGCATGCCGCTCGACGGCTTGATGTCGAGCCCGCCGGAATCGAAGCACACGCCCTTGCCGACCAAGGTCACTTTCGGGTGATCGGCATTGCCCCAGGTGAGGTCGATCAGCCGCGGCGGCAAGGTCGAGGCGCGCCCGACCGCGTGGATCAACGGAAAGTTCTCGGTGAGCAAATCGTCGCCGACGATCGATCGCACGCTGGCGCCGTGTTGGGTGGCGAGCGAGCGCGCCGCCGCTTCGAGCTCGGCCGGCCCCATGTCGTTGGTCGGCGTGTTGATCAGGTCGCGGGCGAGGAACACGGCCTCGATGATGCGCGTCGCGTCGGCCGCGTCGACACCGGCCGGCAGCTGGAGCGCGACCTTGCGCTCGTCCGCCTTGCGGTAGCGGGCAAACTGATAGCTGCCGAGCGCAAACGCGAGCGCCGCGAGCCGCGGATCAGGCGCATCGACGAACCGGTAGGTTCCGGGCGGCAGCGTGCCGGGCAGGCGCCCGGGCCCGAATGGATCCGCCGGATCGGTGCCAAACAGGACACCGCCAAGCTCGCCTGAGCCGGTCTTCCCGGGGAGCAACAGCATGCGCCCCGGCTTTGCTTCGAAGCCAGCCGCGCCGGCGAAACGCCATGCGGCCGCATCGAGCCCGTCGCGTTCGACGCCGAAGCTCGCCGCATCGATGAAATAGACCGGAATGGCGCCGGCGCCCGGCAAGCGAAAGATTGCGTGCATGGCGGCCGATAGCATGCGGCGGGCGATCCTGCAAAACGCACCGGGACAGTCGCGGGTGGTCGGCGCCCGTATGGGGCACGCGTAGATTACGTGAAGATTACGCGCCCGCCGCCATCGCCGACTTTCTCCACGCCTTCGTGGTGAATGGGTGCGGGATGCGGGCCCTATTTGCACACTGTGTGGTCGATTTGAAGTTCCTGTTATTCCTGCGGCGCACGCGTCAAAGGAAACGTCGAACCTCAAATCAACTCCCGCTAAAAAGCGGACCACTCCAGTTTGCTGGCCGCCGTTACTACTTGCTTACCGTCGCGCTCCAAACATCGTTGCCTGTTCGAGAGATGGTCTTGATATTCCGCGGCTGACTTCATTCAAGATAACCTCTATCTGCGACAGACCAGGGCACGGCAATTACATATGACTATTGTTAGGGTCGATGAATTTCGCAGGTCACAAAGTTACGGGCCTGTTTGATGAGTTAGATCGGCAAGGCGGATCTGACATTATGATATCCGTCCGGGAGCAGCCGGTAGTGCATTGACAGCCAATGCTGTTTCGGAGTGGAAACATAAAGAGTCTCAGATCGCCATACGTTAACTTTGCGTTCGATGCTGCGATGTCTTCGACAATTGCATGCGGATCATTTCTCGGTTGATCCGCGTCAAAAGAAGAAACAAATGCACATTTAGAATTTCTGTCGGGTTGAGAACAAACGGCTTGCTCGGAAGCGGCGAAAACGATAACGGGTGGCGCTGAAAGCCCGCGATACCTTTTAATGATAAACCCCGAAACACAGCTCTCAGAATTTGCCAATAGCGGTGTTGGCCGTCAGTGGGAGCGTGAGACGGCCATGCGCGTGATGACGGCTTATATCGCGCACGAGCTCAATCATCCGCTTGGCACCATTATCAACGTGGCGAACATGCTGTCGCGACGCTTGTCGGGGCCCGTCGTCAGCCCGAAAGACATCGGCGAGCACGTCGAAAGCATCAAAGCTGAGGCAATTCGCGCTACTTCGATCATCCGTCACATGCGCATGCTCACCGAGCATAAGCCTACGGCGCGGACAAGCGTATCTCTCGTCGAGGTCTGCACGGATACGATCGCGCGGGTCTCGTCTCTCGCCAAAGCCAAGCAGGTCAAGCTGAGATTCGTCTCGCGAACTGCCCGCCCGAAGGTTTACGGGGTGAAGGAGCTTCTCGAGACCGCGTTGTACAATCTTGTCATCAACAGTATCGCCGCAGTCGACAATCCCGGCATTGGCAGGCGTCGCGTGATCGTTTGCGTTGCCGTGCAAGACACGAATTGGACGACGATCCAGGTCTTGGACAACGGTGTCGGGGTTCCCGAAGCCATCCGCGACAAGGTGTTTGAACCTTTTGTGACAACACGGGCGGATGGTGCCGGACTTGGTCTTGCGATCGCGAGCGACATCATCCGCTGGCATCACGGGCGAATTTCCAACCGCCCCTGCAAATCCGGTACCTGCATGGAGATAGTCTTGCCGCGGGAATAGAGCGCAGCAGGCTTGGGGGAGAAACGCGATGGCCGCGCGTGTCTATGTTGTCGATGACGATGAGCGATTTCGCAATTCATTATGCGATTTGATCAGATCGGTCGGGCTGCACATCGAGGCGTGGGGTAACCCGGTGGACCTGCTCGACAAGGCGAGCCTCGATCGCCCCGGCTGTATCGTGCTGGATTATCGCCTGCCCTCGCTGTCGGGGCTGGAGGTCTTGCGCATTATCCGCAAGAAGAGCTCGATCCCCGCAATTCTTATCAGTGCCTATGCGGATGTGCAGACGGCCGTCGCCGCAATGGAAATGGGGGCTTCAACCGTATTCGAGAAACCGCTCGACGATAACGCTTTCCTCAACACGCTCGAGCGTCTCTGTTTTGAGGACGCACACAAGGTTCTCAAGCGCCGACTTTGCTTTGGGGTGCAGGTGCAGATTGCCAAACTGAGCGAAATCGAGCGCGCGACACTTGAACAGATGCGGCTTGGCCACTCCAACAAGACGATTGCCCGTAACTTGTCGAAGAGCGTCAAGGCGATCGAAAGATATCGCCAGAACGTCGTGTCCAAGCTGGAATGCGCATCGGCGGTGGAAGCATTACAGAAAGTCCAAGTCTGCCCATTGCACGATCAAAGCCCGCTGACGTGTGGCAGGGATAGTTGTCCTTCGGGGCGATACATCGCAGGCAAATAGCGGTTGGCTATAGGGGTTGACGTCCAGCGCACCTGCTCGGCTCGCCGTTCGTGCGTGTCCGGCAAAAGGCGGACGCCGGTGTCTCCACAAGGACACGCAAAAACAAATGCGTAGAGCCGGATAATGATTGGAAGAAAAGCATCCGGCTCCAATATTCCGATCAGACAGCTTTCACGACCGGGGACCGCTGGCGCGCGAGGCACATTTAGCAAGCTGTCCTGCGGCGCGAATGGTGTCTGGGAGATCGCGAGCGAACATCATCCCGCGGTATCTGAGGGATTTCCCTCAGCCAGAACCGTTCTGGTGGCTTTTCCTGGATTACCCCACAGGCAATCGGGAATCTCCTCAGTGGTAAAGCGCTCTCAAATTGGCGAGAGATGAACTCGTCCATGAGGGGCGAGGACGTGTCGCCCAACACGAAGAAGGAGAGTGCGAATGGCTATTGAGAAGATGAATTCGTCGAGCAGCCTCGCTGAAGTCGTCGATCGTATCCTCGACAAAGGCGTTGTCATCGATGCTTGGGCCCGCGTGTCGCTGGTCGGTATCGAACTCCTGGCGATCGAGGCCCGCGTCGTGGTTGCGGGCGTCGACACCTATCTCAAATACGCGGAAGCGGTCGGTCTGACGGCGGGGGCCTCAGCTGCCTGATCGCACAGTGCCTGGGGGCGTCGCGCTGCGCGCCCCCAGGTACCAGGATCAAATGTCCATCCATGGCACTGCGACGTGCTCGAAGAGGAGATACGACATGTCCCTGACAAGCGAGCTCACCCACATCAGCGCCCAATTCGAAAATGCACAGCGGGCTCGGTTGGCGGCAACGCAACAGTTGCGATCAACGGTAAAGTCGGCGCTTGCGAATGGCCGAACCGGCCGGGCGCGCATCATGGCTCGTCATCGCGAAGCGACCAAAACGCGTTTGCAAGAGATTTTTGGCGCGGCGGCTTTTGTTCGTGGCTCGGCGCAGGATCTGATCGAGCGTCTCGCCCACGAACGAGGGTTAGCACGCGACGTTCTGTCGACGCGAATGCGATTGTCTGTCGACAAGCTGCAAAACAACGTGGAGAAGCAACTGGAAGGGTTCGCCCGGCTGCGCAAGACGACGGCACAACGGGAGGCGGCGGTGCGGCGAGCTTACCTTGAGGACGTCGATCGCCGGGCTCGCGCAGTATTGGCCAGCGCCGGATCCTTCATGACGGCCCTGCACAATGATCGGGTCGCTGCTGAACGCGTTTGGCAGCAGCATTGTCGCGTCCAACAACAAGCGCGACAGACAGGCAGCAGCGCCACGGCCCCGTTTGCAAGCCCTATTGCGACCGAGTCGGGACGCTACCCGTACACTCAGAGCGAGCCGGTCGTTACAGATAGCGCGGGTTCGTTCGCAAACTAGGGCGGATCGATACGAGCTATTCAACACCGGTTCGGCCGCGCCGGTGGCCTGCGGCGGGTTCTTCGGCCTGCGGACGCGCTCCAGATCGATCAATGCCGCTTGCAGTGTCGTGAACAATCGGGTGAAGCAGGAGCTATCAAAAATGACCGCTGCCACGTATTCGCCCGACGTAGGCGTCGTCACGACGCTCACGCCAAAGGCGCGCCCGGGATTTGTCCAGACTCGATCAGTCGAAGCCATCACGGGTCGCGCGCTCTCCTATCTCAGGGCGGGTTTCTCGATCCACTTCCGCGGTCCGGCGGGCACCGGCAAGACGACCCTCGCGCTGCATGCGGCCGCGCTGCTCAAGCGCCCGACCGTCATGATCACGGGCGACGAGGATATGATGACCTCCACGCTCGTCGGCACGCAGCATGGCTACAACTATCGCAAAGTGGTCGATCGTTTCATCCACACGGTGACGAAGCTGGAGGAGTTTGCCGACAGGCGCTGGGCGGATCACCGCCTCACCACCGCCTGCCGCGAGGGCTATACGCTCATTTATGACGAGTTCACGCGCTCGCGGCCGGAGGCCAACAACGTTCTTCTCAGCGTGCTGGAGGAAGGCCTGCTGGTGCTGCCGGCACAGAACCAGGATGAGCCCTACATCAAGGTGCATCCCAATTTCCGCGTCATCTTCACCAGCAACCCGCAAGAATATGCCGGCGTTCACGAGGCCCAGGACGCACTTGGCGACCGCATCATCACGATCGATGTCGGCCACGCCGACTCCGAACTGGAAGTCTCTGTCGCAGCGGCGCGCTCCGGTCTTCCGCCTGCCACAGTCGCGCCAATCGTCGAACTGGTGCGTGAGTTCCGGGATACGGGCGAGTATGACCAGACGCCAACCCTGCGCACCACCATCATGATCTGTCGCATGATGGCGCAAGAGGGGTTCCAGCCGACCGTCGACGATCCTCATTTCGTGCAGCTGTGCCTCGACCTCCTCGGCTCCAAGTCGACGTTTACCGGGAAGATGGACAACAAACGCGCACAGCAACGGAAGATGTTGTTGAGCCTGATCGAGCACCATTGCCCCGGCATTGCGGGCGCGGCCGGCAGAGAAGAGTTGGCGACGCAAGCTGATCGGAATTCATAAACGGCGAAGCTAACCGTCGCGCAGGAGAGGTCGCATGCCAGACGATCGAGCAACCCACAGGGAGAAGGCCTCCGGCTTGCGTAACCTTGCGACGCTGCAGACGCTTGCCAACGGCGCCAAGCCGCGCGAGCGGCACCAGCTGGCCAACCGCTTCGCGCGCCTGGAAAACGAGCGTGCGCGCCTCGAACGCGAGCTCGGTGCGTGGGAAAAGTGCGTGCACGCAGCCACCATCAAATTGGCCAAGGTCAATCAGGAGATTGCGGCCATCCGGACGCGGCTGTTCGATGTGCCGGGCAAGCGCGCAGCATTCCGACGCGGGCGCGGCCAACGGCCCGCGGCAGCCGAGACGCAGGTGGCGGGACCAGCTGCCCTTCGCGGGCGGGCGATCCCGCTGGAATACTGATGATGCGGGGTGGGGGATCGTCGCCGCAACTGCATTGAGCATGCAATCGAGCCTGGGAGGCTTGCAGTGGTGAAAAAGAGCACAGATCGGACCGGCGAAGCCGGGGTGAACATAGAGCTCGGCGGACTGTTTCGCAGCTTGGGCGATGCCGTGGACCTCCTCGGCAAGCTCGTCGAAGTCGGGACGAGGAATGTCGAGCACCAGGGCGAATTCACGGTCAAAGGCTTGGGCGACAAGGCGCGCGGCGTCTACGGCTTCAGCATTCGCACGGGCCTTGGTGGGGAGGGGACTGCGCGCGTTGAGCCGTTTGGCAACGTGCACGCAACCGAGGAAGGCCTTGTGGTCGATGAGGCCCGCGAACCCCTGGTCGATGTATTCGATGAGGGCGGTGAGGTGGTCATCACGGCTGAACTTCCCGGTGCCAACGAGGACGAGATCACCGCCGAGCTGCGCGGCGACACCCTGGTCATCCAATCGAGTGGCGAGCGGCGCTATGCGAAAGACGTTCCGTTGCCCTGCGCGGTCGATCCCGGGACGTTGAGGAAGAAATACAATAACGGCGTGCTGGAGCTCCGCGCACGCAAGGCCTGAAGACATGGGGCGGCAGCGACACTTCACTAAAGGGCTTCTGAGTTGCGCGCCCTGATCGCAGCAAGCTGAGGCTCCGCTAAGGAACGGCAATGAAAGAGACCGAGCCGGCTGAGGGCCAATATGTGTACGCCATCGTCGCTTGCGAGGAGCCGCACGAATTCAAGACACGCGGCATCGGCGAGCGTGGCGATCTCGTGCGAACCATCAACTACAGGCGGATCGCTGCAGTCGTGAGCGATTCGGCCATCAGCGAATATGACAATAGCCGCCGCAACATGATGGCGCATATGCTCGTGCTCGAAGAGGCCATGGAGCACTTCACCCTGTTGCCGGTTCGGTTCGGTACGGTGGCTGCCAACGCACACGAGCTCGAGCAGCGCCTGCTCACGCCACGTTACGAGGAACTCACCGGGCTGCTGGAGCAGATGCGCGACCGTATTGAGCTCGGTCTCAAGGCCTTCTGGCATGAGGGGGCTGCGCTCGAAGAGGTGGTGCGGGACAACGAGCCGATCCGCCGGATGCGCGACTCTCTGAATGGGCGTTCGCTTGCGGAAAGCTATTATGACCGGATTCGTCTCGGCGAGGCGGTCGAGAAGGCCCTCGCGCAGAAGCGGGCGCGCGACGAGGAGGCGATCCTGTCACGCATCCGGCCGTTCGTTCACAAGACGCGGGCGAACAAGATCGTCAGCGACCGCATGGTGCTGAACGCTGCCTTTCTGGTCGACCGCGAGCACGGGCCTGAGGTGGATGAAGCCGTGCGCAAGCTCGATGCAGAGCTGAACGACCGGTTGATGTTCAAATATGTCGGACCGGTCCCGCCGTACAATTTCGTGAACATCGTCGTCAATTGGGCCAGGTAAGGCATGAGCATTCTGGGAACTGTTCTGACCGCACCGGTCCTTGGGCCGATCAAAGGCCTGCTCTGGCTCGCCCGCACGATCGAGGAGCAAGCGAATGCTGAACTATACGACGCGGATAAGATCCGCGGCGAGTTGGCGGAACTGGAGCTTGCCCTCGAGCTGAAGCAGATCGATGCGCGCGAATACGACAGGCAAGAAGAGCTATTGCTGAAGCGATTGAGAGAGATCCGGAAAGCGACAGATGACTGATTCCAACGACGACGTGGACCTTCGTGAGCGCACCGTGCCCGCTGCACCGGCTCAGCAACCCGCAGCCGATGTCGGATTGAGCGCGCCAGCGGCGCCTGACAGGCGCCAGCCCTTTGAACTCATTACACGCGCGAAGGCGCAGCTTCAGAATCTTACGGGCTACGGGATCGACAGCGTATCGGGCTTCGAGAGAGCGGATAGCGGTTGGCATCTGTCCGTCACGGTGGTCGAGCTGCATCGCATTCCCGCGGCAACCGACGTTCTCGCCAGCTACGAAGTCGATCTCGATGAGGTCGGCAATATCATCAGCTATCATCGCGGGAAGCGCTATTTCCGCGATCAGGTGGGAGACATTTTATGATCCCGCCCAGCGTGCCGGCCAGCATTTCATGTCCGATCGGCCTTTACCAAAAGCAGGAAGAGGAGATTGCCCGCTTCACCGCAGCAATCAATTCGTCTGCTGCTGTAACGGATAAGGTCCGCGCAGCACAGAATTCTGCGACTCAGCGTGTCGGTGTTGCTGAATTGCGGTGCCTATGACGAGAGCAACCATGCTTGCCAATTGTGCCGCGAGGTCGCGCTCCTGCGCGACAAAACGGCCTCCCTGATCGAGAATGCGGCTGCGTTGGTGCGTTGAGCCTTGATGGTGAACGAGAGAGAATCTCATGCCGCATACTCGGATGGAGCATTCAGTACAGACTGGCACGCTGGCGGACATTCTTGATCGGATTCTCGACAAGGGGGTCGTGATCGCCGGCGACGTTACGGTCTGTCTGGTTGGCGTCGAGCTTCTCAATATTCGGCTGCGCCTGCTCATCTGCTCGGTCGACAAGGCGATGGAGATGGGCATCAACTGGTGGCAGAACGATCCGACACTGTCGTCGCAGGCGGCGGATACGGCGGAGCAGAACCGGGCTCTGCAACAGCGGCTGGACCGACTTGAGCGGATTCTCAACCCCGCTCCCGCCGCGGAGCCGCAGGCGTGAGCGCGACGCAAGCCGAGCAACAAAGCGGCAGTCCGCTTTACCTGTATGCGATCGTTCCTTCGAATGCACATGGCGAAGCGACGATCGCGGGGGTGAATGGCATCACCGATGGCATCACAATGGTCCGAGGGAACTGGTTTTCTGCCGTTGTCGGAGGCAGCCCAGGTGGCAGCCTGAAAGGCCGAAGCCGCGACGAATTGGGACGTCTCCTGGTCGCGCACCAGGCGGTTGTCGAGCAGTTGATGAACGCGGGACCGGTCTTGCCGGTCAAATTCGGAACGCAGGCACCCGACGAGATCCGCGTGCATAAGGTGCTTGAGCAAGGACGTCCTCTTTTCGAAACTGCCTTCGTCAAGTTGGAATCGTGCACCCAATTGGTGGTCGTCGTCACGTGGGATCTTGATGCCGTCTTCGCGGACATAGCCGCGCAGGAGCCCATCGCCAGCCTGAAGGTCCGCTTGGCGGGGAACGAAGGCGTGACCCCGGAGGAGCGGGCGGCTCTCGGCAAGTTGGTCAAAGACGCCCTTGAACAGCGCCGGGCCGCCGTCGCGAGAAGCCTGTTGAATGGACTCCGCGCGGTGGCTGTCGACGTGATCATCAACCCGATCACGGCCGACCGCACTGTCTTGGATGTGGCGCTGCTGGTGAAGACGGATGCCGGGGCCGCAGTGGAGCGCTGCCTCGAAATGCTCGATGCGCAGCACGCCGGCTGCCTGCGTTTTCGTTGCATCGGGCCGATGCCTCCCGCCAGTTTTGCCACCGTGCTGATCGACTTTATTGAGTCCGACGAGATTGAGCGGGCGAGCCGCAGCCTGAACGTGGATGTGGGGGCTGGCATCGAGGATGTGCGCTCGGCCTACCACCGCCTGGCCAGAACGATTCATCCTGACGCGGAAGGCGGAAGCGCTCCCGAGATGGCGGCATTGACGGAGGCCTACAAAGTCCTGTCGCGTCACGCGCGCGCGCGCCAAGACGAGCAGTCGGCCGTGGCTGCCCACGCCGTCACACCGGCCGTGCTGGTTTCGATTCAGCGACAAGAGTCGGCAAGTGGCCCGGGCTCGATCATGGAATCGAGCGGAGCACCGCATGTCCGCCATTGATCCTCTCGTCTATGCCTATGCGATCGTGCGCCAGCACGACGGCGGCAGCCTCATGAGCTTGTCTCCCGTAGAAGGGGTGAACGGCGGCCAATTACGGACCGTATCCTGCGGAGAGCTCGCGGCCGTCATCAGTGACGTACCACAAACAGAGGATGGCGCGATCGAGGACATCTGGCGCGACTCCGAACGAGTCAAGCACATGGTGCTCGAACATCACCGTGTCCTTCGGGCAATGGCCAATTGTTGCACGGTACTGCCTCTGCGCTTTGGCGCAGTATTTTCCAATGATGACCGGGTGGCCGTCATGCTGGGGGCGCAGCGACAACGGTTGTGCGAAGCGCTTGAACGTCTCGATGGCGCGCGCGAGTGGGGTATCCAAGTCTTCTGCGATCGGGCCGCTCTGCGCTCCCGTCTGGGAGAGGAGGCCCCCGCGATCCGTGCAGCCCGCGAACAGATCGCCGCGACGACTGCGGGACGGGCGTTCTTTCTTCGTCACAAGTTGGAACTGGCGCTTGATGCGGAGATCCAGAATGCAATTGACCGTTGTGTTGCTGATTGCCGGACCTCGCTGCGCTCTGCTGCGCGTGCTGCGACAAAATTGAAGACTCAAGCACCGGCCATTCATGGCCAACCGCATGAGATGGTGTGGAACGGCGCGTTCCTTGTGGCGCGAGAGTGTGAGGATCGCTTTTTCGATCTGATCGCCAAGTTGAAGCACACCTACGGTTCGTCCGGATTCGATTGCGGCTGCACGGGGCCGTGGCCACCCTCCAGTTTCGCAGAGGGCAGCCTTGGAGCGAACGATGAGCATTCTGGTCGGGCATGAGCGAGATATGGCAATTGCCGATCTTTTGGATCGTGCGCTGAACAAAGGCGTCGTTTTGTCCGGCGAGGCCACGATCTCGCTTGCCGGCGTCGACCTGATCTACGTCGGTTTGAAGGTGCTCGTGGCTTCCTATGAAACCGCCTCTCGCATCCGCGATAGCCGGGCTGCAGCAACCCCGCCGCCTGACGAACGGGGTACGCAATGATGCTCTACGTCTATGCCGTAGTCGATTCGCCGCAGTTCAGCGCGGCCTTGCGGGGACACGAAGGGGGTCTCGTATTTCCTGTGGCGTGCGGCGATCTTGCTGCTGCTGCAAGCGGGCTGTCCTGTGCGGTCGAGCCTCAGGTCCGGAATATCTGGCGCCATGAGCAGGTCCTGGAATTGCTGATGCAGGAGCACGCGGTGCTCCCGCTGCGATTTGGCACATGCGTCAGTGACGTGGAGACGCTGTGCAATGAGCTGCAGCGACGACGTCCGGCACTCTTGGAGAGCTTGGCGCGCGTGCGTGGAAAGGCAGAGTTCGCATTGCGCGTTGCCGGTATCGCGGCGGGACAATCGGCGGTCAGATCCAGAGACAATTCCGCAAGCTCGCTTTTGCCTGGGACGCGCTACTTACAGGCAAAGGCAAAAATCTTCCACGATCAGGCCATCGTGGAAGCTGCGGCAAGACGTGTCCAGGACACGTTGCAGCCCTATCTTGATGGTCCGGCTGTTGCCGCCGTGTGGGAGCTTGCTGACCAGGGCTTCCGCCACGCTGACCGCATCCTACCTGGTGGCCCGGGATAACATTCCTCAATTCATCCACGCGGTCGACCAGGCCCGCAACGATCATCCAGCGCTCGACGTCACCTGCAGTGGTCCATGGGCGCCATACTCTTTTGTGAGCATGCGCCGCGCGGAGACAGAGCGATGACGCAAACAAATGATGCCGATCGCAGCTCCCTCGGCAAGCCGCCGCGCTATGAAGATTTGCTGTTCGCCGGCACGGAAGAGAAACCGGAAAAGAGGTCACAGCTGTCACCGCAGCGGCGTATTTCCACCAATCCCGAGACGGCGGCCGATGATCTTGTGCGTCTCGTTCTGTCTCTCGTCGATACGGTGCGGCAATTGGTTGAGCGCCAGGCGATCAGACGGGTCGAAGGCGGTCATCTTTCCGATGACCAGGTCGAACGGCTCGGGATGACGCTGCTGCAGCTTGAGCAGCGCATGACTGAGATCAAGTCTCTTTTCGGCCTCGAGAACGAGGATCTCACGCTGCGAACTCGGCTCGCTGCAGGACCTTATGGACGTCTCGACCGAGGAGATCGGTTCCTTTGAATGAAGGCTGCCAAGAGCACAGCCCGTGCAAGCTTCGCCGTGACGCGAAGCCCTCGCACATAAAGTTGGAAGAGAGCCATGTTGGAACGAAAGGCCGCATCCGATCAGCCGCAGCCGGCCGAACTTGCGCGCAAAGCCAGCGAGGCTCTGGCCAAAGATGTCGGCCGTGGGGTTGCGCGGCTGGACCCCGCCGATATGTCCGCAATCGGCGCGGCGCCGGGCGATGTCATCCACCTGGTTGGCAAGAAGCAGACCGTCGCCAAAGTCATGCCGGCATTTCCGCAGGACCGCGGCAAGGGCATCGTTCAGATCGACGGATTGACCCGGCACAATGCCGGCGTAGCGCTCGGTGAGCGCCTACGCTTGCGGCGCGCCGAGTACCATGCCGCCAACAAGGTTCGATTAGCTCCGCTCAGCGTGCAGCGTTCCGCGCGCAAAGAAGGTGAAGATCATTATGTCGGCCGTCTCCTCGAAGGCCTCGTGCTGGTCGAGGGCGATCGTGTCCGTGCGACGTTCATGGGGACGCGCAGTCAGGACTTCACCGTGTTGCAGACAGCCCCCGCGGGTCCCGTTGCAATCCAGTCGGCGACCACGATCGAGATCAGCCGGCGCACCGGCGTCGAGGTGCTGCCGCAGCGGGTCTCCTATGAGGACATCGGCGGCCTGCACCGGGAGCTCGGCTCCATCCGGGAAATGATCGAGCTGCCGCTGCGCTATCCGGAAATTTTCGAACGGCTGGGAATCGAAGCGCCAAAGGGTGTGCTGCTGCATGGGCCGCCCGGATGTGGCAAGACCCTGATCGCGCGGGCCGTCGCCAACGAGACGGACGCCAAGTTTTTCAGCCTGCGCGGCCCCGAGATCATGCACAAGTTCTACGGTGAGAGCGAGGCGCATCTGCGCCGCGTTTTCGAGAGCGCGCGTCAAGGCCCGAGTATCATTTTCATCGACGAAATCGACGCAATTGCGCCCAAGCGCACGGCTCTGGGGAGCGAGCAGCAGGTCGAACGCCGAGTCGTGTCGCAACTCCTCACTCTCATGGACGGGCTGGAGGCGAGGGGGCAGGTCATTGTCATCGGCGCAACGAATATTCCCGATGCGCTTGATCCCGCACTGCGTCGACCAGGTCGGTTTGATCGGGAAATCTCAATCGGCGTCCCTGACAAAACCGGGCGACTGCAAATCCTGCACGTGCACAGCCGCGGCATGCCGCTAGCGGACGACGTCGATCTCGAGCGACTGGCGCAAGTCACGCACGGCTATGTGGGCGCGGATCTGCATTCGCTCTGTCGCGAAGCGGCCATGGCGCGGCTGCGCAAGATCTTTCCCAACATTGATTTCGAGCGCGACGCGATTGCGTATGACGAAATCGAAGCCCTGTCCGTGCGAATGGAGGACTTCGAGGACGCGCTCGCGTTGATCGAACCCTCGGCAATTCGTGAAGTCTTCATCGAGGTGCCGGACGTGCGTTGGACCGACATCGGTGGACTCGATGCCGCCAAACGTATCCTGAAGGAATCGATCGAATGGCCCTCGTTGCATCCGGATTTGTTCCGGCGCGCGGGTGTCACCCCACCCAGAGGCATCCTGCTTTATGGTCCGCCTGGAGTGGGCAAGACCTTGTTGGCCAAGGCAGCCGCGACCGAAAGCGGCGTGAACTTCATATCCGTGAAGGGACCGGCTTTGGTCAGTCGATGGGTGGGAGAGACGGAGCGGGCGGTTCGCGAGATATTCCACAAGGCGAAGCTGGCCTCGCCCTGCATCATCTTTCTCGACGAGATCGACAGCATTGCGCCTCGCCGCGGGGGCGGTGAGGCATCTGGCGTGACAGATCGTGCCATTGCACAACTGCTCACCGAGATGGATGGCGTCGAGGAACTGAAAGGCGTCACCGTATTGGCGGCGACCAACCGTATCGACATCGTCGATGCAGCACTGCTCAGGGCCGGTCGTTTCGATTTTCTTTTGGAACTGCCGATGCCGGACGCTGATGCGCGCTTGGCCATATTTCAGGTCCATACCACCGGCAAACCGCTGGCCGGCGATATCGATCTGCAGGTCTTGGCTGGTGCGGATACGATCGGCCGCAGCGGCGCAGACATCGAGCTGATCTGCAAGAAGGCAAGCATCGCGGCAATTCGCGAGTTTTTGGCATCCGGCGATCCGGATCTCGAGAGCCTTGAAGGATTTGCGATCCGCGCAGACCATTTCCGGGCGGCGGTGCGCGAGCTCAGTACGGACAGGTCAGAGAGAGTCATGTGAAAGAGAGACGGAGACGCTAGACATTGAGACGGCTTCTTCACGTTCCGATCATCCATGGCAATGCCGATATGGGCTCGGCTCTGAGCAGGGTGCGCCAAGCCTATATCGATGATCGGGGCGAAGATGCTTGGGAGGCGAGCCGAAGGGCGATTGCGGACTTCTGGCAGGCTATCGAAACGGGCATGGACAATCTTTGCCTCGATTACGCGACCGTTCGCCTCTATCAGGACGGCCTCCCCGTATGCGGGATCGAGCAGAAGATCGTGAGCGATCTCGCCGCTCAGGGCATTGCGAATTACCGCATTCTTCTAAAGTTGATGGACCGTGGCGCCACTCTTGAGGGAACAGAAGACCCGGAGCTGCTGCGCAAGGAATACGGGTTGATCATGAGCGCTATTCCCGGCTCTGCGGACAAAGGACAGGCTGGCCCCCGGGAGGATGCGCGCCATGCTGAACTCAGCCGTCTGCTGGAGCAGCGGGATTTGTTCATCGCCAGACGAATTGATGCGAGCCTGCTCGACGGCGAAACAGGCATCTTATTTCTCGGCGCCCTGCATAGCGCAGTCGGCAAGCTGCCAAGCACGATTAGGGTGATGACATTGCCCGAGTTGCTGCAGTCGTCGGGAGCGTTGGGCGAAGGCTAACACCTTGCCTTACGCCCGGGCCCGGCGCCATCGCGTAGAATACGCGTGACTGGCCGAGCAGGATGACCGAGGTGAGCCGGAGGATCACGCCGAGTTTGATCAGCGGCGCGAGCCAGCGCATTCCGATGGCGTCGATGCCGACGGTGATCGGGTCCGGGACGTTGAGCCGGTCATAGGGAACGATGTCGGTCAGCACGAAACCGACTGAATTGGCCAGCCCGGCGGCGGGCTTTTGATACAAAAGAGCCTATGAGGAGGGTGCTCCTCATAGGCCTTGATACTTTCCAGGTCCTGCCTCGGTGCGCTAACCGGCGCTGCACCTCAGCCGGACAGCCTCACTTCATATAAGATGTGTTCCAGTTGTCCTGGAAGTCCTTCACTGCCTTCATGTAGGACACGTTCCAATTGTCCTGGAAATCCTTCTGCGCCTTCATGTAGGACACGTTCCAGTTGTCTTGGAAATTCTTCATGTAGGAAACGTTCCAGTTGTCCTGGAAATTCTTATTGGCCGGGTCAGGGGTCGCTGACGGCGTCGCGCTGCCGGTGGCAGCTGATGTGCGTTAGTGCCCTGGCGACTTATTCCTTCGCCTTCAATTGCGATTCATTCGCCGCGATGAAATCCCGGATTTCCGACGACATGTCCAGCAGCCGCAGCCACTGTTCTTTGTATAAGGTCACGGGAAAGCGTCCCATCCCGTAGACCGAGACCGCGCCCTTTTCGCTGACCTTCATTCGGACGGCTGGCCCGCGTTTCTTGAGCGCCTCGTTTTCCTTGCGCAAACGCGCAAGCTCGTCATTTTCGACTTCATCGGACATCGTTGAGCCTCTTCGTCTGAACCAGTCTGGGCCGAGGCGACCGGCCAGGTCGCCGTTCCGGCGCGTTTCGTCTAGGTTGTGTTGATACGTGCCGCTGCTTTAGTCCGTGGATGGATAACCAAAGATCGGATCCGGGAGCGAAGCCGGTTGCAATGTGGTGCTTCCGCTCGTGTCCCAGACAAAAACAGGGTCGCGGTCCGGCAGCTGCCCGGGCGTTGCGGTTTCGGCCTCGGCCGGATGGTTGGCTGGCCGGTGCAGTTGGTTCTGCTTGTTCAAGCTTTGGCGTGCGCGCGAAGATGTCACGTCGAATCCCCCAATACCCAATGAACGACCTCCAGGTGAAAGCTATGGACCTCACTTGATGGCTGCATTAGGGCAATCGGGATGGCGTGCCAGCCCGAGTGCGTCCGCATCCCGGCATGGCATACCGTCTCGCGGGCACAAATTTTGCTGGCATTCCGCCGCACTCCTGAATGCAGAATCATGCGTGACGTTCGCTCAAAAGGAGAATTCGACATGACGACCAGCGGGATGACCCGGCGCACGTTTGGCGTGGCCATGACGGCGGCGACGACCGGCGTCGCCCTTCCGGCGGTTTGGACGGGCCGCGCGCTGGCGTCCGATGCCGTTCGCGAGGGCATTCAGATCGGAGCGCTGGGGGCCTTGCGGACCGCGCTGCCGGCGGCAGGGAAACCGTCTGACCTGACGTTCGACGTCAAAGATTTTCGCGACAGTACGGCGGCGCTGCTCGCCATCGAGCAGGGCGAGCTCGAGATCTGCAACACCACGACCCAGCACCTGATCAGAGCGATCAGCGAGACGATCCCGGTCAAGTGGGTGTGCGGGTGGGGCGGCGGTTACAACGTTCTGGTCGCGCAGAAGGGACTCAATTTGAAGCAGGGTGACAGCGCGGCGCTGCAATCGCTGGTCGCTTCGCGCAAGCAATCGGGAAAGCCGGTGATCTTCGGCGTGCCGACCGGGTCGCTTCAGCACGCGAAGCTCGCCGTCTATTTGAAGTCGCTGCAAATCGATCCCGACAAGGACGTACAGATCGCCAATATCCCGTTTCCCAATCATCCACGCGCCCTGGACGCAGGCGAAGTCGATCTGGCGATGACGCTATCGGCGTTCGGCGCAATCGCGATCGAGAACGGCAATGCGACGTTGTTCCTGCATCTGTTCGGCGGAAGCTTCGGCAAGCAGGAGGTCGGATTTATTGTGACGGAGAAGCTCATCAAGGAGAAGCCGGACCTGGTGCAACGGATCGTCAGCACGCATGTCGATGCCATGAAGACGTTCATGGGCCAGCCGGACAAGCAGATCGAGCTCGAAAAGAAATACTCGCGATTGCCGGATCCTGTGATTGCCATGCAGGAGCGCGATTTTCTGCGCTACAATTTCCGAACCAACATGGCCGACATAAAAACCATGGCGCGCGAGCTGCATCAGCTTGGCTGGGTCAAGGAAGACTACGGCCCCAAGGTCGAAAACTTTGTTGATTTTTCCTTCGTCGCCAAGGCATCGGGCCTCAGCCCGGCTGAATTGTCATCGTGGTGATGTTCAAACAATCGACCTCTCCGGTTGCTCCGGCATCGGTGCGCGTCCAGCCGCGGGACGGCCTCCGGCGCGCATCGATCATGCTGCAATACGCCATATTTCCGGTGGCTATTCTGCTGCTTTGGCAGATTTGCAGCGAGGTCGGATTTGTGCGGCGGAACGTGTTTCCGCCGCCGTCCGAGGTTTTGTCGGTCTGGTACGACCTGGTCACAGGCTCGACGGATGCCGCCGGCCGATATTCCGGTACTTGGCTGGATCATGCGTGGGCCAGCACCTGGCGGGTTTTTGCCGGCTTTGCATGGGGAGTAGCACTGGGGATATTTCTCGGCTTGCTGATCGGGCTCACGCGCGTGATGGAGCGGGTCCTCGATCCAACGATCCAAGTGCTGCGCAACATTCCGGTCACCGCGTGGGTCCCGCTGTCGCTGGTTTTTTTCGGCATCGGAAACGCGCCGGCTGTCTTCTTGATCGGGCTGGGCGCATTTTTTCCCGCTGCGATCAACTCCACCCACGGCGTGCGCCAGGTCAACGTCACGCTCTACAAAGCGGCGCGGATGATGGGGGCGAACGAATGGGAGCTGCTATCGCGCGTCATCCTGATCGCGGCATTGCCATCGATCCTCACCGGTGTGCGGCTGTCGATGGGGATCGCCTGGGTGCTGGTCGTGGTTGCCGAGATCCTGGCCGTGCGGAGCGGCCTTGGCTATCTGCTCAACGATGCGTACCTGTTTTACCGTAACGATGTGGTGATCGCGGCGATGCTGAGCATCGGACTGCTCGGGTTCCTGAGCGACCGGCTCGTCATTGTCGTGCGCGATATGCTGCTCACCTGGAACAAGCGCGAGACTTTCGGTGGGGCGAATTAGCATCACGTCGGTCACGAAGTGCTTCGAAACCGGCACTTCGGTCGTGACCGCGCTCAATGACGTCAGTTTGGACGTACAAGATCAGGAGATCATCACGCTTGTCGGCGCGAGCGGCTGCGGCAAGTCCACGCTGCTGAACCTGATCGCCGGTTTTGAGACGCCAACCGCCGGACAGGTGCTCGTCGATGGCCAGCCCGTCAAAGGACCAGGACCTGATCGTGGCGTCGTGTTTCAGCAGACGGCGTTGTTTCCGTGGCTATCGGTTGAGGACAACATCGCATTCGGCCTGACCTTGCGCGCAAACCGCGGCAAGGCCGACCGGCAACAGGTCGTCGAACGCATGCTGCAGCGAACGGGGCTGCTGGCGTTTCGCGAGCGTCATCCGGCCGAGCTCTCCGGCGGCATGCGGCAGCGGGCTGCGATCGCCAGCGTGCTTGCGATCAATCCATCGACACTGTTGATGGACGAGCCATTCGGCGCCCTCGATTCGCTCACGCGCTCCATCATGCAGGACTTCCTGCTCGAGATCTGGGAAGAGCAGCGAAAAACGGTCGTGTTGGTGACGCACGATATCGACGAGGCGATCTATCTGGCGGACAAGACCGTGGTCATGACCGCGCATCCGGGCCGCATCCGCGAAGTGATCGACGTAAACCTGCCGCGGCCTCGGCGCTATGACATGCGCAGCGAACCTTCGTTCATCGCGCTGCGCGATCACGTGACGCAGATCGTGCGAACCGAAGCAATCAAGGATACCGCTGTCGCGACGGTCGGCTGAGAAATGGCTATGAACTCAGGAGTGCGGGACCAATGAAACACCGGCAACCCCCGAAATCGAACCCCATCCGCGACTCCAAAAATCGCATCAAGCTCGGCGTGTTTGCCACCAACGGCAACGGCGCAGCCTTCACGTTTCATCCCGACCGTTTCAACTGCACCTGGGATGCCAATGTACGATTGGCGCAAAAGGCGGAGGCGCTCGGGTTGGAGGGTTTCGTGTCAGCGGCCCACTGGAAGTCGTTCGGCGGCGACGATCACTATAGCGGCGACCTGATGGAAACATTTACCTGGGCGGGAGCCGTGGCTGCGGTGACGGAGCGCATCGGCATCATCAGCACGGTCCATGTCACCCTCAACCATCCGGTCTTTGTCGCCAAGGCGGAGGCCACCGTCGATCTCATCTCCAACGGCCGCGCCGGCATGAACCTCGTGCTCGGCTGGTACCCTCCGGACATGCAGCTGTTCGGCTATGAAGTGAAGGAGCACAGCGATCGCTTCGAGCTCGCCGACGAGTGGATGTACATCTTCGATCGCCTGTGGTCGGAGCGAAAGAGTTTTGATTACAACGGCACGAACTACACCTTGAAGGATGCGTTCAGCCAGCCGCATGGCGTGCAGGCGCGTCCGGTTCTGCTCAACGCCGGTCGTTCTCCGCGCGGCCGCGAGTTTGCGGCAAAACACTGCGACATCGCTTTCCTCTCCGCCCATAACCCGGAACCGCAAGCGTTGAAGAAGCAGGTCGAGGAGTATCGTCACGAGGCGCGCACGAAGTTCGGCAAAGAGATCCAGATCTGGATGTCGGCCTACGTGGTGCTCAAGGACACCGTGAAGGAAGCCCAGGATTACGCCTATGACTACATCGTCACCCAGGGTGACGACGCGCCCGTTGCGAACATCATCAGGAATAACGCGATCGACACCAAATCGATGCCGCCGGAGGCGGCCGCGAAGCTCGCCTACGCGCTAAAAGCCGGTTTCGCCGGTTATCCGCTGGTCGGCGATGCGGATCATATCGCAGGGCTGTTCGCGAGCCTGTCCGAGGCCGGCGTCGACGGCTTCCTGTTGACCTGGCTCGACTATGAGGGCGGTCTCGATCGATTTGGCCGGGAAGTGCTCCCGCGCCTGGAGAAGGCGGGACTGCGTTCGGCAGCCGAAAAGGTGACGGCGCCTAATCGAACATCGCCACGCAGTCGATCTCGACGTCGATGCCGGCACGGTGCAGCGTTCCGCCAAAACAGGTCCGTGTTACTTTCTCGCCGGCGAAGTAGTCGCGGAAGGTTTCGTTGAAGCGGGGAAAATCGGCGACGTCGCGCAGGATGACGCGCATGTTGACGATGTTCTTTGCGCTCGCGCCCGCCGCCTCGAGGATGATCGTCAGGTTGTCGAGCGTCCGGCGCGTCTGCACGACAATGTCGCCCTCGACCACGGCGCCGGTCGCGGGATCGAGCGAGCCCTGGCCCGACACGAACAGCATATTGCCGAAGCGGATGGCTTGCGCGAGCGGGGAGACAGCCTGGCCCGGCGTAAACCCGGTGGTGGGCGCCTGCGACGACGTGATGATCTCTTTGGGCATGGGGCAACCTTTGTGACGTGGTGAGCGAACACGCTTTTAGCAATGATTCCCGAACGGTCAGTTGCTTTCAGCGCCTGAGGCTTGGGGAGTGGCTGGAGCGCGGTGCTCATGCGGTCGCATCCGGCGGCACCGGCATCGTCGTCTTGTTCGGTATTCGAAACCAGCCTAAACACGACCGCATGGTCCCGTAGCTCAGCTGGACAGAGCAGCGGTTTCCTAAACCGAAGGTCACAGGTTCGAGTCCTGTCGGGACCGCCACCAAATCAAACACTTAGCTAAGATTGCCACGTTAGCATCTTTCGATTTTGCTCCGATTTTGCTCCGGAGCTGCGAAGAACGATTTTGCCGATCAGCACCGGTGCCCGGCGAGTCAGTTGGGCTGCGTGACACAGACCCGTGCGCGAGTACGTGCGCAGTCACCATTCCATCGCCGCATTCGCTCCGTCGCAGTGACTAACCTTTAGAGTGAACGTGTGTGTGGGAATGCCGATGGCTTGGCTCCGTGCCATGGGCATGAGCCTCTTGCGTCACTTCGACGGGCACCATCGTCAAGTGGCCATATCGGACACCACGCTCGGCGATGACATGCTCGGCGCAATGTTGAACGTCGCGCGTACGGCCCTTGAGAACCACGACCTCCATGCAGCTCTCGTGATCGAGATGGACGTGAAGGGTTGCGTGGGCCATGTCGTGATGATCATGGAATGTCTGGACAAGGCGGCTGGCCAGATCGCGCGCAGCGTGGTCATAGACGTAAACCAGGGCGGCCACGCAATCGCGGCTTTCGCCGAGGTCCTGTTTCGCTTGTTGAATTCCGGTCCTGGCCAGATCCCTGATCGCCTCTGACCGGTTCTGGTAGCCCCGCAACTCGATGATGCGGTCGAGATCAACCATGAGATCGTCGTCGAGAGTGATGGTCACCCGCTGCATCGCGAATCACCTCTTGTTGGGTTACGGGTCATGGCCTGTTGGACGTGGCGTTACACCGGTCGGATGGGGCGAAGGTCGGCTGCGAGATTTCCCTATCACCAAAGCTTATACGCAATGCCGGCACGGAGATCGCTGATCGGCGCTCGCGTGCCGGCATCCCCGGAATTTGTCAGGGGGTCGCCGAATCCCAAAGCCTCAAGGTTGGTGTATCGGTATTCAACTCTCGTCAAAATCGTGTCGGTAAGCGCGAATTCGACGCCGGCCCCGACGGTCCAACCATTCGACTTGGCGCCGGTCGTGACGAACGGCGCCGCGCCGACAAGAGCGAAGGCCGTGGAAGGATTGCCCGTGGCCCATCCCCCTGTGCCAAAGACAAGGAACCGATCGAACGCAGCGCCAAGGCGGCCACGGATCGAGCCGTAGTTCCTGGTCGTTGTTGAAACCGTGAAAGGGCCAGCCGGCAATTCGCCGGTTACGCCCAGGGGCGCGAGGCTTTGACTATTGCCGGTCAGGTTGGACCATTGCCAATCTGCCTCAACACCTAGCACCAGCCAATTGACCTGGTAATTGCCGCCAACGAAACCTCCGGCAAATGGTCCGGTGCCTCTGTAGTCGTATGACGTTAATATGGGATCCGGCGCGGTCGTCAGCGTTTCGCTCGACCTTTCCCAGCCGTACCCACCGTCCACCCCGACGTAGAATCCCGTCCAGCTATATGGAGAACGAACAGGAGGCGCCTCGTCGCGCAATCCGATGGGTCCAGCCTGCAGCCTGGCATCAACCGCCACGAGAGCCGGACCATCTGGTCCGTTGCTGTTGAATTTGTAGTTCACACCGAAATCAATCGCGGTGATCTTCGTTGTCGAGGTCGTTGTCAGTTCCGAAAGGGGCAGCGTGACCGTCGCCGATCCAAAATCCGTATATCGATATTCAACGAACGCGTTCCAGTTTTTGGCGAATGCGACAGAAATACCGGCTCCCGCCGTCCACCCGGTGAGATACTTGTTCACCGCGTCGTCTGCACCGGCCGTTGCATTGTTGAGCGCGCCTGTAAGCTGAGTGCGGACGTATTGATTGTTCGACCAGGCCCAGCCCGCGGTTCCGTAGAGAAGCATATTGTCAAAGGCGTACCCCAGGCGCCCGCGTATCGTCTCGCTGTCGAACACGGTGACCTGGTTGGCGGCAGTGCCAAACGCGTCAGTCGTTGTCCTTGTCGTGGTTCCGCCGGAGGTCACGTCGGCCTCGACGCCAAACAGCCAACGGGACGGCGTCATGTAATCGAAACCGAGCTGGATGCCGCCGTGCCAGTTGGATGGGCTGTCGTTGGGGACAGAAGCCGTGGTGCCCGTTGCGAGATCGACAGTGCTGCCGCTGGCACTCGACCGACTGAATTCGCCATGACCGCCGATATAGAATCCGGTCCAATCGTAATTTGCCGATGGGGACGCGGGGGCCGGGACTGCCCGGCGCAACTCCGCTGCCATTCTGGGAGCGTCGAGTGTGTCGATTGGTCCGGCGAGCGTAAGCCGAAGGGCCAAAGGATCCAAGGGATGAACCGAATAGTCCATAAACCCATTCTGACAAACCGCGACCGGAATTTTCGGCGTTGGAAAGCACTTGGCGAACAGGCTGTCGGTGGTGAGCAGCGCGCCATAGGCGTAGCTCGCGTTGTAGCTGGCCGAGTTCAGGAGATTGAGGGCATCGAGCTGGATGCGCCAACCGGTGTCGAACCGATATCCCACGTTGGCATTGATGGTGTTCACTGGCGGTGACTGGAAGACCCCATCCTCGGTGAGCGGCCGCGCGCTGATATAGCGCCAGCGCAGCGCGCTGAACCAGCCGGTCTTTTCGCCGAGCGTGATGCCGGCCGATGCCACCATCCACGGAGCCTCGGGGATGAAATTGCCGGGGGCATTGCCGATTTGCGCCTGTGGGAAGCCGTCGAGTGATTCGTAAAGCTGCTCTTGCGCCAAATCGAAGCCGATAAACCGGGCGCGCGTCAGAGCAAGGTCGGCATCGACACTGACCCACGAGACGGGGCGATATCTGTTCGTGATCTCGATGCCGGTGCGCAGGCTCGGCGGGCCGGGGACGGTGGTCCCGGAGTCCCCGTCGAAGAACAGTTCTGAATCCTGGTGCAGGTAGAACAGGCTGATCGAGCTGTCGAGATCCCGTATTGCCTTGGTACGAATGCCGACCTCGGCTCCGCGGGAGCGAACCAAAAACGGCGTCGTACCTTGGAGGGTGGTGGGGTCGCCAGGGACTTCCGTCGCGGTCACGCCGCGCGCGTCGTTGCTGTGATAGCCCATGCCGGCGCCCAGGAATAGTTCGGTCTTGTAGAAGGGGCCGAGCGTCATCGTGAATTTTGGGCTGCCGATCGCCGCCTCGGGATTGCCGGAGTTCGCCGGCTGCAACGGCGAATTCACGGACGCCCAAAAATAGTCGCCGCGCCAGCCGGCGGTGGTCCTGAACCAGTCGGTCCAGTGCATCGTGTGCTGGGCGTAGATGCCGACGTTGCCCTCGTTGGCATGGTCAACAAGGATGTTGGACAGGAACAATCGACGCGCGGTGTCGCTCAGCCCAATCGTGATGTCGTCGTATCGGCTTTGCACGCCGAACACGGTTTCGGTCGGACGATTGAGCAGGGTTCCATTCACGGTGCGCGAGGCGACGCCGCCCGCATAGACGCGATCGTCGAGCTGGTGGAACTGATCGCCCTTGACGGGGTCGGTCGTGTCCCAGGTGAAGTTGTTGAACAGGTTCATCGTTTCTTTGACGAGGTAGGCGTTTGCCTTCCACAGCCCGGCATCATCGGATCGCGCAAGTCTGGCGGACAGCATGAACCGGCTGGTGTCGCCGCCGTCCGTCGGGTCGAGTTCGCCGAACCGACCGATCTGCCCGGTGGTGATCGCCCGCAATGCCACCTGATCGGATGAGTTCCAGTTGTTGGTATACGCCGTGGCGGTTGCGGAAAAGCCATCCGTCGCCGTGCCCTGGGTGTAGCGCAGAAGACCGCTGAACCTGCGGACATCTTCGGCCGTCGCCCACGGACCATTATAGGTATTGAATTCGCCGGCATAGAGCAGCGATCCGTCCCCCAGCTTGGTGGAACCAAGGGCGAGAAGGCGGTTGTAACCGAAGCTGCCGACTGTCGTGGAGACGATATTTTTTTCTGTGCTGTCGCGCAGCGAAAGGTGCAAATCCCCGGCGGTGGAGAAGTCTCCGACGTCGGCGAAATACGGGCCCTTGCGGACTTCCAGCCCGCTGATCGTCTCCGGAATTAGAAAATTCAGATCGGCGTAGCCCTGACCGTGTGCGTTCGTGGGTAGATTGATCGGCACATCGTCCCAGAAAATAGCCAAGTCAGTGCCGTGATCGAGATTGTAGCCGCGCAGATAGTATTGGTTTGCTTTGCCGGAGCCGGAGTGCTGTACAACGGCGAGGCCCGGCGTCGCCTCCAGGATTTCAGGACTATTCGCAATCGGGCGGGCATTGAGGGTCTCGCCCGAGATGGTCATCTGGCTTGCTAATTGCGGCACGACCGGCGTTCCTCCGGCGACGTTGGGACCGCCGGTCTCGTAGGGTGACGGCGGCGTTGGCGTTGCTGGAGCTACTGGCCGCGTTGGCGCCGCTGGTCTTACCGGCCGCGCTCGCACTCCTGTACCGGTCGCGAGCTGCGCTGGCGCTGCTGGACGCGCCGGTCGCGCGGGTTTTGCCTGCTTCTGCGTTGGTTTAGGCGGCGTGACCTCGATGGTCGGAAGCTGCGTACTGCCCGATTCCGGCGTACTGCCCGGTTCTGGCGCCGCGGGGTTTGAAGCCGGCATCTCGCCAGCTCCGGGAGCCGGGGATGCAGGCGCCGCCGCCGCTGGCGTGTCACTGCCAGGCGATTGCGCGGTCTGCGCCAAGGCGCCTGCGCAGAGCGACGACAACAGAAAGGGTGTCGAAGCAAGCCATATTGTACGCATCGCCCCCGATGCCCCAAATCCAAGCCGGCCGAAGCACAACAAACGAGACTGTTCCGCGCCAGCCTACTTTCCCCCCGCTGGCAGGGCCCGGATTGCCAGCATTCCCCATCTGATAAGTGTTCGCCCGTCAGTATGATATTGTCAACAAAACATCATACTATCCCATCATTAGCTTTGGTTTAGCGACTTTGCGGCAACATCGGGTTTGGATCAGGAAGCCGTTGTGCTCGCGCACGCACTCGAAACGTGGAGCCACTGACAACGTTGCGCGATGCTCTCTGCCCGGCTTTAGTGAGTTGACGGCGCAGGCTGGGCGGGATTGTCAGTGCGAATGCGGATTAGGCAGCTGTTCGACGATAGTCCCGAAGCCGAGGGGACCAAGTTAGCAGTTCTTTGCGGGGTCCTCGGCGCGGTCAATTTGGCAGCGTGGCTTTGGGCGCTCGCGGAGTTCGGTAACCAGCCCGCCCTTCTCGGAACAGCCTTGCTGGCCTACGTGTTCGGCTTGCGTCACGCCGTTGATGCCGATCACATCGCGGCGATTGACAATGTCGTCCGAAAACTGATGCAGGAGGAAAAGCGGCCGCTGACGGCCGGTTTCTTCTTTTCGCTCGGTCATTCGACCGTCGTAGTGATCGCCACGATCGCGGTTGCAGTCACGGCTGTCGCGTTGGAACGGCAGTTTGGCACCTTCAAATCAGTCAGCGGCATCATTGGGACTTCACTGTCCGCGGTCTTTCTCCTGGTCATCGGCTTCATCAACCTGATGATTCTCGTACGCGCGTGGCAAACCTTCCAGAATGTCCGTGCCGGTGGGAAACTCGAAGCCGAGCACCTGGACGCTCTGCTTGCGGGGCGAGGATTTCTCGCGCGGCTGTTTCGGGGTGCGTTCGCCATGATTTCGAAAAGCTGGCAAATGTATCCGCTGGGATTTCTGTTTGGCTTGGGCTTCGATACGGCAACCGAAATCGGTCTGCTGAGTATTTCTGCAACACAAGTCGCGCATGGCATGTCGCTATGGTCGATGCTGATCTTTCCCGCACTGTTCACCGCCGGGATGGCACTCGTCGATACAATCGACGGAGTATTCATGGTCAGAGCTTATGGGTGGGCGTTCGCCGACCCCATTCGCAAACTGTGGTACAACCTGACGATCACTGCGATATCGGTCCTCGTTGCGCTGTTCATCGGGTCGGTAGAAGCCTTGGCACTTTTGACGGACAAGTTCGGTTTGAGCGGAGCTTTCTGGAATACGATCGGACGCTTGAATGAGGCGCTTGCAACGTTCGGATTCGCGATAGTCGGCCTATTCGTCGTGTGCTGGCTTGTCTCCGCCTTGCTGTACCGTTGGAGACGCTATCACCGCAGAATTCCCGCCTCTACATGAAGCTCACGTTGATATCCACTTCTACAGTGTGACGCCCGTTTTTAGTGGGAAAGCGGACCTTCGAACGAAATTTCGGATGCTCTAAGGAGCGATCGTTCCTAAACCGAAGGTCACAGGTTCGAGTCCTGTCGGGACCGCCAGCATTCTTTGTCTGCTACCAGCAGACGAATGTTTAGTCGCGGGAAAAGCCGACAATTCGGGGACATGTCGCCTGTGTCCGCGTTCTCTGGCGTTAATCTCCGGCCCGCATTGGGCTCAATTCTCGGAATTTCCGCGTCCATTCTCCAAGGGGAGGTGAGGCAGCCCAATGTTTATAAATGGACGACGCGAATTAGCGGCCAGATAGACGCCTTCGTCCCGTATGCGGCAGCGATTTCTTACCTGTCAAAGCCGGTAAGGTGTAAACGGCAGTCGGCCATTTTGTATGAAGTCGCGACCGGCTACGGCGATTTGCCACGTATCATGACGCGTTGATCGTTCCAGAGAACTGGGAGGTCGGCACGAATCAGATGATGGGCAACAACCGTCCCGGATTGGGTGCCGGCGAGGATCGCCTCGACGATGTCGCGGGGCTAGGAACGAAAGAGGGAGGAGTTTTGCCACTGAGCTGACCGTCATACCCTCGCGCGCGGCTAGCTCGGTCATCGTCATCCTACCAGCCACGAGATCTTCAAACCATACATGGGCTCGCGCAACCGTTTTGATCAAGGCAGGATCAGGACGAGAACGTTCCGTGGAGTGCAATGGTCCCTCGATGATCAATCTGGTCTCAACGCCACGACGTTTGAATGCCACGGGAACTGATAAGGTTACGACCTCTTCATAGCCGTGCTCGATGCATCTGGGTTTCCCAACTCCCCGATTCCCTGGGCCAAATTGCCGCGTCTTGAACTTCGTCGAATCCAGCAAGGCCATCCTCAGCCCATCGGACCTGATGCTGATGCGTAGCTCGGATTCACCGATGGTGACTTTGCGAAGGATTGCGAGCAGCGTTGCGCGTTGCTCGGATCCAGAAGCGGATTCGAGGCTTTTGGCAAGTGCGCTGGCAGTGTCCAGGATAGTTCCAATCGCGTTTGGTCCCACGTCGCGAAGGCCTGAGAATCTCGATCAGCCAGCGATGATCGAGCAAAGCCGCGCGCAACCTGTTGATCACGACACCTTCGATCTCCCCACCGGAAATCCGCCAGCCCCGCGCAGAACCGTTGGATCGAGTGCGGTGGGAGGGCACGCATTCCGAATGTTGTTGGGCATAGTACCGGTAGCGCTTACCGTTCTTGCTCGCGTGCGTCGGAGTCAACCGATTGTCATTTTCGTCATAGAGCAGACCTGCGAGTAGGCTCGGTTCTCGGGCATTGCAGCGGACATGACGGATGTGGGTGTTGCTCGCAATCTTCGCCTGGACGGCTTCCCAGAGGGCTCGCTCAATGATGGCCTTGTGCTGGCCGTCATACCGCACGCCCTTGTGGGCGATCTCGCCGAGATAGATTGGGTTCGATAGAAGCCGGTAAATCTGCCCGCGACTGAATGAACGTCCACCATAGGGACGCCCGGTCTTAGTCATCCCGCCAGGTCTCGCGATCTTGCGTCGGGCGAGCTCTGCCTGAACGCTTGCGACAGTGCCGGACCGGAGGTAGAGGTCGAAAATCGTACGAACGATCGTGGCTTCAGCTTCGTCGATCACCAGGGTTCGGTCTCTCGCTCTGTACCCGACCGGCACAAAGCCGCCCATCCATAGCCCTCTCTTCTTGGAGGCTGCAATTTTGTCGCGAATTCGCTCTCCCGTGACCTCGCGTTCGAACTGGGCGAAGGACAGAAGAACGTTCAGGGTGAGTCGGCCCATCGAGGTCGTGGTATTGAAGGCCTGCGTCACGGACACAAAGGACGCACCCTGGGCATCGAACACCTCGACAATCTTGGCAAAATCGATGAGCGAGCGGGTTAGCCGGTCGACCTTGTAGACTACGACGGCATCAATGTTTCCGGCACGCACGTCGTTCAACAGCCTCTGCAGCGATGGGCGATCCATAGACCCACCCGAGAAGCCTCCATCATCATAGGCAGCCTCGATGAGCTTCCATCCTTCGTGTCGCTGACTGGCAATGAACGCCTCACAGGCCTCGCGCTGGGCGTGAAGAGAATTAAAGTCCTGCTCCAATCCCTCGTCAGTGCTCTTGCGGGTATAAATGGCACAGCGAATCGTTTTGGGTCTCATCCGCTCAAGCATCAACGGCCTTTCGATGTCTTGTTGCCTGCCGGCCGCGGCTTCACGCCGAAATACACCCGCCCGTTCCATCTCGTTCCAGTGATCGCCCGCGCGACGTCGGAGAGCGAGCGGTACCGCGCCCCCTGCCATTCAAATCCGTCTTCAAGCGCCGTTACGATTTGGGTCTTGTCCTGCCAGATCCGAATGAGCTTCGTTCCAGGTTTGAGCCGAGGGGCCGATCCAATCCCATCCTGGTTTCCGGTGCGAACAGCGTCGACGATGTTGCGGAGGCGGCGCCGGGTCGAGGGTTTGAGGTCGCCGTAGGCCTCAATCTGCATACGGTAGGCGAGGGCACGTATGAGGTGCTCTAGCCGGAAGAACTTGGGCACGGGGCAGGCATAAAGCATCTGCCAGCGCCGTTTGAGTTCGGCAAGGTCGAGATCGCGCAAGCGCGCGATCTCATTCTCCAAGGCAGAACCCTTGTCGGGTCGACCGACCACGACGCTTATGCTGCCTCGCAAGGAGATGCGGAGTGTTCGGCCACGACGATCCGATACACGGTTTTGCTATCCGCATTGCGTTCGGTCTCGATCCGGTACCCCTTGTTGCGAAGGCTCGTGATAACCGCTCGCGTTGTGTGCGGCAGCCAGTCAGTGGCCGCGGTCAGATCATCAATCGATGCACCGCAAACCCGCCCGAGCAATTTAACGACGAGCGCGAGCTTGGATCCCGAGCGTGGGGTCTGCATTGCATCGGAGCTTGCGGGCGGCCCCAGTGCAGATTTATGATTTTGTACTGATGTCTTGGTTTTCCGAGTTCGGCGACGGTTCCTTGATTCCGTTTCGTCGTCGGTACCTCGCTCCGCATCTTCCGGATTGTGCGTCTGGCCCTCGGCGTTAATTGCATCGCGCCCGGCACGGGTGATGATCAGGGCAACAGATCGACCCCTTTCCTCATCGCGCCGCCACACGGGCATGTCTTGCGTTGCCCGAACCTCTTTGACCAGTTTCTTTCTGAGCAGCGGCTTGACGACGTTCGCTGCGGCTCCGCCCTTTAGATCCTTCGGCGGCACAAGGGCGCCGTCCTCACGTTGCATTGCGCTCGACAAAACGATCAGTTGGGTATCGGTAAGCGTCGTCATCGGGATCCTCCATCCAGATCTGGCGGCACCCTGCCGTCACCACGGAAGCCCCGCGGAGGCCGTTGGCGCTGGCGGGGAAGGAGGAAAGAAGAGTCGGAGGTTAGCAATAGGCGCAACATTGATGAGGCTAACCAAGTTCAGAAACGCGTTCGCCTCCTATTCACTGCTCGACACTGAGCACGACGGTGACGATTACATCGGGATTGCCCGCGTCGGCACAGGCGTCGGTTCTTTGCAATGGCGGCTGCATGCCACTCCCAGACGTCCTTGAGGTATTCTCTATCGCGGCGTCCGCGTCTTCCGGCGTCATGGGCTGCCCTCGTCTACGGTACCCACTCATGCTCTCAATGAGCGTGAAGTCGAGTGGAAACTGAGCAATCTTGTGGCCCATTTACTGCCCGCCGGATCATTTTCGGCTCGCAGGGAGTTGCGGATCCATGCCCACTTCGGGCTATGTCGCACGCTCGGGAGCGGATTTTGATTCGGCCCTTCCCAGGTTCGACATCCTGGGCGTTGCACCTCTCACCACAGCCGCCACAGCAAGCCGCCGAACGATTGCGCGTCCGGCTTGCGCATTGTCATGATCACAGTGCGCCTCGACCCCCGACAGCACCACAAATCAAACGCGAACTCTGGCGGCGCGCCGCCATCGAACCAGTGATCGGTCACCTCAAAGCCGATTACCCGCGTGGGCCGCAATTATCTTACTTGCCGCGATGGCGACGCCATCAACGCCATGCTCGCCGCCGCCGGCGACAACTTCCATCTCCTGCTCAAATGGCGGGAGCTCTGGCTGTCCAGATTCTTGGCAACTCTGAAACCACCACCCACCCTTCAATCGACTTGAAAATCAAAAACTTCACACGGGCGGTTGCTCTCCCGGTGATTCGATGTCCCGATTGGACCTCATTCGAACTACAAGCCACGTGAGAGCAACCCTGTGTTCGATTGGACGTCTCTAATACCAACTCCATAACGGCTTGAATTGAGAGTTTTCTGGCAATCAAGACGGCCAGCTTGTTTTTCTTCGCTGAGGTGTGATTCGCTCGGCCATCTGGGCTGATTCGGGGCAACAGATGGTCAAATGCAGCAAGGCCGAGGTGCGGCGGTTGAGAACGGCGCTGCTGGAAGATACCAGCGGCGCAGCGCCAACGCATCCAAATGGTGCTGTTGCGTGAAAGCGGGATGACGCAGCCCGCGATCGCGGCGGCGATGGGCGTGTCGCTGAGCACGGTGAACCGCGCGCACATGGCCTATGACGACGGCGGCATCAAGGCGCTCAAGCCCAAGTCGAACGGCGGACGCAAACACGAGAACATGACGTTGGCCGAGGAAAAGGCCCTGCTGACGCGTTTCGCCAAAGCGGCCGGCGCCGGCGAGATGTTGAACATCCATGATCTCAAGGCGGCCTACGAGAAAGCGATCGGGCACCCAACCAGCGACAGCACGGTTTACAACCTGCTGCATCGACACGGCTGGCGCAAGCTATGCGATCCACTACGGCATCTATCGCCGTTATCCCCTACCGCGCATCTCGGCACTGAAATCGGCTTGGCGCATTGCGCGGGCTTAGGCAGATGGACCCGGCGTATTTTCGTGCTCTCGCGGCCCGCTGCCGCAAGTCGGTCGGAAGTTGCTTTGACCCGTTCGCACAGGAAGAGTTTCGTCGGCTCGCGCATGAGTTTGAAACAATAGCGCGCGGTCGCAAACCTAATAATCCCACGCAGCTAGAACAGGCGACTCCGCAGGCAGTTCGCTGGCGGCAGCGAGGCAGAGATCGTCCGTAGTCGGTTTGGGCATCGAGGCACGATTAATGACCGCGAAGCGGCGCAAAGGCACACTCATACTGGCGGCGGGATTGGTGGCCGGTTGTATGCTGGTTGCGCTGCCGTCGCCCGCGTCTGCGGGGTTCTTCGACAACTTCTTGGGTGGTGGCGGCCCTGGCAATCGGGCCGCGGGTTTCGTTCAGTCGATCCCCTTCTTTGGCCAGCCACGTAGCCGTTCCCGTGCTCAGGCGCGGCCGGCGCAGGTGGCGCAGGCTGATTATTCGCACGCGCCATCGCCGGCCAAGGCGGACAAGAACGCTACCCCCGATGTTAAGAGCATCGTTGTCATGGGCGATTCAATGGCCGACTGGCTCGCCTACGGCCTCGAGGAAGCATTCGCGGATGCCCCGGAGATCTCGGTCACACGCAAGGCGCGCCCGTTATCGAGCTTGATTTACAATCCGGGCCGGCACGATCCAGCCGGCAACGTCGATTGGCCTGCGGCCGCGCGCGATATCCTCGAGAAGGAGCCCGCGTCGTTCGTCGTGATGATGATCGGATTGGCGGATCGCGATCCGATCCGCGTGCCCGCGTCGCCGCGGCCAGCTCCGAAGCCAGGAGCCAAGCCGGAAATTTCGGAGCCGACCAAAGCAGGGCAAGCTGACGCGCCATCGATCAGCAAGCCAGTAAAGCCCGCCGAGAATCGCGGCGTTGCCGAAACCGCGACAGACCAAGGCGCGGCAGATCCCGCGCTCGCCGTCGGTGAGCTTACGATTTCAAAACTGAGAAGTGGGCGGAATTCTACGGCAAGCGGATTGATGAAACGATTGAGGCCCTCAAGAGCAAGGGCGCACCCGTGTTCTGGGTGGGGCTGCCGCCATTGCTTGGCGCGCGTTCCACTGCAGACATGCAGTACCTGAACGATCTCTTCCGCAGCCACGCCGAGAAGGCCGGCATCACCTACGTCGATGTTTGGGACGGATTCTCTGACGATGCCGGCCAGTTCACAATGCAGGGGCCAGACTACGAGGGACAGATTCGGCGGCTGCGCACACCCGATGGCGTCTTCTTCACCCCGGCAGGGGCACGGAAACTCGCCCACTTTGTCGAGCGCGAAATCCAGCGCGCGCTCACCCCGACGGGTCCAATTGCGGTACCCTTGCCGCAGGAACCGTTGCTGAAGGCGCCCGTCGCCTCACAGTCGCCTGTGGGCGGTACTCCGCGTCCCCTGGCCGGGCCGATCATACCTCTCAATGCCAGCAGTTGAGCCGTCGAAGTCCGACGGGCTGCTGGGCGGGACGACCCCGCAGCAGACCATTATCGATGCGGTCGCCAACCGGGTTCTGGTGAACGGGGCCCAGATTCCGGCTCCTGCGGGACGCGCCGACGACTTTGCCTGGCCACGACGCGCGCCCGCACCGGTCGGCACCGATCCGGTGGCCGCCACCACAGACTTGCCAATGACTCCGATGGTGGCCAGCAACAGCGTGCAGCAGACTGAAGAGAGCATCAATCGAGCAGTGCGCGGTCCAGTCCCACCTGCCCGGACGATCTGGGGGCGTGCTCGCGTTGCCCAAGCTCGCGTGGTGCGTCAGCGACCGCGGCAGGCGCATCACTATCAATACGCGCAACATCAGCACCCGCAATATCATCAACAGAACTCGTTCTTCTTGTTCGGATATTGAACGCGCCGCCCAGAGGTGACACCCTGACCCAGGCTCGGGGTTCCAACGGCTCGCGCCGTTCAAGTCGTTTTTGATGCTCGTCCGTCAAACCCACCGGCGCAAGTGATCGTGGCACTCGGCGGAGCGGCGCTGTGGTCGATGGTGGCGCGCTCGCAGCAGTTCGGCCTAACACGACATAGATGAAGCCCAAGCATCGTCCCGGCCCGCTGAGGAAGCTCGATGCTACGTTGAGGATTTGGCAATTGAGATGCTGGCACGTAGGCTTTCGGTTCGTGACAGCGAGGATGCGTTATCACGGAGCGCCCAGCAGAGATGCTGACGCTATGCTCCCGCGCCAGCGTCGAACCGACCAATTGCGCGAGTCGGCTTGATGCGGGCTGATGAGTCTCACCCTTGATGGCCTTGCGATCTTTGCGCGTTTCGCCGAGCCGTGGTCGTCGCGAGCCGCCAATCGCTGGCGCTTCCTGCGTTCCAATGCTGCGTGTTTCCCGGTGTCCTTGTGTTGGTGAGCGGCGTATTCCTTGCCGTCGATCGGTCCCACATGCGGCGGATCTCGATCGAGATACGGTCGCCCGACTCCAAACTCCTTGCCGTGGGCGTCGATCCATTTCCACAAGAGGTCACTGGAAGCGCATCGCTCCGCACGGGTCGCGCCCCTGACGCTCACAACATCGGCCGCAAGTCCGTGGCCATAGCCGCCGTGGGCGCTCCCGCCGTGGTATGATCGGTCACTTGCGGCTTTCAGGCCTTTCGCGAGCGATTGGCGGTAATCATCGCGGAACGCGCTCGTGATGCCCGGCTCAAGACCGGCCTCTTCGAGCGCGCGCAGCGCGTGATAGAGTTTCAGCTTGAAGCTCGGATCCATGCCGCCGATCACGTAGTCTTTGAGCGACATGCTGGCTCTTTCCGCCGCTTTTACGTCCTTCCAGGTGAAGTCCTCGTCCAATAGTTTCGTAACCGTCTTGTTGATGGTTCGCGTCTTGCCCTTCTTCCTGATCGTGACTTTCTTGTGCTCCACCTCCTTGACGGTGTCGCGCTTGGGGGTGCGCTGATACGCCGACCATAAGTATTGATCGATGCAGATATCCGGCACTGGGCACTCGTCGAACGTTTCGAGGGCACTCACCGCGTACTCGGCTTCGGTGTGCGGAGACTCAGGCGCTTCGGCTGTTGTCGTCGGCACGGGTGACATTTCGGGCGCCAGTGCCTGCGCGGCTAGTGTTTCGGCCTGGCCTGCGTGCAAGGAGTCGGTCGTCGCTGCCTCGATAAAGGGCTGGGTCTGACCTGAGCCCGCCGTCTCTATGTTCTGGGCATCGGGCGCCTTAGTCTCGATGATGGATTCCGGCTCAGCCCAGGCGGCTGTCTCCGTCACAGACGGACCTGGCGTCATCACATCGTCACCAAGCTTCTCGGTCTTAGCTATTGCGGTTGCCGATAGTGGATTCACGGGCGCCGGATCGGCGCTGGGGAAGGCCGCGTGGTGCGTGTCGATCCTAGCTGTATCCTTGCTCTCGATTCGTGGTGAACCGAAGCCAACGAGAGAAACAACAACACAAGCGCCAAGGACGGCTGTTCCGCACAGCGTCGCGGCTCGTGTCGCAGAATGCCGCGGAGTTATGCCCCTTCCCCCTGCTTTGACCGAGGCTCTGCCTCAGTCGTGCCCAACAACCCGTCACCCAGCAGCGCCAATTCTTTACCTCAATTTGGTCGAGCAATGGCGAAAACCGCAGCTCACTAGCTTTTCCTTCGCCAGTTGCCCAAATGCAACGCGCCTCCAAACCCATCTTCAAACAGTCTGATCGAAACGACCGCTGGGCTCACCTACGGCTTTTACGCGATCTCTTCTGCCAGTTTGCGCACGACTGCCTGGGGCTACTCGCCCTGCTGTGATATCGGCCATCTGGATCTTTTGGGTGTCGCCGGGAAGCGATGTACCATCGTAGTCGAACAGCATGAGCAACGCCCGTTCCGACGGAAAATCCGCGAAGCACAACAAGGATATGAGATCGGGATTGAGAGGACAATTGAGCGTTCGACAACTGATCCGCCCGGTGATGCCAATTTGCAACACCTGCAAACAAAAACGACGATATGCAAACCTTCCGCTTGCCTCTGTTAGGTGAGAGCGTGAACCATAAGGTTCCGCAAAGCCGCCAGAATAAGCATCCGCTCGGCAACACAAGCAGCGGTCTGGACGTGGATTTTCCTTTCAATCGCATGGCTAGCCATGGTCGCTTGGGTAGCAATCATCGAGCCAATGGACGAGGGAGCGTCCTGGGTATATCTCATGACTGCGGTCGTATCGCCTGCAAGCCTATTGGTGATTGGCGCCGCGCTGACCTGGACGGCCCGCGCGCTTCTTCGGTGCTTGAGCCCATACTTGCCGAGGCCGGCATCAACAAGAACCTAGCGCAAGAGGCCAGAGCGCCCGCGCGCTCGAGCTTTGCTTAGCCAGTGTTTGATTAGAAGGCGAGTTCTGGCGTATATCGTCGCGGCCTCGCGTTCAGCAACAATCCACATACGGCATCCTGTTCTTTAGTTTCCGGCCTTTATAACAGATACATGACGCAAAAGACGGAACCAAGGAACTGAGGCTCAACACAGTGCCAGCGGGCGGCTAGATCTGTGTGAGTTTGTACGGGCACTACCGTGCTAAGTCTGTCGCTCATTCCAGGGTGCGGAAGCTGAGCACGAAGGGCGACCTGAAAGCCGTCAAGGCATGGCGGCTTGTCTCGGATGAACTGCTTCGACTTGAGCAAGAGCGGATGCGCGGCGCTCGACATTTTTATGCGATGGTCCAATTGGCTGGCGCCGATGCGCTGAACCTCCCTCCTCTAATTGCCGGATCGGTCCCGACATACGGAGCGCAAGCGAGTAGGCGAGTGCGGCAGCGAAAAATATGCCAATAAGAATGAGAGCCAGAGAACGCCACAGCATGGCACGGATAGATACGAACGCCTCAGAAATGAGCTGTTGCGCAATCACCGTCCAACCGACCTTGGCCGCGCGTACTGAGGCTGCGACTACAGTTGGCCTTCATCGCCAGTCGTGACAACCGACGATCCATTCCCGACGGCAATGGCGGACTTGAGTCAATTGAACTCGGCTGTGCTGACATCACCGCGCAGCACCCGACTGATGTCCGGGTGGGCATGACTACAAAGACGCGGCCAGTATTGCCGATCTTAATCGCGGTAATAACATCCCAGATCAGTTTAAGGTTTATCTCGGCAATGGCGATTCCGTCGGCCGCACGATTTCCTGCGACCGCAATTATCATATAAGGCTCGGAATCTCGCCGGTAGAGAACAGGGCCGTACCATATCTTGCTAGCACGCGCGCCGATGGGCTAGGCAACATGCGGGAGCTGCGCCACATTGCACTTACGGGTCACACTTAATTCCGAAACGGCGGCCCTTGTTGCTGATAACAGTTTGGGCCTGGGTTATTTTATGGGATCGCACTAGCCGAAGCGTTCGCCCGCAACGGGTCAAGATCGTTGCGGCCATGAGGGTTCCGCACGCGTCGGAGATCAGCACCTTGTATGAGCAGGGGCGAGTCCATCACATTGGGACGTTCCCACCTCCGATTTTAATTGGAAAACGTCGGGCCGTAGCCCTGATCGCGTTGACGCCTTGGTTTGGACGTTGACATCGCGATCGAAACCTGAGCCCCCACGTTCGCATTCGCCTGATCCGGCCAAAAGGCGCCACAAAATCAAAAATGATATGTCGTTGCTCTACTGCGCCGAGATGTTCGCCTCGACGGCGGCGCCTCGGCCGTGGCCGAGCCATTGGCCCAAGCGGTCCATGTAGATGTAGACGATCGGCGTCGTGAACAATGTCAGCAGCTGCGACACCAAGAGGCCGCCGACGATTGCGTAGCCGAGCGGCTGGCGGATCTCCGAGCCGATACCGGTGCCGAGCATCAACGGGATACCGGCGAGTAATGCGCACATCGTTGTCATCATGATCGGGCGAAAGCGCAGGCGGCAAGCCTCGTGGATTGCCTCCTCGGTGCCGAGCCCGCGCTCGCGCTGGCCGGCCAACGCGAAGTCGACCAGCATGATGCCGTTCCTCTTGACGATGCCAATCAACAGAATGATGCCGATAATGCCGATGACGTCGAGAGGCATGCCGAACAGCATCAGGGTCAATAGCGCCCCGAGCGGGGCGGAGGGCAGTGTCGAGATAATCGTGATTGGATGGATCGTGCTCTCGTAGAGCATACCGAGGATGATGTAGACCGCGATCAGCGCGGCAAGGATCAGGATCGGTGTGCTGCTCAGCGAATTCTGAAAGGCCTGCGCGCTGCCCTGGAAACTTGTCACGATCGAAGGCGGAAGCTGCAGCTCTTTCGTGACTTGCTGGATTGCTGAGACCGCCGCGCCGATAGAGACATTCGGAGGAAGGTTGAAGCTCAGCGTTACCGACGGGAATTGGCCCTGATGGTTGATCGCGATCGGCGCAACCGTCGAGGTGATCTTGGCGATTTCGCTCAGCGGTACTTGCCGGCCGCTCGACGAGGTCGCGTAAATGCGGCTCAGCGCGTTCGGCCCGAGCTGAAAATCGGGCTGCACTTCGAGGATCACGAAATACTGGTTGAGCCGCGTATAGATGCGCGCCGCGACCCGCTGGCCGAACGCATCATAGAGGATCGAATCAACCACCGAAGGATTGATGCCCAGCAGCTGTGCGAGCTGGCGGTTGACCTCGCCAGGGCCTGTTCGAGCAGTTTGCGAGCTATTTCGCTCTCGAAGAGATCGATCTGGCAGACTATGCGGGCCGCTCCGTACCGATGAACGTAACGCTGCCCGCCGCAGCGCCGATTTTACCCGAGTGTCCAAATCTGCCTTGAACAGGCGATCGTAGAGCCGGATGCCGAAGGCGATGTTTTCGTAGATCGACATCGGAAACGGCGTCGGCTTCTGGAACACCATCCCAACGCGCGCGCAACAGGTTCAGATCCAATGTCGGGCTCAGCACGTTCTGGTTGTCAAGCAGGACCTCGCCTTCTGGGCGCTGATTGGGATAAAGGTCGTAGATGCGATTGAGCACACGTAGCAAGGTGGATTTTCCACAGCCGGACGGGCCGATGAAGGCGGTCACCAAGCCGGTTGAGCGGCACGTTCACGCGCTTAAGCGCTCTGTCGCCGTAGTAGAAATTCAGGTCGCGCACGGATACTTTTTCTTCTAATGGACTATCTGATCGCATAGACCGATTGCGTCGTGAATGCCGCCGTGTTTTTGGCCATGGTCATAGCGGCTCCTTGGACCCGAGTGCGCGAGCTGTCACGCTGAGGGCCAGCACCGCAAACGTTATGATCAGCGCGCCGACCCAAGCTAGTGCCTGCCATTCCTTGTAGGGGCTGAGTGCAAACTGGAAGATGACGACCGGCAGACTCGCCATCGGCGCGTTGAGATTGAGGCTGAAGAACTGATTGTTGAGTGCGGTGAACAGCAATGGCGCCGTTTCGCCACTGACGCGCGCCACCGCCAGCAGGACCCCAGTGATGAGGCCGGCGCTCGCCGCGCGGTAGCAGATGTGGGAGATCATGTGCGCGCGCGGCATGCCGATCGAGACGGACGCCTCGCGCAATGTATCGGGCACCAGCAGAAGCATATCCTCGGTGGTGCGAACGACCACGGGAACCACGATGACTGCGAGCGCAATGGCACCCGACCAGCCGGAAAAGTGTCCCACCTGATAGACGAATATTTCGTATATGAAGAGGCCGATGACGATGGACGGAGCGCTCAATAGAATGTCGTTGATGAAGCGCACGACCTGCGTCAACCGGGTGTGGCGGCCGTATTCGGCCATGTAGGTGCCGGCCAGCATGCCAAGCGGCGTGCCGATGACGACCGCAAGCGCGGTCATGATCAGGCTGCCGGCAATAGACGCCGGCGGTGGTCGCAGTCCAGCCGATCACTTCCCGATCGGCCGCCCGGGCGGCTGCTTCGGCTTGGGGGTCATTGGCGCCGTATACCATGGCTGTTGGGACAGCACGGAGCGGATTGGCTTTTCTGATTCAGAGGCCGTATTTCGCGAACACAACCACGACCCCAACAGACGCTAATCCGATGGCAACCTCCACGGCCAATAGCCCGAGGACCCGGATTTGAAATGCCAGTTTGTCATGTTTCGTCGCGATTGATCTCCCGCGTGAGCCGTCACCTGACCATCGCGATGCCCGGTACAAGTTGCCGGCCTTGGATTTCCACGGTGGCTAATACACATTCACACGGTGACACAAGGCTGATCCGCTCGGCCTTGCTCTGCCACTTATCCTTTTGCTTACGCAGATCCGCGAGTTGAGCCTGCAGGATAGCGACAAGCTGTTGCAGGTCTCCAATCTGCGCCTCAAGAGTAGTTGCTACGTCGTTTGGCGCGTATTGTTGCTTTGCATTAGGCAGCCTTACCACTCCACACCCGTTCGCTACGCTCAAACCGTGCTGTTGTAACATTGGCGCGTGCAATCTTCGATCAGCTGATGGCCGAAATAACTCGGATCAACAACTCACTCGATCAGCGCAACGTCCGCAAGGCCATCGGGCGCAGCACGTGTCAGCTGCCCGATAAGCGAGGCAAGCCTTTGTGTGCGTCCATCATAAAGTCACGCCGCGGCCGCGCGCGCGTGCGCGCATCTCAGTCTTAATCCGAATTTGCTGTTCTTAACACCTCTTCGATGGCCACAACACCCTGCCATCATTAAGTTGACGGCATTGACATCGGATGCCGTGCGCTTAACGGAAGCGCGGCACGCAAACGAGACCTGACATGTTGCAGATGCGTATCATCGTGGCTGCGAGCCTTGCGGCTTCATTCTTTGCCGCGCCCGCGAGTGCGGAAAAACGCATCTTCACGGTAGCCAACGATCCCGACGGCTATAGGATCGACCGCTGCCTGGCGACCGGAGCACCCTGCGGGACTGTGGTGGCGACCGCCTATTGCCGCTCCCGTGATTTTGATCAGGTCCTGTCGTTTCGGCGTGTCGATCGCGAACGCGATACAACACTTGCCGTTGCGGCCAACGATTGTCGCAACGGCTTGTGCGACGCCTCGGTCGCGATCGAGTGCTCGCGCTAGACGATCATTCGGCGGTTAAACTTGCGCCATGCAGAGCGCGACGGCTCGTCGCCGATATCACAGCCAAACCGTCGCCACTAACAACGCAAAGATAACGATAATCGCCCATCGTATTCGATTATCGGACAGCTCTGCCCACCGGCCTCGAGTCGTCATTGCGCGTCCCCGCAACCAGCAATCGTAATCCCAGTCAATACGTTCATAAGCCGCTTAGGCGTCGCCGTGCGAGACGAATGGCGCGCCCTTGGCTTTGATCGCCTTGAGCGCCGCGACGATATCCTTGGAGCCAGCGATACCGGCGGGGTCGCTTCTTTGGGCCGATCAGGACGAAGTCGTTGTACATGACCGGGGCGCGCTACGCCCGCGCCTTCGGCCAGGAATTGTTGCTCCGCCGGCCTTGCGTTCACGAACACCACATCGGCGTCGCCGCGCCGGCCAGTATCGAGCGCCGTGGCCGGTGCCCTGTGCGATCACCTTCACGTCGATGCCGGTCTTGGCCTTGAAGATCGGCAGGATGTGGCCAAAGAGACCGGAGTCCTGGGTCGAAGTCGTGGAGGCAACGACGATCGATTTGTCAGGTGAGGGAGCGCCCGCTTTGCCCTGCGCAAATGCCGGCGCGCCCAGCGTCAGAGTTGCGAGCAAAGCAATGAGCAGCCGTCGCGACAACGCATCGATCCTCTCCCTCAATCAAACAACCAGATCGCCGCGCAGGAATGCGGCGGCCTCGGGGGTTTCCGGGGCGTTAAAGAACGTGGCAACGGGCGCGCGCTCGTGCACGCGTCCGCGTAGCAGGAACACGATCTCCCCGGCGAGTCGACGCGCCTGCCCAAGGTTCTGGGTCGCCAACACGACCTTCACGCCCGATCCCGCCACCGCGCGCACCACGTCTTCCACGGCCCGTACGTACGCCGGGTCGAGGCTTGCGGTACCTCGGGCTCGCGCGCGAGCGCACGCGCAAGCGCCAGCCGCTGTTGCTCGCCGCCCGACAATCGTCGCGCCGGCCGGTCCCGCAAATGAGCAAGGCCGACCTGCGCGAGCAGATCATCGATGCGTTGTCTGCGCTCGAGCGCAGGACATCGCGGCAGCCCATAGGCCACGTTCGCGGTAACGGATCGGCGTAGCATGATCGGACGCTGGAACACGACCGCGATCCGCCGGCCGTCGGTCTGCGGCTTGCCGCCCCAGGTCAACTGGCCGGACGTGGGTGCGGCAAGGCCCGCGGCGAGACGGATCAGCGTCGTCTTTCCGGCACCGTTGGGGCCGATCAGGACCGTGGGCTCACCCGGTCCGAGTGCAAGCCCAATGCGTTCCAGGATCGCCACGTCACGGGCGCGGACGCAAGCATCCTCGAACACAATCGGCAGGTCGCTTGACGGCGCGCGCATCGCTTCATCCCGTCCGCAATTCGCCGAACCGGCGCACGCCCCACGCCAGCGCATTGACCACGATGATGAGCGCAATCAGCACCACACCGAGGCCGAGCGCGAGCGGCAGGTCGCCCTTGGAGGTTTCAAGCGCGATTGTGGTGGTCATGACGCGTGTGAAGCCCTCGATGTTGCCGCCGACAATGATCACGGTGCCGACCTCCGCGGCTGCGCGGCCAAAACCCGCGAGCAGCGCGGTCGTCAGGCTGAAGCGCGCATCCCAGATGAGCGTCGCCACCCGCCGCATCGGTGCGACGCGCATAGCGGTGAGTTCGTCGCGATACTCCGACCAGACGTCTTCGACCGTCTGACGCGTCAGCGCTGCGATGATCGGCGTCACCAGCACGGCCTGCGCTAACGCCATCGCCTCTGGGGTGACAGCGCTGATAGGTCCGGGTGCGGCACAGGAGGCGCCGGAGATGTTGCAGGCGATCTCGATATAGGCCGCTTTCTTCTCACGAAGCGCAGTGCGAATAGCGTGATCGATCAGCGCCGGGGCGTCGGCCGCCGAAGTGATGGAGACGGCGGCGCAAGTGATCTTCTTCGCCATCTCGAGCTGGTAAGAAAAATCATGTGTGCCGAGCGTGTGATGTAATAGGTGCTCGGATGCCCGGTCGTTGCTGTTCGGGGCGCCAGAAATCAGGATGACCGGCAGGTTTTCGGCATAGGCGCCATCAATAGCGTTGAAGGCCGAGAGCGCCCCGACGCTGAATGTGACGACAGCAGCGGCCGCGCCGTGCGCCCGCGCGTAGCCTTCCGCGCTGAATCCGCAATTCAATTCGTTTGAGCAATAGACCTGCCCGAGAGCCTTGTTGGACAGCAGTTGGTCGAGGAGGACAAGATTGTAGTCGCCCGCGACGGCGAAATGATGCTTCAGCCCTATTTGAGAAAGGCGTTCCGCGAGGTAGCTGCCCACGGTATAAGCTTTACTTTCCTTCGCGACGCCCTCACCGGAGAAAGTCACAACGCCGCCGCTTGTTCGGGGGTATGTGAGGATCTCCGACATTTCAGCTCTCCTTTGCGTGCGGCCTTCCGTTCGGTGAGCGGAGCAAAGGCCGTAGGGCACGCCATCCGATGTCGATACCATCAACTACGAAGAGCAGCCGGCTGTGGCCACTAAAGAGGTGCTAAAAACAGCAAATACGGATTTAGAGTGCGATACGCGCACGCGGCGCCTAGCCGCCGGGGAGCCCCCGAGAACCCACCGAGCACCCTCCCCCTCGCGACCGGGTGGCAACGTCACGGGAGTGGTCTTTGATACGGTTGAGTTGTCGGCCAAGCGGCTGGGCCTGCTGACCGAACTGGTTCCGAAGGCTGCCGTCGTCGCCGTTCTGCTGGACCCAACTCTTCCCGACGCCGAGACCGAAAAGAAAGATGCTGAGGAACCCGGCCGCACCAAATCCTGATCCTGAAAGCCGCAAACGAGCGCGAAATCGATGCCGCGTTCGCGACTATCGTCCAAGCTGGCGTCGGCGCGCTGCTCGTCGGCAGCGGTCCAACTTTCCTCAGCCAACGCCGACAAGTAGTCGCGTTAGCGATCCATCACGCGCTGTCGGCGAGCTATGTTTCGCGGCAATATCCCGAGGCAGGCGGGTTGATGAGTTATGGACCGAGCCAGACGGATGCCTATCGTCGTCGTGCGATCCGCTCATCCAGCCGGCGCCTGTCGCCGGCCAGGCCCTCGATCACCTGCACCATACGAGGTGACAGGACATCGGGGGTGTAGCCAGGATGGCCGGCAGCTCGGCACGCAAGAAGCGTTGTCCCTGCCGCATATCTTAACGGCCCTGTTTCCAATCCAGCAGATTCCTTCAGACTCAAGTCCAGAATGGCCGGATACGCTCGAATTTCTGAGCGTCTTTGCCCGCAGCTTTCAGAAGCGGTTCTATTTCGCTTTGTTCGCGGTCGGATACGATACGGGCGGCAAAGGCTCGTGCGCGGACTTTCGTGTTCGACTTCCCTGCCACAAGCTTGGGCCCCAGCTTCTGGTGAACCGCGATGTCGTTAAGAGCGCCTAGGTGATCCTGCAAATCCGTCAAACAAGCTTTAAAACCAGACACGCGCTTCCTCGCCTTATGGCTGCCGAACAGGTGTCCAAAAAAATCGCTCGCATAGCGCAGCTTCTTCACGGCGATCCGCAGCTTGTGGCGCTGTCGGGTGTCAAGCTCACGCAGCCTTTTTGCTTTCTTGGTCGCATTCTTGGTACGTCGCGCGAGAATATCCGCGGCGAACCGTTCGATGGGTCGATCGCAAAAACGACGCGAGCGCTTGGCCCAATCTCCAACTTCAAGCCATTGCAACGTCTCGAGGAGAAGTGAACGATAACGTGGCGAGTCGATGACGGCCTTAGCCTTGGCGAAGGCGGCGGCGCGTCGCGACGCGAGCGCGTGTTCCAGTTCCTTCATTCCCCGCGTTGCTGGTGCGGCGCGGCGCAGCGGTTCGACCGTGCCTTTCTCGTAGACATCGAGGTCTCGCGCGGGCGAAAGTTCTCCCCTTTCAAGCCAATTGAGCTCGGACTTGATCCGCTCGGTCTGCTTGTCGCCAAACAATTTGGAGAACAGCGATATAGCCGCGCGCAGACGGCGCAGGCCGACACGCATCTGGTGCATGCCTTCGGAGTCAGACCTTTGCACCATGATTTCGTTGGCAGTGATGTGTCGCAAAGTCGACCGAGCAATGATGCGGAAGGCGTCCGCGGTGCTCATACCGCGTCGAAGCTTGATTTTTTCCGCACAAACGGCTTGGGTAGACTTGTGCGAGATGAGATCATACCCACGCTCGGCTTTGCTCTTGAGCTCTAGTTTGGCGGGCACAAGCTTTGCCAGTTCGCGCGCTAGCTTGAACACGTCACTCGCCTTGCCGCGTTTGAGTTCCAACTCGAGCTCGCTGATAGAAGCGGATTGCCGACCGGCGCGAACCTGCCCCTCGTCCAGCGCCACTTCTATGAGGCTCCCGTTCTTAAAGACGGGTATCCTGGTGCGGTGAACATTTGTTGCGAAAATTGGCTTCAGCCTGCGCTTGAGTTTATTGGTCAGCAGGGGTGCTAGCGCGGTGCCAGGGGCTTTGCGAAGGTTGGGAACATTGCCCCTAATCTCACGCTCCCATTCGCCTCGTCTGAAGGAGCCGCCGGGCCCTTCGGATTTGGCGGTCTGGAGGCGTTTGTCGCCGTTGTGCCGCACGCGCAGTGAGACGCCATTCCTGGCCAGCTTGTGCTTCGGCGTGTCGAAGTAAACTGAAATCAGATTTTCTTCCTTCGCCGGCTTTCGGTGCAGAGCCGGCGCAGCTTTCAACTTCCGAAGGTCTTGCGGCGCGACCTCGAATTTCAATTCGGTTTCAGTGCCCATATTCGGCGCCCATATTCGGCCCATGCGCTCGGCGCGATTGTCTCGATGCGACGACCCAGAAGAAACCAAAAAGCAGGCCGAAGCGATTAAGCCCAATCTAACTACCATTGCCCCGCGAAAAACCGGGAAGCTCGAGACTTGATCGCGTTTGAACTCGTCGCGCGGCACACTTTCCCAGCACTAGAAAAGTGCAAGCGAAATCGCGACCATAGAAATAGCTACGGCAATCGCGAGCGTCAGATCATCCTGGTCGAGAATAACTATCCAACGCATCTCCCACCTCACCATCTTCAATCGTGCTTCGCTTGCGCGGCGTCTGCCTATAAAGACCTGGCACTACCGGGCTTCTTCGTTTTGGTATCACTGATTGGGGACGCTGTGCCCTTAGTACCAGGGCGCGTAAGCGTAGGAGCTGTATCCATAGCTATACGGGGCATAGCCGTAACTGTAGTAGGGCGAGTAGCCGTATCCGTAGACATAGGCATACGGCCCGTAGCCATAGCTGTAATAAGGCGAATACACGTATCCGTAGCCATAACTCGGATAGCGGTAGTACCAGCGCACATGCGTGACCGCTGTGTCGGCCGCAGCCTTCACGGCCGCGGTATTGGACAGAAGCGGAGCAGCTGCGACAGGGGCAGTTGCCGATGAGGCCAACGCGCCGGCTGACGCGAGGACGAGTATGCATCTAATCAGGGTGGATTTGACGTTTGTATCAGCATTCTTCGCACGAACCGACAACTCGGCGAGTCGTTCAGAGAGCTCAGTCATGTCTATCCTCCAAGGATGGAAATTGGCGTCGGACATTTAAGATGCGATAGCGCTGATAAGATGCCTCGCATCTTAGGTCAGACCCAGTTAAACCTGCTAAAGCGCGGCAAATTTCGGCTAAGGTTTTACTGAGCGCATGCACTCGAGCAGAAGCACCTCCTCGCCCCTCCGGCTTCAACGACGATCCCCTCGCAAGTGACAGGCCCTCGTTTAGAGGCCGAATATTTCGCGCCCTTACCCGCGTTTTGCTTCCGGTTCTGATTGGCATCGCCGCGACGCTTGCGTGGCAGTCCCACGGTAACGAAGCAAAGGAGATGCTCAGGGCCCGGGCTCCGTCACTGGGCTGGCTGTTACCCGTTTCAACAAAGTCACCCTCCGATAGTATGGTTTCCGGGCAGAATGCGGGACTTCCGCAAACAGCGCCCGTTGCACAGACAGGAGAGGCCTCTACAGCTGTAACGTCTCATGAGTTGGCGCAGCAGCTTGAGCCCGTGGCGCGCGACCTCGCCGTCGTGCGGCAGAACTTAGAGCAGCTCGCTGCCAAGCAAGATCAGATGATCCAGAACATCGCGAAACTGCAGGCGGCCGAGCAAGACATAAGACAGAAGATGTCATCTCTGCCTACACCTCGTGCGACCATGCCGCGCAAACCTCCGCAGCCTGCAGCGCGATCACCGGCCGTGCAATCATCCTCGGTGCCTTCCCCGGCGCCTTCTGCCCAACCGCCCTCGCCCCAGCGCTGATGACTACAACGGGACCGTCGAACTAGCGGGGAGCCGCCGGCCCCTGGCGCCCGTCAACCTTCACTCTCCCGCCAGTCCAGCTCCCAACAACACTAAAAATCAAGATTTGTCGGAAAGAGTGCCACCGAGATTGCCCGCACTCGACTACGGATGGTGCAGTTACTTGCGGAGGTTGACCGGCCGCAATGATCTCCCTGCAACGGCGCCTACTGGTCGCAGTAGCATCGTGCCTGCCTGCAACGGCGATGCTGCCTAGCGCGGCACCAGCTCTCACCGATTATAGTGCCGGTAAGACCCCCGAGCAGCTATTCAATACCGACTGCTTGGGATGTCACCCTTCGGCGCGTGGCTTGGGGCACGGTCGCAACGCACACGCTCTCACAGGCTATTTACGTGAGCACTACACCACGAATGCACGGTCTGCGGCGCGGCTTGCGAGCTATCTCATTCGTGCCCGTGCCAGCAACTCGACAGTACGCACAACGGGAAATTGGTTTCTCAAAATCGTCTGGGCAATATGGCGAGAGGTGTCCACGGGTTGGCGATGGCTGATAGGGGCTCGGGGCGGCCCGACCAGAGACTCAGCCCCTGATGGTGCACGAGTGACCGACAGCGCAGGCTGGGGCCGTACTATCAAACATATACATTTTGCCGGCGTGCTTGTAGGCGACGCTGGTCGGTGGAATCTCTGTCGCGCCCGCCGACATCGCGGCTTCATGGGATGAAGCATCCGTAACTGCATAACGGCCCTGACGATCGGGATGCCGTCCGCGCGCAGCCTGACGCTGAATTCCCCAAAGATGATATCCAGGAAGCGTTCCTGGCGCGTCCCGTTGATGAGCCAATCCAGCACGCTCGTCTTTCGACGCGGCCAGTAGCTGTTGGGGCCACGGCCGGAGTGGCCGTCGATCGTGCGCGAAGAATTCGTCGTCGGCTGAGCACGGATCCGATGACCGAACTATCGGCGACCTTCCGCCCAGCGTCGTCCAGGAAGAGCAAGGAAATGTGCCTGCCCGCGATAACCCGACGGCGGCGCAGAACAATGCGCGCGCGGTGGGTCCAAACGGGACAGTGGGAGCACGGGTAACACCGGCGCTTACGGACAAATCCCGAGCATCTGCACGGGTGTTAAGCGGTCCCGCTCGGTGGTGCAACTTGGAGCCCCGACGCCATCGATATTGATGATCCCGTGCCAACCGGCCCGCGCGCCGAGTGCGTCGTCATATGCCCAACAAACAAGACCCGACCAAACCGAATACTGAGCCGAGCGGACCGGATCCGAAAGGCCCGCGCAATCCATATCCCGTGAACGAACCTGTCGATCTGCATGGCCCCGGTTCACAGCCGGATGTCTTACCAGGCAAGCAAGCCGGATAATCGGCTTCCCCGGTTTTGATGCCGTCACGCTTCACGCGGCGGCATGAGTGATATTAGCCATTGTCGAACCAGTCTCCGTTTGGGGGCGCTCCAAAAACGGAAATTGGAAAAATCCGAACTGAGACTGCGCGGCGAAATTCAGTTGTTTCGAACCGAAAACCCGAAAACCAAGCGCCCAGAGACCGGGCTGGGGTGAGCTAACGCCCGGAACTTCAAACCGTTTCCGTGTACTCACCTAACGCGCCAAAATAGCGAGACTGTGTGGCTGGGATGGAAGGATTCGAACTTCCACATGTCGCTTCCCCGGAATCGCGCGCCAAAACATTTGAATTCACGCGAGAATTTAGTGCGACCCCGGAACGTTTGGGGTCCAGAGACTTTGCGTCGATGCGCCGGCGTGCCAATCAAGCGTGCGCGGCCTCGGAAGTGACTACAGCGGTGGTAGCTTTGCAGGCGCCTGTCCTGGAGCCGCGGGCTGTTGAGGCGCTGCCGGTTGAGTAGGCGAGGATGGTATCGTTGTGTTTCCGCTGCACGCCCCGAGCGCCAGCGCCGCGCCCACAAGTGCGGACAACACGCGGATCGCGACCATTCGGCAACCCCATCGGTGATAGATTGAGAGTCTAACAGAGGCGCATTGTTACGGCCATAGTTAGTGTTAGGAAGGCCGGCCCGCGCTGAGCACCGCCGGTACGTATCGCTCTATTTCACGATGCCCAACTGAATGTGGATGTCGCGCACGCTACGATAAACAGCGTCGGCCGCCTCGTGGATCGTCCGGCTCGGGTGGAGTCGACAATTCGCTACCGCGCTTGCCGCAATCGCGTGCTTTCCTCCGTCCGAGAAGTCCGACCAAACTCCCAACTTGCCTGCGTCGGTATACTGGCGATCGAGTTGTTCCATCATGCGCATGATGTAGTCGCCCACTTCTAACACGTGTGGGGAAGGAGCGCCCGCGAGGACCTCCCCTGCGCGCTTCTCAGAATCAAACACCTGAATAGCAACGGAACATGGGGTGCTTGCGTCAATCGCATCGGCAAGCGATGGTGTCATTGTAGCTGCGAGAATGCCGGCCAGCAGTAATCGTTTCATCGGTGCTTTAGGGTCGTTGAATCCGTCGGTCTCTGGGCAGCGGCTCGTCTCGCGTCGTGGTCTCGGCGGTTGAGCCACTCCGATGGCCTAGCAATGTTTAGGTTTAGGAAGAATGAAACTGGCCAAAGGAAGCCCGGTCGCGGCAAGAGATTGAGTTGTATTGAGCCGCGCTAACGGTTGACCGGTCGAAGTCGCAGCATCAACCTTTTGCTAACCATGTCGGACTATTGGTCGGCCTCAAGCCGTTCGCTCAGTGCCACTACACTTTCCTGATTCGGTTCGCAGGAGTGGCCGTCATTGGAGAAATAGAATGAGCAAGTTCGCAGTCCCGGTTTGGGTTGAGTTCGAAATCAAAGAAGGGCAACCAGACACCGCCGCACACATGGCTATCCTGAGAGGGGTAGAGGCAATGAAGTCGGTCATGGAGCAAGGTTCTGGTATCGGCCAAACTGGCGTGAAACCTGGTTCCGTGCGAGCAGAGATTGCTGATCAGGCAAGCGTGTGATCGCGCTAGATCATGAGGGCACTGCGTCGCATTAAGCTCGCTCTGAGCAGCCCATTGACAGCAACCTCGGGTGGCGCGAGCCTCGCGGCCGTTCAGCCATCAACATTTCCACTTTCCGGACAGCGCATTGGGCGAGCATCGCCGACAGGAGCCCGACGGGATCAAGCTTGAGATCGCAGCGCCGGGGTGCCGGTCTACGCACCATTTAGCAAAACTGCTGCGATGGGGGCAGGATTCGATGATGTTCTGGGTGATCAGCCTGATCTACGGTGTCGCCGTAATGTCGGTTGCTACGGCTTTAGTCTTCGCGATTGTTTGGTTGGTAGAAAAGCTCGCTGTAAACCAGGGGCGACGTGACTACCGGCGGAAGTACCGGCTCGTTAAGTGGTTGGGGCCTCGAGGCAGTGCGGATTAGACGGGGCGTTCGCGTAGATGGTCACCGCGCTGCGGTGGCTCAAACAACGCAAGGGCCTTTTCAACCAGCTTCCAGGACCATCGTGGTCCTTCGGAGGTCTGCACCGTCGGACGCGGAAGAACACCCCGCCGGACCATTTCATCAACCGAACTTTCCAAGACGCTCAATTCTGCCGCCAGATCGGCACGGCTGACATAATTTAGTGGCTCCGGTCTTGGGGTAATCATCAGTCTTGGAATCCGTGGTGAATACACCTCAAACCCATTGTAGCTGCCAACTGGTTAACAATTGCATCTCTAGTACCGGCGCGTGGGCTGCGCCGGCGGTTCCTTCCAGTTCGGCCCATTTACTGCGCTGCCGGCGCAGGCTCAATTGTGCATCGTGGTCCCTTCGGCGGCTTTGCGTAACTCGCGTATGTTTGGGCGAGCGGTATTGATGTCATCCTGATGGACGATGGCATTCACGATGAAGCCACCAGTGCCTTCGTTAGCTCGTCTCATGAGTTCTGTTAATTGCTGCTCCCGGTCGGACGTTGCTTTTAATCGAGCGACGATGCTCGGGCAGTCCAAAAAACTGAAAAACTGAAGATAATCCGAGAATGTGGCGTTGAACCCGCGCAGGTGCAAGGGGGGCATCAGAAGGAGAAGCGCAGCATGGACCATTTTGCTGGACTCGACGTATCGGTCAAGGAGACCAGCGTTGCATTGTGGATGACGTGGGCAAGATCGTTCGGGAAGTGAAGGTGGCGAGCGAACCGGAAGCGTTGTTGGCGGTGCTGAAGAACCCTGTCGGAGGAAGTGGAAGACGAGGACATCGACGCGTCCGAGATCATGGGCGGAGATGGCGACGACGAAAAGGATACCTAAGGACAGGCCACCCCCCAAGCACCCTCCCGACCCGCCAATGAGGCTCGGCAACATGCGCGAGTTGGGGCGTGCAGTGGGTTCTGGAACGAACTCTTTGGGAGGCGTAGAATTGCCTTGAGCGAACGGAGGCGCCCTATGCCATTGACAGGGGAAATCACGCCGGGAAGTTCCTTCTTTTGTCCCCATTGTGGCGCACTGTATGCCGTGACGTTTTCCCAGCGTCGCCAGATCGAGAGCGGTCTTGCAAAATGTGTGGTTTGCGAAGGAACATGACCGAGTGGAAATCAACCTCGGTTCCGGCTTATAAGCTCGTTCATCGACCTGAAGATGCCTAGCCACAAACGCGAACATCCCGGCTCGCCGATAAACGCGCGCGTAACGGCTGCTAAACCCAAGCGTCCTCCCACCCCGCCGATGACGCTCGGCAACATGCGCGACGCCCGAATCTCACCAAAATGTAAGTCTTTAGTAATCACATCGTAGGACGCTTGGGACGGATAGTCGCCGCAGGTTGACTTGGGGGGCTCCCATGGACACGCCGTCATACGTTGAGATCCTGTTCCGTATCCGCAGGCCACGCTCCGCCAGGAGATAAGACTTCAAAAGGCTTAGGCTCTGAAAGCCTAGCCCGAGGCGAACTTTCTTGGCAGCTGCTTCAATGGTCTGCACTTCAGTGTCGGCCTCAGCGCTACCAAGGGGGCTGCATGATGTGGCGCCCAGTTCCCATAAACTTTCTCGCTTGGTTCTGGTGACCACTATCGCTCCGTGAAACAACTTTCTGGCGGGGGCGTTTCATCTACTACGTCAGAGGGTCCTCTGCGCGTGGAACGAAATGTCCTTAGCCTGGAACCTTTGTCGCTTTGTTCGCGAAACTGTCACCAGAAGGGTGTAGGTCCCCGCTCCTCACGAGGATTACGCCCCTCGCGTGCAGGTTCGCTATCAGGAGAGCGAGATGTCGACCACGAGCCTTCCTGTAACTGATCCCGACCACTGGCGCGATTGCGCAGAAAGCATCCGCGTCACAGTCAGTTTGCTGAATGACGCGAACGTAAAGGCGCGAATGCTCAGGATTGCCGAAGGATATGAAGTCCTGAGACGGCAGACTGAAGAGCGCAGACGTACCGCCCTGCGCAATGGAAATTAAAGCCCGGTCCCTTTCGAGACCGGGCCCTCCTTGGATGGATCAGGTTTCAGAGACCCGATTTCTCCTCCGAGTTTACACATGCGAAGGCATATTTTGACGTCATTGTTCCTCGGTGCGGCGATGCTGGCCAGCAACGATATAAGCGCCCAGCAACCTGCTCCGCCCAATCTCGACGCCATTCCTGAGAAGATGCCCTTCAGCAACCCCTACGGAGTGCCGATTGGGGCGCAACGTGCCCAATCGTTGATCCAGGCCGCCGCTGCGGAGGCTACCAAGAGGGGCTGGGCAATGAACATCGTCGTCGTTGACTCGGGGCCGCTCCAGTGGTGAGCGTTATTGAGCCGCTGTCCGGAGAGCCCGCTGGACCGTCGCGGCAGAGCCTGCTTGCCTTGAGCTGGCTCAACTTCTTTCTGGCCGGTATGCAGACTGCGTTTGGCCCCATTGCCGCCGCCTACCTAGCGGTTCAGGAGTGGACTGCCAAAGACATCGGTCTTGTCCTCAGCATAGGCGGCATCGCCAGTCTGGTCAGTCAGGTGCCTGGCGGCGAGCTTCTGGATGTCGTGCGTGCGAAACGCCTGCTGGTCGGGACTGGTGTGGTAATCGTGGCGTTAAGTACCTTGATCTTGGGCCTTTGGCCTAGCTTCGCGCTGGTCGCCCTAGCGGAAGTGTTGCAGGGGATCACTGGCGGCGTCCTAGGGCCGGGCGTTGTTGCTATTACTCTTGGACTTGTTGGTCACGCGGCATTGGCGGAACGGCTCGGACAGAACCAGCGGTTCGCCGCCGCCGGGGGCATCGTGGTTACCCTTACGATGGCCCTTGTCGCATATTCCAAGTCGCCCTGGGCAATGATCGTCCCCGCTGTACTCGCCGTTCCGGTGCTCATTGCGCTGAGTCTGATTCGCCCTGATGAGATTGATTTTGGGCGTGCCTCCGGTGCTGAACACGCCCGTGCTGATCGCCTCCAGCGAGCGAAGCGCCATGCGGCACTGTTAAAGAAACGACGGCCGCTCAACCGCTCCGCGCGGTCCTGTTTCAGCTCGCGAATGCATCCATGCTGCCGCTCGTCAATGGGATGCTAGCCTATGAAGGCAAACGCCAGGCGGCACCCGTCATAGCGGCCTTGATCATCGTGCCGCAGCTCATCGTGGCGCTGCTCGCGCCGTGGATCGGAGAGCAAGCCGAGAAAAATGGTCGCAAGCCGCTGCTGCTCGTTGGATTCGCCGCTCAACCGCTCCGCGCGGTCCTGTTTGCTTTGACCAGCAATCCGCTTGCGCTGATCGTCATTCAAGTGCTCGACGGTATCACTGGGGCCGTGCTCGGAGTGACGACGGCACTGGTCATCGCCGATGTGACGAAAGGCACAGGACGCTTCAATCTCGCCCAGGGCATGTTCGGCACAATAATGGGCGTCGGTGCCTCCCTCAGTCCGACACTTACAGGCTTCATCGTCGACTATTTTGAATACTCAGCGGGGCTTGTGAGCCTCGCGGGCGAGGGGTTCATTGCGCTCTTGGTTCTTGCGTTCTTTTTGCCAGAGACCAAGGAAGAACTCGCTGCTTAGATGCTTGCGCCTTTGCTTTGTTGGTGGTGCGCAGGCGGGATGGCGAACGAGAGCCTACATCGACACAGTTTATGCACCTTACACTAGACGATCAATTCCATGAAACCTGCCCTCATGGAACTGGTGGTTTGTTGGCGGATTCCTCGTTTGCGATTGGCCAGACGAGGAGCGGGGTAATGGCAGGATGGCGGCGAGCGGTCGAATTGGCGATGAGCAGAGAAGAGCTTGCGATATTGACGACTGTTTCGCGTTCGAGAACCGAGCTGGCGAGCCGCGTATCGCGGGCACAGATGCTGCTGGCTTATCGCGACCATCCCTCGTTCTGTGCGGTGGGCAAAAAACTTGGCGTCCATCATCAGACGGTACAGCGCTGTGCAGAGCGGGCGCTCGCCTATGGCCCGCTGGCGGCACTCGACGACCGACCGCGGCCAGGCAAAGAACCGACGATCACGCCGGAAGCCAAGGCTTGGCTGGTGTCTGTGGCGTGCGACAAAGCCAAGGACCACGGCTATCCGCATGAACTGTGGACGACGCGCCTGCTGGCACGCCATGCGCGCGAACGTGGACCGGCTGCCGGCCACAGGTGCGCATTTGGTCCAGGGCACCGTGTGCAAGATCCTCGGCAAAGAGGAAATCAAGCCGCACAAGGTGCGCTACTATCTTGAAGACCGCGACGCCGAGTTCGAACAGAAGATGGCGGAGGTTCTTTGCGTCTATCGCGAGGTTGCAGTCCTGAAAAAAGCCCCTGCCAAGTCGAAGCAGTTGGTCAAACGGGTGGCCATCCTCTCCTACGACGAGAAGCCCGGAATCGAGGCCATCGCGACGAGGGCTCCGGATTTGCCGCCCGAGCCCGGCCTTCACGCCACCTTTGCACGGGATCATGAGTACAAACGCCATGGCACACTCAGCCTGCTGGCGGGTATTGATCTGCTCACTGGCAAGGTCCACGCGCTCGTCAGAGACCGTCATCGTAGCCGCGAGTTCGTCGAATTCCTCAAGCTTCTCGATGCCGCTTACCCAACCAGTACCGCAATCAACCTGGTCCTCGACAATCATTCCGCGCACATATCGAGAGAAACCAGAGCTTGGCTGGCTTCTCGACCAGCTGGACGCTTCCAGTTCACCTTCATCCCCAAGCACGGCTCGTGGCTCAACCTCATTGAGGGCTTCTTCTCCAAGTTCGCCCGCTCGGTGCTGCGCCACATCCGGGTAACCTCCAAGCACGAGCTCAAGGAACGCATCATGGCCGGCATAGCCGATGTCAATCGTCATCCTGTCATCCACACTTGGTCCTACAGGCTCGCAGAGGCGGCTTGATATGATTCGAACCAAGGAAACGCTCGGCTAGTGTGCCGAGTTCCCCAACGGCTTGCAAATTTGGACACTGATGAAAGGACCGCGGTCGTTGATGCGCACGGTGATGATGCGGCCGTTATTTGTATTGATGACCTGCACCATCGTGCCGAATCGCAACGTGCAGTGGGCGGTGGTGAAAGCACTCGAACTCGACCTGACGCAATGTCACGGCGGAAAGCGAAGCATCGTTAGCCACACATGGGCCAGCGCTCAAAGAGGGAGCGCCACAACACCAGCCGCATCGATAGGACGGCGGTTGTTCAAGCCACCCCGGGATCATCCTCGAGCGCGGTGCGGCCCGCAGGCGTCAAACTGACCGCAAGCGCTCGAATATCGCGGTTCTCCTCGCGGATATAGCCATACGCCAGCAGGCGCTGATGTTGAAGGCTCCGCCGCATTCCCCAGTAGATGACGCGCTCGCGTCGGCTGTAGTGACGTAAGAGCTGTCGTTCGATGTCGCTCAGCATGGGCCGAGATGATGGCGTCAAGATGAGCCGAGAGAAAGGCGTCGGCGCGTCGGGATTAGGGCGCACGGCCGCCTACGGTCTCACAGCCGTTACTTGGAAATGATCAACCTTCGATATCGTGTGCGCATCCGGCCAATCCTAAGCCCCCCGTGCTTTGGCCGGACTTACTTGGGCGCAGTCAAATCGTTGGCTGCGCCCGAGTTTTGTCCGCGAGATTGGAAGAATGGGGGCCGCCAAGGAACTTGGCAGCGTCCAAAATCGCTTCGATCTCCGATCTCAATTTCTCGGCCAACTCGATTGACAAAACGTACACGTCATCGTCGACACGGACGTCCTCGGTGAACGTCACCAGCACCTGGCCGTCCTCGGTTGGCGTGGCTATTACATCGCCCATGTTTCTCTCCGGCGCCACCCAAGGACAGCTTACTACGGCACCGCACGAACCGACAGCCTCCTGACTTTATGCGATGCGACGCGACAAGTTCAGCTCTTTTTTGATTCGAACGGCCTCTCAGTAGCGCGCAGTGTCAGCAATCGGTTGCGTCGACGGCTGATACCACGGTTTAGGATTGCAGGTCCCTCCATTGCCCGAGAGCGTCGCCAAACATTGCTTGAGGGACGTGGACCCACAACTGCTAGCTCCATATCCGCCCTTACCGGCGCCGCCGTAATTCGCGCACCAAGGATAGATAACCATGGCCGCGCCAGGCCGGACACTTGCTGCAACGGTGAGTCCTACCAGTAGGACGAGATTCGCTATTTTGATAACCCGCATGAATAGCCTCCTTGGGCCTTTTGCTTTTTCACGGCGCTCAGCCGTCAACATTTCCAGCTTCGCGAATGGCGCATGTGGCGAGCACCGGCAGAAAATCGGCTAACGCTTTATCGGCGGAGAATAAGTCGGCGGCGGTGGATACGGCTCATAGAACGGATTCGGACCGATCAGGTCTTCCCAGAACGCCAGCAAGCACTCATCGCAGACGGCCTCCTTCAAAGGGATGCCTTCGATCAGGAGACGTTCTCGGCGGCCTCTGGGCCATGCTTCGCAAATGGCGCAGGCCTTCAGTGTTCGACTGGGAAATCGGATGACGTTGTTCATGGCTGCCCCCAATGCCAACCTCATCCTCACAGTTAGCTCGATGCAATTCAAGCGCAACGTTTGTTCAACGAGTGAACAAACAAAAAGCCCCCGATCGAGCAACAGGGCCAGGGCCGGTTTGAGACGATCTCAACGCGATCAGGTCATGCATGCTCTGCTCGCGCATGTTGCCGAGCGTCATGGGCGGGCCGAGGTTGGTCGGAGTTCAGCAAGGCTCCCGCGTCCGCTCAGCGCTCCGTCGTGGCGAGGGGAGAGGGCATCGTCGGCGATGCTGGCGGCGGAGGTGATGAAGCGAGCGGCGGTGCGGAGGTCGCGGCGGTTGTCGTCGCAGGCTTTGCCTTTGTGCGTGCGGCGGGCGGCTTCATGGCTCCCGGCGCAAACCGCTGGAGTTCGGCCATGACCGGGTCCGGCGTGATGACCGTGGTCGAGGCGATGCCGGCGTCGCCGGTTTGCATGGAACTCGACTCGTTCACCGCGATGCGCACCGGCACGCTCTGCGGCTGATAGCCGTTGAGCTTAAAGCTCACATTGTAAGTCCCGGTGCCGTTCGGCGCGGCCAGCGTGCAGGGCGTGGTGCAGCTGTCCTTGCCGAAGCTCGCCTCGGCCCCCGCGGGAACCGATGTCACATGCACCGGCGTGCCCGACGCTCCGCCACCACCGAAGCTCGGCATGTTGACGCTTGGCAAGCTGAAACTGGGCATGCTGGAAATCGCGCCACAGCCCGAAAGAGCGGCGCAACTCAGTACCAAGGCGATCGCGCGACGCATCATGATTGCCCCCCGACACCCTTGCGTAGGATGACCTACAAAATAGGGGATTTGCGGCCTCAATTTGGCCACCACGGTCCCGATCGCCCGTTGTTGCTCGGTGTGCGATCGGGACCGATCTCACCCCCCGCCCGATGCTGCCAAGTCGAGTCAGCATTTTGGCGAAATTTCGATCCGAGCGGAACCAATCGCGAACTTGAGGCTTTGTTTATGGTCCGGCCATTCCTACCATCCCCCCAAACCCCCCCGTGCTTGGCCGGACCAGACTATGGGCGTGACCGTGACCCCGGTCCCGCCCTATTTCTTTTCCGGGGCGACCGGTTTCGCTACCCGTTTGTTGCTCCTCGCTGCTTAACTTCCTCTGCGAGCCTAAAGCCACAACCGGCGTGGTCCAAGATAGCCTTACTGCGGTTCAGTAATCGACTCGGGACGGGTAAGGCGAGTCCCGATCGCCCACGTGGTGGGGGCCACGCATTTCCCGGGTGGGGGCGGCGATCGAGACCCAGCTCGCAATTTAGAGGTGTATAAGCGCCGAAGCTAGTGCGGTGCTATTTCACTCTTTGATGCACTGTACGTGACCGCCCGCCAATCGCCCACAAGGGGCCGGAGGGAGCAGGCGGCGGGTACGTTTGCCGGTGACGCCCCGCCGCCATTGGCAAGGAGAAGGAGTCGCCGACGAGACGCGGAGGCTATTAGCCGTTGCCAACAGCCTCAGGACGCGCGTGCTGCTCAGTCTGAGCTATGGCTGCGGATTGCGCGCCGGCGAAGTGGTCCGGCTGAAGGTGAAGCACATCGACAGCGCGCAGAAGATCATTCGGATCGAGCAATCCAAAGGCCGCAAGGATCGCAACGTCATGCTGTCGCCCGAGACACTCGACCTGTTGCGGCAATGGTGGAAGAAGCGGCCAACGCGCGGAGATGCGGAAACGCCCCTACAGGAACGGTGGCTATTTCCGAGCAGGAAGTCTGGCAAAGGAGCCAGCACCTATGACCACGCGCCAGTTGAGTCGCCTGTTCCATGAGGCGGCCGATGCCGCCGGGATTAGGAAAAATGTTACGTTGCATGCGCTGCGGCACAGCTTTGCGACGCATCTGCTCGAGCGCGGCACCGATATCAGAATCATCCAGGCGCTGCTGGGTCACGACAAGTTGGACACGACGGCCCGATATACGCGCGTCGCCACCGGGATGATCTCCAACATCACGAGCCCGCTCGATCTGCTGCTAAACCCTGGCAAGAAGCCCAGGAGGAGCAGGAAAGAGGATGTCTGATCACGCCTTGAGCGTCGTAGAAGCAGACAGCATGGCCACTCTTGTCGGTTGTACCGCCGTATAGCTTCAATCAACGTCCGAGGCCTGCGCCGGGATGACCGCGAAGGTGAACATCTGGACCTGCATCGTCACCCCTCGCAGGGGATGCAGCTACGCAGCGCGCTTCAACTTGACCGTCTCAACGTGCTCGCAGGGCGCGCAGTAGAAGATGTGAATTTCTGGGAGATTGTCGAGGTGCGCAATCGTGCGCACGTGCTTCATGGCGGCACCGTACCGCGGGCAGGCCGAACCCTCAGGGTCAGGGTTCGACATGGGCGCGCGCCCGATCAAGGTCAAGAAGGCGGCTGGAACCATGCCGCGGGTCGGCCCGGCTCATTTCGTCCTCTGCCAGGGAGTAGAAATGCTGCGCAATTGCCAAGTGAACGTCGCGGGTCGTTCTATCGATCGCCGCTTCAGCGTTGGCCAAGCTCGCGGCGGCATACGCCCGGTAATTGGCAGCTTTGGTTAAGGACATGTAGCATCCGGAAAATGCATCGTGGTGGGCTGGCGCCCAATAGCGAATAGGTTGTCACCGAGCAACCCCTTATCCGCGACACACTGCCATTGCTAACTTGTTGTCATTTTGTTCTCGTGGAAACGCTCGGCGACGAATTGAGGATTCCCGCGAGGCCGTTTGAGACTGGGCGGCACTGGGATGCACAAAAAAGAGCCGCTCGCGATTGCAAGCGGCCCAAGTCTAGGGAGGAAACGCCCAAGGAGGGCGGCAGTAGCACGACGAAAGTCGCGCTACCGCACTGCAATAATTTGGCACCGCGTCGCACAAAATGCAAGCCCGCAGCACCTCATCCGGTTTGTTAACGGGCCAATCGACCCGCGGCCCGGGTAGGGCTCACCGCCCATAATAATAACCCGATTGCCGCGCCCAGCCCGGTAACGAGAGCGGCCGAAGGTCTGTTAATCCACCAAGCCCCGGACTTTCCGGCCCTCTCGGCAATGCAACCGCGCTGTTGAAGCCGCTCGACGCTATGGCCGCGCTGGCAAGCCGGCCGGAGGCGGCATGGAGGTGGCGACGGCTCGCCGCGCATGGGTCCACTCCGTGTGCCACGGCGGATATTCCGGGTGCTGATCGAGCACGCGCTTGGCCCGCTCGACGACCGAGGCCGTGTTGTGGGCGCGGTTAAGCTGGTGCTCAAGGGCTTCGAAGAGAGGGGCGTAGTGCGGGCCGTAGGTGTCCACTACCCACGCACACACCACGAGGGCATGCTCTAGCTTTGCGATGCGCTCGAAAAGGGACTCGGTCTCGGGCTGCATCCGCGTTGCTCCTCCGCTGTTGTGCATGTGCGAGCAAGCTTGAGTCGGATCGGGCGGCGCAATCGGCGCTCATCCGTGCGGAGGCTTGTCCACAAAAAACCCGCGGCGCCATGGTCAAAGCGCCGGCGCCTATGCCCGTGCAAACGGCATGCGCGTTCGCTAAGAACCCACGCTTAGAAAGAAAGGACCCGCTACCTACCTACTCGGCACGCCAGCGATGCTCGTGATCTCGACGCAGGCGGCCTACGATCATGCGCCGATGTCCGGGCAATCCGACACGTCGATCAGTGCCTGATGGCTGCAGGCATCGTTATGGCTGGCCGGTCGCGGCTTCGGAAAGACCCGCTGCGGAGCCGAATGGGTGCGCGAATGTGTAGAGCGCGGCACCGCAGGCCGCATCGCGCTGATTGCACCCTCTGCGGGCGATGCGCGTGATGTCATGGCCGAAGGACCCGCCGGGATTCTGGCTGTGTCGTCTCCGTGGTGCAGACCGACTTACGAGCCCAGCAAGCGCCGCATCGAATGGCCCACCGGTGCAATTGCAACTTTGTTTTCGGCCGAAGAAGCCAACCGTCTACGCGGCCCGCAACACGATCTGCTCTGGGCTGATGAACTGGCCGCATGGCAGAATGCTCAGGACACATGGGACATGGCCCAATTCGGTTTGCGTTTGGGCACGCGTCCTCGATGGCTCGTTACGACCACACCGAAACCCATCAAGCTGCTGCGGGAATTGCTCAGGCGCGAAGGCCAGGATGTGGTGATCACACGAGGCTCGACATTCGACAACGCGGCTAATCTCGCGCCGAGCTTCCTCGACACTATCCGCAAGCGCTACGAAAACACGCGACTTGGTCGGCAGGAACTGCACGCCGAGTTATTATCCGACACGCCAGGCGCACTGTGGCGGCTAGATCAATTGGATGCCACTCGACTCACTGCATTTGGTGGAATAATTCGAGTCGAGCGCGTCGTGGTCGCGATCGACCCAGCTACGAGTAACCACGAAGGCAGCGACGAAACCGGCATAGTTGTCGCTGCGTGTGACGATCAGGGTCATTTTTATGTGAGCGCGGATTTGAGCGGTCGCTATGCTCCCCATGAATGGGCTGAAAAAGCCATAAGTGCCTATCGCCAATACAACGGTGATCGCATCGTTGCTGAAATCAACGCAGGCGGTGCGATGGTCGAGGCCACGATCCGAAACATAGATCATGATGTGCCCATCAAAACGGTCCATGCATCGCGCGGGAAGGTAACACGAGCTGAACCGATCAGCGCCCTACATGAGCAGGGGCAAGTCCATCATATTGGATCATTCCCAATCCTTGAGGATCAAATGTGTTCGTTCACGTCGGACTTTAACCGGAACACTTCGGGCTTCAGCCCCGATCGCGTAGATGCCTTGGTTTGGGCGCTGACCTCTCTATCGGCGCCTGAACCTCCCACATTTATGTTCGCTTGATCCGGGCTTGTGCCGGCCTTTGACGGTCTGCTCGTTGATCTCGGCGACCTTCCAGGACGTGCGTACTACGGCGCGCTGAAGCACGGCCGTACAACGGTCCGCGTTTCGGATATGTGCCGGACGATCAACGTATGAAGTTCACCAACACCCGCAAGGAGTGCCGGACGCTCGAGCTGTTTCCACTAGCAAAGCCGTCGACATATGCCCATGATGGACCGGATCGGAGCGATCGACAGCCGGTTGAACCCACTGATATAGAAAATGCCCCTCGATCCGTTCCCACATCAACCCCAGATCCTTCAAAGCGCGTTCTGGCGTTGGTTTTTTTCCGTTCAAATTTGCCGCTATATTCTGTAGCGGCAAGTGTAGGCGGGAGGCGCGCTGCATCCTCCTGTTTTTGCTCGGGTATTTTCCTTCCTGGCCCCGTGCATAGTGCGACGGCAGGCCAAGGCCATTGCGTTAACTCCCTTCGGCCACTTGCCCGCGCCGATAATGGCGCAATGCAACTGGCCCGGCCGCAGCGGTTCGTATTGCGCGTTGGCTCGTACGCAGGCATTGATCATTCGACGATTGAAGCGGGCCGCCTCATCGGCGGTGTCGATAGCGATGGCGTGTTCCTTGACACCGGGAGTACCGAATCATTGCCGACGCTACCGACGGCGATGATCAGCGTGTCGTAAGCCCAGAACCCGGGGCGGGATGAGTTGCCGGCCTTCGTCGTCGGGCATGGCCTCGACGTAGATCTGGCGCCTTTCGCGGTTGAGGCCGCACATCGCGCCGAGCCGAAAGCGGTAGTGGTGTGCGCGCGTGGGCGATGTACTCGATTGAGTCGACATGAACGTCCAGCGTGCCGGAGGCGACCTCGTGCAGATGCGGCTTCCATACACGAATGCGCGTCTTGTCCAGAATCGCAATCGACGCCTTCTTACGCTTGCCCAGGGTGTTGCCGAGGCGGGTCGCCAGCTCCAGACCGCCCGCGCCTGCGCCGACAATCAACACCCGATGAAGTGAGGCCTCCTGAGCCGACCGGCTTTCCGGGATGCTCGCACAGTCAACCACATTCATCACGGTGCGCCCCTCGCTCATGCGAACTCACTTCAGCGGGGCCGGCGGGCACCGGTGTCTGACTTCGTTCCCCGCTCTAACCGCCTCCCGCGTGCGTATCAGGCCCTCTCGAAGATCCCCGCGGCGCCCATGCCGGTACCGATGCACATTGAGATCATCCCGTATTTGACCTTTTCGCGTTGCATCGCGCTCATGAGTGTGGCGGTGCGGATGGCGCCTGTTGCGCCCAGCGGATGGCCGAGCGCGATGGCGCCTCCCTGCGGGTTGACCTTCGTCGGGTCGAGATCGAGTTGACGCATCACGGCAAGAGCCTGCGCGGCGAAGGCTTCGTTGAGCTCGATCCAATCCAGGTCGTCCTGCTTCAGGCCTGCGAGCTTGAGCGCTTTTGGAATCGCCTCCACGGGGCCAATTCCCATGATTGCCGGCGGCACACCGGCCACGCTGAACGACACAAAACGCGCGAGCGGCTTGAGATTATACTGCCTCAGGATCTTCTCGCTCACGAGGACCGCCGCGGCGGCGGCGTCGGACATTTGCGAGGCATTGCCGGCCGTAACGCTGCCGTTGGCTGCGAACACAGGCCTGAGCTTTGACAAATTTTCCAAGCTGGCGTCAGCGCGAGGCCCTTCGTCGGTATCGACCACCTTCTCGACGATTTTCACCGTGCCGCTTTTCGGGTCGGGCGCATGAGTGCGCACGGTGTACGGTGAAACTTCGTCTCTGAACTTGCCGGCCTGGATGGCCGCGGTCGCCTTCTGGTGGCTTGTCAGCGCGAAGGCGTCCTGATCCTCGCGGCTCACCTGCCATCGCTCCGCAACCTTCTCGGCCGTTAGGCCCATCCCCCAGGCAATCGCGACATTCTCGTCCTTCTCGAAGATCGCGGGGTTGTACGAGACCTTGTTGCCCAGCATCGAAGGCATCATGCTCATAGTCTCGGTGCCGGCACCAATCATGACGTCGGCTTCGCCCAGACGGATGCGGTCGGCGGCCATCGCCACAGCCTGCAGTCCAGATGAGCAGAACCGGTTGATGGTCAGGCCCGACACGCTGTCTGGCAGGCCGGCGAGCAACACGCCCATCCGTGCGACGTTCATGCCCTGCTCGCCTTCTGGCATGGCGCAGCCGGTGATGACGTCGTCGATGAGGGCCGGATCGAGTTCCGGTACCTGCGCCATCGCGCCCTTTAGAACATGTGCTAGCATGTCGTCCGGACGGGTATTGCGCAGCATGCCACGCGCCTTACCGACCGGCGTGCGCGTAGCGGCAACGATGTATGCGTCTTGAATCTGACTGGCCATGGTGTGTCCTCCCATCGAGTGGAGAGAGAGCGCTGCCGCCGAAAAAAGATCTAGTTGCGCAGCCGCTTTCCCGTCTCCAGCATGTGCCTGATACGTGCCTGGCTCTCCTCGGTCTTGCCTAGTTCGATGAACGCACGGCGTTCCACCGTCCGTAGCCATTCTTCGTTGACCAGTGTTCCCGTTTCCACGTCGCCGCCGCACAGTGCGGTGGCGACGGCTCTGCCGACGCGATAGTCGTGCGCCGAGATCATACCGCCGTCTCGCATGTTCGCGAGCGTCTGCTCCAAGGTGGCGATGCCACTGCGTCCGGCGACCTTGATCGCTTGGGGCGGCAGTTGTGGCCGGTAGCCCGCTTCGTAAAGGGCACGTGCCGTTCGCTGGGCGACGTAGAGAACTTCGTTTGGGTTGAACTCGATCAGATCGGACTCGCGGACGAAGCCAAGCTCTTTAGCCTCGAGCGCGCTCGCCGATACCTTGGCCCCGGTGATGGCCTGGAAGGGGCCGGTCAAGAACATCAACGGGTCATTCATGTTGGTTCTTTGTGCCGACTGCGCCGCCCGCAAGGCGAACTCTTTACAGCCGCCCCCACCCGGGATTAGCCCGACGCCCGCCTCCACCAGTCCGATGTAGGATTCGAGCGCGGCCACAACGCGCGAGGAATGCATCGCGATCTCGCACCCGCCGCCCAATGCCGTGCCGTTGATGGCTGCCACTGTCGGTACCAGCGCATATTTCAGCGTTGCGGTCATCTGCTGGAAGCGGGCAACCGTACGCTCGGCGCCCTCGAAATCGTTCGCGGCAACGAACGCCATGAACGCCGTCAGATCGGCTCCGGCGGAGAACGGCGGCTTCGGTTGCCAGATCACCAAGCCCTTGTAGCCCGCCTCGGCACGGCGCACGGCCTCGACGATGCCTTCAATTACCACCGGCCCCAGCGTGCACGCCTTGCTTTTGAACGACAAGACCGCGACGTCATCGCTACCCGGCGCCGTGGTCGTCCACATTCGAACGCCATCGTCCTCGAAGACCGTCGTCCCTTGCGGCCTCGCCTCGCCAACAATCGGATCGGGGAAGTGCTGCCGACGATAGACGGCGAGCGAGGAACGCGCCTTCATGGTGTTGGAGCTGGCGGAGTACGACCCCTGCGGCGTATGCACGCCGCGGCGCCCGTCAAACACCCATGCCGGCAGCGGCGCATTCGCCATCGCCTTGCCAGCCGCGATGTCTTCCTTCATCGCCGCGGCGGTCGCCTCCCAGGCGGCCGATTGCCAGGTTTCGAACGGCCCCTCGCTCCAGCCGAAGCCCCAACGTATGGCGAGGTCAAGATCGCGCGCGTTGTCGGCGATCGACCCGAGATGATAGGCGGAATAATGAAAGAGGTCGCGGAACATCGACCATATAAGCTGTCCCTGCGGATGCGAGCTCTGCTGCAGCTTCGCGAACTTCTCGGCCGGATCCTTCAGCTTGAGGACAGCCTCGACTCCGGCATCGACCTTTGCCCCCGTAGCGAAATAGTCCTGCTTGGCCACGTCGAACACCCTGATGTCCCGGCCATCTTTCCGGTAGATGCCGGTGCCGGCCTTTTGCCCCAACGCTCCGCGCTCGATCAGCACCGACAACCAACTCGGAGGCGCGAAGTACTTGTGCCACGGATCATCGGGCAACCTGTCCTGCATGGTCTTGACCACGTGGGCCACAGTATCCAGCCCGACCACGTCCATCGTGCGATATGTTGCGCTCGACGCTCGACCGATCAACGGACCCGTGAGCGCATCGACTTCGTCCAAGGTGAGGCCGAAGGCCTGCGTGTGGTGCATGGTCGCGATGATCGAGAATGTGCCGACGCGGTTGGCGATGAAGTTTGGCGTATCGAAAGCCCGGATCACGCCCTTGCCGAGCGTGGTGGTCAGGAAGCTTTCGAGGTCATCGAGCGGCTGCGGTTCGGTGGCGCGCAGCGGGATGAGCTCAACCAGGGTCATGTAACGAGGTGGGTTGAAGAAATGGACGCCGCAGAAGCGCGAGCGCAACTCTGTCGGTAACCCCTCCGCCATGGCCTCGATGGAAAGTCCCGACGTGTTGGATGCTAGAGTGGCGTTCGGTGCAACGTAGGGAGCGATGCGCCGATACAGCTCGAGCTTCCAGTCCATGCGCTCGGCGATTGCTTCGATCACCAGATCGCATTCCTTGAGCTTGTCGAGATGCTGATCGTAGTTGGCTGGTTCAACGTATCCGGCGCGATCCCTGACCGCCAACGGCGGTGGGGAGAGCCGCCTCAGATTATCGATCGCTTTCTTGGCAATCCCACTCGGATCGCCCTCTTTGGCAGGGAGGTCGAAGAGCAGAACCGGGACATCCGCATTTGCCAGATGTGCGGCGATCTGCGCACCCATCACGCCGGCCCCAAGCACGGCGGCCTTCCTAACTTGCAGGGTCATCAGGGTGCCTCCTTGCGCCGTCGTGGTCACCAACGCGCAGATCGCCCGGGCGTCCGCTCAGCCCCCGATCGGCAGCCCGGTAGGTCTGTCGTGCGCCTCGGCTTTCTCCGAGGATTCGGTGCTGGTGCCGACCACTCCGATAGTTTTGTGGAGGCTCTAAGCCGTGTATTTCGTAGCCCCATCGCGATCTGGACGGGCCGGGGAGCGAGCGAGAACCCTGAGCGCCGACGTGCTTCCATTCGACGCCAACCCATGAGCCGTCCCCTAGGTGTTTAGTCCCGGCATTTGGTGGATTGGATTTAGATTGAATCGTTCGGGCTCTTTTGTCCAGGTTTTGCAGATGTACTCATAGGGGGTGAGGCCCTTGAGGGTCTTCAGCCGCCGGGCAAAATTGTAGGCGCTGATGAAGTCCGTGAGATGAGTCTCGAGCTGCCGGTGGCTGTCGTAGTGGTAGCGCTTGACGGTGGCCTCCTTGATGGTGCGGTTCATGCGCTCGACCTGTCCGTTCGTCCAAGGGTGCTTCACTTTGGTAAGGCGGTGCTCGATGCCGTTCTCCTGGCAGCGCATGTCGAACATGTGCGTCATGTAACGCGCCGTAGGGCCATCGGCGTATCGCGGCGGGAAGGTGAACTGGACGCCATTGTCGGTGAGAACGGTGTGGATCTTGTAGGGCACGGCCGCGATCAGGGCCACGAGGAAGGTCGACGCCGAGCTTCTTCCTGTCTTCCTGACGAGCTGCACGAAAGCGAATTTGCTCGTGCGATCAATGGCGACATAGAGATAAAGCTTACCCTCGGCGGTCTGCACCTCGGCAATATCGATGTGGAAGTAGCCGATCGGATAGGTCTTGAACTTCTTCTTGTCGGACTTGTCGCCCTCCACCTCTGGCAACCTCGAAATGCCATGACGTTGCAGGCAGCGGTGCAATGACGAGCGGGACAGGTGCGGGATTGTCGGCTGCAGGGTATAGAGGCAATCATCGAGCGGGAGCAGCGTATGGTGTCGGAAGGCGACGATGATCGCTTCTTCCTCGATCGACAGCACCGTCGACTTCGGATCCTTCGGCCCGGTCGGCAGATCGGCAACAGAGCCCCGCTTCTTGGAGGACATCTGCGACAACCTGTTTAATCCAGATCCCTACTACCAGCAAGGCGGCGACATGGTGCGCATCGGCGGCATGGATTACGCGTGCACGCCCGGTGAGAAGGTCGGCAACCGCATTTCCGAGATGTCGCTCGATGACGGGCGCAAGCTCGAGGCCGACAAGACTTATAAGGTTGCTGGCTGGGCTTCGGTGAACCCGCAGCAGGGCAAGCCGGTGTGGGATGTGTTCGCCGACTACCTCCGCGGCCAGAAGACCGCGAAACCAAATAAGTTCAATCAGGTCGCGCTTAAGGGCGTCATCAACAATCCCGGCATCGCCGGATGAGAAATGTCCACACCCGCCGTCCTCGATCCCGATCATGAAGCAATGGAAATCACAGCGGTGCTATTGGCTGGACACGCCTTTCGCCGAGCATCGCCCGGTGCTGCAGCTTTTCCGACCGCGCCCGGGACCAGGAGGACCCGGTGCCGAGCATCGCACACGATCTACAAGAATCGCCATCGAGCGCATGGCCTTCAGGCCCGGTATCGATTTGAAGTACGCGGAAAGCCCGCATTGCGCCCGCGTCGACAGCCTGATCTCGCAAGGAGTGCGGTTCGATATATGAATACGGTCGACACGCTTAAGCGCAAGGGCAAGCGCGTCTACATCAAGAGGAAGGAAACACAATGAGACAAATTCTACGGACGCTTGCCGTTGCCGCCGCTATCGGCGCTGGTCTCATGTTCGCCGCGTTCGGCCATGCCGCCGACGGCAAGACACACCGCATCGCGTTCCAAATCGATGAGGGCGATCCTAAGGTGATGAATATGGTTCTCAACAATGTTTCGAATGTTCTCGAATACTATCACGACAAGGGCGAGCAGGCGGAAATCGAAATCGTTGCCTACGGCCCTGGCCTCAACATGCTGCGCGAGGACAAGTCGCCGGTGAAGGATCGCCTGAAGCGCATCAAGGACGGCAGCTTCCCATCGAAAGTGACGTACTCGGCTTGCGGCAACACCATGATGAACATGGAAAAGGCCGAAGGTCATCCGATCCCCATCATTGCCGAGGCGGGAGTCGTGACCGCCGGCGTGGTGCGGCTGGCCGAGCTGCAGGAACAGGGTTGGGCCTATATCCGGCCCTAATGGAGGCGAGGCGTGAAGCGCATCATCATTGCGGCGGCGCTCTCGTTCGCGCCGATATTGCCGGCTAAGGCTGAAGAAGCGATCGTCACCTATAAATCGCTAGCACCCGACGTCGCCTTCGAGCTGGCGCGCGCCGCGCTCGATCGCTGCCGCAAGGACGGCTATCAAGTTGCAGTCATCGTGCTCGACCGCTTTGGCGCGCCGCTCGCCGGCTTGCGCGACCAGTTCGCTGGCATCGGGGCTTGGGATATCGCCACCGGCAAGGCCTGGACCGCGGTGAATTTCTCGGTCGATACCTCGGAGTTTCTCAAGCGCACCAAAGAGGGTACACTCAGCCCCGGCCTCGCCAGTATGCCCAGGGTTACGCCGCTGGCGGGAGGCCTCGTCATCGAAGCGGGCGGTTCGGTGCTCGGCGGTATCGGCGTCGCGGGCGCTTCCGGCGGCGATAGGGACGAGGCTTGCGCCAAGGCGGGGCTCGATTCAGTTCGTGACAAGTTAGATTCCTAAGAAACGGCGGGCTGGAGAACAAATCCGAACGCCTTGGCGCGCCGGTGCAGATTGTCGATCACCCGCGTGCGGTAGCGTGTCTCGTAGAACGACGCACCCGGGTCGACGTACTCCATTCCGTGACGCACGGCGTTGTAGAACAGGACTGCGATCTTGCGCGCCGTAGCCGTCACCGCTTTGGCCTTGCCGATACGCGCCGAAAGTCGCCTGTAGAAGGCGCCCAGCGCGGTGTCGGTGCGTCCAACGGTTACGGCAGCGAGCCGCAGGAGCGCCGCGGCCCGGCTCCCGGAACGGCGTGTTCGTGATGAGAGCACCTTCCCGCCGGAGATCTTGTTGCTCGGTGCCAAGCATAGCCAGGAGGCAAAGTGTTTTGCACTCGGCCAGGCGGAGAGGTCGTCACCGCACTCAGCAATCAGCTTCAGCGAGAGGTAAGGACCGAGGCCATCGATCTGGGTGATGTCCTTTCCGAGCAGCGCGAAGAGTGCCGAGCGGACATCGAAGGCCAGTCCGTTTGCTTGATTGGTTCGCCGACGTGACGAGGGCAAGGAATTGCCCTATGCCCGCGACCGATGCTGAGTTCTTTCATCACTGCTTCGATCCGCACGTCACAAGCAGACACCTTTTCATGGTAGGCGTCGTAGAGAGCGAGCGCCTGTTCCAGCGCAAACAGGTGCTCGGCGCGGTAGCTACCGGTGAGCGCCTTCTCGATTGTCTCAGCACTGGCGTGACAGCGGTAATCGCGCAAGCCCGCCAGCACATTGGCGTCACGTTCGCCGGCGAGGATTGCGCGGATGATCCGCAGCCCAGTCGCGCCGGTGATGTCGGCCACGACGTGGTGGAGCTGAAGACTTCATCTCTGTCAACGCCTTCTGCATGTGCTGGATATGTGAGGCCGCATACTCGAGCAGACGCTCGCGCTGACGCATGTAGGCACGCAGCTCGGCGATCTGGCCTTTGGGCCGAAAGCTGGCGCGCAGCAGACCGTAAGAATGAAGCCGCTGCAGCCACTGCGCATCGCTGACGTCGGTCTTGCGTCCGGGCACGTGCTTGGCATCGCGCGCATTGACAAGGAACACATTAAAGCCTCGGGCCTCGAGGAGTTCGAAGATCGGAATCCAGTACACGCTGGTCGACTCCATAACGACCGTCTCAACGCCACATTCCTTAAGCCAATCCACCAGCCGACGTAGATCGGTCGTGAAGGTGCCGAAGCTGCGTACGGGCTCAGGCGTGCGATCTGCCCTCACGGCAGCCATGTGCATGGTCGCCCCGACGTCGATGGCCGCCGCGTTCGGGTGGACCATCGGCATCGTGCGGTCGATCTTGGGTTTCGATCTCTTCCGCTTCATCTCCAATCCTCCTGTTGACGACAGCGGAAGGGCTGGGCTGCGCTATTGGTCAGATTCCTAAACGGGATCGCCGGATGGCGTCACCACTCTCAAGCGCGCAACAACCCATGGACCATGTTTTTTAACGGGGTTACATGCCACCAAAATCGTAACGGCCGCTCCCTTCCGGGCGCAGTCTAGCAATGACCCGTTTCTATCCCCACAGGAGGCGCGCAGCCCCGAGATAGTTTTTAAGACAGTGCTTTGTTTCAGAATGCAAGGTGAGCTTCGGCGCGTTCGCGTTTTGTTAGCGCATCGACGAAAACGCTAACTGGTTGGCCGGTAAAAACGACCCAAGCCATTGAGCGGGAGTCGATTTCGCTGCTGGGCGCGGCTTTGAGTTTGCAAGGTTTCAGGGTTTGAGCGGCCGGAAGCTTGCAATTTCAATTTGGGATTTCGGCAAATCGCCAATCGTGATTCGGTGGTCGCATCGGAGGGGACGATGCGACCGAATAAGCCAAGGACGACAGGTGCAGGCGATCTGTTCCGGGCTCGCCTCGATCAAATCATCAACCTGAAGCACGAGTTGGTACAGCTCGCTGCCCGGATCGATTGGGATTGGATCGATCGCGAGGTGGCGCCCCTTTACAGCGACAATGGTCGGCCTGGGATCGAGACGCGCTTCGTCATCGGGCTGTTGCTGCTCAAGCACATCTACGGCTTATCCGACGAAGGCGTGTGTGAGCGCTGGGTCTATGACCCTTACTTCCAGCACTTCACCGGCGAGGAGTTTTTCCAGCACGAATTCCCGCACGAGCGCTCCGACCTGAGCCATTGGAGGAAGCGGCTGGGCAGCAAGCTCGAGCTGCTGCTGGCTGAGAGCTTGCGCGTGGCGCATGCGACCGGCGCGCTGCGCACCCGCGACATCAGACGGGTCACGGTGGACACCACGGTCCAGCCCAAGGCCGTCACGTTCCCGACTGACGCCAAGCTGCTGCATGCGGCGAAGCTCGCGCGCGCCGAGCAAATCCGTTCCCAGCAGCAGCGCCAGCGCGGGGTGGAACCTCTATTCCTTCCACGCGCCCGAGGTCGAATGCATCGGCAAGGGCAAAGCCAGCGCGCCCTACGAATTCGGCGTCAAGGCCTCGATCGTCACCACCCATGCCCGCGCTCCCGGCGGCCAGTTTGTGCTCCACGCCAAGGCGCTGCCGGGCAGTTCGAGTTAAGTTATCACTGATGTACACAATATGGACCGATGCCAACCAGCACGGGTCATTGCGGTTGATCCGGCGGAAGCACAGATTGCTTACGCGCGAAGCCGGCTTAACGAGCGCACTATCGCCTTTCATGTTGCCGCTGCCGAGGCGCTGCCATTTGCGGATTCCAGTCAGGATGTGGCGGTCTCGGCGCTCGTGATCAACTTCTTGGCGGACCAATGCTGGAAATGCGCCGTGTCATCCGGCCCGGCGGCACGATCGCCGGTTACGTGTGGGATT
>CAVXDE010000025.1:0-392452 GCA_963760435.1 uncultured Alphaproteobacteria bacterium
GTAAGCAATTCCCGCCACGCCTGGACCGCCGCCGGGGTGACGGAATACATGCGTGCGTTGGCGAACAACATGATGAAGTGTCACCGCGTCGCCGGAACGATCGCCCAGCCGACTTTCACGATGCCGTGGCCCCAGCGCATCGGCAGGTCGAACGGCGGCTGGATCTGCGCGCCCTGTTCGAGGGCGGTCCGGTAAGGCGGCGGCAGATTATCGCGGTCATCCGCGGTCCAGACCACGACGGCGCCGCGCGCCCGCAGGTCGGCGGGATCAACCCACGGCACGCGCTCGAGCTTGCCGTCGATGATCGCGCGCGGGTGCGTTGCGCCGTAATTGTGGATATTTCCGGCAAGCCACATGTCGCCGATCACATAGGCCAGCCGGCGGCCGGTGACCGCCTGGTAGCGCTGCGTGATTTCCTGCGCGAGGCGGTCGCCCGGAAAGAGTGACGTGCGGTAGTGCGTGCCGATGAACGGCATCACCAGATAATCGACCATGAAGGCGAGCGCGTAGCAGACCGTCACGATACTCCAGATCACAATGACGCGCTCGAGCCGCGCCCGATCGATCAGAACCCGCGCGGTCATCACCATCCACAGGCCGAGAAACAACCAGAACGGATAGCCCCACATGGTGATCAAGCGCCGGCCCGAAATCAGTGAGGACGCGAGCAACAAAATCGCTGGTAGAAAGACAATCGTGGTGAAGTACCACCAATCGAACTTATCGGCTGGCGTGCTGTGCGACGTTGCGCGCGGCTGGACCAGTGGCAGTGCGATGAAGAACGACGGGATCAACCAGAAGAACTGACCGGCCAGAAAAACGCCGGGCCATTTGAGATGATCCCACGCGCCCTTGGCCTCTGAGAAGCGGACATCCACATATTGGAGTGGCAGAAAGTCGTGCGTGATCAGCCAGACGAGATGCGGCGACACCACCAACAAACCGACCGCAATCGCCACATAGGGGCCGGGTGTTGCCAGCACGCGGCGCGCCGTGGGCTCGGCCAGCACGAACAGCGCCATCGGAATGGCGAGCAGCGGCACGAAATATTTCGCCCAGAACGCCATGCCGAGCGCCAAGCCGGTCAGGACCCAGAACCACAGGCGCCCGGTTCGCAACGCGCGATAGAGCGCAAAGGTGGCGAGTGCCCAGAACGGCAGCTGGATCACGTCGTGATTGAACTTCGGTGCGGTGAAATTGTAGTAGTGCAGCCCGTCAGCAATGAGCACGCTCACCAGCGCGCCGGACGTGCCGACCAGCGGCAACGCCGTGAGCCAGATGATCGCGAACGTCGCGATGATGACAAGCTGCGCGAGCAGATAGTAGCTCCAATCCGTGCCGATCAGCTGGTGCATGATCTCGACCAGCCACCACGGCAGCGGCGGCAGCTTGTCGTAGCCGAGCTGCCATTCAGGACCGTAGGTCAGCGCTTCATTCAGATCGAGCGGCAGGTTGGGATAGAGCACGCTCGGGAGCACCGTCCAGATGACGATGTGAACAGCGCAGAACAGCGCAAACGCCGCCGCGGGCTGTTTCTCGATCCAGGCCACAACTCTGCCCACCCATGAACTCCTGTGCACCGCGCCGTTGCTGCATGCTAGTACATGAACTCGCGCCACAAATTCAAATTCTCACGTAATCTGCCCATGTCCCTACCCCGCCTCAGCGCCATCGTGATCACCCGCAACGAGGCCGCCAATATCGGCGCATGCCTCGACAGCCTCGCGTTCTGCGACGAGCGCATCGTGGTCGATTGCGGCAGCAGCGATGACACGGTGGCGATCGCCCAACAAAAAGGCGCGCACGTCACACATCATGATTGGGCCGGGTTCGGTCCGCAGAAAAACTTCGCGCTCTCGCTCGCGCAGGGCGACTTCGTGCTGTCGCTCGATGCCGACGAGCGCGTGACGCCCGAGCTCGCGCAAGCGATCCAGCAGGCGATCGCTCGTGGCGATGCGGACGCCTGGGAGTTTCCGCGCCTGTCCAGTTTCTGCGGCCGGCCGCTGCGCCATTCGGGCTGGTTTCCGGATTATGTTCTGCGGCTGTTTCGTCGCGGCAAGGCGCGCTTCAACGATGTCATTGTGCATGAGCGGGTGATCTGCGACGGCGTGGTGAAGCGGCTCGCGCCGCATCTCGTTCATCATCCGGTGCTCCGCCTCGAAGATGCGATCTCGCGCATCGACCGTTATTCCACCGCGAGCGCCGCATCGTTGGTCGCGGCGGGACGGCGTGTCACGTTCTTCACCGGCATCGGCCATGGGCTTGCATCATTCCTGCGTGCCTATGTGTTGCGCGGCGGATTCCTGGACGGACCGGAAGGCTTCCTGCTCGCCGTCGCCAACGCCGAGGGCAGCTACTATCGCTACATGAAAGCCTGGCTCGCGGCCCGCGCCGGCCCGGCCGCATCCAACAAACCCTGAGCACGCGCGATCACCGCGGCGCCGGTGATATCCCGCATGCAGGCGTGCTGATGCGGACAGCGCGCGAGCGTGCGCAAGTAACAGGGCGCGCAGGGGATCTTGCTCTGCAGCACCGCATCGAGGCGCCCGTAGGGACCGATCCAGATCGGGTCGGTCGGCCCAAAGATGCTCACCACCGGGCGGCCGCGCGCGACGGCGAGATGCATCGGCCCGGAATCGTTGGTCACGCACAAGCTCGCCCGATCAACAAGTGCGACGAGCTCAGTGAGGCTCGTCTTACCGGCGAGGTTGATGACGCCGGGCGCGTCGCCGGCAATCCGCGCGCAGAGCGCATGCTCGCGCGGCGATCCCGCCAGCATCACGGCGAAGCCCTGGTTCATGAAATGACGCGCGACCTCGGCAAAGCCCTGCTCGCGCCAGGCCTTGGTTTCCCACACCGTGCCCGGCGCGATGATGATGGGACCAGGCGCTCTATCAACAACTCCATGCTGCGATAGCAATGACGCAACCCGCGTGCGTGCCGCCGTCGGAATCGGAAACGAGAAATCCGCGGCGCTCTCATCAAGCCCGAGCATCGGGCCGATGCTCAGGTAGCGATCGACCGCATGGACTTCGAGCGTCGGCAGGCGAATATGATGCGTGTAGGCGAGCCAGCTCAGTTCGCGCGCCCCTTGCCAGGCATGCTTGCGCGCGGCCCGCGGCAGCTCGCGGTCCGAGGCGGCCCACACTTGCGCGCGCGGCCGGTCGAAACCGATGCGCACTGGCGCGCCAGTCGCCAGCGCAAACACGGCCGTGCGGAACTGGCCATGCATGTCGATCACAAGGTCATAACGCGTCGCGCGCAGATTTGCGGCGAGCCGCGCCGTATTGGCAAATGGCCGCAGCCGCCAGGGCTCCGACCATTCGCCGCGGGCAAATTCGATGACGTTGTTGATCCCCGGATGGTGCCGCAACAGCTCGGCGATCTCAGGCGATGCAAGCCAGTCGATGCGCGCCGCCGGATAGCGCTTGCGCAATTTGTTAAGCACCGGGATCGTGTGCAGCACGTCGCCGACCGCCGACAACTTGATCAGCAGGATCCGCTGGAAGTCGCGCATTGTGAGATCGGACGACGTCAATGCAGCACCGGGAGCCAAGCCGGGTTACCTCTCCCCGCTTGCGGGGAGAGGTAACCATGGGGCACTGCTGTGCTCGACAAAAATCATCGCCATCGATCTGATTGCACGCACGCACTCAATGCCGGGTCGGCCACAGCGCCTCGGTCACACGCTTGAACGCCGCTGAGGCGTGATGCCGCAGCATCGCAACGCGCTGATGCTCCGCCGTGGTGAGCCAGTTGAACTGGATGACCTTGCGCTGGCCCACGAACGCCTCGTGCCCGTGCCAGGAATTGTCGGAGCGGCGGAATGCCAGCAGGGTTCCGCCGATCGGCGATACCTCGGCGACGTAGTCGTTGAGGTCGGTGCCGGAGCGAAGGATGCGCAGGCGGCCACCCTCCGGCGACCATTGATCGTTGGGATAGAGCAGCACGGTGATGATCTTGGTCTTGGAATCCGTGTGGATCTGGCCATCGCCGGACCCGCACATGCCCCGCACCGTCGTCACCGTCGGACGCCCGGTCAGATCAAGGCCGAACTTGCGCTCGAAGGCCGCGCGAAAACGATCGCCCTCAAGCTCATCGAGGAGTTCCTGGAACGCCGGCCCGTAGGGCACGACGTTGACCGGAAAACTGCCGCGCTGGGTGACCTTCGGGTAATCGCCGTTGAGCCGCGTCAGCGCGGCCGGCCCGATGAAGTTCGGGACGATGACGTATTCGAACGGCTCTTTGGCAAGCGGCGTGGTATCCAACGCCTCGTATCGGAACAACTCTCCCATCACCCCTCGCTTCGTTCCGAGATTGAAAATTCCGCGTTGTTTTCGATTCTTCCTGCGGGACATCGTCAAGCGCGGAAGTGTTAATCGATACCTAACATAGCACGAGCAACCAGCCAGCGCTCGTATAGGATGCATTCTTCGGCGGTACTCCATGCTCAACGATACCGAGGTGGCCATCATCGGCGGCGGCGCGGCCGGCATTGGGGCGGCGCGCCGGCTGCACGACGCGGGCGTGCCCTGCCTCATCATCGAGGCGCGCTCGCGGCTCGGCGGCCGGGCCTGGACTTCGACCGAGCGCGGAGGCTTCGCGCTCGACCTTGGCTGCGGCTGGCTGCATTCCGCCGACCGCAACCCGTGGACCAGGATTGCCGAGCGGCAGGGGCGCAGCATCGATCGCACGCCGCCGCCGTGGATGCGGCTCTCTCTCAATAACGGCTTCCCACACGATGAGCAGCGCGCGTTCGTGGCCGCCCAGCACGCCTTCTATGAGCGGCTCGAGGAGACCGGCGAACGCGAGCCCGATCGCCCCGCCTCCGCACTGCTTGAACCCGGAAATCGCTGGAACAATCTGATGGGTGCCGTCGCGACCTATGTGACCGGCGCGGAGCCTGACCAGGTGTCGATCATCGACTTCGCCCGCTATGAGGACGATGGCGTCAACTGGCGCGTGGTCGAGGGCCTGGGCACGACGGTGGCGGCGCACGCGGCCGGCGTGGCAACCGTGCTCGATTGCACGGTCGCCTGCATCGACCACAGCGGCACGCGGCTCGCGATCGAGACCGCCCGCGGCACGATCACAGCCGATCGTGCGATCGTCACCGTGCCGAGCGCGCTGCTGGCGCAGGAGGCGCTGCGCTTCCGCCCCGCGCTGCCCGACAAGATCGAAGCCGCCGCCGGACTTCCGCTCGGACTTGCCGACAAGCTGTTCCTCAGTCTCGCGCAGCCCGAGAGTCCCGCCCGACAGCCGTCTGTTTGGTCGCACCGACCGCACCGCCACCGCGACCTATCACCTGCGCCCGTTCGGACGACCGCTGATCGAGTGCTATTTCGGCGGCCGCAACGCGGCCGATTTGGAGCTGGGCGGACAGGCGGCTTTCTTCGAATTTGCGCGCACTGAACTGATCGGTCTGCTCGGCAACGCGTTTGCGCCCCGCATCGCGCCGATCGCGCTGCATGGCTGGCGCAGCGACCCCTTCGCGCGCGGCTCCTACTCGTTCGCTTTGCCAGGTAAGGCCGACAGCCGCGCTGTGCTCGCCGCGCCGGTTGATGAGCGCCTGTTCTTTGCCGGCGAGGCGTGCTCGCGCCACGACTTCTCCACCGCGCACGGCGCCCTGCTCACGGGCCTTGCGGCCGCCGACGCAGTGATCGCGGCGCGGAACAAACAACAAAACCGCAGGGCTGGTTAGCACGACCGCGCTCCGCGCAGGGCAGCCCGTCCGCATTGTTTGATCCAGATCAACGCTCCTCCCCGGCGCCGCGCGTCAAACAACACGATTTACCGGGAGGACCGATCATGAGCGCGGTTGCCACCAGCGACGAACTGCCTGCCGCCTATCGGCAAGGCGTGACTGGCCAAGAATCTCGTGCCGCTGTGGCCGCAGATGCGCGCCGCGCTGCCGCACGATAAACCCAACCGCCGCACGCAACCGGTGATCTGGCGCTATCGCGACGCGAGGCCGGACCTGCTCAAGGCCGGAGACATGGCGCCGATCGAAAAAGCCGAGCGCCGCGTGCTGGCGCTCGCCAATCCGGGTCTTGGGCTCGAGAACATCCAGGCGACGCCGTCGATCTTCATCGGCCTGCAACTGATTCTCCCTGGCGAGACCGCGCCCAATCATCGCCACACCCCGAGCGCCGTGCGCATGGTGATCGAAGGCAGCGGCGGGTTCACCGTCGTGCAGGGCGAGAAATGCCCGATGGAAAAAGGCGATCTCATTCTCACGCCGGCTGGCCTGTGGCACGAGCATGGCCACGAAGGCACCGGACCCGTGGTCTGGCTCGATGCGCTCGATTTGCCGCTGGTGCGCTTGCTTGAGGCCACCTATGCGGTCGAGGGCGAGCCCCAGGCCGTGCGCAACGAGCCGGACTCGTCGCAGTCGCGCTATCGCCGCGCCGGCCTCGTGCCGTACCGCGCCTTCGAGACGCCACGGCCGCGCTATCCGCTGCTGCGCTTTCCATGGGCGGAGGTGCGCGAAGCGCTCACGGCGCTGTCCGTCATCACGCCGAATGGCGCGCTGGTCCGCCTTGCCTACGTCAATCCCGAGACCGGCCGCGATTGCATGCCGGTGCTGGGCTTCTCAGCGATCATGCTGCGGCCGGGCGAGACCGTCACGATGCCGCGTCACTCCGCGTCCGCGGTGCTGCATGTGATCGAAGGCGACGGCGAGGCGGAGATCGACGGCGTCACGCATCGAGCTTCAGCGACAGTGACACCCTCGCCGTCCCGACCCACGCCAAGGTGCTGCTCGCCAATCGCCAATCCAAGGCGCCGGCGTTCCTGTTCCAGATCGACGACGCGCCGCTGCAGCGCAAGTGCGGCTTCTACGAAGTGTTTGATTGATCCGATAGAGTCGGCGGGGGCATCGCGTCGGGCGATGCTCCCGCCTTCTAAAATCGTCATTGCGAGCGAAGCGAAGCAATCCAGGGGCCACAACACTGGGCTCTGGATTGCTTCGGCGCTGCGCGCCTCGCAATGACGACAGCTCATTTGATCAGCGGCAGCCGCTCGAATTGATGGAACGGCGGCGGTGACGACAGCGTCCATTCGAGGGTCGTAGCGCCCGGGCCCCACGGATTGTTGCCGGCCGGCTTCTTCAGCATGAAGGCGCGTGCCATCCCGACGAAGAAGATCACAAGACCCACGGCAAACACGAACGAGCCGATCGACGAGACGTTATTCCAGCCCGCGAACGCATCCGGATAGTCCACATAGCGCCGTGGCATGCCGGCGAGGCCGAGGAAATGCTGCGGGAAGAAGATCATGTTGGCGCCGACGAACGACACCCAGAAGTGCAGCTTGCCGAGCCATTCCTCATACATGTAGCCGGAGATTTTCGGGAACCAGTAATACCAGCCGGCAAAGATGCCGAACGTTGCCCCGAGCGACATGGTGTAGTGGAAATGCGCCACCACGTAGTAGGTGTCCTGCAGCACGCGGTCGATCCCGGCATTGGCCAGCACCACGCCGGTGACGCCGCCGAGGGTGAACAGGAAGATGAAGCCGATCGCCCACACCATCGGGGTGCGGAACTCGACCCTGCCGCCCCACATGGTGGCGATCCAGGAGAAGATCTTGATCCCGGTCGGCACCGCGATGACCATGGTGGCGAACACGAAATAGGCCTGCGTCGCGCTCGACAGGCCGACCGTGTACATGTGGTGCGCCCACACGATGAAGCCGATGCCGCCGATCGCCACCATGGCGTAGGCCATGCCGAGATAGCCGAACACCGGCTTGCGTGAGAACGTCGCCACGATCTGGCTGACGATGCCGAACGCCGGCAGGATCAGCACATAGACTTCCGGGTGGCCGAAGAACCAGAACAGGTGCTGGAACAGCACCGGATCGCCGCCGCCCGCCGGCGTGAAGAACGTGGTGCCGAAGTTGCGATCGGTGAGCAGCATGGTGATGGCGCCGGCCAGCACCGGCAGCGACAGCAGCAGCAGGAACACCGTGACGAGGATCGACCACACGAACAGCGGCATCTTGTGCATGGTCATGCCCGGCGCGCGCATGTTGAAGATCGTGGTGATGAAATTGATCGAGCCGAGGATCGACGAGGCGCCGGCGAGATGCAGCGCGAGAATCGCGAAATCGACCGCCGGGCCCGGATGACCATAGGTCGAGAGCGGCGCGTACACGGTCCACCCGGCGCCGACGCCATTCGCGCCCGGCGCGCCCTCGAAGAACATCGAGGCCACCAGCAGGCTGATCGCGGCCGGAAGCAGCCAGAACGACAGGTTGTTCATGCGCGGAAAGGCCATGTCGGGCGCGCCGATCATGAGCGGCACGAACCAGTTGCCAAACCCGCCGATCAGCGCCGGCATGACCATGAAGAACACCATGATCAAGCCGTGCGCGGTGACGAACACGTTGAACGCTTGTCCATCGGAAAAGTACTGGATGCCCGGATGCTGCAGCTCGAGCCGCATGCCGAGCGACAGCAGCCCACCGATCACGCCCGCGATGATCGCGAACACCAGGTACATCGTGCCGATGTCCTTGTGGTTGGTGGAGTAGAGATAGCGGCGCCAACCTGTCGGATGGGCCGGGCGCATGCACGGGTTCCGCCGTTGCGGCGGCGCGATCAAAGGAAAGTACGGTCATGGGGTGCTCGGCATGAGTGAGGCAGGACTACGGAACCATCGCGGCACGCGCGACAGGTTTTTTGATCTGGATCAAAAGTGCGCGGGCGAAGGAATGGCTGGCAGGCGCATGACGCATGCCTGCGCGTGAACGGAGTGGTAGAATTAAATCCGGGCAGGTTTGCGAACTCGTGATTTCGAGGCGGGCAGCGCGAAGCAATCCAGAGCCCAGTGTTGTGGCCCCTGGATTGCTTCGCTTCGCTCGCAATGACGATGTATTCAGCTAGTGCTTTGATTTAACCTCAAACGCAGCATGCTTTAGCCGGTCCTTACCTCTCCCCGCCTGCGCGGAGAGGTAGAGCCGCGCGGCCGTGCCCGGTCTCTACATCGCTTTCTGCTGCGCGTAGAACGGCACCGACGTCGTGAACCCGCGGTAGGTCAGATAAAGCCCGATGATCAGGGTCACGCCGGTGTAGAGGTAGAACAGCTCCTCGTAGCGCAGGATATCGAACAATCGCACCGCCTCACCGGCCGGAAGCAGGATCAGCAGCACGCCGCGGATCAGGATCCACCAGCCGATCAGCGTGATCAGGATCGGGACCACCCCGCCGGACCAGACATTGTGACTGAGCACAATCGCAAGGCCGGCCAGCAATCCCATCATGCCGATGATCAGCAACAGCGGACGCTCGTGCACCAGCGCCACGATCGCCGAAACACTGGATTCCTTGTCGGCCAGCAGCGCCAGCGACAGGATCAAAGCAAACAATCCGATCAGTCTACTCAGGAACATCGTCCGTGTTGTCATCGTCAACCTCCCGCAAGCGTTTGTGTGCGCCGTCACAACGCGGCGCTTTGGTCGAAAGTTTGCAGCCACAGAGCCCCATATTGCCGGTGTTGGCCGGCATGTAGGCGACCGGGCCAAAGCCGGTGCCCGCGTGGCTCCCGTCGCAAAACGGCTGCTGTTTGCTCTGCCCGCAAGCGCACCAGAAATAGGTCTTCCCTGCATCCACGTGCACGAAGATACGGACCTTTGCGAGCGATCTATTGGCAGCGACATCGTGATACCTGCTTGCTTCAGCCCGGCACGCTCTCCGCAAATTCCGTCTCGTGCACCCATGCGGCCTGTCGTGGTGGCCGCTTGGTTCGCTCCCACTCATCCAGCATCGCTGGCGCCACGTTCTTGAGTCGCCGCATTTGTTCCGGCGTCGCGGTCACAGCCGTCAATTCCAAGCGATTGCCGCTCGGGTCGAAGAAGTAGATCGACTTGAACACGCCGTGATCGGTCGGACCGAGGACATCCAGTCCGGCAGCCTCGGCGCGCGATTTGGCTTCGCTCAGCGTCGCCTCGTCCTTGACCCGGAACGAGATGTGCTGAACCCACTCCGGCGTATTCGGATCCCGGCCCATCGGGGGCGAATTGGGCAGTTCGAAGAAGGCAAGGATGTTGCCGTTGCCGGCGTCCAGAAACACATGCATGTAGGGATCCGGCGCCTTGGTCGACGGCGCGCGATCCTCCGCCATCGCCATGATGAAATCCATGTTGAGGACGTTGCGGTAGAACTCAACAGTCTCCTTCGCGTTGCGACAACGATAGGCGACGTGATGTATCTGCTCGACCTTCACGGCATCCCTCCTTCGCGTCATACTGAAATTTCCTCTGTTTCTTGAAACAAATTGCGATTTGCAACAGACGGCCGCGCTCCCAACGCCGCTTTGATTCAGATCAAAGACAAGCTCTCAGCAGCGGACGCTTCCACGCCGCCGAATGATGCGAAAAAATCCCACAAACACTCCGTCGTAGAGGGCATTTCGGAGTCGCCGCGGCCCTCCAAGCCATTCCCTGCAGTCAGAGCAGCTAGGCTTTGACCTAAGTCAAAGGCGCACGGCGGTCGCCCCTGTTCCCCTTGTGCATATCAACCGGGGAGGCAAACGTTGAGTACAGCCACAGCGCTCAAGACAGAACCCGCCCACGCTATGGGCGCGATGACCGGCCGGCGTTACATCGAAAGCCTGCGCGACGGCCGCGAGGTGTGGATCGACGGCGAACAGGTGCGCGACGTCACGGTTCACCCGGCGTTCAAGCTGATGATCGGCGCCCTGGCGCGGGTCTACGACCTGCAGAACAGCCCGCGCTATCGCGACGAGATGACCTTCCTGGAGCCGGAATCGGGCGTGCGCACCAGCGTCTCCTGGCTGCTGCCGCAGTCGGCCGCCGACCTCAAGCGCAAGCGCCGCAACAGCGAGCTGTGGAACGAGCTCGACCTGGGGCCAGCTCGGCCGCAGCCCCGATATCCTCGCGCCCTACATCATCTCGGCGCTGCACCTGAAGGATGAATTCAGCAAGGTGAAGCATCCGAAGTGCGACTTCGGCGAGAACCTGGAGAACTACTACAAATACTGCATGCGCAACGACCTCTTCCTCACCCACGCGCTGGGCGACCCGCAGGTCGACCGCAGCGAGCAGCCGCAGAACGTGCAGCGCGGCGTGCAGGAAGACACGCAGGTTTCCTTGCACGTGGTGGAGGAAACCGCCGACGGCGTCATCGTCACCGGCGGCAAGCAGCTCTCGACCGCCGCCGTGCACAGCCAGGAATGCTACGTCTCGCTCTCGGCAACGTTCGCCAACCGCAACGATCCAAATTGCGTGCTCGCTTTCGCGATTCCGACCAACTCGCCGGGCTTGACGATCCTGGCGCGCGAACCGGTGTCGCGCTGGTTCGGCAGCTGGGGCCATCCGCTGCAGATGCTCGACGAGCAGGACTGCATGCTGTTCTTCGACCGCGTGCTGGTGCCGTGGGACCGGTTGTTCATGCTCTATGACCCGAGCCCCATGATCAAGATGTTGGGCGCCGCCGGCGGCAGCGTGAACTTCAATTTCCTTGGCTGGGCGAACCTCTGCCGCGTGTATTTCCGCATGCGCCTGATGACCGCGGTCGCCACCATGGTGGCGCAGGCGATCGGCGTCATCGAATATCGCGAGGTCGCCGCCAAGCTCGGCGAGATGGTGACCTATTGCGAGGTCTGGCGCCACGCCATGGAGGGTGTCGAGCACGATGCCGGCCCCTCGCCGACCGGCCAATGGAGCCTCGGACCGGGGCGCGGCCTGCACATCTGGTTCGCGCAGACCTCCGGCCGCATGGTCGAGCTGATGCGGGAAATCTGCGGCTCCGGCATCATCATGCAGCCGAGCGAGCGCGACCTCGCCAACCCGAAGCTGCGCAAATACCTGGACCGCTACATGCGCGGCAAGGACGTCGACGTCGAGTACAAGTCGCGGCTGTTCCGCCTCGCCCATGATCTTGCCGCGTCCTCGTTCGGCATGCGCCAGGACATCTACGAGTACTGGCACGGCGGCGATCCCAACCGGAATCGGATCAACCTGATGCGCAGCTATGACCAGCGCGCCATGATGGATCAGATTCGCGATTTGCTGAAACAGCCGCTGCCGCACGGTGAGGTGCAATGACGGCACGGCGTCGGGTGGGCATCGGCCATGCTCGGCGGAGCCGTTGCCTTCGACATACGTGGGCGCGATGCCCACACTGTCGAGCGCCTACAGCGTGGACATTGCGCCCCGCAACACCGAGCCAAACAACAAGTTCGGTGGAGCGCAATGCCCACCCTACGGATCGTCGTTTCGGATCAAGGCAGAGTGAGGACTACACATGGCTGAAATCGTTTTTGGCATCGGCTGCTCGCACAGCCCGCTGCTTGCGACCAAACCCGAGGACTGGGATCTGCGCGCGCAGGATGACCGCAAGAACCCGGCGCATCCGTTTCGCGGCAAGGTCTACAGCTTCCAGGAGCTCGAGCAGCTGCGCAAGGCCGAGAACCTGACCGAGCAGATCAAGATGGATGTGCGGCGCCAGCGCGACGCTCGCAACCAGGAGCGGCTCGCCCAGTTGAGCCAGAAGATCAAGTCGGCAAAGCTCGACGTGCTGGTGGTGTTCGGCGACGACCAACACGAGGTGCTGCTGAACGACAACATGCCGGCCTTCATGGTGTTCACCGGCAAGGACGTCCCGTTCAAGCCGACCTCGCAGGAACGCCTCTCGGCCATGTCGGAGGGTGTGCGGGTCGCCAACTGGGCGCGGGTGCCGGAGCGCGAGATGACCCTGCGCGGCGCGCCGGAGCTCGCCAGCCACGTGGTGAAGGCCGCCGTCGGGGACGGCTTCGACGTCGCAGTCTCCGAGCGTTTCCTTGATCGCGAGAAAGCCGAGAGCGGCATCGGCCACGCGTTTGGCTTCTACTATCATCGGCTGATGAACGACCTGGTCGACATGCCGAAACTTCAGACCTTGCCGATCCTGATCAACACGTTCTTCCCGCCCAACCAGCCGCCCGTGCGGCGCGTGCTGGAGTTTGGCCGTGCCGTCGGGCGGGCGATCCGCTCCTGGCCTACAAATGCCCGCGTCGGCATCGCCGCGTCCGGCGGTTTCAGCCATTTCGTGATCGACGAGGAACTGGACAGTCGACTGCTGAAGGCGATCGAGCAGCGCGACTTTGCGACACTCCTGGCCGAACCAGAGACGCACTATCAATCCGGCACCTCGGAGATCAAGAACTGGATCGCGGCCGCGGGCGCGCTCGACGGCACGCATCTGCAATTCGAGCTGGTCGACTACGTGCCGTGCTATCGCTCGACGGCCGGCACCGGCAACGCCATGGCGTTCGGGCTTTGGCAGGCGGCGTGAGTGAGCGATGACGGAGCTGGGCGCCTTACCTCTCCCCGCTTGCGGGGAGAGGTCGACTTTCGAGCGCAGCGAAGAAAGTCGGGTGAGGGGGCGCTTCCACAAGCTCAGACCGTGAGGAGAGCCCCCTCACCCGGCGCTTCGCGCCGAGCCTCTCCCCGCAAGCGGGGAGAGGTGAACAAGGCGATGCTCCCTCAATCACCGCCACCGCCGGTAATACCGATAAGGCCGATACGTAGCGCGGATAGTACGCGTAGGGGCCGGTCTTTATGTTGTAGGTCTTGTTCCAGACGCGCTGCGAGTAGACGTTGGGACCGAGTTTCTGTTGCTGGTTCATCGTCGCGTCGGGGTCGCTGGTGATGTCGAATGCGTACGCGCACGACGATGCGGCCAGGAACACGCCCGCCACGGCGATGGAAAGCATACTCTTCATGTCTGTCGCCTCTGGTTGCTGTGCGACATCTTAGTAGGTCCCCTTACCGGCCGCTAGGCGCCGGTCTCAGCGCCAGTGCCGGTAGTGCCGATAGTAGCGGTGGCGCGGATAGTACGCGTAGGCGCCGCGCGTGGTGTAGATCCGGTTTCCGACGCGGCGCGAGTGGCGTTGGGACCGAGTTTCTGCTGCTGGGTCATGGTCGCGTCGGGGTCGCTGGTGATGTCCAACGCGTACGCATAGGACGATGCGGCCAGGAACAGGCCCGCCGCGGCGATGAGAAGCATGCTCTTCATGGGTGTCGCCTCTGGTTTGCTCTACAACTCATAACGGCGGCGTGAACCTGCGGTTCCGGCGCCCCTCAGATCCGCCAATCCGAGCCGGGCGGCTTGCTCCGGCCATGCTCCCAGATCTCATCCATGGTGATCTCGTTGGCGCCGCGGAAGCGCGGCGGCTCCGCTTTCGGCTTGCCCTTGATCATGATGTCCAGCAATTGCCCGATCAGGCTCAGCGCATCGACCTGGTCATCGTTGCGCCCGTGCGGAAAGTGCAGCAGTTCATAGCGGAAAGAGGCGACCCATTCTTCCCGCACCGCGGGAGGCTCGTCGGGGTCGGCATGCTCCGCGTTCAACGCGGGAGTGGTCGCACCAGCAGGTGCGGGCTGCGCGGCTCCCTCGTGGCGTAGCGCGAGCAGCGCCGGCGGGGCGTTGCTGAAGTCGCCGCGCACCACCGGCTCCCCTCCAAGCACGGCGCCGGTCGTGACCTGCGCCGAAACCGGCAGGTAAAGCCCGTCGAGCGCGATGCGGCCGCGGATCGATTGCGCGCGCGTCTCCTTGTTGCCGCGCGCCGGAAACGACCTGCGCGCCACATAGGCGCGGCGCTCGCGCAGGCGCTGCTCCAGGAACGGACCGATGCCAGCGCGGATCTGACCGGCCTCTTCGCCCCAGGCGATCGGTTTCCAGCGCTTGATCAGATCGCACAACACCTCGACCCAGACGTCGCTGGCGGTCTGGCCGCGCCAGAGATCGAGTACATAAAGGCGGCCGGCCGGATCAATGCCGATCACGATGTGCGCGGTGTAATCGCCGCGCCCTTCGGTCACCGCGTAGTCGGAGGCGCCATAGACGCTGAGCGTCTCGCGCGCCGGCATGACCGAGTAGGTCTTGAGCCACGCCGCTTCGAAGAAGATGCCGGTGTCGGGCGCGGGCTTTTGCTGATAGAGCGCCGACCAGGTGCGCGGGTTGCGCTCGAACTCCTCCCAGTGCGCAGGAGTGAACCACTCCGGCCACAGATATTCGCCGATGGGCGGCCGAGCGGATCATCGGCGACGATCGCACTTCGCGGGCAGGCACACCACGTCCCACACCTTGCCGTCGCGGCATTGCAGCGCGCCGGATTCGCCCGCCCAGCGTTCGGGCAGAATGGACCCGGCGAGATCATCCTCATGCCAGCGCGTCTGGATCAGGATGATCCAACCGCCCGGCAGCAAGCGGGTCTTCAGGTCGTCCTCGTAGGCCTCGCGCGTCTTCCGGCGGATCAGCTCGGAATCGGCGTCCTCGCGGCCTTTGACCGGATCGTCGATGATGAGCCCGCTGGCGCGGTTGCCGGTGACGCCGGCGTTGATGCCGGTCGCCATGTATTCGGACCCGTTGCTGAGCGCCCAACCGTCAGCCGCGCTCGCCTCCCGGCTCGGCGTCGTGTTGGAAAATGTCCTGATAGGTCTTGGAGCGCACGATCGCGCGCGCCCGCCGCCCGTGCTTGCGGGCCAGATCGGTGCCGTAGGCGGCGAGAATGATGCGGCAATCCCTCTGCCGCCCCATCAGGAACGTCGGCAGCACCACCGAGCAATAGGTCGATTTCGCCGAACCGGGCGGCATCAGGATCATGGCACGCCCGCCCGGCGTCTCGACCACCCTCTGCACCGTCTCCAGCAACAGCCGATGATGCGGCGCCAGCGCGGTTTCGATGTTGGTGTAGAGCGGATCCTCCGTCTCCTCGGTCACCGGCCGGCCCGGCACGTCGATTGCGCAGGCGAAGTGAACAAGGCTCGCGCGGGCCTGCTCATACTCGGCCGCGGCGGGAAGGGGATCTTTGTCGCTTTCCGGGGGCTGCCTGCTCCCCGCAGCCGGCACAGCCTCGGCCCGCGATGGTTTCGACTTGTTGGCCGGCGGCGCAAGCAAGAGTTTGCGGTGCAACTCCTGCGCTGATGCGCGCGGGTAGCGGTTATCACCCCACCCGGGTTTTTGCTCTGAAACCAAGAAAACCTCCTCCAAGACCTGGTGCGGGAATGGTGCTCATCCGCCATTGCGGTTTTGCTTAAGGGGCGTCAATATAATTGGTACTTGTATATTATTATAAATTGACTATTCTTTATATTATGCATTGTCCCTCAACATCGAACCTGCCTGTGAAAGGATTGCCATGACGGATCAAACCGCAAAGCCGAATGCCGGCCCGAGGGTGTTGGGGACGCGCGTCAGCGAGCTCAAAACATGCCCGCTTGACTGGCTCTGGCCCGGCCGGATCGCTCGGGCCAAGCTGACCCTGATCGGCGGGCCGGCAGGAAGCGGGAAGTCCGTTCTGGCGACGCAGCTCGTCGCCGCAGTCACCACCGGCGGCGAGTGGCCGTGCCGGGAAGGCAAGGCGGAGCAAGGATTAGTTGTTCTGGTCTGCCCGCATGGCGACCCCGATATCATCGTCGCGCGCCTCAAGGCCGCGGGGGCAAACCTCGGCAATGTCCACCTTATTCACGAGGTGGAAGAGTCGGACGGGTCACGTCCATTCAATATCGCAACCGATTTGCCGGTGCTCGACGCGACGATCCGGACGCTCGACCGCGTGCGGGCAATCATTGTCGACTCCATCAATCTTCCCGGCGGGAGCAGCGGGGCGGATGCCGCCCGTACAATGTTCGAAGCGTTCGCCACCCTGGCGAAAGGTCACGATATTCCGGTTGTGGTGGTCGGCCGGGCGCCGGGTTGGGAGAGTTCGGGCCGCAAGCTCGCGAGCTTCAGTCCGGCTGCCCTTGCCCCGGTACGGTCCGCCTTCGTCATCGAGATCGACCCAGCCGACGAGACGCGGCGGCTCCTGCTGCAGGTCAAAAACGAGCTCGGGCCGGATGCCGCCACCTTGGGTTTCCGCATAGCCGCACATCCGCTCGAGGGGAGCCAGACCGCCGCCCGGATCGCGTTTGAACCACAGCATGACCCGGCGAGCGCCCGGCACGTTCTTCGCGCGGCAGGGCCGCGGCTTCGACAGCGCAAAGCACGAGGCGATCGGCTTTCTCCGTGGCTTGTTCGGCGGCACGAGCGAGCTGACGATCCGGCACATCGAGAACGCGGCGCGCGGGATTGGGCTCGTCAAAGCAAGCCAAGGGCTCGCGCAATCCCGGGTTCTGCGCGACGCACGCATGGCCATGGGACTGATGGTCACGCGCGCCACGTCCGGCCCCGATTGGGTCTGGGCGAGGCCGGGTCGCGAGGAGACGGAGCAGGGACAGCTGGAAACCGAGGCGAAGCAACCTGCCGAGCAGACCATCCAGACGGCAGTCGTCGCGAGCCCATCTCTGCAACCGAAGAAGACATCGGGTTGGGAGCCAGTCCCGGCGAAGATTTCGTCTTAGGGCTCACGCCGGACGACGCGCGATCATCAGCAGGCCGCCGCCTTCGTCGGTGGTTGTTGGGACCCCGCGCAGCTTGAATGCGAGCTGTCCGCCGAGATAGCTGATCAGCGCGGCGGCATGCCACGACCACGCACCGTCGTAATGGATGTCGCGGCAGCGGATCGGCGAGCAACGCGCCATCCAGTAGATCAGCGCATCGTTCTCGCCCCATGGCACATGGTCGATGCTTTCGACGCTCGCGCCATGACGCTCCGCCAGGACCGCCAAGGCGTCGCGCGTCCACCACGTCAGATGATTTGGCGGCGCATTGAGCAGGAAATTGGGAATTCGCGTCAGCGCTGACGGAACGTGAGGAACGCCGATAACCAGCAGTCCGCCCGGGCGGGCTGCACGCATCATGTCGACGAAGAGCTCGGCCGGCGACGCCACATGTTCGATGACCTGGAAGGCGCAGACAGCGTCGTATGTCCCGGCGTTGTCGATCAGGTGGTCTTGCAGCGTTTGATCGAGGACGCCTTCAACGTCGCTGTCGCGCGCGAAATTCGGATCAAGACCGACATAGTGGGCTCGTTTAACGACGCTGCGGAAACTCGCGAAACCGCAGCCGACGTCAAGCACGCGATCGCCCGGTGCGATCCAGCGCGCGGCAAGCTCAAACTCGGTCCGGATCGAATCTCGCGACAAAAGATTGCGTTTGACCAGACGCGCATGGAATTTCGAATAGAACTCGTGATCCCCTTCCAGCATCGGGTCGAAGAAATAAAGTCCGGTCGGCGATTCCCACAATCCGAGGCGTTTGGTCTCGCCGAAACTCGCCCGCGCCGGTGTGCCAAAGACGTACTTCCAACCGGTAATGAGATCTTCGGCATCAAGCCACTGCACGTTGCGGACGGCCGGCTCGCCGGTGATGGGGCATTTCGGATTGGCCATGCAGGACGTTGTTTCCAAGGCTCGTGTCAGGGAGGCCGCCCTGTATCACGAACTTCGGAGACAGGCACTAGAGCCCTTTGTCTGAGCGTGTCCTTTTCGCAAAACCGGTGCCCACCCCGCATCAAGTGCGGGGCAGGCTTTTTGCGGGACACGCTCTAACCCGTCGGCGGTGCCACCTCGTCGAGGCTGCGCTGCTTGGCTTCAGGACCGAGTTGGGTGACGGATACCGCCGCGATCAGCAGCACGATTGCGAGGCAGACGAACACGGTCGTCAGGCCGAAACCCTGCTGGATCCACAGGATGGCCGGAATGATGAACGCGGTCGCCAGCCGTCCGACACCCGCCGCCCAGCCAAAGCCTGATGCCCGTGCGTTGGTGGGGAAAACCTCGGAGGCAAAGATCTGCATCGAGTTGCCGGCGACCTGAATGAAGAAGATCATGATGAAGCCGGAGATCAGCAGCTGGGTGTCCGTCGCCGCATTGGCAAACACGATGGCCATCACGCCCGCCGCCACGAAAGCGCAGACCGAGGTCACCTTGCGGCCGTAGCGGTCGAGCGCAAACATCATGAACAAGCTCGCGCACGGCACCGCCAAGGTCATGCCGAATGTGTAGGTCAGCGACTTGGTGATGGTGAAGCCCTTGTCGGCCATCATGTTGGGCAGCCACGTGCCGAGCCCGATCGCCACGCCGAAGAACGCCGCAAAACAGATCATGCCGGCAATGACTCGCACCGGGAACTGGCGGAAGACGACCGCGAAGGGATCGCTCTTGGTGTTGCTCGCGGCGCCCGTGGCAAGCGGTTCCTGGGGGCCTGGCAGGCCGAGGCGCGCCAGTACGTCGAGGGCGTCCTTGCCCTGGCCGTGGGTCGCGAGAAAGCGCGGCGATTCCGGCAACGTGAAGCGAAACAGCCAGACCACGAGGGCGCCGAGCCCGATCACGATCCAGACACCGCGCCAGCCGATGGCGTCGCGGAAGGTCAGGGTGAACAGCGATGCGATCGGCCACACGCAGGCTCCGCCGATGAAATGCACGAGCGCCAGGATGCGGCCGCGAATGCGCTTGGGCGAATATTCGCCCGCATAGGCGAAGGCGAGCGGCTGCTCGGCGCCGAGCCCGATACCGGCGATGAAGCGCGCCAGCATGAGCCAGGTGACCGTCGGCGCCATCGCGCCCAGGATCGTGAAAATTCCGAACAGCAGGAGATTGAACTGGTAGACCGTCTTGCGGCCCCAGCGATCGCTGAACTCGCCCTGCCCGGCGGCGCCGATGAACATGCCGAAAACGGTCGCGCTCCCGACCAGACCGGCCTGCGCGCCGGTGGCAAATTTCGACTGCACCATGTCCGGGATGAGCGAGCCCAGGACGATGAGATCGATGACATCAAAGAAATAGCCGGCGGCAATGAGAGCGATGACGCGGATGTGCAGGGGTGAAATCTTCGCCTCGTCGAGCGACGCGCCGACGAAGCCCTCGATGGTCTGGGCCACGGCAGTCCTCCCCAAATGGGCCGCTCATGCGGCTCTCTCGGGTCAGTCTGGTAGACGGCAGAACCCGAGTCAATTGAAATGGGACGAAACGTGCTAGAGTTCAGCCGACTGATATTGCTCACGAGCAGCGAACATGAATGAAACAAACGGCACGCGCGGCTTGATCGCAGTCGACAAGATGGGCGGCAAGGTCCTGTTCCTCAATCCCACGACCTATGCGACCGAGGTCGTGCTCGACGGGTTTCCACGCACCGTGCACGAGTTGTTGGTGATCCCGGAAACCGGCCTTGCCTATGTGCCGATCTTCGGCGACGGCATTCATGGCCGCAATCCCAATCCGGGGCATCTCCTTTGCATCTTCGATCTCATCAACCGCAAGCACGTGGGGGACATCGACCTGCGGCCATACATTGCGCCACACACCCTGCGGCTGGGCCCCGACGGACTGATCTACATCACCTGCGAGAACAGCGCCGTGGTGGCGGTGATCGATCGCCGGACAAACACGGTGATCGACGTGATCGATTCGGGATCCACAAACGGCCACCGCCTGGTCATCGCACCGGATGGCCGCCGCCTTTACACTGAGAACGAGGAGGACGGCACGGTCTCGGTCATCGATGTGCCAAACAGAAAACTGCTCGGCAAGATCAAGACCCCGCGCGCGCTCGCCGGAATTGCTTTGTCGGCCGACGGCCGCACGGTGGTGGCCGTCGATGATGAGGAGCCGACATTGTTCCTGATCGACACGACGAGCGAAAGCGTTGTCGACACGGTACGGCTCGAAGGCGTTCCCGAGGCGGCGCAGATCGCGCGTTACAGTCCGGACAACAGCCTGATCGGTGTGACCAGCCTGAAAAGCAGTACCGTGAGCCTGATCGACCCCACGTTTCGCGCGCAGACCGCGATCAAGGTCGGCAGCCAACCCATGGACATGGCTTTCCACGGGGATGAGTTGTTTGTTGCCTGCCAGGGCGATGGCTCAGTGCACGTGATCGATATTCCGCAGCGCCGCCACAAGGCGAGCTTTGCAGGCAGGCACCGGCTGCGAGTCGCTCGCGTTTTTCTGATTGGATGGGCCCTGCGTGGACTACCAAGCCCACATTCGCTGCAGCACGCCGTCGCGTCGTACAAAATGATGCATCAGGGCGGCGCCGATGTGAGCACACAGCAGCAGCGCGATCAGGTAGCCGACGAATTCGTGCACCTCGAACACCTGGTCCGAGAAGGCGCGGTCCTCCGGCCAGATCGGCGGCAATTCGAACAGCCACCAGACATCGATCGGCGCGCGGAACGCCGATGTGCCGAGCCAGCCGATCAGCGGCTGGATGATGAGCAGGGCATAAAGCGCAATATGCACGGCATGCGCCGCGTAGGCCTGCAGCGGCGCGATATCGCCCGGCAGGGGTGGCGGGTTGTGGGTGAGGCGCCAGACAAGCCGCAGCAAAATGACCGGAATGAGCGTGACGCCGAGTGAGCGATGAAAATCGAACAGGAAATTCTGCAGCGGGCCCGGCCCGACATTGACCATGGCAATGCCGGCCGGGATCGCGGCCAACACCAGCACGGCGGTGAGCCAATGCAGGATCCGGGCGGTGCGCGTATAGCCAAGCTCAGCGGCGACCATGCTTGAGAGCTCCGGGGTGCGCGGGTCGGACGTCTCGTACTGCCTATTAATGATACATTCATGGCAGTGAATATTCCGGCTCGGAACGGGGTATGTGTACGAGAGTTGACGTTATGTCGTTACCGGCCCGGAGCAGGCGTATTGCCATGGATGATATGGTTGAAACGCCCGCTCGCGTCATCGATGTCACCGACCCGTGGCTGCCGGTGCCGCATCGTTTCCGGCACGCAAACGAGCCATTGCCGCGTACCTGGGACGCCCTCTACGGGCCGCTGCGCACAGGGCGCGTCGATGACCTGATGGTCGTCGCCCAGCTTGGCCAATCGATCGACGGACGGATCACCACCGATGGCCATCAGCCGACCTATATCAACGGCGCGGCCGGGCTCGACCATCTGCATCGCCTGCGGGCGCTGGTCGACGCGGTCGTGGTCGGGGTCGGCACGGCCGTGAGCGATGATCCGCAACTGACGGTGCGCCGTGTCGCCGGGCCCAACCCGGCACGGGTCGTAATCGATCCGCGCGGACGGCTCGGTGAAACGGCGCGGCTGCTGCGACCGGACGGCGCGCGGCGCATCATCGTCACCGGAGATGCCTGCACGGCGGCGTTTGCCGACGGCATCGAGGTCATGCACATGGCCCTGACGGCCGGCGTGGCCGCGCCGGCCGCAATTCTGGCTGGCCTGCGCCAGAAGGGTTTTCGCCGCATCCTGATCGAGGGCGGCGCGCGCACGATTTCGGGGTTCCTCGCCGCCGGGTGTCTCGACCGGCTGCATGTGATGGTCGCACCCATGCTGGTCGGCGCCGGCCAGCCGAGCCTCTGCCTGCCGCCGGGCCTGAGCGCCGACGGCGCGCTGCGGCCGCCGGTGAAGGCGCACGTGCTCGACGGCGAAGTTTTGTTTGACATCGATCTCTCAGCACGGCGCCTCCCTTTATAGGTTGCTCAACACCTGCTCGAAGACCTGAACGGTGTCGTCCCACGTCGGCAGGCTTTGCGCAGCCGCGCGCGCCATCATGGCGTAGCGTTCGCGCAGCACCGTGTCGCCGATGAGCAGCCGCAACGCGTGCGTCAGTGCGACCGAATCTCCGGGTGCGATCAACAAACCGGCGTCAGGCTGCGACGAGCCGCGGCGCCGCACCAGTGCGCGTCGCGATCACCGGCAGGCCGGAGGCGATCGCATCGGCGAGCGCCATGCCGTAGCCTTCGAACCAGGAGGATTGTACGAACAGGTCTGCATTGCCGTGCAGGACATCGAGTTGCTCCGCGCTCACCGCTCCAGTGCAGGTGATTTGCTGACCCAGGCCAAGCTCGCTGATGAGCCGATCAAGCTCCCCCACCGCCTCAGGGCTGCGCGTGCGATCTCCAACAAGTGTCAGATGCCAGTCGAACTCGCGGAGCTCAGCGAGCGCACGCACCAACAAATCATATCCCTTACGCGGAACGATAGCGCCGACGGCCAGAATCCGCACCGGCCCCTCTCGGAGCGTCTGCGGGCGCGACATGCGCCGCGTACCGGGCAGCGCCACGCTGATGCGTGCCGGCGCGACCGCATAGTCTGCACTCAGGATTGCGGCGGTCGAGTGATCCGTGGTGATGACGTGGCGAACAGCGGCGAGAGCTCGCGTTTCAGAGACTCGCAGTGCGTTCGCCAGCTCCGGCGCGAGCCCGGTCTCCAACGCGAGCGGATGATGCACGAGCCCGACCAAACAATGGCTGCGCGATGCGGCCTGCGCTTCGTCCGCCAACACGCCGAGCGCGAGACCATCAACCACAACAGGCGCATCCTTCGGAGCGCTGAGCAAGCGCTGACGCGCATGCGCGCGTTGATCAGCGTCAACATGGGGAAAGCCATCACCGAGGTTGACGACCTCGACCTCCCAGCCGCGCGCCCGCAGCGCCGCAATGACTTCGCGCGCATAGCCGTAGCCGCCGGTCGGGGTCGCAAGATCGCCGGGAATCGCGAAGGTGACCTTGCGCTGATGCCTAGACACCATGCGGAGCTAACGCAGCGGCGCCTCATAGGAGGCGCGCGCGACGTGCGACTCCGAGAGCGTGACCCGCACGGCCGCAAGCTCGCGCGGCGCGCGGCCTAGCGCGCCGGCGCGCGCCGCCTCAGCCAGGTGGTCGCAGATATATTTGGCAAGAAATTCGGTGGTGGTGTTGCGGCCGGCGAACTCCGGCAGATCATCAAGGTTGCGATAGTTGAGTGGCCCGAGCACCGACTTGAGCACCCCGTGCGCGCGGCCGATATCGACGACGATGCCGTTGCCATCAAGTTCGTTGGCGATGAACGCGGCATCGACCACGAAGGTCGCGCCGTGCAGGGCCTGGGCCGGACCAAACACCTCGCCCTTGAACGAATGGGCGATCATGATGTGGTCGCGGACTTCAACGGTGAACATGTCTAACTCGTCGCAGGTGGATAGTTGATGCGCTGGCATAGCACGCCGCTGCCGGGGCTCAGAATGCGCGGCAGCCGCGCCGGCAGATCCGCGAACCGCACCGGTGGCGCCAGCAACACTTCCAGACGCACGTCGGTGAGCAAGTTGAGAGCCGCCGCTATGCGGCGCGCCGGGCTCCAGCGCGGCCGGTGCGAGGGGGCGACCTTGCCGACCTGGCTCGCGATGATGGAGAGCCGCCGGCTGTGAAACGCGCCGCCGAGCGCGAGCGGAACCTCGCCCTCCCCGTACCAGCTGAGCTCGATGATCTTGGCCTCATCGCCGGCAAGCTCGAGGGCGGTGGCAAGGCCGCTGGGCGCGCCGCTCGCATGAAACACGAGGTCGCAATCCTTGGGTGCAGCATTTGGCGCAGCGAATTTGACCCCTAGCGCGCGCGCCAATGGGGCGCGCGTGGGGTCAACGTCGATCAGGGTGACCTCGCTGCCCGCAAGCCGCCCGCACAGGTAGGCGACGAGCGCACCCACGACACCGGCCCCGACCACGGCAATGCGGTCGGCCGGGCCAGGCGCGCCGTCCCAGACTGCGTTGAGCGCGGTCTCCATATTGGCGGCGAGCACCGCGCGCCAGGGCGGCACGCCGTCGGGCAGCGGTGCGACCGCATCGGCCGCCATGGCGAACTCATCCTGGTGGGGGTGCAGGGCAAAGACCATGCGCCCGGCGAGCTCGGCTGGCCCGGCTTCGACATGGCCCACGATCGCGTAGCCATACTTCACCGGGTAAGGAAACGCGCCGCCCATGTTCGGCCCGCGCATGCGGGCGTACTCGCTCTTCGGCACGCGGCCAGCGAACACCAGCGCCTCGGTGCCGCGGCTGATGGCGCCAAAATGGGCACGCACGCGCACGTCTGCCGGGCCCGACGTGATGGGCTCGTCACGCAACTCTGCCATTCCTGGCCCGACGTACCAAAGCGCCTTCGGCATAGCGGCATGTCCTAAGGTGTTCACTCACAGGTATAAAGCCCGTTCATCGAGTTCCGCTTAGCAATCCCCTATGACCAGCGTTTCAGTCCCCACGGCCCGTGCCTCGGCCAATGAGGCAAGTCTGGTATGGCGCCGCGTGCTGTTTGCGGCCCTGGTCACGGGGTCGATGGTCGGCCTGCTGTGGCTCGCGGCGTTGGCGCTAGGGCCACGCGGGATCGGCGGGCTCGACATCGCGCTGATTGCGCTGTTTGCCGTGACGCTGCCTTGGATCGTCATCGGCTTCTGGAACGCGGTGATCGGCCTTCTCATCATGCGCTGCGCCCGCGATCCGGTCGCGACCGTGTTTCCGGCCGTCGCGCGGATCAGAGCCGACGCGCCGATCACGCTTTCGACCGCAGTGCTGGTCTGCATCCGTAATGAGGCGCCGGAGCACGTCGTCCGCAATCTCGAGCCGATGCTCGCAGAGCTGGCCGCGACCGGAGTGACGGACCGATTTCATGTCTATGTGCTGAGCGACACCACGGACCCGGTCCTCGGCCAGATCGAGGAGGCGCGGTTCGCCGAGTTGGCCGCCGCGTGGCGCGCCCGCGTCGCCATCACGTACCGGCGGCGCAGCGAGAACACCGGCTACAAGGCCGGCAATATCCACGACTTCTGTCTGCGCTTTGGCGATCGCCATGACCTCGCCATTCCGCTCGACGCGGACAGCATCATGCCGGCATCCGCCATGCTGCGGCTGGTGCGCGTGATGCAGACCGACGCGCGGCTCGGCATCGTGCAGGCGCTGGTCGTTGGCCTCCCCTCGACAAGCGCCATGGCGCGCATCTTCCAGTTCGGCATGCGGCTCGGCATGCGCTCCTACACCATCGGCAGTGCCTGGTGGCAGGGCGATTGCGGCCCCTACTGGGGTCACAACGCGGTGCTGCGGATCAAGCCGTTCATGGCGCATTGCGAGCTGCCGCTCCTGAGCGGCGGGCGCCACGTGCTCTCGCACGATCAGATCGAGGCGGTGCTGATGCGCCGCGCCGGTTATCATGTGCGGGTGCTGCCGGAGGAGGACCTCGGCTGGGAGGAGAACCCGCCGACCTTGCTTGAATTCATCCGCCGCGATCTGCGCTGGTGCGAAGGCAACATGCAGTACTGGCCGTTTCTGCTGATGCCGGGACTAAAGCCCGTGAGTCGCTACCAGTTGCTGGTCGCGATCCTGATGTTCCTCGGTTCGCCCGCCTGGATCGGGTTGTTGCTGCTGGGCACAGCCTCCGCCGCACTCGCACCGGACTCGGTCGATCCGCACTATGGCTGGCCGCTGCTTACCGTCGTGCTGATCATGTGGTTTGCGCCGAAGATCGCCAGCATCCTTGATGTGCTGGCCCGGCCGGAGGCGCGGCGCGCTTTCGGGGGCGGCGGCAAATTCCTGCTCAGCGCGGCGATCGAGACCGGCTTCTTCATTCTGCTATGCCCGATCCAGTGGTGCAGCCACACGGTGTTCCTGGGCGGGCTCGCACTCGGCCGCACGGTCGGCTGGAACCCGCAGGTGCGCCACGCGCACGCGGTGTCGCTCGCGGACGCGATCGCCCGGCTGTGGCCGCAGACCGTCATTGGTTGGGCATCGATCGGCGCGCTCGTCTGGACCAACCCGACCGCGCTGCCGGTGGCGCTGCTGATCGCCGGCGGCCTTGCCCTCGCCGTGCCGATGGCGGTCGTCACCGCGGCGCCGCGGGTCGGACGACTGCTGGCGCGGCTCGGCATCGGCCAATTGCCGGAGGAGACGGACCGGCCGAACATTCTGCTGGCGCTGGCGCCAGTTCCGATCCGCCCCAAGCCGCATGTTTGAGGGGCTGCGCAGCATCGCCGGCGTGTTGCGCTCGATGCGCATCTACTACGGCAGTGCGCAGCGGCGGACCGGCATGGACGAGCTCTATGCTCAGTTCGTCCACTCCGGCGATCTGGTGTTCGATATCGGCGCGCATGTGGGCGATCGGATCGGCGCGTTCCGCCGGCTCGGCGCGCGGGTGGTGGCGGTCGAGCCGCAGCCGGCGCCGATGCAGGCGTTGCGTTTGCTCTATGGCCGCGATCAAGCCGTCGCCCTCGAGCCGGTGGCGATCGGCGCCGATGCGGGCCAGGTCGAGCTTTATGTGAACCTCGACAATCCGACCGTCTCGTCGTGTTCGAAGAAGCTCGTGCAAGCCGCCGCAACTGCACCGGGCTGGTCGGGCGAGCGCTGGGATAAATCGATCTCGGTACCCATGACGACGCTCGATCAGCTTTCCGCGCGCCACGGCAGCGCCGGCCTTCATCAAGATCGACGTGGAAGGATTTGAGGCGGAAGCGCTCGCCGGCCTGTCTCGCCCAGTACCGGCGCTTTCCTTCGAGTTCACCACGATCCAGCGCGAGATCGGCGAAGCAGCGCTCCGCCGCTGCGTGGAGCTCGGGTTTACCAACTTCAACGCGGCGCTCGGCGAGAGCCAGCAATTCGTGCACGCGGATTGGCTCGAAGCGGATCAAATGGCGCGATGGATCGCCGCGCTGCCGTTCGAGGCCAACTCGGGCGACATCTACGCGAGGTTCAGCGCGGCGGAATCTGGATGAGGCCGGCGAGCTGATCCTTGGTGAGCGGCGCCTCCGTGTACTTGAGCGCCACCGCATCGTTGACGATTGTGTCGAGGCCGACGATGCGGTCGGGATCAAGCGCCTGTTTGGGAAAGAAACCGTCGCGCGTGCGCTTGGCCTTCGCTTCGCTGATGCCGACGAAGTCGGCGTAGATCTTCAGCGCGGCGGGATCCGCATACATGTAATCGATGGTCTCGCGGTAGGCCTTCATGTAGGCATCGAAGACCGGCTTGCGGGCGCCGAGCGCCTGGGCATTGGCGATCAGCGTGCGCACGGTCTGGCCTTTGAAAGCCGCCGCGTCATTGCCGCTGGCGATGACGCGGATCTCGCCTTTGTCGATCTGATCGAGACCGAACGGCGGCGCCGACCAGCCGACATCGACCTGGCCGGACATGACCTGCGTGAGCGTTGATGACGGGCTGCCGGTCGCGACTGGCTTGGCCTTGAGGTTGTATTGTTTCATGAAGGCGGTGACGATGCCGTCGGTCGAGGAGCCCTTGGTGGAAAAGGCGATGGTCTTGCCGGCCGTGTCCTCGAGCGAGCGGATCGGCGAATCGGATTTGACATACCAGTAGAGATCGGCGGCTCCGGTGGTCTCCGCGCCGATGATGCGCACCGGCGCGCCCTTGGAGTAAAAACTCAGCGCGCCCATGATGCCCACCGCAACGCCGATATCGACGCTGCCGGCCACGACGGGCTGCTGGGTCTCGCCCGAGCCTTGGGTGTAGACGAGCTCGAGCGTGAGCCCGTGTTTCTTGAAGATGCCGGCGCGCTGGCCGATCTCGGAGACCGACGTATCCCAGTTGCCGCGCTGACCGACGGTGAGCTTCAGCGTTTCGTCAGCGGCGGCGGGGGCGGCGAGCAGTACGCAGCTGGCGATGAGTAGCGCTTGCAGGCCTTTCACGATGTCCTCCCTGGTTTTGTTGTGATTTTAACGCTTATCTCTCGGCTCGTCATTGCGAGCGAAGCGAAGCAATCCAGCGCTGAGTCGCCGCTCTGGATTGCTTCGGCGCTGCGCGCCTCGCAATGACGAGGACCCGCTGGCCGGCCATCCTACTCCGCCGCGGTCATCTGCGGCGCGCGCGGCGCCGTGCCTCCCAGTGTGCGCCAGTCGACGCTCTTCGGGACCACGCCCTCGAACGAGGCGATCTCAACGTGCGGGATGTGCGGCTCGGTCCTGCCCAGCGCCGGGCCGCCGTCGCGCATGGCCTTTGCGGCGTCGACCATCAGGCGGCGGAAGCGCGCGACCGCGATATCGCTGGTGCCGAGCCAATCCCTGGTGCGATCGGCGATGCGGCCCATGGTCTCCCACATGGCGATGTCCTGGTTGGGAATGCCGGGGATCCCGGTGAAGTTGCCGAGCTTCATCGCCTGACGATCCTGGCCGAAGTTGTTGGCGAGCGTGCGCAGATTGTGGAAGTCGGATGTGAGATCGATCCCCGGCTGCGCGTGATTGAACTTGCGCCACGCCTCCTCGTCGATGCCCGGCTTGCTGCCGTCGGTCCAGGCAAAGAAATAAAAGGTCGTGTTGATGTCATCCGCCGGCACGATCACGCTCGCCACGTTGTAGGCGTTGTTGGGCGGGATCAAACAGGTGAACGGCGCGATGTAGACCGTGGTGCGGACGTAGTCATGCGTGTCCGCGTTGTAGATCGGCTTGCGGATCGCGGCATAGCGAAAGCCGTAGCTCGTGGTCTCGGCCTGCATGCGCGGCGCCTTGTCGGTCGAGGGCCGCAGCCACGAACTATCCGTCGCCTTGGCGGCATCGACGTTGGCCGGCACCATGTCGGAGGAATGCAGGCTCGAGGAATGCGCGGAGTCGATCTGACCCTCGAGGATCTGCGCCCAGTTGCAGGGCACGTGGATCTTCACGATCGCGCATTTTGTTGTCGGCGTCGGCGCGAAGGCCGGCGGCTCGAACTCCGGCATGGTCTCCGGCGGACCCATATAGGTCCACACGAGGCCGCCGCTCTCGCGCACCGGATAGGCTTTGTGTTTGATCTTCTCGCCGATGCGGCTGCCGGGCGGCTCGGAGGCCATCTCCAGCACATTGCCGTCCACGTCCATCTTCCAGCCGTGATAAAGGCAGCGCAGGCCGCACGCCTCATTCCGGCCAAGCGCCAGCGAGGCGCGGCGATGCGGACAATGCTCGTCGAGCATGCCGAGCCGGCCGTTGCTGTCGCGGAACGCCACCAGCTCCTCGCCCAGCAATTGCACGCGCACCGGCGCGCCGTCGCGCTCGGCAACTTCCTCCGACAAACACGCGGGAATCCAGTGCCGGCGCATCAGCTGCCCCATCGGGGCGTCGCCGGTCACAAGGCACAGCAACTCGTTCTCGTCCCGGGTCATTGGTACTCCTCCCGCGTTGCGCGTGCCGCTTGATTTACTTAGGTCTCTAAGTAAAATCATAGCCAAATCTGCCGCGAAGGTCCAGTACCCCGATGCCCGCCCGGAAACCTCAAAGCCCAACGACTGATGTGATCCTGCGGCATTGGCGGGAGGCCGTGCCCAACGATCGCCTGGCGCACCTCGTCAAGGACGCGACGCGCGGGCTTGTGCGCGCCCTGACGATGCGGCTCGCCGAGCACCGCGTCTCCTTCGGACATTGGGCCTTCCTGCGCATCCTGTGGGAGACGGACGGGCTCACCCAGCGCGAGCTCAGCCTGCAGGCCGGCGTCATGGAGCCGACCACATTCGCGGCAATCAAGGCGATGGAGAAGCTTGGCTACGTGGAGCGCCGGCAGAAGCCGTCGAGCCGCAAGAACGTGTACGTGTTCCTCACGCCCGCCGGCCGCGCGCTTAAGAGCAAGCTCGTCCGGTTCGCCGAGGGCGTGAACGACATCGCCATTCGCGGCATCCCGGCGGCCGACGTCGGGGTCACCCGGAGGACCCTGCTGGCAATGATTGAAAACCTCGCCGCCGAGGAAGCAGCGTCACAAGGCGCGATGCGCCGCATGCCATCGACGCGTCACATGGGACGGCTCGTGGCCGAGGCCGGGAAATGGCACGCGCCGGCGCGGCGCACAGCCCAACCCTTGAGCTCAATCTGCTTTCAGGCCGGCGTGTTTGACGACGCCCGCCCGCTCTGCGGCATCATCAAGGATAGGTTTGCACGTACTGCGCCAGAATAAGCACAAAGCGCGCGGCCCCATGGGGCCGCGCGCTCAGTTGCAGGTTTAGCGATTTGCGGGATTTTGTCTTCAGTCGTTTGACCTAACGCACGCGGCGCACCGTGACGTAAGCGGTGACACCGCGCGTAGCAATGCGTACGGTTTTTGTTGCGCCGACGGGGCCGCCAAACTTACCCCGGCTGAGCACTGACGCGCAGAGCTGGTTGGCGACCTGCAGCGCAGTTAGTCCCGCAACGTTGACGCCGGGGATCATGCTGGCGATTTGAACGCCGACCACCTCGATGCCGCAGGCCTGCTGTGCGATTGCCGCCGCCTGGTTGAGCAAGGTATCGAGTTGAGGGTTGCCGGTGGAGGGTACGTTGCAGGCGGCGAGCGACAGGGTGGCCGCGGCCAAGCCGGCCGCGATCATTCGTTTCAACATGACGATGTCCTTTGATTTTCTGGGAGGGAATGCGGAAGAGATCGGGGCGCGAAACAGGGAAATGCGGCCGATCAGGCGGCCAATTCGGTTTGCGACAGACTGGCCAAGTAAGCGTCAAGCGTCGGCAGATCGAAATTGTCGATCGTGCGCTGGTTCTTCATGATGCGCGATTTGTTGAGATAAACGACTCCTTCGTCCATGTAGGTCTCGACCCATTGCGGGGTGGCATCGTGCAAGCGTCCCCAGGTCACCAACAGGTAATTGCCGTGGCTGTTGCGGCCAATAATCGGAACATAATGGCCGTCCTGACCTTTCTCTCCGCGAACGACGGTCCAGGTCTGGCCGCGATCGAACTGATCCTGCGCGTTCGACGGCAACAGCACGCCAAGCCCGATTGTGTTGAACAGCCAGACGGCTTGCGCGAGTTGCTCGAGATTGCCAGGCTCAAGCCACGCATAGGCGTCGTCCTTCCAGCGACGGCCAAGCGAATCGCGGATACCGATCTTGCGTCGGTAAGATGCGAGCTGCCCCAGGTCCGTACCCTGGTCGGAGTCCGGGTTCGATGGATTGAACCCCGTACTCGCATAATCGTCGAGCACGTTCCGATCGGTGAAATGAACGCGTGGGAGAATGCCGATCTCGGCGGCGATGATCATGCGCTCGTGCGCCGAGCCCGACCACGCACAACACCCGTACCGGTCATTGGCGAGCATCCCCCACGACTGGTTCAGTTCGTGGCCGAGCACGCCCGGAACCGGTGGCAGCCTCGGCGGCAGTAGCGATCGTAGTTTCAGATCGCGGACGTCAGGCGTAGCCGGCTTCTTGCCGGTCTTGTATTTGCTCACTGCGACTTCGCTTCGGGCAGGAATACGCTCAGAACGCCGCCGATCGCCAATGACAGCGACACGATGGCGCTGACCTGAGCGTCGGAAAAATGCAGACCAAGCGCTGCGAAAACCGTGCCGAGCCCGGTGTAGGTGGACGGCTCTTTGAGGCGATCGATCAGATAATTCACGAGAGTCATGGTTGTCCTCCGATTTGCTGGTTGGATGAGCAGGAAAAAATCGACTTAAGCGCGCCCCGTGGCCCACTCGGCCGCGAGTTGCTCCGGGGTTCCGGCGTAGGAGTTGATGTCGCAATGGCCGACGCCGGGCACGGTGTGCGGAGGTGGGCCAACTTCGCCGTCGGTGAACTGCCACAGCCAATATGGCCGCGGCAGCACGGGCTGCACGCCGTAGCGGGCGACCCATGTACGCCGTGCGCCGAAGGTGGACTGCGGGGCGTAGAGCTGCGCCAAAAAGTGCTGCGGACCATAAACAACACATTGTCCCGGCCGCCCCAACTCGTTCTCGACCTTATCGACCCACTGCATGACCTGCGCGGCGCTCATGGTGTTGGCGCCGTAATCCTCCCAGTCGAGCGCAAACAGCTCATCCGGATCGGGTGAAGCGAAACGCAGGTAGTTGTCGGCCTGGAGCATCGTGTTGGTGCGATCAGCAAAATGATAGGAGCCCCACTTGAGGCCCGCTCGCTTCGCAAGACGCTGCTGAGCGACGTATCTATCGTCGCGCAGGCTCGTGCTTTGGGTCGCCTTGAAGATGACGCCGACATAACCGGCGGCTCGGACCGCCGTGAAATCGTGCGCCGGATCCCAATGCGAGAGATCGATGACAAGCGGGTGCACTGTCATGAAGGAGCTGTCCTGTATGTTTGAAGTTGGCGAAGCAGAGAGCGGCGTTCACCGTCGTGCGACGGAGCTGAGCCTCGCTGGAAGCAGGCCTTGACGCGCAGGTGAGCAGATGGCCCGGCACTCAGGGCCGGGGCGCCACGGATTATTTGAAGCTCTCACCGCACACGGGTGCCGCAATAGCAAGCCGACCTGTGTTTTGCTTTTCGCGATGTCAAGTGGCCGCGATCGTCCGGCGTCCAACGGACGCGACGGACGAACTCCTTCAAGAAATAAAAAAGCCCCCCGCCTTGCAGGCGGAGGGTTTTCTATGTCGTCAGCGATAAATAAGGGCCAGACTAAAACTAAGCCGCCAGGTTGCCGAACTTTGCCAGGTTTTCGCGCTGCTTGTCGTTGCGCGGCGGCAGCTTGAACAGCCGCGACGCGGTGCCGCCGAGGATGTTGTGCTTGGCCTTCTCCGACACGAACTTGAGGTCCCAGATCGTGCTCGGCAGGTCGAAGTCCCAGTGCGGATAATCCGATGAGTAAAGGAGCTGCGTCTCCGCATTGATCATGCGGAACGTGCACTCCATCGCCTGCACGTCCTGGGTCTCCATCGGCTGCGAGGAGTAGTACATGTCGCGCATGTAGTCGCTCGGCTTCTTCTTGAGCAACGGCGCTTCCGACGGGCGCAGCATGTATTCGTGGTCGAGCCGCTGCATCAGGAACGGGATCCAGGCGAGCCCCGCCTCGACCCAGATCACCGGCAGCTTGGGAAAGCGCTCACCCATGCCATTGATGACCCAGTTGGTGCAATGAAGGATGTTGTAGAACGAGAACCCGAGCGCATGCACGGAGATGAACCGGTTGCAGCCACGGAACACCGGCTCGCCCCAGTTCACCCCGGAGTGGAACGCGAGCGACAAGCCGCGCTCTTCGATCGCGCGATAGACCTTCATGTAGGCATTGTCGTGCACCGGCAGCGTGCGCACGGTGGTGACCATGAACCCGGTCACACCCTTGCGGTCGCCGAACTGCTCGACGTGGCGCAGGCTCGCATCCGGATCGGAGAACGGCAGGTTGAGCATGGAATACATGCGCCCGTCCGACTCCGGCAGCACCTTCTCGGTGATCCAGCGGCTATAGGCCCAGCAAAGGTCGACCTCCATTTCCTTCTGCGGATGCGTGCCGAGGCTGAGCATGCCGGTCGGGAACAGGCAGGAGTAGTCGACCCCCATTGCGTCCATCCAGCGCTCGCCGAGTTGGACGTCGCGGATGCGGCCCGGCTCGGTCTTCTCCGATGAGCGCAGCGGGTAGCGGGTGACCCGGCCGCCCATGTCCTGATAACCGATCACTTGCGGCAGCAGGCTGTTGCGCGAGCGGCCTTGGACCGACAGCTGGCGCAGCACATCGTTTTCCATGAACGGCAGAATTTCGCCCATGTGCTCATTTTCATAATGATGGGCGTCGACATCGACGATCAGGATGTCGTCGAACTTACGTTGATGCGCCTGCTGGCGTGCGTGGGCCAGAAGCCGGGTGGTGTTGAGCTCATCGACCGTGACGCGCCGGCCGCGATCAGCAACGAGGTCCATGGGGTTCCTCCTAATTCGACAAAAGTGGTTAGCGTCCGGTCCAGCTCTGCCACATGCCGAGCTCGAACACGGCGAGATTGGCCGCGCGCAGGATCCCGCTCGCGGTCGACATCACGGCGGTCGGCGGCACGCCCAGCGGTTTCAACGGCAGATGTTGCTGGCCGGCCTCGACCTGCGCCGAATAAAGGTTGCAGGCGGCCGCCATCAGCGCCTGCAGGGCTTCCTCGCTGAGCGCGTCGGTCTCACCGGCCGCAAGGCTGCGCTCGATTTGGGCCGCAAGTTGAAGCGCAGCTTCGGAGAGATCGTTGGATTTTGTCTTAGCCGCCACGACGGCGGGCTTGGCGGCGCGTTTGGGTTGAACGGCTTTGGCCGCCGGTTTGGGCTGCGCGGCCGCGCTCCTACGCGACGACATAAAGGTCGTCTCCTCGTTGCACGACCTGGAATTTGCGCAGCTTCAAGCTCCGGTCGGAGACGCATTCGCCGGTCTTCATGTCGTATTCGTAGCCGTGCCAGGGGCAGACGAAGTGGAGCTCATCCTCGGAGAAATAGAGGCCGAGCGAAGTCTTGTCGGGCTTGAGCCGCTCCTCGACCTTGGCAATGGTGAGCCCTTCGCAAGCCGGTCCGCCCTGGTGCAGGCAGTAGTTGCTGTAAGCGTAGAACTCGCCCTTGTCGCGGAACACCCCGACCTCGGTATTGCCGAGGAATACAATACGCCGATCCCCGTCCTTGAACTCGGAGGCCTTGCCGACGAGCTTCTCCCGTTCCGCCATTCTGGTGCGTCTCCCTGCGCCGATTGCGTGATTTGTCCGCAATTTGCGCCTTCCGGAGGGTCAACGCAACGGGCACCCTGACATGGGGCAAATGCAGCATCTTCCGCCCTCATCCTGAGGAGCGTGACCGGAGGTCACGCGTCTCGAAGGATGGCCGCGGGCGAGGGCCTCCATTGTGGCCGTCCTTCGAGACGCCTTGGCCCTGTGGGCCAAGGCTCCTCAGGACGAGGGTTTACTGTGTACCGCGTCCCCTACCGCGTTCGCCCGCGCATGAAGTCCGGGGTCGGCGGCGGGCCCCAGATGTTGGACGTCGGCCCCGGCTCCCAGACTTTCGGGCGCTGCGGACGGTCGCGGTGCCAGGGGCGTGGCTCGAAGTAACCGAGTTCCTCGTCCTTCATCTGGTCGAGGTCGCAGAAGAGCTCGATCACGTGATCATCAGGCTCGCGATAGTAGATCGAGACGTTATGGCCGGGGCCGTGTCGGACAGGCCCCCAGATGATGTCGATCTTGTTCTTGGCAAGCACGTCGCAGGCATTCTTCAGGTGCATGAAGTCGGCGAGCTCGAAGGCGATGTGATGCATGCGGGCATTGGCGTCCTGCATGAAATTGACCGTGTGATGGTCCGTGTTGCAGCGCATGAAGACGAAATAGTCGCCGATCCAGTCGGAGACCCGAAAGCCGAGCAGGCCGCTGTAGAACTCAACCACCTTGGTGAGATCAGGGGCGAAATAGGCGAGGTGCCCGAGCTTGACTGCCGCAAGTCCCTTGGGCTCGGCGCCGTTCTTCAGCGGCTCCCAGGCGGCGAACAGCTCGAGTTGGGTGCCCTTGGGGTCGGTGAAGGTGAGCACCTGGGAGAGCGTGGGCGCTGGATCATTGCTGCGCTCGCTACGGATGCCCTGCTTCTCCAATTCGCGCGCCACTGCATTGAGATCAGTTCCGGGAGCGACCTCGAAGGAGATCTTGCGGCAACCCGTCTCGCTGCCCTGGCGCAGCTCGATCGCCAGATGGCCAAGCTTGCTCGCAAGAAAGCGCCGGTCCTTCTCCTTGGCGGCAACCACCAGCCCGACCACATCGGTGTAGTGGTCGGAGAGCCGCTCCAGGTCCGTGGTCTCGAAGACCGCGTGTCCGATCCGGCGCGCTTTGATCATGGGTTCCTCCAACACGTTTGCCATCAGTATAGCGCACGCAGCGGTGCGGCGACGCAAGACTGGTATTCGGCGCCGTGCAGCACATGCACGCCGCCGCGTATAGGCACGGCCGGCAAAATACGATATGGGCGGGGCCGCAAAACAGGGAGGACCCAATGGCCGGATACAAGCTCGCGACCTATCAAGCGGCGGAGGGACCGCGCGCCGGCGCGGTGGTCGGCGATCTCGTCTATGACGTCGCGGCGCTCACCGGCCAAGCCAAATATGTGAGCGTGCTCGATGTGCTCAACGACTGGGACAAGGCGCACGCGCTGCTCGATTCCGCGTCAAAAGCGCCGCGCGGCGAGGGCAAACCGGTGGCGCAGACCAAGTTCCTTGCCCCGGTGCGTTGGCCCGGCACGATCTATTGCGCCGGCGCAAACTACAAAGACCACGTCGCGGAAATGCTCAAGGCCGCGAACCGCCCGCCGGAGCCCGATCCGCATGACCTCGGTCTCAAGCCGTGGTTCTTCATCAAGGCGGCCCGCTCGGTGACTGATCCGGGCGCGACGGTGAAGATCTCGCACTATTCCAAAAAGATGGACTGGGAGATCGAGCTCTGCGTCGGTGATCGGCCGCACCGCGCGCGACCTCACGATCGAGAATGCGTTCAGCTGCGTCGCCGGCTACACCGTCGGCAATGATCTCTCCGCGCGCGATCTCGGCTTCCGCCAGCAGGTGCCGGAAACATCGCCGTTCCGCGCCGACTGGATCCGCCACAAGAGCTTTGACGGCTCCTGCCCGCTCGGTCCCTGGATCACGCCGGCGGCCTATATCTCCGACCCGAGCAATCTGGCGATGAAGCTGTGGGTCAACGACGTGCTCAAGCAGGACTCCAACTCGGGCCAGATGATCTTCAACATGGCCGAGCAGATCTCGCATCTGTCAACCGGCATCACGCTGCATCCTGGCGACGTCATCATGACCGGCACCCCCGCCGGCGTCGGCGCCGGCCGCAATGAATTTCTCAAAGCCGGCGACGTGGTGCGCGCGGAGATCGCCGAGATCGGGTCGATTACCAACACGATGGCGTAGTTGGACGACGTGTCCCGGACGCAGTGCAGCGTGAAACGCTGCACTGCTGATCCGGGACCGTCACAAACGTTGGAGCTTTTGGCGATCCCGGGTCTGCAGCGCACCGCTTCGCGCTGCGCCGCGCCCGGGACACAAAGTTCTGCTGCGTCACTTGGGCCAGCGTTTCCCGCGATCGGCGGCTTGAGTTGCGCCCCGCTGCCCATCATAACGTGGGCCGGATCAGCCGGTAACCACGTGAGCCAAACGGCTGTGATGCGTTCTGGGAGGACATCATGAAGGTTGTAACGGCCGCGCTGACGCTCGCGCTGGCGCTCGGCACTGGCGTCGCTTCGGCGCAAACCGTCAAGATCGGCATTATGCTGCCGTTCTCCGGGGTCAACGCCGACCTCGGCGACGCGCAGATCAAGGCGTTCGATCTCTACGTCAAGCTGCACGCCAAGGACCTCGAGCCCTACAAGCTCGACATCGTCAAGCGCGACGAGGGCCCGCCCTCCGGCGCCAACGCCAAGACCGTGGCGACCGAGTTGATCACCTTGGACAAGGTGAAACTCATTGCCGGTGTCGTGTTCTCGCCGTCTGCGATCGCGATTGCGCCGGTCGTCACACAAGCCAAGGTGCCACTGATCATCTCCAATGCGGGCACCGCCTGGATCACAAACCTCTCGCCCTACATCGTGCGCTTCTCGTTCAGCATGTGGCACCCGGCCTATCCGATGGGCACGTTCGCGGCCAAGACCTTGGGGTGCAAGACCGCCGCGATGGGCTACACCGATTTCCCGCCCGGCAAGGATTCGACCGATGCCTTCAAGACCGGCTTCGAACAGGCCGGCGGCAAGATCATCGACTCAATTCCCATGGGCAATCCGGCACAGGTCCCGGACTTCACGCCCTTCTTCCAGCGCGTGAAGGATGAGAAGCCGGACTGCTTCTACGTGTTCATCCCGTCTGGCTCGCACGCCTCGGCGGTGGTGAAGACCTACGGCGAGACCGGCATGCGCGCCGCCGGCATCAAGCTGATCGGACCGATGGACGTCGTGCCCGACACCAAGCTGCAGGATATGGGCGACGCCGCGGTCGGCACCATCGTGATGGGCCATTACGCGGCCGACCTCGACAACAAGGCCAACCAGGAATTCACCAAGGCTTGGCACGAGGCCTACGGGGCTGACAGCTATCCGGACTTCATGTCGGCCGCCGCCTGGGATACCATGGACGCCATCTTCAAGGTGATCAAGAAGCTCAACGGCAACCTCGATGACGGACAGAAAGTAGTTGATGCGTTCAAGGGACTGACCATCGACGGCCCGCGCGGCACGGTCATGATCGATCCGGGTACGCGCGATATCGTTGAGGACGAGCGCGCCATGGAGGTCTACAAGAAGCCTGACGGCAAGCTCGGCCTCAAGGTGCTCGGCACGATTGCCCAGGTGAAGGACCAGTGCAAGGAACAGAAGGTCGGCCGCTGCGGACAGCAGTAGGTGTAGCCGTCGCACACGTACGCATCACTCACGGCCCTCATCCTGAGGAGCCTGGTCCCGCAGGGACCAGGCGTCTCGAAGGATGGCCAAGGGCGAGCGGCCTTTCAATGCGGCCATCCTTCGAGACGCACGCGAGCTGACGCTCGCGTGCTCCTCAGGATGAGGGATGAGTTTGTTGCTCGATTTTGTTTGTCTCGCTTGGTGAACCCGTGTCGCTCAATCTCAATACGATCATCAGCATCCTGTTTGACGGGCTGGCCTATGCCATGTTCCTGTTCATCGTGTCGGTCGGCTTGTCGGTCACGATGGGCCTCATGGGCTTCGTCAACCTGGCGCATGGCGCCTTCGCCATGGCGGGCGGCTACCTGGTGCTCACGCTCACGCGGGGCTGGGGCGTGCCATTCCTGCCCTCGCTCGTGATCGTGTTCCTGGTGGTCGGCGCCGTGAGTGTGATCTTCGAACGCACGCTCTACGCGCGGCTTTATCGGGCGACCGAGCTGGATCAGGTGTTACTGACCATCGGCCTCGCCTTCATGGCGATCGCCGGCTTCACCTACTTCTACGGACCGAGCCCGCAATCGATTCGGCTGCCGAGCTATCTGACCGGTCAGATCGAGGGCGGCTTCCGCAGCTTTCCGACCTACCGGGTGTTCATCATTGCGGTCGGCGTCGTGCTGGTCGCGGCACTCTGGTATGTGTTCGAGCGCACCAACATCGGCGCCAAGATCCGCGCCGCTGTCGATAATCGGCGGATGGCGCAATCGATCGGCATCGACGTCGATCGCCTGTTCACGCTCACGTTTGGAATCGGCAGCGGACTTGCGGCGCTGGGCGGCGGCCTCGCTATCCAGCTCGTGGGCCTGAGCCCGAGCTTTGCCCTGATCTACCTGGTGTTCTTCTTGCTGGTAGTCGCGGTCGGCGGTCTTGGCAGCTTCAAGGGCACGCTGATTGCTGCCTTGATCCTCGGCATTTTCGACACCGCCGGAAAATATCTCTACGCCGATGCCGGCGGCTTCTTCATCTATGCGATCGCCATGGCGATCCTATTGATACGGCCGGCGGGGCTCTATGGCCGTGAGTAACGCCGCCCTTGCACCCGCGCATGCGCGCGCTGTTGCCTGGCTCACGACACGTCACCGCTGGCGCTGGGCCGAGGCGCTTCCCTGGCTGATCGCGATCGCGGCTTACTTCGTGTTCCCGGACCGTATGACCTTCGGGTCGCAGGTCCTGATCATGGTGCTGTTCGCGCTCTCGCTCGACCTGATCCTCGGCTACGCGGGCATTGTCACACTCGGCCAGGCGGCGTTCTTCGGGCTTGGCGCCTACACCGTCGGGCTTCTGTCCGCACGGCTTGGCTATGGCGAACCGATCAGCGGATTGTTTGCCGCGGCAGCCGTGGCAGCGGTCGCGGGGTTCCTATCGGGACTTGTGTTGCTGCGCTATCGCGGCCTCGCACTGTTGGTGCTGACGCTCTCGACTACGATCCTGCTGCAGGAAGTCGGCAACCTGTTCAAGGATTTCACCGGCGGCTACGACGGCATTCCGGGCATCACCATCTGGCCGCTGTTCGGCCTGTTTGACTACGACCTCTACGGCCATACCAACTACATCTATTGCGGGGTGGTGCTGCTCGTTTTGTTCTACGTGGTGCGTCGCATCGTCTACTCGCCGTTCGGCGAGGCGCTCGCCGGCATCCGCGAGAATGTCAATCGCATGCATGCGATCGGCTCGCCGGTGCGCTGGCGCCTGGTCACCGTCTACACGATTGCGGCGGCAATCTCCGGCGTCGCCGGCGCGCTGTTCACGCAGACCAACGCCTACGCCACGCTCGGCGTATTCGATTTCGACCGCAGCGCCGGCGTCATGATCATTCTCATCCTCGGCGGCACCGGCCGACTCTACGGCGCCTTCGCGGGTGGCGTCATCTACATGCTGCTTGAGGATTATCTCTCCAAGGCGAGCCCCGAGTTCTGGCAGTTCGGCATCGGCTTCGTGCTGGTGATGGTCGTATTGTTTGCGCGCCGCGGTTTGTTTGGTCTGGTCGAAGACGTGGGCGCCCGCTTCCGGACGCAGAAATCATGACCGCCGCGCTGGAGATCCGCGGGCTGCATAAGAGTTTCGGCGCGCTTGCCGTGACCCGCGACGTCAATCTGACGTTGGAGCGTGGCGCGCGCCAGGCGCTGATCGGGCCCAATGGCGCTGGCAAGACCACGCTGGTGAACCTGATCACCGGCGTGCTGCAGCCCAATTCCGGCCACGTACTGCTCGATGGCGAGGACATCACCCGGCTCTCGCAGGCCAAGCGCACGCGGCGCGGCATCGCCCGCACGTTTCAGATCAATCAGCTGTTCCGCGGCCTCACGGTGCTGGAGAACGTCTATCTCGCCGTCGCCGAGCGCACGGGTGCCTGCAACAAACTGTGGCGCCCGGCCGGCGCCGAGCGCGCCGTTATTGACGAAGCATTGGCGCATCTGGATTCGCTGCGTCTCGCCGACGACGCGCTCAAGCTCGTGCGTGAACTCCCCTACGGCCGGCTGCGGCTGGTGGAGATTGCCATCGCGCTGGCACTGCGGCCGAAGGTGTTGTTGTTGGACGAGCCCGCCGCCGGCGTGCCGTCGTCGGAGAGCCATCTCATCCTCGATGTGATCGCCGGGCTCGATCCGGATATCGCGATCCTCATCATCGAGCACGACATGGACGTGGTGTTCCGGGTCGCCAAGCGCATCACCGTGCTGGTGCAGGGTGCGGTGCTGACCGATGGAACGCCGGCCGAGATCGTCGCTGACGAGCGCGTACGCGCGGTCTACCTGGGCGAAGAGGCACATCATGGCTAGCGCCGCCCTCGAGCTCAACGCCGTGTTCGCGGGCTACGGCGAGACCGTGGTGCTGGAGGACGTGCGGCTCGCGCTCGGCGAAGGCGAGACGCTCTCCATCATCGGCCGCAACGGCGTCGGCAAGACCACACTGCTCGCAACCGTGATGGGCCACACGACCTTGCATGGCGGCGCCATCAACCTGCACGGCCGCGATATCGCGAGGCTCAAGCCGCACCGGCGCTCCTGGGCGGGGCTCGGTTACGTGCCGCAGGAGCGCGAGATCTTTCCCTCACTGTCGCTGCGGGAAAATCTCGAAGTGGCGTTGCGCCCCGGCACCTGGACCATCGATGCGGTCTATGCCCTGTTCCCGCGACTTGCCGAGCGGCAGAACAATCGCGGCAACCAGCTCTCCGGCGGCGAGCAGCAAATGCTGGCAATCGCCCGCGCGCTGGTCGGAAATCCATCGGTGATCCTGATGGACGAACCCTCGGAGGGTCTCGCGCCGGTAATCGTGGAGGAGCTCGCGCGCGCCATCAAGCGCCTCGCCTCGGCCGAGGGTCTCACACTCGTGGTCGTTGAGCAGAACACGCGCCTTGCGCTCGATATTTCGCCGCGAACCGTGGTGCTCGACCGCGGTCGCGTCGTGTACGACGGCGCGAGCGACGTGCTGAGAGCTGATCCGGCGAAGCTGGAGCAGCTGATCGGCGTCGGAAAGCGCTGATCGGTCGGCTGGGACCGCTCTAAAGACTTTCACAAATTGTCAGGTCATCGGCTCGCGCCGCACCCGCCCTTCCGGGCATTCGATTTACATTTGACATTTCGCCTTCATCATATAAAGTCAATTTATGCCTGTAAGCTCAACTACCCGCAAGCCGCGCGCCTATCGCAGCCCGCTGCGCCAGTCGCAGGCGGCGGATACGCGCGAACGCATCCTGCAGGCGGCGATGCAGTACCTGGAGCGCGGCGAAATCGACGACCTCACGCTGCGTCAGGTGGCCGATCTCGCCGGCGTTTCGGCGCCCACGGTCTATGCGCATTTCCCGACGATGGATGATCTGATCCGCGCCGTGTTTTTCTGGCTACGCCCGCGCGTGGGCATGGATATGCCACTGCCGCCGCTCGAGCAGCTCGCGTCCGTGCCGGGCACGTTGTTTCCGCTTTACGCGCAGCACGGCAATCTGATCCGCAACCTGCAGCACAAGGCGGCTTGGGACCGGCAGCGTGTCGCCGACCGCGATGCGCGCCATGGTGCCTGGATTGCCGCCATCGGCAAGGAACTGCCCAAGCTCGATGCACAGCAACTGCGACGCGGCGCCATGGCCGTGAGTGCATTCTGGACCCCAACGGTGTGGCGCTGGCTCATCGAGATCTGCGGGTTCACGCCGCAGGAGGCTCAGCAAATCGCCGCGTGGGGCGTGCGCGCCCTGGTCGAGGCCTTGCGGCGCGATCCGTCGGGTCTCGCGGATCAAACAAACTCAGCAAACAAAAAGGAGTCAGCATGTCGGCCGGAAGCAAAGCGACGCCGCAAGCCTCGCAAGTCAGCCTGAGTCCTGCGGACGGCGCCAAACGGGAATTCTTCGGCGGCCTGATCGAGTTCAAAGTGCGCGGCTCCGATACCGATGGCGCCTACGCGGTGCTCGAGCTGCAACTGCCGGCAAACAGCGGACCGCCAAGGATGCACGTCCACCCGACGATCGAAACCTTCCAGCTACTGGAGGGCGAATATGAGTTCCGCACCGTGCGCAACGGCCAGCCGGTGTCATTTCGCGCCAAGAGTGGCGACACGGTGCATGTACCAGGCGGCGTGCCACACACGTTCAAGAACGTCGGGATGACGCCGGCACGCTGCCATATCATCCTCGCACCAGCCGCCATGGAGGGTTACTTCGACGAACTGAGCACACCCGCCACCTGCGGCGTCACGCTTGCGGCGCGACCCGGCCCACCCGACGTGCAGCATTTCATCGCCGTCGGCCACAAGTACGGCGTCGAATTCGCCGAGGCGTGACCCGACCGAAACCAAGCATCAGAAAGCAACAACAATGATTGCGTCTCTATTGCTCCGCGTCAGCGTCGTGCTCGCGGTGATCGGCATGCTGCTCGGCATCGGTATGGGCATGAAGCAGGACTTCCAGCTGGCGCCGGCGCATGCGCATCTCAACCTGCTCGGCTTCGTCGCACTGTTTCTTGCCGGTCTCTACTATCAGGTGGTGCCGAAGGCGGCCGACACGCTGCTCGCCGCCATTCACACCTGGGTTGCCATTGTGGGCGCCGTCCTGTTTCCGATCGGCATCGCCACCGTTCTGCTGGGCGGGCCGGACTATGAGCTCTTTACCATCATCGGTTCGATGATCGTGCTGGTCGGGATGCTGCTGTTTGCGGCCATCGTGCTGCGCTATGGGGCGAGATCCAAGGCGCAATCGTAGGCTGGACTCGACAACATCTGTTGCCTCACATCCCCCTTAGCCGCGCGATCAGGTCGGGGGTCGGGTACGCATCGGCCGGGAGCCCAAGCTTGATCTGCACCGCCTTGACGGCGACGCGCGTCGCGGTGCCGAGCTTGCCGTCGGCGCCGCCGACATCATAGCCGTGCCGGATCAACAACTGCTGCAGCTCGCGCGTCTGTTCCATGCTGATCGGCGCCACCGTGCCTGCGCCTTTTCCCATGGCCGGCGCACCGGCGAGCCGCGTCGCGTAGTAAGCGGCCGTGGTCGAATAGACAGCCGAGTTGTTCCATTTCAGGTAGACCTGGAAATTGTCGTAGGCCAGGAATGCCGGCCCGAACCGCCCCATCGGCAGCAACACGGACGTGGGCATGTTGTCGTTCGGCAACGCGCGGCCGTCCGGATAAGTTACGCCCCATTGGGCCCATTGCGCGCGCGGATGTTTGACGTCGAGCCCGGTCTCCTTCCAGGACAGGTTCTGCGGGACGCGGATCTCCTGCAGCCACGGCTCGCCGCGCTTCCAGCCGAGATTGACCAGATAGTTGCCGGTCGACCCGATCACGTCGGCGGCGCTGCGCAGCAGGTTACGCTTGCCGTCACCGTCGTAATCGACCGCGTATTTGATGTATTCGGTCGGCATCATCTGGGTCTGGCCGAGCTCGCCCGCCCACGAGCCAATCATCTCCGGCGCGGCAAGATCGCCGCGATCGATCAACCGCAGCGCATCGAACAGCTGGCCTCGGAACATCTCGGCGCGGCGGCAATCATAGGCGAGCGTGGCGATCGAACGGATCGACTGGTCCTTGCCCATGTTGGCGCCGAAATCGCTCTCGAGCCCCCAGAAGCCGGCGATGACGGCGGGCGGGACGCCGTATTGCTGCTCCTCGCGAGCAAAGGTCGCGGCGTTCTTCTTGATCTGGGCGATGCCCGCCGAGATGCGCCCGCCCGGCAGCATCTTGGTCGAGAACTCGAGGAAGCTTTGCGCGAACACGCGCTGGCCGTGATCGATGTTGATGATGCGCTGGTCGTAGGTGAGGTACGGCTTGGCCTGGGCAATGGCGTTGCGGGAAATGCCTTGTGCCAGGGCCTGCTGCTCGAACTGCGCAAGCCACTGGTCGAACGAGCCGGAGGTGCGGCACGGGGCCTGGGCGAAGGCGGGTGTACCAACAACAAATAGAGCTGCTGTCGCCGTGAGAGCACGTAGAAACTGTCGCATGACCCCATCCCCTCCGTTTTTCATTCCTCACTCAACGGTGCGGCGCGTTTACCCTCCCCCTTGTGGGGAGGGTCGACCGCCAAGCGAAGCGCTGGCGGGCGGGGTGGGGGTAGTTGTAGTAGATCGAAGGGCATGCCGCCAAACAACGACCCCCACCCCGGCGCTGCGCGCCGACCCTCCCCACAAGGGGGAGGGTAAGCCCGCGGCGATTCTTAGTCAGATCACACAGGTAAATTACGGCTGCTCTGCGTCAATGCGGGTGCGTCTCCAGCGCCGGGGCGGTGAGCGCATCGAGCGCGCCGATCTCGGCGCCGGAGAGTTTTGATTCGGCAGCCTTGATATTCGCATCGATCTGCTCCGGACGCGAGGCGCCAGCGATCACGCTGGCAACGTTCGGCTTTTCCAGGAGCCAGGCGAAGGCGACGCCGAGCATGTTGAGTTTATGCGCATCACAGAACTCGACGATCTTGTAGGTGAGTTCCAGATTGTCATCGGTCCAGAACAGGTCGGAGAGCCGGTTCTTGGCCGCAAGACGCGTGCCTTCCGGCACCGCTGCACCGCGCCGATACTTGCCGGTCAGCAACCCGCTGGCGAGCGGGAAATACGGGATCAGCGCGATCTTGCGCTGCTGCATCGCCGGCACGCGCTCCTTCTCGATGTGGCGCTTGATGAGGCTCAGCTCATCCTGGGCGCAGATGAAGCGCGTCAGCCCCAGCCGCTTTGAGGTGTCGTCGGCTTCGGTGAGTTGGTTGCCATCGAAATTGGAGCTGCCGACGTGGCGCACTTTGCCCTGCTTCACGAGCTCGTCGAGCGCGCGCAGTGTTTCCTCGATCGGCACGCTCGGGTCGGGGCGGTGCTCGTAATAGAGATCGATGTAGTCGGTCTTCAGCCGCCGCAGGCTCGCTTCGACCGCGCTCATGATGTAGTTGCGCGAGGCGCCGCGCATGGTTCCGGCATCATCGAACGGAAACCCGAACTTGGTCGCGAGCACGATATCCTTGCGCCGCGGCCCCAGGATCTCGCCCAGGAACTCCTCCGATTTACCTTTCGGCCCGTAGATGTCGGCGGTATCGAAATGGTTGATGCCGCGGTCCAGCGCGTGATGCACCAGGGCGCGCGTCGTAGCGAGATCCATGCGGGCACCGAAATTGTTGCAGCCCAGTCCGACAACCGAAACCTTGAGGTCGGATGTGCCGACGTCGCGATATTCCATGGCGATGATCCTGCAGGCGGTGAATAATGGCCTTCTCCATACAGGCCGGGCGCCCAGCTCGCCAGCTGCCCGGCTCGCCAGTTGCCTAACTCGCCAAGTTGCATAAGGAACCGACATGTCTGCCGATACCCGCACCAAGCCTGCTGCGCGCCCGTATCTCGCCGCGACCGCCAAGTTCGCCTCCGGCGATGACAACCCGCGCGAGTTCCTCGAGCGCTGCCTCAAGGCACTCGATACGTGGGAGCCACAGATCGGCGCGTTCGTCACACTCAACCTTCCCGCGGCACGCGCGGCCGCGGATGCCTCGACTGCGCGCTGGCGCGCCGGCAAGCCGCTCTCCGCGATCGATGGCATGCCGATGGGCATCAAGGACGTGATCGAGACGGTCGACATGCCGACGCAGATGGGCTCGCCGCTGTTCGAGAACTGGCGCTCCATGAAGGACGCGGCGAGCGTGGTCGCGCTGCGCGCGGCCGGGGCCGTCATCCTCGGCAAGACTGTCACCACCGAGTTCGCCGCGATGTTCCCGCGCGGCACCCGCAACCCGTGGAATCCCGCCCACACGCCGGGCGGATCGAGCAGCGGGTCAGCCGCCGCAACCGCGGCCGGCATCATCAGCGCCGGGCTCGGCACCCAGGTGATCGGCTCGGTGCTGCGGCCGGCGAGCTTCTGCGGCGTCGTCGGCTACAAGCCGACCGTGCATGCGCTCAACCGCACCGGCAGCCACGACCCGCAGAGCCAGAGCTGCACCGGGATACTCGCTGCCTCGCTGGAAGATGCCTGGCAGGTCGCCTACGAGATCGCGCAGCGCGCCGGCGGCGACCCGGGCTGGCCCGGATTGAGCGGACCAGAACGCTTGCCCGCTGCTAAAAAGCCGCGCCAGCTGGCGTTTCTGGAGACTGCGGGCTGGGCGTTCGCGGATGCGCCCGCGAAGCAATGCATGCAGGACGCGCTGGCGCGCATTGGCGCGGCCGGCGTCAAAGTGCTCACGCGCAGCACTCACGCCATGGTCGATGCCATCGAACCAGATATCGCGGGCGCGTTCGATCTCTCGTTCCTGATCAACGATTTCGAGAACCGCCCCTTCCTGCAGACATGTGCGGCTCGCGACATCGAGAAACTCAGTCCGCCCACGCGCGAGCGGTTCGTCAAAACCGCCGGCATGACGCTTGCGGAGTATCGCGAAGGCCTCACCCGCCGTGACGAGATTCGCGCAGCCTATGCGGAGCTCGCCGCGGATTGCGACGCGTGCGTCGCGCTGGGCGCGGTCGGACCTGCTCCGGAGGGCCTGGGGTCGACTGGCAATCCGCAGATGAATGTCGCAGCCTCGCTGCTCGGTATCCCGGCGATCACGCTTCCGGTATTCACCGTCAACGACATGCCGCTCGGCCTGCAGGTGATGGGATTCGCCAACCGCGACGCCGACGCGGTCGCGATCGCGGCGTGGCTGCGCACGCTATTTTGATTACTGAGGCGGCAGCGGCTCCGGGGCCGGCGGCGGCGGAGCCGCGCGCTGCACGTAGCGGCGATGATGATGCCTGCCATGAAACATCCCGTGTGAAATCGACGGGCCGGCGGTGAATCCGATTACACCGCCGGCCACCGCGCCGATCGGCCCGCCCACGAGCGCGCCGGACAAAGCGCCGAGCGCCGCGTCGCCCACCCGCTCGCCCGCACTCGCCACGCTTGGCGCAATGAGGACCGCGCCCATCAGCGCGCTCGCCGCAACAAACATTCGCATTGTCGCCCTCCACCATCCCTTATGGTTACGGGCAACATAACGGGGCGGCTGCTAAGCGGTTCCCTCGCTCCGATTAGTATGGTTAGTACTTCGCTAAAGCCTATCAATTTGCGCCGGAGGAATGATGCCGAAGCCGATCCTGCTGCCGACCAGTCTGGTCGGATCCTATCCGCAGCCCGACTGGCTGATCGACCGGGACGAGTTGGTCAAATCGGTGGTGCGGGTGAGCGCCGAGCACCTCTGGCTGATCGACAAGGAGCATCGTGAGGCGGCCCAGGACGACGCCACCATCCTGGCGGTGCGCGACCAGGAACGCGCCGGGCTCGACATCATCTCCGACGGCGAGCAGGCGCGCGAGAGCTACTCCAATCACTTCGCCACCGCGCTCGAGGGCGTTGATCTCGACAACCCCGGGCAGACCGCAAACCGGTTCGGCAGGATGATCCCCGTGCCGCGCATCGCCGGTCCGATCCGACGCAAGCGTCCGGTCGAGGCGCATGCGGTGAAGCTCGTGCGCGCCAATACCGATCATATGGTAAAAGCGACGGTGCCGGGCGCCTTCACGATGTCGGTGCAAGCGCAGGACGATTACTACAAGGACCCTGAAGCGCTCGCGACCGCCTACGCGGCGGCCGTCAACGCCGAGATCAAGGACCTGTTCGCGGCCGGTGCCGATATCGTGCAACTCGACGAGCCCTGGATGGTGTCGTTTGCGGACCGGGCGCGCAAATACGGGCTGCGCATCCTCGATGAGGCGATCGCCGGGGCGACCGGCAAGACCGCCGTGCACCTCTGCCTCGGCTACGCCCACGTGGTGAAGAACAAGCCTTCGACCTACGCCTTCCTGACGGAGCTCGAAGGCACGAAGATCGACCAGGTCTCGATCGAGACGGCGGAACCGAAGCTTGACCTCGCGGTGCTCAAGGACATGCCGTCGAAAACCATCATTATCGGCGTCCTCAACCTCGGCGATATGGCCATCGAGACGCCGGAAACAGTGGCGGGCCGCATCCGCAACGCGCTAAAATACGTCCCGCCGGAGCGGCTCGTCATCGCCCCCGACTGCGGCATGAAATACCTGCCGCGTGCGGTCGCGTTTGGAAAGATGCAGGCCATGGTCGAGGGCACGCGCATCGTGCGTAAAGAATTGAATTAGGTGGAGGACCCATGCCTTTCGTCACCGAAAAGAATCTGACCGACATCGTGCTCGAGCGCTGGAGCCACGTCCCTGATCCGCGGCTGCGCCAGATCATGCAGGCCTTGGTCAAGCACATGCACGCCTTCGTGCGCGAGATCGAGCCGACCGAGGCTGAGTGGTTCACCGCCATCGACTGGCTCACCCGTACGGGCCAGATCTCCAACGAGAAGCGTCAGGAATTCATCCTCGCCTCGGACACGCTGGGCGTCAGCATGCTGGTCGACGCGATCAATCATCGCTTCTCAAGCAAGGCGACGCCAACGACCGTGACCGGCCCGTTCCATATCCACGACTCGCCCGAGTTTGCTGACGGCGCCGACATGGCGCAGGGCGCACCGGGCATTCCCTGCTTCGTGCACGGCAAAGTCAGCGACATGGAAGGCCGCCCCGTCGGCAATGTGATGCTCGACGTGTGGCAGACCGACGGCGAAGGTCTCTATGAGGCGCAACGCCCGGAGATCACCGATACCTGGATGCGCGGCATCTATCACAGCAAGCCGGACGGCAACTATCTGATCCGCACCGTGGCGCCGATCTGCTACACCATCCCGCTCGACGGCACCGTCGGCGAACTGTTCCATCGCACCAACATCAGCCCCTACCGACCGGCGCACATCCATTTCATGATCAAGTCGCCCGGGTTCCACGCGGTCACCACGCACCTGTTCCAGAAGGGCGATCCCTACATCGAGACCGATGTGGTCTATGGCGTGAAGGAGCCGCTGATCGTCGAATTCGAGAAGAAGCCTGCCGGCAGCAAGGCGCCGAACGGCGATGTGATCAACGAGCCGTTCTACGAGGTGCGCTACGACTTCACGCTGCAGCGCCTGGCGCAGGCCGCCGCGGCGTAGCTAGACCGCGCGAGGCGTCCCACCTCTCCCCGCAAGCGGGGAGAGGTAACCAACTCACGCCGCAGCTTGCATCACCTTCCCCCGAATCAAATCCGCGGCGCGTTCGGCGATCATCAGCACGCACGCGTTGATGTGCGCGGTGACGAGGTCCGGCATCGCCGATGCATCGACCACGCGCAGCTGCTCGATGCCGCGCACCTTGAGCTGCGGATCGAGCACCGTGTCCGGGCCGATGCCCATTGGGCAGGTGCACGCGGGGTGATGCACGGTGATCATGGTCTTGCGGATGTACGCGTCAATATCGGCGTCGCTCGTTACATTGGCGCCGGGTGAAATCTCTTCGCCACGAAATTCATCCATTGGTTTCTGCAGCGCGATCTCGCGCCCGCGTCGGAAGCCTTCGCGCAACGTCGGCAGGTCATTGGGCGCGGTGAAGAAGTTGAAGCGCACGCGCGGCAGCTCGCGCGGATCGGTCGAGCGCAGCAGCACCTCCCCGCGACTGTCCGGATGCATGATCGCGGGGCGAATGCCGAATGCATCGTTGTAGGCGCCCTTCACGCCGGGAAACCACATGTGCGCCCAGGGCGGCGAGCCTGGGAACATGTACTCGACGTCCGGTGTCGCTAGCTCGGGCCGCGTCTTGATGAAAGCCAGAACCCCGCTCGGGATCGCCGTCGCCGGTCCGGTGCCGAACGCATAGGCGCGCAGCATGTTGATCGCCATGCGGTCGAACCGCATCAGGTCGCGAAACGGCCCGGGCTGCTTGCGCCGATAGAAGATCACGGCGGCCTGATGGTCCTGCAAGTTCTTGCCGACCGGAAGATCGACGCGCGCATGAATACCGAGACTGCGCAAGTGATCGGCAGGGCCGATGCCGGAGAGCATCAACAACTGGGGCGTGTTGAACGTGCCGCCGGAGAGGATCACCTCGCGCTCCGCATATGCACGCTCGACCTGGCCGCGCTGGATGTATTCGACGCCAGTCGCGCGCGTGCCATCCATCAGGATCTTGCTCGCGAGCACCCGGGGGATCAGCGTCAGGTTGGGCCGCTGCAGCACCGGCTTGAGATAGGCGGTGGCGGCGGACGAGCGACGGCCGTTGCGGACGGTATACTGGCTGCGTGCAAAACCTTCGGTGTCGCCGGCGCTGTTGTCATGGATCGTCGGATAACCGGCGGCTTTTCCGGCGGCGAGCCAGGCATCATAGATCGGGTCGGCGACGCGCGCCCACTCAACGCCCATCGGGCCATCGCCGCCGCGGATCTCGCTCCCGCCCTCGATCCAGGTCTCGGTGCGTTTGAAGTAGGGTAGCGCATCCGCGTAAGACCAGCCGAGCGCGCCCTTCTGCGCCCAGCGATCGTAATCATTCTTGTCGCCGCGCGTGTAGCCGGTGACGTTGATCGAAGACGAGCCGCCCAGCACCTTGCCGCGCATGGCCTCGACCCTGCGCCCACCGAGGTTGGGCTCGGGCTCGCTGTCATAGCCCCAGTCATGCATGCGGTGCTTCCACATCATGCCGATGCCGATCGGGATGTGGATCAGCGGATCGCTGTCCCAGCCGCCGGCTTCCAGCAGCAGCACGCGCACCGACGCGTCTTCGCTCAACCGGTTCGCCAACACGCAGCCGGCCGAGCCGGCGCCAACGATGATGTAGTCGTAGGATTGGGAGGGCATGGCAGGTCCGTTGATTGCACTCGCGGATCCATCCTAAAGCACAAGATTGGAGATGCGTGCAAACGTCACGGCGAGAACTAAAGACTGACTATCTCTACCAATCCGACACACTCTCCTTCGTCATCGCCGGGCTTGTCCCGGCGATCTCGATCATAAGGCACGGCTGTGCCTCCCTAAGCGAGATGGCCGGGCTCGTCCCGACCATGACGAACGGAGAGGTTTTGCCTAGCAGTTGGTCCATTCAAATTACTTCTGGTAAGCTTTGCTACGGATGTAACTCCAGACCTGATCGATCTCTTCGTTGCTGAGTACGTCCTTCCACGGTGGCATCTGGTTCTTGCCGTTGCGCACCGAGTTGTCGAATCGCGCGCGATCGCTCGCCGTCAGCCGACGCAGGTCAAACGTCTGGCCGGTGTTGACGAGCTGATCTCCATGGCAGTTCTCGCAATTGTTGCTGTAGACACTCTCGCCCGCCTCGATTTGGGCCTGCGCGTCCGCCGACGGAGTGTCTTGCGCCACCAAGGCTGAAGCCGAGATCAAGTAGATGCCGGTCCCGCAGGCAAATATGATCACGCGATGCACGGCGCACCCTACACAAGCATCAAGCAAACTGGATCTCAATCTTGAATAACGTGTCCCGGACGCAGCGCAGCACGAAGTGATGCGCTGCGCCCGGGATACTGGTTACACCGCTCACTTGTCGAACAGCGCAAAGGTCCACAAGGATACGCCTGTCGGCAGGTTCTCCAGATTAGGATCGCCGGCGCGCTGGGCGTACACGCCGCCGATTCCACTCATGACGGTGACATACTGTTTTCCGTTTCTTTCCCAGGTGATCGGCTGGCCAACGATCCCTGACGGGGTCTGGAAACTCCACAGGATCTTGCCGGTGTCGGCATCGAGCGCCTGAAACTCGCCCGTCATCACGCCGGTGAACACGAGGTTGCTGCCGGTCACCATGGTCGAGGAAAAGTTCGGACTCTTGTAGGGCGTCTCCCATTTTGATTTTCCGGTCAGCGGATCGACCGCCTTGAGGAAGCCACGCACATTGGGATCATCAGTAACGGTGGTTCGCTTGACGGTTCCGGGCCCAGACGGCTTTCCGGGTGCCAGCTTGGGCGGATCGGGAGCCTGGTAGGTCATCCCCACGTGGATCGTGTTGATGTAGAGCATCCCGGTCCGCGGGCTGAACGACATGTGCTGCCAGTTGGTCACGCCGGAGACCGATGGCCAGACCGTGACGGTCCTGCCTTCGAGCGCGCCTTTCAGCACATCTGTGCCAATAGGACGTCCCGTTTCGCGATCAACACCATCCGCCCAGTTGACCTTGCCGTACGCATTGGCGGCGATCAGCCGTCCGTCCTTGGCATCCAGCACGTAGAGGAAGCCACTGCGGTTCGCTTGCATGACGACCTTACGTGGACTGCCATCGACGTTGATCGTGGCAATGACCGGCGTCTGCACCGCATCGTAATCGAACGGGTCTTGCGGCGTTGCCTGGTAGTACCAGACCCGCTCTCCGGTCTTCGGCCGGATGGCAAAAATCGAGTTGGTGAAGAGATTGTCGCCCTTACGGGCACGCGGATTCCAAGGGGCCGGATTGCCGATCCCCCAATAGACGAGATCAAGCTCAGGATCATAGGTGCCGGTGACCCAGCTGCTGCCGCCGCCCGTCAGCGCGGAATTGCCTTCCCAGGTCTCCGAGCCGGGCTCGCCTTTGACCGGGATCGTGTAAAGCCGCCACAGGTGATTGCCGGTTTTCGCGTCGTACCCTTCCACCAAGCCGCGATGGCTGTATTCGGCGCCAGCGACCCCCATGATCACCACGCCGTCCACGATCAACGGCGCGCCGGTCATGGCGTAGCCGTTGGCATGGGTCACGGGATCCGGTGATTTGGCGGTCCAAACCTCCTTGCCGGTCGCGGCATCGAGCGCAACTAGGCGATCATCCATCAGCGCGCGGATAATCATGCCCTCGTAGATCGCAGCGCCGCGGTTGACGATGCCGCAACAAACAACGCGCAACGTCTCCGGCGGATAGTCGTGAATGACGCGCCAGATCTGCTTACCGGATAGTGCGTCCACGGCGACCGTTGCGTTGTGGGTCGTTACGTAGATCACGCCATCCTTGACCAGGGGGAACCCTTCGCCGCCTTGCAGGTCAGCCAGCGAATAGGCCCAAACCGGCACAAGCCGGCTCACGTTCTCCTTGTTGATCTGGGTGAGCGGACTGAACCGTTGTCCAGAATAACCCATCCCATAGACCAGCACGTCGCCGGTCGTGCCCGCGTCGGCCTTCAGGTCCTGGGATGTCTGTGCAAGTGCAGAAACACTGGAAAGGGCGAAGATCACCGCCCCCGCACATGCGGATCGCTTCATGGGTCGCCTCCCTAGTCATATAATTTTGCAGCAACTCTAATGAGTTTTTGAATAACTCCAATCCATCTAAATGCTCATGGCAGGCTTGCTTCGGCGGCACGCGCCCAACCGAGTCAGGCTTGACCTGAGGCGCTCGGTTCGAAAAGCTCCCTCCAAATTAATGGAGGAACGTTCACCGATGGCCAATCGCATCATGACCACACACGTGGGCAGCCTGATCCGCCCGCCAAAATTCGTCGAGATCCTGCACAAGCTGGAGAACAAGGAGCCGGTCGAGCCGGGTCTCTACGACAAGACACTGACCGAGTCGGTTGCGGAGGTGGTGCGCCAGCAGGCCGAGGCGAATGTCGACATCGTCAGCGACGGCGAGTTCGGCAAGGGCCGCAACTGGGCGTTCTACGTGCACGGGCGGCTCTCGGGCATGCACACACGGCCGATGACGCCCGAGGAGCTGAAGGATCCGCTGGCGTCAGTCGGCGGCGGCCGCGATCGCGAAGCATTCCCGGAGTACTACGCCGAAGCCGACAAGGCGACCGGGCTCGCGTCGCGGCTCGGCAGCCGCTTCGTCTGCAACGGGCCGATTACGTATGTGGGGCAAAAGGAGTTGCAGCGCGACATCGACAACCTCAAGGCTGCCGTCGCCAAGGTGAAGGTCGAGGGTGCGTTCCTGCCGGTGGTGGCGCCAGCGAGCGCGCTTGCCCAACGTGAAGGATGAGCACTACGGCGATGAGAAGAAGTTGTTGTTCGCGCTCGCTGACGCGCTGCGGGTCGAATACAAGACGATCGTCGATGCCGGGCTCTACGTGCAGATCGACGATGCGTTCTTCCCCTACATGCAGGAAAAGCTCTGCCCGCCGATGACGCTCGCGCAATATCGGCAATGGGCGCAGCTGCGCATCGACGCGCTCAACCGCGCGCTCGAGGGCATTCCGCTGGAGAAATCGCGCTACCACATCTGCTGGGGCAGCTGGAGCGGACCGCACATGTTCGACGTGCCGCTCAAGGACATCGTCGACATCATGCTGCAGGTGAACGTCGGCGCTTACAGTTTCGAAGCCGCCAACGTGCGCCACGAGCACGAATGGAAGGTGTGGAAGACGGCGAAGCTTCCCGCCGGCAAGAAGATCCTGCCCGGCGTGATCAGTCACGCCACCAACGTGGTCGAGCATCCCGAGCTGATTGCGGAGCGGCTGGTGCGCTTCGCCAATCTGGTTGGCCGCGAGAACGTGATGGCCTCGACCGACTGCGGCTTTGCGCAGAGCCCGTTTGCCCGCCGCGTGCATCCCTCGATCATGTGGGCGAAGCTCAAGTGCATGGCCGAGGGCGCGCGGCTCGCCACGCAGGAGCTCTGGGGCAAGCAGGCGGCGGCGTGATTACTCTCGTGCCGGCAGGGCGTGATCGAGCCATTGCTCGATCACGGCGGCGCTGTCCTTGTTGTTCTTCTCGACCATCAACATGTGGCTGTTGCCGTGGATGCCGCGGTCGGCCAACCGGATGAAAGTCGGCTTCACCCCCGCCTGCTCCAGATACTTGACGGTGCAGTGATCATAGGGCGCGTGGTAGGACGCTTCGCTCGAGAGCACCAGGATCGGCATCGTCAAGTTCGAGGCAACTGCCGCGGCGGATCCTGCTGCAGCCAGCAGCGCACAAGGTCAGGGCCGTCAGCCTTGTCCTGTTGCACGATCTGCAGATCTGACGGCGCGCTCACGGCCGGTGCGTAGGTCAGCGGCAGGATCGAGATTCCATACGGTAACGCGAGCGGGCCCTGCTTGAACCAGTCGGGCGCGCCGATGAACTCGACCTGATAGAACGGCGGACCGTTCGGCTCGATCGCCGAGGATTGCCTTGACCAGATCGGGCCGCGCATCGGCAACCGGCCAGGTGAATGCGCCAGCCTGCGAATGGGTCAGGAGGATCGACGGGCCGATCTTCTCCATGAGGGCGATCAGCGCATCGCGGTTGAGCGGCTGCTGCTGATTGAAGTCTTCGATCGCCGGCAGCTGGCTCATGGCGAGCTGCAAGGTTGCGGGATCATCCGCCGCGCCGGTTCCCGGCCACTGGGTGTGCAGCGTCGCCTGCGGCCAGAGCTTGAACTTTTCCTGCGAGACGAAGCGCGAAGCGGAATTGGAACGCTCCGAGTTGCGCATCGGCCCGCTTGCGGCGGTGAGAAATCCGGAGCGGCCGCGTCCGGGCTGATCGACCACATAGACCGCATACCCGCGGCGGACGAAATATTGCGCCCACCCTTCGCGCCCGTCCGGCGTGCCGGTGTAGTTGGTGCCGGACATGGAGCCGCCGTGCACCATGATGATCGGATAGGGATGTGTCTGGTGCGCGGGGATTTTGATCTCGACATACATCTGGCCATAGAAATATTCGCGGCCGTCGACCTGCATGGTCTTGCCGCCGACGTACATGAAGCCGTCGCGCGCGAGCTCGAGCGGCGGCTCGGCGGCGTGTGCGCTTGTCAGGCCGAGCCCCAGAGCGGCCGCGATGCCGAGCGCGCGAGCCCGTAGGCGCGGATACTGCGATCCCGTGCTTCATGAAGTTCCTCCCTGTGTTGCGCTGGAGAGTAGAGCAGGTTCTGGCACACGGCACGACCCTCGGGGCAATCTGGCGGGATTTGCGCCTGTGCATGGCTTGGGATACGCGATGGGTTCCAGAGGCCGGAGCAGCCCATGAGCGACCAGAGCATCATCACTGAAACCAAGGGCAAGGTTGGCATCATCAGGCTCAACCGGCCGCAAGCGCTCAATGCGCTCAACGCCGCGCTGATGCGCGAACTCGGCGCAGCGGTCGCGGCCTACGAGGCCGATCCGGCGATTTCCTGCATGCTCATCACCGGCTCGGAGAAAGCGTTTGCAGCCGGCGCCGACATCAAGGAGATGGCGGACAAGAGCTTTCTCGAAGCCTACATGGACGACTTCTGCGGGCCTTGGCACCAGGTCGCGCAGGCACGCAAGCCGGTGATCGCCGCAGTCGCGGGTTTTGCGCTCGGCGGCGGCTGCGAACTCGCCATGCAGTGCGACCTCATCATCGCGGCCGATACGGCGAAGTTCGGCCAGCCCGAGATCAAGCTCGGCATCATTCCGGGCATTGGCGGCACGCAGCGACTGACGCACGCGGTGGGCAAAGCCAAGGCGATGGACCTCTGCCTGACGGGGCGCATGATGGATGCGGCCGAGGCCGAGCGCGCCGGGCTCGTGGCGCGGGTCGTGCCGGCGGCGAGCCTGATGGAGGAGGCCATGAAGGTTGCCGAGACCATCGCGGCGATGTCGCTGCCGGCGCTGATGGTCGCCAAGGAGGCCGTCAACCGCGCGTTCGAGACGACGCTCGCAGAAGGCATTCGCTTCGAGCGCCGCACCTTTCACGCGCTGTTTGCCACGCACGACCAGAAGGAAGGCATGCACGCGTTCGTGGAGAAGCGCCCGGCGAAGTTTGAGAACAGGTAGGCAAGGGTGAGCCTCAGCGACGCGGAGCTTGAACGCTATGCCCGCCACATCGTCATGCGCGAGATCGGCGGCCCGGGACAGGCTGCGCTCAAACAAGCGCGCGTGTTGGTGATCGGCGCCGGCGGACTTGGCGCCCCGGCGCTGCTCTATCTGGCGGCGGCGGGAGTCGGAGCACCTGGGTGTCATTGATGATGACGTCGTGTCGCTCTCCAATCTGCAGCGGCAAGTGATTCATGCGACGGCAGACGTCGGACGCCCGAAGGTCGAGACCGCCGCTGCGGCGGTCGAGCGACTGAATCCACATGTCGCGATCGAGACGCACGCGGCGCGGCTCAGCGCTGACAATGCGCTCGATTTGATCTCGCGCTATGATCTCGTCGCCGATGGATCGGACAATTTCGAAACGCGCTATCTGGTGGCGGATGCGTGCTACTTCGCCAAGAAGCCGCTGGTGACCGCAGCAGTTGGCATCTTCGACGGCACGCTCACCACCATCCGGGCGCACGAGCGCGGCGCCGATGGCCGGCCTAATCCGAGCTATCGCTGTTTGTTTCCCGAGCCGCCGCCCCCCGGCACGGTGCCGCTCTGCGCTGAAGCAGGAATCCTCGGCGCGCTCACCGGCGTGCTCGGCTCGTTGATGGCGCTGGAAGTCATCCGCGAGATCGTCGGTTTCGGCGAGGGACTGGTCGGGCGTTTGTTGATGATCGATGCGCGCTCGATGCGGTTCGAAACGCTGACCTACGCGTGGGATCCGAGTAATCCGCTTAACGGCGAGAAGCCGACGATCAAACAATTAGGACCATCAACTAGGCCCTCATCCTGAGGAACATGCGCGCGTTAGCGCGCATGTGTCTCGAAGGATGGCCACAGGCGACGCTATTGCATTTTGCCATCCTTCGAGACGCATCCGCGCATCGCGCGGACGCTCCTCAGGATGAGGTCCAAACAATTACTTGCTCCAGCTCGCCTTCATGCTCGGGCCCTGCATGACCGACCATTTGTTGTCGCCGGCGGGAACGAGCGTGTAGCAATGCTGTTTCTCCCCCTTCCAGGTGGTGCAGAACCCATCCTTAGAGAGTTTCCAGGTGCCCTCGCCCTTGGCGCCGTAGTTTCCGGCCGGCGTTCGCGTCACCTTGCCGTCCTGGGTGAACACCATCTTGAACTTGAGACCCGTCGGCGTGGCAGCGGTGAATTCCTGCCCGTCGAAAAACGTTGTCTTGATGTTGTCGGGCGTGAGCTTGTCCGCCGCGAAGCCCTGGGTCGCCAACAGCGCGCCCAGGAAGCTTCCCATGATTGCTCCCCGCATGGCCGTTCCCCACATCCATTGCGCACCGAAGGTGCGTCTCGTTACAGCATGGAGGGTAGCACGCGATCGGGGGGTTTGTGTCCATCCATGAACGTCTGGATGTTGATAATCACCTTATTCCCCATATCGACCCGGCCTTCGACCGTGGCAGAGCCGGTGTGCGGCAGCAGCACCACCTTGCCGGCGCGGGCAAGCTTGACGAGCTTCGGGTTCACCGCCGGCTCATGCTCGAACACGTCGAGGCCGGCACCGGCGAGTTCGCCCGCCTCGATCATGCGGGCGAGCGCGTTCTCGTCGATCACCTCGCCGCGCGCGGTGTTGACCACATAGGCCGACGGCCGCAGCAGCTTGAGGCGCCGCGCCGAGAGCAGATGATAGGTGGCCGGCGTGTGCGGGCAATTGATGGAGATGATGTCCATCCGCGCCAGCATCTGATCGAGGCTTTCCCAGTAGGTCGCCTGCAGCGTCTCCTCGACTTTGGGCGGCAGGCGCCTGCGATTGTGGTAGTGGATCTGCAGGCCGAAGGCGCGCGCCCGCTGCGCGACCGCCTGGCCGATACGCCCCATGCCGATGATGCCAAGGCGCTTACCGCCGATGCGGTGACCGAGCATCCAAGTCGGCGACCACCCGGTCCAGTCCTTGTCACTGGTCAGCACGCCGGCTCCTTCCGCCAGCCGCCGCGGCACCGCCAGGATGAGCGCCATGGTCATATCGGCGGTGTCCTCGGTGAGGACGCCGGGCGTATTGGTCACCGTGATGCCGCGCTGGAGCGCGGTCGCCACGTCGATATTGTCGACGCCGTTGCCGAAATTGGCGATCAGCCGCAGCTGCTCACCCGTCTGCCCGAGCACCGCCTTGTCGATGCGGTCAGTCACGGTGGGCACCAGCACGTCGGCGGTTTTCACCGCCTCGACGAGCTGCGCCGGGGTGAACGGCTTGTCGTCGATATTGAGCCGCGCGTCGAACAGCTCGCGCATGCGGGTTTCGATCGTGTCGGGCAATTTGCGCGTCACGATCACCAGAGGTTTCTTGCGGCCAATCATCTCGCTCACCCAAGCAAACTTTCCAGCCATGCCGGTAAGATCATTCAGCCGTCCTTAACTGTCGTCATTCGAGATTAGCAGTGTCGAGACCGGCACGGGTGGGGGTCTGTCCGTCTTAGCAGAACGCCGTCCCGGGACAAAGCACCGGCGGCGGGGAACGCCCCGTGGGAAGGTGCATCGAGGCGTTGTGGCAATGACAGGGACGGGTCCGCAGAACTGGTTAGCCGGGGTGGTGCTGGCGACTGCGCTCGCGGCAGCGACAGCGCTCGCGGCACCGACAGCCCAGGCCCGTGAGGGCAGCCAAGGCAGCGGGCTTGCGGTCCCGCGCTTCGTCAGCCTGAAATCGGACAAGGTCAACGTTCACTCAGGCCCCACCCGGGACCACGACGTCACCTGGATCTATACGCGCGCCGGTTTGCCGGTCGAAATCACGGCCGAGTACGAGAACTGGCGCCGCGTGCGCGACTGGGAAGGCGCGGAAGGCTGGGTCTATCACTCACTGCTATCCGGCCGCCGCACCGGGCTGGTGCAGGCCAACCCCAAGACCCACGAGGACTATATCTCAATCTATGCGTCGGCCGACGCGAAGAGCGCGGTAACGGCGAAGCTCCAGCGCGGGGTGCTGGGCAAGCTCAAGCACTGCACCGGAACTTGGTGCCGAATCATCGGCGACGGCTTCGATGGCTGGGTCGAGCAGGACCGCCTGTGGGGCGTCTATCCGAACGAAAAGGTCGAATAAGCCCCACCGTCAAGTTGCTATTCAAGCGCCCTTGCGCTTGAGCCGCACAACGACGTCGACGCGCGCGACCTCATAGCCCTCCAGCACCTGCGGCAGATCGCCGATGCTCACGCTCGCCGAGGGAATGTCGACCAGCGCGTTCTGGCCTTCGACAAAGAAATGGTGGTGATCCGACGTGTTGGTGTCGAAATACGTCTTGGAACCGTCAACCGCCACTTGGCGCAACAGCCCGACGTCGGTGAATTGGTTGAGCGTGTTGTAGACGGTCGCGAGCGAGACCGGCACGCGGGCGTTGCTTGCTTCCTCGAACAACATCTCGGCTGTGAGGTGGCGGTCGCCCTTGGAGAACAAGAGCCAGCCAAGCTCCATGCGTTGGCGGGTCGGCCGGAGACCAACTTTACGCAGCATGGCGCGTACATCGTGCCAGGGGCAGCCGTTATTTTCGGCGCGCGCCCCGTCTGCCTTGATGAAGGCAGCACTTATTGTGTTCGAGGTCAGGGGGCCACGCGGTTGCATCGGTTTTACGCCGTTTCCTTGAGGGCGCTAAGTCTTTGATAACTCACGCCGAGATTTCACATTTTGACCCTATATCGCTGGTCCCGGGTTTTTGCAACTATTTCGCAACAAGGACTGCCATGCATTAGAGGTATTCTTGGTTGGCTGCGGCGCGAGACTCTCGAACTGCCATAACGAACATTGTGCAGTGCGAGCTTGCCCACGCGCCGTTGTTCCCATGAGGTCCGGTGTGATAGGGACATTCCCGGCGCCGCATAACGGCCCTAGAGAATTTTAAGGTGGGACCGGAATGGAGTACCGGCGTTCAAGTTTCGAATACGAGGACCTTTTGTCCTGCGGACGCGGCGAGCTGTTCGTCGAAGGGCCGCAATTGCCGCTGCCGCCGATGCTCATGTTCGATCGCATCGCGGAGATTGCCGAGGCCGGCGGTGAGCACGGGAAAGGCATGGTGCGAGCCGAGCTCGTGGTGAAGCCCGACCTCTGGTTCTTTCCCTGCCACTTCAAAGGCGATCCAGTCATGCCGGGTTGCCTTGGTCTCGATGCGTTGTGGCAACTGGTCGGCTTTTTCCTGGGCTGGCTCGGCGGGCACGGCAAGGGGCGCGCGCTCGGGCTCGGGCAGCTCAAGTTTTCCGGGCAAGTCCTCCCGACGGTGAAGCAGGTGGTGTACGGGATCGATATCAAACGAGTCATGCGGTCCAAGCTTGTGCTTGGCGTTGCCGACGGTTGGCTCTCTGCCGACGGCTCGGTGATCTACCGCGCCTTCGATCTCAAGGTCGGATTGTTCCGCGAGGGTGCGGAGCTGCAGGCAAACGCCTAGGCCGGCTCCTATATGTGCGGACAGCGCCACTGAAGGCGCGGAGTCATACGAGAGGCGTCCATGAGGCGGGTTGTCGTTACCGGGATGGGCATCGTTTCGTCCATCGGCAACAACACGCAAGAGGTGTTGGCAAGTCTGCGCGAGGCCAAGTCTGGGATCTCGCGCGCCGGCGAATATGCCGAGCGCGGATTTCGCTGCCAGGTGCACGGCGCGCCGACCCTCGATGCGGAAGCGATCATCGACAGACGTGCAATGCGCTTCCTGGGTGGGGGCGCGGCGTGGAATCATATCGCCATGGAGCAGGCGATTCGCGACGCCGGGCTGGAGACGCGCGAGATCTCGCACGACCGCACCGGCATCATTATGGGCTCAGGCGGCCCATCGACGCGAACGATCGTCGAGGCTGCCGATGTGACGCGCAGCAAAGGCCCCAAAAGAGTTGGCCCCTTCGCGGTGCCGAAAGCGATGTCGTCGAGCGCCTCGGCGACACTTGCGACCTGGTTCAAGATTAAAGGCGTGAGCTATTCGATCTCGTCGGCCTGCGCGACGTCGAACCACTGCATCGGCAACGCTTACGAGCTGATCCAGAACGGCAAACAGGACATGATCTTCGCCGGCGGCTGCGAGGAGCTGGACTGGACGCTCTCGGTTCTGTTCGACGCCATGGGCGCCCTGTCGACGAAGTTCAACGACACGCCGACCAAAGCCTCGCGCGCATACGACGCCGATCGCGACGGCTTCGTCATCAGCGCCGGCGCCGGCGTGCTGGTGCTCGAGGAGTTGGAGCACGCCAAGGCGCGCGGCGCGCGTATCTACGGCGAAGTCGCCGGCTATGGCGCCACGTCCGATGGTGTCGACATGGTGGCGCCATCGGGGGAAGGCGCGGCGCGCTGCATGCGCATAGCTTTGAGCGGCGTGAAGCCTCCGGTCGACTACATCAATCCGCATGCCACCTCGACCCCGATCGGAGATCTCAAGGAGATCGAGGCGATCCGTGAAGTCTTCGGCTCGGGCGACAAATGTCCGCCGATCGCGGCGACGAAGTCGCTCACCGGACACTCGCAAGGCGCGACCGGCGCGCATGAGGCGATCTATTCGCTGTTGATGATGAACAACGGCTTCATCTGCGAGAGCGCCAACATCGAGACCATGGATCCGGCCTTTGCGGACATGCCGATCGTACGCGAGCGGCGGGACAACGTGACGCTCGGCTGCGTGTTGTCGAATTCGTTCGGGTTTGGTGGGACCAACGCATGCGTGGTGTTCAAGCGTCTCGAGGCGTGATGTCGCCTTCTCGCGTTGAGAGTGCCGCGTCCGATGCGTCGGCGGAACTCGACGTTGCTGCTGGGGAAATGTGGGGCTTTTCATGCAAGGGCTGATGCACGGCAAGCGCGGGCTGATCATGGGGGTCGCCAACGACCACTCGATTGCCTGGGGCATCGCGCGAACTCTCGCAGCACATGGCGCGACGCTCGGCTTCACCTATCAGGGCGAAGCGCTCGGCAAGCGGGTGCGACCGCTCGCGCAAACACTGGGCGCCGAGCTGGTGTTGCCCTGTGACGTCGAAGATATCGCATCCGTCGACAAGCTGTTTGAAACGATCGGCGAGAAATGGGGCGGGCTTGATTTTCTGGTGCACGCGATCGCGTTCTCCGACAAGACCGAGCTCAAGGGCCGCTACGCCGACACGACGCGCGCCAACTTCATTCGCACCATGTTGATTTCGTGTTTCTCGTTCACCGAGGCGGCCAAACGGGCGGCGGTGTTGATGACCAATGGCGGCTCGATGATCACGCTCACCTACAACGGTGGAACGCGGGCGATGCCGAACTACAATGCCATGGGGCTCGCCAAGGCGGCGCTGGAGGCTTCCGTGCGCTATCTGGCGGTCGACTTCGGCAGTCGTGCAATCCGGGTGAATGCGATCTCCGCTGGACCGATCCGCACGCTGGCCGGAGCCGGCATCGGCGATGCCCGGTTCATGTTCGCGTATCAGCAACGGCACTCGCCGTTGCGACGTGGCGTGACACTCGATGAGCTTGGCGGCGCCGCGCTCTATTTGTTGAGCGATCTCTCAACCGGCGTCACCGGCGAGATCCATTTTGTCGATTCGGGCTACAACGCCATTGCCATGCCGCAACCGGACGTGCTGCGCGCTGCCGTCGTAAACGGCAACGGCAACGGTGAGGAAAGCGCGAAAGACGCCGCGCAGTAGCTGCCGTCTCGCTGAGCTGGGCCCCGCGCTTTTCCAGTCGGGAAAGCCGGGCCGTCAGTCTGTACGCTTGTGCGTCAGGAGCTGACAGCCCGGCCAGAAGAACTGAGGTCAAGTTTGTTGTATTGATTACTCCGCGGCGACGGCCGGCGGCAGATCCCCGACCGACAGGCCGAGCCTGGTCGCCACGCCGATGCCGTAATCCGGATCTGCCTTGTAGAAGCGCGCGACCTGCCGCTTGATGATCTCGACCGGCACGCCATCCATCGCGGCTTTGATGTTGTTGAAGAGCTGCTCCTTCTGGCTTGCGTTCATCAGCCGGAACAGGTCGCCCGGCTGACGGTAGTCGTCATTGCCTTGACGATGGTCGTATCGGTCGGCTGCGCCCATGATGGCGAGCGGCGGCTCGCTGAAGCGATGGTCCTCCACCGGCCCGTTGAACGAATTCGGCTCGTAATAGGCGTCCGGGTTGGGCTTGCCCTCGAGCCGCATGGTTCCGTCGGCGTGATAATCATGCACAGGGCAGCGCGGCCGATTGACCGGCAACTGATGTGCGTTGATGCCGAGCCGATAGCGGTGCGCATCCGCATAGGAGAAGATGCGCGCCTGCAGCATCTTGTCGGGCGAGTGCCCAACGCCGGGAACGATGTTGGAAGGAGCGAGTGCTGCCTGCTCGACCTCGGCAAAGTAGTTCTCGGGATTGCGGTTAAGCTCGAGGATCCCGACCTCGATCAACGGATAGTCCTTGTGCGGCCACACCTTCGTGAGGTCGAACGGGTTGTACCAATGCTTGCCGACATCGCTCTCCGGCATCACCTGGATGAAGAATTTCCAGCGCGGAAAATCGCCGCGCTCGATTGCCGCATAGAGATCGCGCTGGTGCGTTTCGCGGTCGCCGGCGATGCGCAGGCCAGCTTCCTCGTTGGTCCAGTTCTTGATGCCCTGCATGGTCTTGAAGTGAAACTTGACCCAATGCCGCTCATTACCGGCATTGAAGAACGCGTAGGTGTGCGAGCCGAACCCGTCGACATTGCGATAGCTGGCCGGCAGCCCGCGGTCCGACATGAGAATTGTCACCTGGTGCAGACTCTCGGGCGACAACGACCAGAAATCCCACATGGCGGTGTTGGAGCGCATGTTGGTGCGCGGATGGCGTTTTTGCGTGTGGATGAAGTCCGGGAATTTCAACGGGTCGCGCACGAAGAACACCGGCGTGTTGTTGCCGACGATGTCCCAGTTGCCTTCGTCAGTGTAGAAGCGCAGCGCGAAGCCGCGCACGTCGCGCTCGGCGTCGGCGGCACCGCGCTCTCCCGCAACGGTGGAGAACCGCAGGAACGCCTCTGTCTTCTTGCCTACCTGCGAGAGCGCTTTGACCTTGGTATAGCGGGTGACGTCCTTGGTGACGGTGAGCGTACCGTACGCCGCCGAACCCTTGGCGTGTACCGTGCGCTCGGGGATGCGTTCGCGATTCTGGTGGGCGAGCTTCTCCAGGAGATGGAAATCCTGCATCAGAACCGGTCCGCGTGGACCGGCCGTGGTGGTGTTCTGATTATCCGCAACCGGCATGCCGGTGGCGGTGGTCAAGGTCGGGCGTTCGGCCATGGCTCTCCTCGTTGTGACGCTGGCTTGATGCCGAACATGGCGCATCCACCTGATAAGATCTAATAGGATTGCCTGACAGGTCCGATAAGCATAATTTATCGGCATGATCACGTTGAGGCAGCTGCACTATCTGGCCGCACTGGCGGAGCATCGGCATTTTGGTCGTGCCGCGGAGGCCTGTGCGGTCACCCAGCCGGCGCTCTCCATGCAGATCCGGCATCTGGAAAAATACCTCGGCGTCGATCTCGTGGAGCGCCGGCAGGGCGACGCGGCCCTGACCGAGGTCGGCCTCGAAGTTGTCCAACGCGGCGAGCGCATCCTCGCTGCAAGCCGCGATCTCGAGGACTATGCGCGTCATCGCCGCCGGCTGCTCACCGGTCGCCTTGTCTTGGGAATCATTCCAACGCTCGCGCCTTACGTGTTGCCGAGGCTTCTGCCGGCCTTGCAACAGCGCCATCCGGACTTGCGCATCGAGCTGCGCGAGACCCAAACCAAGGCCTTGGTCGAGGAGCTGATCCGCGGATCCCTCGACGCCGTCATGATGGCGCTACCTGTCGGCGCAAAGGAGATCGAGGCGATCAAGCTCTTTGACGATGCGTTCCTGCTGGCGGTGCCAGCCGTTGACCCGCGGCCGGAAACCGCCCGGGTCTTTGCTCAAGACATTGATCCGCGTCGGCTCATCCTCCTGGAAGAAGGCCACTGCCTGCGCGACCAGGCGCTTGCCTATTGCGCGGCGCAGCGGCGCGACGGTGCCGTCGGGCTCGGCGCGACCAGCTTGGCGACGGTGATGCAGATGGTGGCGAACGGCTATGGGGTAACGCTGGTGCCGCAGGTTGCGGTTGACGTCGAGGTGCGCGATGAGCGGGTCAAACTGCTGCGCTTTGCACCACCCGCGCCCGGCCGTTTGGTCGGACTTGCCTGGCGCCAGACGTCACCGCGCAAGACCGATTTCCTCGCGCTCGGGCAGATCATCATGCAGGAACTCGGGTTTGCGTCGAAAGCTAACGCGAATCGGAGCGCGTAGCCGCGGTGGAGCGCAGCGCATCCGGGGCATGATCTACAAATCGATCTCGCGCTGCAGCTGAGATTTGCTCTCCAGGCAGTAATAGCCGGAGATGCGGCTCACCAGCTTGCGTCGCTTCCAATCGGCCAGGATGCGGTTGACATTTTCACGCGCAATGCCGGCCATGGCGGCGAGATCGGATTGACCGAACTTCTGCCGGATTACGATGCGGCCCGCGCCCACGTCCTCGCCGAAATGTTCCGCGAGCTCGAGCAAAGTCAGCGCCACGCGGCCGCGCAGCGGCAGGAAACTCTCCGCTGCGATGACATCGTTGGTTTCCCGCAGCCGCGACGCCAGCAGCGTCAGCAGATGCTCGTAGAGCTCCGGGTGTTTCTTAGCGCACTCGTCGAACCGCGCTTTGCTGACGAACAGAAGCTCGCTGTCGCGCAGCGCCAACACCGAGGCGGAGCGCGGCAGTCCATCGAGCACGGCGAGCTCGCCCACGATTGCGCCCGGCCCCAGGATCGACAGAATGCGCTCAGCCCCAGAACTTGAGACCATGCTGACCTTCAGGAGCCCTTTCTCGATCCGGTAGCAGCCGTCGCCGGCATCGCCGGCCAGGAACAGCACCTGGTCCGATGTCAGATGCACCGGCTTGGCACTGCCGAACAGAAGCCCCGACAGATGTTGAGGTAGGGCCGAGAACAGGCCCGTGATCGGATTCGCTGCCGCCATGGTTCAATCCCCGACCCAGCACCCGAATGTTAGTTAGCAATCTGCGCGTTTGCGCAACAAAAAAAATCCGCCCGAGCAAGCGCCGCCCGGGCGGTTGGTCTGGGGTGGACCGAGTAAGGGTCTCTGGGAGGAAGGAAGGACCCGTGCAACGAACCCGTCCGACAACACAAACACACACCGGCCTTTAACGTTATGCACCATAGCGCCGCGCTATAGACAGCCGCTGTGATGCGGGTCACAGGGCTGCGGATTTTTTGTAAGCTATTGCTGAATATAAATTTTTAAGATCGCGGGACACGCGGGAGTTTCACCCTCCCCCTTATGGGGAGGGTCGCGAGCGAAGCGAGCGGGGTGGGGTTCGAAATTTGGCGGCGAGCAGCTCAATCACCCACAGCTACCCCCCACCCTGGCCACCTCCGCGCTTTGCACTGCGGTGGCCGACCCTCCCCACAAGGGGGAGGGAAACGCCTGTTACTCCCCGCCGACCGCCTCTTGCGGCTGCTGCTGCGCCTCGGCGGCCTGTTTGGCCTCGAGGTCCTCGCCGGTCTCCTGATCGACAACCTTCATGGAGAGGCGAACCTTGCCGCGCTCGTCAAAGCCGAGGAGCTTCACCTTGACCTTATCGCCTTCCTTGACCACGTCGCTGGTCTTCTGCACCCGGCGGGACGCAAGCTGGCTGATGTGCACAAGGCCGTCCTTGGCCCCAAAGAAGTTCACGAACGCGCCGAAGTCCATGACCTTGACCACGGTGCCCTCGTAGATGTGGCCGACCTCGGGCTCGGAGGCGATCGACTTGATCCAATTGATCGCCGCCTTGATCGCCTCGCCTTTGGCCGAGGCGACCTTGACGGTACCGTCGTCGGAAATATCGACCTTGGCGCCGGTCTTTTCCACGATCTCGCGGATGACCTTGCCCCCCGAGCCGATCACCTCGCGGATCTTATCGACCGGGATGCTGAACACCTCGATGCGCGGTGCGTGTTCACCAAGTTGGGCGCGATGCTTGGTGAGCGCCTTGCTCATCTCACCCAGGATATGCAAACGACCATCCTTGGCCTGGGTGAGCGCGGCCCGCATGATCTCCTCGGTGATGCCGGAGATCTTGATGTCCATCTGCAGGGCGGTAACACCCTTGTCAGTACCGGCGACCTTGAAGTCCATGTCGCCCAGGTGATCTTCATCACCGAGGATGTCGGACAGGACCGCATAGCGCTTGTCCTCCAGGATCAGGCCCATGGCGATGCCCGCCGTCGGCGAGCGGAGCGGCACGCCGGCGTCCATCAGGGCGAGCGAGCTGCCGCATACGGTGGCCATGGAGGATGAGCCGTTCGACTCGGTGATCTCGGAGACAACGCGGATCGTGTAGGGGAACTCGTGATGCGGCGGCAGCACCGGGTGCAGCGCCCGCCAAGCGAGCTTGCCGTGCCCCACCTCGCGCCGGCCGGGCGAACCAAGCCGACCGGTCTCGCCCACCGAGAACGGCGGGAAGTTGTAATGCAGCAGGAAGGTCTCTTTGTACGTCCCCTGCAGGGCGTCGATGAACTGCTCGTCCTCGCCGGTGCCGAGCGTCGACACCACGAGCGCCTGGGTCTCACCGCGCGTAAACAGCGCCGAACCGTGCGTGCGCGGCAGAATGCCGACCTCGCTCGCGATCGGCCGCACCGTCTTCACGTCGCGCCCATCAATGCGCAGGCCCGTGTCGAGGATGTTGTTGCGCACGATCTTGGCTTCGAGGTCCTTGAATGCCCCACTGACGCGCAGCGCCGCATAGCGCGGCGCCTCGGCGCTCTCAGCCGGGAAGAAATGCGCCTTCACCTTGGCCTTGGCGGCTTCGATCGCCGCGTAGCGGTCGCTTTTGCCTGCGATCGAAAAGGCGGCGCGCAGGTCAGCCTCAACGACCGAATGCAGCTCGCGCTCCAACTCCGAATTGTCGGCGCTCGCGACTTCGCGCGGCTCCTTGGCGGCCTTCTCCGCAAGCTCGATGATGGCGTTGATCACCGGCTGGAAGTGGCGGTGCCCGAACATGACGGCACCAAGCATGACCTCCTCGGCAAGCTCCTTGGCTTCCGATTCGACCATGAGCACCGCGTCCTGGGTGCCGGCGACCACCAGGTCGAGCTGGCTCTCCTGCATTTCGTCGATCTGCGGATTGAGCACGAACTCATTGTTGATGAACGCGACACGGGCGCCGCCGATCGGGCCCATGAAGGGCGCGCCCGACAAGGTCAGCGCGGCGGACGCCGCCACCATGGCGACGATGTCCGGATCGTTTTCCAGATCGTGGCTCAGCACATTGATGATGACCTGGGTGTCGCAGCGCCAGCCGTTGGCAAACAGCGGCCGCACCGGCCGGTCGATCAGCCGCGAGATCAACGTCTCGCGCTCGGTCGGGCGCCCCTCGCGTTTGAAATAGCCGCCCGGGATGCGGCCCGCGGCATAGAATTTTTCCTGATAGTTGACGGTCAGCGGCAGGAAGTCGATGCCTTCCTTGGGCTGCTTGGCGGCGACCACGGTCGCCAGCACGGAGGTCTCGCCGTACGTCGCAACGACAGCGCCATCGGCCTGGCGCGCTATCTTTCCGGTCTCAAGCGTAAGGGTGCGGCCGCCCCAATCCAGGGCGACGCGGTGAATATCAAACATGGTTCTCTCTCATGGTTTCGTTGCGGCACGAAGGCCATGAGCAAGACGGCGAGAGGCTGCCGCGCACGTGTGCGCCGCTCAGCATCCGGCGATCCTGCCATGACCTTCCAGCCTTTCGGGCGGCCTTGCCGCCCACAAGCGTCCGGCCACACGTTGCGACCGGACAATGACGGCGGAGGCACGGCGCCATCCGCCCACAATGCGCGAGAGCAAACAAACACTTCGCGCAGATAGCTTCAGCGACGAATTCCGAGCTTCTCGATTATCGACTTGTAGCGCGTCTCATTGGTGCGCTTGAGGTAATCGAGCAGCTGGCGACGCTGAGATACGAGCTTCAAAAGTCCTCGCCGAGAATGATTGTCCTTGACGTGCGTCTTGAAATGTTCGGTCAGATTGTTGATCCGTTCTGACAGGATCGCGACCTGCACTTCGGGGGACCCGGTGTCCCCGGATTTCTGGGCGTAGGAACTGATCACCTCGGCCTTGCGGCTTGCCGTAATCGACATCGTCATCCCTTCCTGATCTCGGCTCTGCCCTGCAGGCCGGAGAGGTTGAAAACGCGCTTGGGGACGATCTCACCGCGTTCAAGCTCGGCTAGGGCCACCAGGTGGCCCGACGCCAACACATGAACGAGTCCGGTGATGACTGGGGCGTCCCGCCCGCGCATCAGGACGGCCTGGCCCCGCTGGAGCCTGGCCGCATCCGCCCGACTGACGGCCAGCGCCGGGATGTCGTCCAGCGCGGTCGCAACGGGCAGTAGCGCATCGGCGAGGCTTCCCTCGCCTTGCGCGGCTCTATGGCACAAACCTTCCAGGTCTGCCAGCGAAATCATGTGTGTTTCATCGAACGGGCCAACCTGGGTGCGCCGTAGCGCGCTGACATGGCCGCGGCAGCCCAGCAGGCGCCCGAGATCGCGTGCCAGCGCGCGCACATAGGTGCCCTTGCCGCATTCGGCGGTGAATTCCGTGTGGTCGGCGTCCGGCGTTGCAACCACCGCGAGTTCATGGATCTCGACCGGCCGCGGTTTTAGCTCGACGACCTCGCCCTCGCGGGCAATGTCGTAGGCGCGCTCGCCGGCGATCTTGATCGCCGAGAAGCAGGGAGGCACCTGCTCGATGGTACCGATGAAACGCGGCAGCTCGGCCGCGATCGCCTCCGCTGTCGGCCGCTCCGTCGAGGTTTCCACGACGCGGCCTTCGGCATCGTCGGTGTCGCGCTCCTCGCCCCAACGCACCGTGAAGCGGTAGCGCTTGCGCCCGTCCATCACGAACGGCACCGTCTTGGTGGCTTCGCCGAGCGCGATCGGCAGCGCGCCTGAGGCGAGCGGGTCGAGGGTGCCGGCATGGCCGGCACGCTTGGCAGCGAACAGGCGCTTGACCACCGCGACCGCGTGGGTCGACGTCATGCTGACCGGCTTATCGAGCACCACCCAGCCATGCACGTCGTATTTCGGCCGCTTCGCCTTGGGGCCAGCCGATGCCGGCGCTTGGTGGTCAAGAACGTTCAACAAATCACTCCTTGTCGAGGTCGCGCGCTACCCGCGGATCATGCAACAGCTTGTCGATGCGTTCCGCCTCGTCGAAACGCTCGTCGAGGCGGAAGCGGATATCGGGCGCAAATTTCATGTTGATGCGGTGCGCGAGCTCGCCGCGCAGGAAGCGTTTGTTGCGCTCGAGCGCGTCGAGTACCTCGCGCGTGTCGCGCCCGCCGAGCGGCATCACGTAAATGGTGGCGAGCCGCAGGTCCGGCGTCAGGCGCACTTCCGGCACCGTGATCGTGTGCTTCTCGATCACGGGATCGTGCACTTCGCCGCGCGCCAGAATCTCCGCCAACGCGTGCCTGATCAGCTCGCCGGCGCGCAACTGGCGCTGCGAGGGACCTTTCTCCAGCTGGCGATGATGATGGCGGGGCATGGTGTTGTTCTGCAAAATTTGAGTTGCGCTCGAGTTTTTGGCCATCCTTCGAGACGCATGTGCGCTCAGGCGCACATGCTCCTCAGGATGAGGTCTGTGGATGTTGTGAGTCCAAAAAAGAAATAAGCAACAATCTGAGATCCTCATCCTGAGGAGCGAGCGCAGCGAGCGTCTCGAAGGATGGCCGAGAACGCCGGCGGCTGCAAAGGCAGACGCCAGCAACGAGTTACAACGTGCGTTGCACCTGTTCGACCCGGTAGCACTCGATCACGTCGCCGACGCGCATGTCCTGGTAGCTCTCGAATGCCATGCCGCATTCCTGGCCGGCAAGCACTTCGCGCGCATCATCCTTGAAGCGCTTGAGCTGCGAGAGCTTGCCTTCGTGGATCACCACGTTGTCGCGGATGAGCCGGACGTTGGCGCCGCGCTCGACCTTGCCGTCGGTCACCCGGCAGCCCGCCACCTTGCCGACCTTGGAAACGCTGAAGATCTCCAGGATCTGCGCGTTGCCCAGCATGGTCTCGCGCAACGTCGGCGCGAGCAGGCCGGACATGGCCTTTTTCACATCATCGACGAGATCATAGATGATGTTGTAGTAGCGGATCTCGACGCCGGACTGCTCGGCTGCCTCGCGCGCTTCCTTGTGGGCACGCACGTTGAAGCCGATGATCGCAGCGTGCGACGCCGCCGCCAAGGTCACGTCGGATTCGGAAATTCCGCCGACGCCGGCAAACAGGATGCGAGCGCCGACCTCATCGTTGCCGAGCTTCTCCAGCGCACCGACGATCGCCTCGATCGAGCCTTGCACGTCGCCCTTGATGACCAGCGGAAATTCCTTGCGACCCGCCGACTTGAGCTGAACTCATCATCTGCTCGAGCGAACCGCGCATGCCGCTTGCGCGCGCCGCCATGTTGTCGCGGCGTTGGCGCGTCCGATAAGCCGTGACCTCGCGGGCTCGCGCCTCGGATTCGACGACCGCGAGACGGTCGCCGGCTTCCGGAATGCCGTTGAAGCCGAGCACCTCGGCAGGCGTCGAAGGGCCCGCGCTCTCGACGTTGTCCCCGGTGTCGGAGATGAGCGCGCGCACGCGCCCCCACTCCGCGCCAGCGACGATGATGTCGCCGAGCTTGAGCGTGCCGCGCTGAACCAGCACAGTCGCGACCGGGCCGCGGCCGCGATCGAGCTTGGCCTCGATTACAGTACCCTCGGCTGGACGGTCCGGGTTGGCTTTGAGGTCGAGGATTTCTGCTTGGAGGCCGATCGTTTCGAGCAGCTTGTCCAGATTGAGCTTCTTGGTCGCGGAGACCTCGACGTCGAGTACGTCACCGCCCAGCGATTCGACCTGCACCTCGTATTGCAGCAACTCGGTGCGCACGCGCTCGGGCTTGGCGTCGGGCTTGTCGATCTTGTTGATGGCGACGATCATCGGCACCTTGGCGGCCTTGGCATGCTGAATCGCCTCGATCGTCTGCGGCATGACACCGTCATCAGCCGCGACCACGAGCACCACCACGTCGGTCACCTTGGCACCTCGGGCGCGCATCGCCGTGAAGGCGGCATGGCCCGGCGTGTCAATGAAGGTGATCTTGGCGCCCGAGGGCGACATCACCTGATAGGCGCCGATGTGCTGCGTGATGCCGCCGGCCTCGCCACCCGCCACATCGGTGGTGCGGATGGCGTCGAGCAATGATGTCTTGCCGTGGTCGACGTGACCCATGATGGTCACCACCGCCGGCCGCGGCTTGAGCGTCTCGGGTGCATCGGCAACGTCAAACACCCCTTCTTCGACGTCGGCCTCGGATACACGCCGCACGGTGTGGCCGAGTTCCTCGGCGAGCAGCTGAGCCGTATCAGCGTCGATCACATCGGTGATCTTCGCCATCTGGCCCTGCTTCATCAGCAATTTGATGACGTCTACGCCGCGTTCGGCCATGCGGTTGGCGAGTTCCTGAATGGTGATCGACTCCGGGATTACCACGTCACGCGCGATCTTTTCCTTGGTATCCGCATCGCGATGGCCGGTCATGCGCTGCACACGCCGGCGGAACGAGGCAACCGAGCGCTCGCGTACCTCGTCAGCGGACAGGGCCGTCACGAGCGTGAGGCGTCCGCGCCGCTTTTCAGCTCCGCCGCGGGTCGGTTTCGGAGCCGGCGCCGGCGCCGGACGACCTGGCGCACCGCCACGGCGTGGGCGCGGCGCTTCGTCCTCATCGACTTCCGGCACGATGCTGCGCACATCGACCGGCGTGCGCGTTGGTGTCGCCGTCGTCGTCGCTGTGGCCGGTTTGGTCTCGGCGTCACCGAAGCGTTTCTTGGCTTCCTCTTCGGCGCGCTTCTTGGTTTCCTCGTCGTGGCGGCGCCGCTCATCTTCGTCGCGCTTGCGCGCCTCGGAGGCTTCGCGTTCGACACGCTCGCGAGCTCTCGCGCTCAATGCGGCGACGCGCTTCCTCTTCGGCGATCTTGCGTTCTTCCGCCTCGCGCACCTTGGCGTCAGCGAGCGCGTGCGCACGCGCGTTGCGCTCCTCGTCGGTCAGCGTGCGCAACACGACTCCGGACGACCTCGGGGCGGGCCCGGCGGCAGCAGAGCCCCTGCCGGCCGATGGCGGCGCTGAACGGCGCACAGTCGGCGCGGGTGCGCTCGGAGGCGGGGCAGAAGCAGAAGCAGAAGCCGGAGCCGGGGCCGGAGCCGCTTCGACCTTGCCTTCGCCCGGCCCAACACGGCGCTTGACCTTCTCGACCACCACGGCCTTGCTGCGGCCATGGCTGAAGCTCTGGCGCACAACGCCCTGCTCCACGCTACGCTTGAGCGACAGCGGCTTGCTCGGTGCGACGGTCAGTTTTTCGCCGGGGTTCTTGTTCGTATCAGTCATTCCGTTCCCAGTTTCCGGGCAGCATCGGGCTGCACCGCCTCATAGCCGGCGCGCTTTGGCGCCGCGCGACCGGCGTTCATTCGATAGCGTTCAAGGGTGCGCCAGCGGGCGAGAAAGGTTTCACCTTCCCGGCCGCCGAGCAGGGCAGCATGTATCACATGTGGGCGCCCCAATGCCAAATCCAATTGGGACGAAGTAAACGTAGAAATGACGGGGAACTGGCCCTCAGCGCGCCACCCAAGCTTGCGGACCCCATCTGGAGCGGCGTCCGCCGCATGGATGACGGCGGCAAGGCCGCCCGCCGCAATGGCCGACTCGACACGCTCGAAGCCTGCAACGATGCGGCCGGCCTTATGGGCCATGGCGAGCGCGTCGAGCGCGGCCCGTTCGAGCAAGCGGTCGACGAGCTCCGGCAATTCTGCCGGCGCTCTGACATTGGCCTTGAGTCCGCGCGGGAGGATACCGCGCCTGACCGCCTCGGTGACGGCCTCGCGGGTCCCGGTCACCCACACGCCGCGGCCGGGAAGCTTGCGCTTGATGTCCGGTACCACGGTGCCGTCAGGTCCGGCGACAAACCGCAGCATCTCGTCCGTTGGCCGAACCGCCCGTGCGACCACGCAAAATCGCTCCGTTCCGGGCGCTTTCGGCCCGGTATCGCGAGTTTCCATGGGTTCGGCGATAGCCAGCATGGGGTTCAAGGGCTCTGCAGACTTCGTCTGATTATTCCACCGTCGCCGGCTCGACCGGCGCTTCCTCGACGGGAGGCGCGAGATCTGCCTCGGTGATCCAACCGGCCTTGAGTCGGGCCTGCATGATCATCGCTTCGCACTCGGGCCTCGTCAGGTCGAAGCCGTCGAGGGCGCCAGCGTGGTGCACGGTCTCGTTATCCTTGCGCTCGCTCCAGCCGGCGAGGTCGTCGGTGGCACAGCCCGCCAGATCTTCGATAGACTTGATGTCGTTCTCACCGAGTGCAACGAGCATCTCGGTGGTCATTTCCGGGATCTCCCGCAGAGCCTCGTCAACACCAAGCTCAGCGCGGCGTGCATCAAGCTGTGCCTCGACCTGGGCCAGGTATTCGCGCGCCCGCTCCTGCAGCTCGCGCGCGGTCTCCTCGTCAAAGCCCTCGATTGAACCCAGTTCCTTCTCGTCCACATAAGCGAGCTCGCGCACGGACGTAAAACCTTCCGAGGCCAGCAACTGACCGACCACCTCGTCCAGATTGAGCGCCTCGATGAACATCCTGGTGCGCTTCTCGAACTCGGCCTGACGGCGCTCCGACTCTTCCTGCTCGGTGAGAATATCAATGTCCCAGCCGGTAAGTTGGGAGGCAAGCCGCACGTTCTGGCCACGCCGGCCGATCGCGAGCGAAAGTTGCTGATCCGGCACCACGACCGAGATGCGCTCCCTGTCCTCGTCGAGCACCACCTTGGCGACCTCGGCAGGCGCGAGCGCATTCACCACGAACGTGGCGATATCCTGCGACCACGGAATGATGTCGATCTTCTCGCCCTGCAGCTCGTTCACCACCGCCTGCACGCGCGAGCCGCGCATGCCGACGCAGGCGCCGACCGGATCGACCGAGGAGTCGCGGGAGATCACCGCGATCTTGGCGCGCGAGCCCGGATCGCGGGCGACCGCTTTCACCTCGACGATGCCGTCGTAGATCTCCGGCACTTCCTGGGCAAACAGCTTGGCCATGAATTGCGGATGCGTGCGCGAGAGAAAGATCTGCGGGCCACGCGCCTCACGCCGCACGTCGTAGATATAGGCGCGCACGCGATCGCCATTGCGCAGCGTTTCGCGCGGGAGCATCTCGTCGCGGCGGATGATGGCTTCACCGCGGCCAAGATCGACCACGACGTTGCCGTACTCCACACGCTTGACGATGCCGTTGACGATATCGCCGATGCGGTCCTTGAATTCCTGATACTGGCGATCGCGCTCGGCCTCACGCACCTTCTGCACGATCACCTGCTTGGCCGATTGGGCGGCGATGCGCCCGTATTCGAGCGGCGGCAGCGTGTCCGCGATGGTGTCACCGACTTGGGCGGCGGGATTGTGCCGGCGCGCCTCTTCCAGCGTGATCTGGGTTGCCGGGTTCTCCACCTGCTCCACGACCAACAGATGCCGGAACAGGCGCAGCTCGCCGCTCTTGGGATTGAGCTCGGCGCGCACTTCCGTCTCAGCGCCGTAACGGGATTTGGCCGCCTTGGCGATTGCGTCCTCCATGGCGGCGATGACGATGCCACGATCGATTGCCTTCTCGCGCGCAACCGCGTCGGCGATCTGCAGCAATTCGAGTTTGTTGGCGCTTACCGCCATCGTCGGTCTCCTTTGCTCTTCTGCCGCGCCGCCGGCCCGTTATGGCCGGGGGCGGCATGTTCGTGTTCTTGTGCGTTGTCGGGCGCGATGCCCGGGTCCTCGTTGTTATCTGCTTCGGCGCTGCGCGCCGCGGCCTTGCCACGACGCAGCGATTCGGCGATCAGCGCGTCGGTGAGAACGAGGCGCGCCTCGCTCATCTCCTCGATTGGCAGCAGCGTCTCCTCGCCGGTGTCTTCGCTCCTGATGCGCGCCGCGTCACCGTCCGCGCCCATGAGGAGGCCGCGAAAGCGCTTGCGGCCATCACGCGGCATTGCCAATTCGACCTTCATCACATGGCCGGCATAGCGGTCGAAATCGGAGCGCCGCACCAGCGGGCGATCGATGCCGGGTGACGAGATCTCCAACCGATAGGCACTCTCGACCGGATCGGCCGCATCGAGCACCGGGGCGAGCGCGCGCGACGCCGCCTCGCAATCTTCGATCGACATCGAACCGTCCGGCTGTTCGGCCATAATCTGCACGGTGCAGCTACCGGCCGAGCCGGAGACACGCACGCGCACCAGGCGCAAACCGAGATCTTTCAGCACCGGCGCCGCAAGTGTCGCGACGCGGGCCGAGAGCCCGGTCTCGGTTACGAGCCGCGGTTCACTGAGAATCTCGTCGCGCGATACGTCTGCCATGCGGTTGCGAATTCGTGCCCGGTCTCCGCCGCTAAGGCGCGGGTAACAAAAAAGAGCGGGTCCCGGGCGGGGCCCACTCTCATAAGACCCGATCGGACCATCCGACCGTTATGAGGTATCCTTACGGATAGGCGGAATATAGCGATTTACCGGGCCGGTGCAAGGGTCTCCGGGGAGGCTCGTGTCCCGGATGCGGTGCAGCGCGGAGCGGTGCACCGCTGATCCGGGACCGCCCCAAACGCATCCGCTTGTTACGATCCCGGGTCTGCAGCGCACCGTTTCGCGCTGCACTACGCCCGGGATACTGCTCCTCGCTACGCCCCGATGATCCTCGCTGCGTCCTCATAGATCTCATCCACCGAATAACGGCGCGGGATGATCTTCTGCTGATGCGCATACTCAATGATCAGCTCAAGCCCAGGGCGCGTCGCCTCGATGCCGAACGGTGACGTTTCGATCGGGTCGGATGAGGGCATGGTCGAAGTCTTGCCCCGGCGCAGCAGCTCGTAGACCTGGCGCACGACCTCCGGCTGCTGCTCGACCAGCGATTTCTTCACCACCACCATATGATTGATCGGCACCACCGCGTGCTTCTTGAACCACTTCGCCGCTTCTTCCTTGGGGTTCTCGATCACTGTCTTAAGGCGCGGATCATCCGGCAGATCAGCGCCGTAGATCACCGCGTCGATCTCGCGCGCGAGCATCATCTTGAGCAGATCGTGCTCCATGGAGACGCGGTTGAGCTCGGGCGGATCCTTGTATTCGGTGACGTGCGCACCTTCCTGCACGGTCCAATGCGCCTTGTTGAGATCAACCCCGTAATCGTTCTCGATGATGCCGCGGAGCCATACACCGGTCGTCTGCGTGTAGGAACGCACACCGAGGCGCTTGCCCGGCAGGTCCTGCACGCCGATCTTGCCGTGCTCGGCGCTGTAAACGAGCGTGTTGTGTTGAAAGCGGCCGAACATCACCGCGGGCAACAGCACGATCGGCTTGTTATAGGCGCGCGCCAACAGGTAGGTGACGATCGCCATTTCGCTGACGTCGAATTTCTGATCCTGCGCCATCGGCTTGAAGGCGCGATTGACCGGCTTGATCTCCTCGAATTCGAGCTCGATGCCATCCGCCTTGAACTCGCCGCTCTTGATCTTGGCGGTGTGCGGATAATTGCCGAGAACAGCGCGCAGTTTGGTGATGGTTTGCGCCATGGTTAAGTCTCCCACGCATTAAAGCCGGTGTCGCCGGGCCTTTTATATGCTTAATTGCGCCCCGAACAGGGGGAGGTACAGCACGATCATGGCCGAAGCATCCGCAAACACGTCGATCTGGGATTTTGTTCTGAACTATTATGGCCGCAAGGGCGTGTCGGAAGCGCTCATCGGGCTGCAGGACAGCTATGGGATCGACGTCAACATGCTGCTGTTCCTGGTCTGGATGGCGGCGCAACGGCGATCACTGGGGGCGGACGATGTCCAGCGCGTGAGCGAGGCCTCGCATGCCTGGCAGCGCAACGTGGTGGTGCCGATCCGCGCCGTACGCCGCCTGCTGAAGGAAAACGCGCCACTGGTCTCCCCCGACACCGCGGCCGCCTTCCGCAAGAAGGTGCAGGCGGTGGAGCTCGAGGGCGAGCAGGCACAGCTCAACGCGATGGCGGCGATGTCAGCGACGTTGACACCGCGCCGCGCCAGCTCATCGGAAACCGCGGTGTTGCAGAGCCTCGAGGCCTTCCAGCACGTCCTCGGCAAGAACTTTCCTGGCGCTGCCATCGATACACTGGTAGCCGGGCTGCGCGAGGTCACGGATGGCCACTGAGCCGCGCCGGCTGGTGGTCGGCATCTCGGGCGCGTCCGGCGTGATTTATGGCGTGCGCATGCTGGAGTTGCTCCGCGACACCGATGTGGAAACACATCTAGTAATGAGCAAATCGGCAGAACTGACGCTCGCTTATGAGACGGAGCTCAAGCCGAAGGAGGTGAAGGCGTTGGCGTCGGTCAACCATCCGGCGAGCGACATCGGCGCGGCGATCTCATCGGGCTCGTTTCCCACCATGGGCATGGTCATCGTGCCCTGCTCGATCCGCACCATGAGCGAGATCGCCACCGGCGTGACCAGCTCTCTGGTATCGCGCGCAGCCGACGTGGTGCTGAAAGAGAAACGCCGCCTGGTATTGGCCTTGCGTGAGACCCCGCTGCATGGCGGCCACCTGCGCACCATGACGACGCTCGCCGATATCGGTGCCGTGGTCGCGCCGATCGTGCCGGCCTTTTACGCCAAGCCGAAGACGGTCGATGACATCATCAATCACTCGGTCGGCCGGCTGCTCGATTTCTTCGGCATCGAAACGAAGGTCGTGCGCCGCTGGCAGGGCGGCCCGCCGGAGGAGTGAGCAAAACCTCACCCGGGCAGAAATGCCGTGCGTCCATTGGTACTGTCACTCAGGACCTGCACCGGCGCGCCGTAAAGAGCCTCCAGATTCTGCTGCGTCAACACCGCGTTCACCGGTCCGTCGGTGACGCGAGTACCGGCGCGCAGCAGAAAGGCGCGATCGGCAAGCCGTAGGGCCTGGTTGGGATCGTGCGTGGTGAACAAGACCCCGTGCCCTGAGGTCGCGAGCGCGCGGATCTCGCGCATGACCTTGCCCTGGTTGCCGAAGTCGAGACTGGCGGTGGGCTCATCAAGCACAATGAAGCGCGGCTCCTGGGCGAGCGCGCGCGCCAACAGCACGAGCTGGCGCTCGCCGCCGGAGATCATGGTGTAGGGCCGCCCGGCGAGGTGCGCGATGCCGAAGCGCTCCAACGCACCGACAGCGACGTCGCGATCTTTGGCGGTCGGCCGGCTGAACAAACCACCATGCGCGGTACGCCCCATCAGCACCACGGTCTCGACCGGAAACGCGAACGTCGCTACATGTGACTGCGGCACATAAGCTAGGAGCCTTGCGCGCTCACTGATTGATCGCGACGCAAGCGAGCACCCGCCAAAGCGCACCTCGCCGGAGCGCGGCGGCAGCAGGCCAAGCAACGTCTTGAGCAACGTTGTCTTGCCGCCGCCATTGGGCCCGAGCAGCGCCAAAACTTCGCCTTCGGCCAAAGCGACGTCGAGCCCCTCCCCGACCAGCCGGTCGCGGTAGCCGATGGCAAGGGCGCGGCCTTCGAGAGTCATGACCAGGTCCGCTGCACGTCGGCGAGAAGCCAGATGAAGAACGGCGTGCCGATGAATGCCGTCAAGATGCCGAGCGGGATTTCGATGCTCGCGGCCGTGCGGGCGATGGTGTCGATCAGTAACAAATAGCCGCCGCCGAGGATCGCCGCTGCCGGCACGAGCCGCGCGAAATCCGGACCCACCAGGGCGCGGGCGAGATGCGGCACGATGAGCCCAACCCAGCCGATGATGCCGGAAGCCGCGACGCTCGCCGAGGTCACCAGCGTCGCGGCCGCGATGATCGCGATGCGTAGCGGCCCGGTCGGCACGCCGAGCGCGCGCGCCTCCTCCTCGGGCAGTGACATCACGTTCATGCGCCAGCGTAGTGCCACCAGAACGGCGCTGCCGATAGCCACAGGAATGAAGAGTGAGATAAGATCCGTCCCATTGGTAGATGCCAGGCTGCCGAGCAGCCAGAACGTCATCGCCGGCAGCTGGTTGTACGGATCGGCCAAGTATTTCATGAGCCCGACACCGGCGCCGAGCAGCGCGCCGATGACAACACCTGCGAGCACCAACAATAAGATCGGGTCGCGCGCCGGCACGAGCGTGCCGATCAGATAAACCCCAGCGACCGCCACAAGGCCGCCCAGGAAGGCAAGGCACTCGATCCCGAGCACGCCAAGCGAGAAATAGATGCCGACCACGGCGCCAAGCGCGGCACCCGACGATGCGCCGAGGATATCGGGCGAGACCAGCGGATTGCGGAACAGTCCCTGGAACGCAGTTCCGGCGACCGCGAGCGCCGCACCCACGAGCGCCGCTGCAAGCACGCGCGGTCCGCGCACGTGCAGGATCACGGTCTCGACCGCAGCAGAGACATGCGCGTCACCGCCAGTGACTTTTGCCGCGAGCACATCGATGATGTCGCCAAGACTGATGGGATAGCGACCTAACATGAACGCGAGCAGCAAGCCGGCGACAAGCACGGCAAGCGCGATGGTGAAGCCCAGGATTGCGCGGCGGGTCATGGCGTCAACGCGTACTGCTAGCGCGCCGCAGCCGACGATGGAAGGTTTGTCGGAACGAAACCCTGGTTGGCCAAAATCCGCTGGCCATCGGACAGGATGAACATGGCGAACCGGTATGCGGCCGACGCTGCCGTCGGCGTGACGGTGAGCCCATAGTCGGCACCGACAGCAAGCGCCTCGGGAAATTCCACGATGTGCTGATCCGGATTCTCGCGCTGGGCCGCACGCGCGCCGGTGCAATAGGTGAGGAATATGTCGGCCTTGCCGTCAGCGACGAGCGCGCCATAGAGCACGCGACCCGGAAGGGCCGGAGGTGAATTTGGTCCACCCATGAGTTGCAGCGCCTTGCTGGAGAGCGTCGCGAACGCGCCGGGCCGCAGCGCATCCGCCTTGCGGAAGACATCCCAGGCATAATCACCGGAGGGATCGGATTTCGGCGTCGAGGTGCCGAGCTTGATCGCGGGATCGAGTATGCGGTCGAGCAACGTCGTCTGGTCAACAGCAAGCCCCGGCCGCACCAGGGCGCACAGGCGATTGCGCGCGAACAGAACGACCGGCCCGCCCTTGCCGGCGCGCGCCAAGGCTTGCGGATGATCCATATTTGCTGAGGCAAAAACGTCGGCGTTCGCACCTCCGACAATCTCGTCCTTGAGCAGGCCGGACGGTCCGTATTTGGCCTCAACGGTAATCCCCGTCGCCTGCGTGAAGGCAGCGCGTGTTTCATCCAGCGCGTCGCGCAAGCTGCCGGCGGCATAGAGATGAACCAGGTCAGCGGACCGTGCTGGTGCAGTCATGAGAAGCGCCGCAAGCAGCAACCATTGCTTCATGGAATGACCTGTCCAAGCGCTATGCGCCCGGCACCGTTGCGTTGGGAAAGAACAACTGCTGGCCGTCGATCTTGTAGTTGGCAATCGTCTTCTGCCCGTCGGGCGAAATGAGCCAATCGATGAAAGCCTGACCCAGGGCCTGTTTCACGTGCGGGTGTTTTTGCGGATTGACCAGAATGACGCCGTACTGATTGAACAGCCGGTTATCGCCCTCGACCGCAATCGTCAGGTCGCCGCGGTTCTTGAACGAGATCCAGGTGCCACGATCGGAAAGCACGTACGCATTCATCGCCGAGGCGGTATTGAGCGCGGCCCCCATGCCCTGGCCGATGTCGCGATACCACGGCCCCTTCTCCTTCGCGATGTCGATTCCCGCGGCCTTCCACAGAGCGAGTTCAGCCTGGTGAGTGCCGGAGCGATCGCCGCGCGAAACGAAGGGCGCGCCCTTCGCCTGGATCGCCTTGAGGGCGGCGACGATGTCTTTACTCCCGGCAATACCGGCCGGATCGCCCTTCGGTCCGATCAGCACGAAATCGTTGTACATGACCGGGTAGCGCTTCACACCCGCGCCTTCGGCGATGAATTGCTCCTCGGCTGGCTTGGCATGGACGAACACCACATCGGCATCGCCGCGTCGGCCTGTGTCGAGCGCTTGACCCGTGCCCTGCGCGATCACCTTCACGTCGATCCCGGTCTTGGCCTTGAAGATCGGCAGGATGTAGCCGAACAGGCCGGAATCCTGGGTCGAGGTTGTTGATGCAACCACGATTGATTTGTCACCCGCATTGTCCTCGGCAATCGCAGGTGCGCCGAAGAGCAGAACGGCAAGTGCTGATGCGGCGATGCAGGTACGGCGCGTAAACATCGCGTGTCTCCCTTTGATCAAACGACGAGGTCGCCGTTGAGAAACGCGGCCGCCTCGGCGGTCTGCGGCGCATGAAAGAATTGTTCCGCTGCGCCAATTTCGTGCACGCGGCCGCGCAACATGAACGCGACGTCTGCCGCAAGCCGTCGCGCCTGGCCGAGGTTCTGGGTGGCGATCACGATCTTCGTGCCGGAGGCCGCTGCTGTGCGGATGACGTCCTCGACGGTTTTGGTGGATGCCGGATCGAGACTTGCTGTTGGCTCATCAAGAAACAACACCTCGGGCTCGCGCGCGAGCGCACGCGCCAAAGCGAGGCGCTGCTGTTCGCCCCCGGACAGACGGCGCGCCGGACGCTGCGCCAGATGCGCAAGGCCGACCTGCAAAAGAAGCTCATTCGTGCGCAAGCGGCGCTCGCGCGCGAGGCAGCGCGGCACCGCGTAGGCCACGTTGGCCGCCGCCGAGCGTCGCAGCATCACCGGACGCTGAAACACGACGGCAATGCGCCCGCCATCCGTCCCGGGCTTTCCGCCCCAGGTCACGCGGCCGGAGGTCGGCGCCATCAAGCTCGCTGCGAGGCGGATCAGTGTCGTCTTGCCGGCACCGTTTGGACCGATCAGCGCCGTCGGCGCACCCGGCCGGAGGACCAGCGACACGCCACGCAATACAGCTACCTCGCCCGCCTGCAGCGAAACCTGCTCGAACACGATGGGGAGATCGCTCGGCGGCGCGCGCATCGCTAGCCCGCCCGCACTTCGCCGAAGCGGCGCACGCCCCACGCCAATGCGTTGATCAGGACGATGAGCGTGATCAGAACGAGGCCTAATCCCAATGCCAACGGCAAGTCGCCCTTGGAGGTTTCGAGCGCAATCGCCGTGGTCATCACCCGGGTGAAACCGTCGATGTTGCCGCCAACAATAATCACCGTGCCGACTTCCGCGGCGGCGCGGCCGAACCCGGCGAGCAGCGCGGTCATCAGGCTGAAACGCGCGTCCCAGAGCAGGGTTGCAACGCGCCTGACCGGCGCAACCCGCAGCGCCGTGAGTTCGTCGCGGTATTCGCTCCAAACATCCTCCACGGTCTGCCGGGTCAGTGCGGCGATGATCGGGAACACGAGCAGCGCTTGCGCCAGAATCATGGCCTGCGGCGTGAACAGTATCCCGAGGAAACCCAACGGGCCTGAGCGCGAGAGGAGCAGATAAATCGCAAGCCCGACGACGACCGGCGGCAGCCCCATGCAGGCATTCAGCACGACAATCGCCCCGGCGCGGCCGGGGAAACGCGTGAGCCCGAGCATGGCCCCGAGCGGCAGCGCGATGATTGCTGCAAGCGCAGTGGCGGCGAGACTGACGATCAGCGAGAGCCGCACAATCGCGTACAGCGCCGGATCGCCGCGGAGCAGGAGATCGATGGCTGAGATGCTGTTCTGCACGCGCGTTTTGTGGCACGTCTACCGCCCCGGTTCAAACCAGAAATCCGTAGCGGCTTGCGTCAGGTTGTTTGCCGATGCGGGGCGTAACGACACGGCCGTCATATAGCTCGAGGCTATAAAGCTATTAACCGCCCTTCAGCATCAACCTGATCAGCTCGGGACTGTGCGTGCTCACGCACCAGACCGCGCCGTCCCTGCCAAAATCGATATCGCGGCAATCGATGTCGGCACTGGGAAAAGGATAAACAGCAAAGCTCTCCGTGCGCGGATCAAAACGGCCGATGTAGTTTCCGCCCGCATGCGTGAACCACACCGTATCCCGATGATCGACGGCGATTGCGCTCACCCCGTGCGGGTTCCCGCCGTTCGCCGGCACACGCCAGCTGCGCCAGCGCCTTGTGCGCGGCTCAAACATGCCAAGGCTGCCGAACTCGTGCTCGGCAAACCAGACATTACCACGGGAGTCGAGCCCGATCGCACCGAGACCGGGATCATCGGTCACAAATGGATGGGCGAACTCGGTCGCCTTACCGGTCTTCGGATCAATCTCGACCAGTTTGTTGGCGATCGACTCAGTCATCCAAATATGACCGTTGCGCGCGACCTCGATGCCATCGGGCCGCGCCCGGAATGCCGGCACGGGGAAGTAATCGAAGTGGCCGGTCTTGCGATCGATGCGTCCTGCCCCATCGCCGTAGCCAAGCGAAAAAATCGGGTCGCGCTCCGCATCGAAGGTCAACCGCTCCGGGAACACCAGCGGCTGCGGGCGATGCGGCAACAGGAACTCGCTGAACAGCTCAGTGCGCGGATCAAACATTGCAACCTTGTTGTCCGGCAGCCCAGTCAGCGTCACCCAAACCATGCCGTCGCGATCGACGCGCAGGCCTTGCGGGCGCGCATTGCGGGTCGGGACCTGCCAGCAACGGACTCCTTCCGCGCGCGGATCAAACATCCCGATGCTGTTGCGCTCACTGCCCGAGTACCAGACCCGACCGTCGGGCGCGACTGCGATGTCGTGCCCGGCTCCGCAGGAGGCTGTGTCAAACTCCTTCATTTCATAGCTCGCAGGATCAGCGGGAGGCACTGCAGGCGGGGGCGACAGCGGCGGGATCGGACGCAGACCCGAGACATCTGGCGGCGACGGCATCGGCGCGCCGCTGACCTGGTGATCAAGGGCCGTGAGATAGTAGGTGATCAATGCAGCGTCATCATCGCTGATCACATCGCGCGGAAAGCTCGGCATCATCTGCAGCGGTGTCCGCAATGACTCGAGCACGATCTGCTGGGTCACCGGCCCCGAGGGACGCGCCACAAGCGGAAAACCAATGACGGTTCCGCGCGCATCGCGCCCGTGGCAATCCGCGCAATAGCGCGCGTAGAGGCGCGCGCCCGGGCTACCCTCAAGCGCTGCCCCGGGAGTCGTCTGCGCCCAGGCCGCCACAGCGAGCAGGAGAGCGGTGGCCAAAGCTGCGAGCGCAAATTGTTCGTGGCGTTTCACCCGCATCTCGCTAGCTACGATGGCGCCCCGCGCGACTGTTTTTGCTACGCCGCTACCTCAACCATCCAGGCGTTGCGGCGGCGTGTCAACGGCGTGGCAGGGGTTGAACCGGTGGCGCTGCGCTCTACAGTGCGGCGCAATTTGATGAGGAGTTGCCCGTGTCGCTCGCCAGCCTCGATCTTGACGGCCATATCGGTATTATCCGGATCGACAACCCACCGGTGAATGCGCTCAACAACGCGCTGCGCGCCGCGCTGGTCTCCATCCTGGAGGGGGCGCGCCACAACGCCGCGATTGAAGGGTTGGTGCTGACCTGCGCCGGGCGCACGTTCATCGCCGGGGCGGATATTTCCGAGTTCGGCCAGCCGCCGCAGCGACCCACCACGATCGACGTCATCACGGCGATTGAGCAGATGGGCAAACCCGTGGTGGCGGCGTTGTTCGGCACGCCCATGGGCGGCGGCTTCGAGGTAGCGCTCGGTTGTCACTTCCGCGTCGCAGCGCCGGGCACACGCGTCGCGTTACCGGAGATCAAACTTGGTTTGATGCCCGGCGCCGGCGGCACCCAGCGCCTCCCGCGGCTGGCTGGGATGGAAAAGGCGCTGGCGATGATCCTCTCCGGCGATCCGATCGATGCCAAGGATGCGCTGGCGAGCGGGATCGTCGACGAAATTGCCGACGGCGATATCACCGCGGCGGCCGTCGCTTTCGCCCGCCGGGCGTTGGCCGAGAAACGCCCGCTGACACTGGCGCGCGATCGCGATGAGAAGCTCGCGGCGCTCAAGCGTGATCCAAGCCAATTCGAGGCGCTCGCCGCCAAAGCGTCGCGGCGGTTAGGCGGCCCGGTCGCGCCCGCGCGGGCCTTGCAGTCACTCCGCGACGCCGTCGAGTTGCCGGTCCAAGCCGCCCTGGAGCGCGAGCGCGCGAGCTTCCTGGCGCTCGTCGAGAGCGAAGAATCGCGGGCTCAGCGGCACATTTTCTTCGCCGAACGCGAAGCTGCGAAAGTGCCCGAGGTGCGTGAGGTCAAGCCCCCTGACGTCAAACGTGCCGCAGTGATCGGCGCCGGCACCATGGGCAGCGGCATCGCGATGTGCTTTGCCAACGCAGGCATTCCGGTGACCATCATCGAGAACGCGCAGGAAGCGCTCGCGCGCGGGCTCGCCACCATGGAAAAGAATTATCAGGCCTCCGCCGCACGTGGCGGGCTTGCCAAAGAAGACATTGCGCGCCGGCTCGCCTTGGTTCATCCGGCAACCGACCTTACGGCCGTCGCCGATGCCGACATCATCGTCGAGGCGGTGTTCGAGGACATGGGCGTCAAACATGAGGTGTTCTCGGCGCTCGACCGGTTGGCGAAACCGGGCGCGGTGCTCGCGACCAACACCTCGTATCTTGATGTGAATGCAATCGCGGCCATGACCGGGCGCCCGGACGTCGTCGTGGGCATGCACTTCTTCAGCCCGGCGAATGTGATGCGGCTTCTGGAAGTCGTGCGCGGCGCAAAGACCTCGCCGCAGGCGCTCGCGACCGCTGTGAGTATCGGGCGCAAGATCGGCAAGGCGCCAGTCGTGGTCGGAGTATGTCACGGCTTTGTCGGCAATCGCATGCACCGGATCCGCTCAGTGGAGACCGAGCGGATCCTGCTCGAAGGCGCATTGCCGCGCGAGATCGATGCCGCCATGACCGGCTTCGGTTTCGCCATGGGGCCGCTCGCGGTCAGCGATCTCGCCGGACTCGACATCGGCTGGCGCATGCGCAAGGCGGAGGGATTTTCCGCCCCAATCGCGGACCAGCTGTGCGAGATGGGGCGCTTCGGGCAGAAGACCGGACGCGGGTTCTATCTCTATGAGCCCGGCTCGCGCACACCGCGCCCCGATCCGGAGGTGGAAGCGCTGATTGTTGCGACCGCCAAGAAGCTCGGGGTCGAGCGCCGCGTATTCGCGCCGAAGGACATTGTCGAGCGGCTGCTGTTTCCCATGATCAACGAGGGGGCGCGCATCCTCGACGAGGGCATTGCGCAACGCGCGGGCGACATCGACGTCATCTGGGTCTATGGCTACGGCTTTCCCAGCTGGCGCGGCGGACCGATGCACTACGCGAACACGCTTGGGCTCAACTATGTAGGCGACCGGCTCAAACAATTCGCGGCGCAGGCTGGCGACGCCCGGCACGAGCCGGCGCCGCTGTTGACAAAGTTCGCCGCCGAAGGCAAGGGGTTTACCTAGACGCGACTCCGCGTTGGCCAAAATCAAAATCGAACGGCGGGGAGGAAATACATGGCTGGGGACTTGTTGTTGGTCGGGAGCATTCCGGTCGAGACCGCCGAGCAGGCGTTTCGACAGGTTGGAACGCCGCTCGGGGCGTGGCTCGACTATATGCCCGACGGCGAAGTCGGACTGCGCAGCTACTGGGTCGATGGCATCGCCTATCGGGTCTACAACGGACATCCCGAGATCGAGACCATCAAGCGGCCGGCACCTGACGAGGATGGGGTCGAGTGGTGGAAGCCGCGCGGGCGGCATGACGAGTTCGCATTCCGCGTCAAACCGGGGATCAACAAGGTCCGGTTCGGCGACCCCGGATGGCGCTTGGGATTCACCCGCGATGCCGTCAATTCCTATGCGATCTTCCGCTACCTGAAGAAGGAAGGCGCGATCCCGGAGCACGTGCGCTTCCAGGTCTGCCTGCCGCTGAGCTACAGCGCGGTCACTTATTTCTTCCCGGAGCCCGGCGACGACGCGCGCGTGATCCCGGGGATCACGGAAGCCTTCCGCGCCGAGGTCGATAAGATGGTTGACCTGATTCCGCCGGAGGATCTGGCGATCCAATGGGATCTCGCCATCGAGCAGCGGCTGGTCGAGGTCAAGCTCGCGGAGGAAGGTGCTGAGGCGGCGCGGCGCGAGGCCGAGCGCGTCATGGCGCCGCTTGCCGATATTCCGGTTCCGAGCGATGTCGCACTCGGCCATCACGCCTGTTTCGGAACGCTGAGCGGATGGCCGTCGCGCCAGCCGCCAAACATCGAAGGCGCCGTGTTGTTGCTCAACGCCGCGGTCGCGGCGTCCGGCCGGCGCGTTGATTTCCTGCACATTCCGACGCTCGGCTCAGCCGAGGACGCCTTCTTCGCCCCGCTGGAGAACCTCAAGCCGGATGGCGCCCGCATCTACATGGGGGCGATCCATCATCTGCACGGCGCCGGCGGCCTGCAGGCCCAGATCAAGACGATGCGCAAATATCTGCACGAGTTCGGCCTCGGCGCGCCATGCGGCTGGGGCCGCGCCCCGGAGCGACCGGGCCGGCTCCTGAGCGAGCAGGACGGCAAGATCGCGAACCCGGTGGAGGTCATCGTCCGCGATCACGTCGCCGCGGTGGAGTTGCTCAAGGAAGCGATGAGTTAAAACCCAACGTTCGTCATTGCCGGGCTTGTCCCAGCAATCTCGATTAGCTTAGGAGGGCTCGGCGCTTCGACTAAGCGAGATGCGCGGGTCAAGCCCGCGCATGACGAACCGATGGGCGTCGCTCAAACACTAGTTCGTCGCCGCATTCTGTTGTGCCGTCTCATCCACCACCGCCGCCGCGCTCTCCAGCGCGCGGCCGATCAGCACCAGCACCGGGCCTTTGATATCGGCCTCGCCAATCCGCGCAGCGATCTCTCCTACCGGTGCCGCGACCGCGGTCTCCGTCGGACGGGTCGCTGAGGCAACCGCGATGGCCGGCGTCGCCGGGTCGAGCCCCTGGGCGATGGCGCGGGTGGTCAGTTCGCCCAGCGTCTTCTTCGGCATGTAGACGATGGTGGTCGCCGACGGGTCGGCGACGCTCGACCAGTCGATGTCGGCGGGCAGCTTTCCCTCGCGATCATGGCCGGTGATGTACTGCAGGCGCCGTGCGTGCGAACGGTGGGTCAGCGACACGCCGAGGCTTGCGGCTGCGCCCTGCGCGGCGGTAATGCCGGGCACGACCTCGACCGCAATGCCGGCGGCGCGGCAGGCCGCGATCTCCTCGCCGGCACGGCTGAAGATGAGCGGGTCGCCGCCCTTGAGCCGCACGACGCGGCGGCCGCTCTTGGCGAGCGAGACCATCAGCGCGTTGATGTCGTCCTGCTTGCAGGAGGGGCCATAGCCGGTCTTGCCGACCAGCATCTTCTTGGCTTCGCGCCGCGCAAACTCCAGCACGTCACGATCAACCAATGCGTCAAACAAGATCACGTCAGCAGATTGCAGCGCCCGCACCGCTTTCAGCGTCAGCAGTTCTGGATCGCCGGGGCCGGCACCGACCAGGGTTACCGACCCGGCCTCGGCCGCCGCGGCTTGCGTTCGCGTGAGCGCAAGGAGGCCCGCGAGATCGCTCTCGGCCGGCACCTGATGGGGGCTCCGCAAGGCACGCGCCGTGAACAGTTGCCAGAAGCGCCGGCGCGCCCCGAAGGAGAGGCCGGAGGTCTTCACGCCGTCGCGCCATCGCCGCGCCGCCTCAGCCCAGGCCGCAAAGCCGCGCGGGATCAGAGCCTCAAGCTTTGCCCTGATGGCCTGACCAAACACAGGCGCGGCACCGTCGGTCGAGATACCGATGACGAGGGGCGAGCGATTGACGATCGCTCCGAACGCGAAATCGCAGAACTGTGGTTTGTCGATCACGTTGACCGGCACGCCGGCGGCACGCGCGGCCTGTGCAAAGCGCGCCGCCTCCTCGTCGTGCGCGAAGCCGCCGATCGCGATCGCGGCGCCGGCGAGATCCGCTTCAGCCCAGCCGCGCTCGTGCAGCTCGACCGGCCCGCGCGGCGGCTGTGCGGCGATCTCGGCAAATTCCTCGACCGCGCTGCCGGCATAGACATGGACCTGCGCGCCGGCGGCCGACAGCAGTTCCACCTTCCAGGCGGCGCCGGGGCCGCTGCCGGCGACGATGGCGCGCTTCCCGTCGAGGGCAAAGAACACCGGCAGACGCGCGAGCGCCTCCATGCGCGGCGCCGGCGCTTCGGTGGGACGGCGGGTATTGTCCGATGAATTCATCCGTAAGCTCTATCACACGGGTTCGACGGTATGGGCACGGCTGACGATTTTTCTGAGCTCCGGCAGACACGAGCCGCAGTTGGTCCCCGCCCGCAAGAGCTTGCCGATTTTTTCCGCGCTGGTCGCGCCCGATGCAACAGCGTTTTCGATCTCGGCGAGGCCGACCGCAAAGCAGCAACAGACGAGCGGTCCGGTGTCGGGAAGACCATTGCGTCCCGAAAGCAAGGTCTGGCGCTCCCGCTCGGCGATGGTGTCCGCCTCAAACAACGCCTTCACCGCATCCCAGGCGGGGACCGCTTTGGCGGCGTGCTCGGACAGGCCCAGGAACACGCAACCATCGAGGCGGCCATCGACGAAAGCGGCGACACGAAAGATGCCACGTGCCTCATCCACATATTCGGCAAGCTCGCCCGGCAACACTCCGGCGAGGTGGTCGCGCCAAGCGCTCGGACTGAGGTTGGTGGCAAACCGGTATCCGACACCACCCCCAACCGCGATGCGTACCCACCAGGTGTCCTGCGGCAGCGCGATCGGTTGGCGGGTGAGGGCAAAGCCGCGCATCCGAAACTCGACCGGCGCGATGGCGGCATGCGTCGCCTTCGCGTCCGGCTGGCCGGAATGGGGATCGGTCCGCGGCGCCACAAGCTCACCAACCCGCGCCGACGATGCGTTGGCGTCGCTCCAGTGGATCGGCGCGAACAGCGTACCGGGCTGCTGGCCGTCGTCGATCCGGACCTGCAGCACGCACGATCCGTATGCGGTTGCGACGCGCGCGAACCCTGCGTCAACAAGGCCGATGCGCGACGCATCGGCGGGATGAACCTCGACGAATGGCTCGGGGCGGTGCGTCGCGAGCCTTGGACTGATGCCGGTGCGCGTCATCGTGTGCCATTGGTCGCGCACGCGCCCGGTGTTGAGGCGGAACGGAAATGCGGGCTGCACCTCGGCGGCGAGCAGCTCCGGCGCCACGAAACAAGCCTTACGATCCGGTGTGAAGAAACCGCCTTGCCCGAACAGCCGCGATTGGGTGGCGCCGTTCGCCGGGCATGGCCATTGCACCGGCGCCAAGTCGTCGTAGGCGCGGTCATCGAGCGCGGCGAGCGCACCGATGTCGAAATCGCGCGTCCCGTTGTTCTCGAAGGCAGAGAGCGCCGCGTGCTCGCGGAAGATGTCGGCCGCGGACGAATAGCCGAAAGCCGTGTCGAACCCCAGTCGCTGCGCCACTTGTGTCACGATCCACCAGTCCGGGCGGGCCTCGCCCGGCAGCGGCGTGAATGCGCGCTGGCGCGAAATGCGCCGCTCCGAATTGGTAACCGTGCCGTCCTTCTCGCCCCACGCGGCCGCAGGCAGCAGCACATGCGCGCCGCTCGTAATGGTGTCATTGGTGAGCACGTTGTCTGAAACAACAAACAGTTCGAGCTTGCTCAGCGCCGCGCGCACCGCTCCGGCATCCGGAAGCGAAACGGCGGGGTTGGTCGCCATCACCCAGAGGGCCTTGATCTTGCCCTGCGCGATCGCCTCGAACATAGCCACGGCCTTGAGACCCGCGTCGGTCACCATGCGCGGCGCGTTCCAGAACCGACGCACGCGATCGATCTCCTCGGGCGCGTAATACATGTGCGCCGCGAGCTGGTTGGCGAGCCCGCCGACTTCGCGTCCACCCATGGCATTGGGCTGACCGGTGAGCGAGAACGGCCCCATGCCGGGTTTGCCGATGCGGCCGGTTGCGAGATGGCAGTTGATGATCGCGTTGACCTTGTCGGTGCCCTGCGCCGACTGATTCACGCCTTGCGAAAACGCGGTGACGACCTTTTGGGCCGTGCGGAACAGATCGAAGAAGCGCGCCACCTCAGCCTCGGCGAGGCCAGTGGCGGCGGCGGTCGCAGTAACGTTCGCGGCGATCTCGCGCGCGCGCGCCAGCACTTGGACAAACCCATTCGTGTGCGCGTCGATATACGCCGGGTCGAGCGCGCCACTGTCGGCGAGGTTGACCAGCAAGCCGCAGAACAGCGCCGTATCGGTGCCGCCGCGAACCTGCAGCACCAGGTCGGCGTCGTCGGCCGTCGCGGTGCGGCGCGGATCAATGACAACGAGCTTGGCGCCGCGCGTGCGCTTGTTGGCCATGATGCGCTGATAGAGCACCGGGTGGCACCAGGCCGCATTGGAGCCGACCAGCACGATCAGGTCGGCGGAATCGAGATCCTCGTAGCTGCCCGGCACCGTGTCGGAACCAAACGCGCGCCGATGGCCGGAGACGGTCGACGACATGCAGAGCCGCGAGTTGGTATCGACATTGGCCGAGCCGAGAAAGCCCTTCATCAACTTGTTGGCGACGTAATAGTCCTCTGTCAGCAATTGCCCGGAGAGATAGAATGCGATGGCCTCGGGCCCGTGGCGTTCGAGGATACGGTCGAGCTCACCGGCAACGCGGTTGAGCGCACTCGACCAGTCAACGCGTGCCAGCGTTCCGTCGCGCTGGCGCAGCATCGGCTGCAATAGCCGTCCACCCAGACCCAGTGTTTCGCCGAGCGCCGCGCCTTTCGAGCAGGCGCGGCCAAAATTGGCGGGGTGCTCGGGATCCCCCGAAATCGTCGCACCTCCGCGACCATCAGGCGCCGCCAACAAGCCACAGCCCACGCCGCAATAAGGACAGGTGGTGCGTATCGTCGGCGCCTGGTGGATGGTCATGGAACTCCTAGAGCGTCACCGGGAAGTAGTGGTTGACGATGGTGAGCGCGATCAACAACACGACGCCGATCCCGAGACTCCAGCCGATCAGCTGTTTTTCGATCGGCAGCAGCGGCTCGACTTGGGCTTTGCTCAACTCGTCGCGGATATTTGGCTGGGACATGACATTTACTCCTGATTAGCTGGCCAGAGGCGGTTTGATGCCGGCGAAGAACACCCACGAGATCAGCAAACCGACCCAGATTACGAACCCGAACAGACTGACCAGATAAACAGCTGCGAGCTTGCCGATGCCCTCCTGCCAAAGCTTCTTGAAGTTGGACAGAACGCCGATTGAAAAGAACGTCAGGATGAAGAAGATCACCCGGAACGTATTGGCTTCGCCGATCGCCGCCGGAACCTTGCTGGCGATATCGGCGGGCGTCCCCAGCGCCAGGTAGAGGCCGACCAGGAACGTGATCACGAAGCCGATGATGAACTTCGGGAAGCGCTCCCAGATCTCGCCGACCTTGGCCCGATCCTGGGTGACGTTGATGTGATTGGTCCAGATCCAGCCGAGCACGAACGCCCAGATGCCGATGAAGATGTCGATGAACACCTTGATGGTGGCCGTGGTGCCGAGGATCCAGCCGGGCTGATATTTGATGCCGGCCGCGGCCGACTTGGCGAGAATCAGCGACTCGGTGATCCCGCCCGCCGCCACCGCCGCGCCGTCGGTCTTGACCGCAAGTCCCATCCAGGCACCGGCGACCAGCGGTTCCCCGGATAGGAACGTCTGCGCCAGAAACGGCAGGATCAGCACTTCGATGACGGCGAAGATCACGACCAGCGACGACACCAGCACCGGAATGACGGGCCGCGCCCGGATCGCGCCGCCGGTGGCGATCGCCGCCGACACGCCACAGATCGAGATGCCAGATGCGAGTGGCGCCGCCCATTCGCGATTGAAGCCGAACCATTTGCGGGCGACGAAGTAGACCACCGCCCAGTAGATCAGATAGGCCTCGATGATTGCGGCCACCCCGCGCAGCAGCAACGCACTGGCGAGGTTGAGCTTGCTGGCCGCGGTGACGGCAAAAAAGCCGCCCAGAATGACGATGGCGACCTTGATGTAGAGTTCGGGCCGCACCGCGTCCTTGATAGCCTCGGCAAACCGAGGAAAGACATTGGCAATCACCAGGCCGGCGATGAGCGCAAAGATATAACCACCCTCGTTGGTGAGGCGGAGCGACCAGCTCAGGCCGAATCTCTGTTGCTCGGCTGGGGTCGCCGCGGCGAAGTTGGCGAAATTTCCGATCACCCAGCTGGCGTAGGCGATCCAGAACACCGCCGTGAAGGCGAGCGCGAACTTCTTCACATCGGTATCGAGCGCGAGCGCGCCCGCACCGAGGACCACCAACAGCGCCAGGTAGGTCGCGACCAGCGCGCCCAACCCACCGAGCGAGGCATAGGCCTTCGAGGTGGTGCCGAGCGCGAGCGCAATGTTGTTCCACACCGACGTGGTCACGCTCCAGCCGATGAGGTCGACGTTGGCGAGAACCGCCAACCCGAGGACGAAGATGAAGAGGCCGATGAAAACGGACAGCCAGTCTTCGCTCAGACGTGGCGCAGTCTGGGTGTGCACACCCGGGCTGGCGCCGGCCCAATTGGCTGCGTTGGAGTTCGAAATCGACATGATGGCTGCTCCGATCGAGGAAGCGGATCGGAGTAGATAGAATTTTATTTCATTTATCCGCAATACGACGGCAAACAAAAGAATACATTTCTCTGTTCTGCGCAAACTGAGAGCGGATTGATTCCGTGCGACCGAAATACGGCAAGCACGTCTTTCGCCGCCCGGGCGGGCTGGTCAGGGCTGGCGCATATGGCAAGTGAGGCCGCCATGGTGGCGCTCAGTACACATCCTGCTGGTAGCGGCCCTTGCGCTTGAGATCGGCCACAAAGGCGATCGCTTCGTCGGTCGTACGCGCGCCGTGCTGAGCCACGATATCGACCAAGGTGCGTTCCACATCCTTGGCCATGTGCTTGCCGTCGCCGCAGACATAGACGTGAGCCCCCTCAGTGAGCCACGTCCACAGGTCGCGACCGACTTCGCGCATGCGATCCTGCACGTAGAATTTTTCCTTGCCGTCGCGCGACCAGGCGAGCGAGAGACGCGTCAGGACGCCCGCAGACTTCAGGCCGTTGAGCTCGTCCTCATAGAAGAAATCGCAGTCGCGGCGCTGGTGGCCGAAGAACAGCCAGTTCCGGCCGGGCGCCTTGATGGCCATGCGCTCGTGCAGGAAGGCCCGGAACGGCGCGATACCCGTGCCTGGACCGACCATGATGATCGGGGTCGACGGATCGGCGGGCAGACCGAAGGCGTGGGCCTTCTGCACATAGGCCTTGATCTTGTCGCCCGGTTTGACGCGCTCGGCCAGAAATGTGGAGGCTACGCCCAAGCGCTTGCGCCCATTGATCGCATAGCGCACCGTATCCACGGTGAGCGCGACAGCGCCGGGATTGCTCTTGGGTGACGAGGAAATGGAGTAGAGCCGTGGCTGCACCGGCTCAAGCGCTTCGACCAAGGCTTCCGGATCGATGTGGATGCCCTTGAACTTCTCGAGCCCGGCGAGCACGTCGAGCGTCTCCGCATCACCATCGGGGTCATCGCCCTCGGCGAGAGCGCGCGCCTTCTGCCGCCGCTCGCCGCCGGTGATGTAGGAGATGAGCTGAAACAACGAGTCCGGCGCGGGCGAGAGGGACACATCGTTGATCAACACGTCGCGCAGCGTCCGCCCCGCCACGGCGAAATCCGGAGCAGCGCCGATGGCGCGAATCACCGCATCCGCCAGCCCCGGATCATTGGCCGCATAGAGACCGAAGGAATCTGCCGACCACATACTCGATACCGCTGCCGGCGAGATCGATCTCGATGTGCCAGGTCTCCTTTTCGGAACCCTTCTTGTTGAGGCGCGTGCGCGACCGGAAGCTCGCGAGCGCCGGTGCATCGCGCGATGGACCGGCCACGGGCTCTGTGGGCTTTGCTTGCGGAGTTGCGATGGTCGCGGGCGCTGCGGGTGGCGCAGCATCCATCTCCTCGTAGAGTTTCTTGAGCATCCGGTTGGTTTCTTTACCGCCCGGAACGCACAAATTGAGCCGCGCCTCCGTCTTGCTCCACAGCGCCTCGGAGTAATCGTGGCAATTGTAGCCGCACTGTCCGCAATCCTGCTGCGCCATAGCGGCCATGAGACGTCGGCGCAGCGGCCGGCCCTGCGCAAGCTTCATGCGCTCGTCGATCGGCATCGCCTGATCGTGCCAAGGCGCATCGTCATCATCGGCTTCGACCGGCCCAGCCGGCATCAGCGCCGCGGATTGCTCGGGTGAGAGCGCAGTGACGCCGCTGTTTTCGAGCGCGAGCATGCCAGCGAAAAAGCCGCTGAGCCAATCGCGCTGCTCGGGCGTGAACGGCGCGTTCGGAGCGATCAACTCGATGCGTGGTGGGGGAACAGTCAGCGTCATTCGACCGTCTCCGCATCAAACAAAGTTTTCAGCGCATCAACTTCATGCCGGCGCGCGAAAGCGAGGAAGGTTTCATCCGGCGCCGAGCGATGCGCCAGATAGGCCTTGAGCATGCGCTCCACGATACCGGGCGCGTCCTCGGCCTTGACGTCGCGATAGATGTCACGCGCGAGCCCGGCCTGTGCGCCGTGTCCGCCGCCGACCAGAACGTGGTAGCCCTCGACGGTGTCACCTTCCTCCGAAGTTTGCACCTTGCAGGCCAGAAGGCCGACATCGCCGATGTAGTGTTGGGCACAGGAATGATGACATCCGGTCAGGTGGATGTTGATCGGGCTGTCGAGCGCAACGCGTGACTCGCAGTGGCGGGCGATGTCCTCGGCGTGACGCTTGGTGTCAGATGCGGCGAACTTGCAGCCGACATTTCCCGTACAGGCGACCAATCCGGCCCGGATCGACGTTGCCTTCGTGGTAAGACCAAGCCCTTCGATCGCGGCTTGCGCCAGAGCCACTTTTTCGGTCGGCACGCCGGAGATGAGCAGATTCTGCCAGACCGTGAGGCGCACGTCGCCATCGCCGAGATCGGCAGCAAGCTTGGCCAGCCCATGCATCTGAATGGGCGTCAGTTTGCCGACCGGCAGCACAACGCCGATCCAGTTCAACCCCGGCTGTTTCTGTGGGCGAACACCCACATGCGCCGTACGGTCCTGGGGTGGCCGCGGCTTCAATGCTTCGGGGGCAACGCGCGCAAGCTTACGGCCGAGCTTCTCCTCGACCAGCGCGAGGAATTTCTCGAACCCGAAACTGTCGAGCACATATTTGAGCCGGGCCTTGACCCGGTTGGTGCGATCGCCGTGGTCGATGAAAACACGCACGATCGCGTCGGCCACAGCGGTTGCTTCCGACGGCTTCACCACCACGCCGGTGTCGCGGGCGAAATCATGGTGGCCGGTGATGCCGCCGAGCATGAGACCGAACCAAACACCAGGTTCAACTCCAAATCCGTCTGCGACTTCGACAGCTTGGAAGCCAATATCGTTTGTGTCCTCGAGCACCGCAATGATGCCGCCGCCGTCGAACCCGACATTGAACTTGCGGGGAATGCCGTAAAGCGAGCGATCATTGAGAATGTGGAAGTGCCATTCGCGTGCGTAGGGCCTCGTGTCGATGAGTTCCTGCGGATCGATACCGGCCGTCGGTGTCCCGGTGACATTGCGGATGTTGTCGGCACCGGACCCGCGCGAGCACAGGCCGAGGTCCTGGATCGCTTCCACCATGGCAACCGCATTGCGCGGCTCGATCTCGCGGATCTGCAGATTGGCGCGCGTCGTCACGTGGGCGTAGCCGCCGCCAAACTGTTCGGCGAGATCCGCCAGCCCGGACAACTGCCAGTGCTTGAGGATGCCGTTAGGAATGCGCAGGCGGCACATGTAGGACGCCTGGTTGGGCGCGCAGTAGAACAGACCGAAGAACCGCCAACGGAAATTATCGTCCGGCTTCGGCGCCTCGTTGGCGACCGCCTGTGCCTTGAGCTTCTCGTAGCCGTCGAACGGATGCAGCGCGCGCTTGAACTTCTCCTGATCGGAGAGTTTCTTGCCCTCACTGACGACGCGATCCTGCGCCTTGAGATGCACCGCGTCCGGCCCGGTTGGCTCCGCCGCAACGGGCGGCGATGCGCCAACCCCGGGTGTGGCGACACCGCGCAACGCCCGTCCGGCCTGCAGGCCGGACGTGAAGCCTTCCAGGTAGCGCTTCTGCTCGGGGGTGAAATCGCCGCTCATGCTGGTGATCGCATTCATGCCGCTGCACTGTTGCCGAACGTGCGTGCTATTCGGCCGGAACCTGTACCGCCCCCGCGATCGGCTCGATTGCGCGCTTAGGCCGAAAGGTCAGATAGATGGCAAAGCCAGTGAAGACGGCACCGCCGACGAGATTGCCGAGCGTCACCGGAATCTGATTCCACAACCACCAATCGGCGAAGCTGACCTTGGCGCCGAGCATCATGCCGGTCGGTATGATGAACATGTTCACAACCGCATGCTCAAAGCCTTGTGCGAAGAACACGAAGATCGGCATCCAGGCGGTGGCGATCTTGCCCATGGTTGAGGTCGTGCTCATGGCGAGCACGACGGCGAAGCAGACCATCCAGTTGCACAGGATCGCCTTCACAAACGCAGTCACGAGACCGGCGAAGCCGAGGCTCGCATAACCGATGGTCTTGGCTTCTGCGATCGCGATGATGCGCGCCGCGACGCCGGTCGGCTCAGCGGTGCCCATGTTGGTGAGCGCGATCGCGAGTAGCGCGCCATAGGCGACGCTTCCGATCAGATTGCCGAGAAAAACCCAGCTCCAGTTCGCCACGACTTGGCCGGAGCTCGCGCCACGATCGAGCCAGGCCAGAGGAAGGAGCCCGAAACTGCCAGTAACCAGCTCCAGCCCGAGCAGCACGATCATGATGAGCCCGACCGGGAAGATCAGCGCGCCGACCAGGGGCTGCCCGGTCGAGACTGCCCCAGTAAACGCCAGACTGGTCGCGACGCCGAGGATCGCGCCCGACAACATTCCGCGGATCATGAGATCGCGGGGCGCGAGCCGCAGCTTGTTGCTGGCGGTCTCGACCATCGCGGCCGCCACATCGGCCGGCTTCACGTAATCCATTTTCGAGCCTCCTGACCTGATCTCGCCGAGTCCGTCTCGAGGCGACATGACCGGCGGGGTTGCACGGTGGCAGCGGTCGTGATCGCCGCGCCCAAAAGAACACAGGCGCCCTCACGCGGTAGCGCGAGGTCGAACACAGCTTCGCTGCTGCTTGATTGCCCGGCGTTGGGACCTTGCGCCGCGATCCGCATTGATGGCAGGCGCTTCTTTTTTGCGTTGCAATCAGGATGCCAACCGTGCCGATTCGGGATCTCATTTCGAATCAAAAGCTTGAGGCCCCATGGCGGAAGGCTGCGGCGCCCGGTAGGACATACATGCTGCCCTTTCAGGCGCAGAGCTGGCTATATTTTCATCGTGATTACTTTTTGAGCATTCAACCGAATGCGCCATCTCCGCCAGTGCGCGGCTGAATACCAGCTCGTCGCGTAAGGCGTCGATCCGCCGCCCCGAGCGGATCAACTCGAGATACCAAGGGCCATCCGCGGTATCGCCAAACAGCACTGCCCCGACCAGCCGGTCGTCAGCAATCACAAGCTTCTTGTAGGTCTTGAGACCCGGGTCGGAGAGCAAAAGCGCCTCGGTTCCCGGCGCACCGACGAAATCGCCTGCCGAGAAGACGCGCACGCCGGATACTTTGAGGTTGGTGGCTAGGACGCTGCCCGTGTAGCGCTGCTCGGAACCGACCAAACATTGCGCCAGAATGCGCGCATGCTCGTAGGCGGGCTCAACGATGCCGTAGCACTGACCGTTATGCTCTGCGCACTCGCCGATAGCGTAGATGCCGCGCTTGCTGGTCTCCAGCCGGTCGTCCACGACAATCCCGCGGTTGATGGTCAGTCCGGCGGTACGCGCGATCTCGGCATTCGGCCGCACCCCGACCGCGACCACCACAAGGTCAGCCGGAATGGTGCGGCCGTCCGCCAGCGCGACGCCCTCGACCCGCCTACGCCCTTCGATCGCCTTGGTCTCAGCGCCCAACAGAACTTCGACACCGCGTGCCTCGACCTCGCGGCGGAGCATCAAGGCGGCGCGCGCATCGAGTTGACGCTCCATCAACCGATCCATGAGGTGCACGAGAGAGACCGTGGCGCCGCCTTTGGCGAGCCCATAGGCCGCTTCGAGCCCGAGCAAGCCGCCGCCAATCACGACAGCGCGCGCGCCCGGCGCGGCGCGGCGCAACTCCGCCACGTCGGTGAGATCGCGGAACGACTTGACCCCGGGCAGATCCATTCCGGGCAGCGGCAGCCGGATTGGCCGCGAGCCTGTGGCGATGACAAGTTTCGAATAAGGAATGGTCGCGCCATCCCCGAGCCGAATCCGCCGGATGGTCGGATCAACCGCCACCGCGGGCCGGCCGTAGACGAGGGTGACGCCGCGGTCGCGCCACCAGCGCGCCGGCTTGAGCTCGACGTCGGCAGCTGAGATTTCATCAGCCAGCAGCGACGACAAGAGCACGCGGTTGTAGGCGAGTCGCGGCTCCTCGCCGACCACGGCGATGGCATAACGGCCGCAGGCGCGCTCACTGAGCTCTTCGCACAGTCGGGCCGCCGCCATGCCATTGCCGATGATGACGAGAGGTTCGCTCATGACGGGCTCACGCGGCTGCGGATGCGCCGGCACCTCGTCCCCGGCCGTGCTCGAAGTCCTGAAGGAACGTCAGCAATTCCTGGCGATAGTCGTAATAAAGCGGGTGCTCGAGCAGGCTGCGGCGCCGGCGCGGGCGCGGGATGTCGACCTCGAGGACGCGCCCGATCCGAGCGTTCGGACCATTGGTCATCATGACGACGCGATCGGCGAGCAGGATTGCCTCGTCGACGTCATGGGTCACGCAGATCGCCGTCACCTGCGTGCGCGACCACACCTCCATCAAGACTTCCTGCAATTCCCAGCGCGTCAACGAATCCAGCATCCCGAACGGCTCGTCGAGGAGCAGCAGCTTGGGTGACAGCGCGAACGCGCGAGCAATACCGACGCGCTGCTTCATGCCATTCGAAAGCTCGGATGCGAGCTTGTTCATGGCGTCGGCAAGCCCGACCCGCTCGAGGTAGTAACTGACGATCTCCGACCGCTCAGCGGCACTCGCGTGCGGATAGACGCGATCGACACCAAGGGCGACGTTGTCACGCGCGCTCAGCCAGGGCAGCAGTGATGGACTCTGAAACACAACGGCCCGATCGGGGCCAGCAGTTGTGATCTCTTTGTTGTCGAGCACGATACCGCCGCCGGAGATATCGCTAAGACCGGCGACCATCGACAACACCGTGGACTTGCCGCATCCGGAGTGCCCGATGAGCGAGACAAACTCGCCTTTGCGCATCAGCATGTCGAACCCGTCGACGACGGTGAGCGGTCCCGCCGGGGTGGAATAGACTTTGCGCAATTGATAGAACTCGACGTAACGCTGATCGACCGCCGTCTCTGCCGCCTGCCGATAGGCGCGTGGCGGCCCAGGATCGAAGCGGACGGGCGTGACATTTGGAGGCGTGCGAGCGTCCTCGCACGTGCGCGAGGTGCGCTGCAGGCCGGCATCCATCAAATACTGGGTGATGGCGGCGCGCAGCTTCTTGTAGCTCGGGCTTGTGTTGATCGCAGCGCGGTCGCGCGGCCGCTCGAACGGGACCCGGAATTCGGGTCCGAAATTTGCCTCAGGACCCGGCTTCAGCGGAATGATGCGATCGGCGAGCAGGATCGCTTCATCGACGTCATTGGTGATCATCACCACCGTCTTGCGTTCCTGCGACCAGATCGCCTCGATCTCGGTCTGCAGCTTGGCGCGCGTCAACGCGTCCAGCGCCGACAGGGGCTCGTCGAGCAACAACACGTCGGGAGCCATCGCCAGCGCGCGCGCGACGGCGACGCGCTGGCGCATGCCGCCGGACAGTTGCGCCGGCTTACGTTGGGCCGCCGCGGTGAGCCCCACCATCTCGATGTAGTGGGCAACGCGTGCGCGGCGCTCAGCCGCCGGCAGGCTTGCAGACACGGCGTCGACCGCGAGCGCGATATTTCCCTGCACCGATAGCCAAGGCATCAGCGAATAATTCTGGAACACGACGCCGCGTTCCGGACCAGGCTCGCGGACACGCTCGCCGCGGAACAGGATCTCTCCGCCATCGGCCGCGATCAATCCGGCCATCAGGCTGATCAGCGTCGTTTTGCCTGATCCGGAAAATCCGACGATGGCGACGAATTCTCCTTCTTCGACCGCGAGCGAGACGTTCTTGAGCACGCGCGTCTGGGCGCCGTTAGCCGCGTAGGACTTGGAGACGGATTTGAGCTCGAGGATCGGCATGGCGGTGCTCAACGGCTCGCGCTGTACGTAAACGCCGCCTGCAGCGCCAGCATGATGCGGTCGAGCAGGAAGCCGATGATGCCGATGGTGAAGACGGCGACCATGATCCGCGCGAGCGATGCGGACGAGCCGTTCTGGAATTCATCCCAGACGAATTTTCCGAGACCAGGGTTCTGCGCCAGCATCTCGGCGGCGATCAGCACCATCCAGCCAACCCCGAGGGACAAGCGCAGGCCGGTGAAAATCAACGGCAATGACGAAGGCAGGACGATCTTGAACACCTTGGTCGACCAGGACAGGCGCAGCACGCGGCTCACATTGATGAGGTCCTTGTCGATGGACGCGACGCCGACCGCGGTGTTGATGAGCGTCGGCCAGAGCGAGCACAGCGTTACGGTCACGGCCGAGATGAGGAACGACTTCGGCAATGCCGCGTCCTCAGTCACGTAGACGGCGCTCACCACCATCGTGACGATGGGCAGCCAGGCGAGCGGCGAGACCGGCTTGAACACCTGGATGAACGGATTGACCGCGGTATTCACGATTTGCGAGAGACCGCAGAGAATCCCCAGCGGCACAGCGACCAGGGTGGCAAGGACGAATCCGGTGAACACAGTCTTGAGACTGGTCAGAACCTGATCGATGAACGTCGGCTTGCCGGTGTAGGGCCGTACTTTCACCTCCGCATTCGGATTGCGCGCGAGAATCTCGACATTGCGTTTCTGCTGCCGCTCGTAGAAGGCCTGCTCCTTGCCGCGCTCGGCGAGATGATCATTCCAGAGATTCTGCGCTTGCTGCCAGACGGCGACAGGGCCCGGCAGTGTGCCAAGACTTGTTTGCACTTTTGGCGCGAGCCAGGCCCAACCGCTCAGGAACAACATGATGGCGATGACAGGAACAAACAATGTGCGCCACAGCTCTGCAAGCTGCGTGCGCGGATTGTCACCCAAAGCAAGCCGCATGAGTGGCACCGTCCACCCGATGCCCAACAGATTGAGGGTACCGGCCGCGCGTGACAGATGCCCCTGCCAGCGCTCGCGCCGCGCTTCGCGGGCTGCCTCGGCGGTGATCTCGGTCGGCAGGACATCAGCAGTCGTCGACATTCAGGTCCTCGGTCACATGTGTGTGAAAGCGGTCGAGCAGGCTCAGTTACCTACGACCTTGATTCCGTCGACGCGCTGGTCGTGCTTGAGCCCGATGGCAAGCGATTCGAGATAGTCGTTGGGCTTGCGTCCATCGTAAGTGACGCCGTCGATGAACTCATTGGTCGCAGCACGGTAGCCGTCACTATCCCAGGGAAAGTCCTCTTGCTTGGCTTTGCCCTCGGCGACCAGCAACTTGGCGGCCTTCAGATAGATATCCGAGCGATAGACCTGCCGCGCCGTTTCGGCGTACCAGGAGTCCGGCTTGTACTCCGTGATCTGACCCCAGCGCCGCATCTGCGTGAGATACCAGACCGCGTCCGACAGATACGGATAGGTTGCGAAATAGCGAAAGAAGACGTTGAAGTCGGGCACCGGGCGCCGGTCGCCCTTCTCATATTCGAATGTGCCGGTCATCGAGTTGGCGATGACCTCGGGATCGGCGCCGACATACTCGGACTTGGCAAGGATTTTCACCGCCTGCGGCCGGTTCGCGTTGTTGTCGGCGTCGAGCCACATGCCGGCGCGGATCAGCGCCTTGGTGATGGCGATCAGCGTGTTCGGATGTTTGTCAGCGAATTCCGCCGTGACGCCGAACACCTTCTCGGGATTGTTCTTCCAGATCTCGTAGTCGGTGATGACCGGCACGCCGATGCCCTTGAACACCGCTTGCTGATTCCAGGGCTCGCCGACGCAGTAGCCGAGAATCGTGCCTGCCTGCATGGTTGACGGCATTTGCGGCGGCGGCGTCACCGAGATGAGCACGTCTCCCATGATCTGGCCGGAGCTGTCGGTCGGCGAATAGAAACCCGGATGAATCCCGCCGGAGGCGAGCCAGTAGCGCAGCTCGTAATTGTGGGTGGAAAGCGGAAAGACCATGCCGAGGTTGAAGGGCTTGCCCTCAGCGCGGTAGCGATCAACAACTTTCCTGAGTGCCTCGGCTTTGATCGGGTGCACGGGCTTTCCGTCGCTGCCGATCGGTATGTATTTTTTCATCTCCTCCCAAACGGAGGTCGCTACCGTGATCCCGTTGCCGTTCAGGTCCATGGAGAACGGCGTGATCACATGCGCCTTGGTGCCGAACCCGATGGTCGCGCCCAGCGGCTGGCCTGCCAGCATATGCGCGCCGTCGAGTTCGCCGGTGATCACGCGGTCGAGCAGCACCTTCCAGTTCGCCTGCGGCTCGACCGTCACATAAAGCCCTTCGTCCTCGAAGAAGTTCATCTCCTTGGCGATCGCGATCGGCGCCATGTCGGTGAGCTTGATGAAGCCGAACTTCAGCTCTTCCTTCTCGATCTCGGCCGCCGCCCGTACGATCGACGGAGCCAGGAGCGGCCCGGATGCGGCTCCTGCCGCGGCAATCGCTCCGGCGCGTTTGAGCAGATCGCGCCGAGATACTTTGTTGAATTGATCTTTCATCTTGTTCCTCTGGTGTGCCGACTGATGCAGACTGCGGCCACATTCATTCGGCGGCCTGCGGCTTGGCGTAAGCTTCGCTGATCATGAAATTGGAGAGCGTCGTGTAGGCGGCCGTCCAGGCCGCGGCGACGTCGTCGGTCCATGCGTCCCCGAGCCCGCGTTGCAAGGTCCACAGCAACGCTTCACCGACGACGGGGTAATGCGCCGGCTGCGCCCCGTAGCTGACGTGACGCTTCGCGAGAGCACTGGCAGCCGGCAAAACGGTCTCCAGCTTGTCGAGAGCATTGACCACGACCCCCAGCGTCCCCATCAGCTTGCGGCGCTGCTCGGTCATGTCATTTGGAAAGAGTGAGCGGACCTGCGGCGCGACGGCGAACAGCCGATCGTAGAAAATCTGCGCCGCCTGGTCGGCGACCGGGGCGACTTTGGCAAAGCTCGCCTGCACGAGCGCGACCTGCGCAGGGGTCATCTAGGCCTCCCTCGTTGGAAAATCGCAGCACGTTGCGCGGAAAGCCCACGCGCGCCCACACGACTGCGCGATCGCACCGACACCAAGGCTGTTCTGGGCTAGTTCCATCGACACCGATCCACTGGCACCGGCACTTCGCGCTGCATTGCGCTGTGCCTACCGACCCCTTCGGCCACATTGCCGAGTGTCCGCCATTGGACCGCGGGCTAGTGCCCGCAGCGATCCAAGTTCAAGGTCCGTGCCAGTTTTCGTTGCGGTGAAATACTTATATTCTACAAATACTTATTCTAATTGCACAGAATAGATGCAGCGCCGAATTTGCCTCATTTCAATGCATGCTCAACCAAACCATGCGGGATAATTGTGCAATGCACAAAAATAGGCAATTGCCTATCGGCTACGCAAACCGCCGAATATTCCAAGCCGCAAGGTAGCTTTCCACGTCAGCCGGATTGAATGGCGGACCGGCGAACGCGCCGATGCCATCAACGGGCTCCTGCGCTGGCGCGCCGCTCGATCCAACAACCGCATCGTAGACATCGGACCGAAAGACCCGCTTGGCAGCCTCAAGCAGTCTCGGTCGAAAACGGCGCCTGCCCCCACCGAACCATCTGGGCGTAGAGCCAAGCGGCCTGAACGGGGCTGGGCCGACCCGCACCGGCGCGTCCAATACGAAGATAATTCTGATCCCTGCGGATGGTCCCATCGGATGCCACTTTGAGGTCGCCGTCGAGCGTGCGCCGTATAACCTCAGCGGTTCCTCCGACCCGATTCGCCGCGCTGAGCAGGGCACAGACCTCGTCGCGATTGCGCCTTTGCTTCGATGAACTCGGCCGCACGCGCATGCGCCCGCACCAGTGCCGCCAGCGTTGCCGGATTCTCCTGCGCCCAGCTGCTGCGCACCGCGAGAACCTTCTCGGCCGCACTGGCCAGAATATCCGAGACGAAGTGCAGGATATGCCCAATGCCCAGATCGACCGCGACCGAGTTCCAGGGCGCGCCGACACAGAACCCTTCCACATGCTTGTTGGCGAGGCTCTCGACCATATAGGGCGGCGGCAGCACCACGAGCCGGACATCCTCGTCGGGATCAACGCCGCCCGCGGCCATCCAGAAACGCAAGATGATAATTGTGCGTCGAGTAGGGAAAGGTCATGCCGAACGTGAGCGGCTCCTGACCCTTACGCCTGCGCTCGGCCACAATAGCCGCCAGCGCCCGGGCGGAGACCATCGGATCGGAGAGATCTCCGGCAGCCATTGCCCGAAGCTGAGCATGAAGCTCGGGCGCAACCGTGATGGCGTTGCCATTGATGCCGAGGTTGAACGGAGCGGTGATCGGAACCCGCACATGCCCGAGGCCAAGGCTCGAGGCAATCGCCACCGGCGCCAGCAAGTGTGCGGCATCGAACAGACCGATATTGAGCTTGTCGCGGACGTTCGACCATGAAACCTCGCGAATAAGCTCGATATCGAGGCCTTCGTCAGCGCAGAAGCTTTTGTCCACCGCGATCAGCAGCGCTGCTGCGTCGCAGAGTGGAATAAAACCGATGCGCAAGCGCTCGCGGCTCATCGCAGCAGCTCCGCGGCCATGATGATCGACTGCGCGATCTCGACAATCTTCTTGTTTTCGTTCATGGCTGTCTTGCGCATGAGCGCGTAGGCTTGCTCCTCGGTGAGTTGTTTAGCTTTCATCAGAATACCTTTGGCTCGATCAATCACCTTGCGTTCCTCGAGAGCGCTCTTGGCGCGATCGAGTTCGCCCTGCAAACGCGAAAATGCGTTGAAACGCGAGATGCACAGGTCGAGGATGTGTTTCATCCGCTCCTTTTTCAGCCCATCGACGATGTAAGCCGACACGCCGGCATCAACTGACGCCTGGATCGAAGCGGTATCACTCTGATCGACAAACATAGCGATCGGACGTTTAACGATCCGACTCACCTGAAACATCTGTTCGAGCACGTCGCGGCTGGGATTTTCCAGGTCGATCAGAATGACGTCGGGGTCAATGGCGTAAATACGCGCGAGCAGGTTCGCCGTTTCGCCGATCCGAATGACTTGCGTGAACCCGGCCTCGCGCAGGCCATCTTCCAAGATGGCGGCGCGGATAGGATTTTCGTCGACAATGACAAGATTGAGATTGGGCGTTGGCTCCATGACGTGCATACAGCAAAAACAAGGCGGCTTCGTCCAGAGCAGATAGCGAAAAGAAACTGCCGATCCGCGCTCGATATGTTACAGGGATTGTGGCTGATCGCTCTGCCCTGGCCTAACTTACCGTGACAGCTCCGGGGCTTACCGGCTGGCCGCGGCGTGCGAAACCCTACCGGTGCCAGCGCGTTATCGACCGCGCCAAGTGCTATTGACGGCCGTTGGGGCGGTCCCTATGGTCCGCCGCCCAAAGCGCTGCCGGACACCGCGTGCACTATTCCGTTGGGGCAACTTCTGTCGGAACCCTGCCATGCCGCTCAATGATCTGGTCGCCCCGCAGGCGATTATTCCGGCGCTAAAAGTCAACAACAAAAAGCAGGCGCTGCACGAGCTTGCGACCAGGTCCGCGGAACTGACCGGGCGCAGCGAGCGCGAGATTTTCGACGTCCTCATGCAGCGCGAGAAACTCGGATCCACTGGGGTCGGTTCGGGGATTGCGATCCCGCACGGCAAGCTCGCCAAACTGGAACGGCTGTTCGGGCTGTTTGCCCGGCTCGATCGGGCGATCGATTTCGAGGCTCTCGACGGCCAGCCGGTGGACCTCATTTTCGTGCTCCTGGCCCCCGAAGGGGCCGGTGCCGACCATCTCAAGGCGCTCGCGCGTGTCGCGCGGCTTTTGCGTGATCCTGATGTTGCGAACAAGCTTCGCGATGCGCATGCCGCGGAAGCGATCTATGCCGTCCTCACTCTGCCCTCGCCGGTTCACGGCTGAGTTTCTCATCCTCTCATTTCGTTGTGGCCGGGCTTGTCCCGGCCATCTCGCTTGGTCCTTCTGAGTTCAGAAGGCACGACTGTGCCCTAAAATCGAAATCGCCGGGACGAGCCCGGCGATGACGACGGAGAGCGAGGCGAATTAATCGGAACGAGCACTGGCTCAGTGCACGCTCACCATTTCGAGCTCGTTGTCCCAGGCGTTGGCGATCGCCGCTTCGCGCGTGTCCGTAATCATGATTGGCGTGCCGTCAGCGGCGAGCAGGGCGAACAAACTGAGACCCGGCGCCATCTCCGGTACCTGCGGAAACAGGGAAGACACCTCCTCAGAGCGAATTTGCTTGAGGTACGCAATGCGACCTCCCCCCAACCGCGCAAGCGCTTCGGGCGAGATTACCGGATCAACCGGATTTGTTGTTTCGTTTGTCATGACCTGGCTTCCTTGTACTTATCAACGAGACAGCATCCGCTGCGGTTCCCGTCTCGTTGATCAACGCGGGACACCTTGTTCCAAGTTAGATAGGAATTAGTCGCGCTGATTGATAGCGATCGATCTTGCAGTGCGGGCGTTGTCGGGGCGGGCAAGGTCGATCGACAATAACCCGTTCTGCAAATCGGCCCCCAGAACCTCGATTCCGTCGGCCAGCACGAACGTGCGTTGAAACTGTCGTGCCGCAATACCGCGATGGATGTATTGCCGACTCTTGTCGTCCAGCTGACGTCCGCGGATGACGAGCTGGCGCTCCTCGACACTCACGTCGAGTTGATCGCGGGTAAATCCAGCGACTGCAACCGTGATACGCAAGCGCTCCGGCGCTCCCGCCTCTTGCCCAATACGCTCGATGTTGTAGGGGGGATACCCGTCCGCGCTCTTGGCCACGCGATCGAGCGCACGCTCGATCTCATCAAACCCGAGCAGAAACGGGCTGGACAGCGACGGCAATCGCGACATGGCCAAAGTCCTCAGTGGCGACTTTGCAAACGGGCCCTTGCGGCACCCAAACCCGGTGAGGACGCGTTACCGCGCTCCTCCCCGGCCGCAGATCGATATGGGATAATCGAACCTCCAATTCAAGCACATCGCGAAATTGTGCAACTTATCGCCTAACCGGTGATTTGGCGGACTTCGTTCAGCACAAAATTGCCGACCCGTTTCCCACGATTGCGCAGAAACCGCAGCAATCCGGCGTCCACAAAGTAAGTCAGCAAAATGCTGTCGCGGCTCACCACTTCGTTGCCGACGGGATCGGCCGAATGCCAGGTGTTGTCACCAACCGCGAAGGCATAGCCGGTGTTGCGGGCAAACCGCATCTGCGTCGCCTTGGGCAGCGACCCATCCGGCAGCCGATCATGGAAGATCGTGCCGATGTGGGTCGCCTTGTCATCGGCCGGCAGATAGAGCTGGACCGTTATCCCCTTCCACTGCGTATCCGTATGGGGAGTGATGCGGTAACCCGGCGTATCGCGCGTGAGGACCGGGATCGGGTACATCCCGACGTCGGCGAAGCGTTCACCGAACCGACGTTTCAGGCCGGGTGCCAGGGCTTTGATCAATGCGGACTGGACCTCATTGGAGCAAAGCGCCCGTCCGACAAGATCCCACAGCTCACGTTTGCCGGGCGGCAAATGGCGCGTGTACTCAGGGAACACGTCGATTTTGACCCGCGTCCAGGAGCCGTCGTCACGCATGTTGCCATTGTTGCGGCCGCGCAACGGGCGGTAGTCCGAGGCGACCGGCATCTCGGCGATCATCTGGGCGTAGATGTCCTCCGGGAACACACGATCAAATTCAAGATGATAAAACGGCTTTTCGACAACGCGCGCGTTCGCGATTGAGTTGGCAACGAATGCAATCAAGCTCCTGAGCGCGTCGCGCTGGTTGGGTACGCGTTGATCCATGAGCTCCCCCATTCCCGTATGGCGAGGACATTGGTTTACCAGACCGACTCAGGACGGAGCAACGCCTTGAGCAGGTACTTATTTGCCGCAGGTTCAGCGATCCGCCAGTTTGAACAGCCGCAATGCGTTGGTGCGCCCGATCTTGATGCGATCGGGTTCGCTGATCGAGGCGGAATCAAACCACACCGCCGCATCCTCGATCAACTCGAACGGCCAGTCCGTCGAGAACAACAACCGATCAACGCCGATCTCCAACATGGCATCGATCAACGTCTGGGTGCGGAAATTGCCGGCCGTCGTCAGATAGAAGTTGGCATTGAAATACTCGGTCATCTTCTTCTTGGCCGGACAATTGTGGGGCGACTTCGACCAGTTGTTGCGGTTGTCGATCCGCCACATGGAATAGGGCAGGCCCTCGCCCATGTGGCCGAGGATGATCTGCAGGCGCGGATATTCATCAAACAATCCCGCACCCATCAGACGCAACGCGTGCGTCGCCGTTTCCACCCCAAAGGCCCACGTCGGACCAAGCAGCCAGGAATGGCCCTCGTACATGCGCGACCAGGACGGCAATGGATTGCGCGGATGCAGATAGAAAGGAATGTCGAGCCGCTCGACCACCGCCCAGAACGGCCAATACTGCTTAAGGTCGTAGTAGGCCACCGTCTCGGGATCTCCCACCTGAGAGAAGCCATTGGCGAGCGCCCCGCAAAATCCAAGCTCGCGCACGCAACGCTCGAGCTCGCGCGCGGCAAGCTCCGGGTCCTGCATGGGCAACGCTGCCAGCGCGGCGAACCGGTCGGGTCGTTTGGCAACTGCATCCGCCAACAGATCATTGGCTTTGCGCGCGACCTCGTAGGCTCGTTTCGCATCCGGAATTGCTTGAACGGCCGGTGCATTGAGCGAGAGAATCATCATCTCCATGCCGTGCTTATCCATTTCGGCGAGACGCTTGTCGTGAACATCAAGCAGACGCGCACGCAGTTCCGGCCACACTCGCTCGGGAAGGAAGCCTTTTGAATCGTTGATCGTGTCCTCGATCGCGAAGTGCTCTTCCAACCCGACCTTGCCTTGCATCCCGAATCTCCCTTTGGACCGAAGCATCGCGGACCGGTTTGGCTCATCCCGGCCAGCCCGCCTCCCTATGCTATGCTTTACGCCCGAACGCTACCCTGTGCATCAGAATGAGAAGACTTCCGTTGCGTGCGGGAAGCCTCGGAAAGTCAGCAGATCCAGTCGCCCGCCGGCGGATCAATGCGGAGAATCCGCGGCATCACCGAAAATGATTTGACGGATTCGGTTCGGGCCCGCGTAGCGCCGATAGCCCCAACGCATGCGTAGCGGAGCGTTACCAGCTGCCTCCCAAGCAGTTAGAGCGGCCATGATTGCTTCGACCTGCTCCGCCTTTGCCTCCAAAGGAGGAGTTTCACCAAGATCTGTATAGAAATTCGGCAGCCGCGCTCGATAGGCGACGCTTGCACGCCCGGTATGCGCGAGCGAGTACCCCTGTTGTTTGATCGCGCGCCAGATGACCCGGATCGTCAATGGCGTGAAACGCTCGATCCATAAGGGTCCATCTCGACAACACTCCGAACCAGCACGGGTGATGAATAAACAATTCGTGTCGGAGAAACTATCGCCATCCGACGCAGTACACTCCGCCATGTAACTTCCATCAATTCGCACGAAGGCACGGCGCGATGTAACGACCGCGGCGTTGGTCTGCAAATAAAGCGTCACCAGCGAGGCGATGTGCTCCGGATCAAACCAATTATCCGCATCCAGATAGGCGATGGCGTCGTAGCCCAGGCCGACGGCGTGGAATGAGCCCACCGCGCGCGGCGTATCGCCGAAATCCGCTACGCAGGTTGGGAGATTCACAACCATCGCGGGCAGCGGGGGGACCACAGTGGCGGCGTCTCCCACCATGATGTGATCGCACGGATAGGTCTGGGCTGCGATGCTTCGTTGCGCTTGGGCAAGCCAATCGGCTGGCTCATTGCAAAACGGCGTAACCACAGCCACGCGCGGCGAACAGGAGGCTGGGGTGCTCATGGCCGTTGGTTCGGGGCGTCAAACGTCCAGCTAATCGCCTCTTGAGAATTGGTGGAGCCAGGGGGAGTCGAACCCCCGACCTCTTGAATGCCATTCTAAAAAGATCCAATTCCTCAGCATTCCCGCTGTTTCCTCGGTGGTGAGAAATGCCTATATAATGGGACTTTTTCATGGTACCGCGGTTCCGGAGCGTTCCTCGGACTTCTTTTTTGGTGTTTCCCCGGTGCTTCCCCAGCACTGACTTGGGCAGATGGAGATCTCATGGCTGACCAGCGGATCACAAAACGTATCGTGGATAATTTGAGGCCGCGAGCAAAGGAATACGCCATCTGGGATTCCAAGCTCCCTGGGTTCGGTGTGCGCGTGCGCCCCTCGGGCGCCATGTCCTACGTTGTGGTCTATAGAGCCGGCCCTGGACGGGGCGCGCCTGTCAGGCGGTTTACCATCGCGAACGTCGGCAAATGCACCCCAGAGGCCGCCAGAACACGGGCGAAGGCCATTCTAGGAGAAGTGGCGCATGGTCAGGACCCCGCCGGACAGAAGGCCACCGAACGGGGCACCCTGACGGTCGCAGCTTTGGCCGATCGGTTTATGGCCGAACATGTCGAACAGAAGCGCAAGCCATCAACTGCTGCTTTTTACCGACACCTCTTGGAGAAGGCTATCAAGCCGGAACTCGGAGCGATCAAGGCCGATAAGGTCACGCGGGGGCAGGTCGCGAGGCTGCATGGGAAGCTTAAAGCGACGCCGTTCCAGGCCAACCGGATCTTGGCCGTTATCGGCAGTATGTACGCCTTCGCGGGCCGCGGCGGCATTGTCCCAGAGGGCATGAACCCTGCTCGCCGAATCGAGCAGTTTCGGGAGCACCGCCGAGAGCGCTTCCTAACCTCCGTAGAGCTTGAGCGGCTCGGATCTGCCATCCGGGAGGCTGAGACTCAGGGCATCGCGTGGACCGTGGACGAGGCGAAGCCGACCGCTAAGCATCTGGCAAAGCCGACAAACCGCTTCACCACGATCGATCCTTTCGCGGCCGCAGCGATCCGATTGCTGCTGTTTACCGGTTGCCGCCTCCGCGAAATCTTACGCCTCAGGTGGGAGCATGTGGATTTGGAACGCGGGTTGTTGCTGCTCGCCAACTCGAAAACGGGCAGGAAGACCGTGATCCTCAACGCTCCGGCGCTTGCCGTGCTGACTGGCCTGGATGGGGCTGGGCCGTATGTCATACCCGGTAGTTGTCCCGAGAAGCCACGCGCTGACCTGAAGCGGCCATGGGAGGCAGTAGTGAGGCGGGCAGGTCTCGAAGGCGTTCGCCTTCACGATCTACGTCACACCTACGCTAGCTTCGGAGCCGGCAGCGGGCTCGGTTTGCCCATCATAGGCAAGCTGTTGGGACATACCCAGGCGTCAACAACCCAGCGATATGCGCACCTTGATGCCGACCCTCTTCGACGCGCTTCGGAAGCAATTGGCCGGAGGATCGCTGCCGCCTTGGAAGGGACACAAGGCGGATCAGTCGTTCAACTCAAAGATGGCCGGCACCAGCGGTAGTATGACCGAGTGAGATGACATCCAATGCCGGGATCAAAGCCTCGCCCATTGGCGTGGTTGCCGCGCGCCGAGCGGGCTCTGGACCCGCACCGGTAACTCGCATGTGCGCTTACCCGTCGCATGAAAAATGACGTTGGCAAATTGCAAGCGCAATCCCAATGAGCGCAAACCGCCTAGGCCCTTGGCGCTCCACGACCACCTCTGCGAGCACAGGCTGCCCGCACTGCCGAGCCGACCTAAGCCATGGTCATGAATCGCCATGCGGCGGGGTCGAGGAAAATCCGATCGGCCAAGGTTAACTCGGATTTGTGTGACGGAAAGGCCGAGCGATTCTGCGGATCTCTTCAGGCTTGCAGGGCTTCTTTATCACTCAAGCGGAGCAATTCCAGGCGCGTGCACAGGTGCGGATGATGTTGACGTGCCGTGGCTTGGCAAGCGCGCGAAGTATGGCATTCTCCAGGTAAGACAGGTCGACAGGTCAGCAGCAACGAAGTGCACTCGCTACAGTAGGAACTCGACCATGACGCAGAGCTTGAGGATGATTGCCATTGCTACGGGAATCGTGGGATCGCTGATCCACCCGTCGACTGCGCAACAAAGCGGCAATGCTAGCGACCTAAAGAGATTTAGCGTGGGCAGTTTGAAGACGTTGTCCAAGCAGGATCAGGAGCGCATCTTACTGATTTTACGTAGCACAAAGCTTTTAACGCATCAGGAGGACGTTTCCGTTCTCGATGGCATTGTCACCCGTGACATTTTGAATGATCGTGGGCGCGAGTTGTGCAAATCCACTTGTGACGGTAGCTATGCAACAGCGCAGAGTGCGTGCGCTGAAATGATCGGAGCGGCAACTGCAACGGCCTGTTACGTAGCATCCGGAGCGGCTACTGTTTATTGCAAGGACCATTGCTAGAAGACGCCAACAATCAGCGTAGTCGATGTCCGCTTGGGGTCGGCGTGGTCGAGTTAATGGCTATTGCGACGAATGCAGGTAATTTGCGTACCGCTCGCCAACTGCGATGCCTGAGCGTGATGAGCGAAAAGATATTGCCCCCGTAATTCATTCATTTCGCTGGCTATTGGTGTTCGTTGTTCGAGGGAAACGCGATGACATTTCGTGGGTTTGCGCGCTGCCTTTCATTTCGAGGACCGGACCTTGCCATCCGCTGACGCGCGCCGAGTCCTAATATCCGGCGCCACTGGGTTTGTCGGCGCGAATGTTGTGCGCAGAATGCTCGAGCGCGGGCACGAAGTACACGTGATCGCACGACCCTCTTCGAGTGGTAGCGTCTCGCCAGGCGCCCCAGGCGTTGACCGCGCCAATGGACCCCGGCTATGGCGCATTGCCGAGGTGATCAATGAGCTGCGCCTGCATCGCGTCGACCTTCTCGACGCCGAGGAAACGATTCAAGTCATGGGGGTCGTGCGCCCGCAAGTTGTATTGCATTTTGCAGCTCATGCGGCTCTTCCACATGAGACTGACGAGATGGAAATTTTTCTCCATACCGTGCAGCCGCTCATCAATCTCGCATCTGCGAGCACCGGCTGTGAACTTTTCATCAATGCGGGCAGCTCATCGGAATACGGTTACCAGGAAGAACCTATGACCGAGAGTTCGCTGCCCAATCCGAGGCGGGTTCATGACATCGCCAAACTCGCGCAAACGCTGTATGGCACTCATGCGGCTCGCTTCAAAGGCATTCCGCTGATCACCTTGCGCTTGTTTTCGGTGTATGGCCCCTGGGAACAGGGGCGCCGTCTGATTCCTCGCTTGATGCTATCGGCGCTGCGGGGACGTCCCATGAAGCTGTCCTCCCCCGATGTAACCCGCGATTTCATTTTTGTGAACGACGTTGCGGACGCGGTGGAGCGATGCATGCGGCAGCCTCCTCCGGCCGATGGAGCAATCTTCAATCTGGGGACCGGCGTGGAGCACACGCTTCGCGAAGTAGCGGACCTTGTGGAAGAGATTCATGGCGGTCCGCTTCCCTTGACTTGGGGCGCAGTCGAGCGCCAACGATGGGACTCGCCTCGCTGGGTCGCGGACACCACCAGGCAAACTGCAGTGCTGGGCTTCGTGCCGGAAACGAATTTTCGTGAGGGACTGCGGACGACATATCAATGGTTTGAAGAAAACAGTCGCCGCTATGAAGAATATGAGCAGTACTGATAGCCTCAACGACGAATCGAGCCTCTTCGGCCATGAGGAGAATGCTCTCGCGACTTGCGAGGCCGCTTTGCACTGGCTGCGGAGATATCGCGACGCCCACGGTGGTGTATTTCCGGAGCGCATCTTCAATGCGCTGATTCGACTGCGTCCTTCCATTTCCCCGGAAGTCATCGTGCATAAGATCATCGACGGCGAAATCTATTTCTGGCTCACCGTGCGTGCCGTGGATGAGGCCGATCCCTTCAACGGGATGTGGCATTATACCGGCACCGTAGACCGGTACGGCGATTATTTGGTCGGCGGCATACGCCGCGTTCTCGATCGCGAGCTCGGGGGGGCCACGTTGCGGACGTGTCGACGCGTCGGGACGATCTATCCCATAAGCAGCCGGCGCGCGGATATCTTGAGCATCCTTTTCTTGTGCACGATCGACGGAGAGCCGTCGTCTACAGAACAAGGTCGCTGGTTCTCGGCGCCTGAAGCGCTCCGCCTCGTGCCCTTCCGCAAGGGACAGGATGGAATCATCCCGTCCCACCTTGTCGGATTGGCGTTATGTATCCGGACGCTTGGCCAATCGTATTACTCCACTCTCATAGAGCCGTCGTCGCTAGGTGTGCGAGTTAACGGTGACGATGGCTTTTTCCAGGACGTGGTGCTGGTCGATGACATCGATGCCCACCTCGTTGCTCGCTTCGGCCGCGCGGCAGGTGCAGAGGCGTAAGATTGCCAGTGCTCGGGGCGGAATGAGCCAACGCCAAGCCCGAAAGCCATGCAATTGTGGAATTGGGGAGGAACTCGTGAATGCGTTCAAGCTGTACTCACGAGGGATTATTGACGGCGACGTTAGGCAGGGCAGATGCGGGTGCAATGCCGTTAGGCGTTAACAGGCACGAGCAGTTCGCCCGCTATCGGCTCCCAGTTTGGCTGTAACTCGACGGAAACACCTGCAGGCCGCTGCCACCGATTGTTGGCCCATTTGGCCGTGTCGCTAAGTAAATGATTGTTAGGACACTGATAACAACCACGACCGCCACCCCTGTAATTAACATCCGCGCCATTGGCGGCTGCCTTCGACAAAGAGCATTCTCACTGCGAAGCTCTGATTAAAATAGAATGCGTTGTCAATGAGAGCCATCGAAGTTTGCCGGTGCGTATCGGTCCGAATAGCCGAGCGCAGGAAAACGAGCGGGCCGACCCCAGGGGACCTTGACAGGGCGCAAGCGGACGTGTTGGTCGGCGGTGCACGGAAATTGTCGAAAGAGCTGCCGAACGTGCTTACCCGTAGCGGCCGAGGGAAGTGGCATGACTTTGCGATCGTCTGACGTCGAGCAAGGCGACGTCATACAGATCGTCGGGAACCTGGGTCGCGACGCCCAGCGCTTTGCCGACAAGACCGTTCTGTTGGCTGGCGGCTCAGGCTTTCTCGGTCGGCATTTTATCTCGGTATTTCGCCACCTTAACAAGGCGGTGCTTGACCGGCCGTGCACCGTGATCTCTGCCGACAATTTCATCACCAGCCAGCAGGCAGTAACGAATGGGAGCGCGGATCAAGATCCTAACATCATCGAGATTTTTGCCGACGTTGCGTTCCCGTTGCCCGTCCACCAGGAAGTCAACTTCATTATCCATGCGGCTGGTGTGGCGTCGCCGACCTTTTATATGAAGTACCCGCTCGAGACGATCGAAAGCGCGGTGCAAGGCACCAAGAACCTGCTGGAGTTCGCGCGCAAGAATCATAATCTCGAAGGGTTTCTGTTCTTCAGCTCGAGTGAGATCTATGGCGACCCTGATCTAAGGGCGATTCCGACGCCCGAGACCTACCACGGCTATGTCTCGAGCGTGGGGCCGCGCGCCTGCTATGATGAATTTAAACGCCTCGGCGAGACCATATCGACGATCTATCATCAATACTACAAGGTACCCGCCACGATTGTGCGGCCCTTCAATGTGTTCGGACCGGGAATGCGGCATGATGACGGGCGCGCGATCCCGATGTTCACGTTCGAGGCCTTGAACGGCCGGGCGATCCCGGTTCACGGCGATGGACGGCAGACCCGGACGTTCTGCTACATCACCGATGCGATCGCTGGCTTTCTCAGGGTATTGCTCCGTGGCAAACCCGGGGAGGCCTACAACATCGGCAATTCCGAAAATGAAATCGCCGTCGCGGACCTCGCAAGGCTCTATGGATCGGTGGTGCCAGGCTCGACCTTTCAACTGATCTCGTATCCGAGCAATTACCCTCCGGGCGAGCCGCAGCGGCGTTGCCCGGATCTCACCAAGGCGGCGCGCGATCTCGGCTACGCGTCGCAGATCGACCTGAGGGAGGGCCTTATGCGCTTCGTCGCCTGGGCGCGCGAGCAAGAAAGCTACCGGGATAAGCCTCGTGCCCAAACGAACAAACAACGACCCCCATGCTGAGGTGCGAGCCTTGCGCAAGCCAGGCGAGCATACGATGGCCCTGCGTGGCAAATGATCCTTCGTCAGGTACTTCAGTGACTGCTTGTGAGGTTCAGATATTTTGCCGCGGCGACTGCGAAGAGCGGTCGAGCACCTCAAGGATGACGGTCGTTGTTTATTCGTTTGGGCAAAGGCCGGCTTTACGTGAGCGCATGCCATTGCCCCAGCAATGATCCTCCCGTAATTCCGGCGCTCGCCGCGGAATACACGTCGCGGTGGCCGTGTTGGCGATTTCGCGCACGAACCTTGAGCCGTGCTGTTGAGCAAAGGAAAGCCGACCGGGGCGCAGGCCAGAGGCTCCCCCACAATGCGAGACTGCAACGACGCAAAGAGGCGGGCCTGGTTAGGGCAGGGCAAAGCCATCTCGACTGATCCCGCGTCGACTTGGCTGGCAATTTCTACTCCGACGGTGATAACGCCTGCGACGCGCAAAATCACGCAGGGCCCGGTAGTACTGCGACCGCGTGCGCGTTCCATGTCATCGCCGTTTCGCTCACGTGCTTGCGTACCACCAGGCGGTGATCGAAATAGTTCTGCGCATAGGCCAGCATGATCAGGAACGAATAAACCTTGGTCGGCCACCGCCAGGCGATGGTGAGGAGGTAGCGCCAGAACGTCCAGCGCGTTGGAAAGCCAAACGTGTGCTGGCGGATTACTGACAACATCAACTGCATCTCGTGGAATTGCGGTATCCGCCAACGCAGCCGTCCTGGCGTGTCGCCGAGCAGCGCAGTCTGGTCGAACGCCCGCCTGAGGCAGCGCGCCGGTTCATAGATGACCTCGTAGAAATTGATCAGCTCTCGGGCAATCTCGTCGATCGGGCGGACCGGCACGAAGTTCGGCAGGCGGGCGACCTCGCCGAGATTCTTGTCGGCGTCGGGGAACAGTCGGCCCTCGCGCTGGAGCCGCTTCCATAGATCCGTGCCCGGATAGGCAACGAGCGGATTGAGAAGCACGTCCGTGATCCGCGTGCGTTCGGCAAAGGCGATGAACTCCTCGTCGACCCGGGATGGCTCTGTGTCGAAACCGATGATCACCGTGCATTTGACCCGGATACCGGCGCGTCCGATCTTTCGCAGCGACTCTTCCTGGTCAACCCGCATGTTCTGGTACTTCTTGGTCTCCTTGAGCGTCTCCTGCGAGAGCGCCTCGATGCCGACGCAGGTTTTTGTGAAGCCGGCTTCGACCAACAGGTCGAGCAGATCCTGCTTAAATGCGAGGTTCAGTGAGGTCTGGGTTTGGAACTCGAATGGGTAGCCGTGCTTGCGCATCCACGGGATGATGACGCGACACAGCTCCTTAATGCGCTTGATGTTGCCGATGATGTTGTCATCGACAAAGGCGACTTCGCCGCGCCAACCGAGATCGTAGAGCTTCTGCAGTTCGTCGAGAATCTGCTGCGGCGTCTTGGCGCGCACTGCCTTGCCCATCATCACCGTGACGTCGCAGAACTCGCAGTGGAACGGGCAGCCGCGGCAGAACTGGACCGGCAGTGATAGATAGCTCTCCATGTCGAGCAGGTCCCAGCGCGGCGGCGGCGATTGTGTCATGTCTGCTCGATCCGAACCTGAGATCACGCGGCCGAAATCGTTATTATCGAGGGAGTCGAGCGCCTTCTCGATCGCCCCCTCGGCCTCGCCGATCACGACAATGTCGGCGCCGGCCGCAATCGCTTCGGCCGAGCCATGGAACGCCCAGGGACCGCCAATCACAACCACCTTGCCGCGCCGCTTGGCCTCCCGCGTCCAGCGCATCACCTCTTCGGCTTGGATCGTCATGCCGGTCATCATGACAGTGTCGCATGCATCCCAGTCAGCCTCGCTGATCGTCTGAAAGGTTAGATCGCGGTGCCGCATCTCCCATTCCCGGGGCAGCAGCGCTGCGACGGTAATCAGGCCCAGGTTCGGCTCCGCCGCCTTCTTGCCGGACCACTTCATGACCTTGGAATAGCCTGCCACGACCGATGATGGAAATGCGGGCAGTATCAAGAGCACGCTGCGTCGCCGCCGGGCCGGCTTGTTCTCCCCGAAATCCGCGACGAGTGGTGTCTTGAGAGACGTCATTTTCGGCGCCCTTCCCTCACGTTGACCTGTCTGAGACGACGACCAATTCGCTGCTGGCGAAGCGATGATACCTGTACATCGTTGCGTTGACCATGCGGCCGCAGTCCGCCGCCAGACCTTGGCCTCGTTGACCGGCTGCTGTTATCTTCCATGAGTGGCGTGACGACCGACAAACCGCACAACGCAAATCTCAGCGGTACCAAAGCGGCGAACGTCTCGACGTGGGGCTTGATATGAAGATATCGAAGGCTGAGCGCTGCTCGGGCACACTGACCGATAGCAATCTCAAGGCTGCTGTCAAAATCCTGCGGGAGTGCGGGTTTCTCGTTATGGAAGATGCCATTTCCCGCGAGTGGATCAAGGCCACGCGCGCCGCGTGCGACGACGAGCTTAATCTCTACATGGAGCGCGTGACCCCGGAAAAACGTGCCCTGATGGAGCGCACGCACGTCGCGATGTTTCCGCCGGTCTGCTCGCCGTTCATGGATGCGGTTGCGATCGAGAACCCCTTCGCGGTGCAGGTCTCGGAAGCGCTCATCGGCAAGGACTTCTTCTGTACGTTTTATAATACCAATACGCAATGGCCGCATTCCGGGATGCAGCAAGTGCATCGCGACTTTGACCATTTGTTCCCCGGCCATCCGGTGGCGCTACCGATCGTCCAGGTCATCGTGAACATCCCGCTCATCGATTTCACGATCGAAAACGGAGCGACGGAGGTGTGGCCGGGCAGCCATCTGATCGTCGACGAGAATTCTGAGCATGCCGCCGCCATCGAGGACCGCGCCGCAGAACTGCCTTCCGTGCGCACCACCGTGCCGGCGGGCTCAATCATCTTGCGCGACATGCGCACTTGGCATCGTGGCATGCCCAACAGGACCAACGACATCCGCACGATGCTCGCGATGATCTACAACCGGTCGTTTCTGAATGCCTTCATCAGTGCAACGGAGTTGATTGAAATCCCGCGGATCACCTGGGAGCAGCTCTCCGAGCGCGCCAAGCACATTTTCCGCCACAATCCGATCGTCGATAAGGCGCCGCCGTTCCACGGCAAAGCGCCGCCTTATTGACTCCTGCTTAGCGCGCATGCTCCGGATCCCGGGCGGACTGGTTACCAAATGACCGTCAGCTCCTCGAAAGAAAGCTTTCCGATCGTCCGCCAGTTTTTCGTCGCGCTGCTCTGGTTTGCATTCTCGGCGCAATGGACGACCGTGCTCTCGGTGATTGTCCCGGACCAGGTCGCGAGCATCGCCGGGCCCGACTCGGCGAGCAAAGAGGGGCTCAGCGGGACCGTGCTCGCCGCCGGAGCCGTGGTCGCGCTGATTGTCGCACCGTTGGCCGGCGCGCTGTCGGACCGCACGCGCAATCCACGCGGACGTCGCCGGCCATTTCTGATCGTCGGCGTCATCGGTAGCTGCATCGGTCTGATGCTGATGGCCCCGTTTGGTCCAGGCAGCAGCCTCGCAATTTACGCGATTGCGTTCCTGAACCTGACGTTCTGGTGGAACTGGATGGCCGGCGCCTATGCAGGCATGGTCCCTGACGTCGTGCCCGAGGGCGCTCAAGGCGTTGCAAGCGCCTGGATCAATATCATGACCGCGGTCGGCACCGGTCTCGGCAATCTGCTGGTCGCGATCCTTTATGCTCCCCACCATCCGACCGCGGTGCTCGCCGCTTTCGCTGGGATCAGCCTCGCCTGCCTGTTGCTGACGCTGAACCGCGTCAAGGAGCCACCGTCCGCCGGGGCCGATAGCGCGTTCGAGCTAAGAGCCTTTCTGCGCTCATTTCTGATCGACCCGCGCGCCCACCAGAATTTCTACTGGGTCCTGGTCACGCGGCTCTTCGTCAACATGGGCGTCTGGTCGATTTCCACAACGCTGTTGTTCTACCTGGAGGATGTCATCGGGGTTGCACAGGCGGTCAATGTTCTCCCGGCGCTGGTCGCGGCCGGGGCGATTCTGTCGATACCCGCCAGCCTGGTCGCGGTCTGGTTCAGCTCCCGGCATGGTGTCATCGTCATCGTCAAGATCACCAGCTGGGTAATGGTTGTGGCGACCATCTGCTACGTCCTGATTCCGTTCCGTCCGCACTTTGCGCTGTTTGCGCCTGCCGTGCTGCTGTTCTTCGTGGGGTGGGGCGCATATCAGGCCGTCGACTGGGCGCTGGCGCTGAAGGTGCTGCCAAGCCGGGCCTTTGCCGGAAAGGACATGGGAATCTGGCATATCGCGTTTGTGCTGCCCTTGATCATCGGGCCTGCCGTAACAGGATGGCTGGTGTCGTTTTTGCGCCTTTTTGTTTCGGCTGGCGTCGCCTACATGGGCGCGTTCGCAATAGCGACGCTTTGGTTCGTCCTTGCGGCCACCCTGATCGGCCGGGTTCGTCTGAGCGGTGCGGCGTGAACTCGCTGTTACCCTCTCACCTTGAAGAAGCGGGTTATCTTCTCGCAATCGCGCGCCATCAGCTCTGAGCTGTAAAGGAAAAGCCGGTCCGCTAGCCTGCGGCAGCGTTCATCCGGCCGCGACGACAGCGCCGGCAGCAAAAAATCGAACAGGCGAGCCGACAAAAAGGCCTTGGCGCAGCCGTAAGCGCTGCCCGGATGAATGGTGCACTGTGCGTCGCCCTCCAGCATCACAAACGTTTCGCCAATGTGGCCGCAAAGTACATCGGCCCGGTCGGTCACGATCTCGATGGGCATCGCCAGTTGCGGGTCGAGCGGAAGCCACGAAATCGGCCTGCCTCCAGTGTGCGGCGCCGACCCCTTGGGATGCGTGCGAATCGCTTCAAACGCGTACCTGGCCCAGAAGCGCACCAGCCGTCGCAGCCGCCGCGCCCCGGGTCGGGCCTGCGATCCGTCCGCCGAAGTGTCGGCCGCGTCAGGCTGCATTCCATTCGCATGGACAATCGCGTCGCGCAGTCGCATCTCCTCGTCGGGCATGAGATCCAGACCCAGGTAATGGTGTCCCGGAACCTGCAGAATCGTCCCGGCTTCGAGCCCGGCTCCCCTGCGGGACACGTGACGGTGAAACGTGTAGTTCAGTTTCGACAAAAGTTCGCCGAGCATGCGGCGCAGCCGCGGGAGCCCGCTCGCATCAGCTCGAAAGATCGCGATGATGCCGGTGTGCGAGCGGACTTGCTCGCGCCTGGTAATGCTCAGGAGTTCGGAGGTCGGGCTGTGCCCGCCGTCGGCTATCACGAGCAGCTGCGGAGAAAAGTAGATCCGCTCGTCCGATTTGCGCGCGGTGACGCGTGCAAATTTTTGGTCCTGCTCGATCCGTTCCACGCAGGTTCCATATTTGACGATCTGATGATGATCATCCGCTGTCACGAAGCTGAGGATCGTTGTCAACGCCAGCTCAGTATCGGCCAGACTTACTTCCAACCGCAACCGCCCGAGAGAAAAAATCCGGTTCTCTTTGAACAGAAAGTCAATGACCCCGAGTTCGATCCAAAAGCGCGATCACGGCTTTTGAACGGATGACGACAATCTGTGGTCGCCTTGGCGCGTTTTCCGGTCGCAATTCAAGGACTGTAGTCGGTAGACCATGCAGCGTTGCCGAGACGGCGCGCATCAAGCCCGCTGGCCCGGCTCCGACGATCAACACCGAGTAGTCGCGGTTGTCCCGGTTGCGGAGACGTATGTTCCGCAACGCCGTCAGGTTTTCGATGCGCTGTCGGAAGCGTGCCTCATGCTCCGACTTCGGCCGTCGAATTGGAAGCTCATCCGGCAAAGATACGGTCACCGCCGGATCAAAAATAGCGGACGGGACCTCCCTCCCGTACCGAGCTGCCGCTTGTTGCAGCAGATGCAGCTCGAGTTCGGGCGAAAGCAATGGCCTGAACGGATTGAGGGCCTTTATCCAGCGCAGCTGTGAACATGCGAGGTCCATCGAACCGGATGGGGGATTGCCGGTGGCACAGAAGAAATCAAGCTCACAGTCGGCAACAAGGCGTTCGGCGATAAACGAACCAAGGTCGCGTTGCAATGCGTCGGGTGCTTCCGTGCCGCGTTCCAGCGCGTTGAAGTCCGCCAGTGACAGAGGTTCGCCGGTTACCCCGTCGATGGTGTCGTCATAGAGCGCTTGCTCCAAATCGATGCGATAGAACGGATTGAAACATTGCCTCAGGAAATGGTCGAGCAGAAACTGACCATCGTGTGCGAGCATCGCCGGTTGGCACAACGGCTGCCAGCCGGAGGCTCCTTCTCGGAGAGCGTCCGTCGCCATGTCACACTGGCAATTTCGGATCCCAGACAATTTCCCACAAATGGTCGTCGGGGTCCGCAAAGAATCCGGCATACCCGCCCCAGTCAGTATCGGCCGCGGACTTGGCGATCCGACCGCCGGCTGCGACGGCTTCCGCCAGCATCTGGTCGACGAGTGCACGCTCAATCACATGATGCGCCAGCACGATCGTGGATCGCCCGAATTCCTGAAGAGGAATTCGCGTGTCGAGCGCCAGCAACTCCATGGGGAACAGCGCCAGCCAGAGTCCGCGGAACGGAAAGTACGCGATCAGTTCATTGCTCTGGTGAGACAGTTCGAGACCGAGGCCGTCGCGATAAAAAGCAATCGAGCGATCCAAATCGCGGACGCCGAGAGTGAGAATGCTCAGACGAGGCTGCATGGCTTGACACCGGGATGAACGTGGTCGCGCGGTCTGTTTTAGTGAATGTACGTCCTACCAGCGCTGAGGCGACTCGGCGGCGCGCCAATGCTGCTCGATCTGCTCCAGGGTGAGCCCTTTAGTTTCTGGCACAAGAAAATAGCAGAAAAGAAAGCCGGTGGCGCCGACTGCGGCGTAGATCGAGAATGTCGCGGTGGGGCCCAGGGACGCAATAAGGCTCGGAAAGCTCAGCGCGGTGACGATCTGGCACAGCCAATTCGCGACGATGACCAGGCCCATGGCAACACCGCGGACGCGTTGCGGGTAGATTTCAGACACGATCAAACCGCTGACTGGGCCGAGGCTGAGCGAGAATGCCGCCATGTAGATGAACAGGCTGCAGACGACGACCCAATGACCGAACGTAGCGAGCAGGTTCAGTTCGGCAAAGCCGATCGCGAGGACAATAAGGCAGACCACCGTGACGGCGATGCCGATCAGGAAGATTGGCTTGCGCCCGAAACGATCCAACAGGATGACCGCCGCAAAGGTCGCCATGAAGTCGGTCACGCCCACGCCGACGGTAAGCAGCGCGGCGCCGGTAGGGCCGGCTATTCCTGTCATGCCGAACACGGTCGTCGCGTAGCTGGTCACAATGCCGACGCCGCTGAGTTGCTGAAAGAACATCAGTCCTACGCCGATCAGCAACGGAAGTCGGAAAGCCGGTTGAAGGAGCTCCCGCCACGAAGTCGCCGTTGTAGCTTCCAGGCTTTTCTTGACCTCAGCAATCGCAACGTCCTCGTTGGCAACTCCCAGACGACGCAACATGCGCCGTGCACTGCCCTCCCGCCCCTTGGACATCAACCAGCGCGGCGAGGCGGGCAGGAACAGCATCGCGTAACCGAGAACGACGGCCGGGGCAGCGCCAGCCATGAGCATATAGCGCCAACCATCCGCGGCGGTCGCATACCGTGCGCTCACCGTGTAGGAGCAAAGCACGCCTGCGACGAGGGCGAGCTGGTTGAGGGTGACGACCGCGCCTCGAATCTTTGCTGGTGCGATTTCCGACAGGTAGAGCGGCACCGCGACCGAAACGCTGCCGACGGCGGTGCCGACAACGAACCGGCCGGCGATAAGCCAGGCAGGCGAGTTGGCCAATCCAGTCCAGAACGAGCCCACGACAAAGATCGCTGCGGTCGCGCTGATTGTTGCGCCGCGTCCGAACGCGTCGCAAGCCTTTCCGCCAAAGGCGGCGCCGACCAAGCCCCCCGAAAGAACGCCGCTGACGATGGCTCCTTCGGTCAGGGGGTCGAGCCGCCAGTCGCGTCGCAGCTGCACGATGGCGCCCGAGATGATGCCGGTGTCGAAGCCGAACAACAGGCCCCCGATCGCGCCGACACACGCGATCACCATGATGCGGCGGTTGCTCGCGGCCGCCGCGGCACTATGGTCAGTCATGTCTGACGATTTCCCACAGCGTATTGCTCCTGAATTTCCTCCAGCGTTCGACCCTTGGTCTCCGGAACGAGAAACCGGCAAAACAGCCACCCGGTCACGCCGAACAAAGCGAACACGCCATAGGTCGGTGCATCCCCCAGATGCTGCGCGAACGGCAGGAAGGCAAACGACACGACGACGTTGAAGAGCCATTGCGCGGCGCTGGGGATGCTCATGGCGCGGCCGCGCAAGGTGGTCGGGTAGATCTCCGAGATCATTAGCCAGGCAACCGGCCCGATGCTAACCGCGAAGAATGCGATGAACGTCGTGAGCGCTGGCAGCACAAGCCATTTTTGCGTGGTGCCGGCCCCCGCCGTAACCACGAAGATCAGGCCGACGACCAACATGCTGCCGGTCATGCCGGCAAACCCGATCGACAGCAGCGGCTTGCGGCCCAGCCCGGTCGAGCTGTCGCATTGCCAGGATCGTCATAACAACATTGAGGGCCCCAATCACCACCGTCGCAAACAGCGCGGCACTCCCGGAGTTCGAAACCCGCGTTGGTCAGGATGGTGGGAGCGTAATAGATGACAGCATTGATTCCCACGAATTGCTGGAAGAAACACAATCCGATGCCGGTGGTCATTGCCGGCCGCATGTGGCCACCGAGCAGAGCCACAAAGCTGCCTTTCGTTTCTGCCGCAAGACCGCGTCTGATCCTCTCGATCTCACCCTCGATTTCCTCCAGCTTGGATCCCAGTTCCTGCAGCACCAGCCGGGCCTCCTGCTCGTCGTCCTGCCAGACGAGCCAGCGCGGCGATTCCACCAGAACGATCGTGGCGACGCCGAGCAGGACGGCGAGCGCGGAACCGGTCATGAACATGTATCGCCACGCTTCCTCGCGGTCGCCGAGAATCGCCGCCGCGATATAGGACAGCAGGATGCCGACGGTAATCGCGAACTGGTTGAAGGAAACTAGGGCACCGCGCGACCGCGCCGGCGCAATCTCGGCGATATAGAGCGGAACGCTCACCGAAACCGCGCCGATTGCGAGGCCGACCACGGCTCTGCCGGCGATCAGCCAGTCGATCGAGGGCGCAAGCCCGCTCCCGAACGCGCCAAGCGCGAAGGTCGCAGAGGTCGCGGTTATGATGTCGCGGCGCCCAAACCGGTCGCAGATCTGACCGGCGATCAGCGCACCGATCAATGCGCTCACCAGAACGACGCTGACCACCAGGCCCGACGTGAACGTATCGAGCTGCCAAGCCTGTTGGATGATCGGCAGCGCGCCGGAGATGACACCCGTGTTGAACCCGAATAACAATCCGCCGGTAGAGGCAACGCCCGCAAGGACATACCGCCGGAAATCTGGAATGCTAGCGGGCATCGCTGACATCGCGGCTCTTTCTTTTCTGCTGTGTGAAATGACAGGAACCTGTAATCAGGGAATTTTCGCGAATACGGCCGTCACGAAGGAGGTCCTGTGACCCAATCACGTATCGCGCTGGGCATCAACTGCGGGCACGACGCTGCCGCGACCGTGTGCGACGCGAGCGGAGTGCTTGCCAGCATCGCTGAGGAGCGCCTGAACCGGGTGAAGCACTTTTGCGGATTTCCATCGCTGGCAGTACGGGCGGTCCTCAAGCAATGCGGGGTCACCATCGACGATATCGACATCATCGCGTTTTCGAGCCAATACGGTGTGTTCCCGCAGCACACGGACAGCGTCGTGGTCGGGCGCGATGGCCGCCCGCACGCGCCGGTCGCAGAGAACATGGCGTTTGAGCCGGATGGCGCTGACCCGGTCGGATCGGTCGAGCGCCGGCTGGGTGAGATCTGGGTCGGCTTTGGCGAGCGCCATCAGTGGGCCCGTGTCGATGAGATGCGCGAACTCGGGTTCTTCCGTCGACACCTACGGCACTATCACGTCCATCATCATCTGTCGCACGCCGCGTCCTCGTTTCTGCTCTCCGGGCTGCAGGATGCGTGCGTGCTCACCGTCGACGGCAAAGGCGACAAAACCAGCGCCACCATCTATCGCGGCGCTGCCGATGGCACGCTCCAGCTGCTGCGCGCATCAGGGTCGCGGGACAGCCTAGGTTGTTTCTATCAGGCGGTCACTGAGGCGCTGGGGTTCGTCCCGATCGACAGCGAATACAAGACCATGGGCCTCGCCGCGTTAAGCAGTGTGAACGGCGAGCCCAACATATTCGACGGCATCGTGCGGTGCGAAGACGGGATTTTCCGGGCCGCCGAGAAATGGCAGTTCCGCTGCTACAATCGCGTCAATCCCCACAAACGGCTTCCCAATCCAATGAACTCGGTGGCGCAGTCAGTGGCCTATGCGTCGCATCTCGAGCACATGACGCCGGAGCAGTTCGCAGCCCATGCTCAGGCGCATTTCGAAGAAAATCTTCTCGCGTTCGTGCATGACGCCATGGCGATCTCCGGCTGCAAATCGCTCGCAGCGGCCGGCGGTGGGTTCCTCAACGTCAAGGCCAATCGGCGGATCCTCGACGAGCTGCAGCCTGACGCTTTCTTCGTATTCCCAGACGCGGCCGACAGCGGCAACGCCACCGGCGCAGCGCTTATGGCCTTGCAGCTAGAAGGGGCGCTCGGCGCCCCGCTTCGCCTGACGATGCCGTACTTCGGAAACGATTTTGGGCCGGACCGGATCGAGGCGTCGCTGAGGTCGTCCGCCGATCTCGCCGTGACCCGCGCCGGTCCAGACGACATCGCCAAGGCCCTCACACAGGGCGAGGTCATCGGCACATTCCAGGGCCGCATGGAAGCCGGCCCTCGCGCGCTTGGCAATCGCTCGGTGCTGGCTGACCCGCGTCATGTCTCGGTCAAGGACCGCATCAACGGCCGGCTCAAGGGACGTGAGCCGTTCGTGCCGTTCGCGCCGATCGTGATGGAGGAGGAGGCGTCGCGCTACTGGTCCGGGTCCACCGACTACCGCTACATGACGTTTGCGGTCGATGCAAGCAACTACGCCCGCGACAAAGTCCCGGCGGTAGTTCATGTCGACGGAACCATGCGCCCGCAGGTCATGAGCGCCCACGACAATGGGCTGCTGCATTCGATGCTGAGCGCGTTCCGCGCTCATACCGGGGTCGGTGTGGTGCTCAACACCTCCTTCAACCGTCACGGCCTGCCGATCGTCGGCTCGCCGGAAGACGCACTCCATCACCTCCGCCAAGGCTGGGTGGACAGCCTGTGGATCGGTCAGTGGCGGGTCAGTCGTCGTGAGCATGCGAGCTAACGATTTGTCTGCGTCAGATGCGTCGATGATATCCGGCTGCGGTGCGCAATCGCTGCGCGATAAGAAGCCGGTACTACTCCACGTCACCCATCACTGGGGTGGCGGCACCGAGCAGCACGTCCAAGAACTCAGCCGTTATGCTGATCGCGCCGAGCACGTCGTGCTCCACAGCACGGTGGACGGCCTTGTGACCCTGAGCGTGTCTGGGCAACCAGACCGGATCTACCACCCGCGCGACGATTTTTCCGATCTGGTCAGGCTACTGCGCCAACTCGCCGTGGCACGTATTCACGTGCATCAGCTGTTCACGATCCCGGTCGATGTCCGCCGCCTGATTCACGAGCTTGAAGTCGCGTTCGATTTTACGGTCCACGACTATCACACGCTGTGTCCGCGCGTGCATTTCAAGACGCGCGACAACGCCTATTGTGGAGAGCCTGACGAGGCCGGCTGCAACGCATGCCTGCATGACTGGCATCTGCCCGATGAGCGCGACATCGAGGCCTATCGTGCGCGCTATGCCTGGGTCTATCGCGAGGCCCGTCGCATCATCTGCCCGTCGTGGGACGTTGCCGCCCGCATCGCACGCTACGCGCCGCAGGCGAGCCTGGTGGTTGCCCCGCATCCGCGGATTATGGCCATCCACCCCCACGTATGGCTAAAACGGCTCAGCGAGGCTGAGCCGCTGCGCGTTGCCGTGCTGGGCTGGGTCACAGCCTTCAAGGGGGCGGCGCGGGTGCTCGGCACGGCACGGATCGCGGCGGAACAGGGTCTGCCGCTGCGGATCCAGGTCATCGGCACCATCGACGGAGAAACGTCACGAGGGGTTGGTGTAACGGGCCGCTACGCGACCGAGGACCTCCAAGGTCTGTTGGACAAGGCGCGCCCACATCTGCTCTGGTACACGGCGCAGGTGCCGGAGACCTATTCATACATCCTGACCGAAGGGCTCGAGGCGGGCCTGCCGGTGCTTGTGCCGCGAATCGGCGCATTTCCGGAACGGGTGAGCGGGCGTCCATGGAGCTGGATAGCTGACTGGAATCTGACACCCGAGCGGGCGGTCGCGTTGTTGATGGAAATCCGCGCGCATTTCGTGTCCAGAATTGCGCCGTCCCCGCCTGTCCACGCGGTCGGCTCGCGTGCGCACCTGGGCGCGCCGGATTTCTACCGCACCACATATCTGGACGGTGCGATATGACAGATCTTTGCGCAGCAGCCGCAGCCGTTTCAGGAAGCTCTGCCCTGTTCGTGTTTTCGCATCCCGACGATGATGTTTTTGTCGGTGGCACACTGTCATTCCTGGTACGTTCGGGCGTGCGGCTGGATGCGGCGTGGATGACGTCGGGCGGTTATGACGGACGTGAGCACGCACGCGAGGAAGAAATTCGGCGTGCGATGGACATTGTGGGTATCGCCCGACAGCATCTGTTGCGGCTGCCCGATGGCGGCATGATCGGCGTTTTGGAAGAGGCTTGCACCGGGCTTCGTCAGCTGATTAGCGACGTGAAGCCGCGCACCGTGATCGGACCGGCATTTGAAGGCGGACATGCTGACCACGACGCCACGAGCTTTGCCATCGCTGAAGCCTGCCGCCGCGATGGCTGGAACGGTTCTCTGCTCGAATATCCGTGCTATGCCCCTGATGCCGGTACGCCGAACCGGCTCCGGCTCGCCGCCTTTCCAGCTGATACCCGAGGCGTGCGGCAGGTTGACTTGGATGAGGCGGCCGTCCGATGCAAGGAGTCAATGGTGCAAGCCTACGCCAGCCAGAAGGACGTCTTCGAACTGCTGGGCTGGCGACCGACGCCCCGCGAGTTTTTGCGGGAGTGTCCACCGGATCGCGACCATCGCGTCCCGCCATGCGCGGGGCTCGACAGCTACGCGCACTGGTTCAATTGGCGCAGCCCGCATCATTTCCACCAGTTGGCCGCGGCGGTGGCCGCGGTCACGACGCTTGAGAATCGAACTTTCGGCGCGCCGGCGAGCGCGTAGTGGTGCTGTCAGATTTGTGGTGTAGTAATCGAGGTTGATGAGAATGGAAGGTTTTCAGAGGCTTTCACGGCTCTGCAAGCTCGAGACCGGAAGACAACCGGAGAGCCCGAATGATCCCGTGTTTCCGGCATGGCTGAGCACCAAGCGTCCGTTCATGCGCGAGGAGATCGTCGGTTCTTACATGCTCAAGCTCGGCGAACTGTGCGGCGGATATCTGGTACGCTTCAATGCCGACGGTACGGTGACCGAGCGTTACATGTTTCGTCCGGAGAAGACGTGGACGTGTCGCTGGACGCTCGATGACGCTGGTGTGATCCATCTCAGCTGTCCCGGTGAAAACGATCGCAAGGAACCGGTTCAGTGCCGAACTCGATATCGTTGCAAGCGCTGCGGGTACACTTCACGCCGGCTGCGAAGATACCGATGAGGCCGACAACGATGTTATAGAGCACTTCAAGGTGTTCTTCCTTGGCCCGACCGTTCATCTGCCCGGCATCCTCGAAACGATACTGAGCACAACATGACCGACACCCATGTCGCCGCGGGCGCGGCTGAGTTGAGCAGAGTTGCTGATCGCCTGCGCTTCGAGGTGACGCGGATGATCGCCCGGGCGCGCAGTTGTCATGTTGGTTCGTGCCTGTCGGTGATGGACATCCTGGTCGCACTCTATGGCAGCATCATGCGACATGGGGCAAACCCCGATCGGGTAATCCTCAGCAAGGGGCATGCAGCGGCCGCTCTTTATGCCGTACTCGCGGAATACGGTTACTTTCCGGCGGAGAGGCTCGAGGAGTATCTCTGCGACGGTTCGCCATTCATCGCGCACACCAATACGTTTGGAATCTCCGGAGTCGAGTTTTCGACCGGGTCCCTCGGTCATGGCCTCAGCGTTGCAAACGGCATCGCTCTGGCGGGAAGGATGCGCGGCCAGTCGCACCGTATCTTCGTTATTCTGTCGGAGGGGGACTGTCAGGAAGGTGCGACCTGGGAGGCCGCAATGTTTGCCGGCCACCACCGGCTTTCTTCCTTGGTATGCATCGTGGATCATAACAAGATTCAGAACTATGGGCGGGTGGATGAGGTATTTGGTCTTGCGCCACTCGATGCCAAATGGACCGCGGCCGGCTGGGGAACGCGAAACGTCGACGGCCATGACATGCAGGCGCTGCTCGCCGCGCTGTCGGATGCTCCGTTCGAGCCCGGGTGCCCGAGCGCGCTGATTGCCCATACGGTCAAGGGCAAGGGCATCAGCTTCATGGAGGATCAGTTGAAGTGGCACTATCAGACGCCGTCGGCTGAGGACGTCGAGGCAGCCCGCCTGGAGCTCGTGCCGTGAGGACTGCGTTCGTTGCGGAACTGACGTCTTTGGCGCGGGAAAATCCGTCGGTGATATTGTTGACCGGCGACCTTGGCTACACCGTATTCGAGCCGTTCCAGACCGAGTTTCCGACGCGCTACATCAACTGCGGCGTAGCAGAGGCAAACATGCTTGGCACCGCCGCTGGACTCGCCCGCGAAGGTTTCAAGCCGTTCGTCTACTCGTTCATTCCGTTCGCCATTTTTCGCGCTTTGGAGCAAATCCGCATCGATATCTGCTATCACGAGCTGCCGGTTACAATCGTGGGCCTGGGCGCAGGCTACAGCTACGGCGACATGGGCGCGACCCATCACGCGGTCGAGGACATCGCGGTGGCACGCGCGCTGCCCAACCTGACCGTGATCTGTCCCGGCGACCCGTGGGAAGTCCAACACGCCATTCGGGCGCTGGCCGCGTATCCCGGACCAGCCTACGTGCGCCTTGCCAAGCGGGGCGAGCCGCTCATCCATGCGGCCGCTGCTCGAGCCGAGTTTCACATCGGACGGGCCCTCGTCATCCAGGATGGCCGCGACATTGCGCTATTGGCAACCAGTAACATGCTGGCGACCGCGGTCGATGCCGCGCGCCTGCTCGAGTCGAAGCACGGCATCCGCCCGACCGTGGTTAGCATGCATACCTTGAAACCATTTGATGAGAATTATATCAGGCGACTGAGCGAGCGCTGCCGAGCGATCTTCACGGTCGAAGAGCACTCGGTGCTCGGCGGGCTCGGTGGTGCGGTGTGCGAGATCGTGGCAGAAGCTCCGACGGGCTGCACCGTGCATCGCATCGGCATTCCGGACCGGTTCGTCCACGTCTCTGGCTCGCAGGCATTCTATCGCGAGCAGTGCGGCCTGACGTCCGAGAACATCGTCAACAGCGTCGTCGGCACCTACGCAACCGCCTGATGCCTGACCTCTGGTTAGGAACACGAGCTTGCCGACCGCCGACACGCGTCGCGTTCCAATCATTGGCGCGATCGGATTTGTTGGTGCCAATCCGATCCGCAGGATGCTCGCGCGCCGCAAGTTTACCTGATCGAGCGAACGCTGACGTAGGGCGAGGCAATGTGGCGCCTCGCCGATATATCTGCATCTGCAAAATAGCGGGAGCCGGTGAGAAACGACCGCATCCGCGATGGATAAATACGAAGCCCGTTAGCAAGCCGAGCGCCAAATTGGCCAAGCTCCGTGCGCGACGAAAAGCGCGATCAGGTGCCTTGCCCGCGCATATCGACGGGCGTTCATCGGAGGGCCGGACGGGTGGTCTTAGCAACGGTCCTTGCAGTAAATCGTCGCCGCTCCAGCTGCCACGTAGCAAGCGGATGCAGCTGCCGAGCCCATGATTCCATCGCAGGCGTCCTGTGCTGATGCCTCGTTAACGTCACAGGTGGATCTGCACAACTCGCGTCCGCGATCGTTCAAAATGTCACGGGTGGGAATGCCGTCGAGGACGGAAATGTCTTCCTGATGCGCTAACAGCTTCGTGTTACGCAGAATCAGTAAGATGCGTTCCTGATCCTGCTTGGATAACATTTTGAAGTTGTCCGCGCTAAATCTCTCTAGGTCGTCAACCTTGCCGCCTTGTTGACCAGCGGACGAGCCGATCACTGCTATGATCATCCCAGCAGCGGCTACTATCCTCAAACTCTGCGTCATATCGAGTTCCTCTGCTGGCATTCGTCAGTTTCCAACTTGGGCACGACAGCAAATCTCAGTGCGCGACGGAGCTAGATCGTCTGGCTACGGCGTCTTTTTGCGATTGCCACGAAACCTACCGACCCTGAAAGGACGTTATGCCGACGGGCAACCCCGCCCATCAGACGAACAGGCGCCTCTTCGAAACAATTTTTCAGCTTAGGGCCCGAATTGGGGCGCGCCACTTCAAGGACCGCATCCAGCATGTAACCGAACCAGTCTGTGTGATCACCCATCGGCGGAATCGCATGCGCCTGGGTGAGATAGGCAACGGCCCGCGTCACGACCGGCACGTCTATGCCGAGGGTGTCGCGATCATGGACGCGTTCCATAGCGATGCCGTTCAGTTTTTCAGCCAAGCCGCCAATCTCCGCATTCGGAGCGGGCAAGTCTTTCGACCATTTCAATACGCGCGCGAGCTGGAAGCACGCATCCGAGAGGGCGAGGCTCTCGCTCATAATGTTTGCCGGCATCCGTTCCTCGCTTGATGCATTTGCTTTCTATGTCCAAGAAGCCAAAAAAAACCAGAAACCTACCGCGGTCCCAAGTTGCGAAGTAGGCACGCACGGAGCCCTTACACATTCAAGGGTTCGCGGAGATTCCCGCCGGCACGGCGCTTATCGTGGCGAGATTAGCCCGCAACCAGGTTGGACCTTTCATCTAACCCAGGCCGCTTGAATAGGGCGGCATTTACCCGACTAGGAGGACGCAAATGACCGACCAAGACTTGTGGTTCGAGCCGGTCAGCCTTTTGTCAAGGTGCTCGCTGAATGAAGGTCTACTTTGGGTGTGGGCCGATCGAGTTCCCGTCTCCAACGTTTATAGAGAGAAAAATGTTTTCGACACTTTGCAAGATTGGGAATGCGAGCGCCTGGATATTCCTCCTGTTCCCGAAGGGGTTCGAAGAAGCGCCCAGTATCTTACAGAGGAGCGACTAAGGAGCAGGAATTCCTGGAAGATGCCCGAAGATGCACGGGAATACCACGTTGCGAAAGGAATGGAGGAAGCTGAAGCGGTGAGGCAATGGCTGCCCCTCATCACTCCCCTGATGGAATTGCCAGCCACAGAACTGTTTTTGAAGCTCCGTCGCGGGCAAATCGAGGCGATGGGAAAGTTACTTCCCCAAGGAGTTGAGATCATCGATTTTTTGGACGATCAAAATTCATTTGGGCGAAGCGAATTCGACAACTTGGCCAATAGCGTTATTCCACACGATTTTTGGACGATGCCGGGGATCGACTGGTTGTCAAATTCGGTGCGGGCACGTGGGAGCTGCTATTGCGATGTGTCGATGCCCGTCGAAGTGCTAATGCGTCTTTTTCCAGGTGAGCGCACGGCCGTCCATGAAGCCCAGTTCGTGGGCGACTTCTTGCTGGTCAAAGAACCTTCACCAGATAATGTTCCGACGACTCCGAGACGAACGCCGGGACGCCCTCCCGCATTTGCGTGGGAGGCATTTCACGTTGAGGTCGCGGACCTGATCAAAAGCGGCCGAATGCCCCAGAAAAAAGAAGCCGCGATTTAGCTCATGGTGAGTTGGTTTGAGAACTCGCAGAACCAAAAACCAAGCCGTTCAACAGTTTCAGAAAAGCTCACCCCATATTACCGGAGATTTTTCTTGGCCGGGTGAGCGGAATCCGACTTAGACCCGAAACACGAGGGGCCGCGCCCAACTCCGTCCCAGACGCGTGCTTCCCCTGTGCTTCCCCGCGAGGCTCTTCTGGCCAATGTGAGAACCGGTGGGGGCAAAAAACAATGTAAAAGCAATATTCTAAGTGGTGGTGGAGCCAGGGGGAGTTCGAACCCCCGACCTCTTGAATGCCATTCAAGCGCTCTCCCAACTGAGCTATGGCCCCGACCGGGTGCGGTTTGGGATGCCGCACCGATTCTAAGCTTTCCGCCGATACCGCAGCATACCCTGCGACCGGCCTCAAGTCTCCTCTTCGTCCTCGATGTCACCACCGATGATTTCGGAGACGTCCGTGTCCTCTTCTTCCTCTTGCTCGATGAAGGTGTCGTCGGCGTCGTCCTCGATCGCCTCCTCCTCCACGTCCTCTACGGCCTCCGCCCCGTCCGCAACCGGCACCTTCTTGCCCTGAGATTCGGCATCGGCCTCCTCGAGCGAGATCAGCTCTGCCTCCTCCGCCTCCGGCGCCTCAGGCTCTGCCGCACGGACCGGACGCGCCTGATCCGGACGCGGACGCGTGGTCACCGGAATGACCTCAAACGGCGTGCCGCATTTAGGGCACGTGATCGGGGTCTTGTTCAGGTCATAAAACTTCGCGCCGCAACTTGCGCAAAGCCGCTTTGTGCCAAGCTCAGGTTTAGCCACCGTGCACAGTCCTCGAACGGGTGGTTGAAAAAAGGGCTCTCCCCTATGCTGCCCACCGCAGCGGTGTCAATAGCCGGGTCGATGAGTTTGTGCGGACAAAGTTCGGCGCGACCGCCGCGTGACGACTGGAACACAGGGTGATAAGGACGAGCCGGTTCTCGGTGCCTCTGTCCATGCATTCCGCCCAATCAATACCCATGACCGCTGCTCGCGGCCAGCCGCTGCGCGGCCGCGCGCGCGTTCCCGGCGATAAATCGATTTCGCATCGCGCCCTGATCATCGGCGCCCTGACGGTCGGACCAACCCGCATTTCCGGTCTGCTCGAGGGCGAGGACGTCATCAACACCGGCAAGGCCATGCGCGCACTCGGGGCCAGGGTGACGCGCACAGGTAGCGGGTCATGGCAGATCGAAGGGCTTGGGGTCGGGGGGTTGGCCCAACCGGGAGAACTTCTCGATTTTGGCAATTCCGGAACCGGATGCCGATTGGTGATGGGGGCGGTCGCCGGATGCCCGATCGATGCCACCTTCGACGGCGACGGCTCGCTGCGCAAGCGGCCGATGCAGCGCGTGCTCGACCCGCTCACGCGCATTGGCGCGAAAGCGGCCACCGTCGGCGAGGGCGGGCGCCTGCCGATCCGGCTGCAGGGTGCGCGCGATCCGATCCCGATCGTGTACGAACCGCCGGTCGCCTCGGCACAGTTGAAATCCGCGGTGCTGCTCGCCGGCCTGGGCGCGCCCGGCACCACGACAGTGTTTGAGAAAGAAGCCACGCGCGATCACACGGAGCGCATGCTCAGCCACTTCGGCGCCGAAGTCATGGTGGAAACCATCGGCCTTGGACGCCGCATCACGGTCACAGGTCAGCCGGAGCTTGCGCCGGCGCAAGTGCTGGTGCCGGCCGATCCGTCGTCGGCCGCCTTCCCAATGGTCGCCGCCCTGGTGACACCGGGATCGGACATCATCATCGAGGCGGTGATGACCAACCCGTTGCGCACGGGATTGTTCGACACGCTGCTCGAGATGGGAGCGTCGATTGAAACCTTGGCGGTGCGGCGTGACGGCGGCGAAGAGATCGCAGACCTACGCGTGCGCGGCTCATCGCTCAAGGGCGTGGAGGTGCCGGCTGCACGGGCGCCATCGATGATCGATGAATATCCGATCCTTGCGGTGGCAGCGGCCTACGCCGATGGCGTCACGACGATGCGCGGCCTCAAAGAGCTACGGGTGAAAGAATCCGATCGCCTGGCGGCGACCGCCGCAATGTTGCAGGTCAATGGCGTGGAGGTCGCAATCGACGGCGATGACCTCGTCGTACGTGGCCGGGGGTTTGTGCCTGGGGGCGGCCAGGTCACGACGCACATGGATCACCGGATCGCCATGTCGGCACTGGTGCTCGGACAGGGCGCCGACAAACCCGTGCAGGCCGACGACGTGTCATTTGTGGCAACGAGCTTTCCGGGTTTTCCCGATTTGATGCGCTCGCTCGGTGCCGACCTCGCATGATCATTGCGATTGATGGGCCAGCCGCCTCCGGAAAGGGTACGATCGCCAGGAGACTGGCGAAGCATTACGGCTTCCCACACCTTGACACCGGCCTGCTCTACCGCGCGGTTGCGAAAGCCGTCCTCGATGCGGGTTACGGGCTCGATGACCGGGCGCGCGTCATCAAAGCCGCCCTTGCGGTCGATCCCAGTCAATTCGATGAGGCGCAGCTCAAGACCCACTCCGTTGGCGAAGCTGCTTCCATCGTGGCCGCAATTCCTGACGTCCGCGCCGCGTTGTTCAATTTCCAACAGGAATTTGCAGCAACCGACCGGGGCGCCGTGCTCGATGGCCGTGACATCGGCACGGTGATCTGTCCGCACGCGGATGTGAAGATCTTCGTCACCGCCTCGCCGGAAGAACGTGCCCGGCGCCGCACCCTCGAACTGCGGGCACAGGGGCGGAACGCGCGCGAAGCTGACGTGCTGGCCGATATCCTCCGTCGCGATGAGCGCGATCGCTCGCGCGCGGTCGCGCCTTTGCACCCGGCGGCGGATGCCCATGTTCTCGACACCACCAAGCTCGACATCGAAGGTGCGGTTGAGGCGGCGATAGCGCACGTGGAACGCGCGCGAGCTTGACGAGCCATTCGCTGCCCATGGCCCTGTCGAGCCCTTGCCCACATGGGCGGGTTTGGCTATACCCCGACGGTTCGGGCCGCCATCGACATTGTCGAAGCCGTCCGCGCGGGCCGGAGGGGTGGAAACCACGCCTTCGTCGTTGGAGGATCAGCCCTCGCGCACGCTTCCTCGGCTGACCTGACGCAGCTTCGTCCCGACCGCTCGTTTGCGCGCCGGCCTGCCTTGGCAGATGCTGTGGGTCCATCGGGGCCCCAGCGCGAGTAGTTTTGGGACGCCCTTCATTCCAACCGCCGGTGCACCAGGAGAGTTCATGGTTGCTGTTGCCGCCGCGCCGACGCGCGAAGATTTTGCCAGTATGCTCGAGGAGTCCTTCCACAAGGGCAATCTCGAGGAAGGGTCGGTCATCAAGGGAATCATTGTCGGCATTGAGAAAGACCTCGCGGTCATCGATGTCGGCCTGAAGACCGAAGGCCGCGTGCCGGTGCGAGAGTTCACGGGCCCGGGCCGCCAGAACGAGCTCAAGGTTGGCGATACGGTCGAGGTCTACCTGGAGCGCGTCGAGAACGCGCTCGGCGAAGCGGTGCTCTCGCGCGACAAGGCTCGCCGGGAGGAAAGCTGGGGCAAGCTCGAGCAGGCCTTCAAGGGCAATGAAAAGGTCTCGGGCATCATTTTCAATCAGGTCAAAGGCGGCTTCACGGTCGACCTCGACGGCGCGGTCGCATTTCTGCCCCGCTCGCAAGTCGATATCCGGCCAATTCGCGACGTCACTCCGCTCATGAACGTGCCACAGCCGTTTCAAATCCTGAAAATGGATCGCCGGCGCGGGAACATCGTGGTGTCGCGCCGCACCGTCCTCGAAGAGACGCGCGCCGAGCAGCGCCAAGAACTGGTGCAGAATCTCGAAGAGGGCCAGGTTATCGACGGTGTGGTCAAGAACATCACCGACTACGGTGCGTTCGTCGATCTGGGCGGCATCGACGGCCTGTTGCACGTGACCGACATCGCCTGGCGGCGCGTCAATCACCCGACCGAGGTGCTCAACATCGGCCAGCAGGTGAAGGTCAAGATCATCAAGATCAACCACGAGACGCACCGCATCTCGCTCGGCATGAAGCAGCTGCAGGCGGACCCGTGGCAAGGCATCGAGGCCAAGTATCCGATCGCCATGCGCCTCAAGGGCCGCGTGACCAACATCACCGACTACGGCGCCTTCGTCGAGCTTGAGCCGGGCATCGAAGGCCTCATCCACGTGTCGGAAATGTCGTGGACCAAAAAGAATGTCCATCCCGGCAAGATCGTCTCCACTTCGCAGGAAGTGGAGGTGCAGATCCTCGAGGTTGACCCGGTCAAGCGCCGCATCTCGCTCGGCCTCAAGCAGACCATGCGCAATCCCTGGGAGGTCTTCGTCGAGAAATATCCGCCCGGCAGCACGGTCGAAGGCGAGGTCAAGAATAAGACCGAGTTCGGCCTCTTCCTCGGGCTCGATGGCGACATCGACGGCATGGTCCATCTCTCCGACCTCGACTGGAAGCGACCGGGCGAGCAGGTGATCGACGAGTACAAGAAGGGCGACAAAGTGCGCGCCAAGGTGCTCGACGTCGATGTCGAGAAGGAACGCATCTCGCTCGGCGTCAAGCAGCTGCAGGGCGATCCGTTCGCCGATGCCGGCGATATGAAGAAGGGATCGGTGGTCACCTGCGAGGTCACCGAGATCAAGGAATCCGGGATCGATGTGAAGCTCGTCGGCACCGATCTCATCGCCTTCGTCAAGCGCTCGGAACTCGCCCGGGATCGCGAGGAGCAGCGCCCCGAACGCTTCCAGGTCGGCCAGAAGGTCGATGCGCGCATCACTCAGTTCGACCGCCGCACCCACAAGGTGACGGTCTCGATCAAGGCGCTGGAAGTGGCCGAGGAGAAGGAAGCGATCGCCCAATACGGCTCGTCCGACTCGGGCGCGACCCTCGGCGACATTCTCGGTACCGCGCTGCGGCGCGCCGGCGAAAAGAGCGAGTCCAAGGAAGACGAGGACGAAGAAAAGGACGACGAATAGGTAGCACCGAGAGGTCGCGATCGATGTTCATGTGATGCGCGGAGTAATCCTCCGCGCATCATCTGTTTAGAGCGACGGTTCGATTTTGCAGGAGCTGACCCATGCCGTTGGATGCCGATACGATCGTTGATCGCCGCCGGCTGCGCCGGAAATTGACGTTCTGGCGCGTGCTTGCATTTTTGGTGGTCATCCTCGCCATTCTCGGCAGCCGTGTTCGCGGCCGGTGGCCGGCGCGGCCTGCTTGGCAGCACAGCGGGCAGCATTGCCCGGCTAAATATCCAGGGGTTGATCCGCGGCGATAGCGAGCGCGTTGAATCGATCGATCGCCTGGGCCGTTCATCGGTCAAGGCGGTGGTCGTCCATATCGACAGCCCGGGCGGCACCACCGCCGGCTCGCAGCAATTGCACGATGCGCTGCGCCGCCTCGCGGAGCGCAAGCCGATGGTCGTCGTGGTGGACGGGCTCGCCGCGTCCGGCGGTTACATGGCGGCAATGGCCGCCGATCACATTGTCGCGCAGGACACATCACTGGTCGGCTCGATCGGGGTCTTGTTCCAGTACCCGAACTTCACCGACCTGCTGAAGACGCTCGGCGTCAAAGTCGAGGAAATCAAGTCCTCTCCCCTGAAGGCTGCACCGAACGGATTTGAGCCCACCAGCCCGGAAGCGCGCGCCGCAATCGAATCCATTGTGATGGACTCCTATGCTTGGTTCAAAGGCCTGGTGCAGAGCCGACGGCATCTCGACGGCGAGCAGCTCGATCACGTAGCGGATGGGCGCGTATTCACCGGCCGGCAAGCGTTCGATCTCAAGCTCATCGACGAACTTGGCGATGAAAGAGCAGCGGTCGCGTGGCTCGCGAAGACGCGCGGCATCGACGCCAAAACGCCGGTGCGGGACTGGCAGATGCGCTCCCGCTTCAGCGATTTCTCCTTCCTGCACCCGGCTGCCGCGCTATTTGAAGTCATCGGTCTCAGTGCGATCGGGCGCAGCATCGAACAAGCGGGTGCCGTCAAAGCAATCGAGCAACTCAACCTTGACGGTCTGCTGGCACTTTGGCACCCTTCGGCGACGAACTGAGCGGCGGGCAGTTCCGGATCATCGGCCGCGAGCGCCTGACGCGCTCGATCCGGGGCCACGCGCCCTGCAAGAACGGCGACGAACATATGATCAAGTCAGAGCTCGTTCAGCGTGTTGCTACGCAGAACCCGCACCTTTACCAACGTGATGTCGAAAACATCGTCAATGCCATCCTGGGCGAGATCATCGCCGCACTCGCGCGGGGAGATCGCGTCGAACTGCGCGGCTTCGGCGCGTTTTCGGTGAAGGAACGTCCCGCCCGCACCGGACGCAATCCCCGCACAGGCGCGCATGTGGCGGTTGACGAGAAGCACGTGCCGTTCTTCAAGACCGGCAAGGAAATGCGCGAACGTCTCAACCGGATTCAATCGTGACGCGGGTCCACCTAGCCGTCCCGCATCCTGCTGCGTGAGATACAATGCTCCGTAAATTCGTCAGCTGGGTCATCCTGCTCCTGATCACCGCCGTGGTCGTGAGCTTCGCGGTCGCGAACCGCAACAACATCACGGTCAATCTCGACCCGGTAGGCATCACAAATCCTCCGCTCACGGCGTCGCTCAAGTTGTGGGTCTTGGCGCTCGGCATGGCGATCCTCGGGGTCATCATCGGCGGAATAGCGGTCTGGCTGCGGCAAGGGCGATGGCGTCGCAGCACCCGATCGCTGGATCGGGAAGCGCGGGCCCTTCGCGCCGAGAACCAGGACCTGCGACAGCGTCTCGAAACTGCCGAGATGAATGCAGCGCCGCTGCCCGGCCGGAAGCTCGCGCTGCGGTCGCCGGCGGCTTGAGCGAACGCTGGACGCGTCAGCAAAAAGCGCCGCGACAAGCCGGCCCAACCGAGGTAGAACGGCGCCGGTGCAATCGGCCAAGTTCATGTCGCTATTAGTCAAAATCTGTGGACTGCGGGCAACGGACGCTCTCGACGCTGCGCTCGAAGGCGGCGCCGATATGGTCGGCTTCGTATTTTTCGCGCCGTCGCCGCGCCATATTGATCTTGCGACCGCGCGCCGCTTGTCACAGCTGGCACGAGGGCATGTGCGCAAAGTTGCGCTCACGGTCGATGCGGATGACACCGAGCTCGCGGGCATCATCGACGCACTCAAGCCGGACCTTCTGCAACTGCACGGCCACGAGACCCCGGCACGCGTGCGTGCCATCAGGGCGCGCTTTGGTTTGCCGGTGATGAAAGCCATCGCCGTTGAGAGCCGTCAGGACCTCGATGCGATCAAGATTTACGCAGATGTTGCTGACCGCCTGCTGTTCGACGCGCGGGCGCCGCGCGATGCGACCCGTCCCGGCGGGCTCGGCCGGCCGTTCGATTGGCGACTGCTGGAGCGACTTGATGTTGAGCTTCCGTTCATGCTCTCCGGCGGCCTCGACGCAACCAATGTGGCCGAGGCCCTTCGGATCACCCGCGCGCCCGGGGTTGATGTTTCATCCGGTGTCGAACGCGCGCCGGGCGACAAGGATCCGCAGCGGATCCACGCGTTCATCCGCGCCGCGCGCGCAAGCCAGACACCCGCAGTCGCCATGAGCCGCTGATGACAGTCCAACAACCCAATTCGTTCCGTACCGGCCCTGATGAGCGCGGGCACTTCGGCATGTTCGGCGGCCGCTTCGTCGCCGAAACGCTGATGCCGCTGATCCTCGAGCTCGAGCAGGCCTACGCGGCCGCCAAGGTCGATCCGCAATTCCGCGCTGAGATGGATCACGATCTGGCGCACTATGTGGGCCGGCCGAGTCCGCTCTATTTTGCCGAACGCCTGACCGAGCACCTGCGCGCGCAAGCCGCCGCTCAGGGCGGCACCGGCGGGGCCAAGGTCTATTTCAAGCGCGACGAGCTCAATCACACCGGCGCCCACAAGGTGAACAATGTGCTCGGCCAGATTCTCGTCGCGCGCCGCATGGGCAAGCGACGGATCATCGCCGAAACCGGCGCCGGCCAGCACGGTGTTGCCACCGCCACGTTGTGCGCACGCTTCGGGCTCGAGTGCATCGTTTACATGGGTGAGGTCGACGTCGAGCGGCAGAAGCCCAACGTATTTCGCATGAAGCTGCTCGGCGCCGAGGTACGGCCGGTGACCTCCGGCTCCAAAACTCTGAAGGACGCGATGAACGAGGCGTTGCGCGACTGGGTCACCAATGTGGAGAACACGTTCTACTGCATCGGCACGGTCGCCGGGCCGCATCCCTATCCGATGATGGTGCGCGACTTCCAATCCGTGATCGGCCGCGAAACGCGCGAGCAGATGCAAGCCGCCGAAGGCCGCCTCCCCGACAGTCTCGTCGCTTGCATCGGCGGTGGCTCCAACGCCATGGGCTTGTTTCATCCATTCCTGGATGACAAGGAGATCGAGATCTATGGAGTCGAAGCGGCAGGCCATGGTCTTACCACCGGCCTGCACGCCGCTTCGATTGCCGGAGGGCGGCCAGGCGTGTTGCACGGCAACCGAACCTATTTGCTGATGGACGAGGACGGCCAGATCCAGGAGGCGCATTCCATTTCCGCCGGGCTCGACTATCCGGGCATCGGTCCCGAACATGCCTGGCTCAACGATCTCGGCCGCGTGCAATATCTCTCGGCGACCGACGCAGAGGCGCTCGACGCATTTCAACTGTGCTGCAAGCTCGAGGGCATCATTCCGGCCCTGGAACCGGCGCATGCGCTGGCCAAAGTGCTGGAGCTCGCCCCGCAGAAACCGAAAGACCATCTCATGGTCATGAACATGTGCGGGCGCGGCGACAAAGATATCTTCGCCGTGGCCGAGCACCTGGGGAGCAGTCTTTGACGACCCGCATTGATCGCCGTTTCGCCGCGTTGAAAAGCGAGGGCCGTGCCGCGCTGGTCACGTTCCTGATGAGCGGTGACCCCGACTACGAATCCTCGCTCGCTATCATCAAGGCCCTGCCGGGTGCTGGCGCCGACGTGATCGAGCTCGGCATGCCGTTCACTGACCCCATGGCGGATGGTCCCGCGATCCAGGCCGCCGGCCTGCGCGCATTGAAGGGCGGCCAGACGTTGAAAAAGACGCTCAGCATGGTCAGCGCGTTTCGCACAAGCGATGATGCAACACCCATCGTGCTGATGGGCTACTACAACCCGATCTACATTTACGGCGTCGAGCGATTCCTGGCGGACGCGAAGGCGGCCGGGGTTGACGGTCTGATCATCGTCGATCTGCCGCCCGAAGAAGACGATGAGCTGTGCCTGCCGGCGCTGCGCAGCGGCCTCAACTTCATTCGGCTCGCCACGCCCACGACCAATGACAAGCGCCTGCCGGCCGTGCTCGCCAACACATCGGGCTTTGTCTACTACGTGTCGATCACCGGAATTACCGGGTCAGCCAGCGTGGATGCGGGCAAAGCGACCGCGGCGGTTGCGCGTATCAAACGTCACACCGTACTGCCCGTGTGCGTCGGCTTTGGCGTCAAGGATGCCGCGAGCGCGGGCGCCATTGCGCGGGAAGCCGACGGCGTCGTGGTCGGGTCGGCGCTGGTCGAAGCGCTGCGGGCAAGTCTTGTCGACGGGAAGGCAAGTCCACGGAGCGTCAAAGCGGTCACGGCCCTGGTTGGCGATCTTGCCGCGGGCGTACGCGGCGCGCGTGCGCGCGCGGCCGAGTAGGGGTGCGGCCACAGCGCCACACCTGCCAGTAATCCTTTCTCTCCAGAATGTTGTAGTATCCGGCTGCGAACTAACACAAGCGGCACACGCTCATGAACTGGATATCCAACGTCGTCCGACCCAAGATCCGCAACATCCTGACCCGGCGCGAAACGCCGGAGAACCTGTGGATCAAATGTCCGGAGACCGGGCAGCTCGTCTTCTACAAGGATGTGGAAGCCAACCTGTTCGTGATTCCAGGCTCCAACTATCACATGCGCATGGGGGCCGTAGCGCGCCTCAAATCGATGTTCGACGGCGAGACCTGGTTCGATATTGCGGTCCCGGAAGTGCCTGTCGATCCGCTGAAGTTTCGCGATGAACGCCGCTACGCGGATCGGCTCAAGGATGCGCGGGCAAAAACAGGCCTTAACGATGCGATCAAGCTCGGCTTTGGTCGGCTGGAACGCATACCGGTGGTGATCGGCGTTCAGGAATTCGATTTCATGGGCGGCTCACTCGGCATGGCAGCCGGCGAAGCCATCATCAAGGGCATCGAAACGGCGGTCAGCAAAGGTACGCCGTTCATCATGTTCGCCGCGTCGGGCGGCGCGCGCATGCAGGAGGGCATCCTGTCCTTGATGCAGATGCCACGCACCACGATCGCCATCCAGCGGCTGCGCGAAGCGCGCAAGCCTTACATCGTGGTGCTCACCAATCCCACCACCGGCGGCGTCACTGCCTCCTACGCCATGCTGGGTGACGTGCACATCGCCGAGCCCGGCGCACTGATCGGCTTCGCCGGCCCCCGCGTCATCGAACAGACGATCCGTGAGAAGCTGCCCGAAGGGTTCCAGAAGGCCGAGTACCTCAAGGAGCACGGCATGGTGGACATGGTGGTGCACCGCCGCGACCTGCGCGCAACGCTGGCGCGGCTCTGCCGGATCCTCACCAATGCCGAGACGCCCAGCGAGGCGAGCACCACCCTGCCCGCGCCTGCCGGCGCCTAGCGGAGGTTGGTCGGCAGCGCCGCTGCGGACTTGACCCGAGAGGACTTCACCCATACTCGGGGCAGCCGTCCAAGCCGCCTTTGGCAGGCGCGCGCAGGGTTTTGTTCGATCGATGACTCAGGTTGACGCCATACTGAAACGACTGCTCGCGCTGCATCCCAGGCGTATCGACCTGTCGCTTGGGCGCATGTGGCGCATCCTCGAGGCGCTGGGCCATCCGCAGCGGCGTTTGCCGCCGACCATTCATGTCGCCGGCACCAACGGCAAAGGCTCGACCGTCGCGTTCATGCGCGCCATGTTGGAAGCGGCCGGCAAGCGCGTGCACGCCTACACCTCGCCGAACCTCGTGCGCATCAACGAGCGATTTCGCCTTGCCGGTACACTGGTGGGCGACGAGGAGCTCGCCGAGGTGCTCGCCGAATGCGAACGCGCCAACGGCAGCGCCCCGATCACCGTGTTTGAAATTGAAACGGCGGCCGCATTCCTGTTGTTCGCCCGCCATCCCGCGGACGCGCTGTTGCTGGAGGTCGGTCTCGGCGGCCGATTGGACGCGACCAACGTCGTCGAACAGCCCATCGCCAGCGTGATCACGCCGGTGTCGATCGATCATGTCGATCTGCTCGGCGACACGTTGGAGAAGATCGCGACCGAAAAGGCCGCCATTCTGCGCCGCGGCGTCCCGGGGGTGATCGGCCGGCAAAACGAAGGACCACTGGCGATCATCGTGCGGCAAGCCGAGGAGGTTCGGGCGCCACTCCATGTCATGGGCCAGGAATGGACTGCCGCCGAGGAGCGCGGACGGCTCGTCTATCAGGATGAAGCCGGGCTGCTCGATCTACCGGCGCCGCGATTGTTTGGCCGCCACCAGTTCGATAACGCGGGCACCGCGATTGCGGCGCTGCGGGCGTCGGGCTTGGGGCTACCAGCAAAGGCCTTCGAGCAAGGTGTCACCAGGGCCGATTGGCCGGCCCGGCTGCAGCGTCTGAGCAACGGCAAACTCTCGGCCTTTGCTCCGGCTGGCAGCGAGATCTGGCTCGACGGCGGTCACAACGTCGATGGCGGCCGGATCATTGCGGCAGCGCTGGCGGATCTCGAGGAGCGCGTCTCGCGGCCGCTGGTGCTGATCATTGGAATGCTGGCGACCAAGGATGCCGAAGGGTTCCTGCGCAACTTCACCGGGCTCACCCGCAAGATGGTCGCGCTGCCGATTCATCAGGACAAAGCGCTGTCCGCGGACACGCTCACCGACATTGCGCGCAAGATCGGCCTTCCGGCCGAGCGCGCCGAGACCATCCAAGGCGCGCTCTGCACATGTGGCGCACCTCGGTTTGATCCCGGCGCCGCGTATCCTGATCACAGGTTCGCTGTATCTGGCCGGCGAGGTGCTGGCGGCGAACGGAACGCCGCCGAGTTGATTATCAAGCGTTGGAGCTGATCCAGGATTCCAGCTTCTGCTTGGGCGCGGCGCCGATCTGGCGCGAGGACAATTGGCCGTCCTTGAACAACATGAGCGTCGGGATCGAGGTCACGTTGTATTTGACCGCGGTCGCCTGATTCTCATCGACATTGAGTTTGACGATCTTCACCTTGCCGTCGAGCGCGCCGGCGATCTCTTCCAGGGCCGGGGCGATCATGCGGCAGGGCCCGCACCACTCGGCCCAGAAGTCGACCACGACGGCCTCTTTCGATTTCAAGACCTCGGCGTCGAAAGTCGCGTCGGTCACTTTGCCTACGGCCATGATTTACCTCTTGGGTTGCAAATTCGAGCGAGGGCCGCTCGCGGGAAGGCCCTGAAGGTAGGTACCGGTCCGAGGAGCGTCAAGCGGCGCCACCGCACGGTGGAGAAATGTGAATACCGCTTTCGCGCCAAGGACATGCGCCAATCCATGGCTCAACTCCCCGTGAGGTTTACGAGCTCTTGATCGAGCATCTCGGCGGGAACTTCCATCAGTTCGGGTATGGCGGTCCAGACGAGGGCGGCCCGCACCGGACGATCGCGATAGAGGTTGCCGAGGACCGCCCGATATAGCGCGAGCTGGCGCAGGTAGGGCTTCGGCACTTGGCCGAGGTCGCGCGGTGCCGACTGGTCCGTTTTGTAATCCGCGATCATCACCGCATCGTCGGCCACGACCAGGCGATCGATCTGCCCGGAAACGATGAGCGGACCGGCAGCGGCTGCGAGTCGCCCGACGATGGGCGCTTCCGCCCGGCTTCCAGGACCAAACAGCGGCTGGAACGGCGCCGCGCTCAGCAATCTCAGGACTTGGACAATGAGGTCATCATGTTCGCCGGCGAGCATGGAGCCGGACTTCTGCAGGAATTGCCGCGCCACCTCAGGGCGCTGCTCCGGCGAGACGTCGGGTAATGACTGCAACAGGCGGTGCACGAGCGTGCCGCGCACAAGCGCGCTCACGCGCGCTGTCGCATCCCCACTGCGGCGATGGCGCCCAGCGGATGCGTTCGATGGCGTCAGTGGCCGCGCCGCCGTCGTTGCGGCCGGTACGGCATCCCAGAGCCAGGCCGGCGTCCAGGCGAACGTCATCTGCTCGGGCGCGGCCTCAACCGGAGCGATCGGTTCCGCGGCATCCGTGCGAAAGCGCCGCACGGTGCCGTCGCGGTGATCCGCAGGCTCCTCCACCAGCGCTGCACTCGCTTCGAGCCCCTGCTCAATGAGCTGGTACCAGCAGCCGGCCGGCATGGCCTGCTTGCCCACCGCCCCGCACACGACCAGCCGATCGGCCGCGCGGGTCATGCCGACATAAAGAAGCCGCCGGTATTCGTCCTCCGCGGCGCTGACCACATCCGCGCGCGCCTGCGCGATCGGTGCGATCTCATCGTCGCGATTGGGCATCCAGACGAGGCAATCGGCAGCCCCCGACACGGCGCCGGGCGATCGCAACGCGAGCAGCTTGGGTTGATATTGCGGCGGCCCGGCAGGCGGTGTCGTTGTATCGGCCAGGATGACGATCGGCGCCTCCAATCCCTTGGCGCCGTGCACGGTCATCACCCGGACCTCATCGCGCGCAATTTCCATATCGCGTTTGACGTCCGCTGACGCGGTGCGCATCCAGGCAACAAAGCCCTGCAACGACGGCGTTTCGTGCCGCTCATACGCGAGTGCGAGGTTCAGGAATTCATCGAGGGCATCATTCGCCTCGGCCCCGAGCCGGGCGAGAAACTGTTTGCGTCCATGCTCGGCGCCGAGCAGGGTCGCGTAGAACCCGAACGGCGTCTCACCGCGCGCCCTTATGGCGAGCGTGTCGAGCCGGCGCGCGATATCGGGCTGTCGTTCGCGCAGCGCCGCGCGCAAGCTGCCCTCGCGCTTCCAAGCGAGATCAAACAACTCCGGCTCGGAGATGCCGAACAGCGGGCTTTTGAGCACCGTCGCGAGCGCAAGATCATCCTGCTCGAGCAGCAGCGCGTCGGCGAGCACCAGCAGATCCATCACCGCAATGTGCTCGGTCAGGATCAGGCGGTCGGCGCCCGCCACCGGAATGGCGGCATCCTTCAGGGCGCGAATGATCGCTTCGAACAATGGTCCACGCTGCCGCACCAGGACCAGAATGTCGCCGGGGCGGACGCGACGTCGGTCGCCGCTGGTACCAACCTCGTCGCCACGCGCGATCCAGGTGCGGATCGCACCCGCGATCATGCGGGCAAGCTTCGCGCGCGGGCTTGTCTCCGACGTGGTGTCGAACGGCGCGTCCCATTCCTCGACCTTTTCCTTCTCCTCGGGCTCGATCAGTTCCCAGATCTCCACGAATCCGGGCTCGTGCGCCCGCACCGCGGTGTGCGCGGTCGGCGCTTCGTCCGCACTGAGGCCCGCATAGGCCGCCGGCTGCCGGAACACGTGGTCCACCGCATCGAGCACGACCTGCACCGAGCGGAATGAATGTTTGAACTCTATGGGCAGAAACGGCAGGTTGCCGCCGTCATGCGCGCGCCGGAAGTGCCGGCTCATCTCGGCGAACGCCGCCGGCACCGCACCCTGGAACGAGAAGATCGATTGTTTCTCGTCACCGACGGCGAAAATTGACCGCTCCAAGGCGCCGCGCGCGCCAACGCCGGCCGTGAATTCAGACACCAGGCGCTTGACGATCTCCCACTGGGCGGGCGACGTATCCTGGGCTTCATCAATCAACAAATGATCGATGCCGAGATCAAGCTTGTAGTGCACCCAGGCGGCATCGACCCGATCGAGCAACGCCAGCGTCTTGTCGATCAGGTCGTCATAATCGAGCAGGCCACGCCTTTCCTTCTCGGCCCGGTATCGTTTGATCACGGAATCCGCGATGGTAAGCAGCGCCGCGGTGCGCTCGCGTACGGCGACCGCCCGCCGCTGTTGATAGAGACGAACAAGCCGCGCTTGCTCCTGGGAAAGCCTCGATGCGAGGTCCGGGTACTCGCCCGCGAGCTTGGTCGTCATCAACGATTGACGCGGCTCTTTGCGGTCGGTGAGGAATACCGACAGATAGGCCTCGATACGCTCAGCGCCGAACGCATCGAGCGCCTTGCGCAACTGTGCGGCTTGGCCGCAATCGCGCTTCGAGCCCATGCAATAGATCTGAGCCGCCGCGGCCCACTCGGATCGGGGCAGGTAAGGTCCTTCAACAATCTCAGCATCGATTTGCTGCAAACTCGTATCTGCCGCGATGCCGAAAAGTTGTGAGAGCGCGCGCGCGATTCCCTCAACCCCGCCCGCGGAGTCGATGAAAGCTTCGATCAGTGCACGTTTGTCGATCGCTTCGGAGAGTGCATCCTTGAAAGCGAGATCACTCGCCGCCGTGATCGCAACCGCGAGCGCGCGGCCGCCCGCACTCTCCGGGTGGCCGGCGGCATCGAGCAGGACGGCGAGCCGCAGCTGTTCCAACAACTGGCGCTGCTGCGCCTCCTCGAGCACCCGGAACCGGGCCGCTACATGTGCCTCGAACGGGAATTGCTGGAGCAGCCGCGCACAAAAACCGTGAATGGTCTGGATCTTGAGTCCACCGGGTGTTTCGAGCGCGCAGGCAAACAGGCGTCGCGCCAAGGCGCGCCGCTCCGGACCGCCCTCGGCGCCGACGTCGCGGATGGCCCGATCGAGCTCGCGATCGTCGAGCGTGATCCATTTGGCGAGCGTGGTGAACACCCGGTTCGCCATGTTGGCGGACGCCGCCTTGGTGAATGTCAGGCACAGGATTTTTGCCGGATCGGTTCCCTGCAGCAGCAGCCGGATCACGCGCTGCGCCAGCACGTGGGTCTTGCCGGAGCCCGCATTGGCGGACACCCAGGCCGACAGCGACGGATCGGAGGCGACGCGTTGCAGCGCCAGCACGTCGTGGGGAATGGCGTGCAGTGCGTTCATTCGGCCTGCCCGTCCAGATCATCGGCGCCGCCCGACAGCGACCATTCCTTGATGCGGGCCAGGTGGTCATAGTCGCCGCCGCCGCGGCGCATGAACATCGGCCGCTCGCGCGAGCGGTAGGGCGTGTCTTCGTCGTCGAACGCTTTAACCACCCCGGTCAATCGCCGCAGAGCATTATCGGACTCAAGATCCGGATTCGAGTCATCCCAGGCGATTGGCTTCAGTTCGCCGGGAGGCTGACCGCCGCGCAGCGATACGTACATGAACTCGGCGATCGAGCCTTCAGGCGTATTCTCGAAACCGCCGGCGTGAAGTATGGCGCCTTCCAACGTGAGCTGCGGGGCCAAACCGGATCGGACCTGGGGTGGCGTGCGAACCCCGCCCGTCTTGTAATCGAGAATGGCGTAGCGGCCATCGCCCAGGTGCTCAATCCGATCAGCGCGCGCGGTCAGCGTGAACGCCCGCTCGCCAAGCGGGATCGTCAGCTTGCCGCGCAGCTCGGCGCCGAGTTTGGTAACGAGCGGCCGGCGCCCCTTCTCAAACTCGGCGAACCAATGCGCGATACGCACATAGCGCGGCCACCAGAACGCCTGCGCCTCGGGAAAATCCTCCAGAACCGCAAAGTGCTTGCGCCCGAGTGTCAACAATTCGCCGACGATGTCGTCGGGCAGTCGCTCGCGATAGCGTTCGGTGAACTCACCGATGGCGCCGTGGATGACGATGCCGCGGTCGCGCGCGCCCGGGGGCGTATCGACCGGATCGAGCGGCCGCAGACCGAGTAGATGCCTCGCATAGATGCTGTAAGGATCGCGCAGCCAGTGCTCGATCTCCGTCACCGATAGTGAAGTCGGGCGTGCGGCGCGTGGAGGTTTTGGCTCCGGCCGCTTCACCGGTTTGACGTCGCGCGCGCGGTCAAGGTCGTGCGCCCAGGCCACGTAGTTCGCCCCGCGTGCCAACGCGGCCGTCCATAGTTCTTCGCCAGCGATTGCGGCAAGCCGCTGCAAGAAGCGCGACGCCACGGTCGGCGTCCCGCCGAGTTTCGCCGCTCGGGTGAGCACGACCGGCCCCGAACCAAACAGCTGCGCGAAGTCGTGGGCCGAGAGCCCGATCCGGCGCTCGGGCAAATCAAGACCCAGCGCGTGGCGCATGGGCCGGCTCAGCCACGGATCAGTGCGCACGTCCGGCGGCCACACGCCCTCGACCAATCCGCCAAGCACAACGCGATCAAACCGCGTCAGACGCGCTTCCAGGGGTCCGAGGATATGCACGCGCGCGCCGGGCTGTGGCGGCCGGCGAACGACGCGCGTCTGCAGCGCCGCAACAAACAATTCGACGTAGTCGCCAGGTGCGACCGGAATATCCGCATCGGTTTGCATCAGGATATCATCGAAGACGTCCGCCAGCGCGGCGCCGTCCTCGTTGGCAAAGGCGAGCACGTCCCCGCTCTCGTCCTCGCTCAACGTTTCGATGAGCCCGCGATGCCGCCCGGCGAGATCCCGGAACGATGCCACCCGGGCGATCTGCGCGAACGGGCGCAGAACGGGGCCGAGACGGGATACCAGATCGGCGGCAGCGTCGAGTTCGCCCATGCTCAACGCCGCGCGTGGATCGGAGCGATGCAGCAACGACGGCCTCCCGTTGCGCAGCCCGTCCACCTCGGTCCGCAGCGCGCGCAGGGCGTGGTCCAGCCCCGCGATGCCGGCGCGCGGCCGCGGCCCGCGCAGGATCGCCCGCTCCAGCGCGTTCGCCGCATAGAGACACGCGCCTTGCCGCGCACCAAGGCGAAGCAACGGGTGTTTGAGCAAAGCGAGCAGGCTCACCGGCTCGAGGCCGGACAGCACGGCCTCGGCGGCGAGCTGCGCGAACCGTCCTGCGGGCGTCTCGCTCAAGGCCGCGCCACTCGACTCATCCGCGACGATGGTCCAGCGGCCCAGCGCCGCCGCGACCCGGCGCGCAAGGCCGCGGTCGGGCGTCACCAGCGCTGCCGTTGTGTGCGGTGTTTCCAGGGTCTCGCGTAGCGCAACCGCGATCGCCAGCGCTTCCTCCTCGGCACTGCCCGCCTCCACGACCGCAACGTCGGCGAAACTGGTGGCGGCGTGATCGAGGAAGGAGCGCTTGAGCTTGTCGCGCCATTGGTGTGTGGCGGCGGCCGGCCGCATCACCTCCGAGATCAATGCCTCGCGGCCATACGGGGGCGCGAGTGAGATGACCTCGTCGCGGCGCAGGCCCACGCGCGCCAGCAGCGCCTGCATGGCGAATTGCGGGTGGCCGGCGGCCGGCGCCACATCGGGTGTGCCGCCGATCAGCTTCCACGCGTCTGCATCGAGCATGGTGTCAAGCCCGGGCAGCACGACCGCGCCGCGTGGCAGATGCGCGATGGTCGCGAGTAGGGTCGCGGTCGATGGCATCGAACCGGTCGACCCGGCGGCGATGACCAGCCGGTCCGGCGTCGCCTCGAGCCGCGCGCGTTCCGCCGCGATCAGCCGATCGCGCCGCTCGGCAGGGTCAACGGCGTCGCGTGCCGCCAGCAGCTTGGGCCACTGCTCACGCGCAATCTTCAGAAACCGCAGCGTGAGCTGCCAGTAGGCGTCCATCGCGTCGGGCACGAGCTGATCGAGCCGGTCCCAGGGCACCTGCCGGGTGGTCATGTCGTCGATCAGGCGCGCCAAATCGTCGGCAAGGCCGAACGCGGCGCCCGGGCTGTTGACAATGAGCGGCGGGTCCGTCGCCCCGGCCCGCTCCAGCTGGCGGGTCCAAGCCAGGATCAGCTGCGCCAGCAGCGCGCGGCGCTCGAAAGTTCCGAGCGCCGGTGGCAGCTCCAGCGCATCGCGTGCCGCCGTGCCGGTCGCGGCTTGCGCGAAGATGATCTCGTCCTCGTCGATATCACCCAGCGGAACGATGCGTGGCAGCACCGCTGCGTCAGCGTTGAGCGCGTCGAGAAACGCCTCGCGGGCCAGCCGGCACGCGCGTTGGGTCGGCAGATAAATGGTGGCCTCAGCCAGCCGCGCCGGATCTTCACCGGTAAAGCCCGGGACAAGTTTGCCGCTCAGCAGCGCGTGCAGAAGCGTCGGCAGAAATGGTGCCGATGGCGGGATGGTGTAGAGGCGAGGCGAGCGGTCCATGTGAGCCGCCCTATCCACTAGCGTGAGTCTCCGGGCTGCCGAAAGGGGCGGACGAACCGCAATTCGCCGAAATTCGATCGATAGAGAAAAGCTATCGCTTGCACAGAATTGCCATCTTCCGCCTATCAGGCGCGCCGATTAAGCAAGACCCTGCGGGTGACCACAAACCATGCCCGCAATCGATCGGGAGGAAGCCATGGCGACCATCAAGCCGACCCTGCATCATGTGACCATGAAGACAAGTCGCCTCGACGACATGATCGCGTGGTACGCGTTGGTGCTCGGCGCCCAGGTCCAGTTCCGCGATGCGACCGCGTGTTGGATGACCAACGATGCCGCCAATCACCGCATTGCCTTCCTGGCTGTTCCCGGGCTTGGCGACGATACCGAAAAAGTCCGTCACAACGGCATGCACCATTGCGCCTTCGAGTACGCGAGCTTCGCCGATTTGATGGAATCGTTCGATCGCCTGCGGCAGGGCGGCGTGGAGCCGGCTTTCTGCCTCGACCATGGGCTCACGATCTCGCTCTACTATCAGGACCCGGAAGGCAACTACGTCGAGCTGCAGAGCGACAATTTCTCCGACTGGAAAGCGTCGAGCGAGTGGATGCGCACGTCGGCGGATTTCGCTGCCAATCCGATCGGGACGTTTTTCGATCCGGCAAAGGTCTACGACGCGTTCCGGTCGGGCAAGGATTTCAAGACCCTGCAGACAGCGGTGCGCGCCGGCGCCTATCTGCCGAACCCAATCCCGAGCATCGGCTTGCCGATGCCGTGACGCGCACGGCGCCGAGATCATGCCCGAAACAACTCGTCTGACCGATGCAACGACGGACGTGGTGATCGTCGGCGCGGGCCCGGTCGGGCTGGCGGCGGCCATCGAGCTTGGCCTGCGCGGCGTGCGCTGCATTGTCGTCGAGCGCAATGACCGGACCGGTTATAGCCCGCGCGCCAAGACCACGAATGTGCGCACCCGCGAGCATCTGCGCCGGTGGGGCATCGCCGACACACTGCGCAAGGCGTCCCCTATCTCACCGGACCGGCCGTCAACCGTCGTGTTTGCGACCCGGATGAACGGGCATTTTCTCACCTGCTTTGAAAATGCGCTGCACGGCAGCCGCGCCCGCAACAACCTCTATTCCGAGGAAGCCCAGTGGGTGCCGCAATATGTGCTGGAGGACGTGCTGCGCACGCGCGCGCAATCGCTTCCCGGTGTGCGGATCTACTTCGAGACCGAGTTTCTGTCACTCAGCCAAAGCGCGGATGGAGTTGTTTCCCGCTTCAAGGACCATCGCGACGGCCGCAGTGCCGTCGTCCACAGCGCCTATCTGATCGGCGCCGATGGCGCGCGCAGCGTCGTGCGCGAGGCGATCGGCGCCCGCATGACCGGCGACGGCGCATTCTCGCGCAACTACAGCATCATCTTCCGCGCGCCGGAGCTCGCCGCGCGCAATGTCCACGAGCCGGCCATCATGTATTGGATGGTCAATGAGGATGTGCCCTCACTGCTCGGACCGATGGACGAGGAGGGTCTCTGGTTCTTCATGGCGACCAAGCTCGATGTTGATCCATCGACGATAGATGCAGCCGAACTGATCCGCCGCGGCAGCGGGATCGCCGATCTGAAGATCGAGATCGTCGGCACCGATTTGTGGGACGCACACCGGCTCGTCGCCGACCGCTATTGCGCCGGACGCGTGTTCCTCGCCGGTGATGCCTGCCACCTGCATCCGCCGTTCGGCGGGTTCGGCATGAACATGGGCATTGGCGACGCGGTCGATCTCGGCTGGAAGCTGTCTGCCAGGCTGGCGGGTTGGGGCGGCGAGGCATTGCTCGGGTCTTACGAAGCCGAGCGCCGCCCGGTGCATGAGCGCACCATCGCCGAAGCCGTGCAGAACTACAGCGCCGTGTCGAACGAGCTGGTGCGCCCCGCACTGGAAGAGGACAGCCCGCGCGGCGAGGCCACGCGCCGCGAAGTGGCGGACATCATCGAGGCCGTCAAAGTGCGCGAGTTCAAGACGCTCGGCGTGATCCTCGGCCTGCGCTACGCCAACTCACCGATCATCATCAGCGACGGCAGCGAGCCGCCGCCCGAGCACTTCATGCTTTATGTCCCGTCCGCTCACCCGGGATGTCTGGCGCCACACCTGTGGCTCGCCGACGGCTCCTCGCTCTACGATCACTTTGGTCCGGGATTCACGCTGCTGGTGACGGATGGCGATACCGCCGGCACGCATGCGCTGCTCGCCGCCGCGCAAGCGCGCGGGGTTCCGCTGAAAGTTCTAGCGCCGGGAGACGATCGGCTGCGGGCCAGATACGGCGCTCGCTTCGCGCTGATCCGGCCCGATCAACACGTGGGCTGGCGCGGCGATGCCATCCCGGACGACTGCGACGCCCTGCTGGTGCACCTGACCGGCGCCGACGGCCCGCCGGTCCTCGTCATTGCGACGAAGCAATCCAGCTCGGCGGCCCAAATTTGATTTGCGCCCACCGGGACTCTCTCTGGATTGCTTCGCTTCGCTCGCAATGACGACTTCGGAGCGTTAGACTGGCTTGGTGTGTCGGGCTCGGTCCCGGCACAAATCCATCCCAGAGGAACCCAGCGGTGCCAGTCGCTTTTTTCCGCAACCGCAGAATCACGCGCGTGATCCTGATCGTGTTTGCGGCCGTCGTGGTTGTCTTCACCGCGCTGGTCTTCGGCTTGAGCGACAGCGTCATTGCGCGGTTCTTGCTGAAGCCGGACCGTATCATCGTCGAGCGCCGCCCCGATCCCGCCTACGACAAGCTGTTTCCTTATTACGTGGAACTGTGTGCGACCAGCCAGTTCCGCCCCAAGCTCAAAGGAGATGGCGGCATCGCCGGTCACGCGGTGATGTACATCAAAGGCGCCTGCAAGGATGAGCGCGCCTCATTCCCGCAGTTGCGCCGATGCCATGTTGCGGCAACGGATGTCTATGATCCAGAGCACGGGGCCGGCGTGAGCGTGGGACGCTGGTTTCGCAATGTGAACTGGGTCGCGGTCCCCGGCTACAGGTTGTTCTTCGAAGGCAATGTCAATGCCGACGAGCCGCTCACGCAAGCCCATTTCGACGCCACGCTCCAGGAGGTTGTCGACAAGGACGTTTACAAGGGCGTCGATTTTCACGACTACCCGAACCAGAGGGACGGCGGCAGCCTGAAAGATTTTGTCAGCCAACATGGGATCGGCACCGATTTGGCGCTCACCTTTGCGCGTTCGGCGTTTTGCGCGCGCCTGCCGATCACCGAGAAGATGCTCGACGAAGTGATCGCGTTCCTGAACGACAAGAACCGCGAATACGCCGAAGGAGAGGCCGACTACAATTGGAGCGTCTGGGCCGACAACTGCGTCCACACGTTACGCAACGCCCTCGCCGCCGCCAATATCTGGTCGCCCCTTTCGGTGCGAGCCATCAAGTTCCGCCAGATATTCAACCTTGCGGTACCGGCCAACGAGTTCGTGAACCTGGCGGTGCTCGGCAATACCGAAGACATAACGGACTATCGGCAAATACACGATGACGGCCCGCGCCGGGATGCACTGCACGAATTCAACTGGCTTCCCACGCGCCCGGGCGCCCTGGTGAAAACACTGCCGGTCCACGCGCCGAACGATCTCTACGACACGACCTTCCGCCTCTTCACCTTGCAGTCGCCGTTCCGGATGGGCAAGACCGAGCAGGCGGTCGACTTGTTGTCGGATCCTCGGTTCGTCAATCTCGACACCAACCTGCGTTACTTCGGCAAGAAATATGACGATATCCTTGCCGCGCATGACGAGCACCGTGACCGGTTAGCCAGCGTTCGCGGCACGCCGTACCGGCGGGTTGAGCGTTTGTATTATGATTACATCAAGGCTCAACGTGCCGAGGTGGCGTCGATGCTGAAACGGCTGCCCGAACTGGAGTCGTCAACAGGTGCAGCAAGAGCCGAACAGACCAATATGCACAAGACCAACTAAGAGGCACCCGTAAGGGGGCCTACAAGGGAGGGCATCATGTTGAACGTCGTAGCTGGCATAGCTTTCGCGGCGGCCGTCCTTGCTCTGAGTTCGGTCGCGGCGAGGTCCGCCCCAATAAGCGGATCACCTGTCTGCAAGGCGGCCAGCAGTTTGAATCCGGTGACCCCTGCGCGTTGCATCTGTTCGCGGCGTGGCTTTCACGGCCGCTGCTATAGCTGGAGCTGTCGCTGATCGCGGGCGCAAAGCAGCGCCAGGCGCAATAACGGACTGCTTGCTGTCGCAATCATTGCAGCGGCCTGATCACCTTTCTGAGGAAGGGCTGAGGCGTCATGACAACGGCTTCCAAAATCCCGCCACAAGACGACAAACCGGCCTGGCACGCGTTGAGCCGGGAAGAGGTCGAGAAACGGCTCAACACCAGCGCGGACACAGGCCTGGACGGACGCGAGGCCGCAAGCCGCCTGCAGACATATGGTCCCAACCAATTGCCGGAAGGCAAGGCGCGGGGACCGCTGATGCGGTTCTTGTCGCAGTTCAACAATATTCTGGTCTATGTCCTGCTCGGTGCCGGCTTCGTCAAGCTGATGCTGAATCTGTGGATTGATGCGGCGATCATTTTCGGCGTGGTCGTTTTGAATGCGCTTCTTGGCTTTGTTCAGGAAGGCCGGGCGGAGAAGGCGCTTGATTCGATCCGCAACATGCTGTCGGCGGAGTCGCGCACACTCCGCGGCAGCGAGACCCGCATGATCGCGGCGGAGCAGCTGGTCCCCGGGGATGTTGTGCTGCTCGAGTCCGGCGACAAAGTCCCCGCCGACCTTCGCCTCATCGACGTGAAGAATTTCCGCACCGAGGAAGCGGCGCTGACCGGGGAATCGGTGCCAGCCGACAAATCGACCGGCACGCTCGCCGCAAACGCCACGGTCGGCGACCGCGACAACATGGCATTTTCCGGAACCACGGTTGTTGCGGGCCGTGCCACGGGCATCGTCGTCGCGACCGGAAGTGACACCGAGCTCGGCCGCATCAATCAATTGCTGTCGAGTGTCAGTGCGCTGGAGACGCCGCTGCTGCGTCAAATCAAGAAGTTCGGCTATTCGATCACCGCGGTCATCGGGGTCGTCGCCATCCTGGTCTTCGCCTATGGCAAATGGGTGAAGGGCATGGATTTCGTCGAGCTGTTCCAGGCGGTCGTCGCCATCGCGGTCTCGGTCATCCCGGAAGGTCTGCCGGCGCTCATCACCATCACGCTGGCGATCGGCGTGCAGCGCATGGCTCAGCGCAACGCCATCATACGGCGCCTCCCCGCGGTCGAAACGCTGGGCTCGGTGTCACGCATCTGTTCGGACAAGACCGGCACGCTCACGCTGATGGAGATGATGGTCGTTTCCGCGGTGACGGCGGATGCGAAATTTCAGATCACCGGTGACGGCTACTCGCCCGAAGGCAAGGTCCTGCAGAACGGTGACGCTGCCAAGAAGGACCCTGTCCTGGAGGGCATGGGGCGCGTCTCGTTGCTGTGCAACGACGCTGAGCTGTTTCGGCAGGATGGAACCTGGAAGGTCGAGGGCGACCCGACCGAAGGCGCGCTCTATCCATTCGCCAACAAGCTCGGAATGGATCGCGATGCTGAGCAACATGCGCATCCGCGGATTGACGTCATTCCGTTTGAGTCAGACCACAAATTCATGGCGACGCTTCACCAAAGCGCCGATGGTCGGACCATGCTCCTGGTCAAAGGCGCCCCGGAGGTCATTCTCGATCATTGCGATCGGCAGCAGACCGATGGCGGGCAACACGTGCCGCTCGCACGTGATTATTTCGCGCAGGCCTCCGATCGGCTTGCCGGCCAAGGCGAACGGGTGCTGGGACTGGCGTGGCTCGAAAACCCTGCGGTTAGCGTGGGTAGCCTCACCGCGGCCGACCTGCCGAAGAACCTCGTCCTTCTTGGCCTGGTCGGGCTGCTCGATCCGCCCCGCAAGGAAGCGATCGAAGCCGTGCGCGAATGCCACAGCGGCGGCATTCGGGTGACCATGATCACCGGCGATCACAAGATCACGGCGGCGGCGATCGCCAAGATGCTGGACATTGGTGACGGCAAGACCGCCGTCACCGGCGCCGAAATCGAGGACATGGATACGGCCACCTTGCAGGAGCGCGTGCGCGAGGTCGATGTGTTTGCGCGCGCGAGCCCCGAGCACAAACTCCGTCTGGTCAAGGCCATTCAGGCGAACAAACAGATCGTTGCGATGACGGGGGATGGGGTCAACGATGCCCCCGCCCTGAAGAAGGCCGATATCGGCGTGGCAATGGGAATCAAGGGCACCGAAGTCACGAAAGAAGCCGCCGAAATGATCCTGGCTGACGACAATTTTGCGTCGATCACCGCCGCCGTGAAGGAGGGACGTACCGTCTACAACAATATCGAGAAGGCGATTCTATTCATGCTGCCGACGAACGTTGCCCAGGCGCTCGTCATCGCGGTCGCCATCTTTTTCGGCTTCACGATGCCCATCACGGCGCCGCAAGTCCTTTGGGTCAACATGGTGACCTCCGTGGCTCTGGGACTGGTGATTTCCTTCGAACCGCATGAGCTCGACGTGATGCAGCGCGTGCCACGCAGCGTCGATCGGCCGATCCTGACGCCGTTTGGGATCTGGCGCATCGTCTTCGTCGGTCTGGCGCTGCTCGTCTATACGCTGGCCGCCTTCTTCTGGATGAAGTCGCAAGGTGCATCGGACCAGCTCGCCAGGACTGTCGCCGTCAATGCCATCACGATCGGACAGGTGTTCTACCTTCTGAACAGCCGATACCTGTTGGATTCATCGCTCTCTTTGACGGCGCACTTCGGCAACAAATACCTGCCGCTCGGCATTGGCGCGGTGGTGCTGTTGCAGCTGCTCTTTACCTACGCGTCGCCGCTGCAACGCTTATTCGGCAATGAGGCCGTCCCGCTTAGGGTTTGGCCGTGGCTGTTTGCCGGAGGAATCGTATTTTTCTTGGTGGTGGAAGCGGAAAAGCTGGTCATTCGTTCGACCGATAGCTTGCGGAGAATTGTAACGGCTGCTGAAGCCGGCGCGTAACCGGGCTAGCGAATGCGTCATTGCGCGCGAAGCGAAGCAATCCAGAACGACCTCTCAACACTGGATTGCTTCGTCGTGGAGCCTGTCATCGGGCCGGCCACTTCGGGCCGGACCCGTCCTCGCAATGACGAGGAAAGGACATGCGCATAACAAGGAGTCGCTACTTCTCTTTGGCCAGCGCCACACGCGCCGCAGCGAGCTCTTCCTTCTTGTTTGCGTCGACCTTCGGGTATGTGAGGTCGAGGCCTTCGACTGTTTCGACGATCGCTGCCGCGACAACCAAGCGGGTAAACCACTTGTTGTCGGCCGGTACCACAAACCAAGGCGCCTGCTGGGAGGCGGTCGCCCGGATCGCGTCCTCGAACGCATGCATGTAATCGTCCCAGTACTGGCGCTCACGCACGTCCGCCGCCGAGAATTTCCAGTTCTTCTCTGGTCGATCGAGGCGTTGCATGAACCGCCTCTTCTGCTCATCGCGCGACAGATGCAGAAAGAACTTGAGAATGATCGTGCCCTGCCGGGTGAGGTAGTCCTCGAAATGCGCGATATCGGCGAGCCGTTCGTCCCAGATCCGTTTGCTGACCAGTGGATCGGGAAGGCGCTGGCGTTTCAGGATCTCCTGGTGCACGCGGACAACCAGGACCTCCTCGTAATAGGACCGGTTGAATATCCCGATACGTCCGCGTTCGGGCAAGGACTTCGCATATCGCCACATGAAATCGTGGTCGAGATCCTCGGCTGAAGGTTGCTTGAACGAGAAGACCTGACAGCCTTGCGGATTGACGCCGGACATGACGTGCTTGATTGTGCCGTCCTTGCCGGCCGCATCCATGGCCTGGAAAACCAGCAATAGCGACCACCGGTCTTGGGCGTAGAGCATCTCCTGCTCTTCCGCGAGCCATTCCGTGCTGCGTTGCAGCAAGTCTGCCGCTTCGCCCTTGGCTAGGTTCAACCCGCAGGTCTCGCCCGGGTCGATATCCTTCAAACGAAAGCGCTTGCCTTTGGTGATGTGAAACGGCTCAACATATTTATGGATGCGATCGAGGATCTCTTGTCTCGGCATCGCGCGCCCTCCCTACTTGTGTCTTGGCCCTCGCGGTACGGGCGCGGGGTCTCCGTTTCATATTGGCATGGCCGATTTGCAAAGCTCAACGAGCACTATGACGGCATCGGGATCAAGTCCGGTTGGTGCTCGCTTTGTCGTTTTGCGACCGCATCTCTCCATGTCATCCTCCGCGCAAAGCGGAGGCCTTGCGATAATCTCGATGAGAATTTGTGCTTGCATTCACAATAAGCAAAATATTGTCTCCGTCATTATGAGAGCCGGCGCAACTCCGCCCGCCGATCCCCCCAGGAGATCCTATGCGCTTCGATCAGCCACCACGGCCATAGCGTCCATCGTTCCATTGCCCGAGCAGGTCCCCGTCTTCATGGCAGAGCAACGCGCACGCCCCGAGAAAGAGTTGGGACATCTATGGCCGGAGTCGTCATCTATGACGTGACGTCATCTATGTGCGGGCGGTGTCATCTATGCGTTGCCCCGCCCACCGCGTCATCCCGGGGCGCCGCGCAGCGGCGAGCCCGGAATCCATAACCACGAACACCTCGGATAAGCTCACCACCCAGGACTATGGATTCCGGGCTCCGGCCTGGAGCCCGCCCCGGAATGACCGGCTGCGGATTGCGCAACAGGTGTCATCTATGGACGAGGACGTCATCTATGAGAGAAGCGTCATCTATGCGCGGCCGTTGCCATCTATGCGCTGCGTGGCGTCATTCCGCGCGCAGCGGCGAGCCGAATCCATAACCACGAACGCCTCGGATAAGCTCACCGAGACTATCTCCGGCCTGGCCGCCCCGGAATGACCGGCTGCGGATTGCGAAACAGGCGTCATCTATGGACGAGGACGTCATCTATGAGAGAAACGTCATCTATGTGCGGCCGTTGCCATCTATGCGTTGCCACACCCGTGGCGTCATTCCGGGGCGCCGCGCAGCGGCGAGCCCGGAATCCATAACCACGAACGCCTCGGATAAGCTCACCGCCCAAGACTATGGATTCCGGGCTCCGGCCTGGAGCCCGCCCCGGAGTGACCGGCTGCGGATTGCGGAAGACGCGTCATCTATGGATAGAGTGTCATCTATGCAGCGCTTCACCGAACTCGTCCGCGATTTCGATCTCGCGCACCTAAGCCAAACATTCCTGAACGATCCCTACCCCACCTATCGGGCGCTGCGCGAACAGGCACCCGTTCACAAGCTGCCGGACGGCTCTTTCTTCCTCACCCGCTATGACGACCTCGCTCAGGTCTACCACGATGCGGCGACCTGGAGCTCGGACAAGAAAGTCGACTTCCGGCCGAACTTCGGCGACAGCCTGTTGTACGAGCATCACACGACGAGTCTCGTGTTCAACGATCCGCCCATTCATACCCGCGTGCGCAAGCTGTTGGCGCCGGCCTTTACGCCGCGTGCCCTCAAGGCGCTGGAGCCTCGCATCGAGACGCTGGTCGACCGCCTGCTCGATAACGCGGGCCGTCGCGGCACGATCGACGTGATTGACGATTTCGCCGCCGCGATCCCGCTGCAGCTCATCGGCGATCTCCTCGGGGTGCCACAGGAGGAGCGTGGACCCCTGCGGCGATGGTCACTCGCGATCCTCGGCGCGCTCGAGCCTCGTCTGACGCCGGAGCAATTCGGAGCCGGCGTACAGGCCGTGGCCGAGTTCAAGGCGTATCTGGCCGATCTGATTGCCCGCCGCAGAGATCAAGGCAGCGATGATGGCCGCGAGATTCTGTCGACGCTGATCAACGCCAGCGAATTCGCGTCAAACTCCAGTACCGCCGGCGAACGGTTGTCTGAACTGGAACTGATTCACAACTGCATATTCCTGCTCAATGCCGGACATGAGACCACCACCAATCTCATCGGCAACGGCGTCGATCTGCTGTTGCGCCATCCCGACGCGATGGAGGAACTTGCGCACCATCCCGAGCTGATCGACACCGCAATCGAAGAATTCCTGCGCATGGAGAGTTCCAACCAGCTGGGCAATCGCCGCGCCACGCGCGACACAGTCCTCAACGGCATGACCATTCCGGCCAAGACTTATGTGCACCTGTGCATCGGTGCCGCCAACCGCGACCCCGCGCAATTTCCGGAACCCGACCGGCTCGATATTCGCCGTTCGCCCAATCGGCACCTTGCTTTCGGCTTGGGAATCCACGCCTGTGCGGGCATGTCGCTCGCCCGCATGGAGGCGCGCGTCGCGATCAGCAAGCTGGTCGCCCGTTTCCCAACAATCCAACGTGCGGGCGATCCGGTTCGCGGCGGGCGGGCGCGGTTTCGCGGATTTCTGCATCTCCCCGTCGCGATGCAACAGACTATTTGACCGCCGCCAGGCGGGACCATTCATCCATCTGCACGCGCGCGACCAGATGATAGCTACCGTTCTCGGGGCGGAAGATCGACGCTTCGCCTTCCTTCACGTCGAACCAGTCCTTGCCGAGCGCGTCGACGATATTCGGCTTGTGGGTGATGATGACGGTGTTGGTGCCGGGTTTGGGTGCCGCGCCGAGCATCTTGCGAAGGGCTTCAGCGCGCCGGTTGTTCTCGTTTGGTGACACCACGAGGCCGCCTTCGGTGATGTCGGCGGTCTTCTGGATGTCCGTGAAGCCGGCCAGCACCGCCGTCTCGTAGGCGCGGTTGAACAAGCTCGTATAAACCGTGCCGACAGGGGCGCCGATCTGGCGCAAGGCCTCGCCGAAGGCTTTCGCCAACGCCTTGCCCTTATCATTGAGGTTGCGCTGCGCCGCGATGTTGTCCGGATGGAAGGGGTCCGTGTCGGCCTGGTCAGGGAAGGTGGCGCCATGACGCACCAGGATGACGAGCCCGCCGGCGCGCAACGCGTTCGCGAGCTCGCTTTCGTCCGCGGCCGACAGCGGAGCCGCCGCGGACGTTCCGATCAACAAACCGCCTGCCAGTGCGAGCGTAACGATACCACGTCGGGTCATCGGCATCATCGATCTCCAATCACTGTCCGGGCGTTGCGGCTTGATTTCAGTAACTGATGTTGAAGGCGTCCTGAAAGTTCTCCGCCGCATTCGTGTTACGAGGAGCGCGGTTTTCCGAAAAGATAGATCTTGCTGCGCTGCGTTCCGATACCCGGATTGTATACCGGGACGACCTTTACGGCGACCTGGTTCGGCTTGTGATCTTGCGCGGCGCCGGCAGAAACCGGACTCGCGAGCAATGCCATTGCGAGACTTGCCAAAGCCGAAGCCGCGCGCGTGATATTTGCGTTCATCTGCATCTCCATGTTGCGATTCGTGGCGCGCGGACAATGGCGGGGCGACCGACGCGCCGCGTCCATCGATTGGAGGACGCCGGGCTCAAGATTTGGACAGCGTCAGCAGCGTGCGATCAACTCGGCGTGAGCTCCTCGCAATGATGACTCCGAATCGTCATTGCGAGCGAAGCGAAGCAATCCAGAACGACCTCTCAGCACTGGATTGGTTCGTCGCGGAGCCTGTCATCGGGCCGGCCACTTCGGGCCGGACCCGTTGGCTCCTCGCAATGACGAGGACCGGCGGGCTGGTCACTTCGCGCCGGACTCCACTCAGGCTGAGTCTGACACCTGATTCAGGTGGAGGACAGCTCGAGCTGGTCAATCAGCTCGGTGCGTAGTTTCTCCGCAGCCCGCATCCGCTCTTGTGCTTGATTGCGGGTGGTCGTGTTCGATCCGACGCCGACAATTCCGCCAAGTATGGCGGCAATCGAGCCCATGAAAGCGAGCTGATCGAATCTCAGCAACCCAAACAGGGTAACCAGCAATGTCACTGCGCCGAGGGAAACAACGATTTTCGAGACCAGGATGATCTTGCGGCAACCTTCCGCCACCTTGGCGAAGTGCTCGATCTCAGCTTCGAGACGGTAGATCCGCTCCCTGACGTCGTCATCGGCCATGGTGAATGTCTACATTCGTCCTGTTGTTTCTACACGAGACGTGGTTCTTGCGATATCCTAAGCTCGCACCGAACGTAAGTCTCAGGGAGGATCGATGAGAAAGCGCCTGCTCGCAGCCGCAATCGCGACTGCTGTCGCACTGGGGACCGTTCCGGACACCTCGCGCGCGGACAATATAAAACTCGCGGTCATCGTCTTCCCGGGAATTCCGAACCTGCCGATCTTCGCGGCGCAGGCCCAGGGCTTCTTTGCCAAGCGCGGCCTCGATGTCGATCTGCGGTTCACACCCAACTCGGAGGAGCTGCGCAATGGGCTTGCCGAGGGCCGCTACCAGATTGCCCACTCGGCAATCGACAATGCGTTCGCCATGAAGGACAAGGCAAATGTCGACATCGCCGTGGTGAGCGGAGGCGACAACAGCTTCAACCATCTGATCGTCCGGCCCGAGATCACGTCGCTTGCCGACGTCAAGGGAAAGACCGTGGTGGTCGATGCGATCGATACGGCGTATGCGTTCCAACTTTACGAGATCCTGCATCAGAACGGCCTCAACAAAGGCGACTATCAGATCAACCCGGTTGGCGGCACCCCGATGCGGCTCGAGGCGATGCTCAAAGACAAGGGCATGGTCGCCGGAATGATGAACCCTCCCTTCTCGATCAACGCCCAGAAGGCAGGCCTCAAGAGCATGGGCACCGCAGCCGCCGCGCTCGGCGCATACCAGGGCACGTCGGCGTTCGTCCTGCGCGCGTGGGCGCAAACGAACGCCGACACGCTCGTCAAGTATCTCGAAGGCTATATCGAGGGCGTGCGCTGGGCACTTGATACGCGCCATAAAGCCGACGCGGCCGCGCTCATGGTCGAGCGGCTGAAGCTGTCCGGCGAGGTGGCCGGGCAGGTCTATGACGCCGCCGCCGATCCGAAAGACGGCTATGACAAAGACGCAGCGCTGAACATGGAAGGCGTGAAGAACGTGCTCAAACTGCGCGCACAATTCGCGGGTGGCGCGTCCTCGGGGCCGGACCAGTACATCGACCTTTCCTATTATCAGAAAGCCATGGCGGGACTATGAGCCATGCAATCACGCGTCCTGACATCACGATCCACCCGATGATCGAGTCGCAGGGGTGCGTTCTTCGATGCGATCAGCCGACGTAGAAATAGTGTCGGACAAAAAAGGCAACTTCGTAAGCAAGCCCGACGAAAACGAAAAGGAAATGGAACACCCGGTTGCGCGTTGCAGCCGCAACCCCACAAAATATCACGAATAGAGCAATTCGGATCGGATATTCGGGTCCCAACGATCGCAAATAGTCAGTTCCCTTGATCCAGGTGTCGGCCACATCCAGAAGTTCGGTCAACGCAACAAAGGCGAAGAACCAGACGCGGCGGGAGAGGAAGTAATCCTGGTAGCCGTCATATTCTCTCAGATCGTCGGGAAACAGCAGCACGCTCAAAAAGAAGAACATGGACGCATAGACACAGACAAAGAAATAGATCCCGAAATTCCACTCGATCCGGCTGAGGCCGAACTCCCACCACCAGAACGTCAGGACCTTCAGAAGCGCCCATGCGACCCATCCGAAATGGATCAACGAGCTGCGCTGGCGACCAGGGTGCGCAACGAATCGAGCAACACCACCGACCAGACGCACCACACTGAGCCCGAGGAGAATGCCAATCAGCACTCTCACGTGGAGATAGAGATCGACGGCAATCTGGGTGGTCGTGGTGTGAGGCATCGCTATCCCGCGGGGCATTCCCGCACTGTCGGGATAACGTGATAGCGCGCTAAGCGGCGCTGTCGAGGATCGCGGCTTCCGCCGCCGCGACTGCCTCGGGCGTGCCGACATGCATCCACACCCCATCGAGCCGCAGCCCGCACAACCGGCCCGCATCGATCGCGCGGTCGAACAGAAGGTTGAGCGAGAACGGCCCCTCGGGCGCGTCCATGAACATGCTCGGCGTCAGCACCGCGGCGCCCGCATAGACAAAAGGCACGACCTCGCGCTCGCGCCGCCGGCGCAACACCCCGGCCGGATCCATGGCGAAATCACCGCGGCCCACATAGCCGACGCTGGTCGCCGTCGGCGCCAGCAGCAACAACGCGTCCATGCGGCCCGGATCGAACGCGTGCGCCAGCCGACTGAGATTGCCGTCGACGCCGTCGATCCAGAGCGTGTCGGAGTTGAGCAGAAAGAACGGCGCGGCACCAAGAAGCGGCAGCGCGGCGCGCACGCCGCCGCCGGTATTGAGCAACTGGCTGCGCTCGTCGGAGATGGTAATGCGCGGGACGCGCCGCCCTGCGAGGTGCTGCTCGATCTGCTCGGCGAAGTAGTGAACGTTCACGACTGCGTCGCCGACGCCCGCATCAGCGAGCTTGTCGAGCACGTGGTCCAGCAGCGGCTTGCCGACGACTGGAACGAGAGGCTTGGGCATGGCGTCGGTGACCGGACGCATGCGCGTGCCAAGCCCGGCGGCAAGGACCATGGCGTGATCAGGAGTGCGGGGGGTGAGCATGCGAGTCATTGCGGTCGAGCGAGTTTGCGCGCGAAGTCTAACACGGACATGACAACATTGTCTGGTGCGGGCTGCTGGTCATTGCGAGGAGCCAGCGGGTCCGGCCCGAAGTGGCCGGCCCGGCGACAGGCTCCACGATGAAGCAATCCAGTGCTGAGGAGTCGTTCGGGATTGCTTCGCTTCGCTCGCAATGACGATCAGGTGGGGGTATTTCACGGCGCAGGTACATGTTTCTCGTACCAACTGGCGAGGCGTGAGAGGGCCGGGTGCCGCAGTGAGCGCTGCAGATAGCGGAACACGCGCGGCAGGTGGCGAAGATAGTGCGGCTTGCCGTCGCGCTGATCGAGCCGCGTGAAAATGCCCAGTATTTTGGACGCACGCTGCGCCGCGAGCGTCGAATAAACCTGCGCGAATTGCGGCACGTCGAACGACTGGTCGGAGACGGTGCGCGCCCGCACATAGCGACCGATCAAGTCGAGTTCCAGGGGCTCGGGCACGTCCACGCGCGCATCCTGCAGCAGCGACGCAAGGTCATAGGCCGCCGGCCCGAGCAGCGCGTCTTGAAAGTCGATCAGCCCGAGACAAGCGATGCCGCGGCGTTCGGGCAGCCAGATCAGGTTGGGCGAGTGATAGTCGCGCAAGACCCAGGTCTTGGGTTGCGCCAGCACCGGCCACAGAGTCTCGCGCCAGATCCCGATGAAATCGTTGCGTGCATCGTCGGAGGGAGCCGCACCATGACGCGGCAGATACCAGTCGAGCAGCAACTCGCATTCGATCAGAAACGCGTCGGTGTCGTAGGTCGGCAGCTCATAGTCGACATGCGGCGCGACCGGCAGCTTGGCCGGCAGACGCAGCTTGTGCAGCGTCGCCAGGATCTGCACCGCTGCCTCGTAGCGCGCCGGGATCGGTGCCGGCGGATTGCCGGCGACCACCAACTCCGAACCGAGGTCTTCGAGCACAACAAGTCCTTCGGCAAGATCGGCGGCCAGGATGCGCGGCGCCGAAAAGCCAAGGCCACGCAGCGCCTGGGCGATCGCCACGAACGGCTTCACGTCCTCGGCCAGATGCGCAATTGCGCTATAGGGTTTGCCGTTGCGCACCGGTGGTCCGTCGGGCCGGCGCGGCGCGTCCATGAGAATGAGGCTTCGCTCCCCCACCCGCACACGTTCGTAGAAGCGGGTGGATGCATCGCCGGCCAGATGTTCGGCGATCCCGCGCGTGTAGCCCGACTCGTTGAGAAAACGCCGGCGCGCCGCCAAGCGTCTGGCGCGAGCTTCGTGCTTGCCAAGCCCGCTGATACGCACCTCGCGAAACTCGGAGCCCTGCTCCGGAAGCAGCGAGAACGACACGTCCCAGCGATCCTCCGGCAGGACCTGCGGGGCGCGCTCCGCCCACTCCAATAACGTGACGGATTCGGCGGGCTGATCATCAAATCCAAGCTCGGTGAGCTCGCTGGCATCGGATACGCGATAGAAATCCGCGTGCACGATCGCGAGCCGCGGCAACGTATAGGTCTGAACCAACGTGAAGGTCGGGCTCGGCACCTCGAATTGCTGGTCACCTGCGAGTTGCCGGATAAGCGCCCGCGCAAACGTGGTCTTGCCGCTGCCGAGATCTCCGATGAGACTGACAAAATCGCCCGGTTGAAGGGCGGCGGCGAGATCGCCTACGGCCTGCAGCAGCGCCTCTTCGCTCGGCACTGCATATGTGAAAGTCGAATCGTCGATCATCAAAGGCTTTCGTTCGAGCATCTTCAGGACGATGCCTGGACCGGCAACTCGCAGATCACGGTGGTGCCGCGCCCGACCTCGGAGTCGATGCGCACAACGCCACCATGCAGCGCGATGAATGATCGGACGATCGACAGGCCAAGTCCAACACCACGGTGGCGCGAGCCAAGCGGATGACTTTCAAACCAGTCGAACACCCGATCTTTCATCTCCGGCGGAATGCCGGGTCCCTGATCGGCAACGGAGAACACCAGGGCGTTTGGGCGCCGCTCGGCCGCCAGCACGACGGTGCCGCCCTTGGGCGAAAACCCGATCGCATTGGAGAGCAGATTGAACAAAGCTTGCCGGATACGCCGCTCGTCCGCAACGAACGCGCCGATGTCAGGAGCGGCGCGCAATTCAAGCGTGATCTGATCCTGAGCCAACCGGTCCTGCACGCCTTCCGCGGCGGCGCGCATGCTGTCGCGGATATCGAAGGGCGCGAGATCGAGCTTCATCGCACCGGCCTCGATGGTCGCAAGATCGAGGATATTGTCGACGATCGCCAGCAACGCGTTGGTCGACGACGTGATGTAGCCGAGATATTCCCGTTGCCGCGGGTTGAGCGGACCAATCCCCGGGTCGCCCAGGAAGTACGTGAAGCCGATGATGTTGGTCAGCGGCGAGCGCAACTCGTAGGACATGTGCTGCACGAAGTCCTGCTTGAGCTTCTCGGCCGCGACCAAGGCCTGGTTGCGGTCGACCAGGGCGCGCTCGACATTGACCGAAGCGGTCACGTCAATGAAGGTGACCAGCGTTCCGCCGTCGGGCAGCGGCACGGTTGCGCAATCGAGGATCAGCCCATCTTGCCGTTCCATGCGACCGGCGACCGACGCACGTTCATCGAGCGCCGTCACCGCGCGACGCAGCCGCTCCCAGGCGGTGTCCGCACCAAGCCGGAGGCAGAGTTGCATGACTGTTTCGATATGCGGGTGCTCCGCGAGCGCATCCGATGCAAGCCCCCACAGGCGTGCGAACGCCGGGTTCGACAACCGCAGGCGCCCATCGCTGCCGAACACCGCCACCGCCTCACCGAGGTTGTCCAGCGTTTCGCCCTGCACCCGGATCAGCGCGTCGAAGCGACGCTCAAGATCAAGCCGCTCCGTCACGTCCTCAAACAAATAGGTGACCCCGCCCTCGGGATTGGGTGTCGTCACCACGCGCAGCGTGCGCCCGTCCGGCAGATGCCATTCGTGTTGCTTGCCCTCGAGCGCCTCGTAGGCCTGGTGCAGCTCGCGGCGCCACTCGCGAAAATCCCGCTGCTCGGGCAGCTTATGGGCCGAACGCAGCACGTCGAGCACCGCGGAGTCGCTCGGTCCCTGATGAAGAAATGTGGGGTCGAGGTCCCACAAAGCCCGATAGGCCGCGTTGTAGAATGTCAGTCGTCGCTCCGCATTGAACGCCGCAACCGCGGTCGCCAGTTGATCCAACGTGCGGCGATGCGCATCAACCATGCGATCAACATCACGGTGCAGGGTCTCAACCTCGGTGGCGTCGATACCGATGCCGGCGCTGCCATGCGGCGTCGGCACCGCGACCACGTCGAGCACGCGCCGGTGGCCGCCGACGATGGCGGCACGCCGCGCCCGCCCATCACCATTCGTGGCGCGTTCGGCACTGGCATCGAACAATTCGATGCCGCCCTCCACCACCGCACCCGCATCAGCAGCCTCGACCGCGCGCGCATAGGCTTTGTTCACGAACACCAGCCGGCCGGCTTTGTCGCGCGCCCACACCGGCGAGGGAAGCGCCTCGATCAGGGAGCCCACGGTCTCCAACTCGCGTTGCAGTTTCTGCTTCTGCGCCGTCGCCTCGGTCAGCTCGCGTTTGATCGGACTGAGGTCGCGCAAGCGCAGGACCGCGCAGCCGCCGACCGCGCGACCGGCCGCCTCGATCTGTCGCCCTTGGCGCGTCATGACCGTCTTGCTGAACCCTTGCCCCTCGGCACGCAAAGCGGTCACCGCATTGTTGATCGCCGCGGCCGCGTCCGGCGCGAGCCAAGTCTCGAAGGCGGCAATCCGCACCGGCGGATCCTCCGGGACGAGCAGAGCCGGATCGCCGATGAGATCGGGCTCGCGGCCGTCTGCCGGCCATACGATCAGGACTTGCGGGTCTGAGAGGAGCAGCGTGCGTGCTTCCCCGGCGGATGTGCGCAGCGCATCGATCTCGGCCCGATAGGTGGCCCGCTCGGCAGCAGCGCGCGCGCGGGTCCGCAACAACATGACGGCGCTCACGACTGCGAACAGCGCAATGCCGAGCACCAGGGCCAGCGCGGCTAGATCATTCCAAGGAGTACGGGCGAATGAACCCATGACAGTCGCCTCCGACGCCGCCAGCGCGGGCATCGTCAGAACCGACGTGGCAAGGACGGCGACAAGCGCGCGTGTCGGGTTGCTGCACCCGCCAAGTTTCGTTGACCGGCTCGATCCCGGCATTCCCCTTGCCCCTCCCGGTCCTGGCGGGACCGCATCGGCCGGCCGAGAGAGACCAATGGCCCCCGAATCGCTCCAAATCTACTCTCAATGGGAACCCCACCAAAGAGTCCAGAGCGTGAACGGGTCAGTATCCCGGGCGCAGCGCCCGGGATACATCCGCGCTACGACCTTCCGGTCAGCTCACGGCCCTTGTTGAGGCCGCCGAAGGTCTGCACCGGGGCGCACATCAGGAAGGTGTAGCCCTCCTTCAAAATGCGCTCGACGTTGTTGGCATCGACGTGCGGATGCCCGACCGCCACGTTGTGCTTCTTGCAGGTCTCCACCACGCGGGCCATCCATTTGAGCACCTCCGGGTGCTCGTACTGGCGCGGATAGCCGAGCTCCTGGGAGAGGTCGCCCTCGCCGATCAGGATGCAGCCGATACCCGGAACCTTGGTCAGGATCTCGTCCAGGCTCTCGATGCCCTGGGTGTCTTCCATCTGCAGGATGACGAAGATCTCGCCCTTGGGATCGAGCGGCCACACGTCGGCGCGCTCATAATATTCCTGCTGGGTGAGGCCCCAGTAGCGCACCGCCTGGGTCGGGCCGTCGCCGCGCAGGCCGGCCGGATGGTAGTTCTTGGCGGTCTTCAGGCGCGGATAGCGGCATGCGGACACCGCACTGTAGGCTTCCTCAACCGAGGAAATATGCGGCCACACCACCCCGTAGGCGCCGATGTCGAGCACCTGCTTGGCATGCCACTGCGCCTTCTCGCAGCCGTTGGGCGGAATGCGCACCATCGGCGTGACCGCCGGCGCGAGGTTGCCCCCCTGCACCAGCTGGCGGCGGTTGAGCATGTACTGCAGCGCATCACGGAATGCGCGGATGTCATACCCGTTGTGTTCCATCTCGAACACGATGCCGTCGTACTTCGAGCCGGAGAGGTTGATTGCGTTGTTCACCTCGGTGGGAGAGAAGCAGGTGAATGCCGGCTTGCCCGCTTCGAGTGCTTTGATGACGCCATTCAGGCGCGGAATATCGGCCATGTTTCCCCCTTGAGGTACGAACTTGAGAAGGGCGCAAAGCGCCCGATCTGAGCGGAGGGCGCGCAATGTAGCAGACCAGCGCCTGCTGTCACGGTTGAAAGCGCTTTCGCTTTTGTGGTTCTATGCCGCCGCATCTTCCCCCAACAGACGGCGTTCCAATGATCATCGATTGTCACGGCCACTACACGACCGAGCCGAAGGACCTCAACCGCTTTCGTCAGGAGCAGGTTTCCGCCGCCAAGGACAAAGCCAGGCTGCCGTCGAAGGCCTCGCTGAAGATCACCGACGACGAGATCCGCGAGAGCATCGAGGGCAATCAGCTCAAGCTGCAGAAGGAGCGCGGGACCGACGTCACCATCTTCTCGCCGCGCGCAGCCGGCATGGGCCATCACATCGGTGATTTCAACACGTCGCTCGAATGGTCGCAGGTCTGCAACGAGCTGATCCATCGGGTGTGCGGGCTGTATCCCGACAGCTTCATCGGCGTCTGCCAGTTGCCGCAATCGCCCGGCGTCGATCCCAAGACCTGCGTGTCCGAGCTCGAGCGCGCCATCACGGAATTCGGCTTCGTCGGCTGCAACCTCAATCCGGATCCGTCCGGCGGCTACTGGACCGCGCCGCCGCTCACCGACAAGAGCTGGTACCCGATCTACGAAAAGCTGGTCGAGCTCGACTGCCCGGCGATGGTGCACGTGTCGATGTCGTGCAATCCGGCGGCTCACACCACCGGCGCGCATTACATCAACGCCGACACCACCGCGTTCATGCAGCTGATCACCTCGGACCTGTTCAAGGATTTCCCGAAGCTGAAGCTCGTCATTCCACACGGCGGCGGCGCGGTTCCGTTCCACTGGGGCCGGTATCGCGGCCTCGCGTTGCAGAACAAGCGCCCACCGATCGAAGAGATGATCAAGGACAACGTCTACTTCGACACCTGCGTTTATCATCTGCCGGGCATCGAGTTGCTTACCAAGGTGGTGCCGGTCGACAACATCCTGTTCGCCTCGGAAATGCTCGGCGCGGTGCGCGAGATCGATCCCAATACTGGGCATAATTTCGACGACACCAAGCGGTACGTCGATCAGGTGTCGTGGCTCTCGGCCGCCGACAAGAAGAAGATCTTCGAGGACAACGCCAAGAAGGTCTACGGCCGGCTCGCCAAGCGCCTCGCGGAACGCCCCTCGGCGAAGCAGTAATCCGCAGCCCTCGTCCTGAGGAGCTCGCGGGCGCTGGCCCGCGAGCGTCTCGAAGGACGGCCGCAGGGCAAGGTCGTCATATTTGGCCATCCTTCGAGACGCATGCGCGCTCGCGCGCATGCTCCTCAGGATGAGGGCCTGCACCTAACACGCGGCCGATCCCAACCAGCGCCAGAATCAAACAAACGAACGCCACGATCAACCCGCCAACGTTCATGAGCGACTGCTCATAACCGATCCGGTTCACATTGAGGAACGGATACGGATAGAAGCCCGCGAACGCGCCATGCAGCGCGGTCCAGACCAGATAGACGGCCGGAAGCGCGAAGCTGTGCAGCGACAGCTTCCAAGACAAACCGCGCTTATCAACAAACAGAGCCCAGTCGAGCACGAACAGGGGCGGCATCACGTAGTGCAGGATGATATCGCAGACGAGACGCCAGCCCTGCGGATGATACAGGCGGCTCAGCATCGTGTGGTAGACGACGGCGACGATGATGATGTAGGCGGCGATTGCGGTCCGCACTGAAGGCAGCATGAAGAACCGGCCCGCCCGCGAACCCGGCGCGAGCCAAGGCAGCGTCAGCGCCAACGCCACCAGAATGTTGGAGACGATCGTGAAATAACTGAAGAAGTTGATCGTGCGCTCGACCAGGTGCGGACCGGCATTGGCGGCCATCAACGAATACTGAGTGATGATGGCGAACCAGCCCAGTGCCGCGGCGATGATTCGGAAGCCGGTCTCGACGCGCTCCCTATTTGTTTGCGAGACGAACAAATTCCATCAGCTCCCGATTGAAGCGCGGCGCGTCCTCCCAGAACGGCGCGTGTCCGACGCCCTCATAGAGCGAGAGCTTCGCGCCCGGAACTGCGCCCGCTGTGTACTTGCCGAGCGCGACCAGCAGAATGCGGTCTTCGACGCCGTGGGTGACCAGCACCGGACAGCGGATGTGCTCCAGGACGTCGCCTCGATTTGCCGGGCGAGCCATGAGGCCGGCACGCACGCGGGGCGGGACGACCATGTTGAACGCGAGCATGGTTTCAAAGTCGTGCTGATCGGGTTGGCGCTCAAAGCAAGCATGCACAAATTTGCTTGTACTGGCGATGTTGGCCGCTAGGTCCTCCGAAGACATGTCGGGAAACTGCGTGCGGCCGGGACCAAAAAATGCCGGGTCAGCCTTGGTTGCCCCCGCGACGAAGTTGATCCCGGCTAGGCCCTCGCTGCCGAAGCTGCGCACATAATCGCAAATCACGTTGCCACCGTATGACCATCCGACCAGCACCGGCCGTCGCAGCGCCGGTTGCGCGCATGATGGCAGCAATGTCATCGCCCCAGTTCTGATGCGCGTAGCGTTCCTTCTCGAGCGGCTTGTCGGACGACCCATGACCACGCAGATCGAAGGTGATCATGCGGAACTCGTCGGCAAGCTGCGGGTCCTCGACCTGCCGCAGCCAGGAGAGATGCGCCTGGTTGAAGCCGTGGATGAACAGAATCTCCGGCCCGCGTGGATTGCCCCATTCCTGGACGGCGAGGTTCAGTCCGTCAGCGGCCGTTACTGTCGTTGCTTGCATCCCTATCTCCCCGTCGAACCGAAGCCGCCGGCGCCGCGATCGGTGTTGTCGAGCTCTTCGGCTTCGCGCACGGTCACCCGCACGATGTCGGCAACAACCAATTGGGCGATGCGCATGCCGCGGGTGACCTCGAACGGAGCGCCACCATGGTTGATGAGCAGCACCGAAACCTCCCCGCGGTAATCCGCATCGATGGTGCCCGGCGTGTTGAGCAACGTCACCCCATACTGTGCGGCGAGCCCGGAGCGCGGACGCACCTGGCCTTCCGTGCCGGGCGGCAGCCCCAGCGTGATGCCGGTCGGGATCTTGGCGTAGCTCCCGGGAGCGATCACCACCGGCGCATCGGCGGGAACGGCGGCGTAGAGATCAAGCCCGGCCGCGAATGCGCTCTGATAGGACGGCAGCGGCAGGTCCGCGCCGTGCGGCAGCCGCGCGATGCGCACCACCGGCGTCATAGCGCCGCCGCGATGCGCGCGACGAGCATGCGCGCCACCTCGTCCTTGCTCTGCTCCGGCCAGTCTTCAACACCATCGGCGGTGACGAGGTGGATCTTGTTGCGATCGCCACCCATCACGCCCGAACTCGACAGACACATCATTCGCCAGAATCCAGTTGCTGCCTTTGGCCTTGAGCTTCGCCTTGGCGTACTCGACCACGCGCTCGGTCTCGGCCGCAAAACCGATCACCAATTTGGGGCGCTTGGATTTCAACTTCGCGACGGTCGCCAGGATGTCGGGATTTTCCACCAACGTAAGCTGCGGCGAACCGGCACTGCCCTTCTTGATCTTCTGCCCGCCGGCTTCGGCGACGCGCCAATCGGCGACCGCCGCTGCAAAGATCGCGACGTCGGCGGGAAGAGCGGCCTGTGTCGCCTCCAACATCTCGCGCGCGCTTTCCACATGCACCACCGTGACCCCCGGCGGATCGGGAAGCGTCACCGGGCCCACAATCAAACTGACCTTGGCGCCGGCGGCCGCAGCCGCCCGCGCGATCGCAAAGCCTTGTTTGCCCGAGGAGCGATTGGCGATGTAGCGCACCGGATCGATCGGCTCGTGGGTTGGACCGGCCGTGATCACGATATGCTTGCCGGCGAGCGCCCCCGCGCGCGGGCGCGGCAGCGCCAGCGCCGCATCAGCAATCTCGATCGGCTCGGCCATGCGGCCGAGCCCCGCCTCGCCGCGCTCGGCCATCTCGCCGGCATTCGGACCGACCATCGCAACGCCGTCTGCCCGCAGCCGCGTGACATTTCGCTGCGTGGCCGGATGCTTCCACATGTGCGGGTTCATGGCCGGCGCGATCAGCACAGGCTTGTCGGTCGCGAGCAGCACGGTCGACGCCAGATCATCGGCCAGTCCGTTCGCCATCTTGGCCATCAGGTCCGCGGTCGCCGGCGCGACCACGATCAGGTCGGTATCGCGCGCGAGCCGGATGTGACCGATGTCGAATTCGCGCTGGCTGTCGAACAGATCCACAAAGGGCGCCTCGCCGGCGAGCGCACCGACGGCGAGCGGCGTGACAAACTCCTGCGCCGCCGCTGTCATCACCACCCGCACCGTCGCACCGCGCTCCTGCAATCGCCGGATCAGATCGAGCGACTTGTAGGCCGCGATCCCACCGCCGATGATCAACAACACGCGGCTCAAGCTATTGGACGGCATCGCAAGCCCTTGATTGCACAGCAATCAGTCTAAAAAAATAGCGCTTTTGTTTCAATGGAGCCACATCGCCACCATCGCGACCAGAGCGGCGATCAGCACCATGGCCAGCACCGTGGCGCGGTCCTTGCGGGCCTCCGCCACGCCGATCTTCTGCACGGTGTCCGGCGACAGCACGATTCCGTCGCGCGTCGCCACTTCGAGCTGCTCGAACAGACGGGCCGCGCGCCCCAGCAGTTCCGGCACATGCGCCAGGAAGTGGCCAACCTCGAACGCGCCGCCGGCCACATCCTCAATGCGTCCCGCGGGACCGAGGTGACGGGCAACCCATTCGCTCACCACCGGCTCGGCCGTGCTCCACATGTCAAGCTTCGGGTCGAGCCCGCGCGCCACGCCCTCCACGACCACCATGGTCTTCTGCAGCAACAGCAGCTCCGGCCGCGTGCGCATCTCGAAAATCGCCGTGACCTCGAACAACAAGTTCAAGAGCTTGGCCATCGAGATGTCTTCGGCGGTGCGGTTGTGGATCGGTTCGCCGATGGCACGGATCGCCTGCGCAAACGCTTCGACCGAATGATGCCGCGGCACGTAGCCGGCATCGAAATGCACCTGCGCGGTGCGGCGGTAATCGCGGGTGATGAAGCCGTAGAGGATCTCGGCCAGGAACCGCCGTTCCTTCCCACCGAGCCGGCCCATGATGCCGAAGTCGACCGCAACCAGCTGACCATTATTGTCGGCGAAAAGGTTGCCCGGGTGCATGTCGGCATGAAAGAAGCCGTCGCGCATGGCTTGGCGCAGAAAACTCTGAATCAGCGCGCGCCCGAGCCGCGGCAGGTCGTAGCCCTTGGCCAGCAGCGTGGCGCGATCGGACAAGGGCGTGCCGTCGATCCACTCGAGCGTGAGCACATCCTTGCCGGTCAAATTCCAGTCCACGACCGGCACGCGGAAATCCGGATCGTCGCGGGTGTTCTCCGCCATTTCCGACATGGCCGCCGCTTCGAGCCGCAGGTCCATCTCGATTGCGACGCTGCGCGCAAGGGTGTCGACCACCTCGGTGAGCCGCAGCCGGCGCGCTTCCGCGGAAAATTTCTCCGCCAGCCGCGCGGCGAAGAAGAACGCGTTGAGGTCGATGCGGAACCGGCGTTCCACCCCGGGCCGCAGCACTTTGACGGCGACGGTCTTGCCGCTGTCGGCCAGTACGGCCTGATGCACCTGCGCGATCGACGCGGCGGCGACCGGCGGGCCGAATGAGGAGAACAGCTGCGCGACCGGCTTGCCGATATCGGTCTCGACGATGCGTTCGGCTTCCGCCTGCGGAAACGGCGCCAACTTGTCCTGCAGGTTTTCCAGGTCGAGCGCGAGATGGGGCCCGACCACGTCGGGACGCGTCGCCAGAAACTGGCCGAGCTTCACATAGCTCGGGCCGAGCGCGCTCAGCGCGGCTGAGAGGCGATTGGCCTTCGCCGTATTGGGGCGCTCGAGCAGCCGCACCAAACGCAACGCGCCGCGCGCTGGCGGCGGCACCAGCGCCGGATCGACCGACGCAAACACACCGGCGCGCGCGAACACGTAGCCGGCGCGGGCCAGGCGCGCGAGATAGATGACGGAGCCGATCACAAGCGCCAGCCGGAATGCAGCGCCACGATGCCGCCGGTCATGCGCGTGAACTTGACCCGGCGGAAGCCGGCCGCGCGGATCATGTCGGCGAAGATCGCCGGCGGCGGAAACTGGCGGATCGACTCGGCGAGGTACTGATAGGACTCGGCATCGCCGGCGACCATGCGACCAAGCGCCGGAATGACGTTGAACGAGTAGAGATCATAGATCCGGTCGAAGCCGGGCACGTCCACGTGCGAGAATTCGAGGCAGAGAAAGTGCCCGCCTGGGCGCAGCACGCGGAACGCCTCCGCCAGCGCCGCCTCGATACGCGGGACATTGCGGATCCCGAATGCGATCGTATAGGCGTCGAAGCTCTTGTCGGGAAAGACCAGCGCTTCGGCGTTGCCCTCCGTGAAGTTGACCGCCTCGGCCAAGCCACGCTCGACGGCGCGCTGGCGTCCGACCTCCAGCATCTCCGGGTTGATGTCGCACACCGTGATCCGCGTGCCGGGGCCGCCGGCGCGCGCGATCCGGAACGCCACGTCACCGGTGCCACCCGCCATGTCGAGCACCGTGAACCCGCGGGCGCTGTGTGGCGGCTTCACCGCACTCACCAGCGCGTCTTTCCACGCCCGGTGCAGGCCGCCGGACATCAGGTCGTTCATCAGGTCGTAGCGGCGCGCGACCGAGGTGAAGACCTCGTCCACCAGCGCCTGCTTTTCGGCAAGCGGGACGCTTCGGTAGCCAAAATGGGTGTCGCGTTCGGCGGGCATGGGGCGACCATAGCGCGCGGCTTGCGGCGAGGCTACAAACCCGCAAGCAGCTGAGCCCTCAAGGTTAATGCATGCCGGAATTGCCTGAGGTCGAAACCGTGCGCCGCGGCTTGCAGCCCGCGCTGGAGGGCGCGCGCTTTGAGCATGTGCTGGCGCGCCGGCTCGACCTGCGCTGGCCACTGCCGAAGGATTTCGTCCACCGGCTCGAAGGCAATACCGTCACCGGCCTCGGCCGCCGCGCCAAGTATCTGTTGGCAGATTTGTCATCGGGCGACGTGTTGTTGATGCATCTCGGCATGTCGGGCTCGTTCCGCGTCTTCCATGACGGCCATAAAAACAAACCGGGTCGCTTTCATCATGAGAAGACCGAACACCTCGCGCACGACCACATCGTGTTCGAGATGTCGTCGGGCGCGACGGTGACTTTCAACGATCCGCGCCGCTTCGGTTTCATGAAGCTCGTGCCGCGCAGCAAGCTCGAGCAGGAACCGCTGCTGCGCAATCTCGGCCCCGAGCCGCTCGGCAATGAATTTGATGCCAAGCTGCTGGCGCAGGCGTGCCACGGCAAGAAGACGAGCCTCAAGGCGGCATTGCTGGACCAGCGTGTCGTCGCCGGGCTCGGCAATATCTACGTGTGCGAGGCGCTGCATCGGGCTTTGCTCTCACCCAAGCGCAAAGCATCGACCATTGCGGCGGCCCGCACCCGCTTGCCCAATGAACGCGCCGAGCGCCTCGTCGACGCGATCCGCGCGGTGCTCAACGACGCCATCAAGGCCGGCGGCTCCTCGCTGCGCGACCATCGCCAAACCGACGGCGAGCTCGGCTATTTCCAGCATCACTTCCGGGTCTATGACCGCGAAGGCGAGGCCTGCGTAACGCCGGGGTGTTCAGGCACGGTCCGCCGCATCGTGCAAGGCGGCCGTTCGACGTTCTTCTGCCCGGTGTGCCAGAAGTAGGGATGCAATCGCTCCCGATCGATGAGGCACTGCCGCGGCTCATCGCGGCATTGGCCGAGCGCGACGCCGTGGTGCTGGTGGCCCCGCCGGGCGCCGGCAAGACCACGCGCGTACCGCTGGTGCTGGCGCAGCAGGGCTGGGCGAAAGAGCGCAAGATCCTGGTGCTGGAACCGCGCCGACTCGCTGCGCGCGCGGCCGCGGATCGCATGGCGAAGACCCTGGGTGAAGCCGTTGGTGACATGGTCGGGTACCGGGTTCGCTTCGGCTCCAAGGTTTCGCGCAAGACCCGCATCGAGGTGGTGACCGAGGGCATCTTCACCAACATGATCCTCGATGACCCCTCGCTCGAGGGCATCGCCGCGGTCTTGTTTGACGAATTCCACGAACGCTCGCTCGATGCCGACCTCGGGCTCGCGCTCGCCCGCGATGCCCAGCAGGGGCTGCGGCCGGACCTGAAGCTGCTCGTCATGTCCGCAACCCTCGACGGCGCCCGGGTTGCGCGCCTGCTCGGCGACGCGCCTGTTGTCACTAGCGAAGGCCGCGCGTTTCCGGTCGAGACGCGCTACGTCCCGCGCGATGCGAGCAAGTACGTTGAAGCTCACACTGCTGATGTGATCGAGCGCGCCCTGCGCGCCGAGGCCGGCTCGGTCCTGGTGTTTCTGCCCGGCGCCGCAGAGATCCGCCGGACCGAAACGCTGCTGCGTGAGCGCCCGCTGGGCCCCGCGGTCGATCTCGTGCCGCTGTTCGGCGCACTCGAAGCAGAAGCACAGGATCGCGCCATCGCACCCGCACCACCCGGTCAGCGCAAGGTGGTGCTGGCAACCTCCATCGCCGAGACGTCGCTCACCATCGAGGGTGTGCGCATCGTTATCGACAGCGGGCTCGCCCGCGTGCCGCGCTACGAGCCGGACATCGGCTTCACCCGACTCGAGACCGTACGCGTCTCGCGCGCTGCCGCCGACCAGCGCCGCGGCCGCGCGGGTCGTACTGAACCGGGCATCTGCTACCGGCTTTGGGACGAGGCGCAGACCGGCTCGCTCGAGGCATTTGCCCGCCCGGAAATCCTGGCTGCGGATCTCTCCGGCCTCGTGCTTGATCTCGCGGAATGGGGCGTGACCGATCCAGACACGCTGGCGTTTCTCGATCCGTCGCCGCGCCCCGCCTTGACGGAAGCGCGGGTGCTGCTGCGCGAGCTGGGCGCAATCGATGCGGATCATCGGATCACCGACGAAGGCCGTGCGCTGCGGGCGTTGCCGCTGCCGCCGCGCCTTGCCCGCATGGTGGTCGATGCGGGCCGGCGCGGCGCCGGCCGGCTCGCGGCGGACGTGGCGCTTGTCCTCACCGAGCGCGGACTTGGCGGCAACGACCCTGATCTGGGCCACCGGCTCGACCAATTGCGCCGCGATCGCTCCCGTCGCGCCGAGGAAGCCCGGCGCATGGCGCGGCGTTGGGCCGAGTCGGCTCCCGAAACATCGGCCACCAGAGACGAGCCAAGTCCGGGCGCGATCCTGGCGCTGGCTTATCCGGATCGCATCGCCAAGAACCGCGGCGACGGCCGGTTCCTGCTCGCCAACGGACGCGGTGCCGTCATCGACCAAGCTTCGCCGCTGGCCCGCGAGCCGTTCCTGGCTGTGGCCGAAGTCGCCGGCAGCGCGACCCGCGGCCGGATCGTGCTGGCGGCGCCGATCTTGCCCGCCGAGATCGAGGCGGAGTTCGCCGACCAGATCGAGGCGCGCGAGGACGTAGCCTTCGATCCAAGCAGTCTCGCCCTACGCGGTCGGCGCATGCGCGCGCTCGGCGCCATCGCTTTGCAGGAGCAGCCGATCCCGGTCGCGGCGGACGAAGTCGCCGCGCGCAAGCTGGCGCAAGGTCTTGCCGAGGTCGGGCTCGACCGGCTGCCGTGGACCAAGCCGCTGGCGCAGTGGCGCGACCGGGTGAATTTCCTGCGCTCCGCGGAAGGCGACGAATGGCCCGACCTGTCGAACTCGGCCCTCGCCGGCAACGTCGACGACTGGCTCACGCCCGCGCTGTTCGGCAAAACCGCCCTGGCCGATTTCTCCGCGGATGAGCTCGGTCAGGCGCTCCTCGGCCTCCTCCCCTACCCCATGCGTCAGCGGCTGGAGCGCGAAGCGCCGACCCATTTCGCGGCCCCGTCCGGCTCGCAGGTCCCGATCGACTATGAGGCGCCGGAGGGACCCAAGCTCTCGATCCGCGTCCAAGAGCTGTTCGGGCTCGACCGTCACCCGGCCATCGCCGGCGGCCGCGTGCCGTTGGTGGTCGAGTTGTTGTCCCCGGCACACCGGCCCGTCCAGGTCACCCGCGACCTGCCGGGCTTCTGGCGCGGCAGCTACGCCGCGGTGAAATCGGAGATGCGGGGCCGCTATCCGCGTCACCCCTGGCCGGACGACCCACTATCGGCGCCGGCGACCCGCCGCGCCAAGCCGCGCGGCCAGTAATTCAGAGAAACGCACCCCCAGAAAAGGGCGAAGGGCCACCCGCGAGGGCGGCCCTTCCATTGTCGAACCGCGGTCCGGCACCCCAGTCAGGTCACTCTCGCGCGAGCCTGACTCCTCTGCCGTAACGGCGTGCGTTAGGCTTGGACCCCGGTAGAGGCAAGGATCCAGCTCACGCAATCCGACGACCACGGCGAATGACAATGAGACACTGGATCACCTCCTTTCTAAAGGTTGACGACAGCCACAATGTAGCGGGTACCGACCTGATTCGTAAACTGGATTCCGCACTGCACGCGCGCGCCGGTTTGCCGCGTGCGCAATGCATAGCTTGCGCGCTTTGCCGCACCGTGGCGGACCGCTAGAGAGAGGACACAGAGGCCCCTCCTCCAACTCCGATTGTGCCATGGCCGATGCCCTGCGCGTGCCGGTCGGCCGCGACCTGGACTACCCGCTGTTCCTGGCCCTGATGGCGCACTGCGTGGTGGTGCACGCGGTCATCTCGCTTGCGCGCGTCACCATCAGCTATCGCACCATCGAGCTTGGCCTCTCGATCGTCTCGCTGGGCGCCATTCAGACCGGCTTTTCGCTGGTGCCGATCTTCGCAGCCGTTGCCCTCGGCCGCTTCATCGACCGCGGCAACGACGCGCTCGCGGCCTGGATCGGCGCCGGCTTCATGGTCCTGGCCTGCGCAGGGCTCTGGCTCTGGCCCAACTCGGCCGTGCACCTCTTTGTCTGGTCGGTGATCCTGGGCGTCGGCCAATTGTGCAGCATGGCCGGGCAGCAAATGATCGCCGTTCGCTGCAGCGGACCGCGCCGTCGCGAATGGGTCTTCGGTTATTTCATGGTGGCAATCGGTGTCGGCCAGGGTCTGGGCCCCACCGTGCTCAGCCTGTTCGGCGGGCGCACCGCGTTGCCGCCGACCAGCGTGCTGTTCGCGATCTGCCTTGCCGGCGCCGTGCTCGCACAAATCGTTGCCTTGGCGTTGCGGCCGGCCGCGAAAGCCGGCAAGCAGCTGGAGGCGGGGAGCGAAGTCCCAATCGCCAAGCTCTTGCGCCTTCCGGGGCTGTTCGCCGCCCTATGGGCGAGCGTCATCACAGTCACCGCCTTCGAGCTCCTGGTCATTTACCTCCCACTGCTCGGTACGGAACGGAATATCGATACCCGTGACATTGGACTTCTGCTCGCGGTCCGCTCCGGCGTCTCGATCTTCTCGCGCGTGTTCTACGTCCGGCTGATCGAGGTTGTCGGTCGCGTGCGGCTCATGCTCGTCTGTCTGCTGTTGGGCGCCGCGGCCTTTGCGCTGCTCGGCGTGCCGACCTCGCTGCCCTGGATGTACGCGGCGGTCTCCGCCATGGGCCTTCGGCTCGGGCATTGCCGCCACGCTCACCTTCTCGGAGGTCGTGCTCATTGCGCCGCACGATGCGCGCGCCACCGCGCTCGTCGTTGCGCATCACCGGCAACCGGCTCGGCCAGTTCCTGCTGCCGCTGTTCGGCAGCTTCCTCGCTGCGGTCACCGGCGCCGGCGGCGTGCTGCTGGTCACCGCGCTTGCCCTCGCCAGCTCCGGCATCGCCGTCCGCATGAGCCTGCGCGAACATCACGACACGTGAATTTCGCGGACCCGCGGCACCTTTGCGGGGTTTCCTCGTTACGCTATGTCGATCCTTGTCTTTATCCTACCGAGGTACCGATGTTTCCGACCCCGCGGCCCGAGCTCGCCCCGAACACCTACGCGTTCGAATCCGAACCGATGGTGAAGCCCACCGGCTTTCGCGAATACGACGCGCGCTGGCTGTTCGGCAAAGAGATCAACCTCATGGGCATGCAGGCGCTGGGCATGGGGCTCGGCACTTTGATCCAGGAACTCGGCGCCAAGCCGGAGATCGTCACTGGCCACGACTTCCGCAGCTACTCGGCCTCGATCAAATACGCGCTGATCTCCGGGCTGCTCGCCGCCGGCTGCAAGGTGCACGACATCGGCCTCGCCGTGACGCCGATGACCTATTTCGCCCAGTTCGATCTCGACGTGCCCTGCGTCGCCATGGTGACGGCCTCGCACAACGACAACGGCTGGACCGGCGTGAAGATGGGCGCCAATCGCCCGCTCACCTTCGGCCCCGACGAGATGACGCGGTTGAAGGAGATCGTGCTCGGCGCCAAGTTCAAGCTGGGCGGCGGCGGCGCTTACGAGTTCGTTTCCAATTTCGCCGACCGCTACATCGCTGACCTGACCAAACACCCAAAGCTCAAGCGCAAGCTCAAGGTCGTGGTCGCCTGCGGCAATGGCACCGCCGGCGCGTTCGCACCACGTGTGCTCGAAGCGATCGGCTGCGAGGTCGTCCCGCTCGACTGCGAGCTCGACTACACGTTTCCCAAATACAATCCCAATCCCGAGGACATGAAGATGCTGCACGCGCTCGCCGACGAGGTGAAGCGCACCAAAGCCGACGTTGGCTTTGGCTTTGACGGCGACGGCGATCGCTGCGGCGTGGTCGATGACGAGGGCGAGGAAATCTTCGCCGACAAGATCGGCGTCATGCTCGCGCGCGACATCTCGGCCCTACACAAGAACGCGCTGTTCGTGGTCGACGTCAAATCGACCGGCCTGTTCATGACCGATCCGGTGCTGATCAAGAACGGCGCCAAGACCGAATACTGGAAGACCGGGCATTCCTACATGAAGCGCCGCGCCAACGAGCTCGGCGCGCTGGTCGGATTCGAGAAATCCGGGCACTTCTTCTTCAACAAACCGTTCGGCCGCGGCTACGACGACGGCCTCGTCTCTGCAATCGCGATCTGCGACATGCTCGAGCGCAATCCCGATAAAACAATGTCCGAGCTCAAGCGCGCGCTGCCGAAAACCTGGGGCTCGCCGACGATGTCGCCGCATTGTCCGGACGAGATCAAATATCGTGTGGTCGACGACGTGGTGAAGCGGTTCGAAACCGCCAAGGCCAAGGGCGAGCCGGTCGCCGGTCAGCCGATCCGCGACCTCGTCACCGTCAACGGCGTGCGCGTCACGGTCGAGGACGGCACCTGGGGGCTGGTGCGCGCCTCCTCCAACAAACCGGAGCTGGTGGTGGTGGTGGAGAGCCCGGCATCAGAAGCGCGCATGCGCGAGATGTTCCACGCAGTCGATGCCGTGCTGCGCACGCATCCCGAGGTGGGTGAGTACAATCAGAAGATTTGAATCGTCATTGCGAGCGAAGCGAAGCAATCCAGAACGGCCTTTCAGCACTGGATTCCTCGTCGCTTCGCTCCTCGCAATGACGAGGACCGCAAAGCGCGTCAACTCATCCGGCCACGGCTTCCGCCACGACAGCCCGGCCAAATCACTCACCGGGCCGATGACGCTGTCGAACCGCATGGTCATGCGATCCGCGCGCCGGTAGACGGGCCACGCCGGCAAGCCCGCGTGATCGGGTTTGCCCGTGTGCGCGAAGGCGATCCAGGCGTTGTGCATCGCTCCGGCCAGGCCCGCGGTCTCAGCCGGGTTCGCGCCCTTGAGCATGGGCGAGTCCGGCCAGTTGCTCGAAATTGTTGAACACGAACGGGATCTCGAGACAGTGGGCGGATTCAAGCCCGGCCGGTGACTGCCAATCGAACTGATAGACATACGCCGGATGCCCCTGCTGCTCGCGCCACTCGGCAAGCCGCAAGCTGCCGATGCGGAACATGGCGTCCGTCATGAGGTCGCCGAGCAATGCGGCGTTGGTGTGCGACGCGCGCATGCTGCGAATCTCGTCGTAGTAGGGCTGGTAACCTGAACCAAACACCTTGGCGAACACGCCCTCGACCTGCGCCTGATCGGCCGCATCGATCTCCTTGTCGATGCCATAGAACGCCGCCATCTCCTCGCGCGTCGTTCCGATCATGGTGTCGATCTCGGCACCGGCGCCGGCCTTGAGCGCCGCCGGGACCGGACCGGGAAGCACCTCGCCGTCGATCGTCGGCCAGAACGGCGCCAGCGCATCGGCAAATTTCTTCTCCAGGCCCGCCAGCTTGCCCTGCGCGGCAAGCAACTGCGGCAACCGGCACGGTTTTCAATTTGTCGGCTTCGTCCGGTTTGAGCTCCAGAACCTCGAGCAGGCGGCGGCCAATACGGTGCGAGTCATCGAGCACGCGCGTCAGGCGCCCGAACGGCGTGCTCTGCATGATGGCGCGCCGAAACAGTCCGCGGGCGAGCGGCATGGTCAGGAGCATGGCGATGGACGACGCGCCAGCCGACTGCCCGACCACCGTGACGTTCGTTGGGTCGCCGCCGAATGCCGCGATGTTGTCACGTACAAACCGTAGCGCCGCGACCTGATCGCGCAAACCGAGATTGCCCGGGCTCACGCCGGGCAGGCACAGAAATCCGAGCGCGCCCAGCCGATAGTTGATTGAAACGACCACAATTTCGCCGTTGGCCGCGAAGCGCTCGCCCGAATACCAAGGGATCGAACCTGACCCGCTGGAAAACGCGCCGCCATGGATCCACACCAGCACCGGGCGTTTCTTCGTGTCCGCCGCCGGCGTCCAGATGTTGAGCGTGAGGCAATCCTCCGCTTGCGGTCGCTCGAAATCGCCCATGACATGCGCAAGGCGCGAGCGCCCCTGCGGGGCGATCGGGCCGTCGCGGCGCGCATCGCGTACGCCCTGCCAGGCGGACACCGGCTGCGGCGGCGCAAAGCGCGCCGCGGCCGCATAGGGAACGCCGCGGAACACGGCCACGCCGTTTTCGTGCGCGCCACGCAGGTCGCCCGCGGTCGTGCGGACGACCAGCTCATCCGTTGCGGTTATCGTCATTGTTCAAACTCCCATCATTTGTAGGCGAAGCGCCGCTCCAGCGGCGCCAACACGAGCCGCTCGCCGGCGACGAAGATCAACACAATCGCAAAGCAGGCGGCCAGAAAGGTCGTGCTGTCGGCCGCCGTCTGCGCGCGCAGCATCAGGTAACCGAGCCCATCCGGCGCGCCGAGCAGTTCCGAGACGAGCGCGATCTTCCAGGCCACCCCATAGGCGATGCGCGTTGCGGAAAGGCCGTAAGGCACCAGCAGCGGCAAGGTCAGCCGCCAGAGAATGCGCGCCCGATCGCGGGTGAAGCTCGTGCCCATTTCCAGCAACTCGCGATCGAGATTGCGCAGGCCTTCGGCGATGTTGATCAAACAGAACGGGATCAGGATCGCGACCTCGACGAAGATCACGCCGAAGTCACCAGGGTTGAACCAGATCGCCGCGAGGATCGCCCAGCCGATCGACGGAAACGAATTGAGCACCGGCTTGATGCGCGCGTCGACCACGCCTTCGAGCAACGGCACTTCGTGCGCCAGAAACGCAAGCCCGCCGCCGATCACGACCGCGACCACGATCGATACCAGCACCCGCCAGGTCGACGCGAATGCGTTCCAGAGGAAATCCGGGCTGACGCAGAACTCGAGCAAGCGGCAGCGCGACGGCGCCTGGCCCGGGCAGAATGAATTCCGGCAACCCGCGCGCCGCAAACCACCAGGCGATGATCGCAAGCACGACCGTCCCTTCGCCGATCAGGCGATCGGGCAGCGCGACGGCTGCGGATGGTTGCTCAGCGCGCATAGTGACGCGACACGCTGGCTTGCAGCGGCCCGAGCACCAACTCATCGACGCCGTGCACGAAGGCGATGATGAGGATGATGGCTGCAAAGATCGTGGTGGTGTCGAACTCCTGGCGCGCCATGTTGATCATGTAACCGAGACCGCTGTTGCCGCCGAACAGCTCGGCGGTGAGCGTCACCTTCCAGGCCACGCCGAACATGATCCGCAGGGTCGCGAAAATAAATGGATAGAGCGACGGCACCAGGATCAGTACGAACATGCGCAGCTGCCGCCGCGTGAAGCTTGTCCCCATCTCGATGACGTCGCGATCGATGTTGACGAGACCGGCTGCCATGTTGACGAGTGCAAACGGCACCAGCACTGCGCTGATGGCGAAGATCACCGTGAGCGGCGTGACTCCGAACCACATGGTCGCGAGCAGCGTCCAGCCGATCGCCGAGAACGAGTTGAGGAATGGCCCGATGCGGCGCTCGATCGCGAACCGCAGCACCGGGACGTAGTACGGGATCAGCGCCAACAACGAGCCGATCACGAACGAGATCGCGATCGCCGCACCGACATGAAACAGCGACGCGCCGAGGTGGCCGAGGTCGCGCCAGCTGGTGACAAAGGTCCAAAGCCGCTGCGCGACCAGCCCTGGACCGGGCAACAAGTAGGACGGCGCCACGAATGCGGCCGCTTCCCAGACGGCGAGAAATACAAGCGTGAACGCGTGCGCGACCCACGTGCGGGCCGATGGGCCACGCCAACGTGACGCACGAGCAATTGCGATATCCGCGGTGGCCATCCGCTAAAGCACGACGGGTTGAGGTTGAATCAAAACACCAGTCAAAGACATCGTCATTGCGAGCGAAGCGAAGCAATCCAGGGGCCACAACACTGGGTTCTGGATTGCTTCGCTTCGCTCGCAATGACAGGTGCTGCAAACTCTCGAACTTGATTTCATCACGCTCTAGCCGCGCAGCGCGTGCTCCCACACCAAGGTGCGGATATCCGGGAAGGCCTGAATCATGCCGATCTCGCGCGAGAGCTCGTAGAGCTTCATGATTGCCTGCGCGTGGCTCTCCTCGAATGTTCCCGGCACATCGGAGCTTTTCTCGAACCACCAGTTGAAGAACTCGGGCGGCAGGTTGTTCTTCTCGCCGACCGCACCAAACACTTCGTCTTTGTGCGCCAGCGCATATTTCACCGACTCGCGGAACATGCGGTTGAACTCGCGATAGGCATCGGGGCGCTGCGCGATGCGTTCCGGATAGGCGACGTTGAGCGCGCTGATGAAGCGCATGCCGTAAAGCTCGATGTTGTCACGCCCGGTCTCGGCGATGGGCCGGAACTCGCCGGACTTCATGGCGCGGAACGCCTGGCTGTGAATGAGCGTCGCGGCATCGATCTGGCCGGTGGCCAACGCGGCCGGCAGGTTGGGCGCCTGGATCTCGACCTGCTTGAGATCGCCGCCTTCGAGCGCGGCGTTGAGGCCGTATTTGTGGATGAGCGCGATGCGCACCTGCGTGTAGCCGGTCGAGCGCAAGCCGTAGGAGCCGAGCGACTTGCCCTTGAGCTCCTTGGGCGACTGCAGCGGTGAGTCGCTCTTGACCCAGATGCCGGCGCCCTCGCCTCCGGCCGACTGCTGCAGGGCAACCGACATGATGCGCAGATCAAGCCCGCGCGCCGCGGCCGGCGGGATAGCGATCACCGCAGTCATGATCACGTCGTACTGTTTGGCCGACGTTGCCTGAATCAGTTGTGGGATCGCAAGCCCGCGCGCTTCCACCGTGATCAGGTCGGACGCGACCTTGCCGTTGGTCATCGCCCAGGTCACCGCGTCATAGGCCGGGTCGAGCAGATAGGCGTAGGTGACCTTCTCCTTGCCTTGGGCAAAGCCGGGCCGAGCGACGCTCATCAGCGCAGGTGCGGCCAGGAGCTTGAGGACGGTGCGGCGTTTCATGCGATCGTTTCCTTTTCGGCACTCGTCGCTTCGAGCGAGCGGAACAGCTTAACCAATTTCTCGCGCTGGGAGTTGAGTTCGTGGCTGGAACCGCCGCGCGGCCGCGCGGTCTTGAACTCCAGCACCTCCAGGACGTGTGTCGGCTTGTTGGACAACAAGACTGTGCGGTCGGCGAGCTGCAAGGCTTCGTCGATGTCGTGGGTCACGAACACCACGGTCTTGCCGGTCTCGAGCCAGATCCGTTCCATCTCCGACCGCATGCGGCCGCGCATGTTCGGATCGAGCGCGGAAAACGGCTCGTCCATCAGCACGATCTGCGGTTCGACCGCCAGCGCGCGGGCGATGGAGACGCGCTGGCGCTCGCCGCCTGAGAGCATCGACGGATATTTTCCCGTGTCTGCGGCAAGCCCCACCAGCTTCAACAGCTCGATGGCGTGCGCGCGCCGCTTCTCCTTGTCGCCGGCGCCGAAGCGCAGCTGCGAGCCGAGCAGCACGTTGTCGAGCGCGGTGCGCCAGGGAACGAGCCGCGGCGATTGGAATACGAAGGCGATGTCGGCCCATGCCTCGGCCGGCGCGCGGCCGGCGACCCGCACTCGACCCGTGGTGATGTCGAGGAGCCCGCCGATGATGCGAAGCGCCGTCGACTTGCCGCAGCCGGACGGGCCGAGGATGCAAACAAACTCGCCCCGGCGCACGTCGAAGCTCAGCCGATCATAAATCTGATCGGCGCCAAGCCTGACGCCGACATTGTCGAACACGATGATTGGATCGGATGCCATGCTGTTTCTGCTCAGCAATGTGTCTGCCATGGCGTCGGCTGAGCGTCTACTGCTACTCCTGGCGCCAAAGCCGGCAAGTCGCTACGATTGCGCGCAATAGCCGCCGAGAAATGCGGCAAAAGCGATGGGGAGGATCACATGGCGGCGGCAGTCAATGCCGGCGCGCGGCTCGACCGCCTGCCGATCAGTGGGTTTCACTATCGCATTTTCTGGCTGGTCGGCGCCGGCATGTTCTTTGACGGCTACGACCTTTATGTCGGAACCGCGGTCCTGCCGGCGCTGCTGCAATCCAAGTTCTCAACCCTGGCGCAGAACGCGCAGTTCGTCTCGTTCACATTCTTCGGCATGACCATCGGGGCGCTGGTGACCGGGTTTCTCGGCGACCGGTTTGGCCGCCGCTTCACCTATCAGTTCAACCTGGCGATCTTCGGGCTGGCGTCACTCGCCGCGGCCTTTGCGCCGGACATCACGACCTTGAACTGGCTGCGGCTCGTCATGGGGCTTGGGCTCGGCGCGGAAATCGTCGTCGGCTACTCCACGCTGACCGAGTTCGTGCCCCCGTCTTCGCGCGGGCGTTGGCTCGCCTTCATGGCGTTCCTGGTCGTCTCCGGCCTCCCGGTGACGACGCTGCTCGGCAATCTGATCATCCCGAATTTCGGTTGGCGCCCGATGTTCGTCATTGCCGGCGTCGGCGCCCTGATCGTCTGGTACCTGCGCAAGTCCCTGCCCGAGTCGCCGCGCTGGCTCGAATCGAGCGGTCGCACCGACGAAGCCGAAGCGGTGCTGCAGGCGATTGAACAGGAGGCTTCGACTGCAGGTCCGCTGCCGACGCCCGCGGCGCCGGTTCCTGCCCCAGCCTTCAGCCTCGCCTCGCTGTTCCAGGGCGATCTGCTGCGGCGGATGCTGGTCGGCAGCTGGGTGCTGATCACGGTCAACACCCTGATCTTCGGCTTCGTGACCTGGATCCCGCAGTTCTTCGTAACGCAAGGCGTGTCGATCGGCCGCTCGCTCGCCTACACGCTGGTGATCGTGATCGGCTCACCGATCGGCTGCGCCATCGGGGCGTTCTGCGCCGACGCGTTGGGGCGGCGGCCGACCATTATCGGCGCGTCGATTGCGAGCCTCATCTTCGGCTCGCTCTATCCGTTTGCACCGGCGCCGGTCCTGCTGCTCATCGTCGGCTTCCTGCTGATCGTTGCCATCTATGTTCAGGTCGCGGTGCTGTTCGGGGTCTACACGCCCGAGCTGTTCCCGACCGAGGTGCGGCTTCGCGCCAACGGAATTTGCAATACGTTCGGCCGCGCCGCCACGATCGTATCGCCATTCATCGTGATCGGCCTGTTCCAGAGCTACGGCATCATCGGCGTGCTGGCCCTGATGGCGCTGTTGTTGGTGATCCAGATCGTCGCGGTCTGGGGTTGGGGCGTCGAGCCGCGCGCCAAGCCGCTTGAAGTACTGGAGCTAGCAGGTGGGACGAAATAGCCGGCGCAAAAATGAGGTTGACGTCAAAGCCCTGAGCGGCCGCGCGTGGGCCGGGCGCGCTGGAACGAATTGTCGGGATCGAATTCCATATTGCGCACCACCCCGTACAGCGCCGACATGAGCAACTCGCCGTGCCGGCGCCGCTCGCTCTGCGCAGCTGCAATAATCCGCTTGGCCAGCATGTGCCGCGTCGCCTCGGCGCGTTCCGGATGCGAAAGCTCGCTTTCACGGCAGCGCAGATAATTCCAGGCTCCGTCGAGCGCGGTCGCCATGACACGGATATCGTCCTGATCGAACGCACGAATCGGTCGTTTCATCGCGTCACCCGTGAATGCTTGTTTGCTTCTGGCTGGCCCCCTCCAACGCAGCGCAACAAAAATTGTTCCGCAATGCAAACCACCGCAACCCGCGCTGGTAGCGCAATGAAATCAGCGCAACATCATTTCGTGTTGAGCCGGGAGCTGTCGTCGCCGCCCCGGCGGTTTTGGCTCGCATCATCGTCGAGGCGCCTGAGCAACTCGAGCACATTCGCCGGCAGCGGTTCGTGGGAGGTTGTGTAATAATCCTTAATCGCTTCCCCGATCTGCATCAGCATGACGTGCCGGAAGTGAGACGATGGCCAGTAGCTGCGCTCGGGTCCCATTGATGGCCTGTTTCATTCTGGCGTTGAAGCGCCGCATCGGATGGTGTCTGCAGGCGCTACCGGCAGGTTAACGGGTCGATTTTGGTATTGTTCCGAACCCGACGATCGAATGAATTCTCTTGCTTAATCAAATGTTTATAGGAAGTCCAGCCCGTGCCGCCTCAAGTCACCGCCACCGTCGCCACCACCTGGGCCAGGATTTGCTCGCGCTTGACCGGCGAGCGTGATTTTTTCAGCGCATCGGCGAAACGCTCCAGGATGCCCTCCTCGAACGCGGTCACGATGGCCTCGTGCACGTAGCTCTTGCGGCAGATGGTAGGCGTGTTGTGGAGGTTCTCCGCGGTCGCTCGCATCGCCTCGAGCACCTGCTTGCGGCGGGCGCGCGCGCTGGTCGCCGGCTGCGTGCGCGCCAACGTCTCGAGGGCAGCGGCCGACGCTAGCAATGTGCGAAAGTCCTTGAGCGAGATCTTGACCCCAGCCATGTCGCGCAGGAAGCGATTGACCTCACTTGAGCGCACGGGATGCACGGCGCCGCCACCGTCGCGATACTGAAACAAGCGGCGGCCCGGGAGCTCGCGTAGCACCGCGAGTGCATCAGCGAGGCGCCGCGCATCTACCTCCTTTTGCACTTTCTTGTTGCCCTTGGCGCGAAAGGTCAGGGTCAGCGTATCGGCCTCGATGGTGACGTGCGATTTGAGCAGCGTGGTCGCACCATGCGTGCGGTGCAGCCGGGCATAGTTGTCGTTGCCGGGTCGAATGGCGCTGCGCGCGATCAACTCGATCACCGCCGCATAGGCGAACTCGCGCGTGGGCTCGCTCTTGGCGAGGTGCTGCACGATGCTGCGGCGGATGCTGGGCAGGACCTGCGCGAGCCGAACCAGCCGGCGCGCCTTGCGGGTTTCGCGCACCTTCTGCCAATCCGGATGATAACGATATTGCAGACGCCCCGCCGCATCGCGGCCGACCGCCTGGAGGTGGGCGGCAGGGTCAGGCGCGTAGCGCACATCCTCATAGGCCGGCGGGACCGCGAGTGAAGCGAGCCGTTGCACGGTTGCACGGTCGCGAATGGCGGCCCCGTCCTCACGGACATAACTGAAGCCGTGCCCGCGGCGCAGACGGCGCCAAGTCAGGTCCTCTTGCTGCACGTAGTGCAGCCCGAGCCGGCGGGCCACCGCGCGCGCCGACGACAGGTGCCGAGCAACGCGCCCGAATTCCGACCCTGTGATCTCTTGGCTTGCGGTGATGGCCACGGTGTGATTCTCGGCAGCCAAACGCGGCAGAGCACCATGTTGTTCCAATAGCGCGCGAGGCGGACGTTCGCGTCGCGAAAAGACGAGGGCGACGAACGGCGCCTCAACAAACTATCATACGATAATGCGCCGCCACGTGTTGATCGGCCGGAGCGGGCAATTCCTGGAACTGCCGCACGATACCACGATTAACCCGACAGATGGCCGCTTTGGCCGCAGTCCAGGAGAGTTCCATGTGCGACTACAGCTTGATGCATATCGCATCGCGACCCGCCCAGGTCGGCGACAGACTCGTCTCAACCTCGTTTCATGCTTCGGTCAGCCGCGGGTTCGCGGCGGTGGGCGAACCGAATGTGGCCGTGTGCGTGATGCCCGGAACCGAAATCGCTTTCGACGCCGATATCCGCACCGACAACTTCCCGATCGGCGAAGTCACGAACCACGGGGCCCGCGTGGCCCGCTTCCGCCAGATCAACAAGGACCAGCAGTACATGCATCATGATGCGCTGGAGCTACCCGACGGGCGGATCGTGTTGCTGACCCGCCTGATCGCCGGCCAGCATGCCAGCGTACTGCAGCTTCCTGCGCAACCGCAGACCGAGGCCGAGGTCAAGGAGCAGACTCGCGTCGAACCAGTCGCGTGATCTGAAGCGCCGCGGCGTTAACCCTCCCCTAGGGGAGGGTCGGCGCCGAGCGTGAAATTGAACTTCGTTCGAATAAATTAATCGGAAGGCTTACCCGACGGCCGGCGCAGGTAGCTCACTCCGCAAATGACGGCGAGAACGGCCGCGCTGGCGAGAGCGTCGGTGCGGATATCGTTGCGGGACAGCCCCAGCATGTCGTGAGCCAGGGTGCCCAGCAGCAACGCGGTTAAGCCAGCTGCGAGCAGCGCGCAAATCGTAGCGATGGTCCGTTCGGTCATGCGCGGAGTATGCAGCGGAGCGGGCTCAATTCAAGCCCAGAACGCCAATTCCAGGCCGATTTTGGCGCATGGTGGCGGGCGTCTAGGGCACCAGCTGTGGAAAGATCTCACCGTCCCCCGCACGCAGCGATGTGCGGAACCGAACCAGCCCAGGCACGTTGGCCCACGAGTTCTACAACCGGCCATCAGCGCATGCTAGCCCATATCGAGTCGTCATCGGCTATGGCGATCGCATCGCGTTCGCTGCGGGTTGTTCTATGTGGTGGAAGGCTGACGCACGCGATCGAGATCGTAGCGAGGTGGACGGGGTTGAATCGTGTCGGGCGCGAACTCCAACGATTCAGGTAGCGAACCAAGCCCTGCCGGGATCAGCAATTCATGCGTACCAGCAATGTCCCGGCAATCGGCCCGCGCCCGGGGTTCCAACCGATGACAACAAAGCCGCTCGCCGCACGACGGCGGCGAGCGCCTATCGACGAGATCGCGCGCCGCGCCGTCCGTGACGGTAACGATGGTGATACCGCTCAGCCGCGGGAGCTGGGCACCGCAGCCGATTGTTTCATCATCCGGGTGGGCCGCTCTGACGGCGATCTGGCGTGCATCGATCATTGCGCGTGGCGGGCTGCGCAACGTCTCCAGGAATTCCAGCGTGCGCCGTTTCCGAAGTTCGTGATGCGTCGCGCACTCTCTGACACGACCTTGGGAAACAACGGGGGCACTCCAGCTCTATGACGGCGCTCGCTCGGCATTGGGATGCGTTCAATACGCCTCACGAGTTCGGTAGCCGTGTTGCGGTTTTGCCGTTGTCCGACTGTTGCCTCGCGGCGTAAGCCTAGAGCAGTTCCAATCTCGCTGTTGGATTTGACCGTGCTGGTGGAGCGTGCCCGCCCACGCCTTTAGAGTTATCAGCAGCACGTGGGGCTTCCGACAGCGCTGCCCATGGAGGCAGCAGATGCGCTAATCGGCGGCAGCCGGAAACGCACTCTTGCTCGCTGAACTGTCGCGCGGAGTTGGATGAGCCGGTCGTGATCGCGTGACGCCGCGTCGTTCGGAACAATAACTTCATAAAATTGATACACACACGTCGTAACTCTTGATCCGCGAGGGGCGATCGAATATCAACCGGGCGGGGACACCTCGCCATCGTACAGCTCCACCCATCGGGACTTAAATGAGTAACGTGTCGGCACTTGGCGGCGTGCTTGAACCTATCGGGGGCCAAGCTCGGCGAGCGGTCGACTTTTCCCAAGGCCTGCATGCGTCGGCGGGTCGCCCGACATCCTCACCATTCTGCACACATGCGGCGGATCGCAAGACGCGCCGAATTCGGGGGTATTCATGAGTAAACCTGCAGTCATTCTGGTGGGCGCCGATAAAGGCGGCGTCGGAAAGACCATGGTCACCCGCACGCTGCTCGATTATTTCGACGCGCGCAACGTTCGTCGACGCGCCTTCGACACCGAGTTCCCGCGCGGCACACTCAAGCGCTTTCACCCGACCATCACCGACGTCGTCGACATCAGCTCTGTCGCCGACCAGATGCGCATCTTCGATACGATTAATTCCTCGGGCGTTACCGTCGTCGATATCCGAGCCGGGCTCCTGTCGGCCACGCTGCAAGCCCTCGACAATATCGGCTTCGTCGAGGCTTCCCGCAACGGTCAGCTCATCCTCGGCATCGTGCATATTCTGGGCCCCTCGATCGCATCGCTCGACGAAATCAACGAGGTCGCGCCCTACATCACCGACGGCGGTTACTTCCTGGTCAAAAATCATATCAATAACACGAGCTTCTTCGACTGGGATCCGGCAACCCAGGATTCATATTTCAGCCAGATCAAAGGGACAAAACCGATTATTGTCCCACATCTCAATGAGATGGCGTGCGAACAAATCGAAATTGCTTCGGTCCCGTTCTCCTCTTTCATTGCCGATAAAAGCGCAAATGGAAAAGAGGGTGCATATTCATTCGTGCTGCGAGGTTATGCACGACACTGGCTTGGTTTGGTCTGGGCGGAATACGATCGCGTCAAACTCAACGAACTCGTCGCCGCCGCCTGAGCGTATCTTCCACCCGCTTGAAAAATCAAACTGTGAGTTTTCTCAAAATCCTGTAGTCAGTCATCAAATATTCAAGTACTCGTGGGACGATGTGCTTATTTCTGTCACATCATTCGTCAAAGGTTCACAGCGTATGGCAACCATTGGATGGCATTTCACGATGCCCAGTTTGGAGGTGTACATGGACAGCGCAGATGAGATGACCGACAAGAAGCCTGATCCTAAAGTGGCTTACATCGGAGAAGGCGTGATTTTCAAAGGAGAGTTGTCGGCCCCTGAGCTGGTTGTTATCGATGGCTCGGTCGAGGGTGAAGTCAGTGCACGGTGTGTCCGTGTCGGTGTGTCGGGATCTCTCAAGGGCACTGTGACTGTCACAGACGCCGATATTCAAGGTACGGTTTCTGACAAACTCGAAGTCAAGCAGTTGCTCATCGTGCGGGCGACCGGCCGTGTCGATGCCAACATCAGCTACGGCCAGCTGCAAATCGAGAAAGGCGCCGTCCTCACCGGCGAACTGTCATCAACAGACGTTCGCAGCAAGGGTGAGCACATTTCGCAACGGGCGAAGCTCACGCCCGTCGCAAATTCAACGCCAACTCCGACGTTGGAATTGAAGCGTGCAGGTGGCTCGTCCGCCTCATAATGCGCTAGCGTAAATCTCGGAAGGCGAAGCCTACCCATGCGGGGTGCCGGGGAGGATGATCAAATCCTGACCCGGCTTCCGCAGCGGGCGCATATATATTTGGTCTGTTCACTGCGTCCAAGGACCGGCAAAACACTGGTTGCCCGGTTATGCGCCGAGTTCAACCGCACGGTCGAATCGCCCGTTGTGCCGATCGACCTCGGCACCGAGGACCCAACTCTATCGGAGTTCCTACCGGGCTCGGCGATCCGCGGTTCGATAGCCGATATTCGCGGGCAAATGGCGCTGTTCGACAGACTTGCGGCGCGGGATGGAGTTGCAAAGGTCGTTGACATCGGAAGTCCGCACGCCAAGTCTTTTTTTAAGATCATGCGCGACATCGAATTCGCCCTCGAGGCACAAGATCGGGCGATCAACACCAGCATCTTGTTCATCGCAACGGTCGATGAAGCTGCGAGCAAAATGTATGCAAGGCTCAGAGAGCAATTTCCCAGCTTTACACTCGTGCCGGTCTATAATGAGACCGTTGCCTATGGACGTGATATCCGCCGGGCATTCGTCGGGCGCACAGTTGGCCTTCCCTCGTTGCAGATTCCACGGCTAGTGCCGCCGCTGCAAACGATGATCGCTAAGCCGCCATTTTCATTTGCGGAATTTCATCGCCAGATGCCCCCTGATCTGACGACAGATGATCTCCACCACGACTTTGACGTCTGGCTGCGGCGCATCTTCCGCCAGCTGCGCGAACTGGAACTGTCAATGCTGATCAACGCTTTGCGCCCGGTTCTCACCACCGGCACCGGGCGAGAAACGCTTTAAAGCTTATTGTTTGAGCATGATCTTTTCCGAAAAGCAGTATCCACCCCGCATCAAGTGCGGGGCAGGCTTTTTCGGGATCATGCTCTAAAGCGGCAACGGCTTGCCGAACGTTGCGAGCGTGTTGATCGGCTCCGCAATGTCGCGAATCGCCCGCAGGTTCAGCCATTGGCTGCGCGCCTGAGCGCGCTGCGCGTCGGAGACTTGCCTGAACGCGCAAACGCGATCGAACTTGGCGACGATTTCCTCGTGCGTCAGCGGACGCTTGTAGCCGATCGTCGTCTCCTTCACCAACTCGCCGCCCGATTTGTTGCGGACCGTGAGCCGTAATTGTCCGGTCAGCGACAAGGCCTCGTTCTGATAGGTCTCATTCGAATTGGCGCGCGCTGTCATCAGCCCCATCAGCGCCCGCGCAGCCGGATCATTGATCTTCGCATCGGAGAAGGAGTTGAGATAGATCTCGCCGTCCAGCAAGCCGCGGGCGATGACGTAGGGCATGCTGTGGTCAGCGGTCTCGTGGTTGTGCAGATCCCATTTGCTCGGATCGGCAACCTCCTTGACCCAACCCGGTGGCAGCTCGATCAAGATCGAGGCGATATCTTCGGGTCTGGTCCAGGCCCGGATCTCCGGCAGAAGCTCTATGACCGATTGGGTGGAGGCTTCCGATGGATAGCGCTTGTAGTTGGTGGTTTCGATGGCCATGCGACCGCCCGGGCCGTTCGCCGGCAAGCGCAGATCCTTGAACGCGCCGAGGTGGAAGAACAAGCCGCCCTCCGCCGCGAACGGCTGGGGCGGCGCGGTCATGCCTGCGCGGGCCAACAGCGCCGAGAACACGGCGCAGCGTGCCGTCTCGCCGGCGTGGCAGCTCTTCCACATCGAGAGCGGACCTTTATGGGCAACGCTCATCGGCATGTGCGACACCAGGGCGAGCGACAAAGCACTGGCAAGTTGCTCCCGGTTCAACCCCATGAGTTTGCCCGTCGCCAGCGCGATCGCCGGCAATTCGAATGGGCTGTCCCAACCGCGAGCACGCGCGCCCGCATTGGTCATGGCGCCGGCGAGTTCGTAACTCAGCACCACCGCGCCGAGGACCTGCGCCCCGCTCGCGCGGAACGCCTCGCCGACGGCCAGGATGGCGGAGATCATATCGCTGAAATGTCCGCCGGTAGTGACGTCATTGAACTCCGCGCAGCGCAGCATGCACCCGTTCACGAACGTCGCCATCTCCGGCGATGTCGTGATGCCGTATCCCATGACCGTGCTCTTGAGTTCGCTACTGGCTTGGCGCGCCATGCGCGCACCGATACGGACGGGCTCGGCTTCAAATCCGGCGACCAGCGCCGCCATCGTATCGAGCAAGGTGTAGCCCGCGGCCTCGACCGCGTGGTCCGAGAGATTGGTTTCGGAAAACGAGGCCGCGTAATCGACAAGCTGGCGGGACGGCTCGTCCCAACCGCTGCTTTCCGATGCCGCAACCGCGGTGTTGCCCGACTGCGGCGCGCCAGGTGCTGCTCCCGCGGCTGCAGGCTGCTGCGCGACCTGCTCGGCAAGCAGCGGTGAACCGGCGAGCATCGGCAGACCGGCCACAGCGGCAGCGCCGATTTTCATCAGCTCGCGGCGGGCAAACCCGCTGGTCAACCGTGCGGAGCAGCGATCGGGCGCTTGAGCACCGATTCCATCGTTTGCGGCTTTCACGGCTCCTCCCGACAGGCATATTTGTTAGATCTGTCGTAACGTAGCCGTCTTGGCCTTGTCGAGATTTGAGCTACCAACAATCGTGCTGGCTGGCATGCATCGGTTGGCGGTCCAAAAAAGGGCCACGCAGAAAAACCCGATCGCACAGCCCAAGCAGGCGACCGGGACCGGTGGTCAGATTTATCTGCGAGGTGTTTACATACAAGTCGGTGGAACTTCTTCATTCCGGGCAACTTGCCGGGGGGAAGTTCGGCTCGATGGAATAGAGCGCCTCCTCGAACGATTTCTGGTGCGCAATTTCCCGCGTCCTCAGGAAGCCAAGGCGTCCTTGATGCCGGAATCTTCGGTGATGTTGATCAGCCGCTCGTAGATGATCTTTGCCCGGCTTTCGGCGGCGATATTCGAACGAAGATCGCATGCGGGATCGGCGATCGAGACCGATCTTTCCGTGCTGTGGTTGACGCTCCGCTTGGAACCGCAGGGGTCAATGCGCCCGGTATCGATAAGGTCCACGCGCGTTGAGATATGGTCGCTGCGATTTCGGTCACCCCTTCACAACGGCGAATTTCGAACGTAGGCTCTTGAAATGTCCGTCGAACCGCAACCACGTCCGCATGTGCTGGCACTCGATTCGGCGCTCGCGCGGCGGATCGTCGACATTCATATCTGGGCGGTGCGACGCGGGCTGCGCGGCGCGGACGCGGCGAGCCTGTTCGACGGGTTTTGCCAGCGCCTGGTCGAAACCGGCGTGCCATTGTGGCGTGTATTCGGCGGCACCCGTACGCTGCACCCACAATGGGGCGGCTATAGCTACACTTGGCGGCGCGACCTTAACGCGCTCGCACATGACTGGTACGAGCGCACCGACATGGTCCGTCCGGATTGGCTGGGTAGTCCGTTCAATTATCTGATCAATCAAACGCAGCCGTCGGACGACGGCATCTCAACACTGCGCCGCCGGCTCATCGGCGAGGAGGCGCAGTTCGATTTTCCGGTGCTCAAGGACTTCGCCGCCGCCGGAGCGACCGACTATTTCGCTTACTTCGTCCGCTTTGGGTCGCTCCCGTTGGGCGACCCTTCGCGGGGATCCGGCATGGCCTATTCGTTCACGACCGACGGACCGAATGGCTTCAGTGACGAGGATCTCACTTTGCTGCAGGCAGTCTTGCCGGCCGCGTCGCTCGCCATGATGGCGCAGGCCGGCCACACCATCGCCCGCAACCTGCTTGAAGTTTATCTCGGCCAGGATGCTGGACGGCGCGTGCACGAAGGCGCAATCGACCGCGGCTCAGTCGAGACCATCCGCGCTGTTTTGTGGTTCGCCGACATCCGCGGCTTCACGGCCATTGCTGACGCGGCGCCCGGCCCGGTCCTCATCGAGTTGCTTGACGCGGTGTTCGAGACGCTCACCGCGGCCCTGCGCCCACGCCAGGGGCAGGTACTGAAATTTCTCGGCGACGGCATGCTGGCGATCTTCCCCTGCGAGGATGCGACGGAAGCGGAAACCTGCCGCCGTGCGCTCGACGCGGCCGCCGAGGCAATGGCCGCGCTCGACGCGCTCAACCAGACCCGCCACGATGCCGGCCAGCCGGTCGCAGCGGTCGACCTCGCGCTGCATATCGGCGACGTGCTCTACGGCAATGTCGGCGCGGTCGACCGGCTCGACTTCACGGTGATCGGGCCCGCGGTGAACGAGGTCGCCCGTATCGAGGCGCTGTGCGAACCGCTCGGCCGCAGCATGCTCGTCTCCGCGGCGTTTGCGCACGCGTTGGCCGATCCGGCCCAGCTCACGTCGCTCGGCCACCACGACCTGCGCGGCGTGCGCGAGCCGCGGGAGATTTATGGGGTGGTGGGGGGAGCGGAGTGACGCCCATTGCCGCTCGCGCGACGCTGTGCTTATGTTCGGGTCGATTGCGGGCGTAGTTCAGTGGTAGAACGACAGCTTCCCAAGCTGTATGTCGTGAGTTCGATTCTCATCGCCCGCTCCAATCGCCAGAAAAGAGCCGACTCAGTGGAGTCGTCCGATGCACGACATCAAGGAATCCGACTGGAAGACGTTCAAGCCGCTGCGCCATGAGGCGCTGGAGCGGTTTTGCGGACGCGTGCTCGACGAGGTTGCGCAGATCGGTTCCGATCAAACCAAGAGCACACATGAGCGCTACATCGCGATCTATCAATTGACGCGGGAGCGCGACAGGGAGATCGAGCAAATATTTGATACCCTGCGCCGCTCCACCGCGATCATGCAGATTTGTTCACTGCGGGTGCACGGGCGTCTGACCGACGAAGAGGTCCGGCAGTTCAGTCCGGAAATCGTCGACAAGGTTGAATACTTTCTTCAGGATCGCAGTGACCCGCCCCCGGACGGCCAAGGACGTGTTCGCCGTCGCGCCTGATGAATATTTCTGCCCTTGCCTGCCCCATCAATCAGCATTTCCCGAACCAAACCGTCATTGTTCTGTCATCTGGAATTGATCCCTGCAGGGTACGGTTTTTTCCTTGATGCAACGCAACGTGTGCCGGGCCGCGCTCGCGTAAGTCATCATCACCGAACGTGGAGTCACCGCCGCGGCAACCGGTGCGTCAACCACATCGACGCCGACCAACAACATCCCGGGTTGAGCTGATGATCGATACCGACAAGCTCGCACATAGTCGCGAGCGCTATACGCAGGCTCTCAATGAGATCTGGGCCGAGACCGTTGCGCAATGGCCGCTGGTGAGCGGGCTCGGCCTGCGGCACGGGGAAACGATGTCGCGCAGCCAGGCCGAGACGGCCGGCGCGGCGATGGCGCAATGGCAGGCGTTGCTGCCGCAGCTCATGGCTCCCAACGCGCCGGATGCCTGGCGCGAATATCTCGAAGACTGCAGCCAGCGTTGGGTGCTGTTCCTGGAAACGCTGTGCCGACGCGGGGATGCCTGCATCGCCCGCGAAAAGGAAGGGTTCAAGCCGGTCCTGGCTTTCGACTACGACATGATCGTCGATGGCCGGCGGCTCGATCGACCCGTCAATTATGCGCTGGTGCGGATCAAGCCGCCGCCGGGAATGATGGCGCCGCGCGAGGACGGCCGGCCGTGGGTGATCATCGATCCGCGCGCCGGGCACGGCAGCGGCATCGGCGGATTCAAGAGCGAGTCGGAAGTGGGCGTCGCCTTGCGCGGCGGTCATCCGGTCTACTTCGTCATCTTCTATCCGGACCCCGAGCCGGGTCAGACCCTGGCCGACGTCTGCGCGGCGGAAGCGATCTTCCTCCAGGAGGTTCACGCCCGCCACCCGCGCAGCCCAAGGCCGCTCGTCACCGGCAACTGCCAGGGCGGGTGGGCTGCCATGATCCTCGCCGCGACGCATCCCGACCTGATGGGGCCGGTGGTGATTGCGGGCGCGCCGCTCTCCTACTGGGCCGGTGAGCAGGGGCGCAATCCGCTTCGCTACCTGGCTGGCGTCGCCGGCGGCGCGGTGCCGGCGCTGCTGGCGTCCGATCTCGGCGGCGGCCGCTTTGACGGCGCGAACCTGGTGCTCAACTTCGAGCAGCTCAATCCGGGCAAGACCTGGTGGCGCAAGAACTTCGATCTGTTCGCCAAGGTCGACACCGAGGCGAGTCGCTATCTGGATTTCGAGCGCTGGTGGTCGGGCTTCTACTTCATGAACGAAAACGAGATCCGCTGGATCGTCGAGAACCTGTTCATCGGCAACCGGCTGACCCGCGCCGAGGCGTTCCTGAGCGACGGCACGCCGGTCGACCTCAAACGGATCGAGGCGCCGGTCGTCGTCTTCGCCTCGCATGGCGACACCATCACGCCGCCGCAGCAGGCGCTGAACTGGATTCCCGATCTCTACGCCTCGACCAAAGAGCTCGAAGCCTATGGTCACGTCATCATCTACACGCTGCATGACAGCATCGGGCATCTCGGCATTTTTGTCTCGGCGCAGGTCGCCAACAAACAGCACGAGCAGATCGGCTCGGTGGTCAAGACCATCGAATCGCTCGCGCCCGGCCTCTATGAAATGCTGATCACCAAACAGAATGGCATCGATACGGTCGCGTTCGAGGCGCGCACGATGGATGACCTTCTCAAGCTGTGCGGTGACCGCAAGGACGAAGTCGAATTCGCCGCCGTGGCGGGCTTTTCCGAATGGGCGACCAAGACCTACGAGCTGACCTGGCAGCCGGTGATCCAGATGCTGACGACGCCGCTGGTGGCCGAGCAGGTCAAGCGCTTCCATCCACTGAGGCAGCAGCAGCGATTTTTCTCGCACAAGAACCCGCTGTTCGCGAACATGGACGAACTCGCCGACGACGCCCGGGCGAAGCGCACGCCGGCGGCGAAAGACAACCCATTCGTCGCGTTCGAACAGTTGTACGGCGATATGGTCGAACATGGTTGGGACGTCTACCGCGATCTGCGCGACGCCACGATCGAGCTCACATTTCACACGATGTATGCAACGCCGTGGATGAAACGTGTGGCCGCCGCGCGACACGCCAAACCGCAGGCGCATGACCTGAGCAAATTCCCTCGCGTGCGCGAGGCGATCGAAAACGCCAAGCGCGGGGGTTATGCGGAAGGCATCATCCGCATGCTGATCCTGCTCGCCCGCGCGCGCGGCTCGGTGCGGCGCGACCGCCTGGAGCGATCGGACAAGCTCTTACACGCACGCCCGCCGTTCAATTCGATGACCCCGGAGATCCGCAGCCGCATGATCTACGAGCAGGCGTTGATCGTGGAGTTTGCCGGCGCCGACGCCATCACCACATTGGCCGACCTGCTGAAAGACCCGGTCGATCGCTATCGCTCGTTGAACCTTGTGCTCGACGTCGCCGGACCGATCGCCGAGATGGACGCTCCGACCATCGCCATGTTCAAGCGCTTTCAGCGCGCGCTCTTGACGCTGGCGCGGGAATGGCACGATCCCGATCTGGAAGCGAAATATCAAAGCCAAGGCGACGCATTGCAGACCGCGGGTGAGGCCGCGCCACAGGACGAAACGGCGGTGGGATCGGCGGCGTAGTTGTCACTTCAATCAACTATCGGCCACTGGTTCGCTTCGCAGGCACAGCAACGCGCCGAGCGCCGCGAGGCATAGCGCGGCCGACACAATCAGCGCGGACAACCCGATCGCATCGAGCAGTAATCCAAACAGCAGCGGCGCGAAGGCCTGGGCGGCGCGAGCCGGCGCGCCGAGCAGCCCGGTGCGCTCGCCGTAGCCGCGCGGACCAAACAGCGCGAGCGGTAGGGTCCCGCGCGCAATGGTGAGCAGGCCGTTGCCGGCGCCGTAGAGAATCACGAACAGCGCGGCACCGGGCACGCCGGTGAGCGCGAACAGGCCAACGCCGAGCGGATGCAGCGACACCGCAATGCGCGCCGATGCCAACGGATGCACCCGGCGCAGGATCGCGAACTCGGCCAGCCGCGCCGCCACCTGCGCCGGTCCGATCAGCGCCGCGGCAGAGACCGCCTCCACCGGTGACGCACCGGCGCGCTCGAGCAATCCCGGCATGTGCGCCGCCATGGCACCGGTGACGAACCACCCGGCGGAGAACACGAACGCGAGCAGCAACATCTCCCGATAGGGCTTCCAGCCGACGGCAGAAGCCGGCGCGTGTGGCATTTCGAGCGCGCGTGTTACGCCCGGGAGCATCAAGCGATTGAGCGGAAGGCCGAGCATAAGGTTGAGCGCGGCCCAGACCAGGCATGCTTCGCGCCAGCCCAGCGCGTCGTTCATGAACGCGGTGAGGGGCCAGCTCACCGTCGAGGCAAATCCAGCAAATAACGTAACGCCGGTGATCGGCCCGCGCGCATCGCGGCCGTAGAGCGCGGTGAGCGCCGCGAAGCCGGCATCATAAAGACCCATCGCCATGCCGATGCCGAGCACGGCCCACGCCACGAACAGCATGACCGCGCCACTCGCACCGGCGAGCAAGACGAGCCCGGCCGCGAGCACGATGTTCGAGGCGACCAATACACCGCGTCCACCGCGGCGGTCGATCAGTCGGCCGACCGCGGGTCCGACGCAAGCCGCAATCAACAACGACGCCGAGAACGCCGCGAAGAACCACGCCCGCGGCAACCCGAGATCTTTGCTGATCGGCGCGGCAAGAATTGCGGGCAAGTAATAGCTCGACGCCCATGCCAGGGTTTGCGAGACGCCGAGCGCCGTGGTCACCATCATCCGGGATGGCGGGAGCTGTTGGCGTCCGTTGTCGTCCAACAATAAACCTCTCGGCTCGAAGCTCTCCACGCTCCGGCGCAGTCATACAATATCTTGGGTCGGCGCACGTATAAAGTTGGACAAACAGCTTCGTGTCAGCTCCTATTCGGTGCCGGCGGTATTCGTCGGATGTTTACACTTGTTGTAATCGTCCGATTGCGAAGCGTCTTGGCGAACTTGATCTTTGGGCTGTTCAAAATTTTTGAGCGCCTGCCAGGAGGCAAGCCCAACCATGAAACTGCCCAAAATGATAGAGAAGAACGCCAGGCTCAGCCACCTGACGCGTTGAAGTTCGTTCATGGCCTTCACCTTTCCGTGTCGGCGACACCAATGCGCGGGCCGCCAAGCCGATTGCCGATCAACCACGGCCGCCGTCCGCAATCGTTCTCGTAACGGGCTTCCGGTTCATAGCGACAATGGGATGGTCGAGTTCACTCAAGGGCGAACAAGCACGATCTGCCACGGACGTTACTTGGACATTACGCTGGCGCGGCAAACCTGCCCCGCGACCCCGCTGTTGGAGGCGGACCAGAGGCCCTTGCAAATGGCCGCAATTTTTCGCCTGGCAGCTCAGTTCGCCTGGCGGTCGACCGGGAATCTCAGCTCAACCGTTGTACCGCCCCCTGGCGTATCACCGATCGCGACCGAGCCATTGTGCGTGGCCATGACCTGAGAGACGATTGACAGGCCAAGTCCGGTACCTTCCATTCGGCCATTGCCGCGCCGAGGTGGCTCAAGCGGATCCTCGTACCTGCCGGGCCGGAGCCCGATCCCGGAATCGACGACGCTCAACTGTGCCGGAGCGTCAACCTTGATCAGAATGGGACGCTCTGATCGGCCATGATATGCGGCGTTCCTGATCAGATTTGAGATCGCAACCGAGATAGCTGTTTCAGAACCGCGTACCCAAACGGGGCTATCTGGCTCAGCGAATTCAATATCACTTCCATTTTTGACGGCCATAGGCGCGTGCTCCGCGGCGACCCGCCGCGCCAAGGCAACGAGATCTACCCTGGTCTGCTCAGTGGGTTCGAGCGAGATCCGCGCCAGCTGAAGAAGCATGGTCACGATCGATGACAGTCTTTCATTTTCGACGATCAGTCTGGCGCGAAGGGCAGGGTCCTGGACCTGCTCAAGTGTTGTCCGTGCATTCGTGAGCGGCGTTCGCAATTCATGCGCCGCGTAAGACAGGAAGGTCCGTTGCGCACTTGATGCAATGTCGATGCGGCCGAGGGCGCGATTGAAGGCAGCCACCAGTGGCAGCAGTTCGCTCGGCGCTTTCTCTTCCGGTAAACGGCGCCCATCCGGTACACCGTCGATCAGCTCGGCGGCATGGGTGACGGCGCGAATCGGTCGCGCAATCAAAGTCGGTACAAAAACCAATGCGGTGATGGCGGTCACCACCAACACCAGAATGATTGGAAGCGCGATCACAGTCGCGTCGGTCAGCATTCCGAACGTGAGTTGCGCCGCAGTGTAGGACACGCCGCCCGTTAAAATAGAAATATCGCCGAGAGGCGTACGCCGGACAGCGGCCGTCTTCTTCAGGTTCAAATTCCCAGTTTCGCGATCGATTGCGAAGGCGAGGAAACTCGTCCCGTTTTGTTGCAGCTCGCCCTTGGGCGGCACCCACTTGGGCACGGGTCCGTAGCTGACCTCCCCCGTCTTGTCGGATACGATGTACCAGAATGTGGGAAAGTCGCGCATGAGCGCGTCAAGTTGATGCGTTCGTTTGATGGAAAGCTGGCCCTGCTCGTCACGCGTGACGGCATTCTTGAGCACGTCCGCCACTCTCGTCGCTCCCCACGTCCCGTCGTCATCGCCCCCGAAGCGGATCAATAAAGCGGCCGCGCACAGCAGCATGATCGTTGTCACGGCTCCGATGAGCGTCGCGGCGAGGAGCGTGATGGAGCGATGGATGCGCATCGGACGTCGAAACTCAGCAGTCACTATTCGTCATTCAATAAATAGCCGAGGCCGCGGATCGGTCGAATCGTCACCTTGCAGTTGGCTTCGCGAAGGCGGCGGCGCAGCCGAGAAATGTGAGCGTCGATTGCATTCGATTGGATCTCATCGTCAAATCCATAGGTTGCAATTTCCAAGGTGTTTCGCTCCACAACCCGACCTGCCCGTCGGACCATGGCTTCGAGAATTGCCAATTCACGCCGTGGCACCAAAATTGGCTTCTGATCGATGTAGACCGCGCGATTGATCACGTCGTAGTCCAGGTTGGCAATGCTGACAACGGCGCCCTTGTCGAGAAGCACGCGGCGCAGCACGGCTCTTGCACGTGCCACCAGTTCGACTGGCGCGAATGGCTTCGAAATGTAGTCATCCGCCCCTCTGTTGAGCGCCTGTGCCACGCTCGCCGGGTCATCAAGCGCGGTGAGCATCAGTATTGCCGGAGTCGGTTGCTGCCGCCGCAAGTCGGCCAACAGATCCGTTCCCTCGCCGTCGGGCAGGCCGCGATCGATGACGACAAGATCGAATTGGCGAACAGCCACGGCAGCTCGGCCCTCTTCAAGCGAAGTGACGAGATCGGCCTCTCCGAAGCTCCTCATTAAGGTTTCGCGGAGCCAGCGCCCCAGCTGAGGATCGTCCTCAACGACCAGGACGCGCATGCATTCTCTCCGGCTACTCAGCGGTGTCTAATCATTGCAGAAACATTATCGCAACATTACAACCCCGCCGAAAATCGGGCGCGGACGGCGGTTTAGGCACTACTCTACCGCCTCGAAGCGCTCAGGCACGCTATATTTCAACAGATACCGCGATTTGTTGTCACACGCACTCGACAGTTTGGCATTCGAAACTCTGTTCGCCGATCAACAACAATAAGAAAAAAATAAGAAACGAGCGCCGAGCAGCGGATACATGTAATGCAAGCGTAATCTTGGCGACGGATCGCTTGAGCCTCCGGACGAGATCGCGATGGCGCGGAACGGACGACGCGGTGGGGGCAGCGGGCATGGCATGCTTGCCTTCGTGTTGCTGTGATCCTCACAGCACTTCGTCGCCCCGCTTTGGGACATCCTGGTCGCATGCTCATCGCGTGGTGAGGAAGTCACATGGCCAAGCAAGATAAACCGCCCGCACCGAAGACCGCAGAACTCTCGGGCTCCTCGCCGGCAAGCGATCAAGCACAGTCCAGCAAGGGTCAACCGCGGTCTGAAAAATTCAGCTTGCCGCAGCGCCCGTCCGCCATCGACCAATGGGCTGATACATTCCATATCCAAGTTGGAGCGTTCGGGGTCCGGCTTTGGTTTGGAACCACGCGCGCTGATGCGAGTGCGGAGACGGACATTCGCGCCGCGATTTTCCTCCCCGGAGAGGCCGGACGCCTCTTTCTCGCTCATGCGCGCGCCCCGGCGGAACAGCAGAAAATCGAGTTCAGGACCACCGGATCGCCCGCGACCCTCGCACACTGATCCTTCAACTCCTTCGGAAATGGGGCAGAACGTGACGAGAGGCCTTGCAAGCATGTCAAGTGTGGCGAGCTGGAACGGGACAATGGTGTTTGGAGTCGGAGGCAATTTCCAGAACTGGGCGACGACCGGCTGGAGCGCACCCGAAGTGGACATCACTTGGATCGACGGATATCAGGCGACCTTGGAATTCGCCATGCCTGCGCCGGAAGCGGATCAAACTCTGGAATTGGCGGTGCTGCCGGTCGACGTCCACATCGTGCAGCACATGTATACATATTTGAACGGATTTTTTCTCGGATTTGTTGTTGGTAGGAAAGGCCTGCAGGAATTCAGCGTCACCGTCAGTCAGGAATTTTTCAGGCCGGACGGATCACGCAATACGCTGACATTCGTGTGCCCGAAGGCCGTGAAGCCCCGTGACCTCGGGACTGGGCTCGACCGGCGGACTCTCAGCTTTGCGTTCTCGCTTCTGTCGCTGTACCCCGCCAAGACGCCGACCCTTATCCCGGCAGAAACATGACCAGCCGAAACATTGGGATGGCACGCGTCAATAGATAAGCCCGCGCGCGGCCATTTCGGCAAAGCGCGCCCCATGGTAAGTTCGCGCTCCCGTGGCGGCGGATTCGTTGGCGGATGGACGACCGGAGGGTGGCCATGTCCGATGATATCGAATCGCTCGTGCTCGACCTGGTCGAGTGGGTCGCGCGCGAGCCACGCTCCTATGCGGAAGTCTTCGACACATGGCGCACCTCGTGCCCGCGCCTTCCGGTGTGGGAGGAGGCCTGTGACCGTGGCTTGGTGGCACGACGCAGCAGCCCGAATGGGGCAGCGATAGTCGTGGTCACCGACGCAGGGCAGCATTTTTTGCGGGCGCATCGCCGGCCACGGCCAGGGCGCGAGCGAGCCAACGCGGATTGCTGCGCAATGAGCTCCCGTTCGGGCCGCACGCGGCTCTGGTTGCTTGCTGGCGCCGCGGCGCTCGCCGGCAGCGCCGTTGCGGCCGGTGTCAGCGCCGGCGCCACGCGGCTGGCGCACACGCCCGGCGCATCGCTTGCTCCGGGGTTGACGGACACGGATTTCACTCTCTGCCACGCACCGGGACAGCGCGGGCTCGCGGGCAGCCTGTTCCGCCTCGCCGCCACGCAGACCGAAGTGCCGCCGACCGAGATGCAGGCCGCGGTGCCGTCGCCGGATTTCGCCAACACCTATCCGCCGCTGTGGGACGGGCTCGGCACCCTAACCTACAAGATCACCACGAGCGATCCGCAGGCCCAGGCCTATTTCGATCAGGGTCTGCGCCTCGCCTATGGCTTCAATCACGACGAGGCACGGCGCGCGTTTCACGAAGCGCAGCACCGCGACCCCGATTGCGCCATGTGCTTCTGGGGCGAAGCCCTGGTGCTCGGGCCCAACATCAACATGCTGATGCCGGAGGATGCGGTCGCGCCTGCGTATGCAGCCGCCCGCAAGGCGCAAATCCTCGCGGCGAGCGCAAAGACTCCGGTCACCGCGCATGAGCGCGCGCTGATCGACGCGCTGGCGACCCGCTACGCGCCGGATGCCAAAGCCAACCGCTCCGTGCTGGATGCCGCCTATGCGGCGGCCATGGCCGAGGCGGCGCGCCAGTTCCCCGACGATGACGACATCGCGGTTCTCTATGCGGAAGCCGTGATGGACCTCAGTCCGTGGGATTACTGGAAGCCGGGCGGGGCGGAACCCAATCCGCAGAGCGTCCCGATTGTGCTGACCTTGGAGCGGGTGCTGGCGCGCAATCCCGATCATCCAGGCGCCCTGCACTATTACATCCATGCGGTCGAAGCCTCGGACCGCCCAGGGCGAGCGGAGGGCGCGGCCGATCGGTTGCGCGGCGCGCTGCCGGGTGCCGGCCACATGGTGCACATGCCGGGGCATATCTATTACCGCATTGGCCGCTATCTGGATTCCCTCACGGTCAACAAAGACGCGACCGCGGCGGATGAGAAATATCTCGCCGAATCGAACGCGCCGATGAGCGTGTACCGGCTCGGCTATTATCCGCACAACGTGCATTTCGTGCTGGTGTCGGCACAGATGGCGGGCGACGGCGCGACCGCCATTGCCGCCGCACAGAAACTCGCCGGCTTGATCCCCGACGATCAGCTGCTCAAATCACCGGGCTTGCAGCACATCAAAGCCGCGATCTACTTCGCACACGCGCAGTTCAGCACACCGGAGACGATCCTCGCCTTGCCGGATCCGGGGAGCTCAGCCGCCTATGTCGCGGCGATGTGGCACTACGCTCGCGGCATCGCCCAGGCGCGGCGCGGGGATCCGGCATCGGCCGCGACGGAAGCGAGCGCGATCGGATCGATCGCGCAAAGCCCCGGGCTGAAGCCGCTGACGGACGCCGGCATTCCGGCGCAGGATATCCTCAAGCTCGCCCGCGAGGTCGTCGAAGGCCGCATCGCCCAGGCGAAGGGGGATCACGAGACGGCAATCGCGCGCTTCCGCGATGCCGCCGCGATCCAGGATGGGTTGCGCTATACGGAGCCGCCCTTCTGGTACTACCCGGTACGGCAATCGCTGGCGGCCGCACTGCTGCAGGCCGGCAACCTCGACGCGGCACACGATGAGTTCCAGCGCGCGCTCAAGCGCGCGCCCAACAACGGCTGGACCTATTTTGGCTTGGCCGAGCTCTACCGCGCCCGCGGAGACACCAAGTCCGTCCAGGAGGCGGAGGCGCAGCTCGCCAAGACCTGGGTTGGCGATACGTCGTTGCTCAATGTCTCGAGGCTGTAGGGGATGGACGTCACGCCCGAAGCGCTGGCCGAAAAGTTCCGGCTCTACACTGACGAGGAATTGCTGGAGCTCTTCCGCTCCGGCGACCTGACGGAGCTCGCCCAAACGGTCGCCCGTGCCGAGCTCGTCAGCCGCGGGATCGACCTGGGGCAATCCGCAGCGCCTTCGCCGGCGGAGAGCGAACCAGAAGCGACCGTCGAGGGCGATCTGGTCTTGGTGGCGCGCATGCTCGATCCGCTCGAGGCCGAGATGCTGCGCGGGCGGCTTGAGGCGGAAGGCGTGCCGGCGATGGTCGTCGACACGCTGACCGCGCAAAACAACGTCTTTTACAAGCTGGCGATCGGCGGCGTCCGGGTGATGGTGCCCGAAGCCTACCTGGCGCAGGCACGCGAGATCGTACGGGCCGATGCGCGCGGCGATTATGTGCTCGACGACAGCGCCGACGTGGGGCCGCCGACGGACAATCCTTAAAGCGCGCGCACCAGCGCTGCATGAGGACGCCTTGCGGTTAGGCCGGGGCGCACGTTAAGTTGGTTGAAATGTCAACGCGGCGCAGCCGCGACCGAGGAGGCAGCCCATGCTCGAGCGTCTCGTCCAGAATTATCGCGAGCTTGAAGAGATCACCACCCGGACCGATACGCGCGACATCCTCTCCCATGCAACCAAACAAGCAGAAAGCTACGAAGATTATTTCCTGGTCGACATCGACGCGCATGTCACCGAGACGCAGTTCTGGCCGGAGATCATCGGCCTGATCGACAACGAGGTGATCCGGCAGTGGGGTGAGGCCCTGCTCGAGCGCGGCGGCAACACGGCGCTGCTGAATACGCAGCCCGGCATGACCTACCAGTTCCTGCATGGCCGCATTCCACACCAGGCCTCGCTGCTGGAGCCGGTGGAGAAACAAGGCGTGCACCGGTTCACCGAATTGGCGCGCCGCTCGATGGACGCGATGGGGCTCGATTATCAGATCGTGTTCCCGACGCCGATGCTGACGCTCGGCATGCATCCGCAAGACGACGTCGAGGTCGCGCTCTCCGGCGCCTATAACCGCTGGTTGGTCGAACGCATCCTGCCGGAGGATGAGCGGCTCAAGGGCTTGCTCTACCTGCCGTTCAACACGCCGGAAGCCTGCGTCGAGCTGGTCAAGAAATACGCCGACAACGATAAGGTCATCGGCTTCACGGTGTGCTCGACGCGCAACAAGCCGGTGCATCACAACCGCTACATTCCGCTCTATTCGGTGATCGAGGAGACCGGCAAGCCGCTGGCCTGGCACTCGGGCTTCAACTGGGCCGACCCGTCATTCGCCCAGCTCAATCGATTCATCTCCATGCATTCGCTCTCGTTCGTGCACTACAGCCTGATCCACATGACCAACTGGATCATCAACGGGCTGCCGGAACGGTTTCCCAAGCTCAAGCATGTGTGGGTCGAGAGCGGCCTCGCGTGGGTGCCGTTCCTGATGCAGCGGCTCGACCATGAATATATGATGCGCTCTTGCGAGGCGCCGGCGCTCAAGCGGCTGCCGAGCGAATACATGCGCGACATGTATTACACGACCCAGCCGCTGGAGCGCTCCAACCTGAAGCTGACCCAGTGCACCATGGAAGCGATCAACGCCGAAACGCAACTCCTGTTTGCCTCGGACTGGCCGCACTGGGATTTCGACCCGCCGTCCTCGATCACGACCCTGCCGTTCCTGTCCGAGCAGGCCAAGCGCAACATCCTCGGGCTCAACGCCGCGCGCCTGTTCAACCTGGAGGTCAAACGTTTGCGCCCGAAGGCCAAGGACGTGCTGGCGGCGCGGCCGGGAATTTCCTGATCTTTCTTTGGACCTCATCCTGAGGAGCATGCGGGCTATGCCCGCATGCGTCTCGAAGGATGGCCAAGAGCGAGGCGGTTCCTTGCGGCCATCCTTCGAGACGCCTGGCCCCTTGCGGGTCCAGGCTCCTCAGGATGAGGTCCGAAGTTGTTGAAGCGCCGCAACCAACCGCAGCCCTCATGCTTCGAGACGCTTGGTCCCTTGCGGGACCAAACTCCTCAGGACGGGGGCTGCAAGCAATTACGAACTCAGTAATACAACTCAGCACCTCACTCCGGCGCAATCCCGGCCTGGCGCAGCACCTGACCCCACTTGGTGATCTCGGCCGGGATGAATTTCGCAAGCTCATCCGGCGTGCTGCTGAGCGGCTCGAGCGCGATCCCCTGCAATTTGTCCTGCACCTCGGGTCGCCGCACGTAATCGACCAGCACACGGTTGACCGTGTCGATGGCCGGCTGCGGCGTGCCGGCGCGCGCCATCATGGCGAACCAGCCGTTTGCCGAATAGCCCGGCAGTGCCGCTTCGGCGATGGTCGGGATCTCCGGCGCCGCCTTGATGCGATGATCGGTCGTCACCCCAAACGCCTGCAGCTTACCGTCGCGAATGAGCTGCAGTGACGGCAACAGATCGACCATCATCACCGGGATCACGCCCGACATCACGTCAGTGAGCGCCGGCACGCTGCCCTTGTAGGGCACGTGCTGCATCTTCAAGCCCGCCATGGTCATGAACAGTTCCATGAAGATGTGATGCGGCGTGCCGATGCCGGCGGAGGCGTAGCTCAGTTGGCCGGGCCGCGCCTTGATGTAGGCGATCAGCTCGGGAAGCGTCTTCACGCCGAGCGTAGGGTTGGCGACCAACACGAAATAGGCTGAGCCGACGAGCCCGATGGGCGCGAGATCCGTGATCGGATCGTAGGCCAAGGATTTGTACATGTTGGGATTGACGGCGAGCGACGTCGCCGAGGCCATCAACAACATGGAGCCGTCAGGCGGCGACTTGGCGACGGCCGTCGTGCCGATCTGCATGCTGGCGCCGGGACGGTTTTCAACGACGACAGTCTGCTTGAGTTTGTCATGCAGCTCGTCCGCCAGCATGCGGCCGTAGATGTCGGTCGCACCGCCCGGCGCAAAGGGGACCACCAGGGTGATGGGGCGATCTGGATATTCGGCGCGTGCCCCCGACGACCCGGCGCAGAGCGCGAGCGCCAGCACGAACACCAGGTTTTTCGATTTCACGCACGTCCTCCCGTATTTTATGCGGGAGGAAGTTAGAGCATTTACAACGTCGTGTGGATCCCGCACTCGGTCTTGCCGGTTCCACTCCAACGACCGGCGCGCGTGCCCTCACCGGCGAGCGTGCGACGCGTGCACGGCATGCAGCCCACCGACGTGAAGCCGAATTTGGCCAGCGGATGCGACGGCAGGCCCGCAGACCTGGCGATCGCCAATACGTCGGCAGGCGAGATGCGCGCCAACGGATTGAATTTCACGCGCGGTCCATCCTGTTCGACGACCGGAATGTGCGTGCGCTGACCACCCTGGTAGCGCTTGCGTCCATTCATCCAAGCGGCGAACGGGGTCAGTGCGTCGGCAAGCGGCTCGACCTTACGCACCGCGCAGCAGGCATCCGGATTGGTGGACCAAAGGTCCGCATAGGAGTCGCTCTGCTCGAGCTTGTTCGGGTCGGGCGCGATCGAACGCACGTCAGTCAGGCCAAGCTTGGCGACGAGCGCATCACGATGGGCGAGCGTTTCGGGAAACAGCCAGCCAGTGTTGAGCAGCAGCACCGGAATCGCAGGATCGACATCGCTGACGAGCTTGAGCAGCACCGCCGATTCGGTACCGAACGAGGAGACGACCGCGAGCCGCTCGCGGCCGATCACTTCCCGCGCGACACGCACGATCTGCACGGGCTCGGCGTCGGCGAGGAGGCGGCCGAGCGAGGCCGCATCGGGCAGGCTGCCCTGTTCGCCCGGCGCGCGGGGCGGGATTGGCGCGTCTTCCGGTGCAGCGCGGAACATAATGGGCGACTTTCGACAAAACCTAGAACTCTTTTCTATATACGTCGTTGGAAATCCCCGTAAATGGAACGAAAAATCAAATTAGTGGCGGTTCGAGAATGGAAATTTCCTCCAACCGCCGCTCGGCAACCACCTTGGCCCCGCCTCGCTATCCGGCGGTACCGGGAGCGTCTCCTATGCAAGTGGAGGCAGTATCGGCAACGTGCGTTGCCGACGCTGGGCGACGGGCCTATTTGGTTGGCGCGGAGCAATCGCGCTCGCGCGAACCAGACGTGCCTTCGATGCAGCAGCAGCCGTCATCCCGACTTGCGCTGCCACGCCCCATGGTGGCGGCGGCGGCACTCGTGGCAGTGTTGGTCGCGGGGGCCGTTGTGCTTTGGGCGCACTACGGCACGGCGGTCTTCTACGAGATGGTCGCGGCCGGCATCGCCTCGTGCTTGTGAGGATTTGGAATGGCAATCAAGACAACGCGCGCGCTGCTGGTGCTCGGGGCGTTCGTGGCCGGGCTGGTGCTGTGCTTCGGGATCGTGATGCTGGTCACCGGACAAGCCAATTCTCCGATCCGCCCGGCAGCGGCGGCGATCGGTGGCCCCTTCCATCTCACCGATCAGAATGGCCGCCCGGTCAGCGATGAGGATTTCCGCGGCAAGCCGTTCCTGGTGTTCTTCGGGTACACGCACTGCCCGGATGTGTGTCCGACCACGCTGTTCGATGTGTCCGAAGTCATGCGCCGCCTCGGCCCCGATGCCGACAAGACCGCAGCGCTGTTCATCACGGTCGACCCCGAGCGCGACACGCCAGCCAGCCTCAAGGATTATCTCGGCAGCTTCGATCCGCATCTGCACGGGATCACCGGCGCACCCGATGCGGTCGCGGCCGTGGCCAAGGAATACCGCGTCTACTACAAGAAGGTCCCGACCGAGAACGGCGACTACTCCATGGACCACACCGCGATCGTCTATCTGATGGACAAGAATGGCCACTTCGTCGCGCCATTCAGCCTGCGCCGCACGCCGGAAGCATCGGCAGACGACCTGCGCCGATATTTGTGAAGTGATGATCGCAGCTCCCGGCGCGTGTAGCACAGACGTGCGGAACCTTACCTCTCCGCGCTTGCGGGGAGAGGTCGGATTGCGAAGCGATCCGGGTGAGGGGGCCTATCCGCTTGCTCGGAGCTTGTGGAGAGGCCCCCTCACCCGATTTCTCGCTGCGCTCGAAATCGACCTCTCCCCGCAAGCGGGGGGAGAGGTAAAGGCCGCACGGCTGTGCCCAATATTCTGGCCGCGGTGCTAGCCGCAGCCGTGCTCTCTGCTCCGCATCCGACATTCGCCCAGACCTCGCCGGCCGCGCCACCCGCAGTAGCCGCGACGGCAACAGCAGTGCCGAGCTTCTGGGATCCGCGCCGGCGTCCGGAGAAACCAGATATTTCGCGCTTGAACCTGATCCGCTTCATGAGCGAGGTCGACTATCCGCCCTTCAACTATGCCGGACCTGACGGCAATCCGACTGGGTTCAATGTCGAGCTGGCGCGCCTGATCTGCGACGAGCTCAAGGTCCCCTGCACTATGCAGATGCGGCGCTTCGATACGCTGATCGATGCGCTCAACGACAACAAGGGCGACGCCGCGATCGCCTCAATCGCTGTCACGCCGCAGACACGCGAGCGTGTGGATTTCAGCGACCCCTACTATCGCCCGGTCGGCCGGTTCGTTGCCAGGCGTCAGTCTGGCACCGTGTTTCCCGAGCCGCTCGACGGCAAGAAGATCGCGGTCGTGACCGGCACCGCATTCGATGAATATGCCCGGCTCCTCTTCACCCAGGCCGATATCCGTCGCTATCCTGCGATCGAAGCGGCGCGCCAGGCGCTGTCGCGTGGCGAGGTCGATCTCCTGTTCGGTGACGGCTTCTCGCTCGCGTTCTGGCTCAACGGCGTCGATTCAAACAATTGCTGCATGTTCGTCGGCGGCCCCTACATGGAGAGCCGGATTTTCGGCGAAGGTATCGGCATTGCCGTCAAACGCGGCAACGATACGCTGCGCCAGGCCTTCAACTGGGCGCTGTTCCGGGTGTGGGAGAAGGGCAAATTCGCCGAATTGTGGCTGCGCTATTTTCCCATCAATCCATATTGATTAGATTGCTTCCACATGACCGACTTATCCAGCATGGCGCAGTCGCTGCGCGCGCTCGCCGAGCAATCCACCGCCTGGCCATTCGAAGAGGCGCGCAAGATCGTCGCGCGGCTCAAGCGCAGGCCCAAGGATGAGGTGATCTTCGAGACCGGCTACGGCCCGTCGGGCCTGCCGCATATCGGCACGTTCGGCGAGGTCGCGCGCACCACCATGGTGCGGCACGCGTTTCGGGTCCTCACCGACGACAAGGTCCGCACGCGTCTGATCGCCTTTTCCGATGACATGGATGGGCTGCGCAAGGTCCCCGACAACATCCCCAACAAGGCCCTGGTGGAGCAGCATCTGAAGAAGCCGCTCACCCAGGTGCCGGACCCGTTCGGAACGCATCCGAGCTTCGGCGAGCACAACAACGCGCGGCTGCGCGCATTCCTCGACGCGTTCGGGTTTGAGTACGAGTTCTTGTCATCAACCACCTGCTACACGTCGGGCCGCTTCGACGCGGCGCTGCTGCGGGTGCTCGCGCACTACGATCAGGTGATGGCGATCATGCTCCCGTCGCTGCGCGAGGAGCGGGCCGCGACCTACTCGCCGTTCCTGCCGATCTCGCCCAAGACCGGAATCGTGCTGGAGGTTCCGATCGTCGCCCACGACCCGGCCGCCGGCACCATCTCGTATGACGACCCCGACACCGGCGAGCGCATGATGACGCCGGTCACCGGCGGCCACGCCAAGCTGCAGTGGAAGCCGGATTGGGCCATGCGCTGGCTTGCGCTCGGCGTCGATTATGAGATGGCCGGCAAGGACCTGATCGACTCGGTCAAGCTCTCGGGCGAGATCTGCCGCGCGCTCGGCGGCACGCCGCCGGAAGGATTCAACTACGAGCTCTTCCTCGACGACAAGGGGCAGAAGATCTCCAAGTCGAAGGGCAACGGGCTCACCATCGAGGAATGGCTGCGCTACGCGAGCCCAGAGAGTCTCTCGCTCTTCATGTATCGCGAGCCCAAGGCGGCGAAGCGGCTCTACTTCGACGTGATCCCGCGCAACGTCGATGAGTATCAGCAATTCCTGGAAGGTTACGAGCGCCAGGACCCGCGCCAGCGATTGAGCAACCCGGTCTGGCACATCCACTCGGGCGCGCCGCCGAAGCCGGAGATGCCAATCTCGTTTGCGATGCTGCTCAGCCTGGTTACGGCGTCGAACGCGGAGAACGCCGAGACGCTGTGGGGCTTCATCGGCCGCTATCGGCCGGGCGTGACACCTGCAACGCATCCCAAGCTCGGCCAGATCGTGGATTACGCGATCCACTATTTCCGCGACTTCGTGCTGCCGGAAAAGAAGTTCCGCGAGCCGACCCATGCCGAGCGGGCGGCTTTGATCGATCTGCGGGACGCACTGGCGCAGTTGCCGCCCGATTCCTCGCCCGAGCGCATCCAGGAAGTCGTCTACGAGGTCGGACGACGCGAGCCGTTTCTCGACAAGTCCGGCAAGGTGAAGACCAAGGACGGCAAGCCGGGCGTCGTGCTCGACTGGTTCAACATGCTTTACCAGGTGCTGCTCGGCCAGGAAAAAGGCCCGCGCTTCGGCTCATTCGTGGCGGTCTATGGCTTGCAGAACACGATCGACATGATCGACGGTGCGCTGGCACGGTCGGCGTAGCGCCTATACGCGCTGCGCCTTTGTCTGCAGATAGCGCGCATTTGCCTGCGAGTGCAGAAAGTCCGCAAAATTGCGCTTCAGCCGCGGCATCTCGAACAGCAACGTGAGGCTCTTCTTCTTTTTCTTGGTGATCAGGGTCGAGGGATCAAAATACGCCTTGGCGTTGTCGACGGTGAGCACGAATGGCGGGTGACCGTCGCGCGCCAGGATGTAGCTCATGATCAGCGCACCGGTGCGGTGATTGCCCTCGATGAACAATTCCGGCTCGCTCAACACCCGGATATAGACACCGGCCGCGCGAAGCTCGGCGCCCTCCTTGGCGTGCATCTCGTACCATTCCATGATGTCGCGGATGCCGCCGTTTGTTTCCTCGTAGAAATGCGCCTCGGTTGCGGCGAGATGGGGCGCGGCTTCAACGCGGGTCTGTGAATTGACCCCGCACAGGACGGTCGCATTCAGCTCCAGGAATTGGCGGAGGTTTGCGACCGAGAACAGGTCGACCTTGCGGGCGAGCAGGTCGTCCACCGCGGCGTAGCCGGCGAGCATGTTTTCCACGATCGCGTCATCCATGCGATCACGCTGGCTTTGCAGGATTGCATTGATGCGGGGAAATTGCGCCTGCACGTCGCGGAGAGAAGCTTCGATTGCGTCGAGATTCAGGATCGCTCCCGCGCGGCGCGTTCGTTGCGGATCACCAGGGCCGGTAGCATCGGACGCGGCGAGTTCGGAAATCGGCGTACACCTCGGCTGATCGGTGGGTCACGGCCGAGAACCAAGTCCGGCCAGCTGTCACAATCCAGCGGCGCCAAGCGCCTGCTTGCTCAGAGCAATAACACCGGAGGTGAGCGGAACATAGCCCAGATCGACGCCTGCAGTTTGACCGTTGGTCAGGCCCCAGTCGATGAAATCGCGTAGCGCCGCGGACTTGCGCGGGTCGGCGTATTTGCGGCTGAAGGCAATCCAGCTGTAGGTCACGATCGGGTAGGCGCCGTGCCCGGTCGGATCGACGGCCGACGCGGGAAGCAGCGCGAGCGAGGTCGCATCAGTGGCCATCGCCTGCTGTCCGGACGCGGCATTTGGCGCAACGAATTCCCCGGCTTTGTTTTGCAGCACCGCCATCGGGAGATTGAGTCGCTTGGGGAACCCATATTCCACGTAACCGATTGCGCCTTCGCTGATCTTGATGCGCGCCGCCACGCCTTCGCTGCCCGATGCCAGCATGCTGCCGGCCGGCCATTGCACCAGCTTGCCGACGCCAAGCCCGCGCTCGCGCCAGGTCGGCGAGATCGCGGCGAGATGTTCGGTGAAGGCCGCCGTCGTGCCGCTCGAGTCGAGGCGCGCGACGAGAACGATGTTGAGGTGCGGTAAATTTTGACCGGGATTGGCCGCGCGGATGCGCGGATCGTCCCAGTGTTTGATCGCGCCGGCAAAAATATCCGCATAGACGTCGCGGGGAAGCTTCAGCTCGGCCGAGAGACCGGGGACGTTGTAGGCGAGCACGATCATGCCGGCCAAGGTCGGCATCATCGCCACGCCGTTACGAACGTTTGCGATTTCGGCCTCACTCAGCGGCACGTCGCTGCCGGCGAAATCGACGGTCTCCGCCATAAACCTGGCAATACCCTCGCCGCTGCCGACCGGGTCGTAACTGATGGACACAGTAGGGGCCGCTTTTCGGTAGGCCTCGATCCATTTCTTGTAGAGCAGTGACGCAAAGGTCGACCCTGCCCCGCGCAGCGCGAGCGCATCGGATGGATTTGCGCCCTGCGCAACGGCGGGCGCCGCCTGGAACCCGAACCACAGGGCTGCAACGAAGGCGGCCAGAGGCGCAGATCGGGTAATCGTCATGATGACGGCCTCTAGCTGAATTTGCCGGCTACATATTCCTGCGTCAGCTGCTCGCGCGGACGCTGGAAGATCTGTTCCGTTTCGCCCATCTCAACCAGATAACCGGTACGTCCGCCCTTGGAGATGTCGACCCCGAAGAATGCCGTGATGTCGGCAACGCGCGTCGCCTGCTGCATGTTGTGGGTCACGAGGGCGATCGTGTAGTCGTCCTTGAGCTCGAGCATCAGCTCCTCGACCCGGCGCGTCGCGATCGGATCAAGCGCCGAGCACGGCTCGTCCATCAACAACACGGTGGGCTCAGTCGCGACCGCGCGGGCAATGCACAGGCGCTGCTGCTGGCCGCCGGAGAGCGACAGCCCGCTCGCCTTGAGCTTGTCCTTGACCTCGTCCCATAGCGCCGCGCGGCGCAGCGCGTGCTCGACGCGCTCATCGTAGTTGCCCTTGAACTTGTTGAGCCGCAGCCCGAACGCGACATTGTCATAGATGCTCATGGCGAACGGGTTCGGCTGCTGGAACACCATGCCGATATAGCGGCGCACCACCACGGGATCGATGTTCTTGGCGTAGATGTCCTGGCCGAGGAAATGCACGTCGCCTTCGAGGCGGAAGCCCTGGATCAGGTCGTTCATGCGGTTGAGGCTGCGCAGAACCGTGCTCTTACCGCAGCCGGATGGACCGATGAAGCCGGTGATCTTGCCTTTGTGAATTGGCACGCGCGCGTCGCGCACGGCGAGGAACGCCCCGTAGTAGATCTTGCTGACGTTGCAGTTGATCGCGACATCGCCGCCGCCGGCGCTCGCTGACTTGGTTGGCGCGTCGCCCTTGAGAGGCTGCACGACGGTCATCACAGGCTCCTGTCAGTATTTTGGGCGGCCGAACAAGCGGCTCAGTATGTTGAATACGAGGACGATCAGCACGAGAACCAGCGACGCCGCCCAAGCGAGCTCGATCTGATTGTCGAACGGCATGCTGGAGAAGTTGTAGATCAGGATCGACAACGACGCCGTCGGCTCGCGCAGGTTGCTGATCCAGTAATTGCTGAACAGGGCGGTGAACAGCAGCGGCGCCGACTCGCCCGCGACACGGGCAACGCCGAGCATGACGCCCGTCAGTATCCCGGGCAACGCGGTCGGGAACACCACTTTCCAGATCATCTGGGTGCGGGTGCATCCCATGCCGAGCGCCGCGTCCTTCATCTTGCGCGGCACCATCTTCATGGCTTCCTCGGCGGTGAGTATCACGGTCGGAAGCATCAGGATCGCGAGCGCCACGCCGCCGGCGATCGCCGAGTAGGTTCCCATGGTCAGCACGAGCACCGCGTAGACGAAGACGCCGGCCAAAATCGAAGGAAAGCCAGTGAGCACCTTGGACAGGAAGCGCGACACGCGGCCAAGCTGGCTCTCTGGGCCAAGCTCAGCCAGGTAGGCGGCGGCCATCACACCAATCGGGACGGCGATGATGGCCGCGATCCCCACCATCAGGATGGTGCCGACAATCGCGTTGCCGAATCCGCCGCCCATCTCGAAGCCTGCCGGCGGCAGCTCGGTGAACAGGTCCGTGGACAGGCGAGACCCGCCCTGGACGATCAACATGTAAAGCACGGAGACCAGCGGGATTGCCGCGATGAGCGCGACTGCCCAAGCCCCGATCGTGAGCATGCCATTGCGCAGGGCACGCCGGTCCGACCACGAGTGCGTGAGGACCGGCTCGTCCTCGATTTCGGGCAGTTGCGGGACAGTCGTATCGGTCATGCTTTGCCTGAAATCTGACGCTGCGTGATTGTGAGAAGCCCGATGCCTGCGACGTTCACCACCAGGGTGATGGCGAGCAGCACCAGCGCGGCGTACATCAGGACTTCGACCTCCGCCGGCCCCGCCTCCGGGAAGTGCGATGCCAGCAGCGCCGCCAGGGTCTCGGCTGGCGCGAACAAGGACAGGCTCACCTGGTTGGCGTTGCCGATCAACATGGCGAGCGCCATCGTCTCCCCAAGCGCGCGGCCGAAGCCCAGCACCATGGCGCTGAAGATGCCGCCGGCGGCCGTGGGGACCATCACCTTGAGGATCACCTCCCAGTGGGTCGCCCCCATCCCGTAGGCGGCTTCCTTGGTGCGGTAGGGCACCGAGTTCAGCGCATCCTGTGAGATGGCGGCGATCGTCGGCAGCACCATGATGGCCAACACTATGGCTGCCGGCAGCAGGCCCGGGCCGCTGAGCGACGTACCAAAGAATGGAATGAACCCGAGATATTCGTTGAGCCAATTCGCCGCGGGCCGAATGACCGGGATGACGACGAAGATGCCCCACAGGCCGAACACCACGCTGGGAATCGCGGCCAGCATGTCGATGATCAGCCGGAACACAAACGCGAGCCGCGGCGGCAGGAAGTTCTGGGTCAGAAAGATTGCAACGGTGAGGCCGAAAAAGCCGCCGATCAGCAGCGCCAACAGCGAGCTGTAGAGCGTGCCCCAGATGCCCGGCAGGATGCCGAACTTGAGCTCCTGAACATTGTATTGCGAGCTGATCAGGAAGTTGAAGTGGTACTTCTGGATCGCCGGCATCGCCTGGCGTCCGATCTTCCACAGGATATAGGCGACCAGCACAATGATCAGCGCCGCGGCGGCCCAGGCGAGCGCCCGAAACACGCGATCGACGAAGTATTCGAACGGAACAGGCGGATGAGTGACCGCGTCAGGTGAAGCCGCAATGGCAAACGGCGAGCTAGGCATAAAGCATCCAGTTCGAAGCCCGGGAGGCAAGCCCCCCGGGCTGGTTATTTATTTGATTTCGTTGGCGGCGGCTTTGACCCTGTCGACAACCGCGGTGGGCAGGGGAATGTAGCCCAGGCTGTCGGACATAGTCTGCCCTTTCGTAGCGGCATAGTCGACAAACTTGCGCAGAATTTCTGCCTTCTTGGCGTCCTGCTGCTTATAGAACAGGAGCCAGGTGAACGTGGCGATGGGATAGGCGTCGGCACCATCCGGATCGTCGACCCAGCCACGCAGATCCGGGCCAAGCTTGGCCGCGGCCAGGGCCGCCGCACCGGTTTTGGCATCCGCCTCCACGTATTTGCCGGCCTTGTTCTGCAGGAGCGCGGTCGGCGTTTTGGTGAGCTTGGCGTAGCCGTACTCGATATAACCAATCGCGCCGGGGGTCTGTTTGATGGTCGCGGTGACCCCGTCATTCTTCGGGCGCGCCGACGATCTTGCTGCTGGCCGGCCATTCCACGGTCGTGCCGAAGCCGACCTGCTTGGCGAAGGCCGGGCTCACCGCCGATAGATGCTTGGTGAACACGAAGTTCGTGCCGCTGGCGTCCGAGCGTCGGACCACGGTGATCGGCAGATCGGGAAGCTTGGCGCCGGGATTGGCGGCAGCGATCCTGGGATCGTTCCAGTTGGTGATCTTGCCCAGGAAAATGTCGGGGTAGACATCGTGCGGAAGCTTGAGCCCGGTCACACCGGGAAGATTGTACGCGAGCACGATCGTTCCGGCGGTGATCGGGATCAGCACGGCCCCGTCTTTGACCTTGGCGATTTCCTCATCGGTCATCGCCGCGTCGCTGGCGGCGAAATCGACGGTATGATTGATGAAATCCTGGATGCCGGCGCCGCTTCCCTTTGACTGATAGTCGACGATCACCCCAGGCGTGTCCTTGCTGAACGTCTTGAACCACACCGCGTAGATCGGAGCCGGAAAGCTCGCACCCGATCCAATCAGCTTGTCCTGTGCGCGTGCCTCTGACCCAAGCACGCCGATAACCAATGCGAAGGCAGCCGCGGCCAATAGTGGCCGACGAGCGGAACGCATCATACGAGGCTCCCATTTTTCATTATGACGCCGAACGCGAAACAACCCGACGGCTCGGCCCATGGCGATACCGACAAGCCCCCCGGTTGGCAGTGCACCATCGTCCGCCTACATGACAGTTGGATGACAATCGTTGATGGATGCGATGACAGCTCGGAGAACTGCCCCCGATCCGGCATCGGCACGACTTGACAAGCCGGCGGGATAGAATGGAATTTTTACCATCACCCGGAACAATGGAACCGAACTTCGCGTTAAACGGGTGGGGTAAGTGCGACCGCGCCGGCTCAAGACCGGTCGCCCAAAGGCTTGGTGAGTTCCCTTGGCTGATGTGAAACCCGGCTCTTACGCATCGGACACAGCGCGATTGCAGCTGTTCATCGACGCCGTGACCGATTACGCGATCTTCATGCTCAGTCCCGAGGGCCTGGTCACCAGCTGGAACTCCGGGGCCCAGCGCATCAAGGGCTATGCGGCGAGCGAAATCATCGGGCAGCACGTCTCGCGTTTTTACACCGAGAGCGCGCAAGCTGCCGGTGAGCCCGGCCCGCGCCCTGCAGGCGGCAGCCGAGACCGGCAAGCACGAGGCCGAGGGGTGGCGGGTCCGCAAGGACGGCAGCCGCTTTTGGGCCAGCGTGGTCATTGACGCCATCCGCGATGAACAGGGAACACTGGTCGGCTTTGTCAAGATTACGCGCGACATCTCGGAGCGCCGCGAAGCCCAGCTCGCGCTGCAGCGCGCACAGGAAAAACTGTCATATGCGCAAAAGATGGACGCACTGGGACAGCTCACCGGGGGCGTCGCCCATGATTTCAACAATTTGCTGATGATCATCAGCGGGCATCTGCGCATCATCAAGAAGCTCATCAAAGACGACCAGCGCGGCCTGCAGGCCATCGATGCGATCGATACCGCGACCCGACGCGGCGAAACGCTCACGCGCCAGTTGTTGACGTTTTCGCGCCGTCAGCACCTCAGTCCCGCGGTCATCGACGTCGGTCAACGGATCGACGCGTTGCGCAACGTATTGTCGAACTCGCTCGGGAGAGCCATCCAGCTCACGACCAGCATCGACACCGGCGTCTGGCCAGTCGAGGTCGATCGCAGCGAGTTCGAATTGGCGCTGGTCAACATCGCGGTCAACAGCCGCGACGCGATGCCCGACGGCGGGGTGATTTCGATCGCGGCCAAGAATGTGCAGTTGAACGCCGGCGATGTCGCGGGTGATCTCGCGGGTGATTTTGTCGCTCTCACCGTGGGCGATACGGGCAGTGGAATTGCCCCCGAGATCCTGCCCAAGGTCTTCGATCCTTTCTTCACCACCAAGCGCATCGATAAGGGCACCGGTCTCGGCTTGTCCCAGGTCTATGGATTTGCCCATCAATCCGGCGGCACCGTCAGCGTTGACAGCGACGTAGGTCAGGGCACGCGCGTCACCATCTATCTGCCACGCGCCAAGGCAGGCGCGCCGGCCGCGCGCGCCAACGAACCGTCGGCCCAGGAGGTTGCCGGCGGCGGCCTGGTGCTGCTGGTCGAAGATAATCCGGTGGTGGCGGATGTGAGCGCGACGATGCTGGGCGAGCTCGGCTTTGTGGTCGAGACCGTGGGGGACGCAACTGCTGCTCTGCGCGCGCTCGACGCCGGCACAAAATTCGAGCTCATGTTCAGTGATATCGTGATGGCGGGCCAGATGGACGGCATCGCACTGGCGCGCGTGGTCCGCCAGCGTCGACCTGATCTGCCGATCCTGCTCGCGACGGGATACAGCCAGGCCGCGGACTCGGCCCAAGATGAATTTTCCATTCTACGCAAGCCCTATCAGATCACCCAGCTCGGCCGCGCCATTGCGACGGTTATTGCCGAGACGCGGGCACAAGGGCCGGACAACAGAAAGCCATTCGGCGGCACCGGCCAACGTTTGGTTTGAATTCCGCGTATCATGGGCTCAGGCCCTAGGCTGGGGGTTGCGCCGATGATGCAAGCCGACAGCAACCGTTTCTATGACGGCGTACCGGTGTTCGACCGCTTCGCCGGTATCGCCGATCCATCCCGCTATCAGCCACTGCCGGACGACTGGGTGCTCGGCCTCGCCGACGTCGTTCAATCGACACAGGCGATCCAGGAAAATCGCTACAAGTCCGTGAACATGGCGGGGGCCGCCGTGATCGCCGCAGTCGCCAACGCCCTGGGCAATCGCGATTTTCCCTTTGTATTCGGCGGCGACGGCGCGAGCTTCGCGGTGCCGCCGGCCGATGGCGCAACGGCGCGCCGCGCGCTTGCGCAGACCGCGGCCTGGGTGCGCGACGAGCTCAACCTTGCGCTTCGCGTCGCCTTGATTCCGGTCGGCGAAGTCCGCCGGCATGGGTTTGCAGTGAACGTCGCCCGCTTCGCGCCCTCGCCCAACCTCTCCTACGCAATGTTTTCAGGTGGGGGTTTGGCCTGGGCCGAAGCAGCGATGAAGCGCGGCGAGTATGCGGTCACGCCGGCTGCGCCCGGCGTGCGGCCTGATCTCGCCGGCCTCTCCTGCCGGTTCTCCGAAATCCCCACCGCGCGCGGGACGATCGTCTCGCTGCTGGTCCTGCCGGCCGGTGACATCGACGCGCGGTTTCGGCAGTTGATCGGCGAAATCATTGCGATGATCGAGACCTCGCCCGAGGCCGCGCGGCCGGTGCCCGCCGGCGGTCCTCCCTTGAACTGGCCGCCCCAAGGGCTCGAGCTCGAGGCGCGGGCGACGCGAAGGGCCGGCATTCCAATGGCGCTACAACGGCTGCTCATCGGACTGAGGACGGCGCTCTCCTACGTCATCCTGCGGTTCCGGATCAGGGTTGGCACGTTCGTGCCGGCGACCTACATCAACCAGCTGGTCGAGAACTCGGACTTCCGCAAGTATGACGATGCGCTGCGGATGGTGATCGATTGCAGCCCGAAATTTGCGCGCAGTCTCGAGGCGCGGCTTGCGACCGCTGCGGCCGCAGGGATCGCGCGCTATGGGATCCATCAACAAGATCGCGCGATGATGACCTGTTTCACGCCATCCGCGTTGCGCAGCGATCATGTCCACTTCATCGACGGCGCGCTCGGCGGTTACGCCTTGGCGGCGCGCGCCCTCAAGGGCTCCGTGCAGGCAGCAAAGTCTCAGGCGCGTTTGTAGATATCATCCAGGCGCACGATGTCGTCCTCGCCCAGGTAGCTGCCGACCTGCACTTCAATCAATTCCAGCGGGATCTTTCCTGGATTGGACAGGCGATGCACTGATCCGAGCGGGACATAGATCAACTCGTTCTCATACACCGTATTGACTGTGTCATTGACGACGACCTGGGCGGTGCCTTTGACCACGACCCAATGCTCGGCGCGGTGATGATGCTTCTGCAACGAGAGTTGTCCGCCCGGCTTCACCACGATGCGCTTGACCTGATAGCGCGGGCCGCCATCGACCCCTTGATAGTAACCCCACGGCCGGTAGATCCGCCGATGCTCCGTCGCTTCGCGGCGGGCCGTGCCTTTGAGCTGGTTCACCAGCTCCCGGACTTTTTCTGACTTCGCTTTGGAAACGACGAGAACCGCATCGGACGTTGTCACCACCACGACGTCGTCGAGCCCGATCACGGCGGTCAGGATCGTTTCGTCCGAGAACACAAGGCTGTTGTGCGTATCGATGACAGCCGTCGGGCCGTCAGTCGTATTGCCGTCCTTATCGTGCGCGAGCTCCTTCCAGAGCGCGTCCCAGCTGCCGATGTCCGACCACCCGAAGTTGACCGGCAGCACCGCTGCATGCGCGGTTCGTTCCATGACCGCATAGTCGATCGATTTCTTGGGTGCTTGCAGGAATGCCTTCTCGGGCAGGCGCAGAAAGTCGAGATCGTTGGCAATGTCATCGACGGAGGCCTGCGCGGCGGCGAGCATCTGCGGTTCGAACTGCGCCAGCTCCTCGAGCATGCGATCGGCGCGGAACAGGAAATTCCCGCAGTTCCAGAGATAACCTTCGGCGACGTAGCGCGTCGCCGTATCCTGGTCGGGTTTCTCCACGAACGCCGCAACGGCGTGCACGGCCGAGTCCTCAAGCTTGGCGCCAGGCCTGATATATCCGTAGCTAGTTGCGGGCCCGCTCGGATGCACCCCGAAGGTGACCAGATGGCCCTGCGCGGCAGCCGCCAGCGCCTGTTGGCATGAGCGGCGAAATGCCCCGGTGTCGTGCACGATATGATCGGCGGCGAGGACCAGCAGGATGGCTTCACGATCGCGCCGGCCGGCGAATTCGGCCGCGACCGCAATGGCGGGACCGGAATCGCGGCCGATGGGCTCGAGGATGATGTCGGCCTTGACACCGGACCGCTGCAGCTGATCGGCGACGGTAAAGCGAAACTCGGTGTTGGTGACGACGATCGGTGGCGCAAAAATACCGGGATCGGCAACGCGCGCGAGGACCTGCTGAAAGGTGGACGTCTCGCCGCCCAACGGAATGAACTGTTTCGGCTGGCTTTCGCGCGAAAGCGGCCACAGCCTTGTTCCACTACCCCCGCAAATGATGACCGGCGTTATCAGGCTCGAGGGCATAAAGTCTCCGTGCGGGATGCCGCGTATGGCACAGTCGTGCCGGTTTTACCTCTCCCCGCTTGCGGGGAGAGGTCGATTTTGAGCGCAGCGAGAAATCGGGTGAGGGGGCCTCTCCACTTGCTCAGAGCTTGTGGAAGCGCCCCCTCACCCGGATTGCTTCGCAATCCGACCTCTCCCCGCAAGCGGGGAGAGGTAGAGACCGCACTGCGGTGCATTTGCTTGTAGCCTTTACCCAGCAGCAGCGAAATGCAGCCGGTGCCTTTTTGGCCGGAACATGCACCTGCGTCGCCTGCGGAACTTCGCGGAACCAGCAACGTTAAGGTGCGCCCGATTACCTCATATGGACATTTTTTGGCGGATGACGGCGCCGGACCTTGCGGAGCAAACCAAATCGACCGCCCCCAGCTCTGATGCCGGGCTACCACCGCGCCCCGCCGAGGCTCCGGGCCAGGTTGCTCCAACAAAGCGGCGCCAGACCTGGATCGGCCTGCAACGCGCCGCTCAGCTGTCCGCCATCGGAATATTTGTCATTCTGCTCGGCGCCTTCCTGCAGGCCGCCCGGGTCGTCGTGATGCCGGTCGCATCGGCGATCGTGATCGGCTTGATGCTCTCGCCGCTCGCCCGCCGGGCCTCGCACTACCGCATCCCGCCCACCATTTCCGCCATTTTGGCCGTCGTGTTTTTCCTCTTGCTGATCCAGTTCGCGCTGATCGCCGTGGCTGCTCCGCTGATCACGATCCTGAATCATGCGCCGGATATCGCGGACAACATCAGACAAAAACTCGAAGCTTTTGATCCAATTCTCAACGGGGTGCGAAATTTGCAGGCGCAGATCGCACCCAGTTCGGGCGACCTTGGTTCGCTCAGTCTTCCCAAACCCGATTTCGCGAGCTGGGCATCCTCGGTGGTCGGGTTGCTGACCCCGGCGGCCGGTGAAATCGTGATCTTTCTGGCGACGCTGTTCCTTTACCTGATCAGCCGCGAGCAATTGCGGCGCAATCTGATCCTCATGGCGTCCGACTCGTTGGCGCGCCTGCGCGCCATCCGGGTCTTCAACGAGGTTGAGGAGAAGCTCGTCCGTTACATCGGCACCGTTGCGGTGATCAATCTGGTCCTGGGCTTGCTGACCGCGCTCGGCACCTATCTGCTTGGCTATCCCAACCCGGCCCTCCTGGGTGCGCTGGAATTCGTGTGTGCGTTTGTGCCTTATTTGGGCGCCGCATTCATGCTGATCGTCCTGGCACTAGTCGGCTTGATCACGTTTCCGGGCTGGCATCAGACACTTCTCGCCGTCGGCCTGTTTCTGGCGATGGTCACCTGCGAAGGCCAAGTCATCACCCCCAACATCGTTGGCCATCGGTTTACGACCAGCCCGCTGACGATCTTTCTCGCGCTTGCGTTCTGGACCTGGCTGTGGGGGCCGGTCGGCACGTTCCTGTCGGTCCCGTTCGTCCTCATCGGGGTCGCCGTCGTGAACCATTTCTTTCCCGACGATGCTGCAGTGCTCCCAAAGTGAGCGTGATTCACCAAACCAGGCGGGATTCGTTGCGGCAGCGCGGTGTTGGGTGTTAGCTCCCCGTCTCTGTTGCGGAGGACGCGACCATGCCCAAGAAATCCGACCGAACCGCCGGAGTCGCTGACGCGACGCGGGACGTCCAGGACGATTTACGCGCGCTGCGCGAGGACCTCAGCACGCTCGCCCAGGAAGTCACCGACCTGATGAGCTCCACCGGCAATCAGACGCTCGACGACGTAAAGGATCGCATCCGGAATATCCGCGCGACGCTGGACGGGGTGATGTCGGAGGCCGGCGTGCGCGGGCGCGATACCCTGCGCGGCGTGGGCGAAAACCTGAGCTCCGCGGTCGAGGAGTTGATCAAAGAACGCCCGCTCACGACCCTTGCCCTCGCCCTCGGGCTTGGCTTTTTCCTGGGCGCAACCTGGCGCAAATGACGGACCCGACCGACCTGCACCCGGCCTCATAGCGATCACACCCGCGCACAAGGACGCCGCCCGTGAACAGCCTGTTCCGCGAGGTGAGCAATCGGCTTGATCGGATCTTCAAATCGATGATTTTTGCGGCCGGTGCCGGAGCAGCTGCGATTGCGTCGCTGTTCTTCTTCAGTCTGGCGGCGTTTTTGCTGCTTCGGCTGTGGTACGGCACTTTGTGGGCTTCCGTCATCATGGGCGTCGCCTATGCGTTGATCGCGCTCGCTGCGCTCCTCGCGATTCTGCTGCTCGGCCGCAAGAAAGCAACGACGCAAGCAACGCCGCCGCCCAAACCTGTGTGGCAGGACCCCCTCGTCGTTTCGTCGGCGTTGCAACTTGTCAAATCAATGCAGCCGCGCACCCTTCTCACACTTGCGGCAGTCGGCGCCTTTGTGGCCGGCCTGATGTTGACGGGTCAGAACAACAAACCGACAGATCGGCCGACCGATCGGATCTGATCGACACCCGACACGCTGCAGCGCAGCGGGAACTTTTCAAAGCTACAAAGATTAAGTCGTCGCCATTGCATGTTCCGGAGCGGGGCGACCTGCAAATTCCGATCAGCAACATGCGCGCATGAATTTGCGGACGATATCCGGCGCCCTGCTTGGATATCGGTCCGAGCAAGAGGAAACCGGAGATGCTGTCCACCGTCCTGATCATTGTGCTGATTCTGATTCTTGTCGGCGCCCTGCCAACCTGGGGCTATAGCTCCGCGTGGGGATACGGGCCCGGCGGCATTGTTGGCCTGATCCTCATCATCGTGGTGATACTCGCGCTGCTCGGGCGGATCTAGCGTTGCATGCCCCGGGCGCGGTGCGGCACGCAGTGCTGCACCGCTGATCCGAACCGCCCGACGCACGGACTTCGTTACGGTCCCGGGTCTGCAGCGAACCACTTCGTGGCTGCGCTGCGCCCGGGACATGGTTGTCTGGCTTGCGCACGCCTGATCCCGCATGCGACATTGCGCGGGGCACTTTCTCGGTCGACACCAACAAAAAACCGAGCCGCGCATGCAGTTACAGACGGAGGCGACGCGTCCACCGGTGGCCGGCGTTCTGCACGGCAGCCGGATCATCGCGGAGATCAAGGCGAGCGGGATCGAGTTCATCCCGTGTTTGCCCGACATCCACACCAGTGAAGGCTTGCTGCGGCCGCTGACCAAGGAAGCGGGCCTGCGGCTCATCCGTGTCTGCAAGGAGGACGAAGGCGTCGGCATTTGCGCCGGACTGTCCTATTGCAACAAGCGCGCGCTATTGCTCATGCAATACACGGGCCTGCTTGATTCCATCAACGCCATCCGGGCGGTCGCCGTCGAGTATTCGCTGCCCATCTGCATGATGGCGGGTTTGCTGCAAAAGGAGCCCGGCGTACTACCACGCGATTCCAAACATTTCGGTGTGCGAATTGCCGGTCCGGTTCTCGACGCGCTCGGCGTCAAGCATCACGTGATTGAGACGGATGCCGATGTCGGCCAGATCCGGCCGGCGATCGAGGCCGCCTACACGCATCAGCACCCGGTGGTTCTGTTCATCGGCGGGCGGCCGGTGTCATGAGCATGCGGCGCGATGAAGCCCTGCGGGTGCTCGCCCAACACGTTTCGGACGATATCGTCGTCGCGATCTACACCACGGCGTTCGACTGGATCGCCATTCGCCAGAGTCCCCTCAACTACATCATGACGGGCGCCATGGGGCTCGGCTCATCACACGCGCTCGGGCTTGCGCTCGGCCGCCCGGACAAACGCGTGCTGGTGCTCGATGGCGACGGCAGCCTGCTGATGAATCTCGGCTCGCTCGTCACCGTTGCGGAGGCCGGTCCGCCGAACCTCATCCACTTCGTGTTCGAGAACGGAACATACGAAGCCAACGGCTCGCATCCCACGCCGGGAAGCGACCGTGTCGATTTTGCCGGCTTCGCCCGCGCGGCCGGCTATCGCAGCTGCCACGTGTTCGATGATCTCGCGACCTTTGCGTCGCGCATTGGGTCGGTGATACAGGAACCTGGGCCCGTCTTCGTCACCATGAAAATCGAACCCGGACCGCCGCCCAAGCTCGATTACGGATACATGCACGGCCCCCGCATCCGGGAAGAATTCAGAGCTGCGCTCAACGCACCGCGTTGAAGCGGCGCTTTCCCCTCCAGAGATCGCTAGATGTCCAGCAAATCCCTCGTGCTCGCGCTCCTTCTCGCCCTCGCTGCCGGGCGCGCCAGCGCCGATGCTCTGAGCGACTACCCCGCGAGCCCGGTCAGGATGATCGTCCCGTTTGCGCCGGGCGGTGCAACCGACGTGGTCGCGCGCATCTTTATCGACCAGCTATCGGCACGCTGGGGCGGCAAGCCGATCGTGATCGAGAACCGACCGGGCGCCGGAACGATCATCGGCGCCAATGTAATCGCGAAAGCTCCGCCGGACGGCTACACGCTCGGCATGATCGTCGGCTCATTCATGACCAACGCCGCGGTCAGCACCAACCTGCCCTACGACAGCGCCAAAGACTTCACGCCGCTCGGCATGGTGGCGATGCAGCCGATGGCGCTGGTCGCCAACAAGAATTTCCCGGCGAATACGATTCCTGAACTGGTCGCCGTCGCCAAGCAGAGCCCCGATGGTCTGCAATTCACCTCGCCTGGGCCGCGCAGTTCGGGGCATCTCACCGGCGAGCAGCTTGCTCTGCGCGCCGGCATCAAGCTGCAACACATCTCTTATAGCGGCGGTGGCCCCGCCTTGACCGACGTGATGGCGAACCGCGTCCCGCTGTTGTTTGACGTCTGGCATTCGGCGCGGCGCTACGTCGTCACGGGCGATCTCAAACTGATCGCCGGGATTGGCGCCGAGCGTCTGCCCGACGCACCCGACGTACCAACATTGGCGGAGACCTATCCGGGCTTTGACGTGATCGCGAGCCAATCAATTTTTGCGCCGGCCGGCATGCCCAAATCTCTGGTCGACAAGCTCGCCGGCGATATCCGGGCCGTCGCGCTGTCCCCGGAATTCGCCGAGAAGACCAAGAATTTGGGGATCGAGCCGAAGGCGATGACGCCGGAGCGAATTGGCGGCCTGGGTCGCGGCCGAGATCGCGCGCTGGCACGACATCGCCCAAGCCGCCAACATCAAGCTGGATTAGACGCGACGTCGTTCATCGCATGCGCCTCTTGGTTAAAAAATCGTACTTGCATAATAATAAAAATAATCGACAAGTCATTATGAGAGCCGGCGCAAGTCCGGCCGCCAAGCCCCAGGAGATTTCGTTCGCTTCGATCAGCCACCAGGCCGTCGCCGCCCATCGTGCCATCGCCCGAGCGGGTCGCCACCTTCGTGGCAGAGCAACGCGCACGCGCCGAGAATTGCGTTAGACGTCACGTATGGCTGGGGCCGTCATCTATGAGGCAAGGTCATCTATGTGCCGGCGGTGTCATCTATGCATTGCCCCAGCCACGGCGCATTCCGGGCGCCGCGCAGCGGCGAACCCGGAAGTCATAACCACGAACACCTCGGACAAGATCATCGCCCAGGACTACGGATTCCGGGCTCCGGCCTTCGGCCGGCCCCGGAATGACGGCTGCGGATTGCGGAACAGGCGTCATCTATGGACAGAGACGTCATCTATGTGCGTGCGATGTCATCTATGCGTGGCCCCAGCCACGGTATCATTCCGGAGTCCGGCCTTCGACCGACCCCAGAATGACCGGCTGCGGATCGCGGAACGCGCGTCATCTATGGACGGAGCCGTCATTGCCCCAACCACGGCGTCGTTCCGGGACGCCGCGCAGCGGCGAGCCCGGAACCCATAACCACAAATCTCTCGGATCAAACCACGACCGAAGCGTATGGATTCCGGGCTCCGGCCTACGGCCGGCCCCGGAATGACACACTGCGGATTTGGAAACACGCGTCATCTATGCGCGGCAGCGTCATCTATGCAGCGCGTCGCCCTTCCCGCTACGCCGCCGCCGCAGTCGCCGGCACCGCGCACAGCCGCTTGATCGCTTCGACCATCGCGGTCGGATTGGCGACGCCTTTTCCAGCGATATCGAACGCGCTGCCGTGCGCCACCGACGAGAACAGGATCGGCGTGCCGATGGCGAGGCCCGCGGTCGCGTTCTGGGCGAGCAGCTTTGCGGTGATGTGTCCCTGGTCGTGCAGCATCACCACGAAGGCGTCGCAGTCTTTCTTGTGGAACATGGTATCCGCGCCGAACGGCCCGGCGACATCTATGCCGCGACCCGCCGCGTCGGCGATCGCCGGCGAGATGATCTCGATCTCCTCACGTCCGAACAGACCGCCCTCGCCGGCATGCGGATTGAGGCCGCTCACGTAGATCTTCGGCCGCGCGATCCCGAGCCGCCGCAGCGCGGCATCCGCCGCGCCGATGACCCGATTGACGCGCTCGCGCGTGATCAAGCGCACCGCCTCGGCGACACCGACATGCAAGGTGCAATGCACGATCCGCGTCGCGCCGAAACACAACATCAGGAACACGTCGTTGCGGTCGGTCCCGGTTTCGCGCGCGACGAAGCTCGGGTAGCCGTCGAACTCGATGCCGGCAGCTGCGATCGAGGTTTCGTTTTGCGGCGCCGCCACGACCGCGTCGACGTCGCCCGCAACCGCGGCGGCGATGGCCCGGGCTGCGGCGGCAAGCGAGCCGCGTCCGAACGCGGCACCGTTCTGACCGAACGCGAAATCGCGGATATCCGGCATCGGCACGTCGAGCACGGCGATCGCGCCGGCCGGCACGGTGGTGTCCTTGAGGTCGCGAATGGGGTGCAGCGTTGCCGGGACCTTGGCGACCTTCGCGTGCCGCTCGATCACTCGCGCATCGCCGACAACGATGGGCTGGCAGATCGCCTGCACGGCCGGGTCGAGCGCCGCCTTCAGGCTCACTTCCGGACCGATGCCGGCCGGGTCTCCGGTTGCAATGGCAACGCGCGTCCTCACCTTTGACATTTCCCGTTCAGCCGAGTTTGTTGCGCTCGGCGACACATAAGCCACCCGGGAGGACGTGTGAAGCTCACCGCACTTCTGTTCGCATTGTTCACGCTCACCGCCACGTGCGTGCGCGCCGAGGACTGGCCGGCGCGACCGGTGCGCATCATCGCCCCGTTTGCACCCGGCGGTACCGCCGACACGCTCGGCCGCGTCGCCGCAGAGCACCTGTCGCAAGCGTTTCACCAGGATTTCTTTGTCGAGAACCGTCCGGGCGCGGGCGGCGTCACGGCTTCCCTCGCGGTCGCGCGCATGGAACCCGACGGTTACAACTTCGTGGTTTCCGGCATCGCCACGCACGCGATTGCGCCGGTCATCAATCCCAACACCGGCTACGACCCGGTGAATGATTTCACGCACGTAGCCTACTTCGGCGGCCCGCCGATCGTCTTCATCGTGCCGACCAAGCTGGGGGTGAAGACGTTGGCCGAGTTCGTCACCTATGCGCGGTCGCGCAAAGAGCCGCTGACCTTCGCGTCGCCGGGCACCGGAACCAGCGGCCACCTGGTGGCGGAATATTTTGCCCAGAAAGCCGGGATCAAGATCGAGCACATTCCCTATCGCGGCGCCGCGCCCGGTGTGATGGACGTGATGGCCGGCCAGCTGACCTTCGGCTCCATGACCTGGACCACGGCTTCGGGTCAGATCTCAGCCGGCACCGTCGTTCCGCTGGCAACCAGCGCGCCGCAGCGGCTGGCAGACTTCCCCACCATTCCGACCTTCAAGGAGGAAGGCTACCCCGACCTTGTGAGCACGACCTGGTTCGCACTCGCTGGTCCGCCGGGACTGCCGAAGGATATTGTGACGAAGCTCAACCAGGAGGTCGTGAAAGCGTTCGCCAGGCCCGAGGTGCTGGAGCGGCTCAAGGTGGAGCAGATCATCACCGAGCCGATGAGCCCGGAGGAACTGACCCGGTTTGTGGCCGCAGAATATGCCCGCTGGCGGCCGGTCGCGGAGCAAGCCCATCTGCTGAAGACAAACTGACGGTCTCAGCGCTTGCGGATGCGGAAAATGATGGCGTCCGCATCGCGCATCGTCCCCTCGATGCTGTCGCCGGTCTCGCGAATGAGGTTCGGAATATCGATATCCACCAGCGGATCGGTACATTCGACCGTCAGCAAATCGCCGGCTTGCAGCTTGGAGAGCGCCTTGCGAGTGCGCAGTGCCGGCAAGGGGCATTTGAGCCCGCGCAGATCGATGGTGGTGTCGGTCATGGTGGGGCCTTGGCGTAACATCACGTCGCCAAGCTATCAATCACCTGTGGCTTGACCATCGCCACACGGCCTCGCCACATAGGGTCATGGACGACGTTCGCACGCCCCTGCAGCGGATCGAACGGCTCACCCCGTTGGCGGAGGTGCTGACGGCCATCGAGACGCAAGTCACGCCGATCGCGGCCAGGGAGGTCGGGCTCGCGTCGGCGCCTGGCTGTGTGCTGGCGGACGACATCGTCGCGGATCGGCGCCCGCAGCTGGCCCTGGCTTTGCGCGATGGCTATGCGCTGCGGTCCGAGGAGACGACTGACGCTGGATCCTACGCACCCGCGCCGTTGTCGCTTGCCACGCGGGTCAATGTTGGCGAAACCGTTCCGCCAGGCGCGGATGCGATCACGGATGCGGTGTCGGATGACGGACTGACCCCGCGGGCGCTCGCACCCGTCGCGCCCGGTGACGGCGTGCTGATGCCAGGGCAGGATTGCGAGAGCGGCGAGATCGTGTTGCCGGCCGGTCGCGCCCTGCGCGGTCTCGACGTCGCAATCCTCGAGGCGCTCGGCATCGGGAGCGTTTCGGTGCGATCGCCAATCGCATTGATCGTCCAAGCCCGCCCGGATGACCCGATCCTACAGGCCGTCACATCGTTGCTTGCGCGATCGATCAAACAACACGCGACCGCAACCGTGTTCTCGGGCACCACAGAGGCGGCCTTCGGGCACGTGCAAGAAGCAGACGTCATTATTGTGCTTGGCGGCAGCGGTGAAGGGACGAATGACAACAGCGTGCGCGCGCTCGCGCATGCAGGCCGCCTAGTGGCGCACGGCATCGGATTGAGCCCGGGAGAAACCAGCGCCTTCGGGTTCATCGAGCGCACGCCAGTGCTCATCATCCCGGGCCGGCTCGATGCAGCGCTGGCGGTTTGGCACGTGCTCGGCGCGCGCATGATGGCGCGGCTGGCTGGACGCACCGATGCGCCCGCGGTTCGCCATGCGAAGCTCGCACGCAAGATTGCTTCGACGATTGGGCTCGTTGAATTTGTTCCGGTGGCAACCGACGCTGACATGGTGACGCCGCTCGCGTCGACCTATCTGCCGTGGCGGGTGCTGGCGCAGGCGACCGGCTACGTCCTGGTGCCGGCGCAGCAGGAAGGCTTTGCCCCGGGGACCCTCGTGCCGGTGAATCCATTATGAGTGCGTTGCGCGACACACCAACAACTTCGGCCCTGCTGGCCGCCGTGCGTCAGGCCGCACGCCAGGAGCAGTTTCTAGAAGTCGTGCCGCCGGAAGAAGCGCAAGCGCGCTTTGCCGCGGCCGTCGATTTTGGCCCGCAAGGCAGCGAGACCGTGGTGCTAGCCGCAGCGCTCAACCGGGTCCTGGGGGCCGATTTGCAAGCGCCGATCGATGTGCCGCCATTCGACCGATCAGGCGTAGATGGATTTGCCGTGCGCGCCGCCGATACCACCGGTGCGACCGAGCAGACGCCGCGCCGGCTCGCCCTCAATCCGGAAGTCATCGCCTGCGGCAGCTCACCGCGTGGCGAGGTCTCGCCCGGCACCGCGACCACAATCGCGACTGGCGGCATGATCCCGCGCGGCGCCGACGCTGTGCTCATGATCGAACACACGGACTTGCTGGAGACCGCGCAGGGGCCGGCGATCGACGTGTTCAAAGCGGCGCCGCCCGGCCAGTTTATCGGTTTTGCCGGCAGCGACATCGCGCGCGGCGAGACGCTGCTGCGCAAAGGCACGCGGCTCACGTCGCGCGAAATCGGCATGCTGGCCGCCTGCGGCTTCGCCTCCGTCGGCGTGATCCGCCGGCCGAAGGTCGCCGTGTTGGGGACCGGCGATGAGCTGCTCCAACCCGGCGAGCCGCTACGCCCCGGCGCGGTTTATGACTCGAATAGCCCGATCATCGCAGCCGCCGTCACCGAGGCGGGCGGCGAGCCGGTGGCGTTCGGCGCCTATCCAGATGAGGAACGCGCGCTCGAAGCGGCGCTGCTGCGCGCGCTTGCGGAATGCGACATCGTGCTGCTCTCCGGCGGCACCTCCAAGGGAGCGGGCGATCTCTCCTACCGGATCGTGTCGCGCATGGCGCGGGTCCTGGTGCATGGCGTTGCCCTCAAGCCGGGCAAGCCGCTGTGTCTCGCGGTCGCGCACAGCGAGCAAGGCGCGAAGCCGATTGTCGTGCTGCCGGGGTTTCCGACATCTGCGATCTTCACCTTCCATGCCTTCGTCGCGCCGTTGATCCGCGCCCGCGCCGGACTGCCAAAGGAGACCGCACAGACTGTGAGCGCACGCGTTCCGGTACGGATCACGTCCGAGCTTGGCCGCCAGGAATTCGTGTTGGTTGCTCTGACCGAAGGGACCGACGGCCTCACGGCGTTTCCTACTGGGAAGGGCTCGGGCGCGGTGACCGCATTCTCGCAAGCCGATGGATTTCTGGCGATCGATGCTTTGGCGAGCGCCCTCGATGCCGGGACCACCGCCGACGTCACGCTGATTGGCGCGCAGGAGCGCTTGCCCGATCTGGTGATCATGGGAAGTCATTGCGTGGCGCTCGACTGTATCTTGTCATGGCTCGGCGAGCACGGGATCGCGGCCCGCTCCATCGCGATCGGCAGCCAAGGCGGTGTCACGGCGATCACCCGCGGCGAATGCGACATCGCGCCGGTCCACCTGCTTGATCCGGCCGGCGAGACTTACAACAATCATCTGGTCAAACCCGGGCTTTCGCTGGTGCGCGGCTGGGAGCGCATGCAAGGCTTTGTGTTCCGCGACGGTGACGTTCGATTTGTTGGCAAGAGCGCGGCGGATGCCTTGAAGGCAGCGCTCGCTGGACCAGATTGTTTGATGGTCAACCGCAATGCCGGCGCCGGCACCCGCATTCTGATCGATCGCCTGCTCGCCGGCGCGCGGCCGCCGGGCTATGCCAACCAGCCCCGCTCGCACAACGCCGTCGCCGCGGCGGTGGCGCAGAACCGCGCCGACTGGGGCATTGCCATCGAATCCGTGGCGCGGATGTACGGCCTCGGATTCCTGCCGATCGCGCCGGAGCATTATGACTTTCTGATCGCCGAGAGCCGCCGCGAACGCCCGGCCGTGCAGGCATTCCTCGCTGCGCTGCGCGACCCGGAGGTACGCGCGGCCATCACTGCGGTCGGCATGCGACCGGGCGATGTATGACACGGTGGGTTGGCGCCGTCCTGGTCCTCGTGCTGATCACAGGGTCAGCAACGGCGCAGTTGCGCGGCCATGGTGGACCGGTGCGCGCGCTCGTCGTATCGCCAGATGGACAGCGGGCGCTGTCGGGAAGTTTTGATAGCACGGCGATACTCTGGTCGCTCAATAATGACACCGCCGAGAAGGTGCTGCGGTTTCACGACGGCGCCGTGAACGCCGTCACCATTCTGGGAGTAGATCGCTTCGCGACCGCAGGTGAAGACCGGCGCATTGCGATCTGGTCCGTTGGCGCGGATCAACCAGACAAAGTCCTCGAAGGGCACGACGGCCCCATTGCGGCACTTGCCGCTTCACCTGACGGGGCCGGGCTCGCCTCGGCGTCCTGGGATCACGCGGTGCGCCTTTGGCCGCTACGATCCGGCGATGCGCACGTGCTGACGGGGCATCAGGACAACGTCAACGGCGTTGCGTTTCTTTCCGACGGCCGCGTGGTCAGTGCGGGTTACGACGCGACCCTGCGTATCTGGCCAACGGGTGACGGATCGCCGGTGATCGTGTCGCTGCCTTCCCCCCTCAATAGCGTCGCGGTCGCGCCCGACGGCGAGATCGCCACCGCCGGCGCTGATGGAAAGATCTACTTCATCAGCCCGACCGGGGAGCGCCGCGGCGAAGTCGTCGCGCAATCAAGCCCGATCGTTGCGCTTGCGATGTCCCGCGACGGCAACTTGATCGCAGCCGCCGGCATCCGCGGCTCCGTTGCTGTTTTGGATCGAAGCACACATACACTGGTCCGCACCCTGGTCGGCCCAGGCTTGCCGGTGTGGTCGGCGGCCTTTCTGCCGGACAACAAGACATTGCTCACCGGCGGCGCCGATCGGGTGATCCGGCGCTGGGACGCGCTCACCGGCGAGCCGATCGGGTCCGTGGTGCTGAGCGAGGAGCGCGATCCACTCGCCGCCTATGCGGGCGAGCATGGCGCCGAGGTGTTCCGGGCGTGCGTCGCCTGCCATACGCTCAAGGCCGATGCCGGTCCGCGCGCTGGTCCGACATTGGCCGGACTGTTCGGCCGGCGCATCGCCAGCATGCCGGGCTACAATTTCTCGCCCGCGCTCAAGCAACTCGACATTATCTGGACGCCGGAGACAGTCGCCAAACTGTTTGAAGTCGGTCCCGCCAGCTACACGCCGGGCACCAAGATGCCGGAGCAGCGGATCAACTCGGCAGCGGATCGCAAAGCTCTGGTGGAATTTCTGGAAAGGGCGACGAAGTAGTAACGACGAACAGTGCGGCGTATATACCTCTCCCCGCAAGCGGGGCGAGGTAAAGGAGGCGATGTTGTACGTTCCCCTATTCCTCCGTGCCCCGCTCGCGCTCGCGCAAATAGTCGTCCGTGGTGCGGGGCTTCGGCCGACTCGGCGCGCCGTGCGGGTCGAATTCCTGGCGGCTGATCTCGATCACCCGGCAGTCGTCGCACATCTTCAACAACTCGATCCGCAACTCGCCACCTTGATACATCCAGTGCTTGCCGGCGAGCTTGGCGATGACGCGATCGATCGAGCTCTTCACCCCGAACGGCTTGCCGCAGCGCGTACAAGCAAACGGCTCTTCTTCTTTGATGATGCGCGGCAGCGCGGTCGCGGCGCGAAAATCAAGCTGTGGCTTGAGCGTGATCACCTTTTCCGGACAGGTCGCCTTGCACAAGCCGCACTGGACGCAAGCGTCCTCGGTGAAGGCCAATGTGGGCCGGTCGGGATTGTCGGAGAGCGCACCGGTCGGACATGCCGACACACAGGAGAGACAAAGCGTGCAGCCCTCGACATTCACCTCGATCGCGCCGAACGGCGCGTTGTCCGGCAGGGCGATCACGTCAACCGGCGTGGGCGAAACCCGGTGCAGCTCGCGCAGCGCCAGCCGCAGCACGTCGCGCTTCATCCCAGCCGGGGTGAAGCGCGCGGGGGTTCCGATTGCCGGCTCGGCCGGAGAGCCGCGCAGACGCGCGCCGAGCTCATCGGGATCATCCGTTTCGATCAGGATAAGGCGATCTGTGCCGAAGCCTAGTCCAACAATAATTTGTTGAGCGAGCACAAACGTTTGCCGCAGACCGGCGATGTCATGCCGTGGCCGCGCCCGCACCAGCAAACAAACAGCGCACGCACCGAAGGCGAATGCAGATGCGATTGTTTCAATGCCGACTTGCGTGACTTCGTTGAGTGAGATTGGCAGTGCGTTGGCGGGCAGCCCATCACCATGACGCGCCAGCGCGTCGATGAGATCAGCGCCGTGCGCGCCGTCGTGCAGCAGAATGACCGGATCGATGCCACCCGCCTCGCGATAGGTCATGAGCAGCGTCCGCAGCTTGCGCATCAGCACATCGGCGGGCGGCAAGGCGTAACCGGCCGCGCCGGTCGGGCAAGCTGCGGCGCATTGACCGCAGCCGGCACACAGATGCGGGTCGATGCTGACGTGATCGCCCGCAGGCGCGATGGCGCCTGCTGGGCAGAGATCAAGGCAGCGATGGCAGCCGACGATCTTCGAGCGCGAATGCGCGCAGAGCTCCGTCGTGAACGCGATCGCGCGCGGCTTGTCGAAGGTGCCGACGAGGTCGCGGGCTTTGAGCACGGCGCGCAGCACCGCCGCCGGGTCGCGCGGGTCGGCGCGCACATAGCCTTCGCGCAAGTCGGGCGCAGCAAACAATGACGGGCCGCCACTGAGATCGAGGATGATGTCGCAATGCGAGACCGCGCCGTTTTTCGTCGTTGCAAAGAACAACGCCTCGCGCGAGCTCGGTACCGGCGCCGCATAATTGTCGACCGTCAGCTCGAACGCGCCCAGGTACCCGGTCGCCTGCCTGATGCTGCCCTTGACGATCGGAAACGTCGCCACCCGCGGCGGCGTGATCCCGTCGACACGGGTGAGCAGCACAGTGACATCGAGGTGGTCAGCAAGCAGCTTGCCGGCTTCGATAGCCTGCTCATCGCTGCCGTAGATGAGCGCCACGCCTTCGCTGGCGAGTTGGACATAGCTCGTATCGGGCATGGGCTCGGCGGCGGCCGCGAGCAGCGCCGCCATCTTTGGACCAGCGGCGTGCGCATCCGTGGACCAGCCAGCGGTTTCCCGCACATTGGCGAAGATCACGGGAGCATCGCCCGCGAGCTCGGTAAATACTGGCGCTTCCTGGGTGCAGGCGACCGTCAGCGGTCCGCCGGCCGCGAGCGCGCTGCGAAACTTGCCGATCTCAGCCCGGCACAAATGGTGTGCGGTTTTGACCTCCGCCCGGCACGCCGCGCGAACCGCATCGGCATCGAGCGGCATCGTGTCCTCGCACGAGCACAGGATGATTTGTCGCGGAGCGTCGGCCATGCGGTTCTCGAAGCGTTCCCCTCATCGTTATAATTGTTACAATTCCAAAGCACGAGACTACAGCTAGAGACCAAATGCCGCCAACCGACCTACTCGATGGCACGCTCGATCTGCCGCCCGGCTTTGATCTGATCACGCTGCGCGAGTCAGGTGACGCCTTCGCGCATGCACAAAAGATCGCGGCGGAGACGGGGGCCGGCACCGTCGTGCATGTCGGCCGCTTTGATCTCGCCGAATTCGCCGTGGTGCTGGAACCGGACGAGCCGCTGCGCACCGCCCGGCGCGCTCTCTACGCCGGCTGCGTCGCGCTTGCGGACGCGCTCGCCGCGTCGGCTCCGCCAGAACGGCCGATCGACTTCGTCTGGCCCGATACGGCCCGGGTCGACGGCGGAATCGTGGGCGGGGTGCAACTGGCCTGGCCGGCAGGCGCCGAGGAGAGCGCCCGGCCCGATTGGCTCGTGTTTGGCGCGATGATCCGGACGGTCGCGTTGGCAGAGCACCAACCGGGGCTGCGTCCCGTTGGCGCAGCCCTCGAGGAGGAAGGCTTCGAGGACGTCGGATCGGGTCGACTGGTGGAATGCTTTACGCGCCACCTCATGGCCGCAGTCGACACCTGGCAGGAACAAGGCTTTGCGGCCATCGCGAAGGAATACCTGACACGGCTCCCCCGCGAGGGCGGCGTGCGACGCGAGATCGCGGAGAATGGGGACTTGCTGATCGTGCGCGCGAGCAAGATCGAACCGGAGCGACACGCGTTGCTCCCCGCCCTCGCCCGCCCGGCCTGGCGTGATCCGGCGACCGGAGGACCGCGCCGGTGAGAGATTTCTGGCTCTCCAGCGGGCATCATTTGTTGGACCGCGGTCCGGGAGGCGGTCTCGTCGTCACCGACGAGTTTCTGAAACTCTACCTGGCCCGTCCGGAGATTGTCCCCCCCGACGACGCGTGCGTCGTCGAGCGCACCCTGCATGCGGCGCTGTTGGCGGATCCCCGTTACCCGGTCTCAAGCTCCGATATTGCTGAAATCGCCGACCCGGATGCGCGCGAAAACTACGAGTTGTTGATCGCCTGGCGCGACCATCTGCTCGCTCACCCGACACTTGAAGCCGCCTATCTGGCATTGGCGCGCAGTGGCACAGGCCGCACACCGCCGTTGTTCCTCAATCAAGTCGTCCACGTCATTTTGCGCAACGCGCTCGATCGCTGCGACGATCCCGCTGTGTTGCGCGCGGCCGAGCTGCTGTTTCGTCCTCAGCGCATCGCCGCGCATGAAGGCGCACTGCTGGCGGCCGACGAGGAACGGATCGGGAGCGCGGCGCCCGGCCCGCTCTCGCCGCTGGTGTCCATGCTCGGGTTCGAGCGCGCCGCCCATATCGATGTCCTCAACGACGCCAACGCGGATGATTATTGGGAGCGCAGTGATGCGTTCGACATGGCGCTCGATCTCACCGCAGGCCGGCGCGGGCTTGCGGGCCTCGGCACCGTGTTGGAGCGCTTCGTCGCGCATCTGCTCGGGATCGAGGTCGCAATCGAACCGCTGGTGGAAGCGAATAATGTCACGTTGAGCTGGTATGTGGGGCTCGACGCGGCCGCCACGAAAATCGGCGATGCGTTGTGGAACGGCGACGAGCTTGATGATGACGACCGTGCACGCGTCATCGGCCTTTACCGGCTCGGCTTTGCCGATCTGGCGCAGGTCGATCCGCGCGTCGGAGCCGATCCGGTCTATCTGATCCTGGCGATGACGCCGGACCAGGTGCTGCGGCTCAAACCGCAAAATCTCATCGTCGGGTTGCCCATCAGGCGTTTGGAGAGCGTGTCGTGACGAAGCCGCAGCCGCTGCAACGTCTGTCGGTCGGCGTCGTCTTGGAGAAACGCAAGCTCAACCATCCTTGGGCGGAATTCTCCTGGCGCGCGGTGGCGGTCCTGCCTGGGGTGCCGGACACCGCGCCTTGGACGATGTTGGATGAGCAACACGAGGTCTGGCGCTTCTACGCGGGCGCGAGCGAGATCGAGCTGTTTGCTGCGAGCGGCAGTTACTATCGCGACAACCTCGCGAGCGGAGAGCCCTCGCTCTGGGTAGTTCTGCGCCCGACCGGATTGGACCCTCCGTTCGAGGTGTTCGCGGTCACCGCCGACCCGAACGAGGGCGAAGCGTTCACCCAGGCCGGCAACGATCTGGTTGAGGCGGTTGCCATGCCGGACGCCGTCCATGAGGCCATCGAAGCATTCGTGGCCGAGCACCGCGTGGAGACACAGTTCGTCAAACGCCAGCGCGACATGGCCGACCCCGAGGCGCTGGCCCGGCGGGCGCCGGCGGCGAAGCGAGATCACGATGGCGGGTGATGACGAAGGCTTCCTGGCGCGGTGGTCGCGGCGCAAGCGCGAGGCGGAAACCACAGCGACCGAACCCGGTGAGCTGACGGCGGCTCCCGAGGCGTCGGACCAACCCCCGCCCGCGGAGTCGCCGGACCTTGCCGACATTCTCGCGCGGCTCCCGCCGATCGAGGAGATCACCGCCACCACGGACATTCGCGCATTCCTCGCGCCCGGGGTGCCATCCGAACTGCGGCTCGCGGCCCTGCGCCGGGCCTGGAAGACCGATCCCGCCATCCGGGATTTCATCGGGCTTGCGGAAAACCAGTGGGATTTCAACGCGCCGGACGGTGTCCCGGGGTTCGGATCGCTGATCGACCCCGACGAGGTGCGCCGATTACTGGCCAAGGTGGTCGGCAGGGACACGGAGCCGGAGAGGCCGGGCCCGGAGGCTGCGGCATCCGACCCCGCCAGAACCGAAATCGCGGCGGCGCCGGACGTGACGACCCCGGCTTCGGAGGACCAGCCAGCTCCTGCGCCGATCCCTGAGGCCGCTTCTGAATCAGAGCCGGATGAAACGACTGCACGCGAACGGCGGCACGGCGGCGCACTGCCCCGATAAGGTGGCCATACTTCAGCGCGAAGTGATAGCCCGCGACTATATGAGTATTGACCCCTTCGAAACGATCGGCCTACCTTGGATGCAACGCGGTCGCACCGGCAAAATCGGCCGCGAAAAGAGTGCCAGATGAGGGAAGAAGGCCTGAGCGAGGCGATTCGCGCCGCTGGCGGCGTGCGCGCGCTCGCTCAGAAGATCGGTATTTCGCAACCTTCCGTGTCCAACTGGACCCGCGTGCCGGCCGACCGTGTCCGTGCGGTCGAGGCGGTCACCGGCATCAGCCGGGCTGTGCTACGGCCCGATCTGTTCGCGCAAGCTGGCGAGGCCGGACCGGACCTCGACGAGGTCGACGCAGCGCGCGCACAGGAATATGCGCTCCTCTCGGTCCTGCTCGCGCGCGCGCCGGACGCGGTCCTGCTGACGCGGCTCGCCGGCCTGCGCGGCGACGCGAGCCCGCTGGGCCTCGTGCACGTCGCTCTCGCGGAAGCCGCGGCAACTACCCGAGTCGAGGCGGTGGAGCGCGAGTTCTTCGATCTCTTCATCGGCATCGGGCGCGGCGAGCTGCTGCCTTACGGATCGTATTACCTCAGCGGATTTCTACATGAGCGCCCGCTCGCGCGATTGCGGGAGTTTCTGGCTCGGATCGGTGTTGCGCGCAGTACCGGTCAAACGGAGCCCGAGGATCACGCCGCGATCCTGTGCGAGATCATGGCGCGGCTTGTGAGTCGGGATCTGAGCGCGTCCGCCAGCGTCGAAGGCGAGCTGTTCGAAAAACACATGGCGCCCTGGATGGGGCGCTTCTTCAGCGATCTCGAGCACGCCAAGCATGCCGACTTCTATCGGCACGTCGGCGCGCTCGGGCGCGTGTTTCTCGAGATTGAGATCGAAGCGCTGGGCTTGCCGGCATGAGGCAAGCCCAGAGGAGGACCCGGGCATGAAGCACTCAGACTCCAAACAAAACAGCAAGGGTGCAGTCGGTCGGCGTGATGTCTTGAAGGTGCTCGGCGCCGGTGCGGCTGCCAGCGCAGCGCCGCTCGCCGACAGCGCGCAAGCCGAGACCTGGAACGAAGCCGAGCATCAGAAAGCACGTTACCGTTTGTCTGATCACATCAAGGCCTATTACCGGGTCAACCGGTATCCGGGTTGAGGGAGGCGCATGTGCTGATCAAACGCAGAGACCAGGACACGCGCCGCCGTCCGCTCGCGGAGCGCTTTGCCGAACAACCTGGCGGGTTCGACCGCCGCACGTTTTTGCGCCGTTCCGGCCTCGCTGCCGGCGGCCTGGCAGCGTTGGGCACGTTGAAGCTTGGCGCGGTGCGCAAGGCCGAGGCTGGCCCCCCGCCGCCACCCGGCGCGCAGGTGACAGTGCGCAAGAGCATCTGCACACATTGCGCGGTCGGCTGCACCGTCACGGCGGAAGTCGCCAACGGTGTCTGGATCGGCCAGGAGCCGAGCTGGGACAGCCCGATCAACCGCGGCTCCCATTGCGCCAAGGGCGCATCGGTGCGCGAGCTCGTACACAGCGAACGGCGCCTGCGCTATCCGATGAAGCTCGCCGGCGGGCAGTGGACCCGGATCTCCTGGGATCAGGCGATCAACGAGGTCGGCGACAAGCTGATGGACATCCGCGCCAAGTCGGGGCCGGACTCCGTGTACTGGCTTGGCTCGGCCAAGTTCACCAACGAAGGCTCCTATCTGTTCCGCAAGTTCGGTGCGTTCTGGGGCACCAACAACACCGACCATCAGGCGCGTATCTGTCATTCGACCACGGTCACCGGCGTAGCCAATACCTGGGGCTACGGCGCGATGACCAACAGCTTCAACGATATTCGCAATTCCAAGACCATGATCATCATGGGCGGGAATCCTGCGGAGGCGCATCCGGTCTCGCTGCAGCACATCCTGGAAGGCCAGGAGCTCAATCGCTCCAACCTGATCGTGATCGATCCGCGCATGACGCGCACCGCCGCGCACGCGACCGAATACGTGCGGCTGCGTCCCGGCACCGACATTCCGGTGCTCTATGGGATGATGTGGCACATCGTCCAGAACGGATGGGAAGACAAGGAATTCATCAAGCAGCGCGTCTACGGCTTCGATGACGTGCGCAAGGAGATCGAGCGCTGGACGCCGCAGGAAGTCGAGCGGGTCAGCGGCGTGCCTGGCGAGCAGCTCAAGCGCGTCGCGCAGATGTTTGCCACGCAGAAGCCCGCGACCTTGATCTGGTGCATGGGACAGACCCAGCACACGGTCGGCACCGCCAATGTGCGGGCGAGCTGCATCGCGTTGCTGCTCACCGGCAACGTCGGCAAATCGGGAGCCGGCGCCAACATCTTCCGCGGCCATGACAACGTCCAGGGCGCGACCGACGTCGGGCTCGATATCGTGACCTTGCCGTTCTACTACGGCCTTGCCGAAGGCGCCTGGAAACATTGGGGCCGGGTCTGGGAAGTCGACTACGACTATTTGCAGTCGCGCTTCGACTCCAAACAAATCATGGAGACGCCCGGGATCCCGCTGACGCGCTGGTTCGACGCCGTGTTGCTGCCGAAGGACCAGGTCGCCCAAAAGGACAATGTGCGGGCGATGTTCGTACAAGGGCACGCGAGCAACAGCATCACCCGCATTCCTGAATCGATGAACGGGCTGCGCAAGCTCGACTTGCTGGTTGTTGCTGATCCGCATCCGACTACCTGGGCATCGCTCGCGGTCCAGGCCGGCCGCAAGGACAACATGTATCTGCTGCCCGCCTGCACGCAGTTCGAAGCGCGCGGCTCGCGCGTGGCTTCGAACCGCTCGCTGCAGTGGGGCGAGCAGGTCGTTGCACCGATCTTCGAGACCAAGGACGATCTCGAGATCATGTATCGGCTGGCGACGAAGCTCGGCTTCGCCGACAAGATGTTCAAGAACATCAAGGTCGAGAACAACCTGCCAGTTGCCGAGGACATTCTGCGGGAGATGAACCGCGGCAGCTGGTCCACCGGTTATTGCGGGCAATCGCCGGAGCGGCTCAAGCTTCACATGGCGAACCAGAAAGACTTTGATCTTGTCACCATGCGGGCCCTGTCCGGCCCGGCCAAAGGCGATTACTACGGCTTGCCGTGGCCGTGCTGGGGTTCACCGGAAGTCAAGCATCCCGGCACGCCGCTGCTCTACAACACCAATCTGCACGTCATGGATGGCGGCGGCACGTTCCGGGCGCGCTTCGGCGTGGAACGCAACGGCGTCAACTTGCTGGCCGAAGGCTCGTACTCGGTCGGCTCGGAAATCCAGGACGGCTATCCGGAATTCACCTACGGCGTGCTCAAGAAACTCGGCTGGGACCAGGATCTCAGCGACGCCGAGCGCGGCGTGATCGAGAAGATCGGCGGCGACAAGGCCGATGCGATTTCCTGGTCGACCGATCTCTCGGGCGGGATCCAGCGCGTTGCGATGAAACACGGTTGCGTCCCTTACGGGAATGCCAAGGGCCGCATGAACGCGTTTGGTCTGCCGGATCCGATCCCGGTGCATCGCGAGCCGATCTACACGCCGCGGGTTGATCTGGTGTCGCAGTATCCGACCTTGCCCGATGCCAAGCAGTTCCGTCTACCCAACATCGGCTTCTCGGTGCAGAAGGCCGCGGTGGATAAAGGCATCGCCAAGGACTTCCCACTGATCCTCTCGTCGGGCCGTCTGGTCGAATACGAAGGCGGCGGCGAGGAAACCCGCACCAACCCGTGGCTCGCCGAGCTGCAACAAGACATGTTCATCGAGATCAGCCCGGCCGATGCCGCCGATCGCGGCATCAAGGACGGCGGCTGGGTCTGGGTGTTCGGCGCCGAGAACAGCTCCAAGGCCAAGATGAAGGCGCTGGTCACCCCGCGTGTTGGCAAGGGCGTTGCCTGGATGCCGTTCCACTTCGGCGGCTGGTTCGAGGGCAACGATCTACGCGGGAACTACCCCAAAGGGACTGATCCGATCGTGCTCGGCGAAAGCGCCAACACCATCACAACTTACGGCTACGATCCGGCGACCGGAATGCAGGAGCCGAAAGTCACTCTCTGCCAGATCAGAGCGGCCTAAGGAGGCTCGACCATGGCCCGGATGAAATTTCTCTGCGACGCCGACCGCTGCATCGAGTGCAACGCCTGCGTCACCGCCTGCAAGAACGAGAACGAGGTGCCGTGGGGCATCAACCGCCGGCGCGTCGTCACGCTCGATGACGGCAAGCCCGGCGAGCGCTCGGTCTCGATGGCCTGTATGCACTGCACGGATGCGCCGTGCGCGGCGGTGTGCCCGGTGAATTGCTTCTTCACCACCGCCGACAGCGTGGTGCTGCACTCGAAGGATCTATGCATCGGCTGCGGCTATTGCTTCTACGCCTGCCCGTTCGCGGCTCCGCAATATCCGCGCATCGGCAATTTCGGCACCCGCGGCAAGATGGACAAATGCACCTACTGCGCCGGCGGCCCGGATGCGGCGAACACCGCTGAGAACTACGCCAAGTACGGCACCGACCGCCTGATCGAGGGCAAGCTGCCGCTGTGCGCCGAGATGTGCTCGACCAAATCGCTGCTCGCCGGCGACGGCGAGATCATCGCCGAGATCTACAAGACGCGCGTCGCCAAGCGCGGCTATGGCTCGGGCGCGTGGGGCTGGCAGACGGCTTACAAGGAAACGATCGCGTCCTGAGCGGCACGAACACTCAAACAACAAGACAGGGAGGACACGCGGTGATCAACCTCCAGCGCATTCGCCTGGCGCTCGCCGCCATGTTGATGGTCATCATCGCCGGGCTCGCCTGCCCGGCCGTGGCGCAGGATCGCAATCCGGACGGCTCGGTGAACCCGACCGCGAGCGCCGTGAAGGAGCAGCAACTGCTGCAGCAATTGCAGATGATTCAAGGCCGCGTCTCGATCCCGGACACCCGAGCCGCGACCCTGGAGCAGCCGGCAGGGAGGGAATGGCGCGAATTCCGCACGGTCGCGCTGCGTTGGATCGGCGGCATCGCCATCCTCGGGATGCTGGCGATCCTGGTGATCTTCTATTTGATCCGCGGAATGGTGAAGATCGAGGCTGGCCGCTCCGGGCGAACCATCGTGCGCTTCAACGCGTTTGAGCGCGGCGTGCATTGGATGACGGCGACCTGTTTCATCATCCTGGCGATCTCCGGGCTCAACATTACGTTCGGCCGGCCGTTGTTGTTGCCGCTGCTCGGCGCCGACACGTTCACCGCCTGGTCGCAATGGGCCAAGTACGCGCACAACTTCCTGAGCTTCCCGTTCACCCTCGGCGTCGTGCTGATCTTCCTGATGTGGATCGCCGGCAATATCCCCAACCGCACCGACGTCGAGTGGCTCAAGCGCGGCGGCGGCATCGTCGGCCACGACCATCCGCCGGCCTATCGGTTCAATGCCGGGCAGAAAATGGTCTACTGGATCGTGGTGATCGGCGGTGGCCTCGCGGCGGCGACCGGCTACCTGCTCCTGTTTCCGTTCTACACGACCAACATTGCCGGCATGCAGGCGGCCCAGATGGTGCACGCGGTGGTATCGCTGCTGTTCATCGCGGTCATGATCGCCCACATCTACATCGGCACGATCGGCATGGAAGGCGCGTTCGAGGCGATGGGCACCGGCGACGTCGACGTGAACTGGGCGAAGGAGCATCACTCGCTCTGGCTCGAGCAGGAAGTCAAAGCCGGCCATGCGCCGAAACCGGGCGCGCAACCGGCCATCACCCCGGCAGAGTAGCGGCGTGCTTACCCTCCCCCATGTGGGGAGGGTCGGCTCCCGTAGCGCGTAGCGCGTAGGGAGACGGGGTGGGGGTAGTCGTGTTGCTTCGCGCCGCTTACCTTCAAACTCCGACCCCCACCCGGCGCTTCGCGCCGACCCTCCCCACAAGGGGGAGGGTAGAGCTATAAGGGCGCATGCGTATCATCGGTCTCGCCGGCTGGAGCGGCGCGGGTAAAACGACACTGCTCGCCAAGGCGCTGCCGCGCATCGTTGCGCGCGGACTGACCGTGTCGACGCTCAAGCACGCGCACCATTCGTTCGATCTCGATCAGCCGGGCAAGGATTCCCACACCCACCGGCTTGCCGGCGCGACCGAGGTGCTGATCGCCTCGGTCAACCGCTACGCGCTGATGCACGAGCTGCGCGGCGCACCGGAGCCGGCGCTCGCCGAACTGCTGGAGAAGCTCTCGCCGGTGGATCTGGTGGTGATCGAGGGCTTCAAGACGGCCCGCTATCCCAAGCTCGAGGTGTTCCGCGCCGAAGTCGGCAAGCCGGCGCTGCACCCCGATGATCCGTTCGTGGTCGGGATTGTCAGCGACACGGCGTTTCCGGCGAGCGGACGCCCGGTGGTCGCAATCGACGACATCGACGCCGTGGTCGGCCTCATGTTGGAGCGCGCCGAACCGATTGCTCATGTTCTGGCGCGGGAAAAGACATGGGCCGCCCAGCAGCGCAGGGCCTAGGCCATGGCGCAACTGACTGACGATTGTTTTGCCTTCGCGGGTCCGCTGCTTCCGATCAGCGAGATGGAGCGGCTGATTGCCGAGCGCGTGACGCCGGTCTCTGAGGAAGAGCACGTCCCGCTCCGCGCCGCGCACGGGCGGGTGCTGGCGCACGATGTGATCGCCGGCACCGACCTTCCGCCGTTCGACAATTCGGCCGTCGATGGCTTTGCGGTGCGCAGCCAGGATCTCGATCCTGCGGCGGAGACCAGGCTCAAGGTCGTGGACCGCATCACCGCGGGGCACCGATCACAGACTCCGTTGAACCCCGGTCAGGCAGCGCGGATCTTCACCGGCGCGCCGATGCCGGACGGTGCCGACACCGTGTTCATGCAGGAGGATTGCCGCGTCGAGGGCGACCTCGTGCTGCTGCCGCCGGGGCTCAAGCCGGGGTCGAACCGCCGGCTCGCCGGCGAGGACGTGCGCAGTGGCAGCGTTATTTTGCCGGCCGGCCGGCGGCTCGCCGCGCAGCATCTCGCGCTTGCGGCCGCGGTGGGCTTGACCGAGTTGCCGGTGCGCCGGCGCGTGCGGGTCGCGATCTTCTCGACCGGAGATGAAATCGTCGAGCCAGGATCAGCGCGGCCGGGGCCGGCTTTGTTTGATGCCAACCGGTTTCTACTCGACGGGTTGTTGGAGCGGTTGGGAGCGCAGGTAACCGACCTCGGCATTCTGCCGGACGAGCCCGCGACCCTGGCCGCAGCGCTCAAAACGGCGGCCGCGGATCACGATCTGGTGCTGACCTCCGGAGGCGTCTCGACCGGCGAGGCCGACCACGTTCGCGATGCGGTCGAGGCGATCGGCCGGCTCGTGTTCTGGCGCGTCGGCATCAAGCCGGGGCGGCCGGTCGCGATGGCGGTGATCTCGGCGGGAGCAAATACGAGCGCCGCGTTCGTCGGCTTGCCCGGCAATCCCGCCGCGGTGTTTGTTACCTTCGTGCGCGTGGTGCGGCCGTTGCTGCTGCGCCTGGCCGGCGCTCTGGCCGAGCCGCTGCTGGCGATGCCGGTGCGCGCGGGCTTCGCCTACAAGAAACGCAAGGACCGCCGCGAATATGTACGGGTGACCCTGCGATCGACGCCCGCCGGGGAGATCGAAGCGGTCAAATACCCGAAAGACGGCGCCGGGATCATCACATCGCTGACGGACACCGACGGCTTGGTCGAACTCGGCGAGGACGTCACCGCGGTGGCGCCCGGCACCACGGTCGGTTTTCTCTCCTACGCGGCGCTTACGAATTGAGCCGCACGGCGCTCGAGCTGAATGCTTCCGCCACCGGCTCCTGGATCGCGCTCAGGGCGTAGTAGCCGCCGATCGCGAGTATCAGAGCGATGACGCAGGCGATGAAAAAGGCGCGCATGGCTTCGTCCCTCCCGCTGTACCCTCAGCCACTATAGTCATCAACAATACAACAAACACTATTCAACACTGACGCAGGTCACGCATTCGCATGCTGCTTTGCAACACGATCCGCCGTCGCGACATCATCCGGCGTATTCACGTTGAAGAACGGATCTATCGGCTGGTCGGGCCACGACGCGATCGCAACCCCGTGCCGGGCGGTCCAGATCTCGATCTTGCGCAGGTCCTCCACCGTCAGCGCCTGGCGCAGGTCATCGCGCAGGTCCACCCGCCACAGACCAACCACCGGGTGACGCCACTCGCCTGAACGCGCGCAGGCGAGCGGGGTCCCGGCTTCGACGCGCGTCGCATGCAGCCGATTCACAAGGTTGGCCGGCAGGAACGGACAGTCACCGGGCACGCTGACAACCCATTCGGTTCCGGGCGCGTGCGCGGCGGCCCAGTCGAGCCCGGCCAGAATGCCCGCGAGCGGGCCGGCGAAATCCGGAACGCTGTCGGCAATCACCGGCAAGCCGTAGCGCGCAAAGCGCGCCGGGTCGCCATTGGCGTTGAGGATGATCGGCGCGCAGCGGCCGCGCAGGACGGCGAGCACGCGGTCGAGTATCGCCTCCCCGCCGATGCGGATGAGCGCCTTGTCGCGGCCGCCCATGCGGCGCGCCAGCCCGCCCGCCAACACCAGTCCGACCGTGCGCGGCTGTTCAGTCGTCATACACGGCGGCCTTGCGCCGATGCTTGGCGCTCTCGTCGTCCACGTAGGCGAGATCCTGATCGAACACGATCCGGCTTTCGCCGGCGAGCGCGACGAAGCGCTTGCCACGGGCGCGCCCGATCAACGTGAGGTTCGCCTTGCGGGCAAGCTCGACGCCCCAGGCGGTGAAGCCCGAGCGCGAGATCAGGATCGGAATGCCCATGCGCACGCACTTGATCACCATCTCGGAGGTGAGCCGGCCGGTGGTGTAGAAGATCTTGTCGTCCGCACGAACCTGGTGGCGAAACATCCAGCCGGCGATCTTGTCGACCGCATTGTGGCGGCCGACGTCTTCCATGTAGACCAACGGCTGGTCTGCGCGCGCGAGCACGCAGCCGTGGATGGCGCCGGCTTCCAGGTAGAGCGACGGCGTGGTGTTGATCACGTTGGTCAGGCGGTAGAGCCATGACGTGCGCAGCTCGACGTCGGGCAGGCGCGCCTGCTCGATCACGTCCATGAGATCGCCGAACACTGTGCCCTGCGCACAGCCCGAGGTCTGAACCTTCTTCTTGAGTTTCTGCTCGTAGTCGGTGGCGCGCTCGGTGCGAACCACGACGACGGACAGTTCGTCGTCGTAATCGACGCCGGTCACCTCATCGTCGACGCGCAGCATGTTCTGATTGAGCAGATAGCCGAGCGCCAGATAGTCCGGATAGTCGTTGATGGTCATCGCCGTCACGATCTCCTGACTGTTGAGGAAGATCGTGAGCGGTTGCTCAACCGTGACCGAAGTGGTGATCGGCGCGCCGGTCTGATCGACGCCGGTCACGCGCTCGGTGAGCCGCGGATCCTGCGGATCGGGACGGATCAGATACTCGTCTGCCGGACTGCCCATGCCCTGGCACAATGTGGTGTCAGGGCCCGGTTTTCAAGGGAGGGCGCTTACCTCTCCCCGCTTGCGGGGAGAGGTCGACTTTCGAGCGCAGCGAAGAAAGGCGGGTGAGGGGGCGCTTCCACAAGCTCAGAGCGCGCGGAGAGGCCCCCTCACCCGGCGCTTCGCGCCGACCTCTCCCCGCAAGCGGGGAGAGGTAAAGAACCTCCCGGCCCTGCTGCCATCCAGTAACTTCAATGCGTATCGAAAATCTCCTGATACTTGGCCACGGCCGCCTTCACCGCCGCGACCTCCTGCGGGGTCGGGTTGGCCGGGTCCTTCGCGGGTGGGTAGCTGCCGAACTTCAGGAGGCAGGCCATCAGCAGGAAGCGCGCCTTGGTGGCCGTGAGGTTCGAGCCCGCGATCTGGAACTCGTGCGGGTCGGCAAACCCTTCCGGCGCGTTGCGGCCGACCTTGGCCACCGGGATGCCGCTGAACGCCGCACGGACCATCAGATTGTGCCGCGCCGTGGAGGGGAGCGACCCGTAGGGAACCAGGCCTTCGATCACAAAGCCGGCGAGGCGCCCCATGGCGAGCTTGTGCTCGATCGAAGCGATCATGTCGACCTCGAGCTCGGGATCGTCGCCGAAGTCGATGCCGCAATAGCTGCCGTCCTTCATGATGGAGACGACCGGGATCGCGTCGGCCAGCAGCTTGCCGCTCGCGTCCTTCACCGGAACGTCGACCAGCTCGATTCCGCCAGCGGACTTGCGCGCCGCTTTGACGCTCGGCGGCAGCACGGTGAGCCTGACCTCGGATTTGTAGGTGTGTTTGTAGGCCGGCAGGTAGGTGAGATACATCGCGCCGCGATGGGTGATCTGACCGATGATGCCGCCGTGGCCGCCGGTCGCCACATAGCCGCCCGGCCGCGCGTCGACCTTGGCGACCTCGCGCGCGGCGAAGAATTGCTGCTCCTGAAGGACGATGGTGCCGCAGCGGTTGCGGCCCTGCTCGTCGGCCCAAACACGCGACGTAATGAACCTCACCGAGTCGATGATGTTCGCGGGCCCATCGGCGCTAACTTGCCCCTGTGGGCGCTGGGCGGCGTTGCCGCAGATCGGCCGCGTGGTATCGATCAACAAATTGAACCAGTACGCGGTCTCCTCGACCTGCGGACTGCCCTGGGTCCAGATCACGCCGTCATACTGGCCGCTCGACATCAGCGCCTGCATGTCGTTCGTCACTTTGGCGAGCATCGGCCGCTGCGGGGCGAACGCCAGGTGATAGGGCTTGTAGGGATAGAAATCGACGCCGCGCACTTCCGGCGGGATGTCGCCTTCGCCCTTGTCGGTGCGCAGGTGCGCCGGCAGTCCCTTGGTGTAGCCGCTCGGCGGCGCACCGCGGTAAAAGTCGACGGTGGCAAGCTGCGAGATCGCGCTCGCCATGCCGTCGACGCCGATGGAGAAGCGGTCGATCTCCTCGAAGCTGCGCGATCCGTCCGGGAAGAAACCCTGGCGCGCTTTCTCGATCGGAGCGCCGGGGCTCGCGCATTCTTCGTCCCAGGGATTGCCGTCGGCCTGGATCGCCATGTAGGGCAGCGGATAGAGGCCGTCCTCCGGGTTCAGCGCGACCTCATAGACCGGCTTGTCGTCGGGGCTCTGGCGCGTTTTGCTGAACGTGCCGCTCTTGCCGACATAGCCGTCCGGCGGCGCGTAAAGCTCAGCCGCATCGGCCTCGAGCGGATGCGCCGAGAACTGCTCCACGTAGACCGTCGCCGGCGCTGCGAGGCGCTGCGCGCGCAGGCCATCAAACACTGGGATTGATCCGTCCGGATTCTTGCGCGGCGGCAGCCCGTATTTGAGGCGTGCTTTGTTTGATGTGACGAGCGGCGGCGTGTTCTGAATGGTCGCCGTTGAACCCGCCAAATGCGCAATGCGCGCCTTGGGTTTTTGACTCATGGACTTTGCCTCTGATGACGAATTACTGAACACTGGTCGGATGCACGATCGACTTCGCGATCATCACGTGGATGCCCTTGGAGCCGTTCACAACCTGGGTGACGCGCACATCGGCGGCGAGACTGCAAAGCGTGTAGGCATCCTCGCGCGACAAGTTGGCTTTCTCGCCAAGCAGCACCAGCATGTCGCGCAGCGCCATGACGGTGCACTGATCGAGGTCCGGGTCCATCCCCATGGTGATGTAGTGGGTCGCGGTTTCGGCACGCGGATAGGTGAAGCGCAGGTCGTTGCGGGCGATGAACTGGAAGCGGCCCTGTAACGACGTCTCGATGGCGGTGACGCAAACCTCGCCGTCACCCTGAGCCCCATGGCCGTCGCCACAGGAGAACAGCGCGCCTTCGCGGAACACCGGGAGATAAAGCGTGGCGCCGGCGCCGAGCTCTTTATTATCCAGGTTGCCGCCCATGGCGCGTGGGATACTCGACGTGATGCGTCCCCACGGCATCGGTGGCGCCACCCCCATGATGCCGAAGAACGGATCAAGCTTGAGCTCGAGCCCCCAGGCCATGGTGCCGACCATACGGGCTTTGTCGAGCGGGATGATGATGCCGCGCGGCTCGTCGAAGTCATCCGGCAGCGCTCCGGCGAGCGGGCGGATGATATTGTGGCCCCAATCCTGGCGCAGCTGTACGTCCAGGACCCGCACCTCGAGGATATGCCCTGGTGTGGCGTCTTCGACAAAGATCGGGCCGGTCAGGATATGCGGCCCCGGGCCGCGCTCGCTGCGCGCATGGATCTCCTTCAGCTCGGGCGGAATGTGAAACTTCGCCGGATCGGGCATGAGGTCGGGCGCCCCCGACACGCAATCGACCGTGACTTCGTCGCCGCTCTTCACGGAGAGCACCGGCTTGAGCTTAGGATCAAAAAATCCCCAATGGCAGGTCTCGGGGCCAGCTTTGAGATGGTGGTGGGTCACCGCGGACTCCTCACATGGAACATGACCGGGCAGGCGCTGGCTTAAGTTTATGCAAGTCGATCTTTGCCTAGCAATGCCGCGTGACGCAGAAATGTTGAGCATTGGACCGGGGCGCACGCTCAGAGTTTGTTGCGAAATACAATTGAATTCAAGCAGCTAAACTGGCTCGGATAGTTCTTGGGCGACGACCGGTGGACTTGACCAAAATAGTATCAGCAACTGCGCCCGGTTTCTTTGCGGCGACTGGCACCGGCCTTGCAGCGCGGCATCCGTCTCGATCCACATTTCGGAGGTATGGCGCGGTGCCGAAAACGACCAGGACTGTGTTTGCTGCCGCCGGGCTGGCTCTCGCAATCGCCGCCACATCCGCCCTTCCGGTTCGCGCCGAGGCCGTGCTGCGGATCGCCATGACCGCCGGTGACATCCCGGACTGGACCGGCCAGCCCGACCAGGGCTTCGAGGGCTACCGCTTCGTCGGCTTCAACCTCTACGACGGGCTCATCAACTGGGACATGTCGAAAGCCGGCGTTGAGGTGCGGCTTAAGCCAGGGCTCGCGACCGAATGGATGGTCGACCCTAATGACCACAAACGTTGGGTGCTGAAGTTGCGCCCGGGCGTGAAGTTCCATGACGGCTGCGCCTGGAACGCCGACATCGCCGTCTGGAACTTCGAGCGCCTGATGTCCGACAAGAGCCCGGCCTTCAGCCCGGCCAACTTCGCGCGCGCCCGCTCGCGCACCAACGACATCGATCATGTGGAGAAGGTCGATGACATGACCATCGCGATCTACACCAAGCAGGTGAACTCGCTGATGCCCTACAATTTGCCGTTCGTGCTGATGATGTCCAAATGCGCGTTGGAGAAGGCCGGCAACGATTACAAGGTCTACGCCAGCGCACCGTCGGGAACCGGCCCGTACCGGTTCGACAAGGTCGTTCCGCACGAACGCCTCGAGCTGGTGAAGAACCCGGATTACTGGGACCCCAACCGCGTTCCCAAACACGATCGGGTCGTGCTGCTGCCGATGCCGGAGGCCACGACCCGCGCGGCCGCGCTGCTGAGCGGCCAGGTCGATATGATCGAGGCGCCCTCGCCCGACATGATCCCGCGGCTCAAATCCGCCGGCATGAACGTGATCACGCATCCCTATCCGCATATCTGGCCCTACTTGTTGAACTTCCAGCGCGGCCCGTTCATGGACTTGCGCGTCCGCCAGGCGGCGAACTACGCGATCAACCGCGACGAAATGGTCGAGTTGCTGGAAGGGGTGGCGATCCCGAGCTACGCCAGCTACACGCCGTCGCAGCGAAACTACGGGCACCCGTTCGAATACAAATGGAATCCGGACAAGGCGACGGCACTGCTCAAGGAAGCCAACTGCTATCCGTGCGAGATATTCGTCGCGATCTCGACCTCCGGCTCTGGTCAGATGCAGCCGCTGCCCATGAACGAGCTGGTCAAGGCGCAGCTCGAGGCCGTCGGCTTCAAGGTCAAATTCGACGTGCTCGACTGGAACACGGTGATCGATGTCTTCTACAAGGGCGTGCAGAAGTATCCGCAATATGACGCGGTCAACTTCAGCAACGGCGTGACCGACCCGCTCAGTGGCATTGTCAAGCCATTCACTACCGCCAATCGGGCCCCGCTCGGCGTGAACTGGGGCTGGTATCAGAACAAGGAGGTCGACGAGCTCGGCGACCAGGTTCTCAACACGTTTGACGAGGCCGAGCAGGACAAGCTGCTCACCAAGATCCACGAGATCACCACCAAGGATGCGGCGCGCGTGTTCATCGTGTCGGATCTCAATCCGCGCGCGCTCTCGCCGCGGCTGAAGGGGTTTGTGCAAGTCCAGAGCTGGTTCCAGGACATCACGCCGATCGTGGTTCAGAGCCAGACGAACTGATGTTGCGGCAACAACCTCTCGCTTCGTCTTGCGCGGGCTTGACCACGCGATCCGCGTCATTGCGAGCGAAGCGAAGCAATCCAGCGCTGAGGTGCCGCACTGGATTGCTTCGTCGCTTCGCTCCTCGCAATGACGCAGAGCGCATTGACCAAAAGCGATACTAATTCATGTGGCTCTACATCGCCCGGCGCATTGTGCTGGTGATCCCGATCGCGATCGGGGTGTCGATCGTCTGCTTCGCGCTGGTCTATCTGGCGCCCGGCGATCCGATCCAATCGATGACGCCGGCCGACGCCAGCCCCGCCGATATCGCGCTGATCAAGCACGCCTACGGGTTCGATAAGCCGATCCCGATTCAGTATCTGAACTGGTTGTTGCGCGCACTGTCCGGGGATCTCGGCGTCTCGATACAAACGCATCAACCCGTGTTCGGTGAGGTGATGCGCGCGCTCTCCAACACGGTGGTGATCTCGTTCGGCGCGGTTCTGCTTGCGTTCAGCTTCGCCGTCGTGCTCGGCATCATTGCGGCCTGCAATATCGGCCGCGCGGCCGACCGCGTTGCCACCGGGGTTTCCATCATCGGCGTCAGCGTACCCAACTACTGGCTCGGCATTGTGCTGATCATCGTGTTTGCGGTTCAACTCGGCTGGTTGCCGGCAACCGGCATGGGATCGAAGGGCTCGGAGAGCTTCGACTTCACCTCCTGGGAGCAGTTCAAATACGCGATCCTGCCGATCATCACGCTCTCGCTGGTGCCGCTCGGCGTCATCACGCGCAGCACGCGCTCGGCGCTCGCCGACGTGCTGGCGCAGGATTTCGTGCAGATGCTGCGCGCCAAGGGGCTCGGCGGCGCCGCCGTGGTGCGCCACGCGGTGCGCAACGCGCTGCCGCAGATCCTCGCCGTCATGGGGCTGCAGTTCGGGTATCTGGTCGGCGGCTCGATCCTGATCGAAACGATCTTCACCTGGCCGGGCACGGGGTTTCTGCTGAGCAAGGCGATCCTCACCCGCGACATTCCGCTGCTGCAGGGGACGATCCTGATCCTGTCGCTGAGCTTCGTGTTGACCAACCTGATCGTCGATCTGCTGCAGACGGCGGTCGACCCTCGCATAAAACGCGCGTGAGGAAGCGATGAGCGATATCACGGCCCGCCCGCAGGATTTCGCTCTCGCCGAACCCACCCGAGCCAAGTCACGCGGCTATCTGGCAACGGTGCTGCGCCGGCTGCGCTACGATTACGTGACGCTGTTCTTCCTGACGCTGATCATCCTGATCGTGCTGACCGCGGTCGTTCGCGCCGCTGCTGGCGCCGTTCGATCCCAACAAGACCAGCATGATCTATCGGCTCAAGCCGATGGGCTACAAGAACTTCCTGCTCGGCACCGATGAGCTCGGCCGCGACATGCTCTCGCGCCTGATCTATGGCGGGCGCGTTTCGCTGGTGATGGGCATCGTGCCGGTCTGCATCGCCAGCCTGATCGGCGGCTTGCTCGGCGTGCTCGCCGGCTTTTTCGGCGGCAGCCTCAACATGCTGATCATGCGCACGGTCGATGTGTTCTACGCATTTCCGTCGGTGCTGCTCGCGGTCGCGATCTCCGGCGTGATGGGCGGCGGCATGGTCAACGGCCTCGTCGCGCTCAGCCTGGTGTTCATCCCGCCGCTCTGCCGCGTCTCCGAGACCGCGACCACGCAGCTGCGCAACCTCGACTTTGTCGAGGCGGCGCGCGCCAGCGGCGCATCAGGAATTTCCATCATCCTGCATCACGTGGTGCGCAACGCGGCGGCGCCGGTCTTCATCTACGCGTCGAGCCTGATCTCGGTCTCGATCCTGCTCGCGGCCGGCCTCTCGTTCCTCGGCCTCGGCGTCGTGCCGCCGACGCCGGATTGGGGCCAGATGCTCTCCAACCTGCGCCAGGCGATCTACGTGCAGCCGCTGATCTGCGCGCTGCCCGGCGTCGCGATCTTCGTCACCTCGCTCTCGTTCAACATGGTCAGCGACGGCCTGCGCCAGGCCATGGATGTGAAGGCATAACGCATGGTGAGCCCGCAAGCTCGAGACCGGTGCCGCCCGGCGATCCGCGCGATCGCGGCGGCAAGGCGCAGCCGCTGCTGATCGTCAAAAGCCTGCGCCAAACACTTCCCGATCCGCGGCGGCATCCTCAACCGGATCATCGGCCAGGTGCACGCCGTCGACGACGTGTCGTTCGTCATCCTCAAGGGCGAGACCCTGGGCGTGGTCGGCGAGTCCGGTTGCGGCAAGTCGACCCTGGCGCGGCTGTTGATGAACCTCATCCCGCGCACCGCGGGCGAGCTGATTTTCGACGGCGACATCGATCGGCGAGCAGGGCGGGATCTCGCTGCGCGAGCTTCGCCGCAACATGCAGATGGTGTTTCAGGATAGCTCCTCGTCGCTCAATCCGCGCCTGCCGGTCGAGGACACCATCGCGTATGGCCCGCGCGCGCACGGCACCAAGCGCAAGGAGGCCAAGCGGCTGGCGCGCGAGCTACTCGAGAAGGTCGGCCTCGCACCGAACCTGTTTGGTGGCCGCTATCCGCACGAGCTATCCGGCGGACAGAAGCAGCGCGTCAACATCGCGCGCGCCCTGGCGCTGAGCCCGCGGCTGCTCATTCTGGATGAGGCGGTGTCCGCGCTCGACAAATCGGTCGAGGCGCAGGTGCTCAACCTGCTGCGCTATCTCAAGCGCCACTTCAATCTCACCTACATGTTCATCTCGCACGATCTCGGCGTCGTGCAATATCTCTCCGACCGCGTGCTGGTGATGTATCTCGGCGAGATCGTCGAGATCGGCCCGACCGCGGACGTGTGCGAGCAGCCGCAGCATCCCTACACGCAGGCCCTGCTGGCCTCGCAGCTGAGCCGCAACCCGGACGAGCGGGTCGAGGAAGCCCCGCTCACCGGCGATCCGCCAAGCCCGGTCAATCCGCCGAGCGGCTGCCGCTTCCGCACCCGCTGCCCGCATGCCGAAGACGTGTGCGCCAGCAAGGCGCCGGCGCTCGGCGCCTGGGTCGATGCCGAGGTCGCATCTCGCCGCGTGCCACATGATGGATCCGACCTCGGGCCACAGCCTCGCCGCGCGCTTACCCTCCCCCTTGTGGGGAGGGTCGCCCGCCGCAGGCGGGCGGGGTGGGGGTCGGCGTGATGTTGCACAGCCGGGCCGCCAAACACCGACCCCCACCCCGGCGCTTCGCGCCGACCCTCCCCACAAGGGGGAGGGTAAAGCTGCTGCGAGTCCTTAGATGATCACAGCCGCACCCCAACCTGCTGATCAACCCCTCGTCCAGGTCGAGGACCTGCACGTCAAGTTCGTCAGCCGCGACGAGACGGTGTGGGCGGTGAACGGCGTCTCATTCGCGCTCAAGCGCGGCGAGGTGCTGTGCCTGATCGGCGAGTCCGGTTCCGGCAAGACCGTCACCATGCGGGCGCTGATGCGGCTCCTCCCGCGCCGGCGCGCGGTGCTGTCCGGGGACATCCGCGTCAACGGCCGCGATATCCTGGCGCTGAGCGAGGCCGAGATCGCGCAGCTGCGCGGCTCCGAGATCGCCATGGTTTTTCAGGAACCGATGACCGCGCTCGACCCGGTCTACACCATCGGCCAGCAGATCGCCGAGACGGTGATGCGCCACGAAGGCTGCTCGCGCCACGACGCCATGGCGCGCGCGCTGGAGCTGCTCCAGCTGGTGCGCGTGCCCTCGCCCGAGCGGCGGCTGCTCGCCTATCCGCACGAACTGTCGGGCGGGCTGCGCCAGCGCGCCACCATCGCGGTCGCGCTCTCCTGCCGGCCGAGCCTGCTGCTCGCCGACGAGCCGACCACCGCGCTCGATGCCACGGTGCAGATCCAGGTGCTGATCCTGCTGCGCAAGCTGCAGGCCGAGCTGGGCATGAGCGTCATCCTGGTCACGCACGATCTCGGCGTGGCGGCGCAGATCGCCGACAAGATCGCCGTCATGTACGCGGGCCGCATCATCGAATACGGCAACGCGCGCGATGTGCTGCTCAATCCGAGCCATCCCTACACGATCGGGCTGCTCAGCTCGACGGTGCACGGCCAAAACCGCGAGCGCGATATCGAGGCGATCCCCGGCAGCCCGCCGGACCTGCGCCTGCGCGCCACGGGCTGCAGCTTTCGCCCGCGCTGCAAGTTCGCCACCGCGGCCTGCGCCGGCGAAGTGCCGCCGCCGCTCGCCATGCCGATCGGGAACCAGCGTGTGCTGCCTGCGCGCCCGCGATGTCGCGCAAGCGCACGCGTCAGCCCTCGCCCTGACCCCATGACCCCAGCCCGAGCAGGAGATTGAGCCATGCATAAAGTCGAGATTCCCGCAGCACATCCTGGACCGCGTCATGCAGCGGCGCGGCACGCTGCACTGCCACGCCGACCTCAACCCGCGCACGACCGCGCTGATCGTGGTCGATCTGCAGAACTGTTTCATGGTCGAGGAGGTGGCCTCAGCCTACGTGCCGGTCGCGGTCGAGATCGTGCCGGCGGTCAATCGCCTGGCGGCGGCGGTGCGCGAAACCGGCGGCAAGGTGTTCTGGGTGCGCAACACGGTGAGCGAGCACGCCAAGGAGTCCTGGTCGACCTGGTTCGAGATGATGAAGCTCAACCCCGACCAGGTGAACCGGCGCATCAAGCACATGAGCATCGGCGCGCGCGGCCACGAGCTGCACCCCGACCTCATCGTCAAGCCGGAGGACGAGACCGTGCTCAAGCAGCGCTTCAGCGCCTTCATCCAGGGCTCGTCGGGCCTGCCGGAAAAGCTGCGCGCCGAAGGCTTCGACACGGTGCTGATCACCGGCACGGTGACCAACGTCTGCTGCGAGTCCTCCGCCCGCGACGCCATGATGCTCAACTTCAAGACCATCATGGTGAGCGACGCCAACGCGGCCATGACCGACGCCGAGCACAACGCCACCCTGGTGAGCATCTACTCGAGCTTCGGCGACGTGATGGACACGGATTTCCTGATCGACTGCCTGCGCCGCAACGCCGCGCTGCAGCAGGCGGCGGAGTAGGTTTCGGGACACGTGTCCCGGACGCGGTGCAGCGCGAAGCGGTGCACCGCAGATCCGGGACCGCCACAAGCACCGCGTGTTCGAACGATCCCGGGTGTGCAGCGCACCGCTTCGCGCTGCGCTGCGCCCGCGATACCCCCATCCCTTGCGAAATTCTGCCGACGTCGCCATGACAGGGGCGCGCCGGAGGGATGGCCGAGTGGCTGAAGGCGCACGCTTGGAAAGCGTGTATACGGGCAACCGTATCGTGGGTTCGAATCCCACTCCCTCCGCCATTTCTACGCGGGCGACCGCTGTCGGAGCCAACTTTGGCCCTCGGCCTGACGGCGCTTAGGCGCGCGGGACGGATATGAAAGCGATATTATCGCTTTACATTTCATGTGAATGAGCGATATTATCACTGGTGAAAACAATTATCCTGACGCTGAGCGCCGCCAAGGATCTCGATGCCCTTCCCCGAGACGCCCGCGGGCAGGTGGAAGCCGGGCTTCACCGCTATGCCATGACGGGCCAAGGCGACGTGAAGGCCCTTCAGGGCCGCGCGGGCTTCCGGCTCCGCATCGGCAGCTATCGCGTGATCTTCGATGAGGATGCGACCACGATCTTGGCGATCTACATCGGCCGCCGGACCACGACGACTTACAGGAGGAGCTAAGACCATGAGTGCGCCACAGATCATTCGCAGTCCCAGCGGCGAAGAGTTAGTCGTGCTGCCCCGGGCCGAATACGAGGCGCTCCTCGAACGCGCCGATCGCGGGGCCGAGGATGCCGATGACGTCGCTATCTATGATGCTCGGAAGGCTGAATTGGCCGCGGGCGACGGCGTACTACCGCCGGAGGTTAGTGCTGCAATCCTTCGAGGCGATAGTCGGCTGAAAGCCATTCGGAAGTGGCGCGATGAAACCCAACTGCATTTGGAGTTCAAAACAGGGATTGGTCAGGGCTATCTGTCCGACCTAGAAAACGGACGCCGCACGGGAACTCCTGAGACGATCGCAAAACTCGCCGAGGCTTTGAACGTACCGGTAGAATGGCTTTCGTAGACTTATCGCTCTCCCTCGTCATAGGGCTACGGCGGAGACATAGTGCTCATCATCGTCGGGCGTGGCCCGCCATTTCAGACGAGCCCGTTGAGCGTCTCTGTCGTGAAATGCCTAAGAACAACAGGTCCATAACAAAGCTCGCCTGCCTTCGTAACAAACCCGCTCTGGAAAAATGGGCGTTGGCTGTGTACCGTCCCGGCAACTAAAAGCTGCGCCCAAAGGGAGGTCGGGACCATGGGGATTAGCACCCCAGTCCTCGTCGTATGGCCTCGGCCAGCGTCGTTCACGCGACACATCGGTGCTGCGAGCCCCAACGGAGAACGTGGGCCAGCTCGCGCGAACGCCGCAGCGCGCGCGATCCCAAAACTCGTCGCAATACCCATAAAAACTCAGGAGGAAAACCATGGCTAATCGAATTCTCACAACCCATGTCGGCAGCCTGCCGCGGCCGGCGAAGTTCCTCGAAGTCAGCCAGAAGCGCACCCTCGGGGAGAAGTTCGACGAGGCCGCTTACGAGACGGGGCTGAAGGACGCCGTCGCGGAGGTCGTGCGCAAGCAGAAGGAGGCCGGCGTCGATCTGATCAATGACGGCGAGCTCGCCCACACCATGGGGTGGGCCTACGACTACGGTTCGTGGTGGTCCTATGTGATCCGCCGCCTCGGCGGCGTCGAGGTCACCGACACCGGGCTTTGGTTCACCAAACTGTCCGCGCACACCAAGACGCCGATGGCGCCCAAGGATTTCATCGTCGGCGATTGGGGCGAGCGCCGGGACATGTCGCAGTTTCAAGAGGCTTATCTCGATCCGCAATCGGGCTGCGGCTTGCCCGAGCAGTTCATGACCAACCACTCACCGCTGGTCAAAGGCCCGATCAAATACAAGGGCCAGGAGTTGATTGCGCGCGACATCGCCAACCTGAAGGCCGGGCTCAAAGCGGCGGGGCTTGGAACCGAAGGGGCGTGGATGAATTCGATCGCGCCGGCCAGCTGCGCGCGCATGCCGAACGAATATTACAAGAGCGAAGAGGAGCTCCTCTACGCCTGCGCCGACGCGGTGCGCGAGGAATACAAGGCGATCATCGATGCCGGGTTCATCGTCCAGCTCGACGACCCGGCGATCGGCGAGAATTGGGACCAGCAGAAGAACGAGCCGAGCGTCGAGGGCTACCGGCGCTACACCAAAATGCAGATCGACGCGCTCAACCACGCCATCAAGGGATTGCCGTCGAGCAAGATCCGCTTCCACCTGTGCTGGGGCAGCTGGCACGGCCCGCACACCACCGACATTCCGATGACGCACCTGGTCGACCTGATGCTGGCGGTGAACGCCGACTACTACTCGTTCGAGGCGGCCAACGCCCGCCATGAGCACGAGTGGAAGCTCTGGAAGGACATCAAGCTGCCGGCCGGCAAAAAGATCCTGCCCGGCGTGGTGACCCATTCGACCAACCTGATCGAGCATCCCGAGCTTGTCGCCGATCGGATCTGCCGGTTCGCCGAGGCGGTCGGACCCGAGAACGTGATTGCCTCGACCGATTGCGGACTGGGCGGCCGCGTGCACCCGCAGATCGCCTGGGCCAAGCTCAAGGCGCTGTCGCAAGGCGCGGAGCTCGCGTCCAAGCGGCTCTATGCGAAGAAGGCAGCGTAGGGAGCAGGCGGGCGGCGTTTTGCCTTGGGGGCCCGCGCGCCGCGGGCCCTCGGCGGCTCGCGGGAGCACGTCGACCCGGACGGCATCATGGGGCAAGACGCGATCGGCGCTCGGATCAGCGAAACACCGTGATCGTGCCGTGATACGGCCGTGATCGATCAGCCGCAAAATCCATTGCCGACGCGGTCATGATCAAACCGGGTGTGAATTTAGATCCGCCGTCATGAAAATACTGCGTGCGATCGTCCTGAAGGCAGCCGTTCTAGCACTCATTGGCACGATTGAACTTCCGGCCTTCGCTGCGACACCACCATATGAAATTCACTTGCCGCAAGCGAACGGCCGGACGTCCCTGGACGCGCTGAAGACCGAATTTGTCAGGTGCTTCGGCGCGGGAGACGACCCCAAGGCTGGCGGTCAAATCGTGCTCTTGAAGAACACCATCAAATGCGAGAAGGCGAACGACAGCGACGATGCCTCGAGCGCGGCTCAATCCTCGATTGCCGATTGGCTTTCTCCAGCTGCCTGTAGCGAGCCCGCGGACCGCAGGATTCTCCCCTCCGCGCTGATCAAGGAATTGGCTGATAAGCGGTATAACGCGCAAATCAAGCCACAAACCGGCATCAGGATTTTGGGTGCCGCTTTTTGCTCCGAAGAGGTTACGCTGAACGATCTCGATCTACCATATCCGCTGGTTTTGGATTATGGATTCTTCCCCTACGGCATCGTATCAAACAATTTGAAGATCACTGGTCATTTCAGCGTCGATAACGCTGTCATTCTCAACAATTTTACAATGATGCATGCGGTCATCAGTGACGGGCTGTTTGCCAGGCAGGCATTCATGCCACATTTTACCTTGCAATTTGCTGAGATTGGGAAAGACGTTGCTTTGGATGGCAGCCTTATCCCGCTCTATGTCAACATTCTCAATTCGACAGTTAAGAGGAGCGTCGACAGTGTCGCAACAGCGACGTCATATTTCATTATTCTTCACTCTACGGTTTTGGATCATGTGGACATATCAAGGTCGGAGGCGCGGTGCGCTTATGAGCTTCAAAAAGGCCCAATCGGCGAGGTAGTCGCAGCGGGGGCCGGATTTGGCGAAGCGTCGAACAACAAGTATTCGTGGCAAAGATCGCTCAAAGATAAACATATAAAGGCTTTCCTCGAGGCAGACGTCCTGAAGAAAGTCAATTCCGCATACGAGGCGTGCGGCGTGACGCCAAGTTATGACGTGCCGCCCAAACTGACCTTTGTGATATCCGATTTACAGTTGGCGTCACTTTGCCTCGTCGATTTTCAATGGCCCCGGCTTTCATCCGTTAATTACAATCCGGAAACGACGATCAGCATCGAAACAACCAGCTTCACCAATAATTTGATTTTGGATATCGGAGACGAGCCAACTCCGCATCGAGAACACTTTAACAGGCGCCTGGAGCTGACGGAGGTCGAAGGTCCCGTCTTCGTATTCAATTTTGCTCAATTTCCGAGTTCGTATCATGTCGTGATGGATGGATTTCATTTCAAGCGCATTTACTCATGGAGCAAAGAAAGCTCATGTGGCCGGCATGGTTGGAACTGGAAAGTGCCGGAAGTACATGATGTGCGGCATTGGTTGGGGAAGAATGAGTCTCCGTCAGTTCAAGCCTATGCCACGGTGGCGACCTCTTTTGAAGATGCCGGCCGCGACGCGACCCCCATTCGGGTCGACAAGGCAATCGCCGAACATCGCAAAGCGGTCAGCGACGACGCTGCCGCGCTGTACAACGCGTGGACGGCGCACCCGGCAGATATCCCAGTTATTTTGCTTGATTATATGCGCCTGGGGATGAATTGGACGCTTGGCGAGATCGCGGACTATGGATTTCGTCCGCAAAAGGCAATCTTCGTGGCCATTGCCGTTGTTGCGATTGCCTGGGCCTTATTTGTGCGATGGATCGGCGTCGTCGCATTTGTGCCGGGAAAAAAGGAGGAACTGCGCCTCATCGGCCTTGTGTTCTTCTTCGATCACCTGATTCCCGCATTGAAGATCAATGAAGACAACTATGATGTGAAGACCTATCTGATAAAACCCGGAAAGGATGCCGATCGAGACAGCATTCAGATATTTCAGCATTACGGACGTGCGTTGGAATTTACAGCAGCCGATCATCGGCAGACGCGGCGGGCAGACAGAGCCTTGATCGTCCTTAAGTTGATTGGTTTCGTGCTGGCCGCGTTTGTCCTAGCCGGGATACAGGCACTCGTGGGCAGTCATTGAGTGCGGGCCCGATACATCAAACCGAGCCACTCCGCTCGTCATCGCCGGGCGTATTGTATAGCTTTCGATCGGGCGAGCACGGCTGTGCCTTCCTAAACAGGCCATGACGAATTGAGAGGTTTCGGCGTCAACATGATCGGCATCCGCGCTACATCCCCGCCGGCACATAGCCCTTTGGGGCCTCCTGCATCACCGCAAGGGTGTGGCCGTCGGGATCGTCGAAGAATGCCATCCACAGATCGTGGTCGTCCATCTTGGCGATCAGGTGCGGCTGATAGGTCAGGGTAACCCCGCGCCGCTTCAGTTCGCTAATGCTCAGCGCGATGTCGGCGCAGCGGAAATAGATGCAGCCGCCGCGGAGCGGCGTTGCGCCGTCGGGCACCTTTTCCAGCAGCAGCCGCACCCCGGCGCAATCAAAAAAGCTCAAGTTTCCGTAGCGATAGAGTTTCCGCAAACCGACCACGGTCGCGTAGAATTCCTCCGATCGGTCAACATCGCTGACCGGTAGCGCGATCTGCCCGATCTGGCTGAGGTTGAGAAGCATGGGCAATGACCTCCGAATGGCGCGACCCGTCCCCGAGGCACCTTGGCCGCGGGCACGGATTTGTGCTACATTGTGTAGCATTACGCCGGATCACCTTCAATCGAATGGACCAGACGCACATGGATGAGACCCTGCCCGACCTTGGCGACCTCGAGCGCGACGTGATGCAGTTGGTCTGGGCGAAGGGTCCGATCACCGCCGAAGCCGTGCGCGAGCAGCTCCCGCGGCGGCTGAAAGAGTTGACGGTTCGCACGGTGCTGCGGCGGCTCGAGGAAAAAGGTTATGTCGGCCACACCGTCGAGGGCCGCACCTATGTGTATCAGGCCACCGAAGCGCGCGGCCGCGTCGCGGCGCGGGCAGTGCAGCGGATCGTCGATTGGTTCTGTAACGGATCGGTCGACGAAGTGCTGGTCGGCATGGTCGACACCGCGATGCTCGATCGCAAACGCCTGCGCATGCTGACCGATCGAATGTCGCAGACAAAGAACGGGAAAAAGTGATGCTGTGGCTGTTGCTGGAAGCGGCATTGCGGTCGCTCCTGCTTGGCGCGATCGTCGGGCTTGGTTTGAAGCTCGCCCGCGTGCGCGACCCGCGCGCGCATATGACCGCATGGACCGGCGTCCTCATCGCGTCGCTCGCCATGCCACTCATGATGCATTGGCTGGTCGTGACGGTTCCGTCTTCCGCACCGCCGCTGCAGCTCGTGGAGATGATAGAAGCAGCGCCGAACGCGCTATTGGGCCCGGTCGCCGAGACGCTCGACTTAGCCGCGCCTCCGGCACGGCCGGAGACGACGACGAGCGTCAGCAACAGCAAGCCGTTCGGAACCGCATCCGTTCCAGGACAGCAGCCGCCCCGCGCGGCGCGATTTGATTGGTTCACCGTCGCAACCAGCCTTTACGTTGCGGTGACCACCGTCTTTCTGCTGCGATTGTGCCTCGGCCTTGTTCTGACCTGGCGCCTCGCGCGCGCCGCCGCGCCCATTGGAGCGGATTGGTCGGGCGCAGCCTGTGGCAATGACAGAGTGCGCGTCAGCGACATCGTCGGCATGCCGGTGACGTTCGGCTCGACGATCCTGCTGCCGCGCGAGTGCGCCGAGTGGGATCACACCAAATGCCAAGCGGTTCTGACACACGAGCGCGCGCACATCGCGCATGGCGACTTCTACATATTGCTGCTGGCGATGCTCAACCGCGCGCTGTTCTGGTTCAGCCCGTTCGCCTGGTGGCAGGTCAAGCGCCTGGCCGAGCTCGCCGAGATGATCAGCGACGATGCGGCAATCGAAGTGCTGGCCGATCGCCCGTCCTACGCGGACATCCTGATCGAGTTCGCCGGCGACGCACCCCGGGCGCCCGCCGGCCTCGCCATGGCGCGCGCCAATACGGTGCGCCCGCGGGTCGAACGCATTCTCGCCGCGAAGGGGTTGCCGGTGCGGGCCGGCTGGCAGCAGCAAGTGCTGATCACCGCATTTCTGGTTCCCTTCACGGCAATCTGCGCCGGCACGATCGCCCGCGGCACCGTACCGGTCGTTGCAGCTGCAAACACCGAGGCAACCGATCATCATCCCTACGCGGGCTGGTATCGGCTCAATCCGCTGCATGCGATCGCGGTGACGCGCGACGGCGAGCGCCTGTTCGGCCAGGTGACAGGCGGTCCGCGGTTTGAGCTCACACCGCAAGGGGACAACCGCTTCACCTTCGCCAACGGCACCGCCTCGATCACCTTCGTCAGCGACGGCGAGGCGCCTGCGGGCGAGTTGTTGCTTCAGGATCGGCGCTTTGGGGAGCGCCACGCCAGCCGTATCGACGCCGCACAGGGACAGGAGCTCGGCGAGCTGTTTGCGCACCGCATGGCGCGCGCGCCCGAGCGCTTCATGGATCAGACGCCGGCGCCGGGCAGCAAATCTGCGCTGCTGCAGATGATCAGCGAGCTGCAGCAGGGCGGCACCAACGCGGCACATATCGGGGTGCCGTTGGCCGAGCGTTTGCGGCGCGAGTTGCCGCCGCTGCAGGATACCCTGTCGGCGCTCGGCACCGTGGAGTCGATTTTCTTTCGCGGCGTCGGCCCCGGCGGCTACGACATTTACGGCGCGAAGTTTGCCAACGGCTCCGCCGAATTCAGGTTGCTGATGGGACCGGGTGGCGTGACCGAGGACTTGATCTTCCGGCCTGACGGCGATGCAACGCCGGGCGGGATCCTCAGCTGCACGCGGGAACAAACATTGGAAACCGCGACCGGTACGGCACCGATCAAGTTGTTGCTGTTCAACGCCAGCGGCGCCGACATTCATCTCTACGGGCTCGACGCACAAGGCCAGCGGACGCGCCATGTCGCGGTTGCCGACAACCGCTCGGCTCCGATCATGACGCATGCGGGCAGTGCCTGGGTTGTCACTGACACGGCCGGACGGTGCCGCGAGATCGTCGTGGCCGGTCAGCACACGCGCTTTGTGAGCCTGCGCCACGCCGGCAGCGGCGAGGAACCGGATCGTTTCGCCTCCCGGCGCAGCGCGCCGACGCCCGGCAGCGAAGACGCGCTGCTCGGTTACATCGACGCGTTGGCGCGCGGCGAACCTGATTATTCGCGGATGACGCCGGAAGCGGCCGCGGCGACGCGCCAGCAGGCCGAGCTCGATCGGGCGATCCTGGCCAAGCTCGGTGCCGTGCGCGCCGCCTCCTTCCGCGGCGTCACGCCATTCGACAGCGACATTTACGTGGTCCACTTCGCGGGCGGGTCCGCGGAATGGCGGATCGCGTTGGCGAACGACGGCCGGATCGGCCGGATCGCGCTGGGCCCGCAATATTAGGGCTTGCTGGCGGTCGACCGTTTGTGCTACACATCGTAGCACTACGGTTTGTGACGAAAATGAGCGACGTATTCAGGGACCGCATTGCGCAGCGACGGCGCGTGCCTCCGAACGCGGTTTCTGAATTTATTGTTGAAGCCTGAAACAGGCGATGGCGCATGTCACAAGACAAGATCCGCGACGCCGCCTTCGCGTTGCACCGGTTTGGTCTCGGGCCGCGTCCAGGGGCGATCGCGGCAATCGCGGCCGACCCGCGTGGCGCCCTGTTGGCCGAGTTGGATCGTCCGGGCGCCGGCCGCATCGATGATCCGCGGCTGCTGACCAGCGCGCAGTCCTCGCGCGCAGCGTTCGAAGCGATCTCGGCGCGGCAAGCAAAGCAAATCGTGGAAGAGCGTGCCCGAAAGCAGGCCGAGCAGGCGCAAGCCCAAACCATGGCCATGGGCGAGGAGGCAAAACCGGATGCGCCCAAGCCCGCGACAGCTGCGCCAACGCCAACCATCGAGCAACAGAATTTCTTGAAGGAGGTACGCGCGCGGCTTGACGCCGCGTTGGTCCCGGAGATCGGCTTTCCCGAGCGGCTGGTGTGGTTCTGGTCGAATCATTTCTGCGTCTCCGGATTCGTCGTGCCCAACATGGCCGGAGGCTATGAGCGCGAAGCGATCCGGCCGCACATCCTCGGCCGTTTCGTCGACATGGTGCTCGCCGCCGAAGGCCATCCGGCGATGCTGGTCTATCTCAACAACACCGTGTCGATCGGGCCGAACTCCGTCGCCGGCATCAATCGCGCGCGCGGGCTCAACGAGAATCTGGCGCGCGAGATCCTGGAGCTGCACACGCTCGGTGTCCGCACGGGTTATACCCAGGACGACGTGATCCGCTTTGCCAATGTGCTGACCGGCTGGACGATCCTGCCACCAGCAAACAATCCCGAGCACGGCGCCGAGTTCGTGTTCAATCAACGCATGCATGAGCCCGGCCCGCAGCGGGTGATCGACAAGGACTATCCTGACACGGGCGTGGAGCAGGGCCGCGCCGTGCTGGCCGACCTGGCGCGCCATCCCGCCACGGCGACCCATGTCGCCACCAAGCTCGCACGGCATTTTGTTGCTGATGCGCCGCCGCAGCCGCTGGTCGAGCGCCTGACCAAGAATTTTCGTGACACCGATGGCGATCTCAAAGAGCTCGCCAAGACGCTGATCACCGATGAGCTTGCCTGGGAGACGCCGCGCGACAAGCTCAAGCTGCCGTGCGAGTGGTCGGTCGCGATCACCCGCACACTGAGTGGCCGCGGCGACGCCCAGCGTTTCGTCAACGGCCAGGCGTTGCTCGGCCAGCCGCTCTGGCGCCCGTCGGCACCCAACGGCTTTGCCGACGATGAAGCAACCTGGATCGACGGGTTGGGCCGCCGGCTCGACATCGCCAATGCGGTTGGCGAGCGCGCGGGCGAACGGTTCGAGCCTGGCGAGTTGCTCGACATCGCGCTCGGACCGCTCGCGACCTCGGATACGCGCGCCGCGATCGGCCGGGCGGAAAGCCGCCAGCAGGCGCTGACGTTGTTGTTCATGTCGCCCGAATTCCAGCGGAGGTGAGTCATGAGTTTGCATGCTCCGAGCCGTCGCGAGGCCATGCTTGGCGCGGGCGCGCTGTTTGCCTGGAGCTACGCGCCCAAGCTCGCACGTGCCGAAGGCCGTGACCCGCGCGTGCTGGTGGTGGTCCTGCGCGGCGCGCTCGACGGGCTTGGCGTGGTCGCGCCGGTCGGCGATCCGGACTGGGTGAAGCTGCGCGGCGACAAGGCACTTGTTGTTGATGGCAAGGTGCCGGCGCTGCCGCTCGAACTCGTTCTTCGCCCTCAACCCGGCGATGCCGAACCTGCACCGGCTTTATCAGGCACGCCAGGCCACGATCGTGCACGCCTGCGCGACGCCCTACCGGGAGCGCTCGCATTTCGATGGCCAGGACATCCTGGAGAGCGGCTTCACCAAGCCCGGGTTCATCGACAGCGGTTGGCTCAATCGGGCGCTGACCCAGCTCGGCAAGGACGGTCGGGTGAACCCGCAGGGCAGCCGCGCCTTTGCGGTTGGCCCGCTGACGCCGCTGGTGGTGCGCGGGCCCGCGCCGGTCATGTCGTGGATTCCGCAGCAGCTGTTGCCGGCGAGCGACGACACCCGCGCGCGGGTGCTCGATCTCTATCGCCACACCGATCTCAAGCTCGCGGGCGCGCTCGAAGGAAATCAGAACCTGGTCGCGCTTACCCGCGACGCAAGTGCGGCCATGCCGAACCAACAACAACAAGTGCCGGCCGCCAACCCGATGGCGCGCGTACGCGCCTACTTCAATCAGGTGGCGAGCACGGCAGCCAAATATATGGCGCGGCCGGATGGTCCACGTGTCGGTGCGGTGGGCGTTGTCGGCTGGGATACGCACATCAACGAAGGCGCCGCCGGCGGCGCGCTGGCCAATCTGCTTGGCGCGCTCGATGGCGCGATCGCAGCGTTCGAACAAGGCATGGGACCGGCGTGGAACGAGACGGTCGTCGTGCTGATCACCGAGTTCGGACGGACCGCGCGGATCAACGGCGATGACGGCACCGACCACGGCACCGGCACCATCGCGCTGCTCACGGGCGGCGCGTTGCAAGGCGGGCGCGTCATCGCCGATTGGCCCGGCCTCAAGCCGAACGATCTCCATGAGAACCGTGACCTCAAGCCGACCACCGACCTGCGCGCCGTGCTCAAAGGTGTGCTGCGGGATCACTTGCGGCTCGATGAACGTGCGCTGGCCGCGACGATTTTTCCCGGGAGCGACGACGTCAAGCCAATGTCGGGATTGTTGGGCTGATTCGGATTGTTGGTGCGAAGATCAGCTTCGCTCCACCTGCGCCGCACAGCGGCCACAAACTCGCCTTGTTGTGACGCGGATTTGCGCCAAATCCTGTGACTTGCGAGCAACAAAGCGCATCTATTTGTAGATTGCTCGTTTTATTCGCTTGTCGCCGCGCCGTACCGGCTTACTCTTTATTGGTTAACGGTGGAAGAGCGGGTGCGCGTTCTCGATGGGGGTGCAGACAACCGAGGGGTCGGTTGGTCTGTTCAGGGGCGGGAGGCGGAAAATGGCTCACATCTATTTTCATCGCTCAAGCGAGCGGGGCGTTGTTCTGGATCACAGCGGCAGCGACGTGGCCGATCTGACGGAAGCACGCGATTGCGCCAAGCGGGCGATCAATGCGCTCGTCATGGCTCCGGGTCCGGAGGACTGGCGCGAGTGGATCCTGCACGTCAGCGACGAAGAGGGCGAGGAAATCTTCGCCATGCCCTTCGCGTCGGTGGTCGGCCGGGCGCACTGACGATTGCTGTCTGTAGGGTGGGCATCGCGCCTGCTCGGCATGTATGATCGCGCCACCTCTCGCGCGATGCCCACGCTGTCGGCGCTGACCGCGTGGGCACGGCGCTTATCACAGTCGACAAATCGGGAGAGGCCGGCGCTCGCGCCGTGCCCACCTTACAATTTGATTTCATCGAAACCGCATTACTCAATTGATATATGATCGGCGCACTCGCGTCGCACATCATAGATTGAGTTCATGCCATCGTTCATCACCGATCTACTGCAGGAAACCGAGCTCACCGCGCGGGCATTGCTCGATTGGGGCAATCACCTCATCAATCCGACGGTGCGGCTTGGCGTCACCGGACTGTCGCGCGCCGGCAAGACCGTGTTCATCACCGCGCTGGTGCACGGGCTGATCCGCGGTGGGCGCTTTCCGGTGTTCGAAGCCATGGCCGGCGGACGCATCGCGCGCGCGCGTCTCGCGCCGCAGCCCGACGACGCCGTGCCGCGCTTTGATTATGAGAACCACGTGCGCGCGCTCGCGACCGAGCGGCGCTGGCCGGAGTCGACCCGGCAGATCAGCGAGTTGCGCCTCGTCATCGACTATCAATCGCGCTACGGCGCGCCGCATACGCTCACCCTCGACATTGTGGACTATCCGGGCGAGTGGCTGCTCGACCTGCCGCTGCTCACCAAGAGCTATGAGCAATGGTCGGCGGAGAGCCTGATCCTGTCGCGCCAAGGGCCGCGCGCGCCGCTCGCGGCCGCCTGGCACGCGCACCTCGCAACTCTCGATCCCGACAGGGCCGAGGACGAGCAGGCGGCGCTCAAGTCGGCGGAGCTTTTCACCGCGTATCTGCGGGCCTGCCGGGACGAGCGCTACGCCATGAGCCTGCTGCCGCCCGGCCGCTTTCTCATGCCCGGCGACCTCGCCGGCTCACCGGCCCTCACCTTCGCGCCGCTCGAGCTCGACGGCGAACAACCGACGCGGCCGCATTCGCTGCACGCCATGATGGCGCGGCGCTTCGAGTCCTATAAGGATGTCCTGGTGCGGCCGTTCTTCAATGACCATTTCGTGCGGCTCGACCGCCAGGTGGTGCTGGTCGATGCCCTCGCCGCGCTCAATGCCGGACCGGACGCGGTGCGCGACCTCGAGGGCGCGCTCGCCAGCATCCTGGATTGCTTCCGCACCGGACGGCGCACGCTGTTGAGCCAGATCATCCGGCCGCGCATCGACCGCATCCTGTTTGCTGCCACCAAAGCGGATCACCTGCACCACGCCAATCACGACCGCCTGGAAGCAATCTTGCGGCGCATGGTCGAGCGCGCCGCCGCGCGCGCCACGCTGACCGGAGCCACCATCGACGTGATCGCGCTTGCGGCGGTGCGCGCGACGCGTGAGGCACAGGTGCGGCGCGGCATGGAGCTCTTGCCCTCGATCATCGGTGTGCCTGCGGCGGGCGAGCGCGCCGGCGGCAGCACATTCGATGGCACCGCCGAGGCGGCGCTGTTTCCGGGCGACCTGCCGACCGATGCCGATGCGCTGTTCCGCCACGACGCGGCGGGCTTCCGCGGCCTCACGGCGGGAACACCGGAGGACGCCGACTTTCGGTTCCTGCGCCTGCGTCCGCCCAGCCTCGAGGTCGATGATGACGGCGTGCCCGCGCTACCCCATATTCGGCTGGACCGCGCGCTGCAGTTCCTGATTGGAGATCGGCTCGGATGAACGAACGTCCCCGCAAGCCGGCCGCGTTCCGGCTCGACGATCCGGACGTCATTGTCACAACGCCCGAGCAGCCGCCGATGCGCGGGCGCGGCGTGGTGGTGACGCCCGATCCGGAACCGGCGCTGCCAGTGCTGGTCGAGCCGGTGCCGTTGCCGCCAAGGCGCCGCTGGCGCTGGGGCACTTTGTTCTGGTCCGCCTGCGGCGGCCTGGTGTTGCTCGGCCTCGGCGTGAGTGTCGCGCGACTGATCCAGGATTTGTTCTCCTATTCCGACGGCCTAGGTTATCTGGGTGCGGTGCTCGCGGCTCTGGCGGTTGTTGCATTGATCGTCGTCATTGCGCGTGAGACGCTCGGCTTGCTGCGGCTCGCCACCGTGGAGCGGCTGCACACGCGCGCCGCCGAAATTCTCATCAACGATGACCGCACCGCCGGACGCGCCGTCGTACGCGAGCTGTTGAGTTTTGAGCGCTCAACTCCACACCTTGCGCGAGCGCGCGCCGATCTCGAGACGCACCTGACCGAAATCATCGACGGCGCCGACCTGATCCGCCTCGCCGAGCGCGAGCTGATGGCGCCGCTCGATGTGCAGGCGCGCCGCATGGTCTCCGCTGCCGCCAAACGCGTGTCGCTGGTCACCGCTGTGAGCCCGCGCGCGGCCGTCGATTTGTTGTTTGTGCTCTACACCGCGCTGTCGCTGATGCGAAGGCTGGCGCGGCTCTATGGCAGCCGCCCCGGCACGCTCGGCATGATCCGCGTGTTCCGGCTGGTGCTGTCACATCTGGCGCTCACCGGCGGCATGGCGGCGGGCGACAGCCTGATCTCGCAAGTGCTGGGTCACGGCGTGGCAGCCCGGGTTTCCGCCCGTCTCGGTGAGGGCGTGCTCAACGGCCTGCTCACCGCGCGCCTCGGCCTCGCCGCCATCGAAGTGACCCGACCGCTGCCGTTCGCCGCGCTGCCTCCGCCCGCACTCAATGACCTCGCCGGGGAATTGCTGCGTCCACGCAAGGACGACCTTCCTGAAGGGCGATCATGACGAAAATACTTCAGCTGACTGCATGATAGATCACGAGATAGATACTGAACGCGGCGACGACCAACGCCAGCACCGCCGTCAGCACCAGCTCGACGCTCGATCTACCCGCTAAGTGCATCTCCTCGTCATCGAGCAATCGCCGGGTCCGCGCGAAGCGCACGGCGGCGATGATCACGACGATGACACCGATCAGGATGAGCGCGAGCCCTTCGTAATCGCCGAACGGGCCTGACAGCCGTTCGAGCTGGGATCGCCGTGCCGCGTCGATCGCCGCCGTACTGGCGATCGTCAATACAAACAGATTGAATTTCTCGACGACGAAGCCAAACGCGATCACCGCAATGCCGGTGCGCAGCCAAGCGAGAAAGGTGCGTTCGTTTGCGGCGTGGTCGCTATATCCACGGATCACGATGGACCTCTCTGATCGCGTTTGTTCGGAATGCGCAATTGCCGGCACTGTTGACCCGAAGACGAGGAACATGCAACGGTTCGAGCCACTCGGGAGTTAGCTTGACGTTTTGCCTCGCCAATTCGGGGGCTGGATGATTTCCACGTCTTGGTATTCCCCGCGCGAGCCAAAGCAGCGGTCAGAACCGCTGCGCGTCGCGCGTGATGTCGTGTGTGGTGGCCGCGCGTTCCGGCACGCTACCGCACGTCTCACACTGGCCCTCGTCATATTGTTACCGCTCGGCGGCTGCAGCGGCGGCGGCGGCATTTTGGATCCGCAGGGGCCGATCGCGGCGCAGGAACTGCTGCTCCTGATCAATTCGACGGCGATCATGCTTGTCGTCGTGGTTCCGGTGATCCTGGCGACCTTGGCGTTCGCCTGGTGGTACCGCTCATCCAACACGCACGCCAGTCGCGGAACCGACGAGTTTTTCGAAGGGCGCATGGAATTCGTCGTCTGGTCGATCCCTGCATTGATTGTGATTCTGCTCGGCGGCGTCATCTGGATCGGTTCCCATCAGCTCGATCCACATGCGCCTATCCCTGCGAAATCCGATCCGCTCCGCGTCGACGTCGTGGCGCTCGATTGGAAATGGCTGTTCATTTATCCCGAGCAGGGCGTTGCCGCCGTCAATCAACTGGTCATACCGGTCGGAACGCCCGTGCAGTTTCGCCTCACCTCGGCGACGGTCATGAACTCGTTCTTCATCCCGCAGCTCGGCAGCCAGATCTACACGATGGGCGGCATGACCACGCACCTCAACCTACTCGCCGACAATCCGGGCGAGTTTCCCGGGTTCTCGGCAAACTACAGCGGCGGCGGATTTGCCGAGATGCGCTTTGTCGCCAAGGCAGTGCCGGCCGGCGATTTCGATGCGTGGATCAACCAGGTGCGCGGCACCGGGTCTGCACTCGATGACGCCGCATACGCCGAATTGGCGAAGCCGAGCACGGCCGTACCGCCCACGACGTACGGCTCGCTCATGCCAAACCTGTTCGAGCACATTCTCGAACTCACGATATCGGGTCCGGCAAAGCCGACAGGCGCGGCTATGACAATGCCGGTTCTACAAGCGGGAGATTGATATGCTGGGCAAGCTCAGCTTGGCGGCAATCCCGCTCCACGAGCCGCTCCCGCTGATCAGCGGCGCAGTGGTCGTCCTGATCATTCTGGCTGTCCTCGCGTTCATCGCCATCAAGGGCTGGGTGCCCTATCTGTGGCGCGAGTGGCTGACCAGCGTCGACCACAAGCGCATCGGCGTGATGTATTTCACGCTAGGGCTTGTCATGCTGCTGCGCGGCTTCGCCGATGCGATCATGATGCGCACGCAGCAGGCCATCGCGGTCGGCGGTTCGCAGGGATACCTGCCGCCTCAGCACTACGACCAGATTTTCTCGGCGCACGGCACGATCATGATCTTTTTCGTGGCCATGCCGCTGGTCATCGGATTGATGAATTTTGTCGTGCCGCTGCAGCTCGGCGTACGCGACGTCGCCTTCCCGGTGCTCAACTCGGTCAGCTTCTGGCTCACCGCAAGCGGGGCACTGCTGATCAACGTGTCGCTCGTCGTCGGCGTGTTCTCGCGCGCAACCTGGTGGGGCTATCCGCCCCTCTCCGAGCTCGCCTTCTCGCCCGATGTCGGCGTCGACTACTACCTCTGGTCATTGCAGATTTCGGGCGTCGGGACGCTGCTCACCGGCGTCAATTTCGTGACCACAATTCTCAAATTGCGTGCCCCGGGCATGACCTATTTCCGCATGCCGGTGTTCTGCTGGACTGCGCTGGCCGCCAATCTGTTGATCGTCGCCGCGTTCCCGGTGTTGACCGCCACTTTCATTATGCTGCTGCTCGACCGTTACCTGGGGATGCATTTCTTCACCAACGACCTCGGCGGCAACCAGATGATGTATGCCAATTTGTTTTGGGCGTGGGGCCATCCCGAGGTCTACATCCTCGTCCTGCCAGCATTCGGCATCTACTCCGAAATCGCCGCGACCTTTTCCGGCAAGGGGCTCTTCAGCTACCGCTCGATGGTCTGGGCAACTCTGGGGATCTGCATCCTCTCGTTCATGGTCTGGCTGCATCACTTTTTCACAATGGGCGCCGGCGCCGACGTCAACGCATTCTTCGGGATCATGTCGTCGATCATCGCCGTTCCGACGGGCGTCAAAATCTTCAACTGGCTGTTCACGATGTTCCGCGGCAAGGTCGAGTTCAAGACGCCGATGGTTTGGTTGGTCGCATTCATGGTCACGTTCGTCCTCGGCGGCATGACCGGCGTTCTGTTGGCGGTGCCCCCGGTCGATTTCGTGCTCCACAACAGCGCGTTCCTGGTCGCGCATTTCCATAACGTCATCATCGGTGGCGTCGTGTTTGGCGCGTTCGCCGGATATGCCTACTGGTTTCCCAAGGCCTTCGGCTTCACGCTCGATGAGCGCTGGGGAAAGGCCAGTGTCTGGTTCTGGGTCGTCGGCTTCTATCTCGCCTTCGTGCCGCTCTATATGCTCGGCCTGATGGGAATGACGCGACGCCTGCAACACATTCCCGACCCGAGCTGGCAGCCGCTGCTGCTGGTCGCAGAGGTTGGGGCTGTCCTCGTGTTCTGCGGTATCCTCTGCCAGATCATCCAGCTCTATGTCAGCATCCGCACCCGCGAGCAGCGGCGCGACCTGACCGGCGACCCGTGGAACGGCAGGACGTTGGAATGGTCAACCTCGTCGCCACCGCCGGCCTATAATTTCGCGGTGCTGCCGACGGTCGAAACCATCGATGCGTTCTGGCAGATGAAGCGCACTGCGCGCGTCCCGGTCGAGCCGGCCTATGAACCGATTGAAATGCCGCACAACAGCCCGGCCGGTTTCATTACCGCATTCTTTGCGGTCATCATGGGCTTTTCGCTGATCTGGCAGATCTGGTGGCTGGCGATCTTGGGCTTTCTCGCCGTCGCAATCGTGGTCCTGATCGCCGGGTGGAAGACCGAGCGTGAACAGGAAGTATCAGCCGCCGAACTTGCGCACATGGAACGGGCCCGCGGGAGTGAGCAGCCCGCATGACTGTGGCAACAATCGATAAAGCTCCACCCGCAGTTCCAGGCAGGCTGCCGCGCGGCCGCGGCGGCGGCGGACCGGCGACCAAGCGCACCGTGGTCGCTTATGGATTCTGGATCTTCATCCTCAGCGACATGGTCATGTTCTCGGCGCTGTTCGCCGCCTTTGCGGTCTTGCGCGGGAACACGGCCGGCGGACCGACCGGAGCCGAGCTGTTCAACCTCCGCAACGTCTTTATCGAGACGATGTGTCTGTTGTTCTCGAGCTATACGGCCGGGCTCGGCGCACTCTCGGCGGAGCGCCGGCAACTCTCGCGCTTCTTGATCTTCGCCGGCCTTACGTTCGTGCTCGGCGCGGCGTTTCTGTTCATCGAAGTCACCGAATTTGCCGGCATGGTGGCGAAGGGCGCGGGGCCCTCACGCAGCGCCTTTCTGTCCGCGTTCTTCACGCTGGTCGGTACGCACGGGATTCACGTGGCCGGCGGATTGATCGCGTTGATCTATCTGGCGGCCCAGGTAATCGCTTTGGGCCTGAGGCCCGCCGTGCTGCGGCGCCTGTTGTGCTGGAGCCTGTTCTGGCACGCGTTGGACATCGTCTGGGTCGGGGTATTCACGTTGGTCTATCTGATGGGAGACTGGCATTGACAGACGGTCACGAGCACGTTTTCGACGACCGAACACCCGGCGTCGAAGAACATGAAGCCACGGCCAGCTACCTGTCGTACACCGTAGGGCTCGCGCTTGCGATCCTGGCGACGATCGCCTCTTTCGTTGTGTCACAGACCAATTTGCTGTGGCCCCCGGGCATACCTGTCGGCCTGATCGTGCTCGCATTCGCGCAGATTGGCGTCCACCTCGTGTTCTTCCTGCATCTGGGCAGCGGGCCCGAGAGCACCAACAACATTCTGGCCCTCGCCTTCGGAATACTGATCGTCTTTCTCGTGATCACCGGCTCGATCGTGATCATCGCCAATCTCAACAGCAACATGATGCCGATGTGAGGGCGTGCGAAGCCTGGCCGACGCTCGCCTCGTAGCGGGAGGGGCGTCGCAACTGTGCGGTTTCCCTCGGCGGACATTCGTTCTAGCGTGAGGATGCAAACCATCGCCGCACGCTCCATCACGCAGGTTGTCATGCCCCATCTCTTGCGCCCCTTCGTGGCCGGATTGCTCGTCGTCCTCCCGGCTGTGCTCACGATCATTCTGCTTGGCTGGATCGCCAACCTGCTCTACGGCTTCCTGGGGCCCGGCAGCATTGTCGGACGCGGTCTGGTCGGGATCGGGCTCGGCTTTGTCTCCTCACAATGGGCCGCCTACCTGATTGGCATCGCGATCGCCCTGGCGGCGGTGTATTTTCTCGGCCTCATCGTCGAGACCCGTGTGCGGCAGCGCGTGGGCGGTCTCCTCGATATGCTGCTGCACCGTATTCCTTTGATCGGCAACGTTTATGATCTCAGCAAACGGTTTGTTGCGATTGTCGAACCGAAAGAGGGCGACACCCTCAAGAGCATGCAGCCGGTCTGGTGCTTCTTCGGTGGCGAAGGCAGCGCCGGCGTGTTGGCCCTGTGTCCTCATCCGGAGCCAATCTTGATCGGCAGCGAGCCATACATCGCAGTGCTGGTTCCGTCCGCTCCCGTGCCAGTCGGCGGCGCGCTGGTTTATGTGCCGTCCAAATGGGTGAAGCCGGCCGAAATCGGCGTTGATATGCTGACCAGCGTCTACGTTTCCATGGGGATGACGAGCCCGCCACCGCCGCAGGTACCGGCGACGGCGCCCTAGCGCCAAAATGCTAGCGGCCGACCTTCAGGCGAAGGCCGGCCGCGGGTCCGGTCTGGGAGCGGGGGTGAGGGGCGAAACCGGACACGCGTCTAGATTATGAGTTCAACAGCGCTACGCTTTCGCGTTCTTGCTCTGAGTAGCGAATGGTTGCGCCGATTGCCTGTGCCATTCTGCTGAATTTGGGGCGACAGAATCGGGCTCGCCAATATTTAATCATACCGCGACCAAGTACGCGTTGCGTTTGTAACAGACGGACGCACGTTCTCTTGTGTCGCGCACGAGCCATCACATTTGCGCCATCGGAACCCACCCCCCTACCTCGCAACGCTTGCGCCAGGGTGTGATCGTGGCATGTTAGGAGCACTTAAGCCTGTATCGGCAAGTGGTTTTGGAACGGGACAATGAGCGCGGCGAGGGCATCAAGCTTGCGAGCAGCACCCGATCGGTCGGCTCCGCCACAACCGACTGTACTTGTGGTGGATGACGACCCGTCCATGCAGCAAGCGCTCGCGCGGCTGTTCAGATCGGTCGATTTGAAAGTGGAGGTGTTCGGTTCCACGCGCGAGTTGTTGGCACAGCAACTGCCTGAATCTGCGGCATGTCTCGTGCTCGATGTGCGCCTTCCTGGCCTTTCCGGGCTCGATTTTCAGGCTGAGCTGGCGAAATCAGGCACACAGATCCCCATCATTTTCATGACCGGCCACGGCGACGTGCCAATGTCCGTAAAAGCAATGAAAGCTGGTGCGACCGATTTCTTGATCAAGCCGTTTCGCGATCAGGATATGCTGGACGCGGTGTCGCACGCGATCGAGCATGACCGCAAACGCCGGGAAGCTGCTGCCGAAATCGTCGGCTTGCGGGCACAATTCGAGGCTCTGACGCCGCGAGAGCGCGAGATCATGGGGTTCGTGACAATCGGGCTTTTGAACAAGCAGATCGCCGCAGAGCTCGGTTTGAGCCTGGTGACCGTCAAGATTCACCGGGGACACCTGATGCGGAAAATGGGCGCGCGGTCCCTGGCCGAGCTTGTGCGCATGGCGGATCTGCTGGGGCTGTCTCGCAGCCGCGATAAACCCTGACAAACCTTGGTATGATTTAAAAGAAGCCGGGAGACGGGCATGGTCCGCCCGTGGATCAGGCGCGAGACGGCTTGCGCCCTGGTGCCACGGCAAACTGGATGCGGACCCGATCATTGCACAGCGTCCCTCTGATCTCGATTGTCGATGACGACGCGTCCGCGCGAGTCGCCACCGGCCGTCTCGTGCGCGCGATCGGCTTTCGAGCGTTCGGGTTCGCGTCTGGCGAAGATTTTTTGTCCTCGCCGCAACTGCATGAAACGTCGTGCCTGGTTTCTGATGTTCAAATGCCGCGCATGGGTGGGCTCGAGTTGCAAACCCGCTTGCGTGCCGCAGGCTCGCGGATTCCAATCATCTTCATGACCGCATTTCCGCATGACGCAATTCGCGAACGCGCGTTTGCCGCGGGAGCTGTCTGTGTCTTGTCCAAGCCGCTCGACGCATCGACATTGAGCCAATATATCGAGCAGGCTCTGAGCAAAGGTGCCTCCGATAACTAATCACCGCGGTGAGTCTCCTTGGCGCATCCCGCAACACGGGGACGCTGAAATGCAGCTGTCACGAACGGCCAACGCGCCGGTCGCCCCCAGGGCGTGACATTGCGACCCACGCAAACCAAGGTATGTGGCTGGCATACCAAATGCCCCTGAGCGCAAACCTCGGTGCGATAGGAGCGCAGGCGGGAGCGGCTCTATCCTGCATTGCAGATGCAGAGCGTGCATTCTCACAATTGGTGGAAGATCATGTTCACGGATTCGGCCACAACAACAGCAATCTCTCCCGCTTTCACTCCTGCAGCTCTTCAGCCTCGCAGTTGGCCTGCACCCGCCCCAGATCGTAATCGAAGCGAGAAACGCGACAACACCGGGAAACACGCTTTCGTCGACATCTCGTCGGCGGAAGGCGTAAACCGTCGCCGCATCGCCGGACATGGCGTCACCGCGGAATTCGTCCAGTCAACCTCCAACAAACGCACGGAGTATCGTTTTCGTTCGTCATCGGTCCACCTGCTGGTGGTATTTGATGAGGCCAAGCGCGAAGCTGGCGAGAGCAGAATCGAAGGACTGCCGCCCTCGACCCAACGCAACCTCTCGCACAAGCTGATATTTGTGCCGGCCGGTCGCGCCTACTCCGAGTGGCATGCGGCGCGAAACCCGATCCGGCTCCTCTTCATCTATCTGGATTCGAACGAGCTCGGTCTCGAGACAGACACAGCACCGCATACACCACGACTGCTTTTCGAGGACAGCGGGCTCCGAGACTCGGCGCTGAGATTCAAGCGCGCCTTCGCATGCAACGACGCTGACGATCGCGCCTATTTCGACGCGCTTGGCATCATTCTTCTGCATGAACTCAAACGACTCAATCACCGAGGCGCGGAACCAGTGCCGCACGTCAAGGGCGGCCTCGCGCTCTATCACCAGCGTATCGTCACCACGTTCATCGAGGAGCATCTGTCCGAACCGATCGCGCTTGCAACGCTGGCCCAGCTGACGCAACTGAGCCCCTACCACTTCTGCCGCGCGTTCAAGCAATCGTTCGGCGCACCGCCGCACCGGTATCACGCCACCCGCCGTATTGAGCGGGCCAAGGCGCTGCTGGCCAAACGATCGCTGTCGGTGACGGAGATCGGACTCGAATTGGGGTTCTGTGAAACGAGCTCGTTCTGCTCGGCCTTTCGCAAGGCGACCGGAGAGTCGCCGACCGCGTACCGTCGTGGCCTATATTGATCCCGGGCCTCTTCATAGCGCAGCTGTGAATCGGCTCTTGCCAAATGAGGCTTGACGAGGTTTTGGGAATGGTCAGACGGTAGCAGCCCGTAAGCGTTAGGCGGATCAGCAGGACATCTTGCATTCTGCGGCGCGTGGAACATAGCCGTATGAACTCGTCTATCTACTGGATGGTGGTCCAAGCCTCCGGCGGCCGTGAGGTACGCCGTCGCGGTGCTCGCTGTCGGCGTTGCGCTGGGAGCAGGCCGGTGGATGGAGGCACATTTTGTTGGTGCTCCGGTCTCGTTGTTTTCCTGCGCAGTACTGCTCAGCGGTTGGTTCGGCGGCTTTGGTCCCGGCTTTTTGGCTGCCGTATTGGCGGCTATTGGTTTCGAGTATGAATTTCTGATGCCGTTGCATTCGTTGACCATGGCTTCCAACGAACTTCCCCGGTTTGCTGTCTTTACAGCTTTCATTTTTCTCCTCGCGCTGCTCAGCGGCGCTCAGCACAAGGTCACCCAATCACTGCGGCGTGCGCGTGACGAGCTCGACGGCGCCGTCCGGAAACTCACGCAGACCAATGCGGCGTTGCGAAGCGAAAATGCGGAGCGCGAGCGCGCGGAAAAGCAACGACGCGACAGCGAACAGCGCTTTCGCGACTTTGCCGAGACCGGATCGGACTGGCTGTGGGAGACCGGACCGGACCACAAGTTCACACGCATCTCCGACCACCTCAAAATTGCCGGCGTCGAGCCCGAGGCGCGCGTCGGACAAACTCGTTGGGACTTTGGTATCGACCAAGGGGCGGAACGAGAGAAATGGGTGGCTCATATTGCGGCGCACGAGTTGCGCGAGCCATTTCGTGATTTCGTCTACAGTCTGCGGCGGCCAGACGGCTCGACCATGTACGTCAAGACAAGCGGTCGGCCCGTCTTCGACGAACGGGGGCAGTTTCTTGGATACCGCGGCATAGGCAGCGACATCACCGCCGAGGTTCAAGGCCGTGAAGCGGAGCGCGCGCTGCGCCAAGCGCAGACCGAGCTTGCCCACGTGACGCGCGTAACGACGCTGGGCGAGCTGACGGCTTCGATCGTCCACGAAGTCAATCAGCCACTTGCGGCAATCGCAACCAATGGCGAGGCGGCCTTGCGGTTTCTGCAACGGGCCGATCCTGACTTGCGGGAGGTTCACGAGGCCCTCGTTGGCATGATCGGCGACAGTCGCCGCGCCAGCGACGTGATCCAACGCGTTCGCGCGCTCTGCCGCAAATCGGATCTTCAGCTCGTACCATTGGACGTGGGGGAGTTGATGGATGATTCCCTTCTGCTCGTGCAACGTGAAGTCCGCGACCACCGCGTGTCCTTGCACCAAGACCTGTCGTCTAACTTGCCGCTCGTGCTCGGCGATCGCGTTCAGCTGCAACAAGTCATCATAAATCTGGTGCTGAACGCGATGGAGGCCATGTCATCCGTCACCGATCGTCCGCGCGATCTCACGATCCGCTCCCGCCAGGACGCGGACCAAGTATTGGTCGCTGTCCAAGACTCCGGCATCGGGATCGACCCCGACCGCATCGATCGCCTATTTGGCTCGTTCTATACGACCAAGCCCGGCGGGCTTGGCATGGGGCTTTCGATCTGTCGTTCAATCATCGAGGCGCACGGCGGCAAGTTGTGGGCGTTTTCCAATGCGGGCCCCGGCGCGACCTTCCAGTTCACGCTGCAATCAGTACCTGGATCAACAGAAAGGACCTGACATGGCCCAAACCGTAGCGGATCAGTTTGCTGACATTCTTGCGATCGCGGGTGTCCGTCGGATCTATGGCATCGTCGGCGACAGTCTCAATGGGCTGACCAACTCGCTGCGGCGCCAAGGCAAGATCGAATGGATCCATGTCCGGCACGAGGAGGCCGCCGCCTTTGCGGCCGCAGGCGAAGCTCACCTCACCGGCGAACTGGCCGTCTGTGCCGGCAGTTGCGGGCCCGGCAACCTCCATCTCATCAACGGATTGTTTGATGCGCAGCGCTCGCGCGTGCCGGTGCTCGCCATCGCGGCGCACATTCCGTCGGCGGAAATCGCCTCGGGTTACTTCCAGGAAACTCACCCCGAGCATCTGTTCCAGGAGTGCAGCCATTTCTGTGAGCTGATTTCCAACCCAGACCAGATGCCCCGAACGTTGGAAATGGCGATCCATGCCGCCGTGTCCAAACGGGGCGTCGCCGTGGTCGTCATCCCCGGTGATATCGCGCTGCAGCCCGCGATGGATGTGCCGCTGCCGAACCGCGCCGCGCTCGTGCCGGCGCAACCCACCCTGTCTCCGGCACAGACTGATCTCGACCGGCTGGCGGCGCTACTCAACAGCGGTGGTCGGGTGACGATGTTGTGCGGATCCGGTTGCCAGGGCGCGCATGACCAAATCCTGGCATTGGCCGAACAGTTGCAGGCACCGATCGTGCATGCACTCAAGGGCAAGGAACATGTCGAGTGGGACAATCCCTATGACGTCGGCATGACCGGGTTGATCGGCTTCTCGTCAGGCTATTACGCCATGCTCGATTGCGACATCTTGCTGATGCTCGGGACCGATTTTCCCTACCGGCAATTCTATCCGCGAGGCGGCGGGGTGCGGATCGCCCAGATCGACTATCGCGGCGAGGTGATCGGCCGGCGGGCGCCGGTCGATGTCGGTGTTGTGGGGGACGTGCGCGCCACCATTGCGGCGCTGCTGCCGCGGCTGAAGACGAAGCGTGACAGCAAACACCTCGATCAGGCGCGCGAACATTATCGCAAAGCCCGCAAAGGCCTCGACGAACTCGCGGTTGGCCGCCGCGGCAGACCGCCGATCCACCCACAGCAGATTGCCAAGGCGATCAGTGATGCCGCATCCGAAGATGCAGTCTTTACCTGCGATGTCGGTCTGCCGACAGTGTGGGCGGCTCGCTATCTCGCGATGAACGGCAAGCGGAGGCTGATCGGTTCGTTCTGGCACGGCTCCATGGCCAACGCCATGTCACAGGCGATCGGCGCCCAGGTGGCATTCCCTCAGCGGCAGGTGGTCTCGCTCTCCGGCGACGGCGGGTTCACCATGCTGATGGGCGATTTCCTGACCCTGGTTCAGCACGACCTCCCGGTCAAAGTGGTGGTGTTCAACAACGGCGCGCTTGGCTTCATCGAGATCGAGCAGAAATCATCCGGATTTCTCGACTTTGGCACCAGCTTCAAGAATCCGAACTTCGCTGCCATGGCAGAAGCAGTCGGCGTGCGCGGCATCCGGCTCGAAGATCCAGGCGACGTCGAGAGCGGCATCGCCGAAGCCCTGGCGCATAAAGGACCGGTGCTGGTCGATGCCGTGGTGAGCCGCATGGTGCTTCCAATTCCGCCCAGCATCACCGTCGAAATGGCCAAAGGTTTTACCCTCTACATGATCAAAGCCGTCATGGGCGGCCGTGGCGACGACCTCGTCGATCTCGCGAAAACCAACATCTGGCAATAAACTGATTGGAGCTTGCATGCGCCTTCCCTTGATCCCTCCCGCCAAACTCACGCCCGAGCAACGGCCGCTCTACGACGATATGCGCCGCGGGATCGAACAGAATTTCAAGGGCTTCCAGGCAATCGCCCCGACCGGGGAGTTGATCGGGCCGTGGAACCCATGGCTGCACTTTCCGAAATACGGCAAGCCCGTGTGGGAGCTGGTGAAGGCGCTCGCGACCGCGCCGAGCCTGCCCAAGCCGGTGCGCGAGGTGGCTATCCTGGTCACCGGCGCTCACTTCCGTTCGGCCTATGAAATCTATGCCCATGTGCTGGTCGCGGAAGCCCGCGGACTGCCGGACGAGAAGATTGCGACCATTACGGCCGGCCAGCGGCCGAACGACCTCACCCGCGAGGAAGCTGTTGCCTACGACGTTGCCGCAACCCTGGTCGCCGGCGGCCTCCTGTCGGAGCTGACCTATCGACAGGCCGTGGGCCTCTTCGGTGAGCACGGCACGGCCGAGCTGATCAACCTGATCGGCCTCTATTGCGCGGTATCGATCACGCTCAACGGGTTCGATGTCCCGGTGCCGGACGAGGTGCGCGGCTAGATCAATCCGCACCCTGCCAAGCCGATGCGCTGGCCGGCCAGCGAATTGTTCACTATCGTTGTCGGATTCCCGACAGAGCGGCCCTCATCATCAAACTTGTATACCTGCCTCGCCACCGCGTGGCCCGCGCGCTCACGTTAGGACGAATTCTCCCAACTGTGGATATGCGCAGTCTGCAAAGCGACGCTGGTGGTCGACGTGTCCACATTGCCTGATCAAGTGCTGCCGGATTGATTTCAGCGCGATTGCGCTGCCATGAATGCAACACGCGCTGTGGAGGTTGTCCGGCGATCAGACTAGGATCAATCGACGCTGAGCGGCTTGGGCCTGAAGGAGATGCCCGGTGAAAAGAATCGCAATCTCATCATTTGTTTTAGTCGCCGCCCTCACCGCTTCGCTGACCGGTTTTCAAATCCGGGCGCAGACCACGGACCAAGCCTGGTCAACATTTCTTGGGGGCGGCCAAGCGGACCTGCAGCCAAACCGCATCAAGATCGAGTACGCGGAGCCGGAGCACCCGCAAGTCGAGCCGTTCCGCGACATGCTGATCCAGCGCCGCCCGCTGGAAAAGGTGCAGGAGATTTTCAGCCCCCTGCGCCTGCCGATGGACCTCACGGTGCGGACCAAGGAATGCGGCATTTCCAATGCCTGGTACCGAAGGCCTGACATTACGATCTGCTATGAGTACTTGCGCGATATTGTTGAAATGGCGCCGAAGGAAATGTCACCCGAAGGGATCAGCCCGATCGACGCCATTTTTGGACAGTTCCTGTTCACCGCAGCGCATGAAACAGGTCACGCCGTGTTTGACCTCCTCGACATCCCGCTGTTTGGTCGGCCCGAGGACGACGCCGATCAATTCGCCGCGCACGTGTTGATCCGGATCGGACAGCAGGATGCCCGGCGGCTGATCGAAGGCGCCGCCTATATGTACAATGAATACATCAAGAACCCGACGGTGACGGTGCGGGTAACGGCTTTCGCCGACGTGCACGGGGCGCCTGTGCAGCGTTTGTACAATCTGCTCTGTCTCGCCTACGGTGAAAATCCGGACGCATTCTCCGATGTCGTCGACAAGGGCTATTTGCCCAAGAGCCGCGCTCCGGCATGCAAGCAAGAATGGGGTGAGGTCGACTTCGCATTCCAGAAGCTGATTTATCCCTATATCGATCGCAAACTGCTCAATGACGTTCTGAGCAAGTCCTGGGCTCCGGATCGAAACACACCGCCACCGCGCATGACCGATGTTCCGCAGTCCGTGCGTTAAGCCGCGCCGCAGATCGACGATCGGAAAGCCTGGCTCATGTAACAGTCCGGCGCCGTGGCTAGCGCCGGACCGGTACCGCGATCGGCTTGTTTTTTGCGATGAGTCTCTACCTGCTTTGACATACCGTGATGGTCTTCATCGCGCCCTCGGCTTGCGATTGCGAGGTGTATACCGTTCCGTCGCCAACAACCGTCGTGGTTGTTGTCGTCGGCTTCTGTGACACCACCGAGCATCGCTTTGTGGATGCATCCTGCACGACGTAGTAGCTGTCGGCGAGTGCCGGACCAGCAAATGACACCAGCAGGGCCGCTCCGATCAGATATTTCGCACGCATTGCTGTTCTCCTCCTAGAACCATCATCCTAATTCGGACTGCGTTCTTAGGTTCCGTGCCCGACCTCTGATCAACATGATCCAACAAAAACCCCGGCGCCGAGGCCGGGGTTTATCATTGCGAAAAGCTGCCGTTATCAATTGCTCAGCGCATCCGTTCGGCGAGAGCTTGTTCCACCGCCTCAAGTCCAGCGACGAGCTGCGGACCGCGCGCGGTGCGCCGTGGCTCAGCAGGTGTCTGGTCCCAGCCTCCGGGCGGCGGCCTCACGCGGACGGCTTCATCCGCCTCAGGCTCGGGAACAAAGGATTCGATGGCCGCTTTGACACTGGCGCGCTGGCCCGCATCGAGCTGTTGCGCAATCTCATCGCGCTTTTTCACCGCCGCGGGGTCGCCGTGGCGAGCGGCCAGCGCAAACCATTTGTAGGCCTCGATCGGGTTGCACCCGGTTCCCGCGCCACGCTCGTAGAGAACCGCGAGATTGAATTGGCTGTCCGCGAGCCCGTGCATCGCGGCTTTGCGAAACCATTGAGCTGCACTTGCGTAGTCAAGGTTGCCGCCGGTGCCTTGGGCGTAGAGCACTGCAAGATTGTGCATAGCCTTGGCGTTGCCACGCTGCGCGGCCGCCAGGTAATAGACGCGCGCGAGCTGCGGATCCTTTGCGACTCCCAACCCCTTCTCGTAGATGCCGCCGAGCGCGAGTTGCGCGGGCGCGACACCCGCCTGGGCAGCGCGGTCGAGCCAGCTCACGGCCTGTTCGGTTGGCCCCAGGCGCTGCGTAAGGCGCACACCAACTTCATATGCAGCCGCCGGATCGCGCGCAGCTGCGGCGGCAATCAGCCTTGCCCCGATTGCGAGGGGCAGGTTCGCCGCCGCGGATAGATCGGAGATAGAAGCCTGCGTTCCGGTTGCAGCGTGAACCGACGTACTGTCCAACCGGGGACCTCGGTCAGCGACCTTGGTGGCAGGTTTCGCACTCTCCGCGACCGGTCTCGGTGCCACCCGCGACAGTCCCAACTGCAGTGCGCCCATGAATCCGATGGCCAACGCCAACCCGAGCATCAACTTCGGGAAGGCACGTCGGAACGCCTGGTTGCGTGCGGATGATGGAGGAGCGGTCCGTTTCGGATCGGGCACATCCGGGGCCGCTTGCCGTAACGAGGTAGAGGGTTCCCGGCGAACGGACGTTTCACGCGATGGCATTTCCGCCAGCCGGGCGAGGCAACAATCGGCGTGTGTGCGCGCCTCGTGCACGCTGCTAACCAGATCGGCAATGCCCCGTTCGATGGAATCGAACTTACAAAGGTGAAGCTCGGGCCGCGGCTGGACAGGCTGCGACCGGTCCGGAGAGTTCACGGCGCCGTTCTGGGCCGCTTGCAGGAGCTCAATCTTCTCGCTCAGAACCTCGATGACAGTCTCGAAGTTCTGCGCCGCCCGCCGGCGATTCTCGACACGCAGCGCTGCTATCCCGTCGGCAATGGCGGCGATGCGTTGATCGAGATTGGCAAGAGTGTCGGTGTCAGCCGCGGCGGATCGCGGAGCGGAGGATCGGGCGAGCGCATCCATCTCGCCGCTCAGATCCGACAGAGCCTCGGCAGAGCGAACGTGGGTCATGACACCACGCAGGCCGGCAATCGCAGTCTCCAGGGCATCTTCGATTTGCGCGCCGTCGGCGAGGGCCACGGGTGCCTCGGGGGCGCCCCGCGCGCGGGGCGAAGCAGCTTTGCGATGCCACGGTGCGCTGAGTTTCATGCAAGGACTCGTGTTCGTGCCGCGTCGCGCGGATGGTGCGTCGGGAGCGTGCAACCGCGCTGGCACGCGGGCACAGTGTTAAAGTTTAAGGTAAACAGCCGGTTAAGCGGGCCTGTTGAGACGCTCGCTGGCGACCCAATGATGCGCCTGTGTGGCCCTTTTGCACCTTTACGGGGTGCCGCCGTCCATCAACAATGGTTAAAACCAAACCGGGCAACGAGCCGGGAGAGACGCATGCCGACTTACAAAGCGCCCGTCGAAGACGTGCAGTTTCTGCTCAGCGACGTCTTCCACGTGGAGCGCTATGACAATCTGCCGGGCTTTGCTGACGCCTCGCCGGACGTGGTCGAGGCGATCCTGAGTGAAGCCGCAAAGTTCGCCGAGGAGGTGCTGGCGCCGCTCAATCGGGTCGGCGACGTTGAAGGCTGTACGCGCCATCCGGACGGCCGGGTGAGCACGCCCAAAGGCTTCAAGGAAGCCTACAAACAGCTCTGCGACGGTGGCTGGCTCGGCCTCTCCGCACCCGCCGAATATGGCGGCCAGGGACTGCCGGCGACACTGAACACCTGCGTCAGCGAGTTTCTGATCTCAGCCAATATGGCATTTGCCATGTATTCCGGGCTGGTCCAGGGCGCGGTGTCGGCCATGCTCATCCACGGCGATGACGCCCAGAAGAAGGCTTTCCTGCCCAAGATGATTGCCGGCGAATGGGCCGGCACAATGAACCTGACCGAACCCCATTGCGGGACCGATCTCGGCCTGTTGCGCACCAAGGCGGTGCCACAACCGGATGGCAGCTACAAGATCACCGGAACGAAGATTTTCATCTCCGGTGGCGAGCAGGATCTGACCGAAAATATCATTCACCTGGTGCTTGCGCGCATCGATGGCGCACCGCCCGGCACCAAGGGCATCTCGCTGTTCGTGGTGCCCAAAATGTCCATCAAACCTGACGGGACGCTGGCGGGTCCGAACGGAGTGTCCTGCGGCTCGATCGAGCACAAGATGGGCATCCACGGCAATTCCACCTGCGTGATGAACTACGAAGACGCCACCGGCTGGCTGGTCGGCGAGGCCAATCACGGCCTCAACGCCATGTTCACCATGATGAATCACGCGCGCCTGGGCGTCGGGCTCCAGGGTCTTGCGTTGTCCGAGGTCGCCTATCAGAACGCCGCGACCTACGCGAAGGAGCGCCTGCAAGGCCGCGCGCTGAGCGGACCGGCCTATCCCGACAAACCGGCGGATCCGATCATCGTGCATCCGGACATCCGCCGCGTCCTGATGTCGATCCGCGCCTTCAATGAAGCGGCCCGCGCGCTCGTGCTGTGGATGGCACTCAACGGCGACGTCGCGCACCGCTCCGAGGATGCCAAGGCGCGGCAGGCGTCGGACGATATCATGGGCCTGCTCACCCCGGTGATCAAAGGCGTGCTGACCGATACCGGTTTCGCCAACACGGTCCTGGCGCAACAAGTGTTTGGTGGACACGGCTACATCGCCGAGCATGGGATGGAGCAGTTCGTGCGCGATGCGCGCATCGCCATGATCTACGAGGGCGCCAACGGGATCCAGGCGCTCGATCTGGTTGGACGCAAGCTTCCCAAGGATGGCGGCCGCGCCATCATGGCGTTCTTTACCGAGGTGCAGTCCTACATGAAGGATCACGCCTCGGACGCCGCACTCAAACCATACCTCGACCCGCTCGGCAAAGCGCTCGGACATCTGCAGCAGGCGACGATGTGGTTCATGCAGAACGCGATGAAAGCGCCCGATAATGCCGGCGCCGGCGCGACTGACTACATGCATCTGTTCGGATTGGTGGCGCTTGGCTACATGTGGTGCCGCATCGTCGAAGCTGCGAATGCGAAGCTTGCGAATGGCGCGAACGGAAACGCCGATCGGCTGAAAACGAAGCTCGTCACCGGCCGCTTCTTCGTCGAGCGACTGCTGCCCGAGACCGCGGCTCACCTGGCGCGGATCGAAGCCGGTGCCAAGAGCACGATGGAGCTGCCGGTTGAGGCGTTTTGATGCCGCTGTAGCTGTCGACCGGGCATCCGCCGGCAGGGTGCGTCAACGCCCGACCTCGTAGTGCGACTGGACGAGACCCGAGGGAAAACTCTTCGTCGATTGATGCTTCAGCTTGATGTCTTTTTCGGTCGGCCCGAAAAGCGGCAGGCCTGTGCCGATAAGGATCGGAATGCGGGTTATGATCATCTCCGCGATCAACCCCTCCTGCAAGAACGCCTGAATGGTCTTGCCGCCGTCGATATAGACGCGGTTCCAGCCCTCCGCCTTGACGAGCTCCATGGTTTCAGACGGCCGGCTGTTCCAGAAGCGCACACGCCCGACGAGGTCCGGAGGGACCTCCGAATCGGCCAGTTTATGGGACAAGACGATGACCGGTTTCGCGTAAGGCCAGGAGCCGAAGCTGCGCGCCATTTCGTATGTGCCACGCCCCATGATCAGCCCGTCGACCGTCGCCATGAAGGCCTCGTAGCCGTGATCCTCATTGTCCATCCCCGGGTGGGAGAGCCAGTCGATCTCACCGTGCCGGCGGGCGATGAAGCCGTCGAGGCTGGAAGCAATAAACACGTGTCCTGTCGCCATCCGTTGGCCCGTGTGTGCTGCGCGTCAGCCGCTGTTTAATCCAGCCGCCGCAGTCCGCCGAACGAGCGGGTAATGACCTCGGCATGGAAACTGGTATCCTGCGGCCAACCAGTGAAGATGCATTCGGCTGGAACGCAAATGATGTTCTTGCGAATTTGAGAATAGGGTCAACACCGTACGCGTGCTAGATCAGCGGAGACACCTCGGTCAACACCCGTACGCTGCAGGCTGATCGCGAGGAGTTTGTAGGGAGAGGTCCAATGACCGACGCATTCGTCTATGACCACGTTCGCACCCCGCGCGGCCGGGGCAAGCCGGACGGCGCACTGCACGAGGTCACCGCGCTTGATCTCGCGACCCACGCGCTCGCCGTCATCAAGGATCGCAACAAGCTCGAGCCGAAGCTGGTCGACGACGTGGTGATGGGGTGTGTCGACCCCATCGGCGAGGCCGGCGGCGTAATCCCGCGCGCAGCCGCGCTCAAGGCCGGCTATGGCGACCAGGTCCCCGGAGTCCAGCTCAGCCGGTTCTGCGCGTCGGGGCTTGATGCGATCAATTTCGCCGCGGCCGAAGTCATGTCCGGCCAGCACGACATGACGATCGGCGGCGGCGTTGAATCGATGAGCCGCATCGGCATCGGCGCGTCCGGTGGCGCTTGGCCAATGGACCCGTCAATCGCAGTGCCGACCTATTTCATGCCGCAGGGCATTTCCGCCGATCTGATTGCCACCAAGTACGGCTTCTCCCGCGACGACGTCGACGCCTATGCGGTCGAGAGCCAGAAGCGCGCCGCGCACGCATGGGAGAGCGGGTACTTCAAGAACTCGGTCGCCCCCGTGAAGGATGTCAATGGCATCACCTTGCTCGCCAAGGACGAGCACATGCGGCCATCGACGACGATGCAGTCGCTTGCATCGCTGCAGCCGTCCTTCGCCATGATGGGCGAGCAAGCCGGGTTCGACGCCGTCGCGGTGCAGAAGCATCCGGAGCTCGAGGCCGTCAATCACGTGCATCACGCCGGCAATTCGTCCGGCATCGTCGACGGTGCTGCCGCGGTGCTGATCGGCAACAAGGAAGCCGGTGCCGCCAGCGGGCTCAAGCCACGTGCCAAGATCCGGGCATTCGCCAATATCGGCACGGAGCCAGCCATCATGCTGACCGGCCCGGTCGATGTGACCAGGAAGGTGCTCAAGCGCGCCGGAATGGAAATCAAGGACATCGACCTCTTCGAGCTCAATGAAGCCTTCGCCTCGGTTGTGCTGCGATTCATGCAGGCATTCGAGATCGATCACGCCAAGATCAACGTGAACGGCGGCGCGATCGCCATGGGTCATCCGCTGGGCGCGACCGGCGCGATGATCTTGGGCACCGTGCTGGACGAGCTCGAACGGCGCGGCCTGCAAACCGCACTTGTGACGCTGTGCATCGGCGCCGGCATGGGAACGGCGACGATCATTGAACGTGTTTGAGTATTGACGGGGGATTTATGCCGAAAGTGGATATCAGCAAGGCGAAGGTGCGGACCGGCAGCAACTATCCGCCCCAGTTCCAAAATGTCGTGCAGGGGCGCGAGAAATCTGTATTGGGCGATTTGGTTGGCCTCACGCAGTTCGGCGTTAATCTGACCCGTCTCAAACCCGGCGCGGGCTCGGCGCTGCGCCATTGGCACGAGAACGAGGACGAGTTTGTGTACATACTCGAAGGCGAGCTTGTGCTGGTCGAGGACGAAGGCGAGACTCTGCTGCGGACCGGCGATGCCGCAGGCTTCAAAGCTGGCGTGGCCAACGGTCATCATCTCGTTAACAGAACACAGCGAGACGCCGTCTATCTGGAAATCGGGACCCGCGCCCCAACAGAACGCGCGCATTATCCCGACGTCGATCTCGAATTCATTCGCGACAAGGATAAAGTCCAGGTGCGCCACAAGTCCGGCGAACCCTATGCGTGAGGGAGGAAGTGCGTGACCAATTTCAAGTATGAAGTCGATCAGGACGGCATCGCGCTCATCACCTGGGACATGCCTGGCCGTTCCATGAATGTGCTCAACAACGACGTGTTGAGCGAGCTCGAAGCGCTGCTGGACAAGACCACGGCCGACGCCGCGATCAAGGGTGTTGTGGTCACGACCGGCAAGGATACGTTCTCCGGCGGAGCCGACCTCACAGTGCTTCAGAAGTTAAGCAGCCAGTTCGAGCAAGTGCGTAAATCCCAGGGTGAAGAAGCCGCGGGGCGAATGTTCTTTGAGGAGAGCCGCAAGGCCTCGGTGCTGTATCGCAAGATCGAAACCTGCGGCAAGCCGTGGGCCTGCGCAATTCGTGGCACGGCGGTGGGGGGCGGCTTTGAGCTTGCGCTCGCCTGCCACTATCGCGTCGCCAGCGACGATCCACGCACCCGCGTCGGATTGCCGGAGATCAAGGTTGGACTGTTCCCCGGCGCGGGCGGGACGACGCGGATTGCGCGCATTCTGCCGCCCGCCGATGCCTTGCAGTATCTGCTCAAGGGCGACTTGCTACGCACCGATCGGGCACAGAAGATGAAGCTCATCGACGCGGTCGTGCCGACGGCAGACTTGGTGAAGACGGCGAAGGATTGGATCAAGGCGGGTGGCAGCCCGAAAAAGCCCTGGGATCAGGACAAGTTCCGCCTGCCTGGCGGCCCCGTCTATTCCAAGGAGGGGATGATGACCTTCCCGGTCGCCAACGCGATCTATCGGCGCGAGACCTACGACAACTACCCGGCAGCGCGCGCGATCTTGCAGGTTGTGTACGAAGGCTTGCTGGTACCGTTCGATCATGCGCTGCGCATCGAGCAGCGCTGGTTCGCCAAGATCGTGCGCTCGCCACAAGCTGCAGCCATGACCCGCTCGCTGTTTGTCTCCTTGCAGGAGCTCAACAAGGGCGCGCGCCGTCCCGCGCAGGTGCCGGCGTCGCGCATCAAGCGCGTCGGCATCATCGGGGCCGGTTTCATGGGTGCGAGCATCGGCTATGTGACGGCACAGGCCGGCATCGACGTCGTGCTGATCGATGAGGATCAGGAAAAGGCCGATCGCGGCAAAGCCGTATCCGAGAAGTTGATCAGCGAACAGGTCAAGCGCGGCCGCGCCTCCGACGCAGAGCGGGGCGCACTGCTGGCCCGCCTTACGGCCACTCCCGACTATGCGGCATTGAAAAATTGTGACCTGGTTATCGAGGCCGTATTTGAGCGCCGCGACGTGAAGGCGCAGACCATCAAGCGTGCACAGGACATCATCGGCAGCAACGTGATCTTCGGATCCAATACGTCGACTTTGCCGATCACCACACTCGCCAACGAATTCAAGGATCCCGCGCGTTTCATCGGCATCCATTTCTTCTCTCCGGTGGAAAAGATGATGCTGGTCGAGATCATCCTCGGCAAGCACACCGGCGACGCCGCACTTGCGGCGGCGATGGACTATGTCCGCGCGATCAAGAAGACCCCGATCGTCGTCAACGATTCGCGCGGCTTCTACACATCACGCGTGGTCGGCACGTATATCCGCGAAGGTCACCTGATGTTGAGCGAAGGCGTTCCGCCGGCGATGATCGAGAACGTGGCGCGCGCGGCCGGCATGCCGGTTGGTCCGCTCGCACTCAACGACGAAGTCGCGGTCGATCTTGCCTGGAAGATTCTGCAGGCGACCGAGGCCGATCTTGGCCCGCAGGGCGTCGATCCGCGGCAGAAGGCATTGCTTGAGCAAATGGTCGACAAGCTCGGCCGCAATGGCCGCAAGAACAAGAAGGGGTTCTACGATTATCCCGAGCAGGGCCCTAAGCGACTTTGGCCCGGCTTGGCGCAGCTGCAGCCGAACCGGCTTGCGCCCGATGATGTTGATATCGATGAGCTGAAAGCGCGTCTGCTGGGCATTCAAGCGTTGGAGACCGCGCGCTGCTTTGAGGAACAAGTGCTCACGGATGTGCGTGAAGCTGATGTTGGGTCGATCCTCGGATTTGGGTTCGCTCCGTTTTCCGGGGGCACGCTCAGCTACATCGATATGATAGGCGTGGCGACCTTCGTCGAGCAATGCCGCAAGCTCGAAGCCAAATACGGCGAGCGCTTCAAACCAGCGCAGCTCCTTGTCGATATGGCGGCAAAAGGTGAAAGCTTCTATAGCCGCTTCGCTTCCGCTGGCCAGGAGAAGGCCGCATAGCAAATACCAGCAGTCGCTCCTTCCTGAGTTGGCGCGAGGTACCCGGCGGCGTCTGGGCGCTGGGCGTCGTCTCGTTGTTGATGGACCTCTCCTCGGAGATGATCCATGCCCTGTTTCCGCTTTATCTCGTGACTGTGCTCGGCGCCTCCATGCTCACGGTCGGCATGATCGAAGGGATGGCCGAAGCCATCGCGATGATCACCAAGATCTTCTCCGGCGCGCTCAGCGATTATATCGGCAAGCGCAAGGTCCTCGCCGCGCTGGGCTACGGCCTTGCGGCTTTCACCAAACCAATCTTTCCACTCGCCCCGACCATCGGCTGGCTCATGACGGCGCGATTCGTGGATCGGGTCGGTAAGGGTATTCGCGGTGCTCCGCGCGACGCGCTCATCGCCGACCTTGCGCCGGATGATTTGCGCGGCGCGAGCTACGGGCTTCGCCAATCGCTCGATACGGTTGGTGCCGTACTGGGACCGCTGCTGGCTCTCACGTTAATGTACGTACTGGCCGACAACTTCACGGCCGTGTTCTGGATCGCTGTTGTTCCGGCGTTCGTCTCATTCGCGGTGATCTTGTTCTGGGTGCATGAGCCGGAGCGACCAACCACCAAAGAGGGCGGCGAAAAGCGCCTGACATTCGCGGCCCTCGCCAGGCTCGGCCGGCCCTATTGGCTGGTTGTTATTGTCGGCAGCGTATTCACGCTCGCGCGATTCAGCGAAGCGTTTTTGTTGCTGCGTGCCCAATCAATCGGCCTGCCGCTCGCCCTGGTCCCCGGCGTGATGGTGGTGATGAATGTTGTGTACGCGCTCGTCGCCTGGCCGGCCGGCACCTTGTCGGACAGCCTGGGCCGTTACGGATTGCTGGCCGCGGGATTTGGCCTGTTGTTGATCGCCGATCTCACTTTGGCCTTCGCAAATAGCGTGGCATGGCTCGCCCTTGGGGTTGCGTTGTGGGGCCTGCACATGGGCCTGACTCAGGGATTGCTGGCAAGTCTCGTTGCCGATACCTCGCCGGCGCCGATCCGCGGGACTGCGTTTGGTATGTTCAACCTGATCACCGGGTTCGCAACGTTGGTTGCGAGCGTAGTTGCAGGTGCACTGTGGGACCAGATCGGGCCCACCGGGACCTTTCTGGCAGGCGCGATATTTACAGCGATCGCTCTGCTGACGCTGCTGCCGCTACGGACAAACGTCGCGACGCGCTCTGAATAGCGGAACACCTCGCCTTCTCATCGCGTTTGCCCCTACGGGGCATGCGTTGGAGGCGATCATGCGGCGTCCAATCATCTCCCTGCTGGTGCTATCTGCTGCTGTCTTTGGCGCACGGGCGCAACCCGGACACGGACCGGGCGGAGGCCACCCGGCCGCGCCACCCGCGGCGGCAGCTGCGCATCCAGCCCCCGCACCGGCACCGCACATGGCCGCGCCAGCACCACCGTCAGCCGCACCGCACTTTGCGCCGCCGCATGTGGCCGCACCGCAGGTTGCGCCACACCCGTCTGCGCCGCACCTTGCCGCGCCGCACCTCGCACGGCCAGCGCCTCCGAGCGCTCCGCATGTTGCAATGCCTCGGGCAGCACAGCCGCGCTTGAACGCGCCGAATTTTGCGCAACGGCCATCCGGCGCTCAGCCACCTCGGTCAAGCCGTGCTTTCGCCCTGCACGGTCCTGGTACTCGCGGCACCCTGAGCCGCGGATCGCCGCTGGCAGCTCACGCCGAACACGGGGTCGGGCACCAAGCCACACCGTCCGCAGCACAGCCCAAGCAGCAACTCCATGCACAACAACCTGGATTGCCAGGAACCGGTCGGAACGCGGGGAGCCGGGAACCGGCATTGGCCCCGCAAGCACCCGCTGCCGCGCACAACGGCCTCGCCCCGGCAACAGCCAATGTCTCGCCCGAGCCGCGCAACCCAGCGCAGCCCTCGGCACGCGTCATGTCGCGCATCGATCCGCGCGCGGCGCAGCAGGGTCGTTTCGCAGCCGCGTTCGTGTCGCGTTCGCTGCAAACCCGCGCGCTGGCGCTCCCTATCCGTGACGCCTGGCATCGGCACCGCCGCGCCGCGTTCGTGGCCTGGGCGGGACCAGTGTTCTGGCCCTATGTGTACACCGATATGTTCTATTACGCGTTCTGGCCGACGGCTTATGACGACGGTTACTGGGCCTATGCGTATGATGATCTGATTGATGGGACTTTCTGGGCCTCCAGCGACCCATATGCAGCCTACGCCTATGTGGGGCCGAATCCCGCGACCGCGGGTCTGGTCGGAGGCACCGGGCGGCGATCACGTATCCAAGGTGCCGGTCCGGAAGGGCTCAACAAAGGCTTCGCCGCAGCCTGCACTCAGAACGCCAATGTAGCCGACTGGCCGTTCGATCAGATCCAGTCCAACATCAATCTTGATCCAAACCAGCGCACTTTGCTGCAGCAGCTGCAAAGCGCCGCGCAACAGGCAGCCGATGTCGTCAAACAATCCTGCCCCAGTGCGTTCCCGCTCACGCCCCCAGGACGATTGCAGGCGATGATGACTCGGCTTGACGGTACCCTATCGGCAATCGATATCATCCGCCCGGCGCTGGTCGCGTTCTACGATTCGCTCAACGACGAACAGAAGGCCCGCTTCAACGCCATCGGTCCAGACCTGGGTGCGCCGCAAGAAACGCAGAACGCGCAGACGTCATCAAATACTTGCAGCAGCGCAAAGCCGGGCTTGATTGATCTACCCATCGATCAAATCGGGGCAATCGTGCACCCAACCAACGCCCAGCAGCGTTCACTTGATCAGTTGCGGCAGGCCAGCAGCGCCGCAATCAACGCGTTGAGCTCGGCCTGCCCTGACATGATTCCAGGTACTCCGGTCGGGCGTCTCGATGCTATGCGGGAGCGGTTCGCTGCGATGCTGCAAGCGGCCCAGATGCTGGAGCCGGCGCTCAGCAACTTCTACGCTTCGCTCAATAACGAGCAGAAGGCCGCGTTCAACACGTTGGGTCAGACAAAACAAAGCCGCGGCTAAGCTAGCCGCGGCTCAACGCTCGCACCCGTATGCTTACTCTGCGGCGATGCGCACCTCGGGAGCGGCCGCGCGCACGTCGGCATCGACGTGGCTTTCGTACTTGGTGAAGTTCTCCTGGAACATGCGCACGAGCTTGCGCGCCGTCTCGTCGAACTCCGCCTTGTTCTGCCAGGTCTTGTAGGGATACAGCAGGTGCGGCTCGACACCCGGGACCGAAGTCGGCACCGAGAAGCCGAAATAAGGATCGGTGCGGAACTTCGCGTTCTTCAGTGATCCATCGAGTGCGGCGGTGAGCAACGTGCGCGTCACCTTGATCGGCATGCGCCGGCCGACACCGTAGCGTCCTCCCGTCCAACCAGTATTGACGAGCCAGCAATCGACGCCATGCGCGCCGATCAGCTCGCGCAGCAGATTGCCGTAAACGGACGGATGTCGCGGCAGGAACGGCGCGCCAAAGCAGGTGGAGAACTCAGGTTCCACGCCGGTGAGGCCCTTCTCGGTGCCAGCGACCTTGGCGGTGTAGCCCGACAGGAAGTGATACATCGCCTGGGCCGGCGTAAGCTTGGCAATCGGCGGCATCACGCCGTATGCGTCAGCCGTCAGCATGATCAGGTTCTTGGGCTGACCGGCGCGACCGGTGCGCGACGCATTCGGGATGAACTCAAGCGGATAAGCGGCGCGCGTATTCTCGGTCTTGGAGTCGTCGTCGAAATCGCAGACGCGGGTCTCGGGATCGAACACGACGTTTTCCAGCACGGTGCCGAAGCGATGCGTCGTCGCGTAAATCTCCGGCTCGGCCTCAGCCGAAAGCTTGATGCACTTGGCGTAGCAACCACCTTCGAAATTGAACACGCCCTGCGGGCCCCAGCCGTGCTCGTCGTCGCCAATCAGCGTGCGGTTCGGGTCCGCCGACAGCGTCGTCTTGCCGGTGCCGGAGAGGCCGAAGAACAGCGCGACATCGCCGGCCGTGCCGACATTCGCGGAGCAGTGCATTGGCATCACGCTCTCGGCCGGCAGATAGTAGTTGAGCGTCGTGAACACCGACTTCTTCATCTCACCGGCGTAGTAGGAGCCGCCGATCAGGATGATGCGTTTCGTAAAGTTGATGGCGATCACGGTCTCGCTGCGCACGCCATGCCGCTTGGGATCGGCCTTGAACGATGGCAAGCAGACGATCGTGAAGTCCGGGACGTAGTGTGCAAGCTCGCTGCGCTCCGGGCGGATCAGCAGCGCGCGGATGAACATCGAGTGCCAGGCAAGCTCAGTGTAGACCCGCGCCTTGATGCGATATTTGGCATCGGCGCCGCCATAGAGGTCCTGGGCAAACAATTCCTTGCCCTGCGCGTGCGCCACGAAATCATTGAACAACAGGTCGAACTGCGCCGGCGTGAGCTTGCCGTTCTTCTCCCACCACACCGTCGCTTCGGTGTGTTCGTCGCAGACCACGAACTTGTCTTTGGGCGAGCGGCCGGTGTGTACCCCGGTCTCGGCACAGAAGGCGCCGCCGTAGACGACTTCACCTTCCTTGTTAGCAATGGCGTGCTCGTAAAGCGTCGGCTCGGTGAGGTTCCAGTGAACAGCCGCCAAACCTTTAAAGCCAAGTTTATCGGCGCCATGAGCGCCGTTCCGCAGACCCGTTTCGCGCACGAATGTCCTCCACTCCGCATCCGGCGAAAAAGGGCCGGAATCCTCCCGGGCTGGCCATTGCGGCCAGACCAACTATAGGCCCTCAGGGAAGGCTAGGCGACCTATAGTCACGTCGAGGGCTTCTGCCAAGCAAGGTTTGTACCTCACAGCTGCCGGGACAATTAACGGGTGCCAGGTTGCGCAGTTCCATTGTGCGCTGCAAGACGCTGAGCTTCAATCGGCAAGGCCTTTGCTGACCAGCCACTTCTGGATCAAGTCGGCGATCTGCGCGTTGTTGCGATCCATGATCAGCATGTGGGAATTGCCCGTGATCCCCTGGTCGGGCAGCTCGATCACATCGACACTGCCACCCCCCGCGCGCACGGCCGCTGCATAATCGAGATCGGTCTTGTGGTAAGCGGTCCAGCGCGCGTCCTTGTCGATATTGTCGCCGAACAGCATCAGGACCGGAGTGTCCTTGAGGGCGCCGGCGCGGTCGACCTGGCCAGCACCCGCAGACTCCACGGCGACAATCGCTTTCACTTTGTCAGGGCGCGCTTGCGCGACCTTGAACCCGAAGGCGCCGCCTTGGCTGTGGAACAGAATGACGCAGGGGCAGATCTTGTCGACCAGCTCCGTGTAGGCGGCCACGATCGCGTCGTCGGTTGAGAGCCACCGCGGCACCACTTGTTTCATGAACTGGTCATAGGCTTCGACCGGAAACTGATTGCCCGGCAGAACCCGGCGCTTGGCCGGATCGGGATCGTACGAGCCCTGTCCGGCCCCGATCCGAAACCGCTCGAACGGATCGGTTGCGTTGAGGAAGACCGGTTCGCCCTTCCAGATATCCGGGCTGGCGAAGCCGGAACGGCCGCGCTCAACCGCGTCGGAGATGTAGACGTCCCAGCCCTTGCGGATAAACATGTTGAGCCAGCCTTCGCGTCCGTCGGGCGTCGTCTCGAAGCTCGCGCCCGTGAGGCCGCCGCCGTGCCACAGCAGCAACGGGTATTTGCCTTTGCGGTTTTGCGGCAGGAAGTACTGAACGTACATCTGCTCGACTTGAAAGCGGCCGTTTGGATCAAGACGCGATGAGGGCCCGCCGGGCACGCGCACAATCTCCTGGACTGGCCGCCCGCTGATCTCGACCACGCGGCCGCCAATGTGGAACGACCCCATGTCGCGCAGGGCGATCGGCTCGGCGCCGAGCGCCGGTGTCAGAGCCAAGCAAAACAGAAATGTCGCAGCGACGCGCATGGGCTTTCTCCCCCCGCACAGTTGATGCGCGCCTGACGGATCAACCGCCGTTGAGGACGCGATCGCGAAATTGTACCCCGGGCGTGTAGCACTTCTCCAGCCTGCCGAAGAAGCGAAGCCGGTTGCGCGCAATGAACGAGTAGACGGAATCTCGGACGGAGATTGGTACCAGGCGCAGCACGCGTGCGAACGACCACGGCGGACCCAACAATTCAAGAATCCGGATGCTGGCTTCTGATTTGAAATACGCCATGCCGTCTACAATCAGAACGTTGGTCTCAAAATCGTAAGGATCGAGGCCATAGTGGACATAGAGCGCGCGTCCCAATGCAGACTGGGCGGCAAGCAGGCGACATTTGCCGGCGTGATCATGGTCGAGCACAAACCGCGCATAACCCGAGCACAGCGCGCAATGGCCGTCGAATATGATGATCGGGCGGTCATCGGGAAAAACCGGAACCGCCGGATCGCCGCGATAGCTGAACGGCTCGCGGGTCGCGCGGCTCATGCCTTGGCTCGGGCGACCGCTTGGTCGATCAATCGGCGCGCCTCTGCGGCGTCGCCCCAGCCAATCACCCTCACCCATTTGCCGGGTTCGAGATCCTTATAGTGGGCAAAGAAGTGCTCGATTTGCTGCAACGTGATCTCGGGCAGATCCGTGTAGTTGACCACATGCGCGTAGCGTTTGGTCAGCTTCGGCATCGGCACGGCGATGATCTTCTCGTCGTGGCCGCTGTCGTCCTCCATCTTGAACACGCCGATCGGGCGTACATTGATCACGGCGCCGGGCACGATCGGACGCGTGTTGGCCACCAGCACGTCGATCGGATCGCCATCCTCCGACAGCGTGTGCGGGACGAACCCGTAGTTCCCCGGATAGCGCATCGGCGTGTAGAGGAAACGGTCCACCACCAGCGTGCCGGCCCGCTTGTCCATCTCGTACTTGATCGGCTCGCCGCCGATCGACACCTCGATGACGACGTTCACGTCGTGGGGCGGATCTTGGCCGATGGCGATGGCGTCGATGTTCATGATCGATCGAGCCCCTCAAGCAGCCCGTGCGCGGTCGGCGAGTTGTTTGAGCACATGGCGCAGCATGCTCGGTTCATTGATACGCCGGGGGAACGTCAACCGCAGGACGGTACGGCCGTCCTGCAGCTCGAGCCCTTCGGGATCGTACCCGGCGCAGCGCCAGTCACCATCGCGGGCACCGAGCAGCTTGGTTGCATAGAGGCGCGGCGCATCCCGATGGTCGCGGTTCATGTGCGCGACTACATCGGCTTCCGCCGCCACCAGGGCTTCCATCCCGGCGAGGTCGATCAGGATATCCTGCGGATTGAGGTCGACGATGCGCCCAAAGCCAGCGACCAGATGGGCACCGGTCAGCGCCACCCGGTAGAACCCAAAATCACCAAACCCCGCAAAAGCTTCCGCTTCGGGTTGCCGGTCGAGATAGCGGCGCCGGGCTTCCGGGTCCCCGGTCGCCTCCGCCCGCCCCATGAGCATGATCCGGGCGCCTTCAAGCGGATCGCCGGGCTTGCGCTCATCGATCATGAGCGACACGCGCTGGTCGGCGAGAATATTCTTGGTGTGAAGCGCCAATCGCGACAACAGCAGGAGCGGCGCGCCGTCCGCGGCGGTTGCGATATTGACCAGCGAGCAATAGGGATCGCCCGATCCGGCCATCAAAGTGGCCAGCGCGCCGGACCGCCCCTCACGCAAGAGCTTTTTGGCGGCATTTTGCGGGTCGAAGTCGGTTTTGCGGTCCATTGCGTGTCCTGGTCATTAGGATGTAGGCTTGTAATCGTAGCAGAATCACATAGTTGTTGCATAAAAGTCACATTTTGGCCGGCCTTTTCGGGCCACCTCGGGCGGGGGATTTACCGTCACGGAACAAAGACATGCCGACCATCGCTCTCGTAGACGATGACCGCAACATCTTGACGTCAGTGTCCATAGCACTCGAAGCCGAGGGTTATCGGATCATGACGTACACGGATGGGGCATCCGCGCTCGACGGCTTCAAGACGTCGCCTCCAGACCTCGCGATCCTGGATATCAAGATGCCGCGCATGGACGGAATGGAGACGCTGCGGCGCCTGCGCCAGAAGACCGACATTCCAGTCATATTCCTCACCTCGAAGGACGAGGAGATTGACGAGCTGTTCGGGTTGAAAATGGGCGCGGATGATTTCATTCGCAAACCATTTTCGCAACGGCTGCTGGTCGAGCGCGTCAAAGCGGTGTTGCGCCGGGTCTCTCCGAAGGATGCGGCCGCGCCCAAGGAAACCGATTCCGCCAAGGTGCTTGAGCGCGGCTTGCTGCGCATGGATCCCGAGCGGCATACCTGCACGTGGAAGAACGAACCGGTGACGCTGACAGTGACCGAGTTTCTGATCTTGCAGGCGCTGGCACAGCGGCCAGGTGTGGTGAAGAGCCGCAACGCGCTGATGGACGCAGCTTATGACGATCAGGTCTACGTCGACGATCGGACCATCGACAGCCACATCAAGCGGCTGCGCAAGAAGTTCAAGCAGAGCGACGACGACTTCGACATGATCGAAACGCTCTATGGAGTGGGCTACCGCTTCAAGGAAATGTGACGGTCATAGGATGGAGTGGGGGCGCCGGCAATTGCTAAAATTCCCGGCGCTGGAAGGCATTTAAACGTAATCGCTGGAACGCCAGGTGCTCGATCGAACCATCGACGCAACCAAAACGGCTGCCGAGAAATCTCTAGGCGGCAAGGCGAGGACGCTGCTTGGATCGAAGCGGTCGCTGCTGGACGGGTTCAAGAGCCAGACAGCGCGCTTCGCCAAATTGATGCAGGCGGTGCGGGCGCACGGCGCGAAAGCCCTGCATCAAACGTCGCAGTTGCTCCCCAACAGCATTTCGGACCTGCTGCGCCGAGGCTGGCAATTTCTGTCCAACATCCTGGGTCTCGGCTGGCAATTTTTTGTCGAGCAGAGCTTCTCGAGTCTCACCCGGCGCATTGTCTTCATCAACGTGGTCGGGCTCATCGCATTCGTCGCCGGCGTGCTGTTCCTCTCGCAACTGCGCGCCGGTCTCATCGACGCGCGTGTGCAAAGCTTGGTCGTTCAGGGCGAGATCATCGCCAGCGCGATCGCCGCTTCGGCGACGGTCGAGACCGATGGAATTGCGATCGATCCGGATCGGTTACTCGAGCTGCAGAACGGGGAAAGCTACGGGCCGCCGGATGAGCAGGTGTTCGGCCTCGAGTTTCCGGTCAACCCGGAACGTATCGCGCCGGTGCTGCGGCGGCTCATCTCTCCCACGCATACGCGCGCCCGCATTTACGGCCGCGATGGCACGCTGATCGTCGACAGCCGCAATCTCTATGGCCGCGGCGATGTGCTGCGCTTCGATCTGCCGCCGCCCAATGCGGAGAAACAGGGCCTACTGGAGCGCGCCTATATCGGGCTACGCAAGTGGTTCAGTCGCGGCGACCTGCCCGCTTATGGTGAGCTCGGCCTGGAGAACGGCAAGAGCGATCCGGGCGTGTTTCAGGCACTCAACGGCAAGGAGGCGCACGTCGTCTCCATGAACAACCGCGGCGAGGTCATCGTTTCTGTGGCTGTGCCGATCCAGCGGTTCCGTGCGGTGCGCGGTGCGCTTCTGCTATCGACCCAAGGCGGCGATATCGATCAGATCATTGAAGGCGAGCGGCTGCAAATCCTCAAAGTCGCCGGCGTGGCTGCCGGCGTCGTCATCATTCTGTCGAGCCTGCTTGCCGGCACGGTCGCATTCCCGATCCGTCGCCTCGCCGAAGCCGCCGACAGCGTGCGTCGGCGCATCAAGGCGCGCGTCGAGATTCCCGATTACACCCGGCGGCGTGACGAAATCGGTGATTTGTCGGGCACGCTGAGGGCCATGACCGACGCGCTTTATACCCGCATCGAAGCCATCGAGCGGTTCGCAGCCGACGTAGCGCACGAGTTGAAGAATCCGCTGACATCATTGCGCTCCGCGGTGGAGACGCTGCCGCTTGCCAAGTCGGAAGAGAGCCGAGGTCGGCTTCTGGCGGTGATCAAGCACGACGTCCGCCGGCTCGATCGCCTCATCTCCGACATCTCCGATGCGAGCCGGCTCGATGCCGAGCTGCAGCGTCAGGAGGCCGCGCCCGTTGATCTCTCCCGCTTGCTCAAGACCGTGGTGGGCGTGGCCAACGAGGTCAAGCGCGATGGGGTTACGGTCGCGCTGAGCTTCGAGGGCAGCTCATTCGTGGTACCCGGCCACGACTCGCGTCTGGGTCAGGTCATCAACAACCTGGTGGACAACGCGCGCTCGTTCTCACCGCCCGACGGGGTGGTGCGCGTCAGCTGCCGGCGAGCGAACAATGCCATCGAGATCGTGGTCGATGATGATGGGCCGGGGATCCGTCCCGACGCGCTGGAGAAAATCTTCGAGCGATTCTACACCGACCGTCCGCAGCAGAACTTCGGACAGAACTCAGGGCTGGGTCTGTCGATCTCCAAGCAGATCGTGGAAGCCCATGGCGGTCGGCTGTGGGCCGAGAACCGCATGGGTCCCGATGAACGCGTGCTCGGTGCCCGCTTCACGTTGCACCTACCGCAAGCGTGATGGCTGCAGCTGACACTGCCCTCTCGCGAGCAGCCTCGGTCCATGCGACGACCGTGTTGGTCGGCGGTCGCGCCGTTCTGATCCGAGGCAATTCCGGATCCGGAAAATCCGGGCTTGCTCTGGCGCTGCTGCAGGCGGAGCACGACGGCCGGCTGTCGTTTGCGCGGCTCGTCGCCGATGACCGGACCAGGCTGGAGGCGATCAACGGACGCCTGCTTGCCCGACCGGCTCCAGAGCTGGCCGGACTGCTGGAAGTACGCGGTGCTGGGATCAGGCGGGTACCCTACGAGCCGGTCGCTGCGGTGTTCCTGGTCATCGACATTGTCGATGAGCCTCCACGCATGCCCGATGCGGGCGATTTGGCGGTCGTCATCGACGGTATTTCGCTGCCGCGACTTGCAGTCGCATCGGGTGGCGATCCCCTACCGCTGGTGCTCAGCGAGATTGCCCGTTTGCGATCGGATCGGTAACGAAATTCGAACGATCAAGGGCTAAACAGGGCGACTTGTCGCCTGAAATTCCGTAGCTGCGGAGCAGGTCTGCCGCGCTGCAACACTGTCGCAGAAATGCCCAAAAGGGCCTTGCACTCGGATTTTGGATGGTCAACATGTGGGCCCTTTCGTGCGGCGCAACCAGCGCCCGCGGGGAGTTTCCATGATCGGCCTTGTTCTCGTCACCCACGGGCGGCTTGCCGTTGAGTTCCGCGCCGCTCTTGAGCACGTGGTCGGACCCCAGGCGCAGATCGAGACCGTGACCATCGGTCCGGACGATGATGTCGAAAAGCGCCGCTATGAGATCATTGAAGCGGTAAAACGGGTGGACACCGGCGACGGAGTTGTCATTCTGACCGATATGTTCGGTGGCACCCCGTCCAACCTCGCGATTTCAGTGATGAGTCGACCCAAAGTCGAGGTGCTGGCCGGGATCAATCTCCCGATGCTGGTGAAACTCGCGAAGGTGCGGGACGACTGTCCGCTTCCCGAAGCCGTTGCCGCCGCCCAGGAAGCCGGGCGGAAATACGTCACCATCGCCAGTCGCGTGCTCGCGGGTAAATGAGCGGACCGGCTGCCGAACCTGCCACCTCCGGCCCGGTCACGCGGGTCATGAAAATCATCAATCAAAAAGGGCTGCACGCGCGGGCCTCCGCCAAATTCGTGCAGACAGTGGAGAAATTCGAGGCCGAGGTGCGTGTGAGCCGCAGCGGCGAGACCGTCGGTGGCACCTCGATCATGGGCTTGATGATGCTCGCGGCTTCCCCCGGAACGTCCATCACGGTCGAAGCCAGCGGGAAAGATGCGGCCGCGGTCGTCGAAGCGCTGGAGACCCTACTGGCAAACCGCTTCGGCGAAGACGAATAACCGGCAGTGTTACCACCGAATTAGAGACATAAAGAACTCTTTATATTTAACTTGCCGGGTTCCTGGAGCCTTGGTATAGGCGCGCCGTCGGAATGCCGGCGCCAACCTCATCTGAAAAACCGAGAAGGATTGCCATGACCCCTACCAAGGACTGCGCCATCAAGGACATCAGCTTGGCCGACTGGGGCCGCAAGGAAATTGCCATTGCGGAAGTCGAGATGCCCGGCTTGATGGCGACACGCGAGGAATACGGCAGCCAGAAGCCGCTCAAGGGCGCCAAGATCGCCGGCTCCCTGCACATGACGATCCAGACCGCGGTGCTGATCGAGACCTTGATTGCTCTCGGCGCAGAAATCCGCTGGGCGTCCTGCAACATCTACTCGACCCAGGACCACGCGGCTGCGGCGCTGGTCGCGCGCGGGATTCCGATCTTCGCCATCAAGGGCGAGTCGCTCAAAGACTACTGGGACTACCAGCACAAGATCTTCGAGTGGGGTGACGGCAGCACGGCCAACATGATCCTCGATGACGGCGGGGATGCCACGTTGCTGATCCATCTCGGCCTGCGCGCCGAGCAGGGCGACACCGCGTTCCTCGACAAACCGTCGAACGAGGAAGAAGAGATTCTGTTCGCCGCGATCAAGAAGCAGCTCAAAGACAAGCCCGGCTGGTACAAGAAGAATGCCGAAGCCATTCGCGGCGTCAGCGAAGAAACCACGACCGGCGTGCATCGTCTCTACGAGATGCAGAAGAAGGGCACGCTGCTGTGGCCGGCGATCAACGTCAACGACAGCGTCACCAAATCCAAGTTCGACAATCTCTACGGCTGCCGCGAGTCACTGGTGGACGGCATTCGCCGCGGCACCGACGTGATGATGGCCGGTAAGGTCGCCATGGTGGCGGGCTTCGGTGACGTGGGCAAAGGCTCCGCCGCGTCGCTGCGCCAGGCTGGCTGCCGCGTCATGGTGTCGGAGATCGATCCGATCTGCGCACTGCAGGCCGCCATGGAAGGCTACGAAGTCGTCACTATGGAAGATGCGGCGCCGCGCGCTGACATCTTCGTGACGGCGACCGGCAACCTCGACGTGATCACGGTCGATCACATGCGTGCCATGAAGGACCGGGCCGTCGTCTGCAACATCGGCCACTTCGACTCGGAGATTCAAGTTGCCGGGCTGAAGAACTTCAAGTGGCACAACGTCAAGCCGCAGGTCGATGAGATCGAGTTTCCGGACGGCAAGCGCATCATCTTGTTGTCGGAAGGCCGACTGGTGAACCTCGGCAACGCGATGGGGCATCCGAGCTTCGTCATGTCGTCGTCGTTCACCAACCAGACGCTGGCGCAGATCGAGCTGTGGGCCAATCCCAAGAAGTACGAGAAGAAAGTCTACACGTTGCCCAAGCAGCTCGATGAGAAGGTCGCGCGGCTGCATCTCGACAAGATCGGCGTCAAGCTCACCAAGCTGAGCGACAAGCAGGCCGAGTACATCAACATCCCGGTTGCGGGTCCGTATAAGCCGGACGCGTATCGGTACTGATCAGCGCGATTTCGCTAACCTCTCAAATCGTCATGGCCGGGCTTCGTCCCGGCCATTTCGTTTGGAAGGCACTGCGCCGCCCCGCGCCGCTTAACTTCAGCGCGGCGGGATCGTCGCGATCACGAAGTGCTGAGGTGGATCTGATGTGCCCATGTAGTGGCGCGAAATATCCACCTCGGCGTGCTTACCACCAGGGGCAGCGCTGGCGCGCGCGTTGAGCGCGTTCATGCACAACACATTATCGGCCGGACATACCATCGCAATGCCGTCGCGGGCGAGCCTGGCGTCATCGATCCACGGCGTCATGCGAGGGTTGGCGATGTCATAAGCCGAGGGGCCGTCGCTATAATAGAACAGCGTTCCTGAGATGAGGTTCTCGTAGGAGCCGACGATGCGCAGCGGCTTGTCAGTCGTCTCAAGCCAGACTTTTTCGACGGCCTCAGCAACAAGCCGATAGTGTGGCGCATCGGTATCCGTCCCGACGCGATGAATCACTAGTGCCACGATCGGCGAAGCCGCGAGTGCGGCGAGCGGCACCGCGATGGCGAGCGCCAGAATGCGGAGCGCCGCTGTCCGTGAGAATTTGATCAACTCGGATGAGAGCAGGATCACCGGCAACGGAATGATCCCGGCGAGCGGCCACAGCGGTACGAGCTTGCCGCCGATGATCGGTGCGAGCAGCACGGGCAGCAGCAGCGGCGCGAAGAACGCGAACACCACGAGGCGCCGGTCAGTGTCGTCGGGCCACCACGAGTCGCGAACCGCCCGCAGGCTCGGCATCGCCGCTATCCAAACAATCAGGAGCGGAGCCGCGATGTAGCCGGCCATCCCGAGCATATAGTCAATGCAGGAGCGCAGCGCCGTCGCGCGATCCGCCGGATGCGAGGAGAACGCCCACTCGAAGGTTCGCCAGCCGTGCGTCGCGACCCAGATCAGATGCGGGGCGATCACCAGCGCGCCGACCGCGATGGTGATCCAGGGCGAGGATGAACGAAGGTAATCAAGTCGCCGGCGATCGAGCAGGGCCGCCACGCCGAGACCTGCGAGCAGAAAAACAGACCAGTATTTGCTGAGCATGGCGGCGCCCGCCGCAAATCCCGCCAGCGCAGCCCAGTCGGCGCGCCGCGTCTCAAAGGCACGCAGAAATAGCCACGTGGTCGCCGCCCAAGTCGGCAACGAAACCGCATTGTTGTTGAATTTCAGCGCCAGGAAGTTGAAGACTGGAACGAAAGTGAGCAGCGCAAGCCCGACGACCCGTTTCTCGGCATCCAGGTAGCGTGCCATGAAACGCCACGCGAACCAGAGCGCCGCGGTCGCCACCACCATGGCAAACAGGTAGTAGGCCCAGTCGGTGCGCGGAAAAAGCGAGAACCACGCGCGTACCAGCCAGGGCGCCAGCGGCGGGTGTTTGGGTGTCGCCCAGGTCGTGTCGAGCGACCAGGAATACATCTCGCCGAAGTCGAAATGCAGGTCCTGGCTGCCTTTGGCCACGACGGCATAGAGGGTCCACACCGCCGCGTAATAGGCGAGCACGCCCAGGACCGCCCATTCGCGGCGCACCGGATCGCTGAGCACGCCCAGCAGCCGTTCCGGCGCGTTCATGATTTTGACGCGCCAATGGTGGAGCGGCGACTGCCCCTGATCTACGGCAACGACCAATGGTCCTCCTGCTGCAAGCTGTTCCCGGCGGCGGTCAGCAACCCAATAGAACGTCGGCTGTCTCCTGACTACTTGTCAGCCGTCAGGCCAACTATGGGTCAACGCGAAGTGAGCCAAATCGGAGGTAATTTTCGTCGCTCTGCCTGAAAGCGAACAGATTTCGCCCCCATATGTTGGGTAAGAACGAAATTGCGTGGGCGAGACTGCCGATGTGCCGTTGGATTGCCTATCGGGGCGACACCATCGCCCTCGAACATTACGTTACCGCGCCGGCTCATTCGCTGATCGAGCAGAGCATCCGCGCGCTCGAATCAACCGCGAGCATCAATGGCGACGGGTTCGGGCTTGGCTGGTATGGCGACCACCCCGAGCCTGGCATTTACCGCGAGCTGCGCCCGGCCTGGTCCGACGAGAACCTGCGTTACCTGTGCCGCCACCTGCGCTCGCACCTGTTTTTCGCGCACGTCCGCGCCGCGACCGGAACGTCGATCACCCGGCAGAACTGCCACCCGTTCGTCTGCGGTCGCTGGATGTTCATGCACAACGGCCTGATCGGGAATTGGGGGCGGCTGCGCCGCAAGGTCGAGAGCCTGGTCCCGGACGAGCTCTACCCGTTGCGCATCGGGACCACCGATTCGGAAGCTGCGTTCCTGGCCATCATGGGCGCGGGCGCAGAACGCGACCCGATCGGCGCCACCGAGCGCGTGCTCGAAGTGCTGACCAACATGGTTTCCAGCGACGGATTGCGCGAGCCGCTGCGCTTCACCTCCGCCCTGACGGATGGAAATGACCTCTACGCCTTCCGCTATGCGGCGAACGACAACGCCAACACGCTCTACTATCGGACGGCGGATGAAGGCGTGGTGGTGGTGTCGGAACCGCTCGACAAGGAGCAGGACATCTGGCAGCCGGTGCCGACCAATCACATGCTGATCGCGCGGGCCGGCAAAGAGGTCGAGCTGCGACCGATGTTTGCCGCACACCGGATCGCCGCTGAATAATCACTCACGGTCGAGATATTCCCCGGCACTTAGGTCGTGGTACCGTGCCTCATGATCAAAAGCTTAGAACTAGCAATCGCGGAAGTAGCGACACTGCCGGACGCCGATCAAGAACAAATCGGCCGCAAGCTGCTGTCACATGTGGAGAAGCTCCGTCAACTCCGAGTGGAGGTGGACAAGGGCATTCGCTCGCTCGACGCTGGCAAGGGCAAGCCATTCGACGTCGAGGATTTTCTGCGTCACAAGAACGAAGGTTATGGCCGAGAGTAGGCGACCACTCGCATGGTCGCCCGAAGCGCTCTCCGACCTTTCAGAAATCTGGGACTATTACGTCAAGACTGCGGGTCGGCACACTGCGGATGGCATTGTGCGCCGTGTCGGCGAAGTATGCGTCCTCCTCGAAGAGCATCCATTTGCCGGTCGCGCTCGCAATGAAGTGCGGCCAGGTTTGCGATCGATGGCGGCAAGTCCGCATATCGTCTTCTATCGTGTTAACGATGGATCCGCCGAGATCATTCGCGTATTGGACGGACGACAGGACCTCGACGAGATCTTTGCCCAAGATCCCTGACGAAGAGCTTTTGCACCGCCGAAGCCGGCCCCGCGCCGGCTTGCCGCCCTATACCCCCGGTGCTATCCCGCGCCCATGACCACCGTGCCGATCGAGAACATCCGCAACTTCGCCATTGTGGCGCATATCGACCACGGCAAATCAACGCTGGCCGATCGGCTGATCCAGATCACCGGTGGTCTCGCCGAGCGCGAAATGGTGGAGCAGGTGCTCGAACTCGATGGACATCGAGCGCGAGCGCGGCATCACCATCAAGGCCCAGACGGTCCGGCTGCACTACAAAGCGCGCGACGGCAAGGACTACATCCTCAATCTGATCGATACGCCCGGCCACGTGGACTTTGCCTACGAGGTCAACCGATCATTGGCCGCCTGCGAGGGCTCGCTGTTGGTGGTCGACGCGAGCCAAGGCGTCGAGGCGCAGACGCTCGCCAATGTCTACCAGGCGATCGAGAACAATCACGAGGTCGTGCCGGTTCTCAACAAGGTCGATCTCCCCGCCGCCGAACCCGACAAGGTCAAGCAGCAGATCGAGGACGTGATCGGGCTCGATGCCTCCAATGCGGTTCTGATTTCCGCCAAGACCGGCCTCAACGTCGGCGAGGTGCTGGAGGCGATCGTTCAGCGCCTGCCGCCGCCCAAGGGAGATCGCGACGCCCCCCTCAAGGCACTGCTGGTGGATAGCTGGTACGACGCCTATCTCGGCGTCGTGGTGCTGCTTCGCGTTGTCGATGGCACGTTGCGTCGCGGTCAGCGCATCCACCTGATGGGCACCGACGCGAGCTACGAGGTGGATAAGATCGGCGTGTTCACGCCGAAAATGCGCGACGCCACGGAGCTCGGCCCCGGCGAAATTGGCTTTCTCACCGCATCGATCAAAGAGGTCGCGGATACACGGGTCGGTGACACCATCACCGATGCCAAGCGGCCGACCGCAGCACCGCTCCCCGGCTTCCGGCCCGCCATTCCGGTCGTGTTCTGCGGCCTGTTTCCGGTCGACGCCGCCGACTTCGAGACGCTGCGTGCCGCCATGGGCAAGCTGCGGCTCAACGACGCGAGCTTCACCTATGAGATGGAGACCTCGGCGGCGCTGGGGTTCGGCTTCCGCTGCGGATTCCTCGGTCTTCTGCATCTCGAGATCATTCAGGAGCGGCTGGAGCGCGAGTTCAATCTCAACCTGATCGCCACCGCACCGTCGGTGATCTACAAGATCAAGCTCACCAACAAGACCGAGATCGAGATCCACAACCCGGTCGACATGCCGGACGTGGTGCGCATCGAGGAAATTCACGAGCCGTGGATCGAGGCCACGATCCTCACGCCCGACGAATATCTCGGCGCCATCCTCAAGCTTTGCCAGGATCGTCGTGGGTCGCAGGTCGACCTCAATTATGTTGGCGCCCGCGCGATGGTGAAATACAACCTGCCGCTCAACGAGGTCGTGTTCGACTTTTATGATCGGCTCAAGTCGGTCTCGAAGGGCTACGCCTCGTTCGACTACCACCTCACCGAGTACCGGCAATCCGACTTGGTGAAGATGTCCATCCTGGTGAACGGCGAGCCGGTCGATGCGCTCTCCATGCTGGTGCACCGTACGCGCGCTGAAAACCGCGGCCGCGCCATGGTGGAAAAGCTCAAGGAACTGATTCCGCCACACATGTTCCAGGTGCCGATCCAGGCGGCAATCGGCGCCAAAATCATCGCGCGCGAAACGGTGCGCGCCCTCCGCAAGGACGTGACCGCGAAGTGCTACGGCGGCGACATCACGCGCAAGCGCAAGCTTCTGGAAAAGCAGAAGGAAGGCAAGAAGCGCATGCGCCAGTTCGGCAAAGTCGAGATCCCGCAGGAGGCCTTCATCGAGGCCCTGAAGGTCGACGTTTGATTAGTTGATGATGATCCGGGTGCGGCCCGGCCCTTCATGCGACACCAGGCTGAACAGCGTCGCGGCATTACCGGGGTGCAGCCGCACGCAGCCATGCGATGCCGGACCGCCGAGCCGGTTGATCGCATAGCTGCCATGGATCGCGTAGCCACCGTGGAAAAAGATCGAGTGCGGCATCGGCGAATTGTAGTAGGCGTGCGAGAACCAGCTCCGCGCCATCCGCTGCGGACCGAATACGCCGCTCGGCGTGCCGTAGCCGGCACGGCCAGTGGATACTGCCCATTGATAGATCGGCTGGCCGTCGCGTACGACGGTCATGCGCTGCGTCGCTTTATTGACCTGGATGACGAGCTCGGCCTGAGCCGGGCCGGCGGCCAGGATTGCTGCAGATAAAGCAATGAAGCCAAAGCCAAAAACGCTGAACTTTCGCATCAGGAACTCCCGCCGTGTTTTATGTCCGCCGTGACGCTGGTTTGGATTGATTGTCACGCCGGTTAACGAAAAATTCACCCTGTCCTAAGGTTTAACCTGCAATCGTGGTAAATGGGCGCGGGGCGTCATCGAATCACTGCACGGAGGCGACATGGCGCCCAACTGGCTGAGCGCGTCGGTGTTTCTGTTGGCCATCCTTGCCGGACCGGCCTGCGCGCAAGATCTGGGCACGCTCAACCCCAAGCCGTTGCCGCCGCTCGCCAACCCGAACGATCCGAAACTGCCCGCCAAGGAGCTGTTCGCGCGCAAGACCGAGCCGCTGGCTGGGGAAGCGCGGTCGATCGGCTTTTATGCCAACGGCTGTATCGCCGGCGCCGTGGCGCTGCCGATCAATGGTCCGACCTGGCAGGTGATGCGGCTATCCCGCAACCGGAATTGGGGCCATCCTGATCTGATCGCGCTCATCGAACGGCTGTCCGCCAAGGCCAAACAGGTAGCGGGGTGGCCGGGAATCCTGATCGGCGACATGTCGCAACCGCGCGGCGGCCCCATGTGGGACGGCCACAACAGCCATCAGGTCGGGCTCGACGCCGATATCTATTTGACCCCCATGCCCAATCACGAGCTGTCGCGGGAAGAGCGCGAACTCATGGAATCAACGGTGGTGGTGGCGGCGAACAGGCTCGATGTGGACCCAAACATTTGGACGCCGGGACACATGGCCGTCCTCAAGGCCGCTGCCCAGGAGCCGCGGGTCGAGCGGATCTTCGTCAACCCGGCCATCAAGAAAGCGCTGTGCCGGGACGCAACGGGCGATCGGGGCTGGCTCCATAAAGTGCGCCCCTGGCCCGGACATGACTACCATTTCCACATTCGCATCAGTTGCCCGGCCGGTAGCCCCGATTGCAAACCGCAGCCTTCGGTTCCGGCAAGCGAGCTGGGTTGTGGGCATGATCTCGATGGGTGGTTCAAGCAGTCGGTCCTTCATCCCAAACCATCGCCTCACCCGGTCACGCCACGCCCCGGAGCGCCCCTGTCGCACCTCCCTGCGGCCTGCCGTAGCGTGGTGATGGCCCCATAAGAGTGCTGGCACCGTTTTTGCACCGAAGAGCCCAAGGAGGCGATGAGCCTCCGAAACCATCGAGGAGCTCTTCACATGTGTGACTACAGCCTTCAGAACGTGAAGTCGCGCCCTGCTAGCGTTGGTGACAAGTTGACGACCCGGAATTTCGGTACTGGAACCCGCGGGTTTGCGGCACCGGAAGATCCCACGACCGCGGTTTGCGTCCTTCCGGGCACTGAACTCGCGTTCTCCAAGGAGATCGCCTGCGTTTCCCACGGCCTGCTCGGCTGGGGTTCCAAGACCGCCGTCCACAAGACCGCGATCTTCCGCCAGATCAACAAAGACATCCCGCACCGCCACCACGATGCGCTGGAGTTCCCGGACGGCGAGACCGTCCTCCTGACCGAGCTGTGCGAGGGCCAGGAAGCGACCGTGTTGCAGCTGCCAGCCATTCCGACGACCCGAGAAGAGGTGGAGGCCCAGACGCGCGTCACATACGTCGGCTAATCCGAGTACGCTCATCAGCACGCGCCGGGCTCCATAGTGTTCAGGCCGTCCTGCGGGACGGCCTTGTTTATGAGATGACTGTCCTCAAAGCCCAGGACTGATTGCCCAAGACAGTCTGGTATGCTGCGCCGATCATCGGCCGGGACCAGACAAATGGACTGCAACTTCACCGAAGAACAACTCATGCTGCGGGAGACTGCGCGCAAGCTGATGCAGCGCGTAGCAACGCCCGACTACATCCGCAAGCTCGATCGCGAGCGGCTCTATCCTTATGAGCTCTACGAGGCCTGGGCGGAAGCCGGGCTGTTTCGCCTGCCGTTTCCTGAAGAGTATGGCGGTCTCGGCAGCAACATCGTCGACATGGCGATCATCGCCGAGGAGCTCGCATGTCCCAGCGCCGACCTGGTCATGGCCTATGGCGGCAGCATGTTCTGCGGCCTCAACCTGCTGCGCAACGGCACCGACGCGCAGAAACAATACTTCCTGCCCAAGCTGCTGGCTGGCGAGATCCGCATGACGATTTCGATCTCAGAACCGGATGCCGGCTCCGACGTCGGCGCGATGCGAACGACCGCGCGCCGCGACGGCAATCACTACGTGATCAGCGGTCAGAAAATCTGGCAGACCGGCGCGGGCGCCAACAACAACTTCATCAACGTCTACGCCAAGACCGATCCCAAGGCGCATTATCGCAGCGGCATGTCGCTGTTCCTGGTCGACGGCGGCTCGCCTGGATTGGATATCCGCAAGCTCGACATGCTGGGCCGGCGTTCGGTCGGCACCTGCGAGCTCACCTTCAACGATGTGCGCGTTCCCGCCGATCATCTGGTCGGCGGCGAGAACAAGGGCTGGAACTGCATCCTCTCGGGCCTGCAGTCGGAGCGGGTGTTTGCGGCGGCATGCGATTGCGGCAGCGCTCGCGGCGTGTTTGAGCTTGCGCTCAACTACGCGAGCGAACGCAAACAGTTCGGGCGCGCGATCGGGACATTCCAGTCGATCGCCCACATGCTGGCCGATATGCAGACCGAGATCGAAGCCGCGTGGGCGCTCACCTTGCGCGCTGCGTCGCTCATCGCTGCCGGCAAGGATGCGCTGCGCGAGATCACCATGGCCAAACTGTTTGCTTCCGAGACATACGTGAAAGCCGCGAATAACGGGATGCAGATCTTCGGCGGATTCGGCTACAGCATGGAGTTCGACATGCAGCGTCACTACCGCGATGCTCGCGCGGCGACCATTGCGGCCGGGACCTCCCAGATCCAACGCAACATCCTGGCCGGATTGATGGGGCTGAAGGTTTAGTAGCTTCTCTCAGTCCTCGTCCTGAGGAGCCTGCCCGTAGGGCAGGCGTCTCGAAGGACGGCCCCAGGCGAGGCCCATGTTCTTGGCCATCCTTCGAGACGCACGCGTGCTGCGCACGCATGCTCCTCAGGATGAGGTCAGAAAGTCTACGCCAACGCCCCCTTGTGCACCAACCCGCCATCGATGCTGACGATGGTGCCGCTGGTGTAGGACGAGAGGTCGGAAGCGAGAAACACCACGCTGGCGGCGATCTCATCGACAGTTGCCGGCCGCCCGAATGGCATGTTCTTGAAGCCATCCCGCCAACGGCTCTCGTCGCCGGCCTTCGCGGCGCGCTGGCGCGCCAGATATTCGACGCGCTCGGTCGCCACCGGTCCGGGGTTCACACCAACGACACGCACGCCAAAATCCGGGCTGGTGCCACCGATGGCGCGGGTAAAGGCCATCAGCGCCGCATTGCCGGCAGATCCCGCGATGTAGCCGTAGGTGAGCTTCTCGCCGCCGGCGCCGATGATATTGATGATTACGCCCCGCTGCCGCGCTTTCATCCTGGCGAGATACATGCGCGTGAAATCGACATGCGCATAGACCTTCAGGTCCCAGCCGGCGCGCCAAGCCGTCTCATCCACGTCTTCGATCGTGCCACCCGGAATGGCCCCGGCGTTATTTACCACGATATCGACGTCGGGAAACGTCTCGAACACCTTGCGACGCGCCGCCGGATCGGACAGGTCCGCGGCCAGGGTCTGCACATTGACCTGCGCGGACTTGCGGATCGCCTCTGCTTCTTTCGCCAGCAGGTCGCCGGAGCGCGCGACCAGGCACAGGTTGACCCCTTCGCTCGCAAACCATTTGCCAATACCGAGGCCGATGCCCTTCGAAGCACCGGTGATCATGACGCTGCGGCCAGTCAATTTGAGGTCCATGCAGTCCTTCCTGGGGCTTTGTTATCGGATCATCATCGGGCAGAATGAGAATTGCGAGCAAGTCCCATGACTGTTGTCCGGGGCGGAAGGTGGCTTTGAGGCCCATCCGCGCTTTTTGGGGGAGGAAGAGATATGGCTGACGTATCGGTTCTGGACGTACAGGTACCTGCGCAAATCATCCAAAATTGGGGTTGGTTCCTGGCCTTCGGCATCATTCTGATGCTGCTTGGCATCGTGGCGATCGTGCGCTCGGTGGCGGCGACCGTGGTCTCGATGCTGTTCTTCGGCTGGCTGCTATTGATCGGCGCCGGCATCGAGATCGTCCAGCTCATCATGGTCGGCAAATGGGCCGGTCAGTTCCAGCATGTGCTCGCCGCCGTTCTGTTCGCGGTGGTCGGAGCCCTGATGGTGTGGCGACCGCTGGTCACCGCCGAAATCCTGACCTTGCTCATGGGCGCGTTCTTCCTGGTCAGCGGCCTGTTTCAATTGATCGAACCGTTCTGGATCGGTCTGCCGGGTTGGGGCTGGCACGTGCTCGACGGGCTCATCACCGTCATCCTTGGCGTTCTGGTGCTGGCACAATGGCCGGTGTCAGGCCTGTGGGTGATCGGCCTGTTTGTCGGGATTTGGATGATCTTCTACGGCGGCGCCTGGGTGGCGGTGGCCTGGGGGCTGCGCCAGATGGCGTAGCGCCTACCCGCGATCAGGGGTCTATCAGCATCCTCGGCGCCCACACTTTGCCGGGCACGACACCGAGGAGTTCGCGCGCGCACTCGCGCAGGATTCCAGTGGATGTGGTGGCGTGCTGGGTGCCGGCATGCATGTCGCGGAAGCACCGCTGCAGCGTGCCGTCACGCAGCGCGACGCCACCACCATAGTGGTACGCAAAGGCGCAGACCTCGGCGATCGCGGACGTCGCGTAGTTGAGCGCGAGCCGTGCCAGAGTGATCTGCCGTGTGCCGATCTCCTCACCGCGATCGAGCGCACCCTCGATGTCGCGCCAGGCCTCATACGCGAAGGCGCGCGAGGCCCGCACCTTGGCTTCGGCGAGCCCGAACTGCTCGTGAAAGCTCTCGCCGCCGCCGCGCTGGGGGAGGATCTGCGGCCGGCCGGTCTCCTGGCGGGCGAGGCTCGCGAGCTCGTCCAGGATGCGCCGCCCGACCCCAAGCGCAAAGCCGGTGTGACCGATCGTGCTCAGCCCAAAGATGCGCAGCCGGTAAAGATCGCCGCCTTGCCGCGCCACGTTCGCCGACTGGAGATGGGTCATCTCCTCGGGCACATAGACGTTGTCGATCATGTAATCGACGGAACCCGTGGCGCGCAGCCCCAGCACATCCCAATTGCCGGTGAGCTGGGCCTGCTCGACCGGCAGAATGAAGATGCGGATATCCGGAAACTTGCCGCCCGGCAGCATGCGCGGGGCGCCGTTTTCATGCACCACCGCGCCGGTGTGGATATATTCGGCATGCAAGAGGCCGCTGCCGTAGGACCACTTGCCACTGAGGCGATAGCCGCGGCCATCGGGTTCGGCCCGCCCGTTCGGCGCGCCCTGGCCGGCAATCACCGGCATGCGCTGAGCAAACAACTCGTTTGCGGCGCCGGGTTCGAGATATGCGGCCGCCGTGCCCATTGCGACCTGCGCCGCCATCAGCACCCAGCCAGTCGAGCCGTCCGAGTAGCTCGTCTGCTCGATCACGCTCAGGAATTCCACCGGACCCGTCTCGCTGCCGCCGAAGCAGCGCGGAATCCACATCCCGAGAAACCCGTTATCGCGTAGCGCTGCAATCGTTTCGTCCGTCAATCTACCCCGAGCGTCAGCGCGCGGCGCTTCGCCCGAGAGCAGCGGATGCAGCGCCTTCGCTGTCTCGAGCAGTGATGATTGTTTCGACGCCGCGCGCGACAATTCGTGGGCAAGCGCCATGATTACTCCTGACCTGTTAGTTTCGGGCTCACCGTCATGGCATTGAGGCGCTCCCAGTATTTCACGGCGGCGGTGTGATCCGCGTCTCCACCCACAGCCTCACGAAGGCGCAGCATCAAGTCACGGCTCGCGCGGGCCAGCGGCGCGTTCACCCGGATATCCTCGGCGAGATCGGCGGCGATCTTCACGTCCTTGCTGAGCAAGCCGAGCGTGAACTGCGTCGCGAAGGCGCGGCTGATCACCTCCTGCTTCAGCGTATTTGCGGTGGCGAAATTGCGCCCGGTCGATTCGTTCATCACATCGACCATGAGGGCTGGGTCGAGACCGAAGCTGCGTCCGATCACCAGCGCCTCGACGGCCGCCATGAAGCCCGTCCCCGACACGTAGTTGTTGAGCGCCTTCATGGCATGGCCTGCGCCCGAGCCGCCGACCTCGAACACGCGATGCCCGAGCACCGCCAAGACCGGACGCACGCGCTCAAGCGCGGCTTTGTCGTCGCAACCGACCATCATCACCAGCCGGCCCTGCTCCGCACCAGTAATGCCACCGGAGACCGGCGCATCGATCAGCGCAACGCCGCGCTTGGCAAGCGTGGCCGACAATTCGCGCGTGCCCGTCGGCTCCGACGACGTCATGTCGATGACGATGCTGCCAGCCGCGAGCGATTTGGTCAGCGCGCCATCCTGCTCCTGTAGAAATGCGGCACGCGCGACAGGACCGGTCGGCAGCATGCAGATGAGGACGTCCGAGCTGCGGCCAAGATCCGCAAGCGAGATCGCGGCGCGCGCTTGATACGACTGTGTGAAAGCGTTGACCTTATTCAGATCTGCGTCATGCACCGTCAGCGGATACCCAGCACACGCCAAGTTGGCCGCCATACGCGAGCCCATGGCGCCAATACCGATAAAACCGATACGGATCTCGGCAGTCATGGGTTGGCGTCTTTTGCAATGAGCAACACAGACCTCCGTCGTGCCAAACGAATGTTGCCCAGCTGCGTGCCGGGTCTATCCCAACGCGATGTGACGGGTAACGCAGCCCCAGCCCCAAACTGAGAGTGTAGAGTAGGCAAGACTTGTCCCCGACATGATCGGGGAATGCTGCTGGGGACACATATGGGAATGAAGTTTGTCGGCGCGCGGATCAGGCGGCGGGAGGACCCCGCCCTGCTGTGTGGCGCCGGCTGCTTTACGGACGACCTTCGGCTGGACGGCACGCTGGTCGCGACCTTCGTGCGCGGCGAGTTCGCACACGCGCGCATCGCCGGCATCGACGTGGCTGCAGCGCGCGCCATGCCCGGTGTTGTTGGCATCTGGACCGCCGCTGACTTGCCCCAGCCGTTGCGCGGCAAGACGCTGCCGATATGGGTCCCGACCCACACCATGGCGCAGGCGCGCGGATTTCCGCCGCTTGCACGCGACGAAGTGACATACGTGGGTGAACCAATTGCTGTTGTCGTGGCCGAGAGTCGCTACCTCGGAGAGGATGCGGTGGATGCCATCGTAATCAACTACGAGCCACTGCCCGCAGTTGTTGATTGCCGCGCCGCAGCCGCTCCGAGTTCGCCGACCGCGCATGCACAGGCCAAGGACAATATCGCGGCGCGGTTCACGGTCGAATATGGCGATGTCGACGCAGCATTCGCGAATGCGCAAGTCATTGTGCGCGCCGAGTTCCGGCTGCATCGCGGCCTCTGTCAGGCCATGGAGGGCCGCGCGGTGCTCGCCTGGTTCGACGCAAGCACGAACAAACTCACCTTGTGGTCGGCCGGCCAGACGCCGCATTTCATCAAGCGCATGCTGGTCGAAACGCTTGAGCTCGATGATGAGCACGTACGCGTCATCACGCCCAACGTCGGCGGCGGGTTTGGCCCCAAGGGCATCATTTATCCGGAGGAAGCAGTGCTGGGCGCGCTCACGCGCACCCTGCGACGGCCGATCAAATGGACCGAGGATCGCCGCGAGCACTTCGTCGCCACCACTCAGGAGCGCGATCAAGTGTGGAGCGTGGAGGCTGCCGCCGATCGCGGCGGGCGGCTCCGCGCGATCCGCGGTGCGCTCGTTCACGACAATGGCGCCTACGTCCCGCATGGAGTCGTCAATCCGCTCATCTCGGCGACGACATTGCCTGGCCCGTACGTGCTACCGAACTATCGGATGCAGGTGGAGAGCGTCTACACCAACAAACCCGCTGTTACGCCGCTGCGCGGTGCCGGCCGGCCGCAGGCTGTGTTCGTGATGGAGCGCCTGATGGATCGCTTGGCCGCGGCGTGCGGGCTCGACCGTGCCGAAATCCGCGCACGCAATCTGATCCGCGCTGAACAGATGCCCTATCCGGCGGGGTTGCGGTTTCGCGACGGCAGCCCCGTCATCTACGACAGCGGCGATTATCCGCGCTGCCAGCACCTGGCATTGCGTAAGATCGATTACGAAGGATTTGCCGCACACCAAGCGGCCGCGCGCGCCCAGGGCCGCTACATTGGCATCGGCCTTGCGAACTATGTCGAGGGCACTGGACTTGGTCCGTTCGAGACGTCGAGCGCACGCGTGCTCGCCGATGGCCGCATCGCCGTTGCCTCCGGCTCTTCACCGCAGGGTCAGGGCCACGAAACGATGCTGGCGCAGATTGCCGCCGACGCATTTGGCGTTGGCCTCGAGGACGTCGTGGTCACGGTCGGCGACACGGATGCGATCCGCTTCGGCATGAACACCTTTGCCAGTCGCACGACGGTCAATGCGGGTTCGAGCATGTTCAACGCGGCGACGCAGTTGCGCGAAAAAGTGCTGCGGCTCGCGGCGCATGTGTTGGAGGAAAAGCCGGAAGACCTCAAGCTCGATGGCCGCACCGTCACGACGTCGCGCCCGTCAAACAAACGCATCCCCTTGGCCGAGCTTCGCCGCATTGCCGCCGGCATGCCCGGCATCACCGTGCCGCAGAGTTTCGAGCCGGGACTGTTCGCCGAGCATACATTCAAGCCGCCGCAGGCTGCTTACGCCAATGGCACGCATGTTGTTGAAGTCGAGGTTGACCCTGAAACCGGCAAGGTCGCAATCCTGCGCTACTGCGTGGCGCATGATTGCGGCCGTATCATCAATCCGCTGATCGTCGACGGACAAATCCAGGGTGGTGTGGCGCACGGTATCGGCAACGCGCTGCTGGAATTCATAAAGTACGACGACGCCGGCCAACCACTCACGACGACCTTGGCTGACTACCTGCTCCCGACCTCCGACCGATGTCCCCGACGTGGAGATTGTGCACGTCGAGTCACCCAGTCCAAACAATCCGCTCGGCGCCAAGGGGGCTGGCGAGGGTGGCACCATCCCGGCAGCGGCGGCGATCATCTCGGCGATCGAGGACGCTCTGGCGCCGTTTGCCATATCGATCAACGAAGCCCCGCTGTTGCCGGGTCGCTTGTGCGCCCTGATCGGGGCGTGTAAAGCCGCGTGAAACGGGGAGGAATTGCATATGGCCGACGATCCGCTTGTTGCCCGCCTGCGCGCGCTCGATATCTGCGATATCTCCGACGCAATCGATGCGCTTGGCATGACGCCAGCCGTGACCGGGCTCGTGCTCACCAGCGGCAAAGGGCCGATCGCCGGGCGTGCCATCACGGTGAAGATCGGGATTGGTCCATCGCCGCCCGGCGTGACCCGCCATCTCTCCACCGCGGCGGTCGAGGCCGGCGGCCCCGATAACGTCATCGTGGTCGAGCAACTCACCGGCATCGACGCGGCCGGCTGGGGCGGCATTCTCTCGCGCGCTGCGCGCCATCGCGGGATCGCCGGTTCGATCGTCGATGGTCTCACCCGCGACGTCGAGGAGGCCGACAAGGTCGGCTATCCGGTCTACGCGCGCGGCTGCACGGCGCGCACCGCGCGCGGCCGTATCCATGAAGCCGGCTGTCAGGTGCCGATCCGGTTTGGTGACCACACGGTCGTGCCCGGCGACTACGTCGCCGTCGACCGCAGCGGCTGCGTGATCATCCCGGCGGCGCGCATCACCGAGGTGCTCGAGCGCGCCGAGGCGATCTTCGCCAAGAGCGAAGCGATGGTCGCCGCGGTCGCCCGCGGCGAGCCGGTGTCCAAGGTGATGGGCGCGAGCTACGAGACGATGCTGGAGCGGAAGTAGGCGGCCGAGCTACGGCCGCCAGTACACGAACGCCATGGCGTTGCCGGTGCCCGCCTCGGAGCGATAGCACGGCACGTAGTCCACCGGGTGGAACTTGAACCCGAGGTGGGCCATGGCGCCCGCCACCGGCACCCAGTTCTTCACCTCGGACGTGCCGGCCTGGAAGATCGGCTCGCCGAGATCGGCAACCTTCTCGATCGAGCCTGACTTCATGGCATCGAAGATCGCGCGATCGACCTCCTCGTCGATGACGAAATGGGTCAGCCCGCCCGACGCAATCAACGCGACGCGCGCATCGCTCTGCCAGGACTCGATTGCCTGCACCAGCAACTCGCCGAACTCGTAGCAGCGCCGCACGCTCGGCTGGTTGGGCGGATAGAACGTGTTGAGGATCACGGGGACGCTGGGCACCGCCTGATCGAGCATGACCTGCCGGTAGATGAAGCCGAAGGCGTGCGGCGTCTCCTCGTGTGGCAGCTCCGTCAAGGTCGCGACGTCGAATTCATCGGACGTGAGCGACTTGATGATGTGCTCGGCGAGCTCCGGTGCGCCCGGATAGGTGGCGCCGCCGGGCGGGATGTGGCCAGGGATCGCGACCGCGATGCCGGGCGGCAACGCAGCGATGCGCTCATCGGAGAACATCGTGTTGGTAATGGTCTTGCCGCAAAACACGGTCAGCGCGGGCGTATAGGCGTCGCGAAAGATTTCCTTCTGATCGTTGCCGACGATCACCGCAACATCAGGCTTCACCTCGGCGAAGACCTTGGCCAACTCGCCCAGGGCCTTGCGGCAGGCGCTGTGGCGCTCGCGCCAGACCGGAAGCTCGATCTGTTTCTGCAAGCCTTCGCCTTTGCGCGCCTCGACCAGTTGCTCGTAGGTCCAGGTCTTGCCCTTGTAATGGTGTTCCTTGTTCCGCTTATCGGCCACCACCCGCTGGCCCCATTCCTCCGGCGGCGTCGACAGCATCGGCCCGTGTGACGAGCCCATTCCCAATACGATCTTGGCCATGACAGACCTCCCTCACTCTAGACCTTGAGCTTGAACACTTTGCGAGCATTGCCGTTGTAGATCATTTCCCGCTCCTCCGGCTTCAACCAGGCGAAGCCATCGATGTGCGGGCGGATATGATCCATGGTGTGGCCCGTGTCCGGATCGACCGCCGAGCCGACACCTGGGCATTCCGAACCGAACAGGCAGCGATCCGCTCCGACCGTCTTGATCAATAGCTCCAGCGCCGGCGCGGTGTAGAGCACCGTGTCGAAATAGAGGAGCTTGAGCCGGTCGCGAAAGCGCGTCGACCCGCGACCGCGCAGCGAGGGCGCGTCGAAGCGGCCAAGCTGATAGGGGATGGCGCCACCGCCATGCGAGACGATGATCTTCAGCTTGGGAAAATCCTTGAACACGTCGGAGGCGAGGAGCCCAAGCACCGCGACTGTGCCTTCGTTGATCAGATGCACCGAATAGCTGACGCGCTCCGAGCGCGAGCTTGTGGTGTGAATGTGCGCCGGAATGTCGAGCTCGCAGAGTTTCTCATAGAGCGGATACCAGTAACGATCGCCGAGCGCCGGCGCTTCCTCGCCCGAGTTCTCGTATGGATCCGGGTTGAGCAGGCAGCCGACGAACCCGAGCTCATTGATACAACGGTCGAGCTCCGGCAGCGCGTCGGTGATCGGCGCGCCGGCCGCCTGCGGCAAGCTGGCGACACCGAAGAACTTGTTGGGATAAAGCTGCGTCTGCCGGTAGATGACGTTATGGCATTCCTCCGCGAACCAGCGCACCAGCTTGGCCGGCTTTTCGCTGTGCATGAGTTGAAACGGCCGCGGCGAGATCAGCTGAACGTCGGTGCCGTGATCGTGCAGCGCATCGAGATGACCTTTGGGGCCGATCTCGGAGTGATTGAGCGCGGCGCGCAACTCGTCGTCGGAGACCTTCACGCCGCCGCGGCCATGCGAGCCACGTGAGGCAAGCAGCACCGATTTGTAAGCCCAGAGCTGCGCCGGTGCGCTGACATGGCCATGGCAATCGATAATCACGCACGTCCTCCCTTTCGTTCCGCCGCTTCGAGCGCGGCTTGCTGAGTTCAATTCAAACAGTCGGTATCAATCTCTTTCTATTTGCTTACGCTGTCGAAGAGCTGGTGCGCGCGGATCGTCTCCAGCCGCTTGCGGATCAGCGAGCCGGCACGGGCCGTGTCGCCGGCAGCGACCGCATCAAGCACCGCCTTATCGGCGGTGATCACGCGCTTGGCGATCGCATTGCTGGTGCGACGCGCATAAACCGGCTCGAGCGCGAAGCGCAACGCCTTGAACTGGGCAGAGAGCGCGCGGTTATGCGCGGCCTCGACCAGCGCGGCGTGGAAATCCATTGCGATCTCAGAAAACCGCATCGCGGCTGCAGCAGTGAAAGATTTTTGCGCCAGGGTGTGCAGCTCGCTGACGATCGCGCGCAGGCCTTCGAGATCGCCCTCGGTCGCACGCTTGGCGGCGAGTTCCGCCGCCATCACCTCGACCGCGATCTGTGCGTCGAACATCTCTTCGACGCTGATGCCGACAAGCTTGAGCTGTACCGCAAGCGCGTCCGCGAAACGGTTGGGATCGCCGGCGGCGATGCGTGCGCCGCCATTGGCGCCCATCCTAACTTCGACGATGCCCAACGCCTGCAGGGTCTTGAATGCGTCGCGCACCGGCACGCGGCTGACGCCGAATTTGCGGGCGAGATCGCTTTCCGAGCCGAGCACATCGCCCGGCTTGAGCTCGCCGCGGAACAACGCAGCCCGCACCTGCTCGACAATGCGGCTCGACACCGATTGCGGTCGCACATCCTGCCAGCGCGACCATCGTTCAGGGCTCACTTGCGGTTTTGCTGCCAAGGCGTTGTTCTTCCGGCGCTGCTTGACATCCGTATAACTGTAATACAGATTTCCCGCAAGCATGAGATCGATCGCCGCTGCCAGCGGTGCCGCGAGCCCACGGAGGAACCCCGAGATGTCACCGCAGAGCCCGGCGGCGATCCGGCGCGACGAAAAGAGCGCCGCGCCCGGCGTCATGGACGGTCAGCGCTACATCGAGAGCCTGCGCGACGGCCGCGAAGTCTGGCTGCACGGCGAGAAAGTCGCGGACGTTACGCAGCATCCGGCGTTCCGCAACGTCGTGCGCACTTTCGCCGATCTTTACGACCTGCAGCACCAGGCGGCGACGCGAGACGTGATGACCTACGTGGATGCGGACGGGGTCCGTGGTTCGGTCTCCTATCTCCCGCCGACCACGCCGGAGTTGTTGTTGCGCCGTCGCCGCAACACCGAGATCTGGACCGAGCGCAGTTTTGGCATGCTCGGGCGGCTGCCGGATTTCTGCGCCGCCATGATTGTCGGCTTCCATGATACCCGCGACGAGCTCAACGCGCTGCACGCAGGCTTTGGCGACAACGCCACCAACTATCTCACCTGGGCGCGCCAGAATGATGTCGCGCTGTCGCACGGCCTGCATGATCCGCACATGGACAAGACCATGCGGCCCAAACAGGACCCGGACCGCTGCCTGCGCATCGTCGCTGAACGCGACAACGGCGTGGTGGTGCGCGGGGCGCGCTTCGTAACACTGGGTCCGCTCAGCAACGAGGTCGTCGTCGCACCGACCTACATGCTCGCCGATGACGAGCCGGAGTTTGCGCTCTGGTTTTCGTGTCCGGTCAATCTACCGGGCATCAAACAGATCTGCCGCGATCCGTTCACCCAGCGGCCGCAGACGGCCGATCACCCGCTCTCGACGCGCTATGACGAGCACGACGTACTGATGATCTTCGATGACGTGCTCATTCCGTGGGAGCGCATCTTTCTCATGCGAACCCCCAAGGAAGCGAATGCGCTCTTCCGCTCGCGAGTGATGTCCTGGGCAGGCTATGCCAGCGTGCTGCAGGCGATCGCCCGGCTCGAGCTGATCATCGGTACGGCACATCTGATCGCTGAGACCGGCGGCGTTGCCAAGCGTCCGCACGTGACACTGGAGATGGGCGAGCTTGCGTCCTACGCCGGCATGTTCAAGGGTCTGCTACGCGCCGCCGAAGTCGATTGCGTGCGCACCCCGGGCGGCCACTACATGCTGGGCAACACCACGCACATGCGGCCGCTGATTGCCCTCACCTCGGAGCGCATCATCAACATCTTCGAGCATGTGGCGACCAGCGCGCCCGTGTTCGCACCGACAGCGGAGGATTTCGACGTGCCGGAGCTGCGGCCGTTGCTCGACGTCTATGGCCGCGGGCGCAACGTCGATGCCGCCTACCGGCATCGGCTGTGCCGGCTCGCCTGGGAATTGACCGCTGAACTCGTTCGGCGGACGCCAACAGCTCTACGAGCGCCTGCACTCGGGCTCGCCTGAGGTGATCATCAGCGGCGCCTATGAGCGCTACGACAAGAGCAAGGGCATCGCCATGGTCAATGCGCTGATCGGCGGATAGGCTGTACTGAAAACCAGGGAGGCCAACGATGCTGGACCGTGCCACGCCCAAGGCCACCTCACTGCCTGAGCTTCCGGAGATCACGGCTGCGACCGACACGCGTGACTATCTGGCGCGCGCTGCCGTGCAGGCGCAGAGCCACGATGATTATGAGCTGATCGTCGATGTCGATGCGCACCTGCAGGAAGGCGGCTTCTGGCCAGAGATCATCGATCTCCTGGGCAACGACGTACTCAAGCAGACCGCGCAGGCGATGTTGCGGCCGGGCTCACTGCCACTGATCAACATGCAACCTGGCATGACGTTTCAGGCGATGGCCGGGCGCATCCCGCACCAGTCCGGGCCGCAGGAGCAGACCGACGATCCAGCCAAGGCCGGCCACCGGTTCGTGCAGATCGTGCGCCGCACCATCGAAACCATGGGCCTCGATTATCAGGTAATCTTCCCCACCGCGATGCTGCACCTCGGCATGAACCCGATGGAGGATATCGAAGTCGAGCTAGCGCGCGCCTATGCGCGCTGGCTCATCGAGCGCATCCTGCCCGAGGATCCACGCATCATCGCGCTCCTCTACCTCCCCTTCAATTCGCCGGTTGAATGCGAGAAGCTCGTGCGCGAGTACGGCGACCGGCCGGGCATCATCGGCTTCACGATCTGTGCCGTGCGGCACAAGGGCGTGCATCACAACCAGTATGCGCGCCTGTTCAGCATGATCGAGGAGACCGGCAAACCACTGGTGTTCCATGCCGGACCGCATTGGGATGATCCATCCTTCACGCAGCTCAATCGCTTCGTCTCCATGCACGCGCTCTCGTTCGTGCACTACAACCTGATCCACATGACCAACTGGGTCATCAACGCGATGCCCGAGCGCTATCCGAAGATGAAGGTGGTCTGGGTCGAAAGCGGGCTCGCGTGGGTGCCGTTCCTGATGCAGCGGCTCGACCACGAAGTTATGATGCGCCAGAGCGAGGCGCCAGGGCTGAAGCGTCTGCCAAGCGAATACATGCGCGAGATGTACTATTCGAGCCAGCCGCTCGAGCGGAACGACCTCGAGTTGTTGGAAATGACCATGCACAAGATCAATGCGGAGACGCAGCTGCTGTTTGCCTCCGACTGGCCGCATTGGGATTTCGACCCGCCGAGCGCGATCACGACCTTGCCGTTTCTGAGCGACCAGGCCAAGCGCAACATCCTCGGGCTGAATGCGGCTCGCGTGTTCAACCTGCCGGTCAAGCGGCTGCGTCCCCGCGCCAAGGACGTGCTCGCCGCCCGCGCCGCAGCGGGTGTGGCGTGAGCGCCGCTGCCTGTGTCGCCCAGTTCGTGACCTTGGCCGAACAGGATTTGACCCAGCCGGCCAACGGCGATCTCACCGATCAGGAACTCGCCGCGGTAATGACCGCCGCTGTGCGGCTTTACGCCTTGCGCTGCGAAGTGCGCGACACGTTTCCGCCGCCGCTCCTTGCCGAGAAGGTGACGGCGACAGACGTCGCAACCGCGGTGAGCGAGATGATCCGGGTCGCCGATCTCAACATGTTTGATCTCTCCATGTGGCACGGGCGTACACGCCCGCAACAGGGCTGAACGCGATGGCGGACGTGCGGGTATGCGAAATTGCAGCGCTGGATGATCCGGGCCGCAAGGTGGTGGAGATCGAGGGCCAGCAGATCGGCATCTTCCGGCTCGGCGACGAGGTCTTTGCCTATGAGAACCGCTGCCCGCATCTCGATGGCCCGGTTTGCCAGGGCAAGATGCTGCCGCTCGCGCTGGAAGCGGTCGCCGCTGACGGCACCAGCAGCGGCCGCGTGTTCTCCAAGTCGCAGATGAACATCATCTGCCCGTGGCACGGGTTTGAGTTTGACATCCGCACCGGCGTGCACCCGACCGACAAGCGCGTGCGGCTGCGGCGCATTCCAGTGCGGGTGCAGGATGGGACGGTTTACGTGACGGTGCGGTAGGCGCTCCCCTCCTCCGCGCGCAGCGCGCGGGGAGGGGTCGGGGGTGGGGGCAGCTGAGCCTCAACTTGCATCGCACCATCAACAACAAATGAAGAGCCCCCCACCCCATCCCTCCCCGCCACTCGCTGCGCTCGCGGGGGGAGGGAGTCGCGCACCTTAACGGCTTGTGCTTGGCAAGCCCCTACACCACGGACGGATCACCCTCCGCGTCATACTCATCGCTGCAGAACGGGCCGCCCTGGTACCACTCTGAAATCGGATCGGTCTGCAGTTTCGCCTGCGCCGCGAGCGCGGCATCGCGATAATCCTCGGACCGTCCCTGCGGGCGATAGCCGTAGCGGAACGCCGCTTCGTTGTCCCAAAAACCGCGGACGTTGTCGGAGACGCCGTAGAAGATCTCGTGGCGGATATCCGGGTGATCAAGCCCGATGCGCACCAGCTGCGCCAGGTCCTCGGGCTTGAGCCAGATCGACAGCCGGCGCCGATCGGCGGGTTCGTCGCTGACGTTACCGATGCGGATGCAGGTCACGCGCATGCCGTGCTTGTAGGCGTAAAGTGCCCCCACGGCTTCGCCGAAGGCCTTGCTCATGCCGTAGCGGCTATCCGGGCGTACCGGCTCGTGGACTCCGATACGGCGACGGCGCGGATAGAAACCGATGGCGTGATTGGAGGACGCGAACACCACGCGCTTCACGCCATTGCGGTGCGCCACATCGAACAGATTGTAGCAGCCGATAATGTTGGCATGCAGGATGATCGGCCACGTGCCTTCCACCGCGAAGCCGCCGAAGTGCACGATGCCATCCACGCCGGCGACCGCTTTCTCCAGTGCGGTGACGTCAGCGAGATCCGCCTGCACGAACTCTTCGTCGGCAGCGAGATTGGTCGGGCGCTTGAGATCGGTCAGGCGCAGCTGGTACGCATTCTTGAGCAGCCGGCGCATTCGGGTTCCCAGATCGCCCCCGGCCCCGGTGATCAGCAGAGTTTTCACGTCACCCACGCGTTTGCTCCTCATTTGGCGCGATTAGCGTCCGCGCTGCGCTCCAGCTCCTCGGCGAGTTTCTGATAGCGCTTGCGGCTGTTGGCGAGGTGCGCGCGCATGGCGCCGCGGGCCCGAGCCGGCGAGCGCTCCCGTATGGCGCGGAGGATATCGCGATGCTCATTCTGGATACGCTCCAGATAGGCCCGCCGCTCCGGCGGAGAACCGACATTGATGCGGATCGTCTGGCGCGGAATGATGAAGCGGCCGAGATAATCGAGGAAGCGCACGAATTGCGGGTTGCCGGTGGCCTCGGCAATGCGGCAGTGAAACGCAAAGTCCTGATCGACCGCCGCGTCGCCGCGCGCGACTGCGGCAGCGATCGCGTCGAATGCGTCCTTGATCTTGCGCAGCTCACTCGCCGAGGCCCGCTCCGCGGCGAGACCCGCGGCTTCGACTTCAACCCCGGTACGCAGCTCCATGACCTGGATCACATCGCGCAGCGACTGCAGCTCGCCCATGTCGATGCGGAACGGCCGTCGCGGCGTCTCGGCCACAAAGGCGCCGACGCCCTGCCGCGTCACCACCAGCCCCTCGGCGCGGAGCGCCGCCACCGCCTCACGCACCACCGTGCAACTCACGCCTGTCGCGGCAATCAGCTCCGGCTCGGTCGGCAATTGTGCGCCTGGCTTGAGCTCGCCAGCCGTAATCTGCGCGCCCAATCGCTCGATCAGCATCTGGGTCAGGCTGCGCGGCGGCCCGAGCGGCGCCGCGCCAATCCCCTTCCCGGTACCAGGCGCAAGCCGTGACACGATGGGCTTCCCGTCAAGTCATCATATGATATGATGACTACCATGCACCGGCCAGGCACGCAACGCGCCGGTACCCAGGGAGGAAGCTATGCAGCGATATGGTCGCGCACTCTCGATCGCAATCGCCGGTCTCAGCTTGATCGCCACGTCGGCCTTCGCGCAACAGAAAGTCGTGCTCAAAGCCTCCGACGTGCATCCGGCCGGCTATCCGACCGTGGTCGCCGTCGAGAACATGGGCAAGAAGCTCGAAGCCGCGACGAACGGACGGATCAGCGTGCAGATGTTCCCGTCGATGCAGCTCGGCGGCGAGAAGGAGGCGATCGAGCAGGCGCAGATCGGCGCGATTGCGCTGGCGCGGGTGAGCGTCGGCGCGCTCGGGCCGGTGATCGACGATCTCAATGTGCTCAACCTGCCGTTCCTGTTCCGCAACACCGCGCACATGCAGAAGGTCATGGACGGACCGATCGGCCAGGAGCTGCTCGACAAGGTCACCAATAATCCGCGCGCCGGCCTCGTCGCGATCTGCTGGATGGATGCGGGCGCGCGCAGCGTCTACGACACCAAGCGGCCGATCAAGAGCATCGCCGATCTCAAGGGCCTCAAGGTGCGCGTCATGGGCAATCCCATGTTCGTCGACATGATGAACGCGCTCGGCGGCAACGGCGTTGCGATGGGGTACGACCAGGTCTTCAGCGCGCTACAGACCGGCGTGGTGGACGGCGCCGAAAACAACCCGCCAAGCTTCGTCTTCGACAATCACTATCAGGTCGCGAAATACTACACGCTCACCGAACATCTGATCGTGCCGGAGATCCTGGTGATGTCGCGCAAGACCTGGGATCAGCTCAGCAAGGAGGACCAGGCGCTGATCATGAAGTTCGGCCGCGAGGCGCAGCTCGAGGAGCGCGCTTTGTGGGCCAAATATGAGAATGACGCGATGGAGAAGGCCAAGGCCGCCGGGATCCAAATCACGCAGATCAGTGACAAGACGCCATTCCAGGACGCTGTGAAGCCGGTATGGGACAAATATGGTCCGAAATATGCGGAGCTGATCAAGCGCATCGAAGCGGTCGAGTAGCGTGCGGGCGTTCTATCGCGGCGCGATGGACGCACTCTATGCGGCCTGCGCCGTCATCGCCGGCATGGCGCTGGTGCTGATTTCGGCGGTGATCCCATGGGCCGTCTACACGCGTTACGTCTTGAACCAGGCCGCGTCATGGCCCGAGCCGACGGCGGTGCTGCTCACCATCGTGGTAACGTTCATCGGCGGGGCCGCGTGCTACCGCGTACGCGCGCACATGAATGTCGCATTTTTCGTGTCGCTGCTGCCACCCCTTGGCGACGTGTCCCGGAAGTTCTGGCCGAACTGCTGGTCGCCGCCATGGCGCTATTCATGCTGGTCTATGGTGAAAAACTTGTTGAAGCGACCTGGTACAACACGATCGCCGATTTTCCGTCCCTGTCGGTCGGCGTGACCTACCTGCCCATCCCCGTCGGCGGCGCCTGCCTCCTTTTATTCGTGATCGAGCGCCTCGTGCTCGGGCCGCTCGATCCGCTCGCCGACCTCGCCCCCCACGCACATTGACTGCCGGACTGCATCGATGGACATCGCCGTTCTCCTGACCACGATGTTCTTCTGCTTCGTGATCGGGGTGCCGATCGCCTATTCGCTCGCGCTCGCGGCGATCGCCGGCGCGTTCTACATCGGCATCCCGCTCGAAGCCGTGATGCTGAAGATCTCCGACGGGGTCAGCAAGGTCGCGATGCTGACGATTCCGTTCTTCGTGCTCGCCGGCGCCATCATGGCGGAGGGCGGCATGGCGCGCCGTCTCGTGGCGTTCGCCGACGTGCTGGTCGGGATCACGCGCGTGCGCGGCGGCCTGTCGGTGGTCAACGTGCTGGCGACGACATTCCTGAGCGGCATCTCGGGCTCGGCGGTGGCCGACACCTCGGCGATCGGCTCGGTGATGATCCCGCAGATGGAGAAGAACGGTTTTCCGCGGGTGTTCGCCACCAACGTGACCATCACCGCGTCGGTTCAGGCGCTGCTGGTGCCGCCGAGCCACAACGCTGTGATCTATTCGCTTGCAACCGGCGGCACCATTTCGATCATCAGCCTGTTCATGGCGGGCGTGGTGCCCGGGCTGCTGCTCGGCGTCTCGATCGTGATCCTGTGTCTGGTGATCGCTTATCGGGATCGCCACCCGCGCGGCCAGACCGTTCCGCTCGCCGAGGCCGTCCGCATCACCATCGATGCGGCCTGGGGCTTGATCACCCTCGTCATCATCCTCGGTGGCATTCTGGGCGGCGTCTTCACCGCGGTCGAAGCCGGCGCGGTCGCCTGCGTGTGGGCGTTCTTCGTCACCATGTTCATCTATCGCGACTATCGCTGGCGCGACCTGCCGGCGCTCGTGCACCGCACGTTGCGCACCGTCGCGATGGTGATGACGCTGATCGCCTGCGCGTCGAGCGTCGGCTACGTGATGGCGCTGACCCAGATGCCGGCGAAGATTACCGCGTTCTTCCTGACGATTTCCAGCGACAAGAACGTGATCCTGTTCCTGATCAATATTCTGCTGCTGGTGCTCGGCTGCCTGGTCGACATGGCGCCGTCGATCCTGATCACCACCCCGATCCTGCTGCCCGTCATGGTGAATTTCGGGGTCGATCCGGTTCACTTCGGCATGATCATGCTGCTCAACCTCGGCATCGGACTCTGCCATCCGCCGGTCGGCGCGATCCTGTTCGTCGGCTGCGCGGTCGGCAAGGTCTCCATCGAGGAGATCATGCGCCGGATCTGGCCGTTCTACGGGGTCATGTTCGCCGTGCTGATGCTGGTCACCTATGTGCCCAGCATCTCGTTGTGGCTGCCGCGGCTGTTGGGTTTGTGATATCTGTATCTCGTTTTGTATTTGACTTACGAAAAGCAAAATACATGTAGTTTCACCATGGTTCGGGAGGAGCGCCTGCCGTGCGGCGCTGGGGCCGTGTGCAATCCACCGCAGGGGGTTGGAAGAGCCCACCCTGGATTTCAGGTCACCGCACGCGCGGTGCCCCTGCATCCGGGCTACAGCGCGTCATCTATGTCATCTATGGGAGAAACGACATCTATGACAGGGCCATAGCCGCGGAACGCTCTCGAGCAGCCCGCCGGATTTCATCCGGAACTACTACGGAATCAACAACATCGACCCGACGTTGCTGCGCGCTTCGATCTCGCGATGCGCCGCAGCCGCGTCGCGCAGCGGGAACGTACGGCTGATCTCGATCTGCAACGCCCCCTTGCTCACCAGCTCGAACATTTCGGCAGCGGCGGTGCGCATGGTCTCGACGTCGCGAATGTAGCTCGAGAGGCCCGGCCGGCAGACCGACAGCGATTTCGGCGCGAGATGCAGAAGCTCGATCGGCGGCACATGCCCGGAGGCGTTGCCATAGTTGATGGCCTTGCCGAACGGCCGGATGCACGCGAAGGACGAAATGAAGGTGTCCTTGCCGACACCATCGTACACGGCCGCGACCCCTTGCGGCGCGACAGCCTTCACCGCCGCGACAAAATCGGTTTCACGGTACAGGATCGTGTGCTTGCAGCCGTGCTTCTCGGCGATGCGGGCCTTCTGCGGCGAGCCGACAGTGCCGATGACGATCGCACCCAGGTGCGCCGACCACTGGGTCAGCAAGAGCCCGACCCCACTCGCGGCCGCATGGATCAGCACCGGATCACCGGCCTTCGGCATGAAGATCCGGTTGATGATGAGCGAGGCAGTAAAGCCTTTTACCATCATGGCGGCGGCCTGCTGGTCGGAGACGCCAGGCGGCACCGGGATCAGGCGCTCGACCGGGACGTTGCGCTCCTCCGCATAGGCGCCGGTGTCCTCGTAGAACTCGCCGCGCATGCCGGCATAGACCACACGCTCTCCGGGTTTGACCGTGCTGACGCCGTGGCCCACGTCGGTGACCACGCCGGCCGCTTCGTTGCCAAGCACCAGCGGAAATTGCGGCGGCCGCGCCAGGTAGAATCCGCCGCGGCGCACGTTCACGTCCGAATAGTTGATGCCGATCGCGGTGTGACGAATGCGTGCCTCACCCGGTCCGGGCGCGGGAAGGTGGACCTCCTCCCAGCGCATGACGTCGGGGGTTCCATTGGCGTGGATGCGGATCGCGTGGGGCATGAGACTCGTTTTTCTGGCAGGACAGGGAAGAAGAATAGGATTACCGTACTGCGCCACATCACACGAGTTCATGCGCTGTCCGAAGCTTCGCTTCTGTCGTCATCGCGCTAAACTCGATCCCACGAACGAACCAAGGACGACGGCATGAATAAGCTCAGGGCGCGACTGAAATCCGGTAAGGCTTGCGTTAACGCGTGGCTTGCCATTCCGGCTGGCTTTTCGGCGGAGGTGATGGCGCAGTGCGGCTTTGACAGCGTCACCGTCGATATGCAGCACGGCGTGCAGGACTATCTGTCGCTGGTCCAGTGCTACCAGGCGATGGATCGCTACCCCATCACCCCGATGGTGCGGGTGCCGTGGAACGAGCCGGGCATCATCGGCAAGGTGCTCGATGCCGGCGCCTGGGGGGTGATCTGCCCGATGATCAACACACCGGCCGAAGCCAAGGCACTGGCGAACGCGTGTCTCTATCCCCCCAAGGGCCGTCGCAGCAATGGGCCGATCCGCGCGGGCGCTTACGGCGAGGGCACCTCCTATCAATCCGTCGCCAATGACGAGGTGCTGGTGATCCCGATGATCGAGACGCAGGAAGCGCTCGACAATCTCGACGGGATCCTGGACGTGCCCGGCATCTCCGGGATTTATGTCGGCCCCAGCGATCTCGGTTTCTCGCTCGGAATGAAGCCGATGCTCGATCGCGAGGAGCCGAAGATCCTCTCGATCTACGAAATGCTGATCAAGGCGACCAGCAAACGCGGGCTCTTTGCCGGCGTGCACAATCTCACCGGCACCTACGCGGCGCGCATGGTCGATATGGGATTCCGCCTGGTGACGCTGGCAAATGACAGCGGCTTGATGGCCCGCGCCGCGCGGGCCGAGATCGCCGCGGCGCGCAAGGCGGCGGCTGCGGCGAACTGAGCTTTTAGCAACGCACAGCAGTGCCGCAGCGCCTCCCCTCCCCGCCACTCGCTGCGCTCGCGGGGGGAGGGAGCGGGCAACCGCGATGCAGTGCGTGGAATTACTCCGCCGCGATCCGCAGCGCACCGGTCGGATTACTGGACGCGCGCATCTCGTCCGAGTAGGCGCGCAGCCAGTCAAGCGAGGCGGAGCTTGCGAAATCGCCGCCACGCGCGCCCTGATAGGTTTCAGGATTATCGACCCCGGGCGGCACAATGCCTTCCTGGTGCGCCTGCAGCGCCCGCAGCATGCGCCGGCGCGTGCGCGAGATCATCAGGTCACTGATGGCGAGGTTCTCCAAGCCGTGATCAACAATTGACCCCATGCTCTCGGTGATCGCCTGGTCCTGCACATGCACACCCTCGATGCCGGTGTAGCTGAGGTTGCGCATCTGCAAATCGCGATTCATCAGATAGTCGTTCTCTTTGCTGGCCGTGAGCCGCCAGCGGCCAAACCAACTTGAATCATTCGGCACGTACATGCTCGGCAGCACCGGCGCCATGCCGACGATGGGGCTGCCGTCTTTCATTCTCCGTAGGCCCGGCGCGTTCTTCTTCCAGGCGACATGCACGAACATGGTGTGATTGTCGTCCATCGGCACCCACGCACGGGCGATGACGTGATCGCGGAAATGGCCGTCCGGTGGGATGGTCCAGAATGGAAACATGAAGTGGGCAAAGCGCCAGTAGATCTCGCCAGGCGCGCCCGGCCGATAGGCCGAGTACATGGTACCCCAGTCGGTGTCCGCCACGTGATACTCGGGCGCCCGATTGCTGAGCGCGTAAACTCCGAGATTTCCAGGCTCGGCGTCCTCCGCCTCGACCCCGCCCATGTGCAGGAAGCCGAGATGCGAGGTATCGATATCGCCTTCGAGCGCCTGCAAGTAATTGCACTCGCGCTGCACCATGAACTGATTGCGCTCGCGCTCGTCCTCGATCATCACCGCTTCGAACATCGGCAGCGGGGGCGTTTCCTTGCGTTCGCCCATATAGGTCCAGATCAGGCCGTAGCGCTCGACCGTCGGATAGGCCTTCGCCGTGATCCGGTTGGGAAAGGCTTGGTGCTTGGGCACATTGGGCATGTCCAGGCAGTTACCGGCCACGTCGAATTTCCAGCCGTGATAGGCGCAACGCAGCCCCTCACTTTCGTTCTTGCCGAAGAACAGCGACGCGCATCGATGCGGACAACGATGGTCGAGCACGCCGACCCGGCCCTTGCCATCGCGGAACGCGATCAGCTGCTCGCCCAAGAGCATGAGACGGATGGGTGGGCCGTTGACGCTGAGTTCGGAGGAGAGCGCGGCGGGGATCCAGTATTCCCGCAGCATCTTGCCCATCGGGGTTCCCGGTCCGACCCGGGTCAGCAGTTCGCCTTCCGCCCGTGTGGTCATGCGTCTCTCCCATTGCGGTTCATTCTTGCTGTAATTTCTGATTGTAGCTCGGAAACGCGCTACGGGTAATCCACGATTTGCAATGCTGATCTCGGTTTTGTACCGACCTGGAGAGACCATTTTTGGAGCGTGTCCTTTTCGCAAAACCGGCATCCACTTTTGCGGGACACGCTGTGAAGGAAGACGGCCATGGACCAGGATTATGACATCGTCATTGCCGGCGGCGGACTGGCCGGCCTGACCGCGGGGCTCACGGCGGCGCGACTCGGGCGCAAGACCTTGGTGTTGACCGGCGATGTCATCGGGGGCCAGTTGCTGAGTATCGAAAAGATCGAGGGCTACCCAGGCTTTCCCGAAGGCGTACCGGGATACGATCTCGCGCCAATGACGCAGGAAGAAGCAGCGGCGGCCGGCGCCGAGTTCACTGCGACGGAATTGAAGAGTTTTACCCGCGACGGGGAGAGCTGGCGGCTTTCCACCGGCGAAGGTGACACGGTCGCGCGCGGGCTCGTGCTCGCAACGGGCGCATCACTCAAGGAACTGGGTCTCCCCGGCGAAGCGCGGCTGCGCGGCCAGGGCGTGAGCCATTGCGCGAGCTGCGATGCGCCGCTTCTGCGCGGCAAGACCGCCGCGGTGATCGGCGGCGGCGATTCCGCCATGCAGGAAGCCCTCACGCTGTCGCAGCATGTTGCACGGGTCGTGCTGCTGACGCACGGTGCGGGACTGACCGGGCAGATGAGCTATCGGGAGCGGGTGAGGCAGGACCCCAAAATCGAAGTGCGCACGCGCACCGAAGTGGAAGATGTCCTGGGTGATGCGAAGGTCACAGGCCTGCGCTTGCGCGAGGTGGGCAGCGGCGCCCTCAGCGACCTCAACGTCGATGCGGTGTTTGTTTATGTCGGGCTCGCGCCCAATACCGGTTTTCTCGGCGGACACCTCACCCTCAGTGCCGGTGCAATCCCGACCGACCCTTTCATGCGCACGGCCTTGCCTGGCGTTTGCGCGGCCGGAACGGTACGCGCTGGGTCGGCCTGTCGCGCCGCCGGCGCCGCGGGAGATGGCGCCACTGCCGCGATTGCAATTGACCACTATCTGACTGACGGCCTGTGGCAGGGCGAAAAGACTGCGGCGTCAGTGCCTATTGCCTAAAGTCCTCCTCCTCATCGCCGGGCTTGTCCCGGCGATCTCGTTTAGGCAGGCTTGATGCTGCTACCAGGCGAGATGGCGCGGGTCGAGCCCGCGCATGACAAACTGATAGGGTTTCCCATGAGCAAACTGCAGCCCATCGAATACGCGAAGGCATCCAAAGCGGTGCGCGCGGTGTTCGACGACATCAAACAAACCCGCAACGTTCCGGACGTGAATAATTTCTGGAAATACCTGGCGCACGATCCGGTCGGCCTCAAGCGCACATGGGAGAGCGTCAAGGAGGTGATGTCGCCCGGTGCGCTCGACCCGCTCACCAAGGAGATGGTCTACCTCGCCGTCAGCGTCACCAACGGCTGCGGCTACTGCATCGCCAGCCACGGCGCCGCTGCGCGCAAGGCCGGTATGACCGAAGCTATGTTCGGCGAATTGATGGGCGTTGTCGGGATGGCCAACGAGACGAACCGGCTCGCCAACGGATATCGCGTGCCGATCGACCCGATGTTTGATTAAAAGAGCTGAGCTGTTTTTGGAGGAAGCGCCATGATGAAGCTTGGCCTGTTCTTCGAGGGGTGTGGACACCACATCGCGGCTTGGCGCGATCCTGACGTTGATGCGCATGCACGCCAGCGTCTCGCGCACTATATTGAAATCGCCCAGCTCGCCGAGCGCGGCAAGTTTGATTTTCTGTTCACCGCCGACACCAACGCCACGTTCGGTCCCGACGATGCCGATGCCTGGGCGCGTACCATGGCGGCGTCGCGGCTCGAGCCGATCACGCTCCTGAGCGCGCTGGCCGCCGTCACGCAACGGATCGGGCTCGTCGCCACCGCGACGACGACCTACTTCGAGCCGTTCCATGTGGCGCGCTTCTTCGCCTCGCTCGATCAGATCAGCGGCGGGCGCGCGGGCTGGAACCTCGTGACATCGCTTGCCGTGGCGGAAGCCTACAACTTCGGCCGCGAGGCGCACGCGAGCCATGCGGACCGATACGCGCGTGCCCACGAGTTCGCCAAAGTGGTGCTCGGGTTGTGGGACAGCTGGGAGGATGACGCGGTCATCGCCGACAAGGAGCACGGGCTTTATCTCGACCGCGCCAAGCTGCACTTTCTCAATCACAAGGGCCGGCACTTCGCGGTGCGCGGACCGCTGACCGTTCACCGCTCACCGCAAGGCCATCCGGTGATCGTGCAGGCGGGGCAGTCCGAGGACGGCCGCGAGCTCGCCGCCGAGACCGCCGAGGTGATCTTCACGGTGCAACAGGATCTCGAGGCGGGGCGCGCGTTCTACACCGATGTCAAACGGCGGGCGGCGGCGTATGGGCGTTCACCCGACTCGATCAAGATCATGCCGGGGGTGATGACAGCAATCGGCCACACGCGCGCGGAGGCCGAGGATAGGTATGGACGGCTGCAAGCACTGATCGCGCCGGAAATCGGCGTCAAACAATTATCGGCCTACTTCGGCATGGACCTGTCGAAGTTTCCGCTCGATGGACCGGTCCCCGAGCCGGCGAATACCAATCAGGAAGTCGGACGCGTGAAGGTGATGGTCGAGCTGGCGCGGCGGGAGAACCTCAGCATCCGCCAGCTCTATCAGCGCGTCATCGGCCAGCGCGCGCATCGAGTCGTGATTGGAACGCCGTCCGATATCGCTGACGGTCTGGAGCAGTGGTTTACCGGCGGCGCTGCTGACGGCTTCAACATTCTGCCGCTGACGTTCCCGGGCGGGCTGCGCGACTTTGTTGATCTCGTCGTCCCGCAACTGCAGCGGCGCGGCTTGTTCCGCACCGACTACGCGGGCCATACCCTGCGCGAGCACCTCGGCCTGCCGCGGCCGGTGAACCGCTGGTCCAACGCCGCGGCGAAGGAACTGCGCCGCGTGAGCTGATCAAATACAGTGTGGATAGAGTGCCGCGAGCTCGCGCCCGCGCAGCACGATCAGACGCGTGCGCAGACCGCCCCTCCGCCTGATCCAACCCTTCACGTCGGACGGATACATATCCATCATCAGCTTCGTGGCGACCGGTTGCGTGACCTTGCCCCCGCTGGAGGTGGGCATCCAGGCGGCGTGGAACCCAAGCTCGGCGTTCCTGGTGACGCAGATGCGATCGCGCGGAACGACGCCCAGCACCAGCGTGCAGGCGGAGAGGCAGGGTCCGTCGATAACGACCTTTTGGCCGCTGTCCTTCACCTCGGCGTACATGTCCAGAAATTCGCCGATCTGGCCCCCCGGACTTGATTTGATACGGACCTCGGCGGTGGCGGGCGCAAGTGTGGAAAGCGCGACGAGCGTCGCGAGCAGAATTCTGCGCACTGTGGTGTTTCCCCGTGATGCATTCCCCAATGCAACGAGAAGACGAATTGAAAGTGCAAAAACTATGGCAAAGGGCGCGATTACGACGAAATTGGTATGTTTTTAGGGTTAATCAATCATAAGCGGCGTCCAGCAAACCCGCGATCTCCCCGACCGTGACCGGCCGATCGACCACGGCGGCGAAGTTGACCTCTTCCTGGACCGGCCCGACGATGCGCACCACCTCCTCGCGCTTGACGCCCGCCTTGCGCAACGAGTTTGGAACCTCAAAACCGGCAATGAAGGCTGCGACCTGGTCGGCGCACGTCAAGGCCGCCGGCTTCGGATCGCCCGCATCGAACGTGACGCCGAGCGCCTCAGCAATCGGCTCGAAGCGCTCCGGCGCGATCTCGGCCATGAACCGCATCCCGTGCGGCAAGGTGATGCACGACGTGACCCCGTGCGGGACGTTCCAGGTCGGGCCGATCTTGTGGCCAAGCGCATGGGAGATGCCGAGCCGCACATTGATCGCGCCATAGAGCGAGAACCAAGCCGCCATCTGGCAGTAGCCGCGATGCGCGAGTTGCGCATCACCCGTGCTGCGGATCGAACCCGGCAGGTGCGCAAACAGGAGCCGGATTGCTTTGGCTGCGAGCGCGTCAGTGAACAACTGATGCCGCGTCGAGTAGATCGCCTCGACCGCATGATCGAGGGCGCGCATGCCGGTTGCGACCCAGAGCCAGTCGGGCGTGGCAAGCGTCAGGTTCGGGTCGTTGATGATGATCGCGGGCTGCAGCCTTGCATCGAGCACGCCACGCTTCACGCGCGTTGCCTCGTCGGTGGTGCCGCCGGCCGGCGTGTATTCCGCGGCTGAGAGGGTGGTTGGAACGGCCGCGTGCAGAAGTGCCGACTGGTTGCCGCGCGGCGCCATCGCGCGCGCCCAATCGAGTTCGCCGCCGGCAAGCGTCATGTCGCGGCCGTTGAGGATCGAGGCGATCGCGACTTTGCTGGCGTCGATCGGGCTGCCACCGCCGAAGCTCACGACCGCGTCTGCCTCGAGCCGACGGAGCTCCTCCGTGAGGTCCCGCACGGACTGCATCGGCACGTGCTGTGAGATGCCTTTGAACACGCCAGCGCAGCGTGCACCGAGCGCGTCGGTGACCTGATCAAGCAGGCTCGAGCCGCCCAGCGATTTTCCGGTGACGACCACCGCGCGCACCAGACCGCGGCGATCGAGCTCGTGGGCTATCTTGGCAATAGATCCGGCGCCGAAGATGACCTTCTCCAGCCGTGTGAACGAGAATTCGCCGGCAGGGATTTGCATTGACGCGTCACCGCCGCTTCATGGTCGGATCAAGCGCGACACGGATCGATTCACCGAGTGCGTTGAAGGCGAGTGCCGTCAACAGGATCGCAAGTCCTGGCGCGTACATCTGTTCAGGCGCGATCTCGATGTAGTTGTAGGCGCGCGCCAGCATGCCGCCCCAGCTCGCCGCCGGCGGCTGCACGCCCAGCGACAGGAAGCTCAGGCTCGCTTCGGCGAGCAGTGCGATCGCCAGCATCAGGGTGACCTGCACGATCACCGGCTGGATCGCGTTGGGCACGATGTGTTTGATGATGATGTGGCTGGTGCTGGCGCCAAAGCCGCGTGCGGCATCGACATAAAGTGCGTTCTTCACCACCAGGGTCTGGGCGCGGACGAGCCGCGCCAGCACCGGGGCAAACACAAATCCGACCGAGAGCATTGCGTTGGTCAGGCCGATGCCCAGCGCGCCGGTGACCGCGATGGCAAGCACGATCGGTGGGAACGATAGCAGCGCGTCGATGAAGCGGCTCGTCACTTCGTCGAACCAGCCGCCCAGGAACCCGATCAGGAGTCCGATCGGCACCCCGAGCACGACGCCGACGCCGACAGCGAGGAATGATGCATAGAGCGAATTCGGCGCACCCCAGATCAGGCGGCTGAGCACATCCCGGCCAAGGTCATCAGTGCCGAGCCAATGCGCTGCACTCGGCGGCAGCAGCAACTGGGTCACGTCCTGATCAATCGGCGAATAGGGTGCGAGCACCGGCGCGAAGACCGAGACGATGAGCAGCAGCAACAGGAACGAAATACTGATCACGGCGCGGACGTCGCGGCGCATCCAGCGCAGGATCGCCCTGATGCGTGAGCGCTGGGGCGGAACCGGTAGGTCGAGGGCGGCGGTCATGCTTCAGCTGCCCGTGGGTCGAGCAGTGCGTTGAGCACGTCGACCAAAAGGTTGACCAGGATCACGATGACCACCAGCACCAGCACCACGCCCTGCACGACGGGGAAGTCTTTGTTCAGCGCCGAGTTGGCGACCAGGCTGCCGACGCCGGGAATAGCGAACACGGCCTCGATCACCACCGCGCCGGAGAACAGGCGGTTCACCTGCAGGCCGAGCAGCGTCAGCAAAGTCACGCTGATATTGCGCAAGCCGTGCTTCCAGAGGACGGCGCCGGACGACAGGCCTTTCGCCCGCAGGGTACGGATATATTGTGAGTTGAGCACTTCGATCAGCGCGCTGCGCACCTGCCGGGCCAGCTCGGCAATGACGCCGACCGCGAGCGCGACCGCCGGCAAAGTCGCGTGCATGATCGCGCTCCAAGGGTCGGTCAGCAGCGGCGCAGCGCCGGTGGTCGGGAACCAGTGCAGCCCGAGCGAGAGGGTCGCGACCAGGATCATGGCGAGCCAGAAGCTTGGCAACGCGACGCCAAGGGAGGCGAGCCCGGTAATGAATGCGTCGAGCCGGGTGCCGACGCGGGTCGCTGCTGCCACGCCGAGCGCCACGCCGACCACGCCGGCAATCACCAACGCGTAAACCGCGATCAGCAACGTGTTCGGCAACCGGTAGAGGATCAGTTGCGAGACCGATTCACTGGTCAGCAGCGAGCGCCCGAGGTTGCCCTCGAGCGCATGCAGGAGCCATACGCCGTACTGGACCAGGAACGGCTGATCGAGCCCGTAGAGCTGCCGGATCTCGGCGATGCGCTGCTCGGATGCGTAGTCGCCGGCCAGCACCACCGCGGGATCGCCGGGCACCAGTTGCAACAGCGAGAACACCACGAACGTGGCAAACACGATGATCGGCAGCAGTTGCCAGAGGCGCCGGCCAACCAATCGCAGAATTTTCCCCATCGCGGTATCTCGCTGTCCGATCAGCGCATGTCCCGGAACAGTAGTTTCCGGTTTTCCGTAAAGGACATGCGCAATATAAAAGTTCAGGCCGAGAGCCACACTTCAGTGAACTTCGGGGTCGCCGGCAGCCCGTCTTTGTAGTTCTGCACCTTGGCGCTCATCACGCCAATGGCCGGCGCAATGAACTGCACGAGTGACAGCGCGTTCTCGACGGTGAAGCGTTGCAGCTTCGCAAAGGCGGCCTTGCGGGCGTTCTGGTCCGGCGTATCCATGGTGGCATCCAGCAACTCACGAAAACCGGGAAGCTCGACGCGTCCCGCGTTACGCAGCGCATCCTTGCCGAACAAGTTCTCATAGAATTGGCTCGGATCCGCGAAAGGCGAAGACGGCGAGATGAACATCGCGCCTTTCTTGTCGATCATGAAGGCCTGCACCGCCTGCTGCGGCGACAGCGGCGTGAGCTTGACGCGGATGCCGACCTTGGCGAGCTGCGAGATGATGATCTCCTGCCGCTGCATCGCGGTCTGGTCGGCCCAACCAATCGTTTCGATATCAATCCCGTCTGGATGGCCGGCGTCGGCGAGGAGCTTCTTCGCCTTCGCCGGATCATACGTGTAGTAATTCACCGTCGCCGGGTCGCAGGCCCAGTGCGCCTTTGACAGGATCGTGTCCGATGGTTGACCAAGACCCAGCGCCGCCACCTTGTTGATCTCATCGCGGTTGATGGCGTAGTTGAGCGCCTGGCGCACCTGCAAATTGTCGAGCGGCGGGCGCCCGTAATTGATGAACGCCAGGTAGGGGACAAGTGACGGAAACACTTTCGTCACCACGCCGCTGGCGCGATCTGCGACGATTTTCTGCTGCGGCTGCAGATTGAGCGCGACGTCGCATTCGCCGGCGGTCACGGTGCGCGCCACCGTGTTCAGCTCGCTGATGATGCGCATGTTGAGGCCATCCAGATAGGGCAGCCCCGCCTTCCAATAATTGTCGTTGCGGGTGAGCACGAAACTGTCGTTGTCCTGCCAGCTCACGAACTTGAACGGCCCGGTGCCGACCGGGTTGCGATCGACATTGGGCCCTTTCTCCTGGATCGCCTTGGGCGACACCATCAAACCAACCCGGTTGGTGAGGATGACCGGCAGGCCGACATTGGGTTTGTTCAAATGGATGGTGACACGGTTGGGCGCGTTGACCTCGACACTCTCGACTGAGCCTAGATCGGATTTCACGTTGGAACGCGGATCATTCTTATAGCGGTCGAGGTTGAACTTGACCGCATCGGCATTGAATGGCGAGCCGTCGTGGAAGGTCACGCCTTCCTGAAGCTCGAGCACCAGCGTCTTAAGACCCTCGAACTTCCAGCTCTTCGCCAAACCAGGCTTGAGCTCGAGCGTGAGCGGCTCGAAATCAACCAGGGCGTCGAACACGCCGTAGAGCACGTTGAAATCCGTGAGGTTGCGCCCCGTCATCGGGTCGACCGAACCGGGATTGTAGGGCATGGCGATGCGCAGTGTGCCGCCTTTGCGCGGCGCGTCCTCGGCGAAGCCCGTCCCTGGCAGCAACAATGCGCCGGCGGCTGCGGCGGTCGCCTGCATGACTCTGCGCCGGTCCAACTTCAGCCGATCAATGTGGGTGCTCATTTTCAAATCCTCCCAGACGGTTTCATCGCCCTTATCTGATCGCAGTCATAGCGCGCCGCGTTACCGAGCGCACCTCGGTCATGCTTGGCTCGCGGTCGCCCCAACCGGGACCGCAGCTGATTTTCCAGCAAAATGACAGGCCGCGAAGTGCCCCGGCGAGAGCTCGCGCCACTCTGGTACGCGCGTTGAGCACTCCGGCACGGCCAACGGGCAGCGCGTATGAAACCGGCAGCCGCTCGGAGGCGCGAGCGCACTCGGGATTTCGCCCTTGAGAATGACGCGTTCTTTGCTGCGCAGATGTGCCGGGATCGGCTCCGGTTCAGCCGAGAGCAGCGCCTGGGTGTAGGGATGCTGCGGCGCCACCATGATGGCTTGCGCCGGACCAAGCTCCACCAGCTTGCCGAAATACATCACCGCCACGCGATCGCTCACGTGCGCGACGACGCGCAAATCGTGGCTGATGAACACATAGGTGAGAGAGAACTCGCGCTGCAACTCGGCGAACAGGTTGAGCATGTCAGCCTGGATCGACACATCGAGCGCGGCCACAACCTCGTCGCAGACGATCAGACGGGGCTCGAGCACCAGGGCGCGGGCGATATTGGCGCGCTGCTTCTGGCCACCGGAGATTTCATGCGGGTAGCGATTGGCCAATTCGGGTGACAGCGCCACCCGGTCCAGCATCGTGAGTGCGCGGCGTCGCCGCTCCTGTGCGGTGCCGATGCGTGCAACATCGAGCGGCTCGCGGACGCTGTCGAGGATCGTCATGCGCGGATCGAGCGCCGCGTTGGGATCCTGGAAGATGATCTGGAACGTGCGGCGATGTTGACGCAGCTCGCCGGCGCCGAGCGCAAACGGATCCGCGCCATCGTGCAGGATGCGCCCGCTGCTCGGTCGCACCAGGCAGACGATGCAGCGCCCGAGCGTCGATTTGCCGGAGCCGGATTCACCGATCACCCCGAAGGTCTCGCCCTGTGCCACGCGAAAATCGACCCCGTCCACGGCCTTGATCACCTGGTGACGCTGGCGCGCCGGGAAACCGATCCCGAGATTCTCGACTGTGAGGATATCGCTCACACCGCCGCTCCCGGCAGAACCAGTGTCTCGGATCGCCAACAACGCGCGTGACGCTCGCCGTGAGGAAGCAATTGCTGCGGTGTGCGGCACGCGGCTTCCGCGTAAGTGCACCGCGGTGCAAACCGGCAGCCGGCCGGCATGTCGCGCGGCGAGGGAACGCGACCCGGAATCGAGGGCAGTTTGGACTTGCGGTGCTTCGCCTGCGGCAATGAACCGAGCAGGCCCGCGGTGTAGGGATGCAACGGGCGCGACAGGATTTCATCGACCGGCCCATTCTCGACGACCTGGCCCGCGTACATGGTCAGCATGCGCGAGCAGCTTTCGGCGACGAGCCCGAGGTTATGGGTGATGAACAGCAGCGCGGTGCCGGTGCGCTGGCTGAGCTCCTCCAACAAATCCATGATCTGCGCCTGGATGGTCACGTCGAGCGCCGTCGTCGGCTCGTCGGCGATCAACAACTGCGGCTCGCACACCAGCGCCATGGCGATCATCACCCGCTGCCGCATGCCGCCGGAGAGGCTCATCGGGTACATGGCGGCGCAATTGCTCGGGGACGGAATGCCGACCGCGGCGAGTGCGGCGACGGCGCGCTCGTGCGCTTCGCGGCTTGAAACTTTGAAATGCGCGCGCACCGTCTCGGTGATCTGATGCCCGACCGTGAAGACCGGATCGAGCGCGCTCATCGGCTCCTGGAAGATCATGCCGATCTTCCGGCCGCGCACGCGGCGCATGTCGGATTCGCCGTATTGGACGAGGTCGCCACCATCAAACAGAATCTGCCCGGTGCGGCGACAGCCGCGGCGCGGCAGCAAGCCCAAGATGGACAACGCGGTGAGCGATTTGCCGCAGCCGCTCTCGCCTACGACCCCAACCGTCTCGCCCGGCTTCACGTCGAAGGAGACTTTGTTGAGAACCTCGAACCAGTCGCTGCCGTCGTTGAAGCCGACCGAAAGATCGCGCACTTCAAGCAGACGCTCCGCGGACGCAACTGATTTGGTGCGTACTGGGGTTGATGTATTTGGTTCAACGTGAGTCATGGCAAAGGACCTGCGGTCCGCTATTCCTTTTCAATCTTGGCAGCCTGCACGATTTGCCGCCACTTTCCGTACTCCCGGCTGATCACGGCGGCCATCTCGTCCGGCGAGTCCGAAGGCCGCTGGTCAGCGCCGGCCTCGAACAGAAACTTCTTGGTATCCGGCCGCGCGACGATTTGCACCAGCCAATCATGCATCTGGTGGATGATCGGTTCCGGCGTTCCCTTTGGAAACCATGCCGCCCAGACGACCGAATAGTCGAAGTCAGGCACACCCGCTTCCTGCATGGTCGGAAGGTCCGGCGCGACCGAGACGCGCTTCGCAGGCGTTGACGCCAGCATGCGCACGCGGCCTTGCGCGGCCTGCGACAGCGCCAGCGTGGCATCAGGGAAATAGAAATCGATCAGGCCCGCCGCGATGTCGGACGCCGCATCGCCGGCGCTCTTGTAGGCAACGCGCGTTGCCTCAGCGCCGATCTTCTGCAGATAGAGGTTGGTGGCGACAAGCGCGCTCGACGTCTGCACGCCATAGAGCGCCTTGCCGGCCTTGGCCTTGATGAAGGCGGTGAGATCAGCGACGGAATGGATCGGCAGCTTCGGATTGACCACCAGGATGAGGCCAAGCTCGTTGAGCGTCGTGACCGGCGCCAGCGCCGTCATCGGATCGTAGTCGACGCCTTTCATCAGCAGCGGATTGCCGACCCAGGCCGACGCGCCGGTGATGATCATGGTGTAGCCGTCGGGCCGGGCATCCATCGCAGTCTGGTTGCCGAGGTGGCCGTTGGCACCGACCTTATTTTCGACGGTGACCGGTCTGCCGATCAGCTCACGCAGGCCATTGGCATACCAACGCACCATAAGGTCGCCGCCGCCGCCGGCCGCATAGGTGCAGATGATTTTGATCGGACGGTCGGGATACTCGGCATGGGCTTGTGACCACGGCGGCGCGATGCACGCCAACACGGCGGCTGCAAGCGCTGCAATCGCCTTTCGGTGCAAGCTCGTTTCCTCCAATCTGTGTTGTCCGCCGCCTTAGCTATGACTTGTTGTGGAGAAGGGCGGTGCGGTCAAGCGTGGGCAATCCAACCTCGAGTGGGCAACCGCGTGGACGGCAAGTTATTCGTCCGATGCAGTCCCCGCGACCCACGTCGCCACAACATCGATCGTGTCCGGATCGAAGGCCACGAGATCCGCGCGATAGCCCGGCGCCAGCCGCCCCAGCCTGTTCCCCAACCGCAGGAAGTTCGCCGGATTGCTGGACGCGAACCGCAGCGCGTCGGTGAGCGGCACGCCCAGCTGGTCGACGCAGTTGCGAACCGCACTCGCCATGTCGAGCATCGATCCAGCGAGCGTGCCATCGGCGCGCAGGCAGCGCCCGTCGCGCACCGCAATTTCGTCGCCGTAGAGCGAAAATCCCTGCCGGGCACCACCCACCGGCGGCATGGCGTCGGTGACCAGCACCGGTTGCGCGACCCCACGCAGGGCGAGCCGCAGGATGGCCGGATCCACGTGGACGCCATCGACGATCATGCCGAACCACACCGACGGCGATTCGAGCGCGGCCGCGATCGGGCCCGGCTCGCGGCTTGCGAGCGGGCGCATGGCGTTGAAGAGGTGGGTGAAGCCGGTCAGACCCTCCGCCAATGCGGCGCGCGTCTGCGCGTAGGTCGCGACCGAATGCCCCAGCGCGACCCGCACACCGGCCGCCGCCAGCTCGTTGATGAAGCCCGCCGGCACTTGCTCGGGCGCGAGGGTCACCAGCGTGACGCCATGTCCGGGCTGCGTGATCATCTTCAGATCATCGGCATCGGGGCGCCGCAGCGCGCTTGGATTATGCACACCCGGGCGTTCCGGTGAAAGGAATGGTCCCTCGAGGTGGACGCCGAGCACGCTCGGCATCGCGGCGAGCGCGGCCGCAACCGCGGCGATCGCTTTGGCGCTGATCTCCGGTGTGTCGCTGATCAGGGTCGGCAGGAGCGCGGTGGTCCCGAACTTGCGGTGTGCCGCCGCGATCGCCGCAATCCCTTCCGCGGTCGGTTCGTCATTGAACAGAACGTCCCCGCCGCCGTTCACCTGCGTGTCGATGAAGCCGGGCGCGAGCCAAGCGCCGCGTTGAAGCGTGCGCACCGGAAGCCCAGGCGGCAAGTTGTTTCGTGCTTCGACCGCGATAATGTCAGTGCCTTCAACGATGACAGCACTGTCGCGGTGCAGCCCGGTTCCGTCGAAGACGTGACTCGCCGCAACGGCGTGGCGCGGCGGGCTCATCGGGTGCGCGTCACTTTCTGCAAGTGGCGTGGCTGATCGATGTCCATTCCGCGCCGAGCCGCGAGACGCACCAGGAAGGCATAGAAGCTCTGGATCAGGCAGACGGCGTCCGTGTCCGAGTGGTCGGTCGCAAGCGCCGGCAAGCCCCCATCCGGTGCGGCGACGAACACGCGCGCGCCTTTTTGATTGAGGTCGGCGGCGAGTCCCAGGAGGCCAGTGGCGGCTTCATCCGTTGGCAAGAACATCAGGATCGGAAACTTGGTCGAAACCAGCGCGATCGGGCCGTGCCGAAACTCGGCCCCGCTGAAGGCTTCAGCGTGCAGATCGCAGGTTTCCTTGAGCTTGAGCGCCGCTTCGCGCGCGATCGCAAGCGTGGGCCCGCGGCCAATGGCCACAAGGCTCTCCGAGGTGGTCAGCAAGTCAAGCGCCGCACCCCAGTCGAGGTTCGAGGCTGCCGCGAGCCGGTCCGGCAATCGCCCGATTGCCGCGGTGAGCGCCGAATCATTTTGCCATTCCGCCATCAGGCGCAGCAGCGCCGCGAGCGAGGTGACGAAGCTTTTGGTCGCGGCGACGCTGCGCTCCGGCCCGGCTGCGATGGGCAGCACGAACTCGCACGTCTTCGCCAGCGGGCTCTCGGTCTGGTTCACCATGGCAACCGTCAGCGCGCCGGCGGATTTCGCCAGCGCTGCCGTCTCGATCAGGTCGTCGCTGCGCCCGGACTGGGAAATGGCCAGAAACAGCTGGCCGGAGAGCTCGAGCGGCCGATGGTAGACCGTCGCAATATTGGGGGCTGCCGCCGCGACCGGAATCCCAAACCGTCGTTCGATCAAGTGCTTGCCGAAGGTCGCGGCATGCGCGGAGCTGCCGCGCGCGCAGGTCACGACGACTTGGGGCGGCCGGTCGCGCAGGCGTTGTACGAGCCCGCGCAGGGGGTCGGCCAGCACTTCCGCCTGGCGGCGGACCGCATCGGGCGCCTCGCGAAATTCGCTCGCCATCCCGGTTTCGGCTTCGATCGTATTCATGGACGAATTCCCGTCAGGGACGTATATTACCAGCTGTGAGGGGTAAGCTTAGTCGCGCAGTACGGCTGTGGAGCGACAGGCGATTCATGGGGTATCACGGGCTTGATGGAAACTGAACGCGCCAGCCCCAGATATTCGGATATCGATGTCTGGGAGCCGTCCGACATTCTCGACGCCATGATCGAGGGCCAGTTCACCGCCGTCTCGGCGGTGCGCAGCGCGCGCCCGGCGATCGAGCGAGCGGCCCGCGCCATGGAGGCGCGGCTCAAGCAAGGCGGTCGCCTCATTTACGCGGGTGCCGGCACGTCTGGGCGGCTCGCGGTCCAGGACGGCGCCGAACTCATTCCCACGTTCAACTGGCCGCAGGACCGGCTCCTGCTGCTCATGGCCGGCGGCAAGGACGCCTTGCTGCGCTCGGTCGAAGGCGCCGAAGACGAAGCCGAGCAGGCAGCACGGCTGATGTGGCAGCACCAGGTGTCGGTAGGCGATGTGTTGATCGCGGTGGCGGCGAGCGGTACCACGCCGTTCACACTCGGCTGCCTGCGCGAAGCCAAGAAGCAGGCCGCGCTGACCATCGGCATTGCCAACAACCGCGGCACACCGTTGCTGGAGGAGGCCGATCATCCGATCTGGCTCGATACCGGGCCGGAGCCGATCGCCGGCTCGACCCGCATGAAGGCCGGCACCGCGCAACGCATCGCCATGAACTTGCTGTCGTCACTGGTGATGATCCAGCTCGGCCGCGTCTATGAAGGTCTCATGGTAGACGTGCAGGCGGTCAATCAGAAACTCGTCCGCCGCAGCGAGAGCATGCTGCAGCGCCTGACCGGGTGCAATCGCGACAAGGCGCAGGGCGCGCTGCGCGATGCCGACGGGAGCGTCAAACTCGCCGTGATGTTGTTGCAGGGCTGTAACCGTCAGGAGGCGAGCGCGATCCTTGATCGCGCCGACGGCAAGCTGCGTACCGCGCTCGCCTCGATCGGGCGCGAGTCGTCGCTGGTGCCGGCGCCGGAGATCGCTTCGCCCTCGATCCAGGACAATTTGGTCGAGGACTGACGCTGACGCGACGAGCCCGCCGGCGATCCGGCTCCGCTCAGCTCGCCGGCACCACCAGTGAATAGCGCTCATCAGCGGCAAGGCATCGGGCTTCAGGAAATCCCAATTCCTTGCGCACCATGTTGGTGCCCAGCACCAGCGACACCATTTTGTAGAAGGCATGACGGCGGCTCATCCCTTCGCGCCCCATGCCGCAATCAGTCGAGATCACGAGCCGCTCGGGCGGAATGTATTTGAGCGCAGCGCGGATTTGCGCCGCCACTTGGTCCGGGGTCTCGACCTGCAAGACGTGATGATCGATGACGCCGATTGCGATCTTCTTGTCGGCAATCGTCTTGCCGATCGCCTCGAGGTCGATGCCGCCGGAACTTGAAGACTCGAACGTGATCACGTCCGCGTCGACCGTACTGTAGGTCTCCAGCGCCGCCTTGTAGCTTTGCACTTGAGCAAACATGCGCTGCTGCGACGGGTTGCCCCAGCAGGAATGCGCCCATACTTCGGTCTTCGCGCGCAATCCTTTGACCGTGCGGTTGAAGACCTCGGCCATCAGTTGCGGTGTGATGACCTTGTCCTGGACCAAACGGAGAGCGATCAGGTGGATCTGCGGTTCTTCGATCTGAATCACCGCGCAGCCGGCGTCCGCGAGTTCGTGATATTCTTCGTTGAAGGCGTCGGCGATGGCGAATATGCGCTCCGGCACGCTCTTGTAATGCCGGTCCTGCAGCGCAAACGCCACGATCTCGGCTGACACCGCACCAAACTTGACCGGCCGATCGGTGAAGCGTTGCGCGGCCTTCCACATCGCCGTGTATTGCAGATCGCCACGCCCGATCGGGCCGGTGATGACAGGCATGACCCGTGACTCAAGGTAGTCATGCAGAATATGTCCACGGGGGAAAAACACACCGCCGCGCCCGGCCGGCGTCGCCACTGGATGCTCCACGTCCAACCCACTCATGTGGTTTGCCGGGTAGCCGGTCCAGCTCTGGCCGCCAACGTCGTCATCAAATCGGCAATCGCCGTCGGTGACGATGTCGAGACCGGCGAGTTCCTGGTCACGCAAATAGCAGGTCAGCGCGTCCTCGTATTGCTCGCGGAAGCGGCGGCCGACCATGGCTTCGAGAAAATGCCGGGTGCCGAGATTTTCCGTGTACCAGCTCGGCCGCGGCAGCGAACCGGTGATCGTCGTCGGCAACATGATGTCTTTAGTGGCACGAAACATTTGATTCCTCCCGGTACAGCTCAGTTGCCGGGCAACGGAGACACGAGCGTCCCTGACTTGTAGGCGGCAGGAAACAGGATGACCTGTGTCCCCGGCCGCTCGAACTGCTCAAGGCCGTTGCCAACAATTCCCTGATACTGCACTTGGAAGATACGGGCTTTTGCCCACTCACCGTCCGCGCCGAACTGGACGTCACCGACGATCGTCGGGTGCGTCGTCTTGTGGATGTAATCCGCCATCCTGTTCTGATCGAGCCCCTTGGTCGCCTCCGCCGCCGCAGCGATGATCTGCATTCCGGCGTAGGAAAACGGCGGCAGGTAATATCCGAGCGCATCGACGCCGGCAGCGACAGCCTTCGGCTTATAACGGCTGAGGAATTCCTGGATGCCGGGGAAATTCGTGGTCGGCGCAGGGACGAAGTCCTCGAACGACACAAAGCCGTTGAGCTGCGGGCCGAGTTGCTGTTTCACCGCGGCATACTGAGGACCGATCATCCCGCCGCCGATCAGCCTCGGCTTGAAGGAGGCCTCGCGAACGCTGCGCACGATTCCGACGGTGTTGGGCGGAAAGCACGCAACGTAAACGATATCCGGATTGGACGCCTGGATCGCCCGCACGATCGGCGCAAAGTCGACCGTGTTGGCCGGAAAGCTACGATCGTAGGAGATCGTGAGCCCATATTTCTTGGCCCACTCGCGCGCGCCGATGGCGGCGGTCTGCGAAAACTCCGAATCGGCGACCGAGATCGCCACGCTCTTCGGCTTGGGATCCATGGTCATGGCGACGTCGAAGAAACCCTGCGCAAAGGTCAGATGCGCATCGGGGCCCAACGGCTGAATCTGGAAATACTTGTCGTAGTGAAATTGCTCGTTGACCCGCAATCCGGCCAGCGACATGAACACCTTGTTGTGTTCCATGACCACCGGCATGGCTGGTCCGATGATGTTGGTGCCATATCCGGAAATGACGAGGTCGACTTTGTCGACATCGAGCAGCTTTGTGTAGATCCCGGGCACCTGCGAGGGATTGCTCTGATCATCGTAGTAGACCAGTTCGACCGGGCGGCCCAACAGCCCCCCCTTAGCGTTCTGGTCCTCTGCCCACATCTGGGTGGCCAGGAGCGCCGCCTTGCCGTTGCCCGCAAAGGCGCCCGTGATTGCCATACTGAACCCGATCTTGATCGAGTCCGCCGCAAACGCTTGATTGTAGGTTGTGAGTGCGATCAGCGCTGCAAGCGCAGCCGGAACGGTTCTCAGCCGAAATCGATTGGTAATGCTCATGTCCTCCCACCCTCTTCCTTTGTTATAAGCCCGGCGATTTTTACGCGCAGATCAGCTTCGCATGCAACACGCCTCTATTCCAGGGTCATGTTTCTGAAAGAACACGTCGTTGTGACTGGCAATGCTTGTTAGTGCAGGGGCTCGCGACAAGCAGACTTAATCTATCGGTAGGTCGCCGAGACGGCTCTGGTAGATCAACCCACCGGGATCACCGCCACCGCGACGTCGATCTTCTGACCACCTGAGGCAAACACAACTCCGTCGATCGGCGCGACGTCGGCGTAGTCGCGGCCGATGGCGAGAGTCACGTGCTCGGTGCCGGCATGCACCGCATTGGTGGGATCGAGGCCGTACCAACCGATGCTGCCGCCGCACCAGACCAGCACCCAGGCATGCATGGCGTTGGCGCCTTGCAGGGTCACGTCCTCCGGCGTCTGCGCGGTGCGCAGATAGCCGCTCACGTAGGCCGCCGGAATGCCGAGCCCGCGCAGCCCCGAGATCATGATATGGGCGAAGTCCTGACAGACACCGCGGCGCAGGGCGAATGACATCGGCGCAGTTGTTGAGACCGTGGTGACGCCGATCTCGTACACGAAATCCTGTTTGATCCGCCGCATCAACTCGACCGCGCCGTCGAGCACGGGCCGCCCCGGCGGAAAGCTCTCGCGCGCGTAGTTGCGGATTTCCGGGTCAAGCGGAACCTGCCGGCTTGCAAACAAGAAATGCGCAGGCGAAAGCCCTTCGAAATCGCTGGTCATGAATACGTCGTCGCGCAGCGTCTCCCACGGCGGCGCGCCAAAGAGGTCGGGTTCTCCGGCTTCTTCGACCGTGATCCGTGCGGCCACCTTGATCACGAGGTGATCATGCGGCGCGTTGAGCGCCACCCACGTCATGTGATTGCCGAAGAAATCCGCGCCCTCGCGGCGACCCACGGGCGTTGGCTCGATGTCGAGCGCGCTTGCGTGCACGCGCTGACCCGGGCGGTCGACCGGGGTGAGCCGCAGCACGTGGCGCGAATAGCTCGCCGTAGAAGCGTAGCTGTACGAGGTCGTCTGCCGAATGTCGTAGATCACGCGAGCGCCTCCCGCTCCGTATCAGTACGATCGTTGTGCGTGAGATAGAGCGCGGTGATCTCGTTGGAGAGGTCCTGCAACTTGTCTTCCATCCGCATGATCTGCGCGTCGATGATCGTCGCGGCATCGGCGGTGCGCAACGCGGCGGCCAGCGACACCGCGGTGATCTGCGGCGGCGACAATCGGCCATCGGATTGATGCAGCGGTAGTTCCGACAAATGATACTCGATGCGATTGAGCTGGTAGGCGACCGAGCGCGGATTGTTAGGATCGAGCATAACGAGATCGACCACGGGCGCGCGCGCCGCGACCATCACATAGCGCTGCCGATAGGTGATCCGGCTATCGGCCAATTCAAGCAGGACATCGAGCGCGCCTTCGGGCGCATCGTCGTCGCCGAACTGACGCACGAAGCGGCAGGTCGCAAGCGCGCGCTCGAGCCGCCGCCCAAGCTCGAGGAAACGCCAGCCGGCGAGCTGGCTCATGTTCTCCTGGGCCAAGCCGGAGAACGAAGAGATCACGCGTAGCGCCGCGTCGACCCGGTCGAGCATCACGCTTTCCGAGGGTCCCGGCGGCAACGGCGCATTGATGGTCGCCACCAATCGGGTAAGCGCGCGCCAGGCATCCGGTGAGAAGCGATCGCGGATCACCGATGCGGCCGAGCGGGCGGCGCCGGCGAGGTGCGGCAGCGATCCATCGAAAGTGCCCTGAATGAAAGCGGCGCGCGCGATCAGCATCGCCCTGGCGTGCGGGATGTCGTTGGGACCGGCACTCCAAGCGCCGAGCAGATCGGTTATCCGCAAGATGACCGGTTTGGCGGCATCGTCATGCTCGGTCACCCGGTGAATCAGTGCCCGTACCAGACGCAAGGTTGCTTCGGCGCGCTCGACGTAGCGGCCGACCCAAAACAGATTGTCGGCGGCGCGGCTCGGCAGCACGCCAGCGGCGCGGCGGATGGTGATGCGCTCCGGACTGGGCAACAGCGTCGTCTCGAGCACCGGCTTTTCGGAAAGTACCCAGGCATCGGCGGTCGAAGCGCCGCGCTGCAGGTTCACGGCGCGCGCATCGACGTGTTCGGCAATGCGCACAAAGCCGCCCGGCATCACGGTCCAGCCGTCGCCGATCTTGGCGACGAACAAGCGCAGGATGAACGGGCGCGGCTCGAAATGGCCGTCGCGCCAAACCGGCATGGTCGAGAGCGTGACCGCCTCCTGCGCCACATAATCGATCGGGCGCGTTGCGATGTCCTGCAGAATGCGATCGCGTCGCTCGGGCTCGAGGGCTCCCCCGAGCACGCCCTGGCCCAACCCATGCGGCTCGTTACGGCCGGAGAATGCCGGCGCGATCACCATCTCATCGAGATCGCCGATGATCTCTTCGCGCAGAACCGGATGGCCAAGCCACCAGGTCGCGACATTGGGAATCGTGAGCTTGTGGCCGAGGATGGTCGGCGCCAGTGCGGGCAGGAACGCGAGCAGACCCGGCGCTTCGACGAGGCCGGCGCCAAGCGCATTGGCGATGACGATCTTGCGGTCGCGGACCGCCTGCACGAGCCCAGGCGCGCCGAGGCGCGAATGGGTATTGAGTTCAAGCGGGTCGGCGAAGTCGGCATCGAGCCGACGCAGGATCACTTCGGTGCGCTTCAAGCCCGAAACAGTGCGCACGAACACACCATCGTCGCGCACCGTCAGGTCAGACCCTTCGACCAAGGTGAATCCGAGATAGCGCGCCAGATAGGCGTGCTCGAAATAGGTTTCATTGAGCGGACCGGGCGTGAGCACGCAGATACGCGAATCATCTTGCCGCTCGAGCGAAGCCAGCTCGGCCTGGAAGGCTTGGAAAAACTGTGCCAACCGCTCCACATGCAGGGTGCGGTAGATGTCAGGCAATGCACGCGCGAGCGCGAGACGGTTCTCCAGGGCATAGCCGGCGCCGGATGGCGCCTGCGTCCGGTCGCTGAGAATCCACCATTCCCCCTGGGCAGAGCGCCCGAGGTCGATGGCAAAGAACCGCAGGTGCGCACCGCCGGCGGGCGCCGCCCCGACCAGCGGGCGCAGGAATTCCGGACTGCCTGCGATCAAGGTTGCCGGAAGCCGCCCTTCGCGCACGAGCTCCGCCTGGCCGTACACATCGGCCAGGACCGCCTCCAACAACTGCGCGCGCTGCACCAAGCCCGATTTCAGTGCGTCCCACTCCTTGGGATCGATGAGCAGCGGCACGAAGCTGAGCGGCCAGGAGCGCTCGACACCCGCCGGATCTTCGTAGACCCGGTAGAACACACCGGATTCGCGCAGGTGCCGATCAGCAACGCCGCGGCGCCGGTTGATCTCTTCGGTGCCCAGCGCCGACAGCATGGACAGGAAGGGGCGCCAGTGCGGCCGCACCGATCCCTTGGCGTCCATCATCTCATCGAAAATGCCGGGGAGCGGCCGATAGCCCGCCAGCATCGCTTCGAGCGGGACATCCGAAGTGCGGATGTCGTCGGCTGACATGGCCATGCCGCTCAGGGACCCCGTGCTGGGCGCCGCAAGTCGAGGGTCGCCGGATATTCGACACTGCGCTCCTCCGGGGGCACGTCGTAGATCATGCCGGGCGTGTGGCCGTGGTCCTGGAAACGGGCGCGGCGCCGCGCTTCCGCCTCATAGGAGTTGACCGGGAAGGTTTCGTAGTTGCGACCGCCCGGATGCGCCACGTGATACACGCAGCCGCCGAGCGACCGCCGGCTCCACGTATCGATGATGTCGAAGGTCAGCGGCGCGTGCACCTCGAGGGTCGGGTGCAGAGCCGACGCGAGTTTCCAGGCCTTGAAGCGCACACCGGCGACGAGCTCACCCGGACGACCGGTCGAGACCAGCGGCACACGCCGGCCATTGCAGGTCACTACATGGCGTTGCGGATTCAAGCCCTCGACCTTCACCTGCAGCCGCTCGACCGACGAATCGACAAATCGCGATGTACCACCGACGGTACTCTCCTCGCCAAGCACATACCAGGGTTCGAGGGCTTGGCGGAGCTCAAGCTTAACTCCGCCGTGATCGACCGTCCCGTAGGTGGGGAACCGAAACTCGCGCTGAGCTGCAAACCACAGCGGATCGAACCGGTACCCTTCGCGTGCCAGATCCTCCAAGACCTCGAGGAAGTCCTGCCAGACGAAATGCTCGAGCATGAACCGGTCGTGCAGGCCCGTGCCCCAGCGCACCAGCGGGGCGTCGAGCGGCTCGCGCCAGAACCAGGCAAGGAGCGCGCGCAACAGCAGCTGCTGGGCGAGACTCATGCGCGCGTCAGGCGGCATCTCGAAGGCGCGGAATTCGACCAGGCCAAGGCGGCCCGTCGGACCATCGGGCGAATACAGCTTGTCGATGCAGATCTCGGCGCGGTGCGTATTGCCGGTGACGTCCACCAACAAATTCCGGAATAGACGGTCGACCAGCCACGGCCTTGGCGGCGTGCCTGCACCCGGCGCCGGCACCTGGCCCAGCGCGATCTCGATCTCGTAGAGCATGTCGGGCCGCCCCTCATCGATGCGAGGGGCCTGGCAGGTCGGCCCGATGAAGAGGCCGGAGAACAGATAGGACAGCGACGGTCGCCGCTGCCAGTAGAGCACCAGGCTTTTGAGTAGATCGGGGCGGCGCAAAAACGGGCTGTCGGGTGCACTCGCTGCGCCGAGCACGATGTGATTGCCGCCGCCCGTGCCCGTGTGACGGCCATCGATCATGAACTTGTCGGTGCCCAGGCGCGATTGCCGCGCCATCTCATAGAGCGAGCGGGTGGTCGCGACCGCGTCCCGCCAGGACTCCGCCGGGTGGATGTTGACCTCGATCACGCCCGGATCGGGCGTAACTTTGATCACGTTGAGGCGTGGGTCGGGCGGCGGCGGATAGCCCTCGATCTGCACCGGCAGACCAACCCCCTCGGCCGTCGTCTCGACCGTAGCAATGAGCTCCAGATAATCCTCGAGCCGCTCAACCGGCGGCATGAACACGCAGACGCGCCCATTGCGGATTTCCACCGTGAGCGCGGTGCGCACCGGCACTTCCGTGCTCGGCGCCGCACCGCCCGCCTGCATGACGGGCTGCGGAACCTGGGCTTCCGGAATGAGCTGCGTGCCGGATGCGTCGCGTCCGACCGCGGCAAGCGGAATGGTGCGGCCGGATGTTGGCGACAGGGGTGCACGCGGTTCGAATGGATCGACCGGCACGATGTGGGGGAGATCGACCGGTGCCAGATGCGGGAGCGATTGCAAGGGCAGGCGAAAGCCGATCGGCGAGTCGCCCGGCATCAGGAACAAGCGGCCGCGCCGCGTGCGCCAGATCTCGCTGGTCCAGCCCGGTGAGGCCTGCGCGGTCCAGCGCTGCAGCGGCAGCACGAAACCGGCCGGCTCGGTGACACGGCTTTCGATCAGCCGCAGAATGCGCGCGCGCTCTTGTGGATCGTCGAGCTTGGGATCAGCCGGGTCGATATTCGCCGGCAGCTCGCCTTCCCTGACCATGCGGTCGGTCGGATCTTCGTAGGCGGGCTGTACGAACTGCGCCGCGACGGCGAGCTTGTCAGCGACATGCCGGGCGAATGCGTGCGCATCGGCGACGTCCGCGTCCTGCGTTTTGGCTTCCGCCGCGAACAGCGCTGGGTTGCGCCACACTGGCACGCCATCGCGCCGCCAGAACAGCGAGAACGCCCAGCGCGGCAGCGCTTCGCCCGGGTACCACTTGCCTTGGCCGTGGTGCAGGAATCCGCCGGGCGCGAAATGCTCGCGCAGGCGGCGCACGAGATCGTCCGCCAGGATACGCTTGGTCGGACCGACCGACGCCGTATTCCATTCGGGCGACTCGTAATCATCGACCGACACAAAGGTCGGCTCGCCGCCCATGGTGAGCCGCACATCCTGCGCCGCGAGGTCGGCGTCAACCGCATCACCTAGCGCCTCGAGCTCACCCCACGCTTCGTCGGAGAACGGATAGGTGACGCGCGGCTTCTCGGCCATGCGCGCCACGCTCATCTCGAAGGCGAAGGCGACCTCCGCAGGCTCGACCAATCCGCTAATTGGCGCGGCGGACTGGTAGTGCGGCGTGGCGGCGAGCGGCAGATGGCCCTCGCCGCAGAGAAGCCCCGAGGTGGCGTCGAGCCCAACCCAACCGGCGCCCGGCAAATAGACCTCGCACCAGGCGTGCAGGTCGGTGAAATCCTGCTCGGCACCGGACGGTCCATCGAGCGCTTTCAGGTCGGGGCGCAGCTGAATTAGATAGCCGGAGACGAAACGCGCCGGCATGCCGAGCAGACGCAGCAGCTGAACCATCAGCCACGCCGAGTCACGGCACGACCCGCTCGCGGCCGTCAGCGTCTCCTCGGGCGTCTGCACGCCGGGCTCCATGCGGATCACGTATTTGATCTCGCGCCAGAGGTGCTGGTTGAGCTCAACCAGGAAATCGATGGTGGTGCGCGGCTTGAGCGAGATCGAAGCGAGCAACGCCTTCAGTCGCGGGCCGACCGGCTCCGTCTCCAGATAAGGCGCAAGCTCGTGCCGCAGGTCGGCCGGATAGGCGAACGGGAATTTCTCCGCATACGGTTCGGTGAAGAAGTCGAACGGGTTGAACACCTCGAGATCGGCGAGGAGATCGACAACGATCGAGAACTCGGTGGTCTTTTCGGGAAAGACGAAACGCGCCAGCCAATTGCCGTGCGGGTCTTGTTGCCAGTTCACGAAGTGCTCGCTCGGGGTGACGTTGAGCGAGTAGCTCGGCACGCGCGTGCGGCAGTGCGGCGCCGGCCGCAAACGGATCACCTGCGGGCCGAGGTTGACCGGGCGATTATATTGATAGCGCGTGGCGTGATGGAGACTGACCAGGATCGACATCGCACGCTGCCCCGCGAGTTATTGCCCCGCGCCAGTGTCACCGGCGCGCCGAAATGCGAAAGCCCTTTTATTGGGCATGATAGGTCGATCGTGTTGCAATTTTCGGACCGAATCACCACGAGGTGGTCGGGAAGCGAGACGCTCGTGGCGGAGGCGAGACGAGGTCGGCAGTCCCGGTCTTCGGTCAGCGTCTTGGTCGCCAAAACTTGGGTTATTAAATCCACTTGCCTTGGCGTGTCACGCCCCCCAATCAGCCAATGTGCTCAAGGTCACATCTCACCGATATTTGAAGGGTTTTTCTAGAGACCACATCAACGTTACATTTTTCTTACGGCATTGTTCGCAAATGCGAAATAATCCATTTGAGGGAACGGCGGTTATCTTGCCCGCCCGGCAGACTACATCAGAGCCCGACGGACAAGCTTTGAAAGGACACCGCCATGATCAACAAGATTTCCGCTGTTGTAGCCGCCACCCTGATCCTCGGCTCTGCCTCGGTTGCGTCTGCTGCGACCACCCACAAAGTGGTGCGGCATCACTACCAGGCTCCGCAGGGCCAGCTCATGCTCCTGGAGAATGCCCCGGCCCGCGTGCCGTACCGAGTCAACCAGGGCAGCAACTTCCAGGACAACTGGGACGTCAGCTACTAAGCCTTCCCCTCCTCCTCGGGGACTGGCGCGCGTGTGATCGGCCTTCGGGCCGGTCACGCGCGCGTTACATTTTGCGATCCAAAAAGTGGCCGATGCGATCGATTGCCTGCCGGCCTTCCGGTAGAATCCGCGCGTAGAGATGCCAGACATGTGGCATTTTGGGCCAGACATCGAGTTCGATGTCGCAGCCGGCCACGCGCATGGCCTCTGCCATCCGAACGGCGTCATCCAACAATACCTCGTCACTGCCCGCCTGAATCAAGGTCGGCGGTAAACCGGCAGCGTCACCATAGAGCGGCGAGACATAAGGATCGCGCGGATCTGCTCCGCCCAAATACCGCTTCGCGATCGCCGGAAATTGCGCGGCGTCCATCATTGGATCGGCCTTGTAATTCGTGCGCAGCGACGGCCCAGTCAGCGCCAAGTCGGTCCAAGGCGAAATGGCCACCGCGGCGCGCGGTAATGCGTCCGCTTGATCGCGTAATTTCTTCATGGTCGCGAGCACGAGGCCACCGCCAGCCGAGTCTCCTACGAATGCGATTCGTTGTGGATCAAACTGAATTGCAACCCAGCGAGCGACGCGCACCGCATCGTCGAGCGCTGCTGGGAACGGATGCTCCGGTGCGAGCCGATAATCGAAATAGACCACACTCGCGCGCGCGGCCGTCCCGACCCGCCACATGAAATCTTGGTAGAGCGGCGCGTTGCCATACGAATAGCCGCCGCCGTGGAAGAACAAAACGCAGCAGTCGCGTCGCGCTTGCGGCACGTCGATGCGGATCGCCTGAATCCCGTCAGCCTCGAATGCAAGCGTTGTCGTGCCCTTGGGTGGTCCCGGCACAAATGGCTCAATCCGGCGCAGCCGCTTGCGCACCTTCGCGGCCGGCAGTAGCCGGCGCCCGGGTCTCCGATTCACGATTCTCAGCGCCACGCGCAAAGCCTCGGCGTTCCAACTTATCCGAACAGGCGGTGACATATCTTGGAGGCGTCACAGTCCAAGGTCTGAGAGACCGGGATGGTCGTCTGGACGCCGGCCGAGCGCCCAGTGGTACTTCCGCTCGGTATCCTTGATCGGCAAGTCGTTGATGCTCGCGATGCGCAACCGCATCAGGCCGTGCTCGTCGAATTCCCAATTCTCGTTGCCGTAGCTGCGGAACCAGAAGCCACTGTCGTCGCGCCATTCATAGGCGAAGCGCACGGCGATGCGATTGTCGCGAAACGCCCAGACTTCCTTGATGAGGCGATAGTCGAGCTCGCGATTCCACTTGCGGGTCAGGAACGCCACGATCGCATCGCGGCCTCGAAAAATCTCGGCGCGATTGCGCCAGCGGCTGTCGAGCGAATAGGCCAGCGCCACGCGCGCGGGATCGCGGGTGTTCCACGCATCCTCGGCCATGCGCGCCTTTTGGGCCGCTGTTTCGGCCGTGAACGGCGGCAGCGGAGGGCGGCTGGTCGGCGTCGCGCTCGCGGCGGCAGCTCGGGCATCGCTCATGGGCCTATCCATTTTCTAACAGCGCGACCGTACCAAGGCCGCCGTCGGCACAGATACTCACAATCGCACGGCTGCCATGCGGCATTCCAGCAAGTTCCTTTACGGCCTGACTGAGAATGCGCGCACCGGTCGCGGCAAACGGATGCCCCAGCGCAACGCTGCCGCCATTCGGGTTCATCCGATCAATCGGGAAACTGCCGAACGTGTGCTCGACACCGGCCTTCTGGCGGACGAACGCCTTGTCCTGCAGCGCCTTGATGTGACACGCGACCTGCGCCGAGAACGCCTCGTGGATCTCCCACAGCGCAATGTCGTTGAACGCCAACCCGTGTCGCGCCAGCAGCCGTGGAATCGCAGTGACTGGCGCCATCAACAAACCTTCCTTGAAAATATCGACGGCGGCCATTTCGAAGTCGACGAGACGCACACGCGGGATCGTGTCCGGCAGGCGCGCAACGCCGTCGGTCGTGGCGACGAAGATTGCCGCAGCCCCATCGGTCAGCGGCGAGCTGTTGCCCGCCGTCAAGGTCCCGCGCCCGCTGGTGCGATCGAAAGCTGGTTTCAGGCGTGCAAGCCTCTCCATCGACGTCTCGCGGCGAGGAAAATGGTCACGTGTCACGCCGTCGATCGGAACGGTCAGATCGTCGAAGAAGCCTTTGTTCTGCCCGGCAACCGCCCGTTGATGGCTCTGCAGCGCGAGCGCATCCTGCTCCTCGCGGCTGATATTCCAGTCCTTGGCCATGTCCTCGGTGTGTTCGCCCATGCTGCGGCCGGTGACGCGGTTCTTCACCTCGGGCACGAACAGGCGGATGTCGCGCGGACGGATTTGCCGCAACACCGAGAGGCGTTGACCGGCACTGCGCGCCTGCACCACGCGGCGTAACCAATCGGACAGGTTCTGTCCGAGGCCGATCTGGACCCGCGTCATGCTCTCAACCCCGCCGACGACCGCCAGCGCCGAGCTGCCGCGCGCCAGCATGCCGGCGGCCTCAAACACACCGACCATGCTGGTCGAGCACTGCATCACCGTCGTGAACGTCGGCACATGCGGATCGAGCTTGGCTTCCAACCAGATCTCGCGCGCCAAGTTGGCATAGGCGAGGTTCTGGACCACGGCACCCCATACGGCAAAATCGATCGGGCCGCGCACCCTTTCGGCCATGGCCTGCGCCACCGGCACGGAAAGCATGAGCGAATCCCGGCCGGCGAACGGGCCGTCGACCGCAACAAACGGGCTGCGTACACCGGCTGCGAGCCAGATCGGTTGATGACCATTTGGCATTGCCATTCTCCGGTGGAGAGAGTCGACGCGCATCGCGCCGAATGGCCGAAGCAGGCGGCCGTGCGCTGGCCGTATATGTGTTGTAGATCTCCGTACTGCCAGCCGGTTGCCCGCAGCTCTGGTATCAACGTGTGGGGTGGCGGTCGAGGATCTTAGTGTTCAGGAACGTCGGTTTCCGCGAGATCATCTTTTCCGTGAACTGCTTCATCGCGGTGATGCTGTCGCTCTTCATCGCCTTTCGACTCGAATTGAAAAATCCCTGGTGGGCGATGATCACGGTCTATCTCACCAGTCAGACGCTGTCCGGCGCCATGCGTGCGAAAGCGGTGTATCGCATTATCGGAACTTTGATCAGCGGGGTCGTCATGCTGGTCATCGTACCCAATCTGGTTGACGCCCCCGCATTGACCGCTGCAGCGATCATCCTCTGGGTTGCCTTCTGCCTTTATGTATCGCTGCTCGACCGTACCCCGCGCTCCTATATGTTTGCGCTCGCCGGCTACACGGCGGCCCTGGTCGGATTTCCCAGCGTGCTCGACCCCGGTGGTATTTGGGACACGACAATCGGCCGCATGGAAGAGATCGTACTTGGCACCGTATCGGCCGCGGTCGTGCACAGTGTTGTATTTCCCCGCAGCGTCACGTCGGCGTTATTCGCCAAGCAGACCGCAATGCTGGCCAATGCGCGGCGCTGGATCGCTGAGGGTTTGCGGCGCGAACCAACGCCTGAGATCGAGCGGGAGCAGCGGCAGATCGCAACGGACGTAACTGAGCTTGCGATTCTGGCCACGAGCTTGCCCTACGACACCGCCTCGCGGCGGCCCAATAGCAAGTTGGTGCGTGCATTCGATGAGCGTTTGGTGGCGCTGCTTCCGCTGCTCAGTACGATCGAGGACCGGATTGCGTTGCTGCATCGGAGTGGGCTGTCGCAACACATCGAAAAACTGATTGCTGCCGTGGCCGATTGGTGTGCTCGAACCGAGGGAGACGAAGCCGCGGAAGCGGAACAACTCAAGCGTGAATGTCTCGCCGCCATGCCGGACACGCAGCTGCAAGCGAGTTGGACTGATTTGATCACTGTCAGTCTGCTGGGGCGTCTGCACGAGTTGATCAACTCCTGGCACGAATGCCTCGAGCTTGCGGCACTCATGCGCAATCCGTCCTCAACACGTAGCCGCGACGTTCGTGCGACCATCGCCGGCCTTCGGGCAAAGCCGCTCCACGTCGACCATGGAATAGCGGCGCTGTCCGCCCTGACGGCGGCTCTTGCCATCTCTATTTGCTGCGGGTTCTGGATCGCCACCGCCTGGCCGCAGGGGGCCGTAGCGACCGGGTTTGTGGCCGTCATCTGCTCGCTGTTTGCCGCGCTGGATGACCCGACCCCGACAATGTCGACGCTCACCACGGGGATCGTGGCTTCGATACCGATTGCTGCGCTCTATCAGTTCGCGATTCTTCCGGCGATCGACGGCTACGTAGCATTGGTGGTCTGCCTCGCCCCGCCGTTGCTGCTGTTTGGCGCCGTGATGGCAATCCCCCGCTATACGGCGCTCGGCCTGGCGCCGATCCTCGGATTCACCGTCTTGCTCGCCTTCCAGCCGCAGTACACGGCGGACATGGCATCATTCCTCAACTCGGCAATTGCGGTCGTGATCGGAAGCCTGGTTGGCATAGCGACGACCAGGCTGATGCGGGTGATGGGCGCGCAGGCAAGTGCGCGGCGACTGCTGCGGAGCGGTTGGCGAGACTTGGCTGACTTGGCCGATCGTACCCTGATCGCGACACGCGGTGAGTGGGCAAGCCAAATGCTCGACCGTGTTGGTCTGCTGGCGCCGCGAATGAGCCAGGCCGGAGACGATCCCGAGTTGGCCTGTGGCGATGCGCTGCGAGACTTGCGAACCGGCGTGAATATCATTGAACTTCAGGAGACCGGTTCACAGCTCGACGGGCCGAGCAACAAGTGGTTGGCAGCGGTGCTGCCTGGTGTCTCCGGTCACTTTCGCGCACTGGCGCGAGGGCGGCGCCAACCTCCCGGACCCGGCCTGCTCGCTAGCATTGATGGGTTGATTGGCGATATGCTTGCTGTGAGTTCACGCACGCTGCGGCACACTGGCTTGGTCGCGACCATCGGCTTGCGGCGCAACCTCTATCCCGATGCGCCACCTTATGCGGCGCAGACACAAAAGGCGGAGACCAAGGCTTGATCGCCGAGTTCGACATTTACGGTATATTTGTTCCGGCGTTGGTGATCTTTGCCATCATCGCATTTCTGCTGGCTTTCGTCGTGCGCCAGTTCCTCGACATTATCGGCTTCTATCACCTGGTTTGGCACCGTCCGCTATTCGATCTGTGTATCTTTGCCATTTTGTTTGGTGTTGTTACAGCTGCGGCCGAACCCGTTATCGGAGAGCTTCGCCACCTCATCCCTGAGATCGTCCTATGATCAGGCGCCTCCTCTTATTTTTCGTGCGCTTTGCGATAACCGCGGTGGCCGTCGCAATCGCCGCCGTGGTTTGTTGGCAGCTCTGGGTCTACTACATGCTCTCGCCCTGGACGCGAGACGGCCGGGTGCGTGCCGATGTGGTTCCAGTCGCGGCCGATGTGTCAGGCTTGGTCAGCGATGTATTCGTGCACGACAATCAGCGCGTCAAAAAAGGCGAGCCGCTGTTCCGCATCGATCAGAAGCGCTTCGAACTCGCGCTCGAGACGGCGAAGGCCCAAGTTGCAAGCCGCCAAGCGACGCTCGATCAGGGCCAGCGTGACCTGGCGCGCAGCAAGGCGCTGGCGACGGTCGCGGTGACGGCGCAGAAATATGAGCAGGATCAGTCGGCGGTCGCGATCCAGCAGGCCGCGCTCGACCAAGCGCTTGCCGACCTCAACGTCGCCAAGCTCAATCTGGACCGCTCGACCGTCACGGCTCCGGTAAATGGCATCATCACCAATTTTGGCTTGCTGCCCGGACGCTACGTAACGGCTGGCGCGCCCATCATGGCGATCATCGACAGCGACACGTTCCGTGTAGAAGGCTATTTTGAGGAAACCAAACTGCGCAACGTGCATGTCGGTGACCGCGCAAGCGTGCGCCTGATCGGCGATCCGCGTGTCCTGACCGGCCACGTCGAGAGCATCGCCAGTGGCATCGAAGACCAGAGCCGCAGCACCAGCAACGACCTGCTGGCCTCGGTCAATCCGACGTTCAACTGGGTGCGGCTGGCACAGCGCGTGCCGGTGCGCATCAAGCTCGACGAGCTTCCCGACGACACCCGGCTGGTGACGGGCCGCACCGCCACGGTGTTCGTCGGCGATGCGCGATTCCTGTTTCGCTGATCAGTCGTTATTTTGCTGATTGCGGCAGATCGCTTGCGCGTGGCGGCAGCGGGGTTCGATACGGCACCCATGACTTGGCCAGGACATTGTTGAGCATCGCCTTGTCGACATATGGATCGATAAGCTGCTCAACCGCATAGTTGACCTCGCCCCATGTTGCCCAGAAACGTTGACCACGCCTGCTCTGGTGTCTGGGTCTGACCTTGAACGCTCGCAACCAACTCAATCACAACGGTGACAGAAGCCAGCGCTGTGGTAAGTCTTCTCATCTCCGCCTCGCGCTCCCCCACATCCGCGCCTCAGCTGCGAATTTTCTCGGTTACGAAAGAACCTGACCGAAGCTAGATGGCAAGGGAGTGCGGGATTCGGCGACATATCTGGACCTGCTCCGGCCTATCGCCTGGCAAAGGCATTGCGCATGGGCGCCGTGCCTTGGGCAGGTGCCGCCCCGCGTGCGGTCGGTTGACGCGATTGGTCGGGGCGTTGTGCGACACGTGTGGTTCTATCTCTGTTGTCGCGTGCGACCTCGAGGCATGTCATCAATTCGGTATACGTCGGTTCGACCGTGCCGGACTGCGCGGCGCCATCACACATGACACGATCTGAGGCATCGAATTGCGTCCATTGCTGCAGCAACTGCTGGCGGGCGCTGCGCTCGTCTTCCCTGCAGTTCTGCGCGTTGTCGGGCGCGGTTGTTTCCAGCACATGCGAGATCGACGCAGCCCCGCGACAGATGGCGTCGATGTTGTAGCTCGGCACACCAGCCTCGACAGACCGTGGATGGATTGAGCTTCGTCGGTCAGCTGCGTATGCGGCATCCGCCAACAACATGAAGAGAAGCGCTGCAAGCAGAAGCCAAAGAATAAGCTCTCGCAACGGACCGGGGCCCGCCTGTTGTCTGACGTGCATGCGCAGATTGGTGCTCGTGAGACTGTCATTGTTCAGTTGAAACGTTGAGATGCGTCGCATGGTCATGCTGGTCCACTCCTGCAAATCGGAGTGCCCAGATCACATGTCGCCAACTACAGCTGAATTTCAGTACGGGTGAGAATCGTTACATCGGTAGATTGCAAGCGGTTACGGGCTCGATCCGCGAAAGCTACGTTCGTAACCGAATTCATCGCCGTCGAAATCGGGCCGTAACGCCGCTCTTCAAGATTGTCGGTGCTCTTGTCTTCCCAGGAGCCCCGGTCCCGGCCGTCATCCGCCCCCGCCCCCAGCCCCGGCGGCCGGGACCCCTACGGAGAGCAATATGCCTATCGACTTCATGCTGATCATATGCGCGGCCGCAACGGTCATCCTCTGCGTGGTCTGCGCGGAAGTGTGAGCAAAAGAGCCCACGTGCTCAGTCAATGACCTGATCGGCCTGCGACAGAACCGAGGGTGGGAGATCGAGATTGAGGGCCCTTGCGGCCCTACGATTGACGACGAGCTCGAAGTTTGATGGCCGCACGACCGGTAGATCGGCTGGCGTCGCCCCATGTAAAATTTTGCCCACATAGACGCCGACTTGGCGAAACCGCTCCGAGCTTTGGCCGTAACTGATCAAACCGCCGGCCTCGACAAAGTCGCGCACATCATAGACCGCGGCGAGCTTGCATTCCGCGGCGAGTGCAACGATCCGCTTGCGAACGCTGAGAAAAAACGCGTTGGTTGGAATAACGACGCCGTCCGGACGCCGCTCGGCCAACAATGCAAATGCTAAATCGAGTTCGCTCTCGCTGCTTGCTGTAGCGGGGACCAGCTCTCGTCTGATCGATTTCGCTACAGCCTGCGTGATCTGCACCAATCGATTGGCGTTCACACTGGCTGGATTTGTCAGCAGCGCAAACGATCTGCCGTTGGGGAGCAGCCTGCGCAACAGGCCGATCTGCCGCGCCACCAGGAAATCCGTGATCCCACTCACGCCCGTGAGGTTTGCTTCGGGTCTGTCCCAGTTGGCGACGATGCCGAGTTCGGATGCGTCACCTCCGGTGAGAAACACGATGGGAATGGATTTTGTCAGCGCTTTCGCGGCCAGCGCAGCAGAAGCCCCGTACAGCGTCGCCAAAACAGCCACTCGCAAATTGATCAGTTCGGCGGCAAGTGGCGACAGGCGTTCGTTGTGACCCTCCGTCCATCGGTATTCGACGGCGACATTCTGGCCCTCGATGTAACCCTGCTCGCCAAGCCCATCGCGAAAGGGCGCCACCAACGACTGGGCATCTTGCGGCGAGCCGTTGATCAACGCGCCGACGAGCGGCATTGCCGGCTGCTGCGCCCATGAGCGCAGCGGCCATGTGGCCGCGCCCGCGACCGTCGCGATGAAGTGTCGTCGCGCAATCCGACCGATTGGCATGAGGTGTCGCGAAAACGGTGTTGGCGAACGGGAAACCGCCTTGCACTATAGAAAAGCAGGCACGCTTTCGCCATCGGGGTCCGCGGCGCGTCAGACCGTCGCAACCAAGGGCAGTGCGTCAGGAAAAAATGTCCCGCCCAGCAAAATTCCTCAAAACGGCTCGACCGGCAGTGTAAAGACGTAACCGACCCCGCGTTCGGTGCGGATGATTTGTGGCGCGCTTGGATCGATTTCAAGCTTACGGCGCAAGCGCAAAATTTGTACGTCGATGCTGCGGTCGAAGACGTCCTCGTGCACGCGGCTTGCTCGCATCAGGTGCTCGCGGCTCAACGGCCGCTGCGGCGCATCCACAAAAGCACTCAGCAACGCGTACTCACCCTTGGTGAGCATGACTGGACCGCCATGCGGATTGGTCAGGCGGCGCGCGCGGCGATCGAGTTCCCAGCCGCCGAACCGATAACGCCCCCGCTCCGGGTCCCGCTCTCCGGCAACCGGCTTCGCCTCCCGGCGCCGCAGCACCGCGCGAATGCGTGCGAGCAACTCGCGCAGTCCAAACGGCTTCGCCAGATAATCATCGGCCCCGAGTTCCAGGCCGAGCACAACGTCGATCTCGTCTCGGCGATGACCCGTCGTGATGATGACGGGCACGTCCGAACGGGATCGGATGTCGCGCAGCAAGTCGAGCCCGTCGTCATCGCCCAGACAGAGATCAAGCACGACCAGGCTGGGTTCGCCGGTCGCGAATTGTCGGGCCATCTCCTGCCGACCCTGCACCGGGACCGCACGTAAATTCTGCGCCGTCAAGTAATTCAGGATCATGTGGCGCATCTCGAAGTCATCATCGACAATCAGGATACGCCCCAGCCCGCTGGTATCGGCGCCGCTGCCCTCTCCGTGTCGGCTTGCTTGGTACCAAGCCGCGCGGTCCACGGCTTCATTCATCACCGAAGCAGCCTCCCGGGTGACCGTCTCGTCCAGCTGACCAACTCATCGTCAAATCCCCGCTGAGTTCTATCGAAATCTCTCCACGCATTCGTTCGGAAAAACCTTCACGTAGTCGCTCGCGGGCACAGGTCAAGCACTGGGCATGAACGCTTTGGTAGCAAAGACGTGATGAAGCAGCGCGATGGTCGATCAATGTTTAGAATTACTACAATCGTAACGCTCTTCCGGCGCGCTGAGATGCTCGGGTAACAGGCCCTGCCGTATCCGTCTCCATTCTTGCGTGGAGATTCCAATGCGTAGCGCGAAGGCCCTACCGACGACCAGCCTCTTCCCCCGATACCGCACAATGCATGTCAGCGACGCTGAGTTTCCAGCCAACGTATTGTTGATCAACACGTGATTGCGATGCTGTGGCACATCTGCTCAAGCAAAGACGACATCATCGCCCCGACACCAACGTCTGGTACGGACTCCTCACGACGCGGATGGGACTCGCAGCAACACGCTTCTCTATCGCCCATGGTGGTTCTTGGGGCCGACTGCTTCTTGTTGTCCAGCTTGCCGTTCTGGTCTGCGGTTTGCCGGCGCGATCGTCCAATTCGGATGTGCCGAACGTTGTGCAGGTCGCGGTCGACGAACCGATAACGCCAATCCCACAGCCGCCCGCCGCAGATCCCCTCAAAGTTAAACTTGGCGAGCAGCTGTTCAACGACCCCCAGCTGTCGCGCGATGGGGACACGCGCATGCGTGTCTTGCCACGACACCCAGACCAACGGCGCGAAGCCGCCGGCGAGCAAACTTGCTCAAGACGGCCCAGAGTCGGCTTTTGACGCCCTCACGGTTTTCAACGCCACGCTCAATTTCCGACTGAACTGGGAAGGCAATTTTCGCACGCTCGAAGTCTCACACGCTCTCCTCGCTCGAAAGTCCGGGCGGCTTGCAGTCCCCCGTCAATGACATCGTCACAAAACTCGCGGCCGATGCACGGACCAGGAGCGAGTTCATCGTTGCTTATGGCCACAATCCAGACCCGCCGAGCCTGTTGGACGCTATCACAGTCTACGAGCGCTCACTGCTTACGCCCGGGAGCCGTTTCGACCTGTGGCTCGTCGGCGATACGACGGCGCTTTCCGCACAGGAGCTCGCCGGGTACCAGTTGTTCAAGTCCTACGGCTGCGTGTCCTGTCACCAGGGTGTGAACGTTGGCGGCAATTTGTTCGAACGCCAAGGCATCTTCCATCCGTTGGTCGCGCGCAAGCCTGAGTTCGTTCGTGTTCCAAGCCTGCGCAACGTAGCGACCACGCCTCCCTATTTTCACGACGGTAGTGCACCGACGCTGGAAGAGGCCGTGCGCAGGATGGCCTTCGCGCAGCTCAACCGCACCATGCCGGAACGTGACATTGCGGCGATCGCGGCGTTTCTACGCACGCTGACCGGCAACTACCACGGCCATCGCATCGGAGATGCGCCGTGAAAGTGAAGTTGGCGGTACTGGTTATACCGCTGCTTTTGTTGTTCCTGTTCACCTGGCTTTCGTTGCGCGGGATGAACCCGGAAGCAGAGGAGTTCGATCGCGCGCTCTCCACCCTGAACGGCTTCGTTGTGGCAGAGAGCGCGCTGCAGCGAGATGTCCTCGCCGCTCGCTCCGGGCTGTTGCGCAACTATGATTCCATTGTGCGCGAAAGCCAACGAATTGGCTGATGCACTGGACCAGCTGCGCGAGCTGACCCGCGCAGATCCACCCATCGGATCAGCGATCAAGACCTCTAGGTGATTCGCTGGACCAGCAAGAGCACCTGACGGAGCAATTCAAGACCGACAACGCCCTGCTACAGAATTCTCTTTCCTACTTCGAGCTGTTCAGCAACCGGCTCACGGCGTCGGATAGAACCGGGCCTCTAGCGCCAAGGGTCACCATGCTATCGGCTGCCATGCTGCGTCTCGCGCTCGATACGTCACCCGCCACGGCGGGCGAAGTGGAACAGCAGTTGGATGCGCTTGCCGCAGAACGCGTATCCGACAGCGATGGCGCTGCCACGCAAGCTCTGCTCGCGCATGGGCGCTTGCTGCGCAAGCTTCTGCCGCAGACGGACGCAACACTCAAAGCCTTGTTTGCACTGCCGATCAAGCAGGAACAGCGGGCGCTGCGGGCGGTGGTTCTCGAGCGCCAGCTTGCATCCCGCAACGCGGCACGCCGCTTCCGCGTGCTGCTCTATGCCGGTTCGGTTGTCCTGGTCGGAATTCTGATCGGTTTCGGCTTGCAACTGCGGGCGCGTGCCCGGGCGCTGCGGCACCGCGCCGCTTTGGAGCATGTGATCACCGGCATCTCGACGCGCTTTATCAATTCCAAGCCGCATGAAATCCTGACGCATGTCGAAACCGCGCTTGCCGAGCTGGGCCAATTTTTTGGTGCCGATCGCGTATATATTTTGCTGATCGATCCGCCGTCGCGTGCAATCAAATGGCATCGCGACGGAACAACATATCCAGCGGACTGGCTGCAGCGCGCCAATGGGGCTCTATCGGCTTTCTCCGGTGCAATGCGTGGGATCGTGTACGTTTCGCGACGTCGACCATCTCCCGGCGAGCCCGCTGCGGGACGCGCTCTTGACCTGTCGAATCCGCAGCTGGATGTGCACCTCGAACTTCCTTGACGAGAACCGCGTCGACGCCGGTGCCATCCTGGGTTTCGATCTGATACGCGCGAAGAGCTTCACCAGAGTGTCGGCACGGAGCCTGCTGCCCATGGCGCTTCACGCGATTGCCAGCGCGATCGAACGGCAAAGGTTGGAGCAAGACAGAACGCGATTGGAGCAGCGCCTGCAACAGGCGCGCCGGATGGAAACGGTCGGCGCCCTGACCAGCGGCATTGCACATAATTTCAACAACATCGTGGGCGCCATCCTGGGGCACGCGGAAATGGCCGAGGCGTTGGTCGGCAGCAAGAAGCCGCTAAACAATATCACCGCGATCCGCCGGGCCGCAGAGCGTGCCCGCGATCTCATTGACCAGTTGCTGACGTACGGACGTCGGCGTGAAGCACGCCGCCAGCCGGTGAATATCGGCTTGCTCATGACCGAAGCCGAAACACTGCTTCGGCCGGCGCTTACCGGACACGATCGAACTGTTGATCAACGACGCAGCCAAAACGGCGATCATTTCCGGAGAACCAGCGCAGTTGCAGCAGGTGATCATCAACCTCTGCAACAACGCCGCACAGGCGACATCGGGGCACGGACGCATCGAGGTCAGCGCCGAGGTGCGCGAGGTTGCACGGCAGGCCCTCTCGCACGGCGAGTTCGCCGAAGGCCGCTATGTCGTCATCACGGTGAGCGACAACGGGCGCGGCATGGACGAGATCACCTTGGGGAAGATATTCGAGCCGTTCTTTACGACGCGCGCGGCCGGAAACGGATTGGGACTGGCGACGGTGCGCGAGATCGTCCGGGAGCACGGCGGCGCGCTGAATGTGCGCACGCAGCCCGGTGCCGGCAGCGCGTTTGAAGCCTGGCTGCCGTGCACGGTGGCGCCAGAACCCGCGAACCCGACCGCCGCGCCCGCCCTGCCGCTCGGGAACGGACAGACCATCTTACTGCTCGACGACGATCGAGAACGGCTGCTCAAGAACGAGGAGATCTTGGCCGCACTCGGCTATGAGCCGGTCGGCTTCTCGCGTCCCGAAGAAGCTCTGGCCGCATGCCGCGAAGCACAGCATCGGTTCGATGTCGCGGTGCTGACTGTCCGCGGGACAGCAAAATTGGTTGCCGTCACCAACGCACTGCGACGAGTGGCTGCTGAACTGCCCATCGTGCTCGCCGTGCCGATATCGGATCACACCAATGCCGATGCGTTCGCGACCGGCGCGAATCACCGAGATCGTGCGCAATCCGTTGGCCGCCATCGAAGTTGCTGCGGCGCTCGCCCGCTGCCGCAACGCCCCGTCATACAGGCAGCATCAAACAATCGACTGAGAAACGCCTGCCGCATCGGTCCTCGCATCCCCTGAGCGCCCGGGAGGCGGACGTCCAGGCACCGATTGTTGAATTGGGTTCTATCTGCGTGCCGTACCAGGCTCCGCCATCCTGCGATGCTGCTCGGCGAGCATGCGCGACGGAGTCACGGTCGCGAGCGCCGTCTCGAGCTTGTTCTTCCAGCCACTGACGACGTCACCCTTTCCCTGCATCATGGCATCAAAGCCAATGCGTGCCACCTCGGCCGGATCGTCCTTCTTACCGGCTCCGACATTGGTGTCGAGCATTTATCGGCGCGGACGAAACCCTGCCGCCTCGCACCCGTTCCGTTATGAGATCGCCGTCGAAAACAAATTGGCCGGGGAAACACCCGGCCAGTTTTCACGTCAACAGCACTCCACGCAGGACCAACAGCGCGTACGAGAACTTCAGGCTTTCCCCGACCCCAATTCAGCGAGCCCGCGCCGAACCGCGTCGACCAGAGACAACATCGTGTAGGGCTTGGGCAGCCAAGCCAGCGGAGCGGCGGGCTCTGCGCGGCCGCGTGTTGCCGGATCGTGATACGCTGTTGCAAAAATGCAGCGGATGCCCTGCTTGCGAAACAGTTCCAGCGCGGCATCGACCCCGTCGCGTTTGCCCGCTAGCCGAATATCCATAATCACGAGTATTGGAACTTTTTCGAGCGCCAGCTCGACCGCCTCCTCGGCTGAAACCGCAACGCCGGCGATCTCGAAACCAGCCTCGGCAAGCGCCGCTTCAATCTCCATGGAGACCAGGAAATCATCCTCGACAATGAGGATTGGTCCCGTCGTGGCGATCTGCTTGGATGGATCCGGCGGACTCGCCTTGGGCGAATACCACACGTGGGCCCGCATTCGGGGATACCCACGCAACCATGTCCGAGACGTCAGCCGTTGGTGCGGTGTGCACAATCATGATCCTGAGAAAAACGTACAATGCAGCGTGTCACCGAACTCCTCACAACATCAAAGCGTCCGCCTATTTGGCGGGCCAAACCCCGTACCAGGCGAAGTCCGGACGCGCGCTCGCGAACCGTTTCCAGATCAAATCCCGGCCCGTCATCTTCAACGTACAGCTGAAGTAAATCACCGTCGTTTGTCAATCCGACGCGGATAACGCCGTCCAAACGTCCGCCGAGCCCGTGTTTCACCGCATTGGTGAGCAGTTCGTTGATGATCAATGCGAGCGGCATCGCCACGTCATTGGACAGAACTCCGGAGCACGCTTCGGCAACGACCTGTACGTCGGGTGCGAACGCCTGGCGGGCAGTCTGACACACCGCATCGAGCAACTCTTCGACGCTGAACCGTGTCGTGTCGGACGTGCTGTAGAGCACGCGCTGCGCCGCCGCCATCGCGGCAATCCGCCCGGATGCATCGCGCAGAACCTGGCGCGCCTCCGCACTGTGCGTTTGCTTCGCGGCCGAGAACAACAACGACTGCAGCATCTGCATGTTGTTCTTGACCCGATGATTGAGCTCGTTGAGGAGGATGCGTTGCTGGGTTTCGGCCTGCTTGCGCTCACTGATGTCGACCAGCATGTTGATGGCGCCCACGACCCGTCCTTTCGCGTCCCGCAAAGGCGTCGGGTATGGAATGAACGGAACGCGCGAGCCATCAGGACGTTCAGCAATTGCCTCGGCATTGCGGATTGCACGCCCCTCCTTCAGCGCCACCGCCATCGGACACTGCTCGTGCGGGAGCGGCGTTCCGTCCGGCCGATACAGTTTCCAGGTCACGCACCACTCGTCGCTTCCGAGCGTTGGGACGCGTCCGGCGAGATCGACCGCAGCCTGATTGTAGTACGTGATCTTACCCTCGGCGTCAGTCGTATAGATGGCAGCCGGGATCGCGGACAGCAGCTCCTGCAGGTGCCGTTCGTTGTCCCGCAGCTTTGCGTCGGCCAGTTTCCGATCGGTGATGTCGCGAGCGATTTTCGAGGCACCCACGATGTTTCCCTGGTTGCCGCGCATCGGCGACACCGTCAGTGAAACGTCGATGAGGCTGCCATCCTTCCG
>CAVXDE010000026.1:0-298717 GCA_963760435.1 uncultured Alphaproteobacteria bacterium
TAGCACACCAGTTTGGCCAAACGTCGCGCGAATCCAGGACGTCGCGACAGAGATGACGACAAAGATCGCAGCAAAGATGAATGCTGTGGGTATTTGCAGTGGATTGGCCGCGGGAAGGCTTAGATTTGTCCTGTGCTGCTGTTCCGCCGTGCTGCGCCATTCGTATGCAGCGAGCCCAGCACCAAGTACGAACAATGCACCCAGCGCCGGTGCGAGAACCCAGGCTAAGCTGCACATTGAAGAGAGCTATGACGACGCCGAGGCGGACGTACATAACCGCGGTTGCGGCGATAATTCCTGCTACGAGATCAGAGCGAGCCGGGCCAACTTCCCGCTGACGTTTTGCGAGAACGACCGTTGTAGCCGTCGATGAGTAAAGCGCACCTAGGATTGCCGGCAGCAACGCGACTTTAGGTACGGGTACGTACTTTTGCAACAAGTAGCTCAGATATGACAACGTGCAGACCGCAACCACTGCCAACCAAACGTGATAAGGCGTGAGGGTGGTCGCCACCGTTATCGGCTGGTTTGGAACGAGTGGTAGGATGATTCCAATGAGAATTAGGAATTTCCCGGCGGTTAGTAGTTCCTCCTGCGGGGCCACCTCAATAAGTCTGTGGAGCCGTTCCCGAGTATCGAGAAGAATAACCGCAGCCACAGAAACGGCAACGACCACCCAGGGCGGCTGCGTAAGGGCGACCGGTCCGATGACGTAGTCGCAAGCAAACTCGAGACAGGTATGATCAAGCTAGTTGAATTTGGACCCGGTGGCGCATTGCGTAGATAGGCGTGGAGCCATAGTGCCAACGCGAGTAAGCTTGCGATGAATGCCAGCGAGTGTTGTCGTTCGACCAGGTAAAGCATTGCACCTGAGACGGCTAGCATGGGAAACGTCCGAATCCCACCGGAAACCAACCGGTCTTCGCGCTTGTATACCTCCTCAAATGCGAGACCGAAGGAACACCGCTAGACCGAATGCAAGAGCAAGGCGTCCAGCCAGTTCCACAGGAGCCAACTCGGCACCAGTCATAAACTCCGTCTCCGCTTCCTAGCCGTGGGCACTTCATCCCTCATTGTCACTCAACGCTGGGGCAAAGAAACCTGGCCCGTCACGGCGTCAAACCTCCGTAGCAACGCGTCTCGTTGGGAGCGGGCGGAGGCTTTGGTTGACGATCGCCGGCCGCGTCCGGCGGATATCTGCCCCGCACATTCATCCGAATAATCGCGGGAGTTTGTATCCAGATTGTCAATAATACTACTGATTTCGCTTGTAATTTTGACCTAGCTCAACTCGGATCGCTGCCCTCAAGGACGGAAAGGTGATTGCTTGGGTTGTGACGCTGCCCGCTGCGGGACTGATGGCCGCCTTGTTCTATACGCTGTGCGGGCTGGTCCCTTGAGCGAAGGTGCGTGCGGGGCCTCCAACATGGGGGGGTATTAACGACGTTGCACCGCCGGCGCTAATATGACCCTGAGCAAGATCGTGAGCGAGCAGAGCAGTGCCTGCTCATGGCGGCGGCTGCAATCGATCCCGATGCCGCACTCAAGCTGCGCCAATTGACGGCCAATTACAACCGCTGAACATTCAGATGGTCCCCCTACGGGACGTTCCCTGAAGTCGAGCCCGGATCTAATTGCACCGTCCAGCGGTTGTTGATGTGTTGCCATGTGCTGTGAAACGTTCCATCGTGAAACTATTTCTCTTTACGCATTTAAAACCAGGGCGCGAGGTTCTACATATTCGGTGGAAAGCATTCGGCTGACCAAAACAGCAAATCAAAACGGTAGAAACCATGGAGTTTATCCGGCGTAATATCAGCGATGTGCTGGCAGATCTGCCCGAAATTTGCGCCGCACATCTACCGAGCGACAACAGCCCGATCCTCATCAAACGCGGAACACGCGGTTATTGTCTGCGCTGGGAGGCCTATGATGGCGAACGCTTCAACAGGCACCACGGCATCACTGACGCCCAGGTGGAGGCGATGCTCGCAGGTTCGATGTTCGGATTCGATTCTCCGGGGGCAGATCCGCTTAACCACTAAGGCACGCGCGCGTCACAGAGACCGAAGACGGTCGCAAAAATGGGCACGCTACGCTTGGGGGTAAAGCTCAAATCCTCAATATATCCATTGGGAGTAGAGCCATAGGCCCAATATGGCGAAGGCCAGAACAAGCGCTCCCCGCCACCCCCACTTGAATAGCAAATAAATAAGCTTTTTCGGATCCATGTCAAAAAATCGAGTCCCCGACCCAACTCGGCGGGGGTTAGAGGCGGGGCGGGGCCTCAACTCCAGGACGACGATGCTTATTGCTGGTCTCGTCATGGGAATTGTGGATACAACGAAAGAGCAAGAAAAAAGTTGCTTCATACTCAAAAGTTATATTTGTAGCATCGTGCGTCCAGCGGTCAGAGCAAGGTCAGGTTGAGTTGCCCACATTATTCCAAACGTCACGCGGCGCGTTCAAATGGCATGAGCAATTTGGCACAGTCTTCACTTGTCGGCAGCGCTAGTTTTTGATCTTCGATAGGTGTCTCCTTCAGAGCAAATAAAATGAACATTTTCTATATCATCGGCGTCGTGGTCGTCATAATCCTAGTCGCGGGCTTTCTCGGGTTCCACGTATAAGAAATGACCGACCGCCCGCCCGATCGCAGTGAAGGTGCCGTCGCCGGGCGTCCGTGGACCGGTCGCAGCATCGCGGATAAGGACGACCGTCCTCGGCGGCCTGAAAATCGCGCGATGACTGTTAATGAGAGCGTTCAGTCACCCGCCTGGGGGCCGCTGCGATTGCGGTCGGGAATCTGATGGTCCAAACCGTGCCATGGTCCGAGTCGACCACCGCGGTTCCGCGAACCTGTTCGACCAACCGCCGCACCAGGCCGAGCCCGTGCCGCTTGTCTTCGGCACTGACCTTGAAGCCGTGCCGTTGTCGCTGATGGTCATGGTCGCCATGTCGAGATCTCCGGCGACGCGGCGCACTGACACGGTGGCCGACCCCTTGCCGCTGGGAAAGGCGTGGTCATAGCTGTTGGTGACCAGCTCCGCGACGACGATGCCCAATGCCGTCACCACATCGAGATCGAGGATCAGCGTCGCTGTCGCAAGTCACCGTGATCCGGCGCCGCTTGAATCTGCGCGAGATTGAGGCACAGCGATTTTACATAGCTGTCGAAATCGGTCGTTCGTGTCATCTCGTTGCCGAGCAGATGGTCATAAACCTGCGCTAGGGTGGAAACGCATCGAGACTCTCTCGACAATCGCTCCGCAACACATGCAAGCTGCATCCGCGTTTGGACATCCGCCAAGCGCGCAGGCTTTGTTACGTCGAGCGCTTGCCGATGAGCTTCTTGGTTACTTGCTCAACGGTGCCCTTCACGGCCAACGAATGACCTGGACCAAACATAATTAGAGCGTGATCGCCTGTTAGGTCCTTCGTCCCCCTTTGTATCCACTGCACATTGGAAGCGTTGACCCTCACCTCGCCGTCGGCGCCTTCGAACTCCACAAAACTCGCTTCCATGGCTTAATCTCCGTCTGTGAATTGCTCATCGTTACCGCTTCAGGTTCTCTCCCGCGCCACTTGCTTTTCCCACTTTGGTCGTGCACGGCGGCAATGAAACCCACGCGGTGCCCATTCAGCAGGACAGTGGACGTAGCCGTCAACGTCGAGTTCCGGCGCTGGCCGACCGAAGCTCTATCTTTGGCTTTCCGGTGTGGTTTGCGCCTGCTTGGCTCTTTCTTCGATCAATAGTTTAAGCAGGATGGTCTGCTTTCCTGGGTCGATTTCTGTGCTCAGACACTTCATGAAGCGCTCAACGTTCTCGTGTTCGATGTACTGACGCATCGTGAACATTGGGATTTTCCGTTGGTGAGAAGCACCCCCTGGCCAACCGGCGCCTTAGACCACCACCGGCTTGTGCGGGACGCGACGGCCCAGCCCACTCGGCGCGGGCGGGCCGTCGTCCCTACCGTCGGGGGGAGGCCACTCCCGCTCCGTCGGCGATGTAAATACTAGGCGCGCAGTCGGAGTGGAAGCTGTTCAATATTGCTCAGTCAATGCGAAAGCCGTTTCCTAACGCTAACTAACGCCGCCCTGGTTGCCGGAGGCGGGTGAAAAGCTCGACACGTCGATCAATGCCTGATGGCGACAGGCGTCGTTGAGGCAGTAGGCGAGCAGGTGCTGCACGCCCTGCTCGCGCGTGTTGCCCAGCGTCATCGACGCCCTAATCATTTCCCCCGCTTTTCCTTCGCTTCTGCCAAGCGAGTGTAGTAGGCGGCCATCGCATAGTGCTGCGCCCTACTTTCATTCGTAATGGCTGCTTGCGCGAGCGCCACTTCTTCGTCCGGTAATTGGCGATAGTCTGCGCTCGTCATGTTGCCAAGCGTCATTTGGCGGGCCGGGGGGATGCTTCGGGTTGGCCATCGCGCGACGCCATCTGGACTCGCGGCTCGCAACCAGGCCAGAATATATCCAGCGAGCTAATCCGCCAGACCTTTGGGGGCCTCCCATGCTCGACGAATTCAAGAAATTTGCCATGCGCGGCAACGTGGTCGATCTCGCCGTCGGCGTCATCATCGGGGCCGCGTTCGGAGCAATTATAAACTCTTTGGTCGGCGACATCATTATGCCGATCATCGGAGCCATAACTGGCGGACTAGACTTCTCGAACTACTACACTGGCCTTTCTTCCAAGGTCGCAGCTGGCGCATCATACGCCGACGCGAAGAAGCAAGGCGCCGTGCTCGGCTGGGGCCAATTTCTCACTGTCGCGCTGAACTTCCTTATCATCGCATGGGTACTGTTCATCGCGATCAAGGGGATCAATAAATTGAAAACGGCAGAGGCTCCAGCCCCCTCTTCTGGACCAACACCGGAGGTCATGCTGTTGACAGAAATTCGCGATCTGTTGAAAAAATAACGGAGACCGAACCTTCAACACTCATCCTCGCGTATGTTGCCGAGTGTCATCGACGGGTTGGGTATGAGATCACCCCAGTCGGTGGATGCGAGCGAGGTTCTCGATTTCGTGAGCTTGCAGGATGGTCTTGCCAGTCTCGGCATCATCACCGACCATGATATCGTACCAGCGGGCCGCCGCACTGTAGGCAAAACGGGCAGTTGGTAAGTCCTGCTTGCGCATGATGTTGTGAAGGTCTTGGCTGATACGCCAGTTGTCAACCAAGGGGTTTGAATCGCGTAGATGTCTGTGTTGGGTCTCATTTTCGATCGGGACGAGACCAACATCAAGTGCCGTCATGTCGGCTCTGTCCCAAAAGTGGAAGAAAACAGAGTATTGCATCTGCCACGATGAATCTTTGTGGGTTTGATGGTCTCGTGGGGCCAGCTCGTTGTCGATTAATATCTGGCGGACCAAGCTACCTGGGGTTTTGCTACGTCGAGTGTTTACCGATTAGCTTCTTGGTCACTTGCTCAACCGTACCCTTCACGGCCAAAGAAGACCTGGACCAAGTGTAATTAGAGCTTGACCGTGAACCTGATCGAAGGAGCCCCAGCGGATTACCGAGCACAAGCCGCGCGCATGCGGCCGCTGTCCAGGCAACGCTAGAGGCGGCAGGTATCGAATTTCTCGATGGCGAGGCGCGCCAAGCGGGCGGCTGCGGTCGAAAAAGCGGAAGTAAGGCCACCCTAGGGGCGCGCAATGTGCCAAGCATTCCGCATCGCGGGGAACCGCGGCAGCGGATAGCGACGATAGATGCCGTAGTGCATCAAAAGCCGGTGGAAGAACGCTATCATAATTCCTGCCCTTCTATTATTTTCGCCATTATCTGGACGCCGGGGCATTCACTGATGTGTCCGGCTTCGCTGTTTTAGCATTGATGGCGACAGTCGTGGCTCCGATCATATCAATCCTCAAAAAGGGTAGATCCTGGTCGGACTTCCGGACCGACGGTCGACGTCAATTAAGACGGCGGGATCGTCGGTTGAGCGATTCTGCTGACCCATTCTTCGCGGCTGAGAAACGGCCCTGACTAGAGGTGGCCGTCGTCGTCAATCGCGTACCAGCCTTCCTTGATGCCGCGCATGTCAGATTGGCTTTTCATCTACGTGATGTGGAAGCGGCTCTTTCTTTGTCACCATCATCGTCATTGACCGATTCGTTGATGTGAAGCGGTTTCAATCTTTCCTTAGATGCGGGGCGTCAGGCATTTCGCAGGATGACCGCCACAAGTCATCGAACACGTCTGCATTCTGCTTCTGATAGCGCAGGTCTAGTGCTACCTGGGTTGCAAGGAGCGGGGGCGCATAGCGTGTCTTCTCAGTGGCATAGTGCGAGTTCAACGCCGATGTAGCGACGAGCTGCGTCTCCAGCTCTTGCTTCCGATGGCGCAGCACCCTTTCATCAGCCTTAACGTTAGCGAGCAGCCGACGAATCTCGGTTCGCTTCTGGGCAACTGTATCGCGATGCTGGTCGAGCTCGATCGTTAAACTCGTCATCGTGGCATGCCCATTGTTCGAGCCTCAAGCCGAGAAGAGAAAGCCGCTCGGCGCAAGTTGTGCGAAGCCGATTGCGTTGTGTTATCGCCCGACACCCCTGGGTCATTAGGACAGGAGCAAACGAAGGCCGCCAGGATTGCTCCAAACGGCCTTACGTTGCGTCGGGCTCGTCGCATTGCCAAGCGTTGCGCTGTGGTGGTGCAAAGCGGTGTTGCGCGTTGCGTTCGCGGTGCGTACAAGACCTAGTTTCTCATATTGGGCTGCTCAGTCCTCACCACAAGCTGCGCACGGAAATATATGCTAGGGACTCCATCGATCGCGGCGCGCGAGAGGTCACAGGAATGCTGACGATCCTGATGGCGACTACAGGCGCCGTAGCTGGCCCCAATGTGCTCGATCTCGCCAAAATCCGCAGGCAGAAATCCAAATTCCGCGAAACAAACTCGGTCCCTTGATCGACGCGGATCGTCACCGGCAATCCGAACTCTTTGGTGACCTTTCTCCGGGATGTCGACGACGTCGGCACCCCGGAACGTGAACCGAGGCTCCAGCGCCGGGGAGAAACGGGAGAACGTATCGACGATCGTCAGGACGCGCAGCCTCTGGCCGGTCGCAAGCTGGTCGTGCACGAAATCGATGGCCCACGTCTCGTTCGATCGCGTTGCCGGACGCCGGTCATCTCGCAGCTTGGCCTTGACCCGCCGCTTTGGCGTTTTATTGCGCAATTGCAGGCCTAACTCGCGGTATATCCGCCGCGTCTTCTTCTCATTGATCCAACCTTCGCGACGCAGCTGCACCTGAATACGCCGATAGCCGAAGCGCACGCGGGTCTGGCAGATCTCCCTCATGCGTTGTTCGAGGCCGGCCTGTCCGGGGCGGCGCGACTTGTAGTGGTAGGTCGAGGTGTCCATCTCGAGCACACGGCAGGCTCGAGGATGGACACATCCCACTGACCACAAACCGCATCGACCAGCTTGCGCTTCCTGACAGGCCTCACAGCTTTCGGCGGATGACGTCCTGCGGCATCTCACGATCGAGCGACAAGTCCGCCACCAGCTTCTTCAGCTTGTCGTTTTCATCCTCGAGCTGCTTGAGCCGACGCGTCTCGTGCGGCAACAGCCCATCGTGCTTCTTCTTCCAATTGAAATAGTCGCCTGCCTGTGATCTGCGGCAGATATCCGCGACCGCAACCCCGTCACGTCCTTGCTTCAAGATTAACGCCTTTTGGGCGTCCGAGAACGCGAAGCCTTTATCGTCCTGCGCTCCTCCCAGCCGGGGGAATCGGCGCCGAAGACTGTAACCAAAAAATGATCCAGTTTTTGCGGTCTCAGAGCATAATAGTTGGAAAGGGGAGCCGGAGCGGCGCTGTATTTGTATATTCAAACGGTCCCAACATCCGGACAACGCAATCGTCTACTTCGGACCAGCATGTAATTTCCCGACCCGCCATTGTTCTTTGGGTCCGACGCCCCACATAATTAGGCAATGGCAAGCAGTGGCTTGTCCGAGACTGCCAAAAAATCGGGCGACGTACCGAAGTCACCTTTCATACAGCGGCAGCTCTGATGCCATCGGCAGGCGCAAAGATACTCCAAATAAAGTTGCATTCGCACGCGGACCGACTTGGTCGATGGTCGGTGCGCACTGGAGCGCCACAATGACCGTTCCGCATTACATCAATGAAAGCAAATCTGACATGCGCGGCATCAAGTGCGGGTGGTACGCGATTGAGGACGACGGCAACCTCTCTTCTGGACCTTTTTCCAGCCTCGAGGAGTGCGTCAAGAAAATCGCTCAGCCCAAGAACGGAAACAAAGCCGTCTAAGTTTCAACACGGACGAACTGAAGCGCTTTCTCCCAACATCCGGCCTAGAGGGCGGCGGCAGGAGATCCAATCAAATCCGCCCCTTAAGGATGAACGTCATGAACGAGACCACTACGAACGCCACAACACCCAAGACAGCAAAGCGTAGTATGGCTGACTCTTTTGACCTGTCTAAGTTCGAGATGCCGAAAATCGAAGTGCCGGCGGAGCTTCGCGAGATGACCGACAAGGGCATCGCACACGCAAAGGACGCCTGCACGAAAGCGAAGGTAGCCAGCGACGAAGCGGCCGATCTGCTCAAAACCGCCTATACGACCGTTGCCAAAGGCGCGACAGACTACAATCTCAAGTTTATCGATATTGTCCGTACCAACACGCGCGCCGCGTTTGACTACGTCAATGAGCTGTTGGGTGTGAAGTCCCCGTCGGAGCTTATCGAACTGTCGACCGCGCATATGCGCAAGCAATTCGATACCGTATCCGCGCAGGCCAAGGAGCTATCTGCGCTGGCTCAGAAGGCAGCCACTGATGCTGCCGAGCCGATAAAGGCGGGTGTCTCCAAGGTATTCAATAACGCCCCGTGACCGCAGGGTCCCGAACGATCGGACCAACGGACATCGCGTAGCTGATAATCGTATTCCAGCGACCGCGTTTCATTCAACAAATAAGGGACCCGACACGCAATAGCAAAGTTCGGATTTGGTTGCAAAAGCGCGCCGAGCCCTCCCTGCCCCCTCGGGGCACTTGCCGTCGAGCATTGGTTTTCATGGGGTTAGCCTCTGTCCAAATATATGGGCGTTCCCACCTCGAGTCGCCACGATCCGGGGTTGCTGACCGCGGATTTGCGCGGAGAACGAATTCCTCTGACGTAGCCGTTCCGAAGACATGTCAGTGCCTCAGGTCGGAATGGTCGACATGCCGGAGCGGCTCTCGGAAATCCTCGTCGAAGTAAGCTGATAGGAAGGTGCAGCTCACGGGGCGGATGGCGCGGTCCAGGCGTTTACCAATTAACCGTCTCTTAACTTCAAAATTTAGGACGTGTCACGGCGCTGCTATTGCTCGCTTGTCGCAGGAGGATGTCGATGAGCTACATACCAGCCGCGCTCGCGATCGACCCCGTCACATTTGTCTCGACGATCTATGCGACAGTCGCCGCTTTTCTGACGTTCCTGATTGCTCTGCTTACCTGGGTTGAGTGCGCAGATCGGGCCCAACCCATCATTTCTGAGGCGAAGTCATCGCGGGCTTCTGCCACAGCATTGAAAAACTGCCGCATCCGAAATCACGAGCCGGATCGACAGCAGTGTCGCGGGTTGATCACCGTGCCAGACGTCTAGCGCTCGATGCTGAGATGGGCGAAACTCCCGGCTTCGCTTATCGGCATCTTCGCATTGGAGGGCAGCCGTGTCTTATGATCTCGATCGGTTTGTGTCGGACTGTCGAGCTAGTCTGTCGCGCGATCCCGGTCGGAGCGGGAGGGAGGAGGTTCGTATCAATCTCGAGCGCCTTCTCGCCAATCCGGACTTCGTCCGTGACTACTGTGGCGACGACGCGCCAAGAGGCTTGAAAGTGCTCTATGAGGATCCGATGCTCGGCTTTCAGATCCTGGCACACATCAATGACGAGGCCCGGGTATCGCCCCCGCACGATCATGGTGCGTCGTGGGCGATCTACGGCCAAGCCACTCTGTACACCGACATGATCGAGTGGAGACGCGTGGACGACGGCGCCGATGCGTCCCCCGCCAGACTCGAGCCGACGAAGAAGTATCGCCTGAAACCGGGCCATGCCGGAATCTATCAGGATGGGACGATTCATTCGATCGAATATCCGGCTAAGGCCCGCTTCATCCGCGTCACCGGCACCAACCTCGACCGTATCCATCGCGTCAAGTTCGACCTTTCGACTGGGGAAGTGACACAGATGACGCCGCAGCAGGCCACATGAGACTGCGGGCAGAGCACCCCCCGGCGCGGCGGCCGTGGACGCGATGATGCGACCCGTGAGCCCAAGTCGTGTCCGGGAGATGCTGGGCGACGGGCAGGAGCTCGCAATCATCGACCTGCGCGAGGAACTGATCTTCTCACAGGGCCATATCCTGTCAGCGCGCTCGCTGCCCTTGAGCCGGCTCGAAATGCGGATCGGACATCTCGTGCCGCGCCGCACAACTCGGATCGTGCTGTGTGACGACGCCGATGGCCTCGCTACCCGCGCGGCGGAGACGCTCGAGGGCTCAGGCTACGAGAACCTTCTCGTCCTGAGCGGCGGCGTTCAGGCGTGGGCGAAAGCCGGCCTGGAGCTGTTCTCGGGCGTGAACGTCCCAAGCAAGGCCTTTGGCGAATTCATCGAATGCACGGATAAAACGCCGAGTATTGCCGCTAACGAGCTCGAGCGACTGATCCGCGACGGCACCAAGCTGGTGGTTCTCGATAGCCGCCCGTTCGATGAATACTCACGCATATCCATCCCTACAGCGATCAACGTTCCGGGCGCAGAGCTGGTGCTGCGCGTCCACGACATCGCGCTGTCGTCCGAAACCATGGTAGTCGTCAACTGCGCCGGGCGTACCCGTAGCATCATTGGTGCGCAGTCGCTGATCAATGCGGGGGTGCCGAACAAAATCGTTGCGCTGCGCAACGGCACCATGGGCTGGAATCTTGCTGGCCTGGCTTGCGAGAGCGGCCAGGGTCGGCGCGCGCCGGCGGTTTCCCCAACGGGCCTCGCCTGGGCAAGATCCGCGGCCGAGCGCGTGGCGCGCCGTTTCGGTGTGACGCGCATCGACCGCGCGATACTCGATCACTGGCGCGCGGACGGTGAACGCACGCTTTATGTCTTCGATGTGCGCGATCCGGCAGAATATGCCGCAGGGCACGTTGCAGGCGCCATCTCGGCCCCGGGCGGACAGCTCGTGCAGGCAACGGACCAGTATGTTGGCACCCTCGGCGCGCGGATCGTGTTGATCGACGACCTTGAAGTTCGCGCCGTGATGACGGCCTCTTGGCTGCGCCAGATGGGCTGGAAGGATGTGTTCGTGCTGGCCGAAACGGGCGCCGAGACGGGCTGGCCCGAGACGCCGCTGGTTGGCGCCAAGCCGCGCGCCGGAACTTCGTATCGGGGCGGAGGGACTGGCAGAGGCGCTGGCCCGCAATGATGCAACGGTCGTCGATCTCTCGCTCAGCCGCGATTACCGCAGAAGCCATATCCCGGGCGCCTGGTTTGCGATCCGCTCGCGCCTGGCGCGGGCACTCGACATGATCCCGCTGCATGGCACGCTAGTGCTCACCTCGCAGGACGGCGTTCTCGCCGGCGTGGCGGCGGCGGAAGCCCACGCTATGGTAGCGTCGCCCGTCCGCTGGTTAGAGGGAGGGAATGCGGGGTGGCAGGCCGGTGGCTACCAGCTTGTGTCGGGTGAGGACAAGATGGCCGACGATCCGGTGGACGTCTGGCTCAAGCCTTACGAGCGACCGGATGACCGAATGCAAGCAATGAACGAATACCTGGCCTGGGAGATCGATCTTCTCCCTCGCGTGAGACGCGACGGGTCCAGCGGCTTTGTTTGATCACGACCATCGGCTGAGGTTGTCCTCTCGGCCGATCTTGTGGCTCGCTGCGGTGCATCGCGCAGCTGAACGCATGCACGGCAATCAACCGCAAAAACGCACCGGCGAGCTTCCTATTGGGTCTCAAGCTCGTAATCTCAGGCAATGGACCCAGAAGACGAAGAACCCAGGCTGCGGGCAAGGATTGCCAACCTACGCTTGATATGCCCCCTCGTTCCCCATCCCCAGGTGGACCGCAATGCGGTGCGGAGAACTGGATTTGCGGAGACGAATGGGGGTGACATTGGTCCACGCGACTGGTACACACTTTAAAATGGGCTGGCGCGAAGCCATTGATATCGCTCGGTTTTTAGCAACGTGCGGACAATCCCTTCCTCTCCGCCAAACCTATCCGGTAGTGCGCCCTGTTATGCTCCGTCTCTCCGGTCGGCTCGCGTGGGATCGGCATTGAATGCAGCATCGTTTGATGCTAATTTCGTGCCATGCGATCGTGGAGGTCGGCAGTTGCGCACAACCATTGCCCTGGACGATGAACTCGTTGCCAAGGCCGAAGCGTTCACTGGCTTGAAGGAAAAGTCGAGCCTGGTCCGTGAGGCGCTCAAGGCCCTCATCGAGCGCGAGAGCGCGCGGCGCTTGGCGCGTCTGGGCGGTAGCCAGCCTGGTCTAAAGGTGCCGCCACGGCGACGGTCCAGTGTCGCGTGATCCTGGCCGATACGTCCGTCTGGGTCGACCATCTGCGGGCGGGCGACAAGGCGCTCGTCGCACTGCTCGACGTGGGGATGGTTCTGGCGCACCCCTTCGTCATTGGCGAACTTGCTTTGGGTAATTTGCGTCAGCGCGAAATCGTGTTGAAGGCTCTAGCGGACCTGCCCCGCGCCAGTGTCGCGACTGACGCGGAGGTTCTTCATTTCATCGAACGTCATGCGTTATCCGGGCGCGGGATCGGATATATCGACGCTCATCTACTCGCCGCGGTGACCTTGACGGCAGGGGCGGAACTGTGGACGAAGGACAAGAGGCTGCACGGTGTCGCGGTTCAATTGGGATTGGCAAGCACGCTCCCTAAGTCCCGCGGATCATAGGGCTATAGCGTAGACATAGTGCTCATCTTCATCGAGCGTGGCCCGCCAGACGGCATTGATTTCTGACGGCAGAGACTCCCGAATGGTGAAGCTGCGACACGAAGCAGGCCTTCCGATGGACCTTGCTGGAATCGAATGACCGCTATTGTTCCAGCCACGCTCCAGGCAATCAGAGAGCGCATTTGGTTTTACGAGTTCGAGCTTCCCGATGGCAGCCGAACACGCTGCGACCTACCCGAAGAGATGCGGCCGATACACTCCACCCGCCAACGGCAATTGTTGCGCGTTATCGAAGAACGCATACGTAATCCGGCCAGCAAGTCGGCACTAGATTTTGCTTCGCACGAAGGTTTCTTCTCGTTCGAGATGGCGAAGCATTTTGGTTTCGTGCGAGGTCTTGAATTCAGGTCGGAAAGCTTGGCGGCTGCTCGGCTGATGGCCGGTGCTCTGGGCATAACTAATGTAGAGTTTCAAGCGGCCGACCTACAGCACATGTCGTTCGATGAACGACTGTGCGCAGATTTTGTCCTGGTCTTTGGCCTAATCTATCACCTGGAAAATCCGATCCATGCCCTGCGTTTAGCTTCGCAACTCTGCCGCGGGCATATTTTGATAGAAACGCAAGTGCTTCCCTATGACATTACCGGACGTGTCGAGTCTGCACGTTATGACCATCATCGCCCGGTGAATGGGGTGTTTGCGCTTGTCCCGGATTCGCCCGCCAGTCGCGAGGGCGGCTCCACCCATTTCGCCTTGGTTCCATCGCTGAATACACTATTGCATCTGCTCAGGTCGTTCGACTTCAAGCACGTCGAAGTCCTTGCTCCTCAGAAGGACGATTATGAGCAATATCAACGAGGCTCGCGTGTCATCGTTTACGGTCGCAGGGTGCCACCAACGAGCCACCTAGATGGTCCGCTAGAACTCCGGCACGATTGATGCCCCGCTTGGAGGTCATGCTGTTCCGTAAAAAGAGCGAGCGCCTTGGCATCATTGAAGCAGGTGACGAACGCGAGGCGACCACGAAGGCGGCCGGGACGCTCAACGTTCCGCCGGAGCGGCATTGGCAAGCTAAACCCGCATCAGTGGCCCGAGGCCCTTGAGCGCCTAAAGGCCCGGGAAACACAAGCTGATATCGCTCGGACTCACCTATTGGAAGTGGAAAGCGTGGTCGGAGCGAATAATTGAAGCCTGGGGCGCCGACCGAACTGGCCAGCTTGTCAGCTCGTGCAGCGCGGCCGAACTCAATGCACGTCACCTGCCGACCCCGATCGGGCGGCCATTGTTGGCGAAGACCGTAATCCGCGCCCAGGCTTGCGTGGAGCCGGGCCGGAACAACCCCGACCATACCAGCGTTTCTAGCGTGAAGAAGGCCGGTCCTTAGGAGCACGGACCTAATCGACATCGAAGCGGTCGACGCCGTCTTGAGTTCGGAATTCAAGAAGATCTTCAGACGGGTCCGGACTCTGTCACGTCGAAGAAATTCGCGCGATCCCATCCCAAGTTGCTGAACTGGATTGACGGCGTTGGCGGAATCCTCGGTTATTACTGGTCGAAGCGCTGCTTCCGCTGGGGATTAAGCCAGATCGCCCCTGCGCTCGCCGCAGTGAAAAGCTGGATGACGATAGCCGTTTCCGCAGTAGCGGCGAACCCAGGCACGATCGCTACCGTCGTCGCGATCGGCTGCGTAATGATTCTTCTGATCGCCCGCTGACTTTGATCCACGGCGGTGGACCACTTGTAGCCTATGTCGACCAGGCCGTCTGCCGCTAAAAGTCAAGATACCACAATGCTTCTTGGAAGTCGGCGAATGAGAGCGAATGACTTCTTGGCGACTTCCTCTCCGCCAGACCAACTGATTTCTTCGCCAGCCGTCACTTCATGCGATCCAACAGGTCGCACCGCGAGCTGCAGGGCACGTACGGTGGTGGCCGTTGGCGACGTTGATCTGGCAGCGGCACGGCGCGTCGTGGCAGCAGGCTGCACGACCCGCTGCCCGGCTGGCACTGGTAGCGGCGAGCCTTGGCATCCAAAGTCTGCTGCGCCGAGGCGGCGCCAGCAATCAGCACCAGCAACATGGCAAGCGCGACCCTCACGCGCGTTCTCTCACTCGGCCTGATCTGCGGCCGAGGTTAGGGCTATGGCCGCTTGTGTGGCAATACCCGATCATCCCGCGGGGTACGCGAACTCGACCTTGTAGGCATACGCGATACTGGTCCTCAGCGCGTCAGTTCGACTTTCGCCGTGGCATAAAGGTTGGTGCATTCCTCGGCGCGAACATGCTCGGTCACCATTGGCAGTCGCATCGACAATGCTCCAGGACACGGGAAACTTAAACAAGCGTCGGCTCTGCAGGTTCGTATATAGGGAACTGCTGCAGGCCCTTCCCGAATGGCTCACAGGTTCAAATCAAGGTTGTTCCATAATGAGTTCTGTGGAATTCCCCATTCTTGTCTCGTACTCACAAGTTACGGTTTTCGATCACTCACTGGAACGTCCGTTCAATCAATGGACTGATAAGCACGTTGCTCAGGGGTTTTCGTGGAGACCCGGGAGTGCGGCATTCCGTACTATTTCGGAAAGTGGTCAGCACCTTGTGACCGTAACAGTTGATGTTATCGAAGATCAGCAACCGCCTGACGCGATCAGGGTAATAGACGTACCGTTCGAGGTGCCTAGTGATGGTGCTGTTGAGATTGGAAGTATCTCAGATAGCTCATTGCTTGAAATACCACCGGGCACGTACAGACTGAGATTTGAGTGCTACGAGCCTGTAAGTGGTCAGGCGGCTAGAATTCGCTTCTTATTTTCCAGGAACACGCATCCAACATTTGGCATTGTTCGCGCTGATCCTGAGCTGAATTCTGAAGGGCAGTTGCTTCTCACTACATCGGCAGCCTGAATGCCGCACTTGTGCGGCTTTGCCCGGCGCTGTCACGCTCCCGGAGGTGTGCGGCGTGGAGGGCGAACCGCTGGGGCTCGTCGAGGATGCCGGCGCGCGTGAGGGCGCGAAGAGCAGATCGGCGATCTCGTCCCGGACGGCCTCGGCATCGGCGAGCCGGGAGATGGCGGCGGCCAGGACGACGATCACCCGCACTTTCCCACGGGGCACTCAAATTTTCGAAGGTGCCGCTGCGCCTCAGGGTGGTCTCGTGGGCGGCGGAAAGAGCCGGCTCCGGATATCTGCACAGGGCGATAAGTGGAGTTTCGGACTGCCGTGGCATCCGGGCCTCGTAGCGTGTGGTTGCGATGACGGATTGAGCAAAATGGCATAATGAAATATATAGTCGTTTTGTTACAGTGCAGGAATATTCCGTAGGCCGAATGGAGCGCAGAGACCGGGCACGCCCAGTCGCGGAGCGCAATCCGGTGTGAAGAACCTTCAAGTGTCGCTGTCGATGTTGTGGCAGCGCCGCCCGGATTGCGGGGCACCGCGCGCGAGCGTGCGGTTCCCTTGCATCCGGGCGACGAGATCAATGGAAAAAACGTCATCTATGCGAGGCAACGTCACGTATGGGTGAATGCCATGTCTGGCGCGCCTGGCGAATTCTGCGCGGTGGTCACCTATGAGAAAAACGTCACCTATGCGCTCGCCGGCGCGCAGGATTCCAATGTGACTCTCGCATCGCAGGCTTGTGGAACGGCCCGCCCCGCATTGCGGGGCACCGGCGCGAGCGCGCCGCGCCCCTGCATCCGGGCTACGAGCCGTCATCTATGCGAGAGCACGTCATCTATGACGGCACCTGCACCGACCGCTACGACAGATCGTCGTCATCGCGCACGCGTCATGCCTGCAGGGATCGCGATCGTATCGGGTAATTGAGCATCCACTGCACGCCGAACCGGTCGGTGAGCTTGCCGTAGTAATCGCCCCACGGCTGCATCCCGAGCGGCGTCGTAACCGTGCCGCCGTCGGCGAGCTGCGCAAACAGCCGGTCCGTGCTCTCGCGGCTATCCATCATGAGCAGGTGGGCCGAGCCCCGCATGGGCTCGGCATCATGATTATCGGACGCATAGAACAGAACGCCCGTTCCTTCGAAGCGCGAATGCATGATCTTGCCCTGCATCTCCGGCGTCGGCGCTGGCATGCCCTCGGCCCCGTAACGCATCATCTGCGTGACCTTGCCCAAGCCGCATCGCGTGTAGAAGGCAAGCGCTTGCTCGCAGGTTGTCGTGAAGAACAGATAGTTGGCGAGTTGCATGGTCAAGACCCGCATTGAACAAGCGGCGAATGCCCCGCATCCGAAGTCGGCGATACAAGACGGTACGCTCTGACGCGAACGTCGGAACCATAAGGGCACCAGCAACTATATGATTCTAGTGCCGCTTTGTCGATTTGACGTTCCCGAAGCGGGCGGCGGCTGGTGCAGGAAGGTCACCCGGCGCGGAAAACGGGGCTCACGATCGCGTCATCGGCTTTTGAGTAAAGTTGCGCCACGAGATGTCGTTCGCTACCCAGCGAAGTGCTATAGAATCCGGGGCATTTCCCCTCCATAGCCGCTGATCTCTCCCTGGCTCGCACGGTCCCCACAATGACGCTGAAGACGACCACCCTCGCAGTTATATTGATGCCTCTGGCGGCGAGCATTGTCCAAGCCGCCGACCCTACCGGCACGTGGCTCGTCGCCGGGCAGGATGCGATCGTGCGCATTGCCGATTGCCCGAGCCAGCAAGCGTCGGCCGATCAGAGTGCGCCACCAATCCGAACGCTGTGCGGCAGCGTGGTGTGGCTCAAGGAGCCGATCGATCCGGCCACCGGCAAGCCGCACGTGGACAGCAAAAACGTCGACCCTGCCAAGAACGGCCAACCCGTGCTGGGAATGCAGGGCGTCTTCGACATGCATCCGGCGAAGGAGCCGGATCAATGGGACGGGCGCGTCTACAGCATCGATGACGGCAAAATCTACGACGGCAATATCATCATGCACAGCGACAACGAGCTCTATATCCAGGGCTGCTTCATGTTGTTTTGCCGCGGCGAGAAATGGGTCCGGCAAGACGTGCCGGACCCGCCGAAGCCGGCGGCGGCCGCCGGCGAAGCAGCCTCAGGCGCGGGCGCGCTGATTGAACAAGACGGCGCGCACCGCCGGGTCGTGCATGTCGACCTGTTGGACGTCCGGGACCCGCACCGCGAGGCCGCGCTCGGCCGCCGGGCGCGCCTTGATGGTCTCCTGCCAGCGTTTCAGGTTGGGGAAGTCGTCGATCTCCTGACCTTGCCGTTTCCAACTCAAGGTCCAGCCGATGCAGGCGATGTCGGCAATCGAGTATTTGCCGGCGAGGAATTCCCGATCGGCAAGCCGCTTGTTCATCACGCCGTAGAGCCGGTTGACTTCATCGGTGTAGCGCTTGATCGCGTAGTCGATCGGCTCCGGGGCGTAGTTGCGGAAGTGGTTGGCCTGTCCGGCCATCGGCCCAAGCCCGCCCATTTGCCAGAACAACCACTGCTCGACCTCGGCGCGCTGGCGCTCATCGGCTGGATAGAACTTGCCGGTCTTGCGCCCGAGATATTGGAGGATGGCCCCCGATTCGAACACGGAGATCGGCCGGCCGCCAGGCCCGTCCGGGTCAACGATCGCCGGCATCCGATTGTTGGGCGCAGATCGCCAGAAACTCCGGCTTGAACTGATCGCCCTTGGCGATGTTGACGGGAATGACGTTGTACGGGAGCCCGCACTCCTCCAACATGATGGTGATTTTCCAGCCGTTGGGCGTGGACCAGTAGTAGAGATCAATCGGTTTTGACGGACGTGGAGGTTTTTTCTCCCTGGCCGCCGTCGCCAGAGATACAACTTTTCGCGACGCAGCCGGTTTGCTCGCGGACTTCGATCGTGCGGCTCCTGTAGGCTTCGATCGTGCGGCTGCTTTCGATTTTGCCGGGGGCTTTGCTTTGACGGCGGATTTCGACTTGGCGATGGGCTTCGACCGGCGGGCCATGACAATGCTCCGTTGCTATGAACGTGACACAGTCGAAGCACCTAGGATTGCGCACCGCAATACGCAATGGCCGCGGCAACGGCTCCGCGAGCCAACCGGCCGCACTGAAGCAAACCAAATGATGATTGGAAAAAATGAGGGCGTCCGCGAGAAGTCCAAGGTTCGTGCGCCGACGTTGCGTCAACGTGGGGGTGCTACAAAGACTAACCCGCTGCCGGAACCACCTCATTCGCGAGCTTGAGTTCCTGACATTCGAGCCGGCCCCCCGGAAACCTCCGTCTCGCCGACGCCCTCTGTCTTCAACTTGAACCGGCTCATCCGGCTCGGACGCTTCGCATCCGCTCATCGGGTCCCGCCGGTTCAAGAATGAAGTCGAAGTAGGCAAATCTCCGGAGCAGTGCTCCGGACGGCGTGGCTATTTCTTCTTCGCTTTCGCGCGAGTTGCCGTCTTCTTCTTCGCCGGAGCCTTCTTCGCTACCTTCTTAGCTGCCTTCTTCACCATTGCTGCCCTCCTAGCCATCATGATGGCGGTGGTGGAACAGTGCCCGCGGGGATCGCGAACACCACATCCCGATTACTACAGGACAAGAAAAAAAACACGGTTTCCGCTTAACGAACTGTTTACAAGCTGCCGCGTTCCGTGCTGAGCGATCGATGACGACGCGGTTCTCTCGCATGCGACGCGAGGCAACAGGCAATCGCCGTCAATCTTGCATCAACAAACAAACAATCACAGAAGTCCGCTTGAAATAAGGGCTTTTGCGTCTTTTCAATTGCGACATAAACGCGGCAATTCGCATCAACACAGCTTCTTTGGCGCGTTCGCGGCGCGCCGATGCGTGCACCGGACGGCTCGGAACGACGCTGAAAATTTTTTTTGTACAAACGTCGATTCCAGCCATTCGTCGTGTCGGATCGAGTGCGAATCGCGCGAATCACCCGTCACCGATTCGCTTGGCACGCGTCCAGACGACCTCGCGAGAGGCGTACTGAAGCACGAAATCAGTCACACGAAGGAGGCTGCAGGCGCGCGTGAGCTCACACGCCGAGCTTGCCGCGCAGCAACGTGTTGACCGTCTGCGGGTTGGCTTTGCCACCCGATGACTTCATCACCTGGCCGACGAACCAACCGACCACGGCCGGCTTTGTCTTTGCCTGTTCGACCTTGTCGGGATTGGCGGCGATGATCGCATCGACCGCGCGCTCGATCTCGCCTGTATCGGTGACCTGCTTGAGGCCGCGCGCATCAACGATCTGGCGCGGATCACCCCCCTCGGTCCAGACGATCTCGAACACGTCCTTGGCGATTTTGCCCGAGATCGTTCCGTCGGCCAGCAAATCGAGAATGATTCCGAGCTGCTCGGCGTCGACCGGTGATGCGCCGATCTCGCGTCCTTCCTTGTTGAGACGCCCGAACAGCTCATTGATAACCCAGTTCGCCGCCGTTTTGGCATCGCGCCGGCCCACGCCGCCACGCACGACGGCTTCAAAGAACTCGGCGCTCTCGCGCTCGGCGACCAGAACGTCGGCGTCGTAGGCCGAGAGCGCATAGTCAGCCATGAACCGGTGCTTTTTCTCATCGGGCAATTCCGGCAGGCTCGTGCGCAGTGACTCCACGAACTCCGGCGCCAGCTCGAGCGGCAACAGGTCCGGATCAGGAAAGTAACGATAGTCGTGCGCTTCTTCCTTGCTGCGCATGGAGCGGGTCTCACCGCGCACCGAATCGAACAGCCGCGTTTCCTGCTCGATCGCACCGCCATCCTCGATGATCTCGATCTGCCGACGCGCCTCGTGCTCGATCGCCTGGCCGATGAAGCGGATCGAGTTGACGTTCTTGATCTCACAGCGGGTGCCGAGCGGAGCACCTGGCTTGCGCACCGACACGTTAACATCGGCGCGCAGACTGCCTTTCTCCATATCGCCGTCGCAGGTGCCCAGGTAGCGCAGGATGCTGCGCAACTTCATCACATAGGCCTTGGCATCCTCCGACGAGCGCAGATCCGGCTTTGACACGATCTCCATCAGCGCGACGCCCGAGCGATTGAGATCGACATATGACATGGTCGGATGCCGATCATGCAGCGACTTGCCCGCGTCCTGCTCCAGGTGCAGCCGCTCAATGCCGACGCGGATCGTCTCCTCCGGCAGGTCGACGACGACTTCACCCTCGCCCACGACCGGCGACTTGTACTGACTGATCTGGTAGCCCTGCGGCAGGTCGGGGTAGAAATAGTTCTTGCGGTCAAACACCGAGCGCAGGTTGATCTGCGCCTTCAGGCCAAGGCCGGTGCGCACGGCTTGCGCAATGCACTCCTCATTAATGACCGGCAGCATTCCGGGCATGGCGGCGTCGATCAGCGACACGTGTGCGTTGGGTTCACCCCCGAAGGCCGTGGACGCACCCGAGAACAGTTTTGCCTGTGAGGTGACCTGGGCATGCACCTCCATCCCGATCACGATTTCCCAATCGCCGGTGGCGCCCTTGATCAACTTGGATTTGGCCGCAGCGTCCATCCTACGCTTCTCCTAACAGGCCACGCATGATCGCATTCCATTCCGCATCGAGCGAACTGGTGGCTGGTGCCTTGTCAGCGTGACGATACCACCAGCGGGCATTGGGCAGATCGCCTTCGCGGCGGTGCAGATAGGCGTGCACCCAAGCGCAGTCGCGATCCTCGTGCGCCATCACGATTTCATGTGCACGATCCCAATCGTCTTTTGCCGCCCACCACAAAGCCTGCAGCGCCGGCGCGAGGCCGCGGGCGGGTTGCGCTTTGGTCAGACTGCGCTTGAACTCATCCGCGGTCATCGCGTTCAACAATGTTATTATTGCGCGCTCGCACTCCACCAAGGCTCCGGCCTGAATGCTCCCGCCGCGCGTTCGATAACGGACGCGAGCGCAAACAACGTTTCTTCCTCGAACGGCCGGCCGATCAGCTGCAACCCAAGCGGCAGGCCGTTGGCATCGAGACCACCCGGCACGGAGAGGCCCGGCAACCCGGCCATGTTCACCGTCACGGTGAACACATCGTTGAGATACATTTCGACCGGATCGGCGCTGCTCTTCTCGCCAACCGCGAACGCGGCCGACGGCGTCGTCGGCGTCAAAATCGCGGCGACGCCCTGCGCAAAGCATTGCTCGAAATCGCGCTTGATCAGCGTGCGCACCTTCTGGGCGCGCAGATAGTAGGCGTCGTAGTAACCGGCGGAGAGCACGTAGGTGCCGATCATGATCCGGCGGCGCACCTCCTTGCCGAAGCCGGCGGCGCGGGTGCGCTCATACATATCGATGACGTCGCGCCCGGACTCGCGCAGGCCGTAGCGCACGCCGTCGTAGCGGGCGAGGTTTGAGGAGGCTTCAGCCGGCGCGACGATGTAGTAGGCCGGCAATGCGTAGCGCGTGTGCGGAAGCGACACCTCGACGATCTCGGCGCCGCTTTCTTTCAGCCATGCGGCGCCGCGCTGCCACAGCGCTTCGACGTCCGCGCCCATGCCGTCGACGCGATATTCTTTCGGAATGCCGATCTTCATTCCTTTGATCGAGCGGCCGACCGCCGCCTCGTAATCGGGAACCGCGCGGTCGACGCTGGTCGTGTCTTTGGGATCATGTCCGGCCATGGAACCCAGCAGGATCGCCGCATCGGCAACCGTGCGCGCGAACGGACCGGCTTGGTCGAGCGACGACGCAAACGCCACGATCCCCCAACGGGAGCAGCGGCCGTAGGTCGGCTTGATGCCGACGATCCCCGTGTAGGCGGCGGGCTGCCGGATCGAACCGCCGGTGTCGGTGCCGGTCGCGCCGAGGCAGAGCCGTGCGGCAACCGCTGCCGCCGAGCCACCGGACGAACCACCCGGCACGATGTCCCGGTTCGAAGTCTTTGCGCCGCCATGGCGAGACCACCGGTCCAAAGAATGAGGTCTCGTTGGAAGAGCCCATGGCGAACTCATCATTGTTGAGCTTGCCAAGCATCACCGCGCCGTCACGCCACAGGTTTGCGGTGACCGTGGATTCGTACGTCGGCACGAAGTTCTCAAGAATGCGCGACGCCGCCGTGGTGCGGACATCCCGGGTGCAGAACAAATCCTTGACCCCGATCGGAATGCCTTCGAGCGGGCCCGCGCTGCCGTTCGCAAGCCGTGCGTCGGCGGCTTTTGCCATGGCGCGCGCGCTCTCCGGCGTCTCCTCGACAAATGCATTGAGTGCCCGCGCGCCTTCGACCGCGGCGACGTGCGCCTCGGCCAATTCGGCGGCTGAGATTTTCCTGCTGCGCAGCAGATCGCGCGCCTGCGCGATCGTGAGTTCGATCAGTTCAGTCATTCGTCCGGGCTGTCGCAGACGAATGCGGACGGCTTGGCTTGCACGGCCTTTTGCACTTTGCGGAATGAGATCGTGCCATCCGGCTCTTCGAAGCGCGCGATTTCTCCAGGCAGTGGCAGCTGCATGGCGCGTAGATCGTCCTCGGTGAAGCCGTCGGGCATCTCGCCCTTGGCGATCCGCTCAAGCATTTGCCAGCGGTAGTAGAGTTCGGCTTCTTCGCACGCCATGCACATTGGTCATCAACCCTTCCGGCGACGGGGCGCCCCGGCTTGCCGGCGGCACCTCGCATAACATAGCAATCCAGCAGTCATTCAACCACTTTCGGAACCAGAAAAAAGCCGTCCTGCGTCGCCGGCGCATTGCGCAGTATCTGCTCGGCGATCTCACCGTCGGTGACGACATCCGGCCGCTTCTTCATCGTCATCGGGGTGACTGAAGTCATTGGCTCGACGTTGGCGACATCGACGGCCGCCAGCTGCTCGACAAATGCCAGAATTGCGTTGAGCTCCCCCTGCAGGTGGGGAACCTCCTCATCGGCAACGGCAATGCGGGCCAAGTGCGCAATGCGGCGCACGGTCTCGGCGTCCACGGACATGGGGTGCCTATAGCAGAGGCCGCGTTTGCCCGGCAACGCACGTTCGCGCCCGGAACAAGTCGCGGTGCCAGCACGTTAGGTCATACCCCTCCCCAAGGGTACACCCGTTCCTCACGGCTCGGGTGGAGGCCGCTCGCCCGTCGGGCGGCCTTTCTTATTTGGCCTCAGTGCAACGTGCTCTTGATATCGCGCGCGAGGCCTTCGGCCTCGGCCTTGGAAAACGGGCCATAGATCGTGCCGCCCTGCTCATAAAGTCCGGCGAGCCTGGGAGCGAGTGCGTAGCATTGCAACACCGTATCCTTGAACACGACGCAGTACTCGCGCGCGAAGTCTATTTTAGTCGTCGCTCGGTACTTCTCTTTCCCGGGTTTGTTGTGCACAAGGTCGATTTCGAACGTGCCGGGTGCGTTCGGGTTGGTCGACTTGATGGGAATGGCATTGCCGAAATCCGATGCCATCATGAACGGCTGCAGCTCGAGCCTCTCGACCTTTCCGTCGCGCCATTTGAAGGCAACGCCATCCTGCGCCTTGAACCGGTACTCGAGCCCGGGCTCGGCCGCCAAGGCGCTGACTGTCAGCCCGAGGACTCCGGCTAAGGCAAACAGACAGCAGCGCATGGCTCGCTCCCTGGCAACTGGACACCTGACCGGCAACGCAGGTCCCGCTGGATACGATCCCTAAGACTGCCGCGATCGGCGTCGACCTATTTGGGGCTTGTGACTTGCTTGGCCTCTCGATCTCGAGCTTAGGTCTTTTTCGAACGGTTCGGAGTGACCGGGATCACTCAACTTCATAGTTCCTGCCCGCCCTCTGATTCTGAGCTAAGTGCCTCCAATGCCAGTCGTTGCCCTTATCGATGCTGTCCCGTTGCTCCCGCCGCGTGGCGTGCTGATCGGCCTTGATCTGGGGACCAAGACCATCGGGGTTGCCACAAGCGATCCCGATCGACGGCTCGCTACCGCAGTCGCGACCATTGCGCGCAAGAAATTCTCGGCCGATGCGGAACAGCTGCTGAAACTCGCCGCCGAACGGCGGGCTGTGGGTTTTGTGCTTGGGCTCCCGCTCAACATGGACGGCAGCGAGGGTCCTCGCGCCCAATCGACCCGCGCCTTCGGCCGCAACCTGGCGGCATTGACGCCACTCCCGATCGCGCTCTGGGACGAACGGCTCTCCACCGCGGCGGTGGAGCGCGAGCTGATTGCCGCTGATGCCAGCCGCGCCAAACGCAAGGCCGTGATCGATCAGCATGCCGCCGTCTTCATCCTGCAAGGCGCACTCGATCGGCTGGCGCGATTGGCTTCTTCCCAATAGCGAGCTCTCAATCGGCCGGCAGGGCGCGATCCAGCAGAAGGGTGGTCTCAGCACCCGTCAGCTCCGCGGCCCCATAAAGGCGCGCGAGCGGCGCCGCCAGGCGATGCCGTGCAAAGGCTTCAGCCACAGCGGGGGAACTCGCGCGCAAGGCGGCAGCGGCTGTCAGCAGTGCAAGCCGCTCGACGGCTGCGCGCGCGTGCGCTTCGTCGCCGCTCAATAAAGCTGACCGCACGAGCTTAGTTGCATCGGCGCAGCCGGCTAAGTCCCGGGCCTCGTCGGCAAGCCGGTCGAGCACGGCATGTGCGGCCTCTCCGTCATGAGAGAAGGCACGCAAAACGTCGAGACAGACAACGTTGCCCGATCCCTCCCAGATCGCGTTGACCGGCGCCTCGCGATAGAGCCGCGCCAATATGCCCTCTTCCACGTAGCCATTGCCACCCAGGCACTCCATCGCTTCGTAGATCAGAGCAGGCGCGCTCTTGCAGATCCAATATTTGACTACCGGCGTAAGCAGCCGCGCGCGCGCTGCCTCCAGCGCATCGCCCGCGGCACAATCGTGCGAGCGGCACAGCCGCATCATTGAAGCAACTGCGCCTTCGCATTCGAGCGCGAGGTCAGCAAGCACGTTGCGCATCAGCGGCTGATCGGCGAGCGCGCGTTTGAAGGCGAAGCGGTGGCGCGCGTGATGCACCGCTTGCGCCAATGCCATGCGCATCAGGCCGGCCGATGCGATCGCGCAATCGAGCCGCGTCAGTTGCACCATCTCGATAATGGTGCGCACACCGCGACCTTCATCACCGACGCGCCAGGCGAATGCGCCAGCGAACTCCACCTCGGAGGACGCGTTGGACTTATTGCCGAGCTTGTCCTTGAGGCGCTGGAGACGCAGCGCGTTCGCGGCGCCGTCCGGCCTGAAGCGCGGCATGAAAAAGCAGGTGAGCCCTCCGGGTGCCTGCGCCAGCACCAGAAACGCATCGGACATGGGCGCGGAGATGAACCACTTATGTCCGGTGATGCGGTAACCCTCGCCATCAGGCTCGGCACGCGTCGTGTTGGCGCGCACATCGGTGCCGCCCTGCTTCTCGGTCATGCCCATGCCGATGGTGATCCCGGACTTCTCGTTCCAGGATCGGAACTCCGGCTCGTACTGGCGCGAATCGATCTTGGGCATGACGCGGGCCAGCAACGAAGGCGCGGCGGCGAGCGCCGCGACGGCCGCGCGCGTCATGGTCACCGGGCACATGTGCCCGTTCTCGACCTGTGCCACCATATAGTAGCGGGCCGCGCGGGCGACCTCGCTCGGCGCACCCGCACGTTGCCCGTGCTCGTCCCAGGTCATCGCCGCCAAGCCGTCGCCGATGCTTTCACGCATGAACGCGTGATAGGCCGGATGGAACTCGACGATATCGAGCCGATGGCCCTTGGAATCGAACAAGCGCAGCTTCGGAGGATTTTCATTGGCGAGACGCGCCTGCTCGAACATATGTGCGGCGCCCCACCCTTCTCCGAACCGGGTCAGGGCCGCGACCTCGGTGTGCGCGCCGTTCGCGTTGACCGCGTCCTGCAGCGGGCGATCGCTACTGAATAGATTGACGTCCACGAACGGTGGCGATTGATTGAAGACATCGTGTGTGTCGAAGACGCTGGTCATGGGCGGCACTCCGGATGGCGGGATGCTAGCACAGCGCGTGAACCGCTCCGGGGGTTGCGCGCCGCCGCTTCTCCTGGGGATGGTGCGGCTTCGCGGGAGATTCACCTTGCCGCAGCGCGGGAGTGCGCCTACAAGTCCCGCTTTAATGAACATTGCGCAGAAGCCGACATTCGTCCTCCGCCAACGTCACCTGTTGGGGATTGAAGGACTTTCGCGCGACGAGATTACCGGTCTCCTCGACCGGGCCGAGGAATTTGTCGAGCTCAACCGCCAAATCGAGAAGAAGCAGAGTACGCTGCGCGGCCGTACGCAGATCAATCTCTTCTTCGAAGCCTCGACCCGGACGCAATCCTCGTTCGAAATCGCCGGCAAACGGCTCGGCGCCGACGTGATGAACATGTCGGTCGGCTCGTCGTCCATGCGCAAAGGCGAGACGCTGCTCGATACCGCAATCACCCTCAATGCCATGCATCCCGACATTCTGGTGGTGCGGCATCACGCGTCGGGCGCGGTCGATCTGCTGGCGCGCAAAGTCGATTGTTCCGTCATCAACGCCGGCGACGGCGCCCATGAGCACCCGACGCAGGCGCTACTCGATGCGCTGACCATTCGCCGCAACAAAGGCACCATCGAGGGCCTGACGGTCACGATCTGCGGCGATATCCTGCACTCGCGCGTGGCGCGCTCCAACATCATTCTATTGAACACGCTGGGCGCGCGCGTCCGCGTGGTCGCGCCGTCAACGCTGCTTCCCTCCGGGATCGAGCGCTTCGGCGTCGATGTGTTTCGCGACATGCGCGAAGGCCTGCACAATTCCGATATCGTGATGATGTTGCGGCTGCAGCGCGAACGCATGAACGGCTCGTTTGTCCCCTCCTCGGCGGAGTACTTCCATTATTTCGGACTGGATGAGCGAAAGCTCGGCTACGCCAAGCCCGATGCGCTGGTGATGCATCCCGGCCCGATGAATCGCGGCGTCGAGATCGATTCCAGCGTCGCCGATGGCGCGCAGTCGCTGATCCGCGAACAAGTCGAGATGGGGGTTGCAGTACGCATGGCCGCGCTCGATGCCTTGTCGCGCAATCTCCGCAACGCGTGACCTCACAGAATGCTCTCTGATCGTCGTCCCATCCTGCTCACCAACGCACGGATCATCGATCCGTCGCGCGAACCTCGATTTTATCGGTGATCTGCTGATCGCCGACGGCCTCATCCGCGACAGCAAGCGCGGCATCGGTGCGGCCGGCGTGCCGGAAGGCACCGAGATCGTCGACTGCCGCGACAAGATTGTCGCGCCGGGATTGATCGACCTGCGTGCGTTCGTCGGCGAACCCGGTGCGGAATATCGCGAGACCCTCGCGTCCGCGAGCCAGGCGGCCGCGGCCGGCGGCGTCACCACCATCGTGTGCCAACCGGATACCAATCCGCCGATTGACGAACCGCCGGTGGTGGACTTCGTGCTGCGCCGCGCCCGCGACACCGCGATCGTCCACGTCCATCCGATGGCCGCTCTCACCAAGGGACTGCGGGGCGAGGAGATGACCGAGATCGGCCTCCTCAAAGCCGCGGGCGCGGTCGCCTTCACGGACGGCGCCAAGAGCGTGACCAACGCCCAGGTGATCCGCCGCGCGCTGACTTACGCGCGCGACTTCGATGCCCTGATCGTGCACCACACGGAAGATCCCAACCTGGTCGGCGAAGGCGTGATGAACGAGGGCGAGTTCGCGGCCCGGCTCGGGCTGAGCGGCGTGCCCAAAGCGGCCGAGATCGTCATGCTCGAGCGCGACGTGCGGCTCGCCGCACTGGCGGGCGGTCGCTATCACGCGGCCTCGATCACCTGTGCCGAGTCGCTCGAAGTGCTGCGCCGGGCCAAGGACACGAACCCGAACATCACGGCGTCGGTCTCGATCAATCACATCACGCTCAACGAGGTCGACGTCGGGTCCTACCGGACGTTCTGCAAGCTGACGCCGCCGCTGCGCAACGAGACGGACCGTGCCGCCATGGTCGAAGCGCTGACCTCCGGGCTCGTCGATGCCGTCGTGTCCGATCATGATCCGCAGGACGTTGAGACGAAGCGGCTGCCGTTTGCCGAGGCGAGTCCCGGCGCAATCGGCATTGAGACGATGCTGGTCGCGGGGTTGCGGCTCGTGCACAACGGCGAGATCACGCTGATGAGCCTGCTCAAGGCGATGTCGACGCGCCCGGCCGAGCTCCTCGGGCTGCCCGGGGGAACGTTGCGCGCGGGCAGCGTCGCCGATGTGATCGTGGTCGATCTCGACGTGCCGTGGGTGCTGGACCGGGCGCAGCTCAAATCCAAGTGCAAGAACACGCCGTTCGACGAGGCACGCCTGCAAGGCCGCGTCGTGCGCACGATCGTCGCCGGACGTACCGCTTACGAGTACGTCTGATACACTGTCGCCATGATCCGCCCGATCAACTGGTCGCTCGCCCTGCCCTATTACCTGGGCGCGTTCCTGTTTGGTTATCTGCTTGGCTCCATTCCATTCGGGCTCGTGCTGACGCGGGTCGCCGGAACGCAGGACCTCCGCAGCATCGGCTCGGGCAATATCGGCGCAACCAACGTGCTGCGCACTGGCCGCAAGGGACTGGCAGCGGCGACGTTGCTTGGCGATGCGCTCAAGGGATCAGTCGCGGTGTGGCTCGCGACCTGGTTTGGGGGCCCTGATCTTGGCGTATTGGCAGCACTGGGGGCTTTCCTCGGCCACCTCTTCCCGGTGTGGCTGAAGTTCAAGGGCGGCAAAGGCGTCGCGACCTACATCGGGTTGCTGCTCGCGCTCGCCTGGCCGGCCATGATCTTCTTCTGCCTCGTGTGGATCGCGGTCGCCGCGCTCTCCCGCTACTCATCGCTCGCCGCGCTGCTCGCGAGCGCCGCCACGCCGGCTTTCATCTGGTGGTATCAACACGATGGGCTGAATGCCGCGCTCTTTCTGGTGTTGTCATTGCTGCTCTGGATCATGCACCGCGGCAACATTGCGCGCCTGGCAAACGGTCGCGAAGGCAAAATCGGGGGTTCCAAAACCCCGGCCGCAGATGCCCCGACCACGCGTCAATAGTCCGGGAAAATGGGCGTGGGTGGCGGAGCCAACAATCACATCGGCGATCAGGAGCGGCTTGATCGCCTGCGCCTGATCCGCAGCGACAATATCGGACCGCGCACGTTCCGGGACCTGCTCAATCATTTCGGCAGTGCCGGCGCGGCGCTCGACGCCTTGCCCGATCTCGCGCGCCGCGGCCGCGCCAGGGACCCGATCCGAGTTTGCCCGCCTGCGGATGCAGAGCGGGAGCTTGCCGCCGCCGCCCGCCAGGGGGTCACCTTTGTGGCCGAGGATGAACCGGAATATCCGGCGCGCTTGCGGGAGATCGATGACGCCCCGCCGCTACTCGGGGTGCGCGGCAATGTGGATATGCTGACGCAGCCAATGGTCGGCATCGTCGGCTCGCGCAACGCGTCCGCGGCCGGTCTCAAGTTCGCCCAGCTGATCGCGCGCGACCTTGGCGAAGCCGGCTTCATGATTGTCTCGGGGTTGGCACGTGGGATTGATGCGGCAGCCCATCGGGCAACCGTTGCGAGCGGAACAGTGGCCGTCCTGGCTGGCGGTCACGATCGGATCTATCCGCCCGAGCATGGGGAGTTGGCGCAAGCACTTCTCGGTACGGGGGCTGCGGTTTCGGAAATGCCGATCGGATGGGAGCCGCGTGCACACGATTTTCCCCGCCGTAATCGGCTGATCTCGGGAATGGCTGCCGGCGTGGTCATCGTCGAGGCAGCGCAACGATCAGGCTCGCTGATTACGGCGCGCTTCGCTCTCGAGCAGGGCCGTGAAGTCTTTGCTGTCCCGGGATCGCCGCTCGACCCCCGCGCGGAAGGCACGAACCGCCTCATCAAGCAGGGAGCGACGCCGGTGACCGAAGCCGCCGACGTGATCAACGTGCTTGCACCAATTCTCGGTCGACTGCCGGAGCCGCCCGGGCCGGCTCCCGAACCCTCTGGGCTGCTCGACCGCCCCGATGGCGATCAGGTGACGACCGGCGTGCTCGCCCTCCTCGGACCAACCCCGGTCGCAATCGACGATCTCATCCGGCTCTCAGGCGCCGCCCCGGCAACGGTTCGCATGGTGCTTTTGGAGCTCGAAATCGCCGGCCGGCTTCGGCGGGGACGTGGCGGGCTGGTGGCGCTCGTCTGAAACGCAAATCTGCTCGCAGAAGACGTGAATACAACAAAATACCTGTTTTAATTGTCTTTCGGCGCATGGAGATTATCTATTCGATAACAGTTACTTAGCCCGCCAATGCGGGTTACCCATCGGTCCGTGATTTGACTTTGGGGACCCGCTTACCCATTTTCGCGGCGCCGCGCGCCATCCCCGCCGGGAGTCGGCGCCCCGCAAAAACACGGATTTGCATGAACGTCGTCGTCGTCGAGTCGCCGGCTAAAGCCAAGACGATCAATAAGTATCTCGGCCGCGGCTATGAGGTCCTCGCCTCCTTTGGCCATGTCCGCGACCTGCCGGCCAAGAATGGCTCGGTCGACCCGGATCACAACTTCAAGATGGTCTGGGAAGTGGATCCCAAGGCCCAGAAGCGGCTCAATGATATCGCCCAGGCGCTCAAGGGCGCGGGCAAGCTTATTCTCGCCACCGACCCGGATCGCGAGGGCGAGGCGATCTCCTGGCATGTCCTGGAGATCTTGAAGCAGAAAAAGGCGCTCACAGACCAGAACGTCGAGCGTGTGGTGTTCAACGCCATCACCAAGCAATCGGTGAATGAGGCGATGGCCAACCCGCGCAACATCGACGGCGCCCTGGTCGATGCCTATCTGGCACGGAGGGCGCTCGATTATCTGGTCGGGTTCACGCTTTCTCCCGTGCTCTGGCGCAAGCTACCAGGCGCGCGCTCCGCCGGGCGCGTGCAATCGGTGGCGCTGCGGCTCGTGTGCGACCGCGAGCTCGAGATCGAGAAATTCGTAGCGCGTGAGTTCTGGTCCCTGGTCGCCACCTTGGCGACGCCGCGCGGCGACACGTTCGAGGCCCGGCTGGTCGGTGCCGATGGGCAGAAGATTCAGCGCCTTGACATCGGATCGGGTGCGGAGGCGCAGGCGTTCAGGGAGGCGCTGGAGAGCGCAGCCTTCACAGTCGCCGCGGTCGAGGCCAAGCCGACCAAACGCAATCCGTATCCGCCGTTCACTACGTCGACCCTGCAGCAGGAAGCAAGCCGCAAATTGGGATTTGCGCCGGCGCATACGATGCGGATCGCGCAGCAACTCTATGAGGGCATCGACATTGGCGGCGATACGGTCGGGCTCATCACCTACATGCGAACCGACGGCGTGCAGATCGCCGAAGAGGCGTTACCGTCGATCCGCAAGGTGATTGGCCAGGAATATGGTGCGCGCTATGTGCCGGAAGCGCCGCGACGCTATCAAACGAAAGCCAAGAACGCTCAGGAAGCGCATGAGGCGATCCGGCCCACTGACATCAACCGTCGCCCGCGTGACGTCTCGCGCTATCTCGAACCTGAGCAAGCAAAACTCTACGAGCTGATCTGGATGCGCGCGATCGCCAGCCAGATGGAGTCGGCCGATATCGAGCGCACGACCGTCGATATCACCGCCAAGGTCGGCCCGCGCCTGCTCGACCTGCGCGCGACCGGCTCAGTGATCAAGTTTGACGGTTTCCTGCGGGTCTATCACGAAGACCGCGATGATCCCGATGAGGATGACGAGACGCGCCGCCTGCCTGAGATGAGCCAGGGCGAGTCGCTGGAGAAGCGCGCCATTGCGGCCGATCAGCACTTCACCGAACCGCCGCCGCGCTATTCGGAAGCCTCGCTGGTCAAGCGCATGGAGGAGCTCGGCATCGGCCGACCCTCGACTTATGCGTCGATCTTGCAGGTGCTCAAGGACCGCAACTATGTGCGGCTCGAGAAGCGGCGGCTTTATCCGGAAGACAAGGGCCGCGTGGTGGTCGCCTTCCTGGAGAGCTATTTCACCAAGTACGTCGAGTACGACTTCACCGCCGACCTCGAGGATCAGCTCGATCGTGTCTCCAACAACGAGTTGGGTTGGCGCGAGCTTCTGCGCGATTTCTGGGTCGATTTCACCGGCGCAGTCGACAGCATCAAGGACCTGCGCATCGGCGAGGTACTCACCGCGCTTGATGAGATGCTGGCGCCGCATATTTATCCCGCGCGCGAGGACGGCGGCGATCCACGCCAATGCCCGGTGTGCGGCACCGGTCGCCTGTCGCTGAAGATCGGAAAATTCGGCGCCTTCATCGGCTGCTCGAATTATCCGGAATGCCGCAATACGCGGCCGCTGGGAGCGGCCAACGGCAACGGCGTCGTTGAGAACGGCGCCAAGGAGCTGGGCATCGATCCGGCAACCGGACTGCCGGTGACGCTGCGGTCCGGCCGTTTCGGACCCTATGTGCAGCTTGGTGAAGCCAACGGCGACGAGAAGCCCAAGCGCGCCGGCCTGCTCAAAGGCACCGACCCCAATACGGTGACGCTCGAGCTCGCGCTCAAGCTCCTGTCACTGCCGCGCGAAGTGGGACGCCATCCCGAGGATGGCGAGCCGATCGTTGCCGGCGTGGGACGGTTTGGCCCCTACGTACAACATGGCAAGACTTACGCGAGCCTGGAGACAGGCGACGACGTGCTCACGATCGGGCTCAATCGGGCGGTGACGCTGATCGCTGAGAAGATCGCCAAGGGACCGCGGGCACGGCGTTTCGGCTCCGACCCCGGCCGCAGCCTCGGCGAGCATCCGAACGGCGGCGGTCCAGTGGTCGCGAAGTCCGGGCGCTACGGGCCTTATGTGAGCCATAACGGGATCAACGCGACGCTGCCGAACGATAAAACGCTCGAGGCCATTACGCTCGAAGAGGCTGTTGCGCTTATCGAAGCCCGCGCGGCCAAGGGCGGTGGATCCGCGCGCCGTAGCGGCGGCCGCAAGGCGCGCACCAAGACCGCAACCAATGCCGCGGCTGCGGCACCGGGCGAGAGCGCGGAGCGCAAGCCCGCCACAAAGCGATCGGCTCGTCCGGCGCGACCAAAGTCAGCCAGAAAGCCCGCCGCCAAATCGGCTTCGACGAAGACGAAGACGCCCACAACCAAGGCGCGGACCGCGAGCCAGTAACAACACTCGCAAAAGCAAACGGGCCCGCACAAGGCGGGCCCGCGTGATTGATGCTCGGTACCTGTTCGTTACTGCCAGCGTATGCCGGGACTATTGCAGAAGAAGAAGTAACACTGCTGCGCGGCGACACGAGGTCGGCCGCTCGTCTGGCGTGAGCGTCGCGACTCGGACCGTGTCACTTCGGCGTGCGCTGACCGCATTGCTCGGTCGCGACGTGCAGATCGTGTGGACTTGTCATCATCACGCGCATATCGGCCGCCCGCCGCAGCGCTTTCCACCATCCGATTCTTGGGCTCCAGCAGCGCTCCCTTCGCATCCAACCGGAAATGCTCGATGAATGCGGACCGGCCACCGCCACGGATCCGCTCGCCGCTGTTGAGCTCGATCGGAAGGTCCGCAATGAGCTTGCGCGCTTCCGGCGATGGCGGCGCGAGCGGTGTCTTCGGAACCCCATTCGCCCAGGCTGCCTTCACAATCGACTCCCAGATCGGCAACGCGACACTGCCGCCGGTGCTGCCACCGCCGAGCGTGCGGCGTGTTCCGCCAGCGTTGTCGTAACCGACCCACACCACGATGGTGATGTCGTTGGTGAAGCCGGCGAACCAGGCGTCATTCTCGTCTTCCGAGGTGCCGGTCTTGCCGCCGATATATGGAGAGATGTCGCTGGCGGCGGCTGCCGTTCCGCGTGCAACCACGCCCTGCAGGATGGTCTTGAGCTGGTAGAACGCGACCCGATCGGCCGAGTGAAGCTGGACCGGCGCAGCGTCCGGATGCTCGTAGATCACCTTGCCATCGCGCTCGATCGACTCCACCGCATAGGGTGTCGGACGCGCACCCTCATTGGCGACCGTCGCATAGAACCCGGCGAGATCGATCGGGCGAACCGGCTGGGCACCGAGCACGAATGGATAATACGGGATGCACTCCTCGTAGATCCTGGCTTCGAGCGCGACGTCGCACACCTTCTTGAGGCTGACCGCTGGGTTCTTGTCGATGCCGCCGTCGAGCAGGCGGGCGGTCACGAGATTGCGCGAGTTCTCCAGAGCGCGGCGCAGGGTGAGGACGCCCATGCTGCCGCCCTCATAGTTCTTGGGCGTCCAATAATCTTTTTCCTGGCCACCGCCGATTGGCGGAAGCGTGATCGGCTCGTCGGGGATCAGCGCGTTGGGCTGCAAGCCCGATTGCAACGCGGTCAGGTAGGTCAGCGGCTTGATGGACGAGCCGGGCTGGCGCTGCGCTTGCGTCGCACGGTTGAGCTGGCTGAGCGGATACGAGAACCCGCCGGTCACAGCCAGAATCTTGCCAGTCTTGTTTTCCAGCACAATGGCGGCGCCCTGCACGCTTGGCGGCACGCGCAGCTCGGCACGCACGGGCGCTCTATTCGACCCGTCGACCAACTTCACATAAACAACGTCGTAGAGCTTGAGCGCGCTCTCGGCGCGGCCGAACCGCACACTCAGCGGCAGCTGGCGCCCATCAGCCAGACCCACACGCAAACCACCCTTGCGGCCCGCGACTTCAGTCACGATGGCCGGCGTCCAATGCACGTCATAGAGCATCAGGTGAGCGTGGGTGAGCGCGCGCTGCCAAGCCGGAGTGGCTACTCCGCTCTTGCTCGCTTCCAAACGCTGCACACTCTTTGCAAGATTGGTCTCCGGCCCTTGGAACCGGGCGCGGCCATAATTCATCTCATAACGCACCAAACCGTCCTGCAATGCCGTCTCGACAGCGCGCTGCAGGACCGGATTGACAGTCGAGCGAATGGTGTAGGATCCACCCGTTGTCAAATCGACATCGGCAACCGCCTTGGCCTCACGCCGCAGCTGGTCCATGAAATAGAGACCCGAGTCGAGCCCGGCGCGAGCGAACGCCGCCATGTGTGGCAGAGACGCCGACGCCTGATGCATCTGGTCCGCGCTGATTGCCCCATCCTCCTGCATGCGCGTGAGCACATACTCGAAGCGAGCCTGCGCACGGTCCGGATGGCGATCGGGACTGAAGTAGCTCGGCCCCTTGGTCATTCCGGCAAGCAGCGCGCCGTCAGCCAGGGTGAGTTGATCGGCGGATTTTCCGAAATAGCGGCGTGCCGCCATTTCGACGCCCCAGGCACTGCGGCCGAGGTAGATCGAGTTCAGGTACAGCTCGAGGATTTCGCGCTTGCTCAGCACGCGTTCGAGGCGCGTTGCAACGATCATCTCGCGGATCTTGCGCTCGTAGCTCAGGTCGTCGCCGACCAGGAGGTTTTTGGCCACCTGCTGGGTAATCGTCGAACCGCCCTGCGGGCGGCCCGGCTGGGCGAGGTTGCCGACGAAGGCGCGGATCAGCCCGTGCTCATCGATTCCCTTGTGGCTGTAGAACCGCTTATCCTCGACCGAGATGAAGGCTTGCTGCACATGCTCGGGGATCTGGCTCAGCGGAACCGAGAGACGGCGCTGGCCCGGCTTGTAGTCGTCCGCGTAGCGGTTGCCCTTATCATCTAGGACAACGTTGAGGCCGCGCAGCTTCTGATCCTTGAGCTTGGTGACGTCGGGCAGATCGGTCACCGCTTTGTTGTAGAACGCGAGCACCTCGCCCATGTCGATCGGCGACTTCGCAACCGTTTCACCCTTGCAGATCTCGCGATAGGCAACCGCCAGGTCATCGAAATTGATGCCCTTGAACGCTTTGCTCTCCGACGTGACCGCCTGCGGATCATTCATCGCGATCGTGATCAGCTCGTCGATGTTGATGTTCTCCAGGTCGAACACCTTGAGCATGTGATTGCAGCCATCACGCAGCAACTGCATGGCCTGCGCCTGATCGCGGACCGGATCGAACTGGGTCTTCACGTCAGGCTTGGTGGTGACTTGGCTAAGGGCGAGAGCGACGGCAAAGATCTTAATTAGAATCGCGTTCATGCTCTGACACGTTTGCTTGCGGTGAAACTGATGATGGGAACCTGCGGCGCGAAAAGTGGGGGCGCCGCATCAGTCGCTTTTGCTGATGGTACGGAGGCGTCTACAACTACAACATGTCCCCCCCGTGAATGCGGACGACTCCCGCATCTGAGCCCCATCCAGGTTCCGCATCCGCGCCATGAAAAAAACCGGCACGGCCCCCGACACGATTGCTCAACAATGCCTTCATTCTGCCCCAATCTACTTTGGCTTGCAACTACCCACTTACCGATGCGGCAACAAAGGTATGTGATGTCGCGTTTGCGTGAGAGGTCACCTCTGGAGAAAAAGCGGCAGCTCACTTATCTCTACGTCTATAAAATTCTCAGATCGATTATCTGGAATGAGCGATTGACTATCTCTAGGTATAGGAACATCAGCGAGTGCCTATCTGTTCGTATAGAACGTGCTAGATTTTAGGTTCAGAATTGGATTCGTCGTTGCCCCTACGTCCCCGCCAGAAGCCGCCGTTCCCTTCACGAGAAGACCTTCTCGCCTTCATCGGTCGCGAGCCGGGCAAGGTCGGCACGCGTGAGATCGCCCGCGCGTTTGGCCTGAAGAATGATGACCGTGCCGCACTCAAGCGCATGCTCCGCGACCTTGCTGATGAGGGCGTGGTGGAGCAGCGGCGCAAGAAACTCCACCACGCGGGCACGCTTCCTTCGGTGCTGATGGCGGATGTCACAAGCCGCGATCAGGATGGAGACCTGATGGCAGCGCCGCAGGAATGGGACGAGGAAGCGCACGGACCGGCGCCGAAGATCCGGATCCAAACGCCTCGTCGCGCGCGCCCCGGTGAAGTCGCCGGGGTGGGCGATCAGGTTCTGCTGCGGATCGAGGAGACCGGCGAGGAAGGCGACACGATCCGCCACCGCGGTCGCGTCATCAAGATCATCGGTCACCCCAAGCATCGCATGCTCGGCGTGTTCCGGGCACTGCCCGACGGCAGCGGCCGCTTGGTCCCGGTCAACAAGAAGGACCTGCGCGAAGTCGCGATTCCCGCCGCTGCCACGGCCGACGCCAAGGATGGCGATCTGGTTGCGGTCGAAGTCAGCCGCCGCAGCCGGTTCGGAGCCCCGGTCGCCCGCGTGCAGGAGCGCCTCGGTTCGCTGGCGAGCGAAAAGGCCGTCAGCCTGATCGCAATCCAGACTCACGAAATCCCCTCGGTATTTAGCCGCGACGCGCTGGCCGAGGGACAGGCAGCACGTCCGGCAACGCTCGGTGAAGGCCGCGAAGACTGGCGCCATACCCCGCTGGTCACCATCGATCCGGTCGATGCCAAGGATCACGACGACGCCGTGTTCGCGCGGCCCGATCCGGACCCGGCGAACCGTGGCGGCTTTATCATCGATGTCGCCATCGCGGACGTGGCCCATTATGTGCGGCCGGGCTACGCAATCGATCGCGAGGCGCTGGCGCGCGGCAACTCGGTCTATTTTCCCGACCAAGTCGTGCCGATGCTGCCGGAGCGCATCTCCAACGATCTGTGCTCACTGCGGCCTGGCGAAGACCGCGCAGCGCTCGCGGTGCGCATGGTGATCGGCGCCGACGGCCGCAAACACGCGCACCGCTTTCACCGCGTGCTGATGCGCTCGGCCGCGAAACTCGCCTACCCGCAGGCGCAGGCCGCTATTGACGGCCGCCCCGATGACGTCACCGGCCCCCTGCTCGCGCATGTGATCGAGCCGCTCTATGCCGCCTACCGGGCACTCAAGGCCGCGCGCGACGCGCGTGATCCACTCGATCTAGATCTGCCGGAGCGCAAGATCCTGCTCAAACCTGACGGCACCGTCGACCGGGTCATCACGCCGGAGCGGCTCGATGCGCATCGGCTGATCGAGGAGTTCATGATCCTCGCCAATGTGGCCGCCGCTGAGACGCTCGAGCTCGCGCACACGCCGCTCATCTATCGGGTACATGACGAGCCGGCGCCGGAGAAGATCGAGGCACTGCGCCAATTCCTGCACACCCTCGATATCTCGCTCCCGCGCGGCGGCACGCTGAACACCAGCCATTTCAATGGCGTGCTGGCGCGCGTGAAAGGCCGCGACGTGGAGGAGTTGGTCAATCAGGTGATCCTGCGCACGCAGTCGCAGGCCGAGTACAGCACCGAGAACTACGGTCACTTCGGCCTTAACTTGCGCCGTTACGCGCATTTCACATCGCCCATCCGCCGCTACGCCGACCTCGTGGTCCACCGCGCCCTCATCCGGGCGCTCAAGCTTGGGCCCGATGGCCTCCCGAGCACGGCCGACCCGCAAAGTCTGGGGGAAGTTGCGGCGCGCATCTCGGCGGCCGAGCGGCGCGCCATGCTGGCCGAGCGCGAGACCTCCGATCGGCTGATCGCGCATTTTCTGGCGGATCGGATCGGCGCCACATTCGAGGGCCGCATCTCCGGCGTGACCCGCGCCGGCCTGTTCGTAAAGCTCGACGGCACCGGCGCCGACGGCTTTGTTCCGGCCCGGCTGATCGGCGGCGAGTATTTCCGCTATCAAGAAGCGCGCCATGAGCTGGTGGGCGACGAAACCGGCGAAACCTACCGGCTTGGCGACCGCGTGACGGTCAAGCTCGCGGAGGCGGCGCCGGTCGCGGGCGCGCTGCGCTTCGACCTCCTCTCGCAAGGTCGGATCGAACGCAAACGCCCCGCCGCGGGCGCGAAGACGGATCGCGAGCGGCCTGCGGCGAAGCGCGGGAAATCGCGGCGGTGGCGATGATGCAGATGACGGGGACACGTTGTGATGAGTGACTTTGCCGAAACGCTCGTGCGCCGGATGAACGAGGCGGCACGCGACCTTTCCTCTCCACTGGTGCGCCCGAAGGATGCGGCGACCCTCATTCTGGTCGACCGCACAGCACCCAAGCCGAAAGTTCTGCTTGGCCGCCGGCATCAGAACCACAAGTTCATGCCCGGCAAGTTCGTGTTCCCGGGCGGCCGGATGGAACAGATCGACCGGAAAATGGCGGGCATCGCGCACCTCGACCCGCATGTCGAGGACTGGCTGATGCGCGCCGTGCAGCGCCCCAACCCGCGGCGAGCCCGCGCCCTGGTCCTCGCCGCAATCCGGGAGACGTTCGAGGAAACCGGCCTGCTGCTTGGGATCGCGAAGGCCGACCTGCCCGCTGACCCCGGTCTGACAACGGGCGCGATGTGGACGGCCTTCGCCCAGGCCGGCATCCATCCAGACCTCGGGAATATCCATTTCGTGGTGCGGGCCATCACGCCACCGGGCCGCTCGCGCCGCTTCGACACACGCTTCTTCACGGCCGACGCGACGACGGTCACGCATCGCCTCGAGGGGATCGTCGGACCTGATTCCGAGCTCGTGGAACTTGTGTGGGTCCCGATCGACGAAGCGAAACGCCTCGATATGCCGGCGATCACCGGCGTGGCGCTCGATGAATTGGAGCGCCGTGTAGCGGCAGGCCTGACCCACGACTTGCCGGTACCATTCTATCGCATGCGCAACCGCCGCTTCTCACGCGTGCTGCTGTAAACCCCTCAGGGGGTCCGCAATCGCCTTGTTTGCAGGACGCCCCTCGGTTAAGCAGGCGCATCCCGACATTATTCCACGCAGGCGATGCTCTTTCAGTCGCAAGGCTTTACGCTGATTTTTCTGCCCCTCGCCGTGCTCGCCTATTATGCGGTGGCGCGGTCGGCGGCGGCGCGCCAATATGTGCTGATCGCGGCCTCACTCGTTTTCTACGGCTGGTGGGACGCACGATTCATTCCGCTGCTGGTGGGCCAGATCACCGCCTCATGGCTTCTCGCCGTGCTCGGCGCGCGCTTGAAACGGGCCTGGCCGCTCTATGCCGGCATCGTGCTCAACCTCGCCTCGCTCGCCACGTTCAAGTATCTCGATTTCCTGATCGGGTCTCTGCAGGGCCTGATCGGTGTCGAGCTGCCGCGCGCCCATATCCTGCTGCCGATCGGCATCAGCTTCTTTTCGTTTCAGCTGATCTCGTACCTGGTGGACCGCTTGCGCGACGACGCGCCGATCTATCCGTTCCGGCCGTTCGCGCTGTTCGTGATGCTGTTCCCCCACCTGATCGCCGGGCCGATCGTCCGCCACAATGAGTTGGTGCCGCAGTTCGATTTCGACCCGTTCCGGCCTGGGCTATGGCAGCGGATCGGGACCGGACTCGTGTTGTTCACGATCGGCTTTGCCAAGAAGGTCCTGCTCGCCGACAAGCTTGCCGAAATGGCCGACCCGCTGTTCGCGCGCGCCGGTCACGATTGGCTGTCATTCGGCGATGCCTGGACGGCGGCGCTGGCCTTCTCGTTTCAGCTGTTCCTCGATTTTTCGGCCTACACCGAGATGGCCATCGGCATCGCCTTGCTGTTCGGCCTACTGCTGCCGGAAAATTTCCGCCGGCCCTATCTGTCCACGAGCCTGCGTGACTTCTGGCGCCGCTGGCACATCTCACTCTCCAATTTCATCCGCGACTATTTGTATATCCCGCTCGGCGGCAGCCGGAACGGCCCGGTCATTTACGTTTTTGCAACGTTCGTTGCGATGGCGATCTGCGGCCTCTGGCACGGCGCAGGCTGGACCTACGTGGCCTGGGGCGTCTGGCATGGCCTCGGCCTGATCGTCTGCCATGCCTGGCAGAAACTGGGGCGGCCCATGCCGGCACTCGCCGGTTGGGCCATCACCATGCTGTTCGTGCTGGTCGGCTGGGTGCTGTTTCGCGCCGCCGATTTTTCCACGGCAACCGCGATCCTTGCCGCTATGGCCGGAGCCGATGGCGTCGCCGGCGTCCTGGGCAACGCGCCATTGCTCGGCATTGCCGCCGCCGTCTCAGCGCTTCTGCCATCGGCTTATGAAATCATGGAACGACGGCCGATCCTTAATCCAGCGGTGGCCGCCGCACTCGCGGTGCTCGCTGGGTTCTGCGTCCTTGAAGTAGGACGTGGGCCCCCTCTCAGTTTCATCTATTTCCGCTTCTGAGGCCGACACTTGGCGGGGATCTTGGAGCATAACGAGAAGATCATCGGCGACGCTGCCTGGCGCCGCTTTGTGATGACATTCGTGTTGGTCTTCGGCGGCGGCCTCGCACTGCTGTGCATTCTGATCATCGCCATCGATCCCTACGACAGCGGCCGCTTCCCGACATTCATGCCGGCCGGCGTATCCGATGAAAATCAGCAGACCGCCAACGCCAGCGACGGACGCAATCCCAGATTCAACGCTGCCGTGTTTGGCAATTCGCACGGCATGCTGCTCAGCCCGGCGCGGCTGACCAACCTGACCGGGCTTCCCTTCGTGCAGATGACCTCCCCAGGTTCAGGCCCGCGCGAGCAGATGTTGCTGATGCACTGGTTCATGCGGCATCACCAACGCATCGGCGCCTTCGTGCTCGCGGCTGATCAGACCTGGTGCACGCACGATCCTGCGATCCCGATGCTTTATCAGTTTCCGCCCTGGCTCTACGGTGACAGCAACCTCGATTACCTCGCGCACCTGCTCAACACCCGTGCGGTGACAACGGCTTATCGGCGCGTGCTGCTTGCGCTGGGGTTCATTAAGCCGACGGATCCGGACGGCTACCGGGACTATGAGGTCGGGCGCACCTGGAACTTCCGCCCCGAAATCGCACCGGGCGGCACGCTCGCCCCAATCCTGTCGGATGCGGCCGATCGCGCATTTCCAGCGATCGCGGCGCTCGACCAAGTGCTGGCCGACGTGCCGGCGGACACGCCGGTTATCGTCCTCATGCCGCCACAGTTCTACACGCTCCTGCCCCCGGCCGGCTCGCCGAAGGCCACCGACCTCGCCGCCTGCAAGGCCGAGCTTGCCTCCCGTGTGCGGGCTCGCACGCGCGGCGCCTTCCTAGATTATCTGACCGACACGCCGATCGCCCGTAACCCGGAGAATTTCATGGACGCCGAGCACTACCGCGCAAACGTCGCGCGAGCGATCGAAAAGGACATCGCGGCGGTGCTCGCCGGCGAGAGCCCGCAGCCGGTGCGGGCCGTGGCGCAATAGCGACGCTCATGTACATCCTCGGCATCCATAACGGACACCACGACGCCTCAGCGTGCGTCTTTCGCGATTATGAGTTGGTCGCGGCGGTCTCGCTCGAACGCCTGACGCGCAAGAAGAACGACGGGGTGACGCCGGACGAGGAAATTCCGACGGCCGCGATCGATGAGTGCCTGGCGATTGCCGGAATCTCCCGCGCCGACGTCGATGTCGTCTGCGCCTCGCGCGCCCACTGGGAGGTCCAGTCCTATCAGCTGCACGGTCGCTGGTGGATCAAACAACAATACTACCGGCTCACCGGCGCGCGCCATATCCCGTTGATGACCGACATGATGCGCAAGCAGCACGCATCGGATGCCGCAGCGATCTTCGATCAGGAGGGGTTCAAGCGCCGCTACGGGTTCAATAAAGCTGATGTGTTCTTCTACAACCACCACGCGGCGCACGGGCTGCCCGGCTATTTCTTCTCCGAGTTTCCCGATGCGTTGATCTACACGGCGGACGGAATCGGCGACAATGTCTCCTACAGCGCCACGGCGGCGCGCGGCGGTGCGCTCGAGGTGCTCTCCGGCGGTGATGAGGCATTGCTGCGCCCCTTCCGGGTCAACAGCGTCGGCCTGCTCTACTGCTATTTCACCAACGCGCTCGGCTTCATCTGGAACCGGCACGAAGGCAAGGTGACCGGGCTTGCAGGGTTCGGCAAGCCGAGTGCCGCCGACGAGATCATGCGGCATTTCACGGTCGATGCGGATGGCGAGATCTCGTCGGATTTTCCGAGCTATCCGGCGATGCACCAATTCGCGCGCGAGGTCTGCGCGAGGCTTTCGCGCGAGGATGCGGCGGCATCGGTGCAGGAAGCAACCGAACAGATCATCTGCAACGCTATCGACAAATACCTGCGGCGCACCGGTTTGACCGCAGTCAGCATGTCGGGTGGAATCTTTGCCAACGTGCGGCTCAATCGCGCCGTGCTCGAGACGACGCCGGCGCAGCAGGTGTTTGTATTTCCCGCCATGGGCGATGAGGGGCTGCCCGTCGGCGGCTGCTTGCTCTATCTGCATCACCGCGATGGTGCCGCGGTCTGGCAGAAAAACCGATCCAAGCTGACCAAGCTCTATCTGGGCCGCGACTACGGCGCAGAATTCGACGCGGTGGCGCGGCAATTTCCCGCAATCAAATCCGACGGGGAAAGCCCGGTGGAGAAAGCCGTCGATCTGCTGGTGCGCGGCGCCGTGGTCGGCCTCTACACGGGGCGCATGGAATTTGGTCCGCGCGCGCTCGGCGCCCGCTCGATCCTCGCCTCCCCGGTCGAGCGCGGCGTCAATGACGCCATCAACAAACGGCTCGAGCGCTCCGAGTTCATGCCGTTCGCGCCGGTCGTGCTCGAGGACGAGGCGGCGACCGTGTTCAACATCAATTCCGGCAATGCGCACGCGGCGCGTTTCATGACCATCACGTGCGCGGTGCGCCCGGAGTGGCAGATGCGCATCCCGGCGGTCGTGCATGTCGATGGGTCGGCGCGCCCACAGATCATCGCACGCACCGACAATCCGCTGTATTACGACGTGCTGGCCGGGTTCTACGCGAAAACCGGGCTGCCGGTGCTGGTCAATACCAGCTTTAACGTGCACGAAGAGCCGATCGTCGATAAGCCCGCGCAGGCGCTCAAATCTCTGGCCGACGGGCGCATCGATTACATCCTGACGGACCGCGCGCTCTATTCGCCGGCGTCGGCGATTTCTTGACAAGGCGCCCTGGCCGGCTAGGGTCCAGCCCAAATCGATTGCAGAGGATTAAATGCCATGGCCAAAACCAGCATGGTGAAGATCAAAATGGTGTCGAGCGCCGACACCGGTTACTACTACGTCACCAAAAAGAATTCGCGCACCAAGACCGACAAGCTGGTGAAAAAGAAATACGACCCGGTCGCGAAGCGCCACGTCGAATTCCGCGAAGGCAAGATCAAGTAGTCCGACTGGAAATCCCCAGTCGGCTATCTTGGACTGCGTCAGGCGCACAACCGGCGTGCGACACAAAGCCTGTTGATATGTTGGAGGGTGCACCCCGGCGGCCGCGAAGGTGGCCGGCCGGGGATGGTGTTTGAAGAGGCCACTCCCACCACCCCCAAGCCGGCCGAACCCTACGGCACCCAGGAGATGCGGCGGACCTGAGCACTCCGCAGGGTAACCAAGAGCTTGATCGCGTAAGCTTTGTGCGCTGCGCGCGGCGCTAACGCAATATCGCTTTCGCAGAGTGAACCTAGCGCAAGGCGCCAGGAAATCCAACGCTGCGATGGCGCTGATGAGCGAATCAGGCCGAACCGAGAAACTGTCGCACCGTCTCGATGAATTTCGCAACGGAAATGGGTTTGGACAGATAGGCCTCACACCCGCCCTGGCGAATGCGCTCCTCGTCCCCCTTCATGGCAAATGCCGTCACGGCGATGACTGGTATCGCCTTCAACATCGGATCGGCCTTGAGCCATTTGGTGACGTCTAGTCCGGAGACCTCCGGCAGCTGGATATCCATGAGAATGAGGTCTGGCCGGTGGCGGCGGGCGAGGTCGAGCGCTTCGTTGCCGTTGCGAGTGCCGACCGTCCGGTAGCCGTGCGCCTCCAAGAGGTCGTGGAAGAGCTTCATGTTGAGCTCGTTGTCCTCCACGATCAGCACGGTTTTCGCCATATCTTCCTCGGGCAGCGGAGCGACAAGCTAGCTAAATGAGATTCCTTGCGGAAAGGCAAACCAATGGCCAAGCCGGCAAAACTCACGCGGGCACTCGCAGAAGATATGGCGGTGGCGGCGCTCACCTTCATCGCCCAGGACGCGGAACGGCTCGGGCGCTTTTTGGCGCTGTCAGGGCTCGAGTTCAGGGAATCTGCGAGAAGCCGCCGCCGAACCAGGCTTCCTGGTGGGCGTGCTCGATTACCTCAGCGGCGATGAGGCGTTACTGCTCGCTTTTGCAGCCAACTTCCAGATCGACCCGACCGCAATTGCAACCGCTCAACGGCTCCTGTCGGACGAGGCGTAATTCGATGTCTGGAGAATAATCCTAGAAGGAGTACCGCTCGACCGCTTTCCAATCGACCAGCTCGGCGAGCGACCCGGCTTCGGGCAGTGTGATGTGCCCATTGATGATCTGAGGCACCCAATCGGAAACCTGCTCTATCATTGCCAAATACCAGGTGAGTTCCGCCGGCAAGACCGGCTTGGCGATGGTTGCGGCGAACTGCAGGCCCGCCAGCGTGCCCAGTGCGCTTTCTCCCATCAGGCCGACAACCGGTGCGCACCCAGCTTGCTCGGCAAGCCTCTGCATTGCACGGGAGTCGGAGAGACCAAATCGTCCCGGCTTGATGCTGAGCGCCTGGGCGCCCTGCTCGATAAAGAGCGCCGAATCGCGCACCGAGGCGGAGCCGAAGTCCACCAGCAGCGGGACCGGACTGTCTTGCTGCAAGCGGCGAAACCATCCGCTTGGACTTAACGGGCACGGGTCCTCGGCCATCACGACCCCTGCAGCTGCGATTGCCTTGATGTAGTCCGCCGCCCGTTGCACCGGATAGGCACCATTGGCGTCGACATAGAGCCGGATTTGGTCACCAACTGCCGACCGGATTTCACGCAATCCGGCCAGATCGACGTCGATCCCCTGCCCGCCCTTCACCTTCAAGGTGCGAAATCCAAAGCGGGCAATCATGTCGGCGGCCTCGCGCGCCATCAGCGAAGGCGCCTGCCGGGTCAGGGCCCAGGAGAGCTCAACCCAACTCGCGCCGTTCCACTGGCGCCACAAGGCGGTGCCGACCTGGGCGGCATGGAGGTCCCAGCAGGCATTGTCGATCAACGCCTTGGCAGCCTGGTTCTCGGGAACGCGATCAAGCGCGGCACGCACCGTTGTAGGATCGTCAAGATCAAGGCGGCCGATCAGCGGAATGAACATTTCCTCGATCGCTGTGATCAGGCTGCGCGCCGTCACCCCGCACCAGGTCGGCTTGACGGTGATCTCGGCGACACCGACGGCGCCAGTGTCGCTCTCCAGTCGGAGCAACACGAACGGCGCGGCCTCCTCCACAATGTCGCTCCACCGCACCGGCCGCTCGTAGCGCAACCGGTAGCAATGCAGCGCGTGGCGGTGCAGGCGCATCGGTCTGGCTCACTCCGCCACGGTGCTCGAGGCGCGGATCAATTCACCCCATTTGGGCGACTCGATCTCCACGAAACGGGTGAGATCGGCCGCGTTCATGTAGCGCGGCTCCGCACCGAGCTCGGCCATTTTGCTCCGCACGTCAGGAATCTGCAGGATTTTCTCAAGCTCAGCGTCAAGCCGCGCAACGATCGCCTCGGGCGTCCCGCGCGGCGCGAATAACGCGTACCAGGCTAGAACCTCGAAGCCGGGGAAGCCTTCTTCCGCGAGGGTCGGAACATTCGGCACCAACGCGCTGCGTGTCGCGCTGGTGATTGCGAGGGCGCGCAACTCGCCGGCTTCCACCTGCGGCAGGACAGAGGGGACAGTGAAGAATACGAAGCTCACGTCGCCGGCCAGAACGCCGGTCACGGCCTCCGGTCCGCTTTTGTAGGGCACGTGGCGAATATCGATATGCGCCATGGTCTTGAGCAGTTCCGCGGCGAGATGCCCGGACGTGCCGTTGCCGGCCGACGAGTACGTCAACTGTCCCGGTTTCTCGCGCGCGAGCGCAACGAGATCGGCGAGCGATCGCACCGGCAGTGACGCGTTCACGACCAACAAGTTTGGTGCGACCGCGACCATGCCGACCGGCGGCACATCCCGCATCGGATCGTAGGTGAGATGCTTGAACAGATGCGGCCCGACAGAATGAGTGGGCTGCCCGCTCATCAGCAGCGTGTAGCCGTCTGGTGCAGAGCGCGCGACCAACCCGGCACCCAGGTGGCCGCCAGCCCCGGGACGGTCTTCGATCACGACCGTTTGGCCGAGCAATGGTGAGAGGCGATCGCCCATCATGCGCGCCAGAATATCCGCCGTTCCTCCGGCCCCGGATGAGACAACGATGCGGATCGGTTGTGTCGGCCAATTCTCCGCGGCCGCAAGGACGGGCGCGAGCAGAACAGTAAACGCGAGAAACACCCACGGCAGCTTCATTGGAGCGAAGTCCTTCGGCTCAAACAGTTCAGCCAACGTTTCTGGCTTCCCGCGCCCAGAACGGGGCGCGCAGCGCCTTCTTGTCGATCTTGCCGTTGAACAGCCGCGGCAGCGCGTCGACAAACTCGATGGTGCGCGGCTTCTTGTAGCTCGCGATCAACGAGCGGACATGCGCGATCAAATCATCCGCCGACGGCTTGGCTGTTACGCGCAGCACCACGAAGGCCTTGACGGACTCGCCCCACTCCGGATCGGGCACGCCGATCACCGCGGCTTCGGCGACCGCGGGGTGGGCACGCAGCGCCTCCTCGACCTCCCAGGAGTAGATATTCTCGCCGCCCGAGATGATCATGTCCTTCTTGCGGTCGACGACGAACACGAAATATTCAGCATCGAAATAGCCGAGATCGCCGGTGTGCATCCAGCCGCCGCGCAGCGCCGCAACAGTTGCGGTGCTGTTGTTCCAGTAGCCGTTCATCAGGCCCGGACCACTGACCAGGATTTCACCGATTTCGCCGATGTCTGAATCGGTTCCATCCGGACGCACAATGCGCATCGTGCAGCCCAAGAACGCCTGTCCTGCCGAGGACAGGCGCTTCACCTCCGCGTCCGATCCCTCGAGCACGTGCTGTGCGGGGGTCAGCAGCGACGCAATGATGCACTCGGTCATGCCGTAGACTTGGCCGAGGATCGGACCGAACGCCGCGATGGCGCGGCGCAGGACCGGCACCGGCATCGGCGCCGAGGCGTAATGGATGCAGCGCAGGCTCGATGTGTTGGTCGTGGCAAGATCCGGACAGTCGAGCAATCGCTGCACCATGATGGGCGCAAGGTGCGCGGCGGTTACATGCTCGGCCGCAATCGAACGCAGGATCGCAGCGGGATCGAAGGCTGCGTGCAGGACGGTGGTCGCACCCACGATCGCAAAGGCGAGGTGCTCGATGCGGCCACCGATATGAAACAGCGGCATGACGATCAGCATCACGTCAGCACTGCGCGCGCCACCTTCGTGCGAGATGCACCGCGCCGATTCGACGATCGCTGCATGACTGAGCATCACGCCTTTCGGGCGCCCGGTCGTTCCGCTGGTGTAGATCAGATAGGCGACATCGCGCCCATCGATCGCAATATCGGGCGGCGCCGCGGAACCGGAGGCCAGAACCGCCTCGTAATCTTCGGCCGCATGAGACACGCCGCCGATACCGATTGCCATGCGCAGGGTCGGGACGGCACGCAGCAACTCGCCCGCCACCTGTTCGAACTGAGCGTGGAAGATAAGGACCGATGGTTCGCAATCCCGGCAGATCTCGGTCAATTCCTTCGCCGACAGCCGATGGTTCATGTTGACGATGCTCAGGTTCGCGCTTTCGCAAGCAGCGAAGACCTCGAAATACTCGACGCAGTTCGGCGCCAGCACTGCCACCCGCTCCTGCCGTGCAAGCCCGCGCGCCAGCAGCGAGTTGGCAAGCCGGAAGGCGCGCGCCGCGAACTGCGCATACGTGCAGCGGCGGTTCTCGAACACGACCGCCGTGCGGTTTGGGTAAAGCTTGGCGTTGCGCAGCGTGATGTCACGCAGATTCATCGCATTCACCCTGCGGCTCACTGCAGCGCGCATCCGCTTTGCGCGAGCGTCAGAAAAGCCTGATCGCCGGGTATCGTCGCACTCACTTTGTACAAGTCCCAGTGCGACTTCGATTCCTCCGGTGCCTTGACCTGAAACACATAGACGTCGTGAATCTTGCGACCATTGGCGAGGATGTGTCCCTTGCCGAACAGCGGGTCATCGGTCGGCAGCGCCTTCATCTGCGCGACCACCTTGCGCCCGTCATCGGCGCTGCCGGCGGCCTGCACCCCCTTGAGATAGTGCAGCACGGCCCCATAGACGCCAGCCTGCATCATGGTCGGATAGCGGCCGGCATTGCGGGCCGCCCAACGGGCACTCCAGGCCCGCGTCTCCGGCGTGAGGTCCCAATAAAACGTCTCGGCGACGAACAAGCCTTGGGTCATAGCCAGGCCCAACGCCTCGACATCCGTGATCATGGTGGAAAGGCCGACGACCACCTGACCGCGTTTTTGCACCTGAAACTCAGCGGCCTGTTTGATGGAATTGGCGGTGTCGGTGCCGCCGTTGGCGAGTGCGATCACGTCCGCATGCGACGCCTGCGCCTGCAGGATATAGGAGGAGAAATCGGAGCTGTTGATCGGATGGTTGACGGAGCCGCGAACCTCGCCGCCGTTGGCCAGCACAACTTTGCTGGTCTCGTCACGAAGATTGTAGCCGAACGTGTAGTCGGCGGTGAGGAAGAACCAGCTGCGGTGGCCTGCCTTCACCAGCGCGGTGCCGATCGCGTTCGATTGCGACCAGGTATCGTACGTCCATTGCACGGTATTGGGCGAGCAGCTCTTGCCGGTGAGCGCAGTCGTGCCGCCGGCGGACACCAGAATGACCTTGTTCTTGGCCCGGGCAATCTCGTTGACGGCAAGCGCGACCGCGGAATTTCCAAGATCCGCAATTGCATCGACCTTGTCGACGTCGAACCAGCGATTGGCGATGCTTGCGCCGACGTCGGGCTTGTTCAAATGATCGCCCGCGATCACCTCGATCGGCAAACCGTTGACCTTGCCGCCAAAATCCTCGGCAGCCATGCGGGCCGCAAGGACGGAGCCGGCACCGGTTGAGTCCGCAAACACGCCCGACTGATCATTGAGCACGCCAATGCGCACCACGCCGTCGCCGGCGCGCGCCGCCGTAACCGCTCCGAGGGCAAATAGCGCCACGGCAAGCGGCAGCAGTAATTCCTTGTGCATCCAACTCCTCCCAATCCCAACGCCCGACCGTTCCGATCGTGGCGCGACCATTAACCGGGGTGGCTCTCGAGTCCCGGCCGATACTTGCCTTGCAGGAAATCGCCGATCCCCTCTTTGCGCCAGGCATCATTCTGGCGTTGGACCAGCTCCAGCTCTTTGGCCATGGCATAGTTCATGGCCGCGTCCCAGGTCATTTCCAGCGAATACCGGTAGCCTTCTTTGGTTGCGCGAAGGGCGTGGCCATCCTTGCCGGCGATCTTGCGCGCGACTTGCATGGTCTGCTCAATCAACTGGGCCCGTGGGAAGGCCTTGTTGATGAAGCCGATGCGCGCCGCCTCGGCCCCGTCAAACGTGTCGCCGGTCATCCCGTAATAGAGTGCATCGCGCGGCCGCAGCAGGTTGGCCAGCGCCTTCGACACCGAGCCGCCGGGAAACAGTTTGAAGTTGATCTCAGAGAGACCGAAGGTCGCGTCTTCCGCGGCGAAGGCGAGATCGCAGCCTTCGACAATCGCGAAGGCGCCGCCAAAGCAGTACCCGTTGATCATCGCGATCACTGGTTTGGGATAGTAGCGCAGCGTGCGGCTGCGCCATTCGACCGCCATCTTCCACACCGCCTCGTATTCGGCAGGCTTGTCTTTCAGGGCGACGAAGAACTCCTTGAGGTCCATGCCGGCGCAGAACACGTCACCGGCCCCGGTGATAACCAGCACCTTGGTGCCCGGATCGTCGCGCAATTGCTCCAGCGCCGCCGTCATGTCGCGGTGCAGCTGCGGACTCATGGCGTTGCGCTTGGCGGGACGGTTCAACGTAATGACCGCGACCTCGTCCCTTTTGTCGATCAGCAAAGTCTCGAACTGCACAGGCGTCTCCCGGCTGCAATTTTGTGGCGGCAGGAAACAGGACGGCAAGATATCTGTCAAATTGCTAGATCGGATGCTAATTATCCATCACATGAATATCAGGCGCACCGATCTCAACCTGCTGACCGTCTTCGAAGTGCTGATGCAGGAACGCAACGTAACACGCGCCGCCGCGCGGCTCGGCTTGTCGCAGCCGGCGGTGAGCTCAGCCTTGGCGCGACTTCGCCAAGCCTTGGGAGACTCGCTGCTGGTACGCAGCGGCCATGGAATGCGTCCGACCCCGCGAGCCGAGCAGCTGGCTGGCTCGATCTCGCAGGCGCTCGACTCGATCGAGAGTGCGCTCGCGATTGGGACGACGTTCGAACCCGCGCACGCGAACCGCTCCTTCACGCTGATGCTGTCCGATATCGGCGAGATCACCTACCTGCCGCGACTGATTCAGCATGTGCAACACGAAGCGCCGGGAATCGGGCTCTCCGTGAAACGGCTTGTCCGCACGCGCCTGTGGGAGGAGCTGCGATCAGGCAGCGTCGATCTCGCCCTCGGCTGGGTCGCCCGTGTCCATGACGAAGTGGGGCAGCGCCGATTATTTGACGAGAGCTTTGTCTGCATCCTGCGGCCGAACCATCCACGCGTCGGGCGCAAGCTCAGTCTCAAGCAGTTCGCGTCAGAATGGCATCTGCTGGTTGGCCGTTACGACGACGCCTCGGAGAACTTCTTCCGCTCCCTCGACGGCGATCTCGAGCGGCAACTCACCCAGCGCGGAATCACGCGGAAGGTCGCAATGCGGGTGCCGCATTTTCTCTCGGTCCCCAACGTCATTGCCAATACCGACCTGTTGTGCGTCGTGCCGCGCCGGCTTGCGGAGGTCTACGCAGCGCAGAGCCAGGTCCGATTCGTTCCCCTGCCCGTCCCAAGCGAAAGCTTCCGCGTCTCGCAGTTCTGGCACAAGCGCTTCGAGCACGACCAAGGAAACCGCTGGCTGCGCGAGACGATCCGCGGGCTGTTTGGCGAGGACGCGCAATAATCATGTGCATGACGGCTTGAACGATTCTCCGCCCGGCGTCAGCATGCGGCGGGCTGGATTCGTCCCCGCATGCTCGGCTTCTGTCGCGACTGCCTCGCCGACAACCCCGACCATGTCCGGCGTTGCCGGACGTGCGGCTCACCGCGATTGGCAGCGCACCCGCAGCTGACCAAGCTCGCCATTGCGCATGTGGATTGCGACGCCTTCTATGCCACGATCGAGAAGCGCGACAACCCGAGCCTGCGCGACAAACCGGTGATCGTCGGCGGCGGCAAGCGCGGTGTCGTCGCAACGGCCTGCTACGTGGCGCGCACGTTCGGGGTCAAATCGGCGATGCCGATGTTTCAGGCGCGCCGGCTGTGCCCAGACGCAACGGTCGTGCCTCCCGATATGGCCAAATACGCCCGCGTCGGCCGCGAGGTACGCGCGCTCATGCTGGATCTCACGCCCCTCGTTGAACCGCTGTCGATCGACGAGGCCTTTCTCGACCTCGGAGGAACCGAGCGGCTGCACGGCATGATCCCGGCGAAAGCGCTGGCGCGCTTCGCCAAGGAGGTCGAAACCAAACTCGGCATCACCATTTCGATCGGGCTCTCGGCCAACAAATTTCTCGCCAAGATCGCGTCTGATCTCGACAAGCCACGCGGATTTTCCGTGCTGAATCCAGATGAAGCGCCAAGCTTTCTGGCGCCGCGGCCGGTCACGTTCATCTGGGGCGTCGGCAAGGTGTTCGGGGAAACGCTTGCGCGCGACGGCTATCGGACCATCGCCGACCTGCAGCGCGCGGACGAGACCGAGCTGATGCGCCGCTATGGCGCCGAGGGCCAGCGCCTCGCCCGGCTCGCGCGCGGGATCGACCAGCGCGCGGTCAGTCCCGACCGCGAGGCTAAAAGCGTATCGGCCGAGACGACGTTTGCGACCGACATTGCTGATCAGCGGACCTTGGAACGATTGCTGTGGGAGTTGTGCGAGAAAGTGTCCGCCCGGCTCAAGGCCAAGGAGATCGCGGGAACTACCGTGACACTGAAACTCAAGACCGCCGACTTTCGGCTGCGTACGCGCGCCCGCTCATTGCCGGCTCCGACCCAGCTCGCGGCAGCGATTTTCGAGCATGGCCGCGAGCTGCTGGCGCGCGAAGTCGACGGCACACAATTCCGCCTGCTGGGGATCGGCGTATCCGCACTGACCGGCGACGAGGAGGCTGACCCGGCGGATCTCGTCAACGCGCGCGCCCAGCGCACCGCCGCCGCCGAACACGCGGTCGACCGGTTGCGCGACCGTTTCGGGCGCGCCGCGGTCATCAGGGGCCGCAGTATCGAGAACTAATGTGGCCTTCAGTTACAGGCCTTCGCTTCCTTGAGCTGCAGTTCCTTCATTTCGCCGCCGACGACGAAATCGCCGTAGTCGAGGTTGAGCGCCCGCGAGATGCCGTTCTCGAACATTTCGAATCCGATCGCATAGACCGGGGTCTGCTCCCCGCCGGGCGTGGTCCGGTCAAAATAGCTGATGGTGACCGGCCACCGAGTCATGTTGGCGAGCTCGGGCATCCCGGCGGCGGCATCGGTCGGCTTCTTCTCATCTGGCGGGATCGGACGCCCGATCACCGTGAGCGTGTCGAACACCTTCTGGCCGTTCTCGGAGCCGTCGTAGACCGGGAACTCCAAGATGGTCTTGCCGGCTTGCGCCGCCTCGATGATGCGCCGCATGTGTTCGGTCGGGAACACGATGTTGGGGCTGAGGTTGAGTGTTTTCGCATCGGGCTTGGCGAGTTTGACCGTCACGCCTTGCGGATCGCGATTGGCGTTCCCGTCGGCGGCCTCGACCGCCTTTTCGTTGAGATAGTTGGTGGAGTTGAAGCGGAAGCTTTTGGCATCCCCCTCTTCCCATGTGTTGGCGCGCAGATCGCTGAGCGCGAGCTTACCTTCGCCGGAATCCAACTCCGATACCTGCCGGAACTGCAGGATGTAGCCTTCGCAGGGGCTGCCGGAGAAATCGTAGAGGATACGTCCGCGTACCGATTCAATCTGACGCTTGCCCGGGGTGCGCAGCAATTTGAGGTCATAAACGGCGCGATGCGGTGCAAGCACGACGGTTCCTGCCCGGGCGGCCGGAACATCCATCAGCGCGGAAATAGCCGCCGCGGAAACCACCGCCGCACAAAAACCAAGAGCGCGCGTCATCAAACCTCCATCAAACGTCGCCACCAAAAAACGTGGCTGATACATAAAGCGGGCGACCTTTGGTCGCAACCGCAGCACCGCTTGCGCGTCTGCGCGTGATTGGTGGACATTACCCCCTCGCGGAACGCGGAGAGACCTATGGCCGGAATGATTGAGAGCAAGTTGACGGAACTTGGGCTGACGCTGCCTGCATTGGCGGCGCCGATTGCCAATTATGTGGGCTTTGTCCGCACCGGTGATCTGTTGTTTGTTTCCGGTCAGCTCTGTCTCGGTGCTGATGGCAAACTGGTGGCCAAAGGCAAGCTCGGCGCGGAGGTATCCATTGAGGACGGCCAAAAAGCGGCGCGCGCGTGTGCGGTCAACCTGCTTGCCCAGATCAAGGCCGCTGTCGGCGATCTCGACCGGGTGGTTCGCGTCGTTCGCCTGGGCGGCTTCATCAGCTCGGCGCCATCGTTCCTGGACGGTCCGAAGATCATGAACGGCGCCTCCGACCTGATGGTCACGGTGTTCGGTGACAAGGGCCGGCACGCGCGCACGACGATCGGCGTTGCCGTCCTGCCGCTCGACGCAGCCGTCGAGGTCGAGGGCCTGTTCGAGGTGGCATGACAGACGAACTGCGCATCCGCATCCTCAAGGGAATCGCCGATGTTCCGGCCGCGGACTGGGACGCCTGCGCAAACCCGAGTGCAGCAAGCGGCCGACCGGATTTAGAAAGCAATTCAACTTCAATATCAATAGAGTTACACGAGTCAGCTCAAGTTAATTGCGCACCGCCTCAAAGCGCCTCCACCAGCAGATCAAATATATCCTATAATCCTTTCATTTCTCACGCTTTTTTGTTGGCGCTGGAAGCGTCGGGCTCGGCAACGACGAAAACCGGATGGATGCCCCAGCATCTCGTGGCCGAACGCGATGGCAAGGTCGTCGGGGTGGTGCCCTGCTATCTCAAATCACATTCGCGCGGCGAATACGTTTTCGATCGCGGCTGGGCCGACGCCTATGAGCGTGCGGGCGGCAGCTACTACCCCAAGCTTCAGGTCTCGGTGCCGTTCACGCCGGCGACAGGCCCTCGCCTGCTGGTGCCAGCTGAGGCTCGAGCGGACCAGCTGCGGGCTGCGCTGGCGCAAGGCCTGGTGGAGGTCTGCCAGGCACACCGCGCCTCCTCCGTGCACATCACCTTCATGCCGAAGCCCGAATGGGACCTCCTGGCGGCGCGCGGCTATCTGCAGCGCACCGACCAGCAGTTCCATTGGGAGAACGGCGGCTATGCAAGCTTCGAGGCGTTCCTTGAAAAACTGTCCGCGCGAAAGCGCAAGGTGATCCGGCGCGAGCGCCGCGACGCAGTGGCAAACGGCATCGACATCGTCTGCCTCACCGGCTCGGACATCACCGAAGCGGCATGGGATGCGTTCTTTACGTTCTACATGGAGACCGGCTCGCGCAAATGGGGCCGTCCCTACCTGACACGGCGGTTCTATTCACTGATCGGCCAGAGCATGGCCGACCGCGTCCTGCTGGTGATGGCGAAGCGCGCCGGCCGCTATATCGCCGGCGCCATCAACTTCATCGGGTCGGATACGCTGTTCGGCCGCCATTGGGGGGCGATCGAGCACCACCCGTTCCTGCATTTCGAGGTCTGCTACTACCAAGCGATCGAGTATGCGATCACCCACGGACTGAAGCGCGTGGAGGCCGGCGCCCAGGGCGAACACAAGCTCGCGCGCGGATACCTGCCGCAAACCACCTACTCGGCTCACTACATCGCTGACCCCGCGCTGCGCCGTGCCATTGCCGACTACCTGGTGCGCGAGCGCGCCTATGTGGAAGCTGCCGGCGAAGAGCTCGGCGAAATGTCCCCGTTCCGCAAGAACCTCGCCGAAGAAGAGGAAGCGGAGACGATTTGATGGGGCCGCTCAAGGTCGTCCGTTCAATCGAGGTCTTTGGGGACGTGAATGCGAACCCGGCCCGGTTCTATGATCCACAATGCGCCCTCGATGGAGTGAGACCCCAAGGCTGCCAGGAAATCTCGCAGTCGCCCTACAATGCTGGCATTCGTGGTTCTCGGCCCAACTTCGAGGATTATTATTCCGGCGCTCTTCTCAGGCGGGAAACGCAATACCTGACAGAAATCACGGTCCAGAGTGATAAGGGCTCGTCCCTCAGATGCACAAATCCTGAACAGATCCTCGTCGGTGACGCCACGCAGATCTTGATCAAGAACCGTTAACGTGTCGTGGCCCAATGCCTTGAGAAGCTCAAGACCGCGTCGACCGATGTTCTCGTCCAGCTTAAATTTCACGCGACGAAGTCAACCGGAACTGGCACGACGCGCTCCCGTGCAGCCTCTGCCCCGTATGCGATGCAAGCGAGCACGTCCTCATGGGCGAGGTGTGGATACTCGGCTAACAGTTCAGTTTCAGTCATCCCCTCTGACAGGAGATCAAGGACCAGCGATACCCAGATGCGCGTGCCCCTTATGCAAGGCTTGCCGCCACATACTTGAGGGTTGATGGTTATGCGCTCGAGGAGCGGGTTCATGGCCGAAATCCTTGTATCGTTGATATCATATCCGAGACCAGTTCTGCCAGGAGCCACCCATGCCGAGCTATGATCCCAACAACGTGTTCGCAAAAATCCTGCGCGGCGAGCTCCCGTGCCACAAGGTCTACGAGGACGACCACGCCTTCGCGTTCCTCGACATCATGCCGCGCGCGCCCGGGCATACGCTGATCATTCCCAAGGCTCCGGCCCGCAATCTGCTCGATGTGCCGCCCGCGGATCTCGCCCATGTGATCCAGGTCGTGCGGAAGATCGCCGTCGCGGCGACGAAGGTATTCAATGCCGACGGGATCACGCTGCAGCAATTCAACGAGGCGGCGGGCGGCCAAGTCGTGTTCCACCTGCATTTCCATATCATTCCGCGCCAGGACGGCGTGGCGATGAAACCGCCGGCGACCTACAAGGAGGAGACTTCCGTCCTCTCCGATCAGGCGCTCAAGCTCGCCGCGGCGCTGCGCACATAGTTTTACCGGTCGGCTCGGCCGATCACGTCCATCAACTCGGCCACCTTGCGACGCTGATCGGCCTTGTCGCCGCTCGCGATCGCATGCTCGACGCAGTGCGCGACATGGTCGCGTAGCACTTCCTCTTCCAGGCGACGCAGCGCCGCCCGCACGGCGGAAATCTGCGTGACCACGTCGATGCAGTAGCGATCCTCGTCCACCATGCGGGTGAGGCCGCGGACCTGACCTTCGATGCGCTGCAGGCGCTTGAGGCAGGCTTGCTTGATCTCGCGCTTCATCGCCGTTATATACCCCTACGGGGTATGGGTTGCAAGGAGTTCGCAGATGACGGCCACCGGGCACGCCCACCAACATTCGCCGGCCGACCCTGAATCTGCCACCAAGACTGCAATCGATCCCGTCTGCGGCATGCGGATCGATCCGCACAAGACGCAACACCGCGCCACCCACCAGGGCCGTCCCTACTACTTCTGCTCCGCCGGCTGCCGGACCAAGTTCACGGCGACCCCCGACAAATACCTCAGCCCGCAAGCCGATCAGAAAGCGCCCGCCTCCGTTCCGCCCGGCACGATCTACACCTGCCCGATGCACCAGCAGATCCGCCAGCCCGGCCCGGGCACTTGCCCGATCTGCGGCATGGCGCTCGAGCCCGAACTGGTGACAGGGCAGACGCCGGACCCAATCCCGAGCTCGTCGATATGAAGCGACGGTTCTGGATCGGTCTCGCCCTCGCGCTGCCGGTTTTCGTGATCGAGATGGGATCACACGTTCTCAACCTGCACATGCTGATCGGTGAGACCCTGTCGAACTGGATCCAGTTGATCCTGGCGACGCCGGTCGTGCTGTGGGCCGGATGGCCGTTCTTCGTGCGCGGCTGGCAGTCGCTCGTCACGCGTCATCTCAACATGTTCACGCTGGTTGCCATGGGAACCGGCGTCGCTTGGGGCTACAGCATCGTCGCGACCCTCGCACCGCAGTTGTTCCCACCGAGCTTCCGCGGCGATGATGGCGCGGTCGCGGTCTATTTCGAAGCGGCGGCCGTGATCACCGTGCTGGTGCTGCTCGGCCAGGTTCTGGAATTGCGAGCCCGCGAACAGACCTCGGGAGCGATCCGGGCGCTGCTCGATCTCGCACCGAAAACGGCGCGCCGCGTCACGAGCCGACGGCAATGACGAGGAAGTCTCGCTCGATGTCGTTGCGGTCGGGGATCGCTTGCGCGTACGCCCGGGCGAAAAGGTTCCGGTCGACGGCATTTTGGTCGACGGGCGATCCTCGCTCGACGAATCCATGGTGACCGGCGAATCCATGCCGGTCACCAAGGAGACCGGCGCGAAGCTGATCGGCGGCACGCTCAATCAGACCGGCGCGTTCATCATGCGCGCCGAGAAGGTCGGGCGCGACACCATGCTGTCCCAGATCGTGCAGATGGTGGCGACGGCGCAGCGCTCGCGCGCGCCGATCCAGCGTCTCGCCGATCAAGTCTCGGGCTGGTTCGTGCCGGCGGTCATCGCGGTTGCGATCATCGCGTTCGCGGCGTGGGCGATGTTCGGTCCCGAGCCGCGGCTCGCTTATGGCCTGGTCGCCGCGGTCACGGTGCTCATCATTGCCTGCCCCTGCGCACTCGGATTGGCCACGCCGATGTCGATCATGGTCGGGGTCGGCCGCGGTGCACAGGCCGGCGTGCTGATCAAGAATGCCGAAGCGCTGGAGCGCATGGAGCGGGTCAATACGCTCGTCGTGGACAAGACCGGCACGCTGACCGAAGGCAAGCCGAAGGTCGTCGCGGTCGTACCGGCCGACGGCATGGGCGAAAGCGAGTTGCTGCGGCTCGCCGCCAGCGTCGAGCGTGCAAGCGAGCACCCGCTCGCCCGCGCCATCGTTGAAGCGGCGGCCGAACGAAAGATCACACTGATCGATGTAACGGATTTCGACTCGCCGACCGGCAAGGGCGCGCTCGGCACGATCGAAGGCCGACGCATTGCGTTGGGCAATGCGCGATTCCTGGCGGGGCTGAACGTATCGACCGCCGCCTTGGATTCCGATGCGGAGCGCCTGCGGCAGGACGGCGCCACCGCGATCTACGTTGCGGCCGGCGATAAAGTCGCGGGGGTGATCGCGATTGCGGATCCGGTCAAGGCGACCACCTCCGAAGCCCTCAAGACTTTGACGGCTGAAGGCGTGCGCGTCGTCATGCTGACAGGAGACAACAAAACAACGGCGCAAGCTGTGGCGCGGCGTCTCGGCATTGCCGACATCGAAGCCGAAGTGCTGCCCGACCAGAAAAGCGCCGTCGTTGAGAAGCTTCGTCGCGACCGCCGTGTCGTGGCGATGGCGGGTGACGGCGTGAACGACGCGCCGGCGCTGGCAGCCGCCGACGTCGGCATCGCCATGGGGACCGGAACCGATGTAGCAATCGAAAGCGCCGGCGTGACGTTGCTGAAAGGCGATCTCACTGGGATCGTGCGCGCGCGCCGGCTCTCGGCCGCGACCATGGGCAATATCCGCCAGAACCTGTTACTCGCCTTTGTTTACAACGCGGCCGGCGTGCCGATTGCGGCCGGTGTGCTCTATCCCTGGTTCGGCATTCTGCTGTCGCCGATTATCGCCGCTGCCGCGATGGCGCTGTCGTCGGTCAGCGTCATCGGCAACGCGCTCAGACTGCGGCATGTCCGGCTGTGAATGAACTCTCGACCCGGCAACGCTATCAGCGCATCGCGCCGCTCTATGATTTGCTCGACCTGCCGTTCGAATACAGACGCTACCGCCAGCTCCGGCCACTCCTGTTTGCCGGAATGAGCGGCCTGATCCTGGACGCCGGCGTCGGAACCGGACGCAACTTGCCGTTTTATCCCAGCGGCGCGAAAGTCACTGGGATTGATTTGAGCGCTGCCATGCTGGCGCGCGCACGGCAGCGACTGGGCCAAGCGCGCGCCGCGGTCGAGCTACGCGAGATGGACGTCACACACCTCGATTTTCCGGACCAGCATTTCGACAGCGCGGTCGCCACATTTCTCTTTTGCGTGCTGCCGGACGAGAAGCAAACACCGGCTCTCGCTGAAATCAAGCGCGTGCTTAAGCCCGGCGGCATACTCAGACTGCTGGAATACACACGCCCGACGGACCCGTTCCGGCGTGCTGTCACCAAACTGTGGGAACCCTGGGTGCACTGGGCCTACGGGGCGAGCTTCGACCGAAATACCGAACAGTACATTCCGGCGGCGGGATTGCAGCTTGCGGATTCGCGCTTTGTGGTCGGCGATCTCATCAAGCTCATGACGGTTCGAAAAGCAGGTGGCGCTTGAGCTTCTATCAAGATCGCATCGTACCTCACCTCATCAACTTGGCGATGCGAAACCGCCAGCTTGTCCCGTACCGCAAACGGGTGATCTCGGCGGCGCAGGGCCGCGTGCTCGAAATTGGCATTGGGTCAGGCGCCAATATCCCATTTTACGGATCATCGTCGCGCGAGGTCATTGGTCTTGAACCGGCTCCGCGGCTGATCGCGATGGCAAAGCATGCGAGCAGCAAATCTGGTCTGCCTGTGACTTTGATTGAGGGATCAAGTGAAGCGATACCGCTCGACAGCGCAAGCGTTGACACCGTGGTTTCCACCTGGACGCTCTGCTCAATTCCCGATGCGGTCGTCGCGTTGCGAGAAATGCGCCGCGTCCTCAAGCCGGGTGGTCGTTTCTTGTTTTCCGAACATGGCTTGGCGCCCGACCCCGGTATGCAGAGGTGGCAGAATTGGCTCGACCCCGCCTGGAAACGTCTCGCTGGCGGTTGTCACCTCAACCGTGCCATCAACCGGCTGGTGGAAGAGGCCGGCTTCCGAATCGAACAGCTCGATACAGGATATCTGGCCGGTCGGAATCCGATGACCTTCATGTATGAAGGCGCCGCACGACCGTGACCGAGCCCTGGTGTATCAAAACCTGCGAGAAAGCTTGCCGGAAAGCGTTACCGACGGGCCATAAAGCAAGGCGACACTGGGCCCGATTGACGATTTGGCTCCATCCGCCCAACATAGGGGCGGGATGTTGAGGATTTTAACCAGGCGCATGCGGCTGTGGGGGGCGACCGCGCTCGCGACCGCCTATGCGCTCTGCGTCCTTTCGCCCACCATCGTATTTGCGTTTGGCGACGGCTCGCATGCGGTGCATTGCCTGATCGACGACGATCATGGCGCAGCGACCATCCATATGCAGGCCCACGCGCATACGGCCATGCACGACCACGTCGGGCATCAGCATTCAATGGCACCCGAGCGCCAGGCACCGCCGGACCACGGCAAAAAAGCCGATGTGCAGTGCTGCGGTCTGGCGTTCACGAACGTTCTGCCGCCGGTTCTGACCGAGGTGGCAGCTCCCGTTTCAGTGCGCGCTCGCACAATTGTCGAGCACCCGCGCCAATTCGCGGACCGCACTCCCGACCGCCTCTACAAGCCACCGATCGCCCGCCTGTCGATTTGAACCCGCGTGCGTTGCGGCCGAGCGCCGCCGCGCCCGCATCATCATTTTGACAGCGAGGATATCGTGCGAGCCCTATCTAGGGCGAAGCACATGGCTGCGCGAGCGGCGTGTGCGATCGCTCATCTCAAACCGCACAGCCGCGCGCTTGCGATCGTTTTGGCCCTGGTCGGCTGTGCGCCGCCTCCGCCCGCCCCACTCGCGGGTCGCGATCCCGCCAACCCAAATAGCGGTGCACCGCAGGCCGAGTATCGGTCTGGGGTCGGCCCATATACGAGCCTGCGCCCGACTGCGCCCGCTGCGGCGGGCGAACCGAGCGCCGATCAGTCATCAACCTCCAAGTCTCGACCGTAGGAAGCCATGCGGTCGCGCATCTGCATTCCATCCATCGGGTTTTTGCTTGAGGCATGCCTTGAGGCGGCGCGGCTTCGGTTCTATGCGCTGCTGATGTTGGCTCTCCTGCTGTCGAGCTGCGTGTGGTTCTCGCCCGACAGCGGCATGAAGGCTGTCTCCGATATTGCCGCACAGGACATCGGCAAAGATGCCGCGGCAATCCGCAACCCGGACGAAGCATACGAAGCGCACACGGTCGTTGCCCGACTGCTCGGCCGACCATTGACTGCGAATGCGGCGGTACAGATTGCATTGTTGAACAATCGCGGGCTGCAGGCATCCTACAACGAGCTCGCAATCGCTGAAGCGCAGCGGGTCGGCGCCAGCCTTCCGCCCAGTCCGACGTTCTCGCTGTTCCGGGTATCAGGCTCGGTAGAAACCGAGATCGAGCGCCAGCTGGTCATCGACATCGTCGCGCTCGCGGCGCTACCCGCCGCGTCGGAGATCGCGACGACGCGCTTTCATCAGGCGCAGCTGCGGGCCGCGGAAGACACGTTGCGTATCGCCGCGCAAACGCGGCGCGCCTATTACCGCGCCGTCGCCGCTCGTGAGTTCGTCGATTATCTGATGCAGACCCAGACCGCCGCCGAGACATCCGCCAAATTCGCGCATGGCCTCGGCGAGTCCGGCGCGATGAACAAGCTCGACCAGGCGCGGGAACAGGCGTTCTACGCTGAGGTCACCGCCCAGCTTGCGACGGCCCGCGAGGTCGCTGCGGGCGAGCGCGAGGCACTCGTGCGCCTCATGGGGTTGTGGGGCGACGACCTGCGATTCAAGCTTCCGACGTCGCTGCCACCGCTCCCGGCACATGTGAAGAACCTCGCCGGCATTGAACTCGAGGCGGTCGGGCGTCGCGTCGACCTGCAGATCTCGCGCTTGGAAACTGAAGCGCTGGCCCGGTCCTACGGCCTGACCAAGGCGACGCGCTTCGTCAGCATTTTCGACGCCGGCCCCGCAGACAAAACCATCATCGACAAACAGCTGGGACAAACGTTGCGGGAGCCGGGATTTGCGCTGCAATTGCAGGTGCCGCTGTTTGATTTCGGTGAAGCACGCCTACGCGAAGCCGAAGCCAGCTACATGCGTTCCGTCAATCGCCTGCTCGATCGTGCGGTGACTGTTCGGTCCGAAGCGCGCGACGCTTACCGGACCTATCGGTCGAGCTACGATATCGCCATGCACTACCGGCGCGAGGTCTTGCCGCTGCGCAAGATCATCTCGGACGAGACGCTGCTCCGCTACAACGCCATGCTGATCGACGTGTTCGCGCTGCTCGTGGAAGCCCGCCAACGCATCAGCATCAATCTCGCGGCAATCGATGCGCAGCGCGCGTTCTGGCTCGCCACCGTTGATTTGAACACAGCCGTCATGGGTGGCGGGGTCGTCGGCTCGAAGCGCGACGAGCCGAGAGCCACGTTGGACGCACCGGCTGGGGACCAATGAGGATTTACAGGGAGTTCCTGACATGATGTCACGTCGCGGATTTGTGAGCTCGGCCGCCATTTTGACCGGCGCGGCCGTTGTCAGCGGGCGCGCCCAAGCCGCAAGCATTCCGGAAGCGCCAACGACGCGCACGACCGCCATGCAGCCGCCTGTCTTTCCGGCGAGTGGTCCGGACTATCAACCGGTCGCAACGCTCAACGGATGGACCCTCCCCTGGCGCATGAACGGCGATTTCAAGGAATTCCATCTGGTTGCTGAACCGGTTGTGCGCGAATTTGCATCCGGCATGAAGGCGAACCTGTGGGGCTATAACGGCCAGGCACCCGGCCCCACGATCGAAGCGGTCGAAGGCGACAAAATTCGCATCTTCGTCACCAACAAATTACCCGAGCACACAACGGTGCACTGGCACGGGCTCATACTCCCCAACGGGATGGACGGTGTCGGCGGGTTAACTCAGCCGCATATCAAACCAGGCCAGACATTCGTCTACGAGTTCGAGCTGAAGAAAAGCGGGAGCTTCATGTATCACCCGCACTCCGACGAGATGGTGCAGATGGCCATGGGGATGATGGGCATGTTCGTGGTGCATCCGCGCGATCCCAAGTTTCGCCGGGTCGATCGGGATTTCGTCTTCATCATGAGCGCCTACGCCATCGATCCGGGCACCTATCTGCCCAAGGTCTCGGAAATGACCGACTTCAACATGTGGACCTGGAACAGCCGCGTCTTTCCGGGAATCGATCCGATGCCGGTCCGGCTCGGCGACCACGTTCGCATTCGTATCGGCAACCTGACCATGACCAATCATCCGATTCACATCCACGGCCACACGTTCGCGGTGAGCTGTACGGATGGCGGCTGGGTTCCGGAAGGCGCGCAATGGCCGGAAGCCACCGTGGACGTGCCGGTCGGCTCGATCCGCGCGGTCGACTTCCTCGCCGACAATCCGGGCGACTGGGCCCTGCATTGCCACAAGACCCATCACGCCATGAACGCGATGGGACACAACGTGCGCAACATGATCGGCGCCAATCAGCGGCCACTCGCCCGCGACGTCCGGCGCCTCGTCCCCGACTACATGCCGATGGGATCCGAAGGGATGGCGCCGATGGCGCAGATGCAGATGCCCATGCCAGACAACACGCTGCCCATGATGACCGGGTTTGGACCATTCGGACCGCTGGAAATGGGCGGCATGTTCACCGTCATCAAGATTCGCGAGGGGTTGGCGGCAAACGACTACAAGGATCCGGGGCCGTACAAACATCCGCAAGGAACGGTTGCTTATGAAGTCGAGGCACCCACGCCGCCTCCCGCAAGGCAATCACCGAAATCAAAGTCCTAAGCGATCAAGAGGAGCAGATAATCAATGCCCACACGCAGTCTCCGCGCCGCAACCGTGCTGTCGGCCATCGCTTTGGCTGCAGTCCTAAGTCATCTCGGACACGCTCAAGCCCATGAAGCGCATTTGTACTTCTCGGCGGGCCAGCCAGGTGATCCCAAGAAACCAGCACGAACTGTCACGATTTCGATGCGTGAAATGCAGTTCGAGCCGTCGCGTATTGAAGTGCATAAAGGCGAGCAAATTCGGTTCGTTCTGCGAAACGTAGGAACCGAAAGTCACGAATTCGTGCTGGCCACCCCCGACGAGAACCGCAAGCACGAGGAGGTCATGAAGAAATTCCCCAACATGGAACACGATGACCCGAATGCAAAGCGGGTGGCGCGTTCGGAGTCCGCCGAGCTGCTATGGGCGTTCACCAAACCGGGCGAGTTCGAGTTTGCCTGTCTCATTCCCGATCACCGTGAGTACGGAATGGTCGGGACCGTTGTTGTGAAATGATTAGGCTCCGCAAGGAAGGACATATCCGATGCGAAAAATTGGTTTGATGCTGGCTAGTCTGCTGCTGTTGGCGGCTTCACCACAGCTGCACGCTCAATCGTCGTTGGTCGATGGTCAAGTGACCAAGGTTGATGCCGCTTCAGGAAAGATCACCATCAAGCATGGCCCGTTCAAAAAATTCGACATGGATGATCCGATGACAATGGTCTATCCGGTCCAGGATCCGGCCATGCTCAAAACCGTGAAGCCCGGGGATAAGGTCAAGTTCGACGCGGACAGCATCAACGGTCAGATCACGGTGACAAAGATTCAGAAGACCAAGTAAGCGGAACGACGCGCATCCCTGATCGGCACGATCTACCGAATCGTAATCCACGCCACCAACGCGCCGCAAAACTGCACGGCAGCGCCGATGAGCATCGCTGTGCCTAGGCCCTCGGTGCCACCATGCCACACGGCAAACGCAGTTCCGAGGAACGCCACGCCGAGCGTGGCCCCGGTCATGCGCGCGACATTGATCAACGCCGACGCCGTACCGGAACGCGCGGCGCTCACCGCATCGACCGCAACCGACATCAGCGGGCCGGTATTGAGCCCCATGCCGATCCCGGCGAGGACGAGCCCAACCTGTGCGAGGACGAACGGCTGACCCGACTTCGTCCCCGCCAGAACCAACAGGCCGCAGGCGATCACAGCCGTGCCGCCGGCGGTCATGACGCGCACGCCAACGCGCTGCGCCATGTGTCCCGATCGCGGCGCGATCAGGAAAAACGCCAGTGCGCATGGGACGAGCGCGAGACCTGCCGTCTGCGGGGTCAAGAACCCGGACGACTGCCAGACCAGCGGCACAAGAAAGATCACACCGTATACGCCGAATGTCATCGATGCGGTGGCGACGATGGCGCCGCAGAACGAGCGGTTGCGAAACAAATCAAGCGGGACCAGCGCGCCGTCCTGGGCGCGATCCTCGACCAGCAGGAACAATGGCAACGCAATGATCGACAGCAGCAGCGCAAGAAGCGACGCGCCATCGCCACCGAGTCCGACGATGCCGACGTAGACGAGCCCCCCGAGAACGACGGCGCCGAGGATCTGACCCAGGAAATCCTCATGCCGATCCGCCGGATCGGACGATTCGGGTACCACCATTGTCGCGAGCACCAAGGCGGCGAGCGCGAGTGGCACAACGAGCAGAAACACACTCGGCCAGCCGAACCACGCGATGCAGAACCCGCCCAGCGTCGGCCCGATCACGAAAGCAAGGCCGTTGCAGCTTGCCCAAACGCCCAGCGCGCGCCGGCGCTCTGCCTGATCCGTGAAGACGACACGCACGATCGCGAGCGACGCGGGCAACAGCAGCGCTGACCCGAGGCCGGCCACTGCGCGCGCGGCGATCAGGACATCGACCGAGAGTGAAAAGGCGCAGCCAAGTGACGCGATCATTAAAATGGCTGCACCGATTTGAAACGCCAGTCGGCGGCCATACAGATCGGCAATCAAGCCACCGGTCAACAACAGCGTCGCATAGACGAGGTTGTAGGCATCGAGCACCCATTGCAGCTCTGTGACCGAAGCGCGGAACGCGCTGCCAATTGGCTGCATTGCGAGGTTGACAACGGACGTATCAACCTGCGCGACCAGCACGCCAAGACAGAGGGTCAACAGCACGACGGGTTTGTGACGATCGCGCTTCGTGATGCGCGCGGGCGCGACTGCGGCATGAGGGTGGTGGTTCATGCGGGGTCCTGTTCTTCCTGTTCGGTGGAAGATAGGACTCCCCTACTGACAGCCTTCTGTCAGGAGTGTAGCCTCCATGGAAGGAGAGCTGCCATGCGCCGCGCCGATCGCCTGTTCGACATCATCCAGGTCCTCCGCACCGCGAAGGGGCCAGTCACCGCTGAGACATTGGCCAAACACCTCGAGGTGACGGTGCGAACCGTGTACCGCGACGTCGCCACGCTACAGGCGCGCCGCGTACCAATCGAGGGCGCAGCCGGCATCGGCTACATGCTGCGGCGCGGGTTCGACCTCCCGCCGTTGATGTTCAGCACGGAGGAAATCGAAGCCATCGCCGTTGCCATGCGCATGCTCCGCCGCACCGGCGATGCGGGACTGCAAGCTGCGGCCGAGACCGTGTTGTCAAAAGTGACCGTCGCGGTGCCGGACGCGCTGCGCGCGCATCTGACCGAACCGCCGTTCGTGGTCTCGCGCCGTGGCGCGCCGCTGCCACCGGTTGCTGATCTTGCCGCCATTCGCGCCGCAATCCGAAACGAACGCAAGCTGCGCATCGGTTACGGCGATGAGAAAGGCGCCCGTACCGAGCGCACCATCTGGCCATTTGCGATCGCCTATTTCGCCGAATCCACGCTCGTGAATGCCTGGTGCGAGCTGCGCGACGACTTTCGCCATTTCCGCGCGGATCGCATCCTTGATTGGAATATGCTCGATGAAACCTTTCCACTTAGTGGGAGGCTCCTGTTCGCGCGTTGGCAAAGCCGCTTCGGCTTCGAGGATAAAACAAACACCAACATCCCGCGCTCGCCGCAACATCAAGTCACGGCCAGATCAACGCCCCCAGCACAAGCGCAGCTTCGCCGGCGAGCACGCCAATAAACACCGAACGCCTCGCTAGCAGAAACGCGACAAATCCGATGACCACGGCGCTGACGCGCACGGCCAGCGCCACAGTGGCGAGCGCGCCAGGCGGACTCAGGATCAGTTGCGCGATGATGCCGGCAAGCACCGCCGTCGCAACGGCGCGCACCCACACCAGCAGCTCCGAGCCTTCGTCAAGTCCGCGCGCGATGACGATCCCCAGGACGCGCCAGATCTCGTTGGGCAAGAAGCCGACCAGCACCAAGGCGAGATAAGGCCCGAGGTCGCGAACCGTCGCGGTCATGCGCCCTCCCGTAGCCGGTGAACCGCAAAGGCAATCGTGCCGGCAAGCACGCCGCCGATCAGCAGCGCGAGATCGACTTTCGCCAATGCGAATATCGGCGTGAGACCAAGCCCCAAAATAAATGCCAGCTTGTCGACCAGCTCGCGACTGTTGCGCGCGACCGAGACCGTGAACGACATCGGCGTGAGAAACAGAACCGCTGCAGCAAACAGTGCTGGCAGCCGTTGCGCCAACATGAATCCAACCACAGTGGCGACCAGCGTCGGCGCCATGAGGCCAAGACCAAGGCCATTGCAGAACGCCACCCGCCGCTCCGGCGGGAGACCGGGCGCCATGCGCAAGCTCTCGACCCACATGCTGACCGCAGTGAGATGCGCGGGCAGCAGCAGATGCCAGAACCGCGTCGCCTTGGTCCTGATGAGGGGCAGCAGCGCAGCAACCATGGGCAACAGGCGGATCCCGCTCAGGCTCACGGCGATGGCTGCCTCACCGGCAGACAGGCCGGAACCCAGCGCCGTCGCCACGATGACCTGCGCCGGACCGGCCCAGATCAGGACCGTCGAGACCAGCGCCCAGGTGAGGCTGAAGCCAAGATCATGACACAGCGCCCCATAGCCGATGAAGGTGCCGAACATCACGTAGATGAACACCGACTTCGCCGCGGACTTGGCGCCGATCACGAAGGCGCCGGCCGATGAGGGCGTATCAACTGCGGACATGGGGGGTGCTGTCCCACGGCATACCGCGTGGCGCAACCGCCATCGCGGCAATGCTGCTCCCCGAAGCCCCCGGCGGGCGCACCATGACATAAGATCGCCACGCTCGGGCGTTCTCCTACCGCATCGGGAGTGCTGGGGGCACCGTAGAGGAGTGCCTTCGATGTGCGACTATAGCCTGCAACATTTGGCATCACGCCCCGCAAAAGTGGGCGACAAGCTCGTAAGCACCAAATTCTCACACTCGCTCACCGGCGGGTTCTGCGCTGTCGGCGAGCCGAACGTGGCTGTTTGCTTGCAGCCGGGAACCGAACTTGCGTTCGAACGCGAGATCGAATGCGAAGCCGGCTTCCGTATTCTCCCGCCGCGCAAGCTTGGTGCCAGAGTGGCACGGTTCCGACGTGTCAATGAAGCACAGCCGAGCATGCATCATGATGCGCTCGAGCTGCCGGGCGGCAAGGTCGTGTTGGTGACCTACCTGCATGAGGGGCAGCGCGCGACCGTCCTGCAACTGCCCGCCAGCGATCGTGCGCAACAGACGGAGCACGAGGCGACAAGCGCCGAGACGCATCGTCGGTCAGAGCGCGTGTGACGCTGCAAGACTTTCATCGCAATGAAAAAGGGCCATCGAAGATTCGATGGCCCTTTTTGTTTGATCGCTGAGCGAATCGACGAGCTCAGAGCGTGCCGGTTACACCTTGACGAGCGGCACTTTCGGCACCGAGCCGCGGCCGTTGGGCGGGCTGCCGCCACCGCGCGGACCCGGAGGCTTCGGCCGGCGTTGCGGACTTCGGCGCTTCATCTTGCGTGGCTCGGGCAGCTTTTCCTGCTTGGGCGTAATCGGCCCATCCAAATACTCGAACCCGAGCTTCTCGCCGGCGCTTTCGTTCGGGACGACGATAACGCGCACGTGGCCGCCGGACTTGAGCTTGCCGAACAGAACCTCATCGGCAAGCGGCTTCTTGATGTACTCCTGGATCACGCGCGCCATCGGACGCGCGCCCATCTGCTCGTCGTAGCCGTGCTTGATGAGCCAGTTGGCGGCTTCCTCGGACAGCTCGATGGTGACGTCGCGGTCGGCGAGTTGCGCCTCGAGCTGGAGCACGAACTTCTCCACCACCTTGGCGATGATCTCCTTGGAGAGATGGCCGAAGGTGATGATGGCGTCGAGCCGGTTGCGGAATTCAGGCGCGAACAGCCGGTTGATCGCCTCGACGTCATCGCCCTCACGCTTGCTGCGCGTGAAGCCGAACGCCGCCTTGGCAAGATCCGCAGCACCCGCGTTCGTGGTCATGATCAAGATCACGTTACGGAAATCGACCTGCTTGCCGTTATGATCGGTGAGCTTGCCGTGATCCATGATCTGCAATAGCACGTTGAACAGATCCGGATGCGCTTTCTCGACTTCGTCCAGCAACAGCACGGAGTGCGGATGCTGATCGATGCCGTCGGTGAGCAGCCCCCCCTGATCGAAGCCGACATAGCCGGGAGGCGCGCCGATCAGACGCGAGATCGTGTGGCGCTCCATGTATTCCGACATGTCGAAGCGGATCAGCTCGACGCCCAGCGTAGCGGCAAGCTGCTTTGCGACCTCGGTCTTGCCGACGCCGGTCGGCCCTGAGAACAGGTAGCAGCCGATCGGCTTCTCCGGTTCGCGCAGGCCGGCGCGGGCGAGCTTGATCGACGCGGCCAGCGCCTCGATCGGCTTGTCCTGGCCGTAGACCACGCGCTTGAGCGTTGCTTCGAGATGCACCAACACCTCGGCATCGTCCTTGGAGACCGTCTTTGGCGGAATGCGCGCCATCGTGGCGATGGTGATCTCGACTTCCTTGAGGCCGATCGTCTTGCGGCGCTTGTTTTCCGGTAGCAGCATCTGCGCCGCCCCCGAATTCGTCGATCACGTCGATCGCCTTGTCAGGCAGCTTGCGGTCGTGGATGTAGCGGGCCGACAACTCGACCGCCGCCTTGATCGCCTCGTTGGTGTACTTGAGCTTGTGGTAGTCCTCGAAATAGGGCTTGAGGCCCTTGAGGATCTCGATCGCATCGGGGATCGATGGCTCGTTGACGTCGATCTTCTGGAACCGCCTGACCAGCGCGCGATCCTTCTCGAAATACTGCCGGTATTCCTTGTAGGTGGTCGAGCCGATGCAGCGCACCGTACCCGACGCCAGCGCCGGCTTGAGCAGGTTCGAGGCATCCATGGCGCCGCCCGAGGTGGCGCCTGCGCCGATCACCGTGTGGATCTCATCGATGAACAGGATCGCACCCGGATAGTTCTCAAGCTCCTTGATCACCTGCTTGAGCCGCTCCTCGAAATCGCCGCGATAGCGGGTCCCGGCGAGCAGCGTACCCATGTCGAGGGCGAACACGGTCGAGCTTTCCAGCACTTCCGGCACTTCGCCGTTGATAATCCGGCGCGCGAGGCCTTCGGCGATCGCCGTCTTACCGACGCCGGCCTCGCCGACGAACAGCGGGTTGTTCTTCTGCCGGCGGCAGAGCACCTGGATGGTGCGGCTGATCTCGGCGTCGCGCCCGATCAGCGGATCGATCTTGCCTTCGCGCGCCTTCTTGTTGAGGTTGACGCAGTAAGCCTCGAGCGCATCGCCCTTCTTCTTCTGCTCATCGCCCGACTTGGCATCGCCGTCCTCGTCAACACCGCGCGCCGGCCGCGCCTCGGTGAGGCCCGGACGTTTGGCGATGCCATGGCTGATGTAGTTCACCGCGTCGTAGCGCGTCATTTCCTGCTCTTGCAGGAAGTAGGCAGCATGGCTCTCGCGCTCGGCGAAGATCGCGACCAGCACATTGGCGCCGGTGACTTCCTCGCGACCCGAAGACTGCACGTGGATCACGGCGCGCTGGATCACGCGCTGGAAGCCGGCGGTGGGCTTGGAGTCCTCCGAACCGTCCGTGACGAGGTTCTCCAGCTCGGATTCGATATAGGAGACGAGGTTGCGCCGCAGCTTGTCGGTATCGACGTTGCACGCCTTCATTACGGCAGCCGCGTCCTGGTCGTCGATAAGCGCGAGCAGCAGGTGCTCGAGCGTGGCGTATTCATGGTGGCGCTCGTTAGCGAGCGCGAGCGCGCGATGGAGCGACTGTTCGAGGCTGCGTGAGAATGTTGGCATCAGAGTTCCACTTCCGTTTTCCTGTGGCTCGGGTCACTCGCAAGCGACTGATAGGAACACACGCAACAGCGCGGCGTCCTCCACAGGCATTGACCTCCCCCGGGGTTATGTATCTTGCTGTTTTTCACTTCTTCTCCATGACGCACTGTAATGGGTGCTGGTGTTTACGGGCAAAGTCCATGACCTGCGTCACTTTCGTTTCCGCCACCTCGTAGGTGAACACACCGCATTCGCCGATCCCGTGGTGGTGGACATGCAGCATAATCCGAGTTGCGGCTTCGCGGTCTTTGCTAAAGAACCGCTCCAGCACATGCACGACGAACTCCATCGGCGTGTAGTCGTCGTTGAGCAGGAGAACGCGATAGAGACTCGGACGCTTCGTCTGCGTCTTGGTCTTGGTAATGACTGAGGTCCCGGTGCCGTCCTCACCTTTGCGCTTGCGTTCGTTATCGCCAGCCGAACGCGGACGCCATTCGCTGGCGGGGTCGTGTGCCGGGAGTTTGTCCTTGGGCTTCATGGCATCGATAGTTGACGACGTTCGGCGGGGCACCCGCGCGACGATGCGTCGATGATCTACCCCAACAAGGCAGGAATCATGCCGCACCGCGCGCAACCTCGCTTGTAAATAATAGGCGACGAAGGTTTCGGTTTCCAGTGCAGTACAAGTATCGGTGAATAATCGCGGCCATGTTGAGGCAGCCGATACCGGCAAGCGCGGCGAAGCAACGCAAAAAAGTGATGGAACGGAGGAAAGTGCCTCGACACACGTCTCAATGCGTCGTGCGGCGCGGGACGTTGTATGGGGCGTTGATAATTCAAAATGAGTGCCGCGCGCGTACGCGCGCGGCCAACGTGGCGTCCCTGCTGAATTCCGCTCGAACGCGCTGGCGCCTTACGCGCCGCCGTTCGTCGTCTTGGCGAGGAAGCCTTCCAGCGGCTTGTAGGTTTCCTTGGCAAGATCCGAGTAGAGATCACTGATTTTGGTCGCCTCGGACACAAAACCCTCGTAGGCGGTCTTGAAATAATCGCTTTGCACTTCGATCGCCTTCTCGAGCGTCTTGGCGCCGAAAAGCTTTTCCATCGCCGCGGTCGAGTCTTCAAAGGACCGCTTTGAGTAGTCGGCGACCTCGACTGCAATCGCCTGGAGACTCTTGGACACGGCCCCGAAAGATTTCATCGCCATGTCCATGTTATCCTTGCCGAACTTCTGCACCTCATCGAAATTTTTCAACATCGTTAGCTCCCTGCCGGCCTGTCGATTTGCGGCTCCGGCCCGCCGCCCCCACGACCGATGCCGCCTATTTATGCCGCGCTGCACAAAAAGTCAACAAAAATATTGCACCGCAATATTAACCCACCACCATTATGCCCAAATCGCCTCACACCTTAACCAATTAGCAATGGGCCACCGATAGCGTGGTTGACTGTGCCTGATCGGTGACACAGGGCGACGTAGGCGACAGGACACCGTTTGATTTTGCTGCGGCGCACACCGCAGCCATTGGGGAATGGCAAACGGTGCAGGGGATCGGACGCGCCCGCGTCCGGTGATGGAGGGGGAAGATGGTGCGTGCGGGATCGCGGACCGCTATCCACGCTGTTGTTTGGGGACTGATCTCAACTGTCACATTGATCGCGACGACGCCGGCCGATGCCCGGCGTCACTATAACGCGCGGCGTTCGCATGCGAGTCACCACACGTCGCACGGGTCCTCGCATTCGAGCTATTCACCGCCCTATTCGGCGATCGTGGTCGACGGCAATTCCGGCGCGACGTTGCACGAAACGAGCGCCGACAGCATGCGTCACCCGGCGTCGCTGACCAAGATCATGACTCTCTACCTGCTGTTCGAGCAGTTCGAAGCCAAGAAGCTCACGCTCGAGTCCGAGCTGCCGATGTCGGAGCACTGCGCGTCGCGGCCGCCGACCAAGCTCGGCATCGAACCCGGCGGCACGATCCGTAGCGAGGACGCCATCAAGGCGCTGGTGACGCGTTCGGCCAATGACGTCGCCTGCGCGATCGGCGAGGCCATCGGCGGCAACGAGGAAAGCTTCGCCGCGCTGATGACCAAGAAAGCGCATGCGATCGGCATGTCGCGCACCGTGTACCGCAACGCATCGGGCCTGCCGGATGACGAGCAGGTGACGACCGCACGCGACCAGGCGACGCTCGGGCGCGCAATTCAGGACCGATTTCCACGCTACTACCGTTACTTCTCGACCCTCTCCTTTACCTGGCACGGCCATGCTATCCGCAACCACAATCACCTGGTTGGCGGCATGGAGGGCGTTGACGGCATCAAGACCGGCTTCGTCACCGCCTCCGGGTTCAATCTGGTGTCGTCGATCCGGCGCAATGGCCATCACCTCGTCGGGGTGGTGATGGGCGGGTCAAGTGCAGGCGCGCGCGACGCCCGCATGCGCGAGCTGCTCAGCGAGTATATCGAGAAAGGCAGCACGCGGCGCACCGCCCCGCTGATCGCCGAGGGCCGCCCCCCGGCGAAGCCCGAAACAAGCCCCGAGGTATCGATTGCAGCGACGCCGACGCCGCCGTTTGTCGCTTCGTCAGCGCCGGTTGCCCAAGCCGCCGCGCCTGCCCCGCAGCCGGCCGTGGCGCGCCTTGAGGCGGGCCGCACAGCCGTGCAGGCAAAGACCGCCGCCGTCGCGGCGGCCGTCGGATCGAATGACGACATTCGCCCGATCCGCGTGAAGACCGTGCGCGTGCGCGCCGCAACTTTGCGCACCGCCGCGATCGGAAGCACGCCGCCCGTGCCTGCTAGTGAGCCGCCCGCGGTCCCCGCGGTGGAGGCCACACCGGCACCGCAACCGGCCCCATCAACCCCGGTCGCCGCAGCCGCACCGCCACCAAGCGTACCCGCGCCCGTCGTCGCGGCGGTGGTGCCCGCCGCCACCGCCTGCTCCCGCACCGGCGCCCGTCGTGGCCGTGGCCGCACCGGCACCGGTTGCTGCTCCCGCACCTCCAACGCCCGCCGTAATCGTTGCCGCAGCGGCAGCCGCCGACCCCAGCAACAACAAGACCATGAACGAGCCGGCGCAGGTCGCCGCTGCAGCTACTCCCGTATCGACCGCGAGTGCAGCGCGCCAGCAAGTCGCCGATCCCGCGGATGATGCCCCCGGCGCGCGCGACGGCTGGATCATTCAGGTGGGTGCGCTCGAGACGGTGAGTGAGGCCAAGGAGCGTCTCGGGTCCGCGCAATCGAGTGCCTCGCATCTGCTGCGGCGCGCCAAATCGTTCACCGAGAAAGTGGTCAAGGGCGACAAGACACTCTACCGCGCGCGCTTTGCCGGACTCGACAAGGGGCAGGCCGAGGCCGCCTGCCGCACGCTCAAGCACGAGGACATCCCCTGCATCCTCGTGGCAGGTAAGTAGGAGTCAGGGATCAGAAGTTCAGGAGTCAGGACGGGACCTGGCTCCGACACTTGTTTGTTCCTGATTCCTGAATGTCCTGATTTCTGTTGCCTGTTAACCACCTGCCAGCACAATTTGATGCCGGGCAGCGCCGAAAGCGAATTCTGAAAACACTTTGGTAACCGCTTGCATGCATCGTCGCTCAAACGCAGCGCGATGCATGAGAACTTACCGATGGCGGCGAAGCAGCACCTCTTTGGCCTCATTGACGCGGGCCGCGAGATACGTCGAGCCCCCTTGGTCGGGATGCAGTTTCTTCATGAGCGACCGGTGAGCCCGCCCGATCTCGTCCGCGGACGCTCCCGGCGTAACGCCAAGGATCTGATAGGCTTCCTCTTCGGTCATTTTGCCGGTGGCACGCCGGATATTCCCCGCGTCCGCACCATCGTCACGGCCTTCACGCCAGCCGGGATCCCGGCGGTCAAGATAAGCTGCGAGTAATCTGCGGCTCTCTTCGTCCACCTCACCGACCATCGCCTTAAGCGAACGCAGGTCCAGCGCATCGAGCGCCGTGCCGGACCGTGGTCCGGCGATCACCCGGCCGCGCATCGCCCCGCTATCGTGATCGAGCTCCATCTCCAGGAAGGCCGAGCGCACCCGCGAAACCTGCCCGGCACTCTTCTGCGTGCGCTGGCCGAAGGCGGTCTGCAGCGGGTTCCAGCCGAGCAGGCCAAAACCGGTCAGCCCAAGCGGAAGCGCAAAACTGAGATTGCCCCGCAGCAACATCAACCCCGCGCCGATCAGCGCGATGATGCCGCCGGCCCGGCGCGCACCCAACGCGAGTCCCGCGCGGATCGGCTTTGGTGAAGACACCGAGCCCCCAGAGCAAGATGACAAGGACGACAAGCCCTAATACGAGCGGGAGCATGCGCTATCTCAGTTGCTGCAGGAGCTTCATGGCGCCAGCGTTGTGGCGCGCCGAAAGATCGGCAAGCGCCTTTCGACCACCGGCCGCGTAAGCTGCCACCGCGCGCAGCAGTTCCGCCAATTCGTGCGCGGCGCCCGGGCTGAAGCGGCAATGCGCTCCGTTGCTCAGGCGCGCAATCTCACGAAATGCGGACGTCGCGATCGGATCGGCACCTTCCTGAAACAGAAACACCGGAACCCCACGCAGGCCAAGCTCACCGGCGATGGTACACAACTGGTCGACGCTTTCCTCCATCGCATCCCCGACAAAGACCAATGCTTGAATTTTCTGCCGTTCAGTTTCGTGGCGCGCATGTGCGAGCACTTTGCCGATCTGCGTCTGGCCACCGCGGCAATCGATCGTGCCCATGACTTCGGCAAGACTGCGTCCGTCAGAAAACCAGCGCGAGGCGCGGCACTCGCCAAGCCCGCGGTAGTAGACGAGCTGGACGTCGAGGCCGCCGATGGCTGCGGTTTCGCGAAACATGTCGGCCTGCAATTCGCAGGCAATGTCCCAAGTCGGCTGCCGGCTCAGCGTCGCGTCGAGCGCAAAGACCAGCCGCCCGCGCGTTCCCGGTTCGGGCCGTGGCGCCGCTTCTGACAAGACGCTGGCCTTAGCCAAGAACGCATCGATCTCCGCGCGTCCTGAGGCCGGTGCCGGAGTGTGATCGGAACCGCGATCCTTCGCCATGGTGGCGATCATATAGTATCGGGCGCGACCATGCGCAGAGGTGCCGGACTATGTGCGGCGGGCACTCCGCCGCGGTGACGGTTTGCCGGTATCCGCCAGTAAGCGGTCGCGCACCGTCGCGATCACCTCGTCGGCCAACGCATCGTCGGCGCCGACGCAGGCGCGTGACAACGTCAGCGCCCCGATCAAGGTCGATAGAACCGTGATCGCCTCGACCCGCTGCTCGCTCGCCTCGCCGGGCATGATCTTGGCAAAGGCTTCGATGTAGTGGCGGACGCCTTCCGCGAAGGCTCCGCGCAACTCCGCCCCATGCCGCGCCGCGTCGGTCCCGAGCGTTGCCATCGGGCAGCTTGCGCCCGGGGCATCGCGCGTCTCCGGTGCGAGGTACCGGCTGACATAATGGGCGAACACGTTGTCGCGGCCGCGCTTGTCCGCCTCCGCTGCCTGGCGCTCAACCCGGCCGACCGCCGCCGCGAACGCCTCGCGGAACGCAGCCGCGGCCAATTCTTCCTTCGATTCGAAGTGGTTGTAGAACCCGCCGTGGGTCAGGCCGGCGGCCTGCATGAGTTCCGCGACCGCAATCCCGTCCACCCCCTTCTCGCGAAACAGGCGCGCGGCAGCCGCCAGCACCTTGGCGCGGTTGGCCGCAGCCTCTTCCTTGCTGATGCGCATGGCAGCTCCTCTCTGCTGCTGTGCAGTTGACAATGATGATGTATATCATCATTGTTCGATGATCGTCATCATCATTCTGCGCCCCACCTATACCCGGGCGCGGCCCCGCTGCAAGAGGAAAGCCATGCTTGCCAGCTTTCTCGCCCCTCGCCTCGCCCGGCTGAATATCCACTATGGTTGGGTGATCGTCGCGGTCACGTTCCTCACCATGCTGAGCACGGCCGGCGCCATGGGTCTCCCAGGCGCGCTGATCCTCCCCCTCAACAAGGAGTTCGGCTGGGACGTCGGCTCGATTTCCAGCGCGCTGGCGTTGCGGCTCGCTTTGTTCGGATTGATGGGTCCATTCTCCGCGGGGCTGATCGAGCGGTATGGCGTGCGCGCCATCGTGCTCACCGCGATCTCGCTGCTCATCGTTGGGCTCCTGTCGGCATTGCTGATGACCCAGTTGTGGCACCTGGTGTTGCTCTGGGGCGTGGTGGTCGGGGTCGGAACCGGACTCACCGCCGTGGTGCTCGGTGCCATCGTCTCAACGCGCTGGTTCAGCCGGCACCGCGGGCTCGTGCTCGGCATGCTGACCGCCAGCAATGCCACGGGCCAACTCGTGTTCCTGCCGTTCGCCGCGTGGCTCGTGTCGCACGTGGGCTGGCGCATGGCGCTCATTCCGTCGATTGCCGCGCTTTCGGTCGCGGCGCTGCTGGTTGTGTTGTTCATGCGCGATCGGCCCACCGACGTCGGCCTGCTCCCGCTCGGCGATACGGTCGCGCCCCCAGCCGCCCCACGCCAGTCGGCGGTCACGCAGGCGCTCGGCGCGTTTGCTGAAGCTTCGCGCTCGACCACGTTCTGGATCCTGTTCGCGACGTTCTTCATCTGCGGCCTCTCCACCAACGGGCTGATCCAGACGCACTTCATCTCGCTGTGCGCCGATTTCGGCATGCCCGAAGTCGATGCCGCATCGACGTTGGCGATGATGGGCGCGTTCGATTTCGTCGGCACGATCCTGTCGGGCTGGCTGTCCGACCGCTACGACAACCGCTGGCTTCTGTTCTGGTACTACGGGCTGCGCGGGCTCTCGCTCCTCTACCTGCCCTCGTCCTCGTTCTCGCTCTATGGCCTGAGCCTGTTCGCCATGTTCTACGGCCTTGACTGGATCGCGACCGTGCCGCCCACCGTCAAGCTCGCGGCGAGCACGTTCGGCCGCGAAAAGGCCGGCCTGATGTTCGGCTGGATCTTCGTCGGCCATCAGCTGGGCGCAGCGACTGCGGCGTTCGGCGCGGGCTTCACGCGCACCGAGTTCGCGACCTATCTGCCGGCCTTCTACGCCGCCGGCGCCGCCTGCCTGGTTGCGGCTCTCCTGGCGATCAGCATTCGCCGGGGCGGGGTGCGCCGCGCCGCCGCCGTGCCCGCGTAAGCTCTATCGCAGCGGAATCCAGTTGATGTAGAAGGCGCGCAGCAAAACCAAATGGGCGCAACAACGCGCCCACTCACACGGTGAAGCATGCGGCGTTCCAATCTGGCTCGAACATTGCGCGCGCTCGACCGCGCGCGCGCGGAGTTCGGCTCCGCGACGGTTGCCCTCGTTCCCACCATGGGCGCGCTGCATGCGGGCCATCTCGCGCTGGTGCGCCGCGCCCGCCAGCGTGCCGAGCGGGTGATCGTCTCGATCTTCGTCAACCCAACCCAATTTGCGCCGCACGAGGATCTCGCCTCCTATCCGCGCACTTTTGCGGAAGATCTCGCCGCGCTCGCGCGCGAGGGCGTCGACCTGGTCTGGGCACCATCAGCCGAGGTCATGTATCCGGATGGATTCGCGACCCGCATCGCGCCGGAAGGAGCTGCCAAGGTCGGCCTCGAAGATACGTTCCGGCCGCATTTCTTCGGCGGCGTCGCAACTGTGGTGGCAAAGCTCTTTCTGCAATGCCGGCCGGACTTCGCCCTTTTCGGCGAGAAGGATTTCCAGCAGCTCAAAGTGGTGACACGCCTTGCTCGCGATCTCGACCTGCGCCTGCGCATCATCGGCGTGCCCACGGTGCGCGAGCGCGACGGCCTCGCCATGTCCTCGCGCAACGCCTATCTCAGCGAGGCGGAGCGCGCCGTGGCACCGGTGCTCTACCGAACCCTGAGAAACTGCGCGCAAGGCATTGCTGCCGGATCCTCGGTGGCAAAAGCGTTGACCCACGGGCGCAAAGCGATCACGGCGGCCGGTTTCGCGCTCGATTATCTGGAGGCGCGCAACGCCGAAACGCTGGCGCCACTGAACAAACACGCTGACGAACCCATCCGGCTTCTTGTTGCTGCACGGCTTGGCCGGACCCGGTTGATCGACAACATCGGCGTCTAGGATGAAGACGCCTTGACCGGAAAGAACCGGTCGAGCCACGTGCGCAGCATGACGGCGATGCGCGGATCGGGATCGACGAACAGAAAGTGATTGGCGCCGTCCATCAGGTGCAGTTCCACCGGTGGCTTCGCGAGTCGCGCGAGATTGAACGCCTCCTCCGCCGTACAAACTTTGTCGCCGGCACTGTGCAAAATCAGGATCGGCCGCGGCGCGACCTTGGCGATCATGTCTTCCGGCCGGAACATGAAGAACGCGGCCGGCGTATCGGCGGAGAATTCCATCAACGAATTGTTGGACCGCAGGTTCACCTGCAGGTGCTTGGGCATCTCGAAAATGTCGAAGCGGTGAATCTTGGCGCCGACCTCGCCCCGGGTGCGCGCCTCCAAACCCGTCTCCATCCGGTTGAGAAACTGCTCCCAGGATTCGGCGCTGTGCATGCCGCGGATCGTGCGTTCGCCGTTGGCCACGGCATTCTCCAGAATGACCGCGGCAACGCGTGAATCCACAGCAGCCGCGTGGATCGCGACACCCGCGCCGAGGCTCGAGCCAGCCAATGCGATGCGCTGCGGATCGACCTCCGGCCGGCCGGCCAGGTAGGTCAGCGCATTGCGCGCGTCCGCCACCTCCTCCATCGGAATGACCCGCCCGCGCTCGCCGCCGCTCTCGCCGCAGCCGCGGAAATCGATGCGCAGCGCCACGTACCCCCAAGCCGCGAGCTGCCCGCAGAACCAGGCCGGCCCGCCATTCCGGTTGGCGCCGAAGCCGTGCATCATGATGACCGCCGGGCGGCGCTCGCCGGGCGCAAGATCGTCGGGCACGTGCACCGTGCCGGCGAGCGTGTTGCCGTCGGATTGGAATGTGACGTCCTGCTGCAAGGCTTCCCCCCGTCTTGTGCGAACCATAGCACTGGACCGCGTGATCAAATATACCTTGGCGTTGCTCACAAATGACAAAACAAACCTGGGGAACGCCTGATGCTGTGGAATAGCGTTGGTATTTGCAAATCCTGTCGGCGCCTCGCCGGCGGCGCGCTGATCATCCTCGCCGCGCTCACCGCCGCGCATGCGCCGGCTTTCGCCCAGCAGAAAACCCCGTTGCGGGTCGCCTACATTCCGGTCATCACTTGGCTGCCAGCGCTGGTTGCAAAGGATGAGGGCATCTTCGACCAGAACGGGCTCGACGTCACCTTCACCAAATTCCCCAACATCGTGAACCTGCCGCCGACGCTGGGACGACAGTTCGATCTTGTACCAACAACCGCACCCGACCTTCTCAACGCCGTCGCGAGCGGGCTGAACCTCGCCGCCGTCGCCGGCGAAACCTTGGAGACGGCAAACAACAAGTCGTTCCAGGTCATCGTCCGGCCCGACGGCGGCATCAACTCGCCGAAGGACCTGTCCGGAAAGCGCGTCGGCAATCCCGGCATCGGCTCGGTAATGCACCTCGCTCTGCTGCACTGGGTCAAGCAGGATGGCGGTGATCCGCGCAGCGTCGCCGGCATCGAGATACAATTCCCTTTGATGATGGACGCGTTGAAATCGGGCCGCGTCGATGCCGTCGAGCCGCTTGAGCCGTTCGTCGGTCAGATGCTTGCAGCCGGATTCAAATCCCTGGGCGACCCATTGCTCGCCGTTGCCGACCCCGTGCTGTTCCCATTCTGGATTGCCGATGCCGACTGGGCGCGGGCCAATCGCGGCGTACTCAAGAAATATGTGACGTCGCTGGAAGGCGGCCTGCGCGTCATCAAATCCGATGACGCCAAGGCGCGCGCGGTGCTGGCCAAATACTCCGGCCTGCCGGAGGCCGTGATCGCGCGCATTCCGATCCCGGCGTACGATTTCAATATCGCACCCGCGCAGCTCGAGGTGTGGCGGCAGATGATGCTCACCCAGGGCTACCCGCTCGCCAGTCTCGACATCACCAAGATCGTGGTGACCGCGGAATGATGCAGCGGCTTGTCGATTTCGCTGCAAAGGTCCAATAGCTGGTCGCAAGTTGGACCCGTGCACATGAACGCAATCGGACAGCCGCTGCGGCGCAAGGAGGATCATCGCCTCATCACCGGGCGCGGCCGCTTCAGCGACGACTTCAATCTCGACGGCCAGGCTTATGCGGCGATCGTCCGTTCGCCCTACCCGCACGCACGCATCCTTGCGATCGAGATCGAGCCGGCGCGTGCAATGCCGGGTGTGCTCGGCGTTTTCACCGGCGCCGACTGCGAAGCCGACGGACTGCGCCCGATCGATCACAGTCCGGTGCCGTCGACCCGCTACGACATGAAGCTGACTGGACCTGGTGGCGGGCCAGTCTTCCCGGGCCGGCACCGCCTGTTGCCGCGTAACAAGGTTCGCCATGTCGGCGAAGCGGTCGCGCTGGTCATCGCCCAAACCGAGAGCCAGGCGCGCGACGCGGCGGAAGCGGTGCGTGTCACCTATCAGGAACTGACCGCAGTCACCGACACGGCCGCCGCGCTCGCCCCCGGTGCGCCGTCGATCTGGGATGAAGTCGCCGACAACGTATTGGTCGATACCTGGTTCGGCGATGCGGCCACAACCGACCAGGCCTTCGCGATGGCGGATCACGTTATCCGCATGGAGTTCAGCATCGGGCGTGTCACTGCGGCGCCGATGGAGCCGCGCGCCGCGCTCGCGCATTACGACGCCCCGAACGGTCGCTATACGCTCCATGCCGGCAGCGGCGGCGCCGTGCGTCAGAAACAAGAATTGGCCGCCGTGCTCGGCATCGCACCCGAGCGCCTGCGCGTGCTCTCGTTCGATGTCGGCGGAAACTTCGGTTCGCGAAACCGCGTCTACCCGGAGTTCGGCCTGGTGCTGTGGGCCGCGCAGAAACTCGGCCGCCCGGTGAAGTACACGGCCAGCCGCTCCGAGGCGTTTCTGACGGACTATCAGGGCCGTGACCTTCTTACCCGCGTCGAGCTCGCGCTTGCCTCCGACGGGCGCTTCCTCGCCATGCGCGCCGACAACATCAGCAATGTCGGCGGCTGGTGCGTCTCGCTCTCTCCGCTCGGTAAGGGCGCCGCGCTCATCACCGGATCCTACGATATTCCAGCAGCCACCTTGCGGGCGCGGGCCGTGTTCACCAACACCATGCCGACCAACGCCTATCGCAGCTCGGGCCGGCCGGAGGTCACGTTCGCGATCGAACGGGTAATCGATGTCGCCGCGGATCAGCTTGGCTTTGATCGCATCGCGCTCCGCCGCCGCAATCTCATCGCAACAACCGCGATGCCTTACACCAATGCGGTCGGCGCGACCTATGACAGCGGTCAGTACGAAGCCAACATGGATCTCGCCATGCGTATCGCCGACTGGAGCGGTGCCGAGAAGCGACGCGGCACCGCCAAGGCGCGCGGCCGGCTGTTCGGGCTTGGCCTCGCCAATTATGTGGAGTCCTCGATCGGCGCGCCGCGCGAGCGCACCGAGATCACCGTCACGCCCGACGGCCCCATCGACGTTGTGATCGGCACCCAGCCCAGCGGCCAGGGGCATGAGACGAGCTTCGCTCAGGTCATTGCCGATTTGTTGATGGTACCGGTCGAACAAATCCGCATCATCATCGGCGACACTGATGTCGTCAGTGTCGGCGGCGGCTCGCATTCCGGCCGCTCCATGCGCCACGCCGCGACTGTCTTTACCAAAGCCGCGGCGGCGTTGATTGCGCGCGGCAAAGCGATTGCCGCGCTGGTGTTGGAGACCAGTGCGGACGCCATTATATTTGTTGATGGTCGCTTCGGCGCGCCCTCGACCAACCGAACGCTCGACTGGCACGAGCTCGCCCGCGAAGCGCAGCGCATCAAGCTCCCCGAGGCGCTGGCAACCGGCCTCGCCGTCGTCACCGATAACGAGATGCACGACCCGGTGTTTCCCAACGGCTGTGCGGTCGCCGAAGTCGAGATCGATCCCGAGACCGGCGAGATCGAGCTCACGCGCTACGCCTGCGTCGATGACGTCGGGCGCTGCATCAACCCGATGATCGTACATGGCCAGACCCATGGCGGCATCGCCCAGGGCGTCGGCCAGGCGCTGTGGGAGCATTGCCATCTCGACGATGTCGGGCAACCCCTCGCCGGCTCGTTCATGGACTACGGCATGCCGCGCGCGGATCTGCTGCCGTCATTCGCGACCGAGATCGTCGAGGTGCTCTCACCAACAAATCCACTCGGCATCAAGGCCGGCGGCGAAGGCGGCACCACGCCGGCGCCGGCGGTGATCATCAACGCGATCGTCGACGCGCTGCGGCCCTATGGGATCCGCGACATCACCATGCCGGCCACGCCCTATACGATCTGGCGCGCGATTTACGAGTCGGCGCTGAGTTAGCTCACCCCTATTCCATGCCGCGCGACGGATCGGCCACGTCGCGCACCGGCGTCTCCGCTTTGAGGCCGCTCCGCCGCGCCGCAAACGTCTGCGTGCCGCTCTGTTCCCACGCGCCAGTGACCGCGCGCTGGGCGTAGGTGTCCCAGGCCGCATCCCAAAGGCCGAGCGAGTAACCGTGCCACGGCGCTTGCGGCGTGAGCGGCGGCAACCCGAGCCGATCCCATAGCACCAGCGCGTGCTCCATGTAGTCGCGGGTCGGCAGCGCGACCGGCGGCAGCGGATGCTTGAGCGTTGCGTCGATCAGCATGGTCGACTCGGTCGCGCCCGAGCCCGACTTGGGTCCGTGCCCGCCGGAACGATACGGCGCGATGTGCACGTCCTCGGCCGGATTGCAGCGATAAGCGAGCGACCAGAACACCGCGTCCGCATTGGTCGCATCGATATCCTCGCTCACCCCAATGACGATCTTGCCGCACGCCGCCTGCAGGGTCGCCGTCCCGTGCAGCGCGCGCCACACCTCGGTGCGCGGTGTCGCGCTGTCGAACTGCACGAAGATCACCTTGCGGATGTTGGTGAGCGGCTCGTGCATGACGACCGCGCGCACGCCCTTGATCGACAGATTGTTGCGCAAGTGATTGAGGAACAGCGGCTCGTAGGCGACCTTCTTGATGACGCTCGATTCGCTCGGCGTCACCTGGCTGATGATCGACACAAACACCGGCGCGCGCTTGCGCGTGATCGCGGTGACCTGCATCGACATGTTGAAATCTTCCAACGCTACGTGGCCGTGGCTCTCACCAAATGGTCCCTCCGGCTCGAGCAAGTCGGGATCGATCAACCCTTCAATCACGATCTCAGCGTCTGCCGGCACGTCGAGATCGACACTCACGGCCTTGGCGGTGCGGATCGGTGCGCCGGCAAGCCCGCCTGCCACTCCCATCTCGTCCTGATTGAGCGCAAGTTTCTGCGGGCCGGTGAACAGAACCACCGGGGCGCAGCCGATGACGATCGCGCACGGCATCGGCGTTCCGCGCGCGCGATGTTTGAGCCAGTGCTGATAGCCGCCGGCCCCACCAATCCGGGTCGCCATCCGCACGCCGAGCCGGTCGGTCGCCTTCAAGGCAGCCCGGTAGGTGCCCATGTTGCGCGTCCCGGTATCTGGATCGCGGGTGATGCACAGCGTCGCCGTCAGATAGGGTGCAGCATCGAAACCGGGCGTGGAGACGGGCACCGGCAAGCTTGCCAGGCCACCTCCTGAACGCCGCAGGTCATCACCGGTGATGATCACCTCCTGACACGGCGCGCTAGACACTGCGACTGGCGCGATCGGATGGGCAATCGCCTGCGTCCAGGCCGAGCCGATCTCGGCAACCGGCCGGCCCATACCGAGCGCATAAATCTGCGGTGATGCGGCAAGCGCCCCGACCGCGACGGGAATATCGTAACGACGGCCGGCTGAATCCACGACGTTGGTGAACAGAAACGCGCGCCGCTGGTCGTCGCGCAGCCCGCCGCGAAATTGCCAGCGCACCAATGGATGCAGTTCGGTGTCTTTGTTGATCGCCGCGTCGATCCGCACCAGCAGGTCGTTCTCCGCCAGCCGCTGTAGATGCTCCTGGAAATCGAGCGGCGGCCCGGAAGGCGCCGACGCACCGGCGGAACGAGTCTCGTTTGCTCTATCCAGCATGCGCGGCCTCGTACGCTAATCGCTTCAGCGTACGATCTGGCAGGCAGGCGAGCAACGTCCGATTGCCGACTAATACCAGCCGAAATGGAAATTCAGGCCCACGCGGATGATGTTGTCGCTGAGGCTATGGCGGGTGACGATGTTGGACGGCCCGCCGGTAGCCTGCGATCCAGCGATGAGGTTCGTCGCGATGTTCGTGGTGAAGGTTCCCATTCCAAGATAGAGATATTCAAGCTTAAGCGACATGCCTTTGTAGAAGGCGTATTCAACGCCAGCGCCTGCCGTCCATCCGGAGAGCTTGGCGGTGACGTCCGACTGCTGTCCCTGCATGCCGACAATGAAGTTGTACGAATCGACAACCTGATAGGTTGCGAATGCGTAGCCGCCGGTCGCGTAGACCATGACGTGGTCGAACGCCCATCCCACGCGCGGGCGCACGGTCGTAATGAACATGGGTTGTTTGACCGTGGTTGTCAGCGCAGTGCCTGCTGGCGCATTGGCGATGCCGATGACCGAATTGTTGCCGGTCGCGGTCGCCCCGTTGAAATCAACTTCGAGACCGACCACGGCTTGGTCGAACTGCCAATTGTAGCCGGCCTGCATGCCGCCGATCACGCCCTTTGACGTCACCGTTCCGGGCGAAGCGGCATCGAGAGCTGCCGCCTCACCGGGGAAGAATGCAGGTCCCGAACTCGTGGTGCTGATTTTATCATTCGTCCATTGCCCGCCGATATTGACCCCGAAATAGGGACCGGCCCACGTAAACGGCAACAGCACCGGGCCGGTACGACCCGGACTCCAGATCGGCAGATCGGCCGCGGTTGCGGTCCCCACCCCAAGCGCGAACAGGGCCGCGCATGCGCAAAGCAGCCTCCTCATGACGACACCTTGCTGAAAAATTTTCCCCACCACCCGGGCGCATGATAGCCCAAGCCGGCCCGGGAAGCCGTGTCTGTTCGGCAACAGTCGGTGAAATTATGGGCATGCCACACATGGCCGGCCGCATCGAAATAAGAGTTTGCCGGATGACATCTGGCCCGATTTTTGTTTGAACAAAGCCGTCAATGTCGAATTTCGAACAGCACAATGGCGCTCGTCCTGATACGAACCAAAGACGAAATTCCGGGAAGCGTTCCCGGGGAAGACTATCTGGTGTTCTCGGGCGAGCTCCGGCTCGGCCGCATCCACAAGGTGGCAATGACCGGCGGGCGCGAGCGCTGGCACTGGAACCTGTTCGCGCTGCTCGGACCGGCCGACCGAATTGCTCACGACGGCTATACGGATACGCTCAAACAGGCGAAAGCGGAGTTCGCCGCCAGCGTGCGCGCGATCCTCGCGCTCGCCCACTGGCACGAGCTGGAGCCGCTGCGCCGCTTTTCGAACGTGGCGGCGAACGCCGGTCCGCGGTAACAGAGCAATCGCATGCGCGCTTCTGCGAGATGCACAGGAGCGCGGGCCTTTACCTCTCCCCGCTTGCGGAACCGCTTGCGGCGAGAGGTAAAAGATGCCCGGTCCATACATGACCTTTTCATCATACATGGCGTCGTTCACTCCACCCCGCAGCGTCCTGGGTCTCCGACGGCACGGGCTCTGGATCGGTGGCCTTATGACCGGGGGGCGCCTCCGTTGGGGCGGGCTCCGAAATGGAGGAGCGACCTACTCTGCCGCTTCCCGCCAATTCGTGACGTGAGCCTTTGGCTTGGCCTTGAGTTTCAGCTCGGTGAGTTCCTCGCGGTCGCGCGCACTGTTGCGGAACAGCTGGTCGAGGCCCGAGAGATACTGCGGCGGACAGTGGATCGACTGGGCGCCATACCAAGCCGCCGCGTGCAAGGTGAATGACGGGTCGACCAGATGCGGGCGCGCGAGTGCCACAAGGTCGGCGCGGCCCGCAGCCACGATGGTGTTGACCTGATCGGCGGTGGTAATCGCACCCACGCACATCGTGGCGAGTCCACCCTCGTTGCGGATCTGATCGGAGAACGGCGTCTGGTACATGCGCCCATAAACCGGATGCGACTCCGCTACCGTTTGACCGGTGGACACGTCGATCAGGTCGCAGCCTGCATCCGCGAACGCCCGCGCCAGGATCACCGCGTCATCGCCGGTAAGACCGCCATCGACCCAATCGGTTGCCGAGATGCGCACGGACATCGGCTTCTCGTCCGGCCACGCGGCGCGCATGGCGCGGAACACTTCCAGTGGAAAACGCATGCGGTTTTCCAGCGAGCCGCCGTACCCATCGGTCCGCTTGTTGGTGAGCGGAGAGATGAAGCTTGCCAGCAGATAACCGTGCGCCGCGTGCAACTCCAACATATCGAAGCCCGCGCGCACGGCGCGCTTGGTCGCCGCTACGTAATCCGCAACGACTTCATCCATGTCGGCGCGCGTCATCTCGCGCGGCACCTGGCTGTTGGGGAAGTAGGGCAACGGCGATGCCGCCATGATCGGCCAGGCGCCCGACTCGAGCGGCTCGTCGATCCCCTCCCACATCAGCTTGGTCGCGCCTTTGCGGCCGGCGTGCCCGAGCTGCAAACAGAACTTGGCGCGCGAGTTGGCGTGCACGAAATCGACGATGCGCTTCCAGGCCGCCTCGTGCGCGTCAGAATACATGCCTGCGCACCCGGGCGAGATGCGGGCGTCGCGCGAGACGTCGGTCATCTCGGTAAACATGAGCCCGGCGCCGCCGATGGCGCGCGCGCCGTAGTGCACCAGATGCCAATCTCCCGGCAGGCCATCCGTCGCCGAGTATTGACACATGGGGGAAACAACGACGCGGTTTTCGACCGTCATGCCGCGCAGCCGGAACGGCTGGAACATCGGCGCAACCGGATGCTCCACGTCCACTTCAAAGCCTTGCCGGCTCACGTCGCGGGCGGTGGCGCGGTCGATCTCATCGACGAATTCCGGCGCGCGCAGGCGCAGGTTGTCGTAGGTAATCGCTTTCGAGCGCGTCATCAGCCCGAACACGAATCGGGTCGGCTCCATATTCCAGAAACGGTCGACATGTTCGAACCACACCAGCGAGACATCGGCGGCGTGCTGCGTCTTCTCCACTTCCTCGCGCCGCTCGGTCTCGAAATGCGCAAGCGCCTTGGTGACGTCGCGTCCGCCCACGGCACGGAATGAATCAAACAGCGCGCACGCGTCCTCCATGGCGAGCTTCGTGCCCGAGCCGATGGAGAAATGCGCCGTCGCCTTGGCGTCGCCCATCAGGACGATGTTGTCCTTGACCCAGCGCTCGTTGGAGATGCGCGGGAAGTTGCGCCAGAGCGATCGATTGATCAGCAGGCGATGGCCTTGCAGTTCCTTGGCGAAGACGCCCTCCAGGAACTGCGCTGACTGCTGCTCGTCGAGCTTGTCGAGCCCGGCTTTCTGGAACGTCTCCGGCTGCACCTCGAGGATCCAGGTCGAGCGGTTTGGCTCATACTGGTAGGTGTGGGCGATGAAGATGCCGTACTCGGTCTCGCGGAAGAAAAACGAAAACGCATCAAGCGGGCGGGTCGAACCCATCCAGGTGAACTTGTTGGGCCGAAAGTCGATCTTGGTGCCGAAATGCTCCTGGTTGGCGGCCCGAATGGCGCTGTTGACGCCGTCGGCGGCAATGATCAAGTCGGCATCGCGCATCGCGGCGAGACTTGGGTCGACCTCAGTCTCAAACCGAAGATCGACCCCGAGCGCACGCGCCCGCTGCTGCAGCAGGTTGAGCAGGGTCATGCGCGAGCAGCCAGCAAAGCCGTTGCCGCCGACACGCTGCACCAGATCCTTGAAATGGATCTCGATGTCGTCCCAATAGGCGAAATTGTCGGTGATGGCGCGGTAGCTCTCGCGGTCGTAGCGCTCGAAATTGGCGAGCGTCTCGGCGGAGAACACGACGCCGAAACCGAACGTATCGTTCGGCCGGTTGCGCTCGAACACTGTGATCTGGGTGTCCGGCCAAGCGTTCTTCATCAGGATCGCGAAATACAGCCCGGCCGGGCCGCCGCCCACGACATTGATTTTCATAAGACTGCTCCGCTCGCCGCGCCGACCTTACCGGAAATACCTTGTATTCTCTATTGCAAAATACTTTAAGCTTAAAATATCTCGGCGACAATCCACCCGACCCGGCTTGAACTGAAAAAACTTTAAACTTAAAATATTTACGGCGCTTTGGAGACGGAATCGAGTGACAACCCTTGCGGGTCATCATGCCGTAGTCACTGGCGGAGGTCGCGGCATTGGCCGTGCCACGGCCCGCGCGCTCGCGCACGCTGGCGCGGTGGTGACCGTCATGGGGCGCACGGCCGCCACCCTGATCGATACCGTCGACCGGGGAGACGCCAGCGCCTACGCGGTTGCCGACGTCACCGACCGGGCGTCCGTCGATGCCGCTATTAAAGACGCTGAAGCCGAATGCGGGCCGATCAGTATTCTCGTCGCCAATGCAGGCGCGGCCGAGAGCGCGCCGTTCGGCAAATCGAGCCCCGATCTGTTCCGCCAAATGTTCGAGGTGAACACACTCGGTTCCGTTCATGCCATGCAGGCGGTGCTCGGCGGTATGATCGAGCGCGGCTTCGGCCGCGTGGTCGCGATCGCCTCGACCGCCGGATTGAAAGGCTACGGCTATGTATCAGCGTACTGTGCCGCCAAGCACGCCGTCGTCGGCCTCGTACGCGCGGTTGCCGCAGAGACCATCAAGACCGGGGTGACCGTTAATGCCATCTGCCCGGGCTTCACGGATACCGACATCGTCGACCAAAGCCTGCAGCGCATCATGCAAACAACCGGGCGCTCGCGCGAGGACGCCCTTGCCGGCATCCTCAAGGGGACGCCGCTGGGCCGGCTGATCAAGCCTGAGGAAGTTGCCGCGGCGGTGGTGTTTTTGTGTTTGCCGGAAGCGGCTGCCATCACGGGCACGACCTTGCCCATTGCCGCGGGGGAGATTTGACCGCCATGCAAGACACGACGGCCATTCCACTGGACGCCGAGACCAAGGTGGCGGAGCGCCCGGGTGATCACCAGGCCGAACTGCGGCTGTGGCTGCGCCTCCTCACCTGCACCAATCTGATCGAGACGGAGATCCGCCGCCGCCTGCGCGAGGAATTCAATGTGACTTTGCCGCGCTTCGACTTGATGGCGCAGCTCGACAAAAATCCCGGCGGCATGACTTTGGGCGAGCTCTCCTCGCGCATGATGGTCTCGAACGGCAACGTCACCGGACTGGTCGAGCGGTTGCTTGCGCTGGGGCTATTGGACCGCCGTCCCTCCCCCAATGATCGCCGCGCGCAGCTGGTGAGCCTGAGCAGCGACGGCCGGCGCGCATTCCGTTCCATGGCTCGCACCCATGAAAATTGGGTCGCCGAGATATTTGCCGAGCTGGGTCCGGGCGAGATCGACGACATGATGCGCCTTCTCGCCAAAGCTAAGACGTCAACCGCCAAAGCGGTCGCAAACCGGGATGCCGCCAAATGACGCCCGCGAACCCGGTCACCCTGCCGTTGCGCAGCTTCAAGGCCACGCATCTGCGGTTCGAGGTCGACGGCAAGGTCGCGACGCTGACGCTCGACCGGCCGGAGAAGAAGAACCCCCTCACCTTCGAGAGCTATGCCGAAGTGGTCGGCCTCTTCCGCGCCGCCGCGCAGGACCAGGAGGTCAAGGCAATCGTCGTCACCGGCGCGGGCGGGAATTTCTCGTCAGGCGGCGATGTGTTCGAGATCATCGCCCCGCTGATCGAGATGAAAACGACGGAACTGCTCGCCTTCACCAAGATGACCGGCGAGGTGGTCAAGGCGATGCGCGCCTGCCCGCAGCCGATCATCGCTGCCATTGACGGCGTGTGCGCCGGTGCCGGTGCGATCGTCGCCATGGCCTCCGATCTGCGCGTCGGCACCGCCAATGCCAAGGTCGCATTCCTGTTCAATCGCGTCGGGCTTGCCGGCTGCGACATGGGCGCGTGCGCGATCCTTCCCCGCATCATCGGCCAGGGCCGTGCCGCCGAGTTGTTGTTCACCGGGCGCGTACTCGGCGGCGAAGAGGCACACCGCTGGGGCTTCTTCAATCGCGTCGCCGCGCCGGATGCGCTGCTGACCGACGCGCGCGCGCTCGCCGCCGAGATTGCCGCAGGTCCGACATTTGCCAATGGCATGACCAAGCGCATGTTGGAAATGGAGTGGGCAATGTCAGTCGAAGCGGCGGTCGAGGCCGAGGCGGTGGCGCAGGCGCTGTGCATGAAAACCGAGGATTTCGCGCGGGCCTATCGGGCCTTCGCGGCCAAACAGAAGCCCGTGTTTGAAGGCGATTGAGATGCTCGGCGATACGCTGCACTGGCCCTGGTTCACTGATGAGCACCGCGCTTACGCGACGCGGCTGATGCGCTGGGCGGAGCAGAACCTCGCGCACCTGCCGCACGATGATGTTGATGACGCCTGCCGCACGCGCGTGCGTCTGCTGGGCGAGGCCGGCTTCCTCAAAGCGGCTGTCCCGAAGGCTTATGGCGGACTACACGATACGTTCGATGTGCGCACGCTCTGTTTGTCGCGCGACATCCTCAGCTTTCACGATGGCCTTGCCGATTTTGCCTTCGCGATGCAGGGGCTCGGCACAGGCGCCATCACTTTGTTTGGTTCGGATGCGTTAAAGGCGCGCTATCTTCCGGCCGTGGCCGCGGGCCGCGCCATCGCGGCATTCGCTTTGTCCGAGCCGGAGGCTGGATCCGACGTCGCCGCGCTCGCCATGACGGCTGAGCCTGACGGCAATGATTATGTGCGTCTCGACGGACGCAAGACTTGGATTTCCAACGGCGGCATTGCGGACTTTTATGTGGTGTTCGCCCGCACCGGCGAAGGTCCGGGCGCGAAAGGGCTCTCGGCATTTGTTGTTGATGCCGATACACCAGGATTTTCCATTGCCGAGCGCATCGAGGTGATCGCGCCGCATCCGCTGGCGACGCTCGCCTTTGACGGCGCACGCGTGCCGGCTGAGAACCGCTTGGGCCGCCCGGGCGAAGGTTTCAAGGTCGCCATGGCGACGCTTGATATTTTCCGCTCCACCGTCGGTGCCGCGGCGCTTGGCTTTGCCCGGCGCGCGCTGGCCGAAACCGTCGAGCGCGCCGCGACGCGCAAACTCTTCGGCGCGCCGCTCGCTGAATTGCAGCTTACCCAAGCCACAATTGCAGACAGCGTGTCGGAGGTCGATGCCGCGGCCCTGCTCGTCTACCGCTCGGCTTGGACCAAGGACTCTGGCGCCGCGCGCGTTACGCGCGAAGCCGCGATCGCGAAGATGTTCGCAACCGAGGCGGCGCAGCGCGTGATCGACCGCGCCGTGCAGATCTTCGGCGGCCTCGGCGTTACCAAAGGCGTGAAGGTAGAGGAGCTCTATCGCGAGATTCGCGCGTTGCGGATCTACGAAGGCGCCACCGAAGTGCAGAAACTCGTGATTGCCCGGGAAACCCTCAAACAACATTCCGCCAAATCGGCGCTTGCCGCCGAGTAATGGGAAGCACGCCATGTTCGCGACCGGCCATGTGGATACCTTCGCCCGCGACAACCTCCCCACACAGTCGGATTGGCCGGAGTTCCGCTTCATCCTGCCCGAGCTGAACTATCCGGAGCGGCTCAACTGCGTCACCGAATTACTGGATCGCTGGGTCGAGCTCGGCACGGGCGATCAGCCCTGCCTGATCACGCCGACCGAGACGCTGACCTACGCGGCCCTGCAAGAGCGCGTCAATCGCATCGCCAATGTGCTCACCCATGACCTCGGCATGGTCGCCGGCAATCGCGTGCTGCTGCGCTCGCCCAACAACGCCATGATGGCGGCCGCGTGGTTCGCTGTCATCAAGGCGGGCGGGGTTGCGGTTGCCACCATGCCGCTGCTGCGGGCCCGCGAGCTTGTCTATCCGATCACCAAGGCTCAAATCACGCTCGCGCTCTGCGATGCGCGCATCGGCGAGGATCTGGAGAAGGCCAAGACGCAGTGCGAGGGCCTCAAGCGCATTGCCTATTGGGGCAGCGACCGCGCCGACGACCTGACAAAGTTAATGGCTCAACCTGGTTACGAGCGCTTTGCGGCCGCCAACACCGCAAGCGATGACGTATGTTTGATCGCCTTCACCTCCGGCACCACCGGCGAGCCGAAGGGAACAATGCATTTTCACCGCGACATTCTCGCGACCTGCGATAGCTTCGGCAAGCACGTGCTGCGTCCCGTGGCGTCCGATCGTTTTATCGGATCCGCCCCCCTCGCCTTCACGTTCGGCCTCGGCGGCCATTTGTTGTTCCCGATGCGGGTCGGCGCCTCCACCATTCTGATCGAGCGCGCCTCGCCTGATGAGTTCTTCGCCGCCGTCGCAACATATCGGGCAACGATCACGTTTACGGCGCCCACGGCCTATCGGGCGATCCTGCCGAAGATTGCCTCGCTCGATGTCTCATCGCTGCGTAAAGGGGTCTCGGCCGGCGAGACCTTGCCCAAGGCAACCTTCGAGGCCTGGGAGAAAGCAACCGGGATCCGCCTCCTGGACGGACTTGGCTCGACCGAGATGTTCCACATCTTCGTCTGCTCGCCGGAGGAGGAAGCGCGCGCCGGCGCCACCGGCCGTGTCGTGCCCGGCTATGAGGCGCGCGTGGTCGACGAGAAGGGCCGCGAAGTGCCGCCCGGTACGGTCGGGCGCCTGGCCGTCCGCGGCCCCACCGGGTGCCGGTATCTGGCCGACCCGCGTCAGCGCAAATACGTGGAGGGTGGCTGGAACCTGCCGGGCGACACCTACATGATGGATGAGGAAGGGTACTTCCATTATCAGGCCCGCTCCGATGACATGATCATCTCCGCGGGCTACAACATCGCCGGCCCGGAGGTGGAGGCCGCTCTGCTCACGCATCCCGCCGTCGCCGAATGCGGCGTAGTCGGTGCGCCCGACCCCGATCGCGGCATGATCGTGAAGGCCTACGTGATCCTGCGTCCCGATCGGGTCGGCGACGCAGCGCTCACTAAAGCGCTGCAGGACTACGCCAAGGAGCAGATTGCGCCCTTCAAATACCCGCGCGCCATCGAATATGTCACCGAGCTTCCGAAAACCCCGACCGGCAAGCTGCAGCGCTTCGAACTGCGCCGCATGGCGGCGGTCGCCGCCGGCCAGAAACTCGCGTCCTGAAAGCAGAAAGTACAAATGTCTGATCAACAAACAAAGTCGCGTCCGCGCGCCATCAACCTGCTGCCGGCCGGATGGCCACCGCCCAAAGGCTATGCCAACGGCATCAAGACGCGCGGCGAATTGATTTTCGTTGCCGGGCAGATCGGCTGGGACACGCAGGGCCGCTTTGCCCAGGGCTTTGTGGCGCAGGCCCGCAAGGCGCTGCAGAACATCGTCGAGGTGCTGGCGAGCGGCGGCGCCAAGCCTGAGCACATGGTGCGCATGACCTGGTACGTGACCGACATCGTAGCCTATCGCACCTCGCTCGCGGCGCTGGGCGAAGCTTATCGCGACGTCATGGGCCGAAATTTTCCAACAATGACGCTCATCGCGGTACAGGCCCTCGCCGAGCCTGACGCACTGGTCGAGATCGAAGCGACGGCGGTCATTCCGGATTGAAGCGCAATGCGTTGACGGTCGCATGAGTGCGTTGCGTGCGTTGCGTGCGCTGCTTTGACCTATCGCAAAGCACGCTGCCTTTTGTGTGCGCCCTATCCCGAGTTCCTGATCGACACGTGTTGGAAGGCTAGTCCGCATGACCGTACCCGTTCATCCCCTCCTTGGTCCGAACAAGCTCAAGCTCGGCGTGTTCTCCATGAACGCCGACGGCGGCTTGACGCTGACGCGCGTGCCCGAACGTTGGCCCGCGCACTGGAACGAGATCGTCGAGGTGGCCCGCATGGCGGATCGCGCCGGCATCGAGTTCCTGCTGCCGATTGCACGCTGGAAGGGGTTTGGCGGCGAAATGAACAGCCGCGAGTGGTCCTACGAGACCCTCACCTATGCGGCGGCACTCGCCGGGGTTACGGAACGCACCGGCGTGTTTGCGACCGTGCACGTACCCATGGTGCACCCGGTGTTTGCCGCGAAGGCGTTGGCGACCGTCGACCATGCCTCCAACGGGCGCGCGGGACTCAATATCGTCTGCGGCTGGAACCCGGAGGAATTCTCGCTGTTCGGCCTCGAGCTGATCGAGGAACGCTATGCGCAAGGCCTCGAGTGGTTCGAGATCATCAATCGCATCTACACGGCGACCGAGCCGTTCGACTACGACGGCAAGTTCTATCGGCTCAAGAACGTCTCCGGCCAGCCGCGGCCGGTGCAACAACCGCGGCCCGTGACTCTGAACGCCGCATTCTCGCCGCCGGGTCGCGACTTCGCCGCCAAGGCGGCGGACTTCCTGTTCACCGCCTTTGTCGATATCGACAAGGGCCGTGAGCACATCGAAGACATGAAACAACGCGCCGCGCGCGAGAACCGCAGCATCGGCGTGTGCACCACCACGCACGTTGTCTGTCGGCCGACGCAGACCGAGGCCGAGGATTATTACGAGCACTACGCCGTGACGATGGCCGACAATGTCAGCGTCGATCACTACATGGGCCAGAAGCAGAAATTCTCCGGCTCACATGAGGAAGAGGCCTATCGGTTGCACCGCAAACGCTTCGCCGCCGGTGCCGGCACCTACCCGATTGTCGGGTCGCCGCGGCATGTCGCCGAGGAACTGGTGAACATCAGTCAGGCCGGGTTTGCCGCCGCTACGGTGTCGTTCGTCAACTTCAAGAACGAGCTGCCGTATTTCATCGACCAGGTGATGCCGTTGTTGCGCGAAGCCGGCGTGCGCAGCTCCTGAATTTACTCCGCGGCGCGCGCCAACTCGCGCCGCTCGTCGTGCGAACGCGGCTTGGCGGCCTTGCGTAGCGCCTGCATCTCGACCTGGGCGCGCTGATAGAGCCGGAAGGCCTGGTCCTTGCCGGCCAGATAAGGCAGCGGCCAGACCTGATCGGCATGGCCGTATTCGGCTGAAGCGACCAGCGTGAAGTGCGGATTGATCAGGTGCGGCCGCGCCAGCGCCACCAGATCGGCGCGCCCAGCCGCCACGATGGTGTTGACCTGATCGGCGGTGGTGATGTTGCCGACCGCGATGGTCGGCACGCGCAGCTCGTTGCGGATCATCTCCGAGAATGGCGTCTGAAACATGCGCCCATAAACGGGATTGGCCCAGCGCGACGTCTGCCCGGCCGAGACGTCAATGATATCGGCGCCGTGGGCGCGGAACATGGCGGCGACGATCAGCGCATCGGGGGGCGTGATGCCGTTCGCAGCCCAGTCGGTCGCCGAGATGCGCACTGAGAGCGGCTTATGGCGTGGCCAGTTGGCCCGTACCGCATCAAACACCTCGAGCGGAAAGCGCATGCGGTTCTCGAGGCTGCCGCCATACTGGTCCGTGCGCACGTTGCTGAGCGGCGAGATGAAGCCGGAGAGCAGATAGCCATGGCCGGCGTGCACCTCGATCATGTCGAAGCCGGCAAGCTCGGCGTTGCGCGCAGCCTGCGCATAATCATCGCGGACACGTTCCATCTCGCCACGCGTGATCTCGCGTGGCAGATGCATGAAGTCGTAGAACGGCAGCGGCGACGCCGCGACCACCTCCCAGTTTTCTTCCGGCAGCGGGTGGTCCATGCCGTCCCAGCCGCGCCGGGTTGAGCCCTTGCGCCCCGAGTGCCCGAGCTGCAGGCAGAACTTGGCCGCGCTCTGCTCATGGATGAAATCGCTGATGCGCTTCCATGCCACGACCTGCGCCGGCGTATAGATGCCCGGACAGCCCGGCGTAATGCGGCCAGTTTCCGACACCGCCGTCATCTCGGCAAACACAAGTCCGGCACCGCCCATCGCCAGCCCGCCGAGATGTACCAGGTGGAAGTCGCCCGGAATGCCGCCGGGTTTCGCCGAGTACATGTTCATGGGCGAGACCACGACGCGGTTCTGCACCACCATCTGACCGACGCGGAACGGCGTGAACATGGGCGGCGGTGGATCATCCTGTGGAATGTCAAATCCCTGCTCCCGCACCGTTCCGGCGAACCAATGTTGTACGCGATCGACGAAGTCGGGATCGCGCAAACGCAGGTTCTCGTAGGTGACCGCCTTGGCGCGCGACAGCATGCTGAAGCACGCCTGCACCGGCTCCATGCGCCAATAGCGCGCCGGGTTCTCGGTCCACAGCGCACTGACATTGGCGGCATACTGGGTCTTCTCCACATCCTCACGCCGCGTGCCCTGATAATGCGCCAGCGCGTCGGCGACGTTGCCTTTCGCCTCGAATGCATTGAAGAGCTGGATGGCGCCCTCCATGGCGAGCTTGGTGCCGGAGCCGATCGAGAAATGCGCGCTGTGCAGCGCATCGCCGAGCAGAACGATGTTGTTGAAGTACCAGTTCTTGTTGATGATGACGGGAAAGCGCCGCCAGTTGGAGCGATTGGCGATCAGCCGCTCGCCCTTGAGGATATGGGCCCACATCTTCTCCAGGTAAGCGACGGTCTGCACCTCATCAAGCGAGCTCAGGAACGACTCGGCTTTCGCCCAGGTGTCCTCCGGCGCCTCGATCACCCAGGTGCTCACGTTCTGTTTGTACTGATAGGTGCAAAGGTCCCAGATTCCGAACTCATTCTCGGTGAAGTAGAACGAGAACGCCGGCGTCGGCGCCGTGCTGCCGAGCCAGATGAAATGGTTGCGGCGCAGCTCGATCTGCGGCTGGAAATGCTCCGCGTAACGGGTGCGGATCATGCTGTTGATGCCGTCGGCCGCAACGATCAGATCGGCATCGGCGAATTGATCGAGATCGTGGATCTCGGTCGAGAAATTGAGCTTCACACCGAGTTCCCTGCAGCGGTCCTGCAGGATCATCAGCAAGGTACGACGCTCGGTGCCGCAGAAGCCATGACCAGTCGAGCGCACCACCTCGCCATGGAAGTGGAAGTCGATCTCGTCCCAATATGAGAATTCGCGGGTGATCGCCGTGTACGACGGCCCGTCGTAGTCCATCAGGTTGTCGAGGGTCTCGTCCGAGAACACCACGCCGAACCCGAACGTGTCGTCGCGGCGATTGCGCTCATAGACGCTGATCTCATAGCCGGGGTGACGCTTTTTCATCAGCAGGGCGAAATAGAGCCCGCCCGGGCCGCCGCCGATCACGATGATTCTCATGGCCTTCTCCTGCGGCGGCTCACCCGGCCCAGGCGCCCATCGCTCTCAAACCATCCTGTAGAATACACTGCATTTTACGATGTAATTTAGGCAAATCAAGACGAGGACAGCAGGGACGCGCGATTGAACATCGCGCCCGTCCCGGCTATCCAGAGTTTGTAAAAGGCCAAAGCCCAAGGATTCGCATGTCAGCCCGCAAGGCCGCCGCCAAGGCGCGAGCCGTCGAGAAATATCCCGATCCCCCGCTCGGCCGTACCGAGCGGGAGCGCGTGTTTCTCGAATTCGAGCAGGCGCTGATCTGCGCCTCGGAGGCGTTCTACCGATTTGCCGGGATCATCCTCGGGCCCGATGGCAAGGCACATAACCTGACCGGGCATGAAAACGTGATTCTGCAGCAGTTGATGTTTCTGCCCAAACCGCGCAGCGTCAGCGATCTATCTCGCTTCACTAATCGCGACGACATCTCCAACATCCAGTACAGCCTGCGCAAGCTCGCCGCAGCCGGCCTGATCGAGAAGGTGCCCGGTACCGCCAACCGCGATACCCGTTATCGACCGACCGAGGCCGGCCGCGCGATCACGGAAGCGATGGTCGGCCGGCGCCGCGAATTACTGATTGATCCGAGCGCCAACCTGAAGGACGTGGAAGCGCAGTTGCGCGCCGCGACCGCCGCGATGTCGCTCCTCACCGGCCTTTATGATCACGTCTCGCGGGTGCTGAGCGGCAGGTTCTAATCCACGCCAAGCGATACCGCACTATCGAGCTCCGTCTCGACTCCGAGCACGCCGTCGCTGATCAGGCTGTCGATTACGTCCTGGTCCATACCAAGTTCGCGCGCGATTTCGCGACTGTGTTCGCCCAGACGCGGAATATCGCGGCGACACCCGAGCCGGTGGTCACCAAATTGGAGTGGCAGCGCCGGAAGGCGCGTGCGACGACCATCGGCCATCGTGACCTCGACCATGCCACCCGGCGTGTTGAGCTGTGGATCATCAAACAATTCGTCAGGCCGCCGGATCGGCGCATAAGGCAGTTTCGCTTGCTCGCAATGCTCGATCGCTTGCGCCCGGGTGATTGTTTTGAAGAGCGCACGCAGCTGCGGAATAAGCCGCGGCCGTGCCGCCACCCGCATCGGATTGGATGTCAGCTCAGGGTCCGCAGCGAGCTCCGTCTGGTGAAAGACCTGGCAGAATGCGCGCCACTGAGTGTCCGTTACCACGCCGACAAAGATCTGCTGCGCATCCGCCGTGTCGAAGACATCGTAAACGGCCCAGGCTGAAATCCGCTCAGGCATGGGCGCCGCCGGTTTTCCGGTCACGGCGAATTGCGCCATCGAGGTCGAAACCAGGAATGCGGAGTTCTCGTAGAGCGCGCTCTTGACGTGCTGTCCAGCGCCAGTGCGTGAGCGCTCATGCAGAGCCGCCAGTATGCCGATCACGGCGAACATCCCGCCCATCATGTCATTGACGGGCGCACCGACGCGCAGCGGCCGGCCCGGCGGCCCAGTCATGTAGGCGAGGCCGCCCATCATCTGCACCACCTCGTCGAGCGCCGGCCGGTGTTCGTACGGACCGGACAGAAAGCCCTTGAGCGAGCAGTAAATCAAGGCCGGATTGATTGCCTTGAGATCGTCGTAGCCGAGCCCGATCTCCTGCATGCGGCCGGGACGAAAGTTCTCGATCAACACGTCCGCGCGCGCGATCAGGCGCTTGGCGAAATCCAGGCCCTTCTGGGCATTAACATCAAGGGCAAGGCTGCGTTTGTTGCGATTGAAGGTGATGAAGAAACCTGCACCCGCGCCCGGCAATCGACGCGTATTGTCCCCGGTTCCGACCGGTTCGATCTTGATGACATCGGCGCCCAGATCACCGAGTGTCAGGCCACAGGTCGGCCCCATGACCATGTGTGAGAACTCGACCACGCGCACGCCATCGAGCGGCAGTTTGTCTGTCATGGCCTCTGCCTCCCACGTTTGTTATCAGTCAGATCGATACCTTTACCTCAGTCCTACATTCGTGCGAAAGGACGTGAGACTGTCCTGCTGCTGCCCAGCCCTTTCACATCCAACCACAAATCCATTTCCGGGAAACGCATGCCTGCCAGCAAACCAAAGCTCCGACTGCCGCCCCTTTCGGAAGACCACCTCAATCCGGCGCAGCGCGCGCTCCTTGACTCGATGCGCGCCGGCCCGCGCGGTAAAGGGGTTTCGCTCAGCGGACCGTTCGGGTGCTATATGCACGCGCCCGAGATCGGCGAGGCCATTCAGCAACTCGCCGCCTTCTGCCGCTACAAGACGCGGCTTCCGAAGCGTTTGTCTGAATTTGCCATCCTGGCGATCGGGCGCATCTGGAAGGCTCAGTTCGAGTTCCATGTTCACGCACGGGAAGCTGAAGAGGCGGGCGTGAAACCGCAGACGATCCGCGATCTCAAGGCGGGTCGTGTGCCCGCCAAGGCGCCCAAGGATGAGCGCGCGCTTTACGATTTCATCAGCGAGCTGCACCGATACCGGCGGGTATCGAACCGCACCTACGCCCGCGTTCAGAAATTGCTTGGCGACGGCGGCATTGTCGAGCTCCTGGCCATCATGGGCTCCTACACGTTGACGTGCATGGTGCTCGACACGTTTCAGGTGCCGCTCCCAGAAGGCGCGACGCTACCGTTCAAGGAACCCGTGGTCGGATAGGGCGCGACGCCGGCTCGCATCCGTGGGGCCGCCACGGATGCTCAGTTGGTACGCGGGTCACCGCCGCCTACATGCCCTTCATGCCTTTCATGCCGCCTCCGGTTGGGCCGGGCGCGGCGGCGGCCGGCGTCTCGCCGACCCCGACGACGTTGTATTCGATGTCGACCGGACCGGCCTTCTCGAACTTCAGCGTTGCTTTGACATGGTCGCCCTTGTTGAGCGGCTGCTTCAAGTCCAACATCATCACATGATAGGCGCCGGGTTTGAGCTCGACACTCTCGCCCGGCTTGATTTCGAGCCCATTCGGCACGGGACGCATCTTCATCACCCCGTTATCCATGCTCATCTCATGGATCTCGAAACGGCCGGCAACCGGCGATGAGCCGCCGACCAGGCGATCGGGGGTGGTGCCGGTGTTGGTGATCTTGAAGTAGGCGCCAGCGACCTCGGCTCCCTTCGGGGTCGCGCGCGACCAGGGTTGCGTGATTTGCAGGGCGCCCACTTTGTAGCTCATCGCGTCCTCGGCGTGAGCGAGCGTCGCGCCGAACGCGAGTGCAAGGCAGAGCAGAACAGCTTTCATTTTCAGGACTCCAGAAGATGGCACAGAGGCGCGGCGAAATGCCGGCCTGCGATCCGTAAAACGCTAGGTCGGCCACACCGGGGGGGCACGGGATTGCGGATGACGCGCCTTCGGTCGTGCGAATACCTGCGTCCCAGGCAGCTGAAACTGCTGCACTGCCGGTCTTGCCTGGAACGCAGCAGCCGACGCCGATATCGGCCCGAACAAACCAGGACAACACGTGCCCAGGCAGCAGGCATGCTCGTGCTCGCGCCCGCTCGGCGGCGCCGTGTCATCTCCCGCTCTGGAACACAACTGGGCAACACCATCCCAGCTGTGCAGCATCGTCACCCGCGCAATCGGCTGCAGGGCCAGAATGTAGGCCGCGAAGATGGCGAGAAGCCGCCGCAAGAGTTGGCGTGACATGATCGCATTTTAGTGGGACCATCGATGCCCGAGCAACCGGAGGCTCGCGTGAGCTCGATCCACCCGAATCAAGAGAGCGCTCGTGTGGTGCCGTTCCGGCCGCGCGCCCGTTCCTCGGGGCGTAACCTTCGCTTCTCGCCGGTCAACGATCTACGCCACTACGAAGCCCACCGGGATGACGATTTCCGTCATCGGATGATGATGAACGCGATCGCGGGGGTAATCGTGCTGCTTCTGGTCGGATGCGGGCTGTGGCTCACCGACGCCATGGTGAAGGTACGCAAAGCCCAGGATTGCGTGCTCAGCGGCCGCACCAACTGTCATGAGATCAAAATCCCGGCGACCATTCATTAACAGCCCTGCCCCCGTGCCATTGCGCTTGCGGAGACACTTGTTTATACGGGCCAGCACGGATGGTGCTGCCCGGCTGGGGTTGGCAGCGATTTCCCGCGCCGACACGGGTGCTTCAAAAACATAAGGCGATTAAAGGGTTACTATGTCGTCGACGTTCGATACCGTGGCCAACATCATCGCCGAAACCTGTGACATCCCGCGCGACAGCATCAAGCCGGAGAGTCACGCCATCGAGGACCTGGGGATCGACAGCCTCGATTTCCTCGATATCGCCTTTGCCATCGACAAGGCCTTTGGGATCAAGCTCCCGTTGGAGCAATGGACCCAGGAGGTCAACGACGGCAAGGCGACGACCGAGCAGTATTTCGTCCTGCAGAACCTGTGCACCCGAATCGACGGTCTTGTTGCCGCCAAGGGGGCCTGAGCTCCCGGCATGCGGATCGAGTATTTCCAACTCATCGACCGCATTGTCGATATCGACGTGGGCGGCGGGACGATCCACACCGAGGCGGCCGTTCCCCAGGAAAGCACGATTTTCGAGGGCCACTTCCCTGGCCACCCGCTGATGCCCGGGGTGCTGCTAATCGAATCGATGGCGCAAACCGCAGGCTGGCTGATCATCGGCGTGAACAAGTTTGCCAAGATGCCCTTCCTTGCGGCGGTGAAGGACGCCAAGCTTCGCACCTTCGTAACCCCGGGAACCGTTCTCAGCCTCAACGCCAAGCTGCTGCACGAGGGCTCGGGCTATGCCGTGACCAAGGTGGCTGCGGTCGCCAACGGCAAGGCGGTCTGCGATGCGGAGCTCACTTTCCGGGTGCTCGCTTTCCCCGACCCGAGCATGCGCAAAGCCATGGAGGAATGGGCCACACGGCTTGCGTTCCCAGTCCAGGCGCTAGCCGATGGCTGACGCTCCCCGAGATGTCTGGATCACCGGTATCGGGATCGTCTCGTGCCTTGGCGAAGGTCCGGAAGCGCATTGGCGTGGGTTGAACGAACCAACGCCGATTGTCGACGTCAAAACATTCGCGCCGTATGCGGTCCACCCGCTCTGCCGCGTCGATTTCGATAAGCAGATTCCCAAAAAAGGCGACCAGCGGCAGATGGAGCCTTGGCAGCGGATCGGCACCTATGCGGCCGGCCTTGCCTTGGACAGTGCGGGCGCCAAGGGCAACGGCGACCTGCTTGGCCACATGGACATGATCGTCGCCGCTGGCGGCGGCGAACGCGATTGGGCGGCGGATGGGGCGATCCTGACTGGCCTGCCCAAGGCAAACGATCCGGAGCGATTTCTGAACGAACGGCTGATGAGCGATCTTCGGCCGACGTTGTTCCTTGCACAGCTATCCAACCTGCTGGCGGGCAATATCTCGATCGTGCATGGCGTCACCGGGTCCTCGCGCACCTTCATGGGCGAGGAACTCGCCGGCGTGGACGCGGTGCGCATTGCGCTGCAGCGCATTCGTGCGAACCAGAGTGATATCGCGCTGGTCGGCGGAGCCCAGAACGGCGAGCGCAAAGACCTGCTGATGCTCTATGACTTCGGCGGCTTCGGGCTCAAAGGCGATTTTCGACCTGTATGGGAGCGCACGCCCGCTCCCGGCTTCGCCCTCGCCTCGATGGGGGCGTTTCTGGTCCTGGAGAGCCGCGAGCATGCGCAAAAGCGGAATGCGACGCCGCTGGCCAAGTTGTCGCAGGTCGTGGCCGCCTCCGCGGCGCGGCGACCCGGAACAGTCGAAACCAGCTTGGACAAGCTGTGGAGCACCCTTGGCTCCTCTGATTCCGTTGCCGTCGTCTCGGGCGCGACCGGCACCGAGCCGGCGACCTCGGAAGAACGTAGCTTCCTCACGCGCCATCCTCAGCTCGCCGTGCGGGCCACTGGGAGCCATTTCGGCCACGGCGTTGAGCCGCAGTTCATCATGAACATTGCGGTTGCCACACTTGCGGTCCACTACGGTAAACTGTTCGCACCGTTCGACTCCACGGGGGCCGAGCAACCCATGACGGGCCCCATTGCGCAAGCGGTCGTTACCAGCGTGGGCCATTGGCGTGGCGAAGGGCTTGCGCTCGTTGAGCGCATCTAAAGCCATTCAGGTTTGGGGAAAGATCAGATGTCAGAATTGCTCGATGCGGCAGGGCGGCCAGTGGTCGTCGTTACCGGGATGGGCGTCGTCACATCGCTCGGTGCCGGAAAAACCGACAACTGGGACAAGCTGACGGCGGGCAAATCCGGCATTCGCGCCATCAGGCGGTTCTCGACCGAGAACTTTAAAACCCGGGTCGCCGGCACCGTCGATTTCGTACCCGTCGAGCCGTTGTCCGCCCCGGCTCTGGCTGAACGGATGGCGGAAATCGCCATCGAAGAGGCGTTGTCCGAATCGGCCATCGGCAGCCGGGGCGTGTTTCCGGGCCCGCTGTTCCTGGCCGTGGCCCCAATCGAGATCGAGTGGCCGCAGCGCCAGGAGCTCGCGAAGGCCTCCGGCAGTAACGACGCGATCAGTTACGACGACCTGTTGCGTTCGGCGGGAACCGGCCAGTTCCGCCGCTTTCACAAGCGCTTCCTGTTCGGCTCGGTTGCCTACAACCTCGCCGACAAGTTCGGAACCCAGGGCTCACCGATCTCGCTCTCGACCGCGTGCGCGTCCGGGGCAAGCTCCATTCAGCTCGGGCTCGAGGCGATCCGGCGCGGTGAAGCGGAAGCAACACTGTGCGTCGCCACCGATGGATCGATCAATTCGGAAAGTTTGGTGCGGTTTTCGTTGCTCTCGGCACTCTCCACGCAGAATGATCCGCCCGAGAGCGCGTCCAAACCATTTTCCAAAAATCGCGATGGCTTCGTCATGGCGGAAGGCGCGGGCGCACTGGTGCTCGAAAGCTACGCGCATGCGCGCGCGCGCGGCGCCAAGATCCTCGGCGTCATCGAAGGCTGCGGCGAGCTCGCCGACTCCTTCCATCGCACCCGCTCCAGTCCTGACGGCAAGCCGATCATCGGCTGCATTCGCAACGCGATCGCCGATGCGGGGCTCGAGCCGGAAGATATCGACTACATCAACGCGCACGGCACCGGCACGCCGGAAAACGACAAGATGGAATGTTTGTGCGTGACATCCGTGTTCGGCGAGCACGCCAAGCGGCTGGCAATCTCGTCCAACAAATCGATGATCGGCCACACGCTCTCGGCGGCCGGAGCAGTCGAAGCAATCTTTACGCTGCTGACCCTGGACCGGCAGCGCATTCCGCCGACCATCAACTACGCGGTTCCTGATCCCACGATCTCACTCGATGTCGTGCCGAACGTCGCGCGTGATGCGGCAGTGCGGCATGCAATCTCCAACTCGTTTGGATTTGGTGGCCAGAACGTATCGCTCGTCATGGGGCGGGAGCCACGCGCGTGAGTGCGGCGAGCAAGCGCCGCATCCTTGTCACAGGTGGGGGACGCGGGCTGGGTGCAGCGATCGTCCGCGCCCTCGCCGCAGCCGGTCATGACGTGACCTTTACGTATCGCTCGGCGAGCGCTGAAGCCGACGCGTTGCTCAAGGACTTGCAGGCGGCCCATCCCGGCCAGGCCTTCGCCGCCATGGCGGTCGATCTGGCAGACAAGGCCGCGGTGGACGCCTTCGTCAAAGACGTAGAGCGTCAGGCGTTTTCCGGCCTGGTGCACAATGCCGGGCAATCCTACGACAGCCTCGCCATGATGATGGACCAGAGCAAGGCCGAGGCGGCGATGCAGGTCAATTTCTGGTCGTTCACGCGAATCGGCGGCGCATTGACGCGCCAGATGATGCGGGCGCGTGATGGTCGTGTCGTGGTGATTGGCTCGATCACGGCGCTGCAGGCAAACCAGGGCAACGCCGCGTATGCCGCCTCGAAGGCGGCCCTGCTCGGCTACGTGCGCACCTTGGCCATCGAGATCGCGCGCGCCGGCGTGACGGTGAACTATGTCGCTCCCGGCTTCATCGATACCGAGATGATGGCACCTTATGCCAAGTACCGTGAGCAGATGGAGAGCCAGATCCCGGCGCGCCGCTTTGCCAAACCGGAGGAAGTGGCGGAACTTGTAAGCTTCCTGATGGCCCCGCAAGCCTCCTATATCACCGGTGCGGTGCTGCCCATTGACGGCGGGCTTTCCGCGGCAATAGGCATCCAGCGCTGAACCCTCCGACCAACTGACCACAGATATCGCGTATGCGCGCGCTTACTCTCATCGCCAACCGCCAACTCGAACTCGTCGTGCTGCCGGACACGCCACCACCGGCCGCCGGCGAGGTGCAGGTGCGCGTGCGGGCGGTCGGCCTCAATCACCTGGATCTGTGGGGCTACCGCGGGATGGCGTTCGCCCGCCGGCAGAAATTTCCACTGGTCATCGGCGTCGAGGCGTCCGGCGAGATCGCCGCGCTCGGGTCGGGGGTTGATGCCTTCAAGGTCGGCGATCGCGTCGTCATGTATGGCGCCCTCACCTGCGGCACATGCAAGGCCTGTCGCGAGGGCCGCGACAACCTGTGCGAAAACGTCCAGGGCATCATGGGCTTTCACGTCGACGGCTTCGCGCGCGAACTCGTCAATATGCCAGCTCGCCTGGTCATCGCGGTACCGGATGGCGTCACTCTCCAGGACGCGGCCTGCGCACCGATCGCATTCGCGACCGTTGAGCACATGCTGTTCGACAATGCGAAGCTTCAATCAGGCGAGACCGTGCTGGTGCACGCGGGCGGCTCAGGAATTGGCACGGCGGCGATCAAGATGGCCAAGGCGATCGGATGCACGGTCATCACCACAGTCGGCGACGACGTCAAAGGGGAAAAAGCAAAAGCCTTGGGCGCCGACCACGTGATCAACTACAAAACGCACCGTTTCGAGCACGAGGTGCGCAAGCTGACCGGCAAGAAGGGCGTGGACGTCGTGTTCGAGCACGTCGGCGCCGACACGTTCAATGGCTCGCTCCTGGCGCTCAAGCGCGGCGGCCGCCTTGTGACTTGCGGAGCGACGTCGGGAGCGTCGATCACGTTCAACCTGATGCAGCTGTTCCAGCAACAATATAAGATTTTGGGTTCGTTCGGCGCGTCGCTGCAGAACATCCGGACCAGCCTCGCGAAGATGGCGGGCGGCCTCACCCCGGTGATCGACAGCGCGTTTGCCCCGGAGGACATCGAGCAAGGCCTCAAGCGGCTTGAGAGCCGCGACGTGTTCGGCAAATTGATCGTCAATTTCTAAACGAGTTAGAGCCGTCTCCGATCATGAGCGGAGCGCGAAGGATCCTGCGGAAAGCGATGGCTGCGGTGCGCCCAGCCGCTGAGAAGGCGGCTGGCGCCTTGGTGTTGTTGCTGCTGCGCGGCGTGCGCCGGCTTGATCGCGTCAAGGTCAGCAATTTCGCCGCACGCCTCATGCGCAATGTCGGACCGTTGCTCCCGGAACATCGGATCGGCCGCGCCAACCTGAAGGCCGCCTTTCCGGAAAAATCGGATGCCGAGATCGAAGCCATTCTCCGCGGTGTCTGGGACAATCTCGGCCGCGTCACCGTCGAGTTTGCCCATATCGATCGGCTGGCCGAAGGCGATCCATGGCACCGGACATTCATCGACTATGACGCCGGCAGCATCGAGCGCTTTCTCGGACTGCGCGAGGACGGCAAGCCGGCCCTGGTTTTTGCCGCACATCTCGCCAACTGGGAATTGCCGGCGTTGATCTCGGCGGCTGACGGGCTTGAAACATCGGTGCTTTACCGACGCCCCAATCTCGGAGCTGTTGCCGATGCGATCTTTGCGCTACGCGCCGGGCAGATGGGCGAACTCGTGCCGACCTCGATGTTCGCGCCGATCCAGCTGGCCCGCGCCTTGGAAGCCGGGCGTCACGTCGCCATGCTGGTTGACCAGCATTATGGCAAAGGCGTCGAGGTCACGTTCTTCGGTCGCCGCTGCCTCGCCAATCCGTTGATGGCCGTGCTGGCGCGCGAAGCCGAGTGCGCCATCCACGGCACCCGCGTGATCCGCATTGCGAACGGCCGCTTCCGCGCAGAGGTGACCGAGCCGATCGTTCCTGCGCGTGATGCTGAGGGAAAGATCGACGTGCAGGGGACGATGCAGGCGATCACGTCCGTGATCGAAGGCTGGGTGCGCGAATATCCCGATCAGTGGCTCTGGCTGCATCGCCGCTGGCGATGACAATCAGCAGCTCTGGCTCTCAGTTACCGGCACCCGGCGGTGTGGGTCCCTTGTAATAAGGGCTGGGATTGCAGGAGCCGCCGGCACCGGCGCGGCTGATCTCACACTGCTCCAGCGACGCGTAGCGGCAATCCCGCTCGCCATCCATGGTGTTCAGGCAGTACGGATATTTGGCGACTGAGGGACTCGAACAGCCCGTCCACAGCCCGGCAAACAGGGCAAGACCCAACGCGGCCAGTCCCCAACGTAGCATGTGACCCACTCCCCGCCTTTTCACCCCATCTTTTCTTATCACCGTTCTGTCGGAAAACCAGCCGCCTTCCAGGATTTCAGTCCCCCGCTCAGGTGGGCATCATAGGGATATCCAACCGCGAGCGCGGCTTCGGCCGCGCGCAGCGAGCGAATTCCGGCCGCACAGGTGAACACCACGACCCGCCCTTGCGGGTCCGGAATGTCGTCGGGATCGAACCGCGACAGAGGCAGGAGGACGGACCCAGGGATCCGCTCTACTGCGGCCTCATTCGGTTCGCGGACGTCAATCAGCAAAATGCTGCCTGTCTCCAGCCCCGCAGCCACTTGTTGCGGCGTCAGATCACGCACCGCTCCGGGTTCAACCATCGTGTGCTCCTGCGGAGGAGGATTGCTGCTGCGGCAAACGAGGCCAAGCAATCGCCGCAGCACGCGTTCATCTCTCACTGCTTAGATGGTCACTTGTGTCCCGACCTCGACGACCCGGCCCGTGGGAATGTGGAAATAGTCGGTCGCATCGTTTGCTGATCGCGCAAGCGCGATGAACAATCGGTCCTGCCAGCGGGGCATGCCCGATTGCACCGCCGGCTTGAGCGACCGGCGCGACAGGAAGAAAGAGGTGGACATGATGTCGAACTGCCAACCGAGTTGGCGGGCGATCGCGAGCGCGCGTGGCACGTTCGGCGTTTCCATGAAACCGAAGCGCAAGAACACGCGCAGAAACGTCGCCCCAACCGGCTCGAGACGAACCCGCTCTTCCGGGGAAACCCGCGGCGTATGGGCATTCTCGATCGTCAAAACGACGTTCTTCTCGTGCAGCACCTTGTAGTGCTTGAGACTGTGCATCAACGCCGTCGGCGCGCTGTGCGGATCACTGGTAAGAAACACCGCTGTCCCGGGAACCCGAATCGGTGGCTTGCGCTCGAGCATGCCGACCAACTGATCGAGCGGCGTCTCGAGTCGACGCGTCTTCTCCATCAGCAGTCTGGTTCCTCGGCGCCACGTGTACATGATGGTCAGCACCAGCGCGCCGAACGCCAGCGGTATCCAACCGCCCTCCACGACCTTCAACAGGTTGGCGCCGAGGAAGGTCAGGTCCAGGAACAGGAACGGCGTGATCAACGCCGCGGCTGCGAACGGTGACCAGTGCCATACCTTCCAGATGACCACGAAGGCCATGGTCGTTGTGACGACCATCGTACCGGTGACCGCAATCCCATAAGCTGATCCGAGCGCACTCGACGAGCGGAAAGTCAACACCAGAAACAATACGCCAATCAGAAGAAACAGAGTGACACGCGGCAGATAGATCTGACCTTCGCGGGATTCTGACGTGTGTCGGATATCGACACGTGGCAGCAATCCAAGTTGGATGGCTTGGCGGGTCAGAGAATAGGCGCCCGTGATCACGGCTTGGCTCGCGATCACCGTCGCCGCCGTTGCCAGCACCACCATCCCGAGTTGCGCCCAGGCTGGATAGAGCAGGAAGAATGGGTTTTCGATCGCCTTCGGGTTGTCGAGCAGCAATGCTCCCTGCCCCAGATAATTCAGGCCCAGCGATGGAAACACCAAGCCCAGCCAAGCGGTCTGGATCGGTGCGCGGCCGAAATGACCGAGATCGGCATAGAGAGCTTCCGCCCCGGTCACCGCGAGGAATACAGCCCCGAGCGTGATCAACCCGATCACACCGTGGCTGACCAGAAACTTGAGTCCGTAGAACGGATTGATGGCGGTCAGAATCCATGGATCGGTGATGATGGAGACAACCCCCGGCACCGCGATGGCGACGAACCAAATGAGCATGATCGGTCCGAAGAACGCGGCCACGCGGGCGGTTCCCCATGATTGGGCGGCAAACAGCAACAACAAGATGATAACGGTCGCGGGAACCACGTAATAATCGAACGAAGGCGTGACGACCTTTATGCCTTCAAGTGCCGACAAGACCGAAATAGCGGGTGTAATTAGCGCGTCGCCAAAAAATAGCCCGGCACCAATGATGCCCAGTCCGGCGACGATCTCCGCCCAACGACCGCTGACCCGGCGCGCCAGCGCCATCAGGGCGAGCGTCCCACCCTCTCCGTTGTTGTCGGCATGCAGCAGCACGATCACGTACTTTAGCGTAACGACGATCGTCAACGACCAGAGGATCAGGGATATTACGCCCACAACCGCATCCGAGGTCACGGCTCCGCCGCCGCTGGCAGCAACAACAGCCTCGCGGACCGCATAGAGAGGGACTCGTGCCAATATCGCCGTAGACAACCCCAATCGAACCTAGCGACAGTGCCCAGAAACTCGTCCGCGAGCCCGGAGAGGCTTCGGCTCCATGCGTCGCGGCATGCGCCTGCGCAGCGCCCGCGACACCAATACTTTCACTCATCCAAGAACCTGAATTGCTGCGTCGCAATATACGCCACCATATACCACCCCCCCGGCGGTTGTCCTACGCTACTCAAGTGTAATGAAAGCAGCGCGCGAGCAATGGCTCAGATGGTGACCTGAGTGCCGATTTCGACGACCCGCCCCGTTGGTATTTGAAAGAAGTCGGTTGCATCGCTCGCGGACTTCGCGAGCGCGATGAAGAGTCGGTCCTGCCAGCGAGGCATGCCTGATCGCACCGCCGGCTTCAGCGCACGGCGGGACAGGAAGAAGGACGTCGACATGATGTCGAATCGCCAGCCTTGCTTGCGGGCGATAGCCAGTGCCCGCGGAATATTCGGGGTCTCCATGAAGCCGAACGTGATTTCAACCTTGGCAAAATGCGTCGAGATCTGGGTCATGCGCACGCGGTCGTCATCCGGAACTTTTGGCGTATTCGCGGTGGTGATGGTTAGGACCACGTTGTGCTCGTGCAGGACCTTGTTGTGCTTGAGGTTGTGCAGCAGCGACGTTGGTGCCGAGTTCGGATCGCTGGTCAGAAACACAGCCGTTCCGGGCACAAGATGCGGTTGGTTTCTCTCCAAGCTTGCGACCAGCTTATCGAGCGGGACTTCGCTTTGCCGCGTCTTGCCGGCAAGCAGGAGCGTGCCCCGCCGCCATGTGAGCACGATGAGAACAATGGCGGCGCCGAGCGCGAGGGGTGCCCAGGCACCCTCGACGATCTTGAGCAGGTTTGCGCAGAGAAACGTGCTGTCGACCAGAACAAGCGGGAGCATAACGGCCGCGGCCGTCAGCGGACGCCAGCCCCAAGCCTTCCAGATCACGATAAAGCCGAGGATACCGTCGACCACCATGGTGGTCGTCACTGCAATGCCGTAGGCCGAGGCAAGCGCCTCTGACGTACGGAAGATCGCAACCAACAACAGGACGCCGACCAGCATGGCCGTGTTCGCCCTGGGAATGTAGATCTGGCCTTCCTGCGTCTCAGAGGTATGGCGAATGGTGAGCCTGGGAATGAGGCCGAGCTGAATGGCTTGGCGCGTGACCGAATAGGCTCCAGTGATGACCGCTTGGCTGGCAATCACGGTGGCGACGGTCGCGAGCACGACCACCGGCACCAGTAAGAATGACGGGAACAGCCGGTAGAACGGGTTGTCGATGGCAGTGGGATCGCGCAGCACCAGCGCCCCCTGCGCGAAATAGTTGAGAATCAAGGCCGGGAAGACGAGCGCGAACCAGGCGAGTTGGATCGGCTTGCGGCCGAAGTGCCCGAGATCGGCGTAGAGCGCTTCGCCACCGGTTACCGCCAGGAACACGAACCCGAGGGTCACGAGGCCGATAAATCCATGCTGGGCCAGAAAGCGGATCGCATAGATCGGATTTGCCGCGGCGAACACATGTGGATCGTCGGATAGATGCGCGATACCGATGATGCCGAGAGCGAGGAACCAGATCACCATCACCGGTCCGAACCAAGATGCGACGCGCGCGGTCCCATGCGATTGCACGGCGAATAAGCCGATCAGGATGACCACGGTCACCGGCAGAATGGCGTGCTCAAACGCGGGCGTCGCGAGTTTCAGGCCTTCGACCGCAGAGAGCACGGAGATCGCGGGCGTGATGACCGAGTCCCCGTAGAACATCGCCGCCCCGACCATCCCGAGCATGAAAAGGAGCGCGGTTCGGCGGCCGAACACGCGCGTCGCCAACGCCGTCAACGCCAGCGTACCGCCCTCGCCGTTGTTGTCGGCCCGCAGCAGGATCAGCACGTACTTGAGCGTCACCACGATGGTGAGCGCCCACAGGATCAACGATAGAACGCCGAGCACGGCACCGTGCGTAATCGGCCCGTCGCCGGCCGCGGCAACGACAGCCACGCGGAACGCATAGAGCGGGCTGGTGCCGATGTCGCCGTAAACGACGCCGATGCTGGCAACGGCCAACGCGAGATGGTTGCCGTGTGCCGAGGAACCGACCAAAGGTCGCGTGTCGGTCACCTTATGTATGACATCGGCCATGAGGTCGTTGTCGCCTTTCAAAGTCCACCCTTATATCATTGGGCCAACGACAAAGGCATGTCGTGGTTCGCGTCGGCGAAGGCCGGAGCGGGAATTCCGGTGCTGAGGCAGCCAAGAGGGAGGGGTACCCATGCGGGAGATCGGGCATTTCATCAGCGGCAAGGCGATTGCCGGCAACTCGGGCCGCTTCGGTGACGTGTTCGATCCCAATACGGGCGAGGTCCAGGCCCAAGTCGCATTTGCTTCTCGCTCCGAGGTCGAAGCCGCGATTGCGTCCGCCGCCGCCGCCCAACCTGCCTGGGCGGCAACGAATCCGCAGCGCCGCGCCCGCGTGATGTTCAAGTTCCTCGAGCTTGTCCAGAGCGAATTCGACAGCTTGGCCAAGCTCCTGTCCTCGGAGCACGGCAAGACCGTCGCCGATGCGCGCGGCGACATTCAGCGCGGGCTCGAGGTGGTGGAATTTGCCTGTGGCATCCCGAACTTGATGAAAGGCGAATACACCGACAACGCCGGGCCAGGGATTGACTTGTTCTCACTGCGGCAGCCGCTGGGCGTCGTGGCGGGCATCACGCCCTTCAACTTCCCTGCCATGATTCCGATGTGGAAATTCGCGCCGGCGGTCGCCTGCGGCAACGCATTCATCCTCAAGCCGTCCGAGCGCGACCCTTCCGTACCTATGCGGCTGGCGGAACTGCTGGTCGCTGCGGGACTGCCTGCTGGCGTGCTCAATGTCATCAATGGCGATAAGGAGGCGGTGGATACGCTGCTGACCGACACACGCGTCCAGGCTATCGGCTTCGTCGGTTCCTCGGCGATCGCCGAATACATCTACGCCACGGGCTGCGCACACGGCAAACGCGTTCAATGTTTCGGCGGCGCCAAGAACCACATGATCGTCATGCCTGATGCCGATATGGATCAGGCTGTAGACGCATTGATCGGTGCCGGGTACGGCTCGGCCGGCGAGCGGTGCATGGCTGTGTCGGTCGCCGTACCGGTCGGGCAGAAGACCGCCGATATCCTGGTGCAGAAACTCATCCCCCGCGTCGAGAGCCTCAAGATCGGGCCTTCGAGCGACCCGCAGGCCGATTACGGGCCGATGGTCACCCGGGCGCATCTCGATAAGGTCAAGAGCTACGTCGATCTGGGGGTGCAGGAAGGCGCTAAGCTCGTGGTCGACGGTCGCAACTTCAAGCTCCAGGGCTATGAGAACGGCAACTTCATGGGCGGCTGCCTGTTCGACGAGGTGACGCCGAGCATGCGCATCTACAAAGAGGAGATTTTCGGACCCGTCCTATCGGTCGTGCGTGCCAAGGATTACGAAGAGGCCCTGCGCCTGCCCTCGGAACACGATTATGGCAATGGTGTCGCGATCTTCACCCGCGACGGCGACACCGCGCGCGATTTCACCAGCCGCGTCAACGTCGGCATGGTCGGCGTGAATTTCGCTATCCCCGTGCCCCTCTCCTACTACACGTTCGGCGGCTGGAAGCGCTCCGGGTTCGGCGATCTCAATCAGCACGGACCGGACTCGATCCGCTTCTACACCAAGACCAAGACGGTGACCGCACGCTGGCCGTCCGGCATCAAGGAAGGCGCGGAGTTCGTCATTCCGACGATGCGTTAAACGCCGCAAGACTTCGGCGATCACCGAACTGATTGTGCTGGCCCCGCGGCCGGTGCGCGCACATATTCAGGGTCAACAGACGTGATTCCGGGATGCTGACCATGCGATTGATGCTCAACACCTATCGTTCGCCGCTCGGCGATATCCTGCTCGTGAGCGACAACGACGGCGCGCTACGCGCGCTCGATTTTGCCGATTACGAACAGCGCCTGCGGCGGTTGTTGCGACTGCACTACGCGACCTACGAGCTCGACCTAGCGCCGGCTCCGGTCGCGGTTGCGAATGCGCTCACCGCCTATTTCGCCGGTGATCTTGACGCGATCTCCAAGCTGCGCGTCGCCACCGGGGGCACGCCGTTTCAGCGCGAGGTATGGGCGGCACTGCGGCGGATCCCTGTGGGGCGCACGACGACCTACGGCGAGCTCGCAGCCGAGCTCGGACGGTCGGGAGCAAGCCGGGCCGTTGGCCTCGCCAATGGGTCGAACCCGATCGCGATTGTGGTTCCTTGCCATCGCGTGATCGGGAGGAACGGCACGCTGACCGGATATGCCGGCGGCCTGCAACGCAAGCGCTGGCTGCTGGAGCATGAGCGCCAGTACGCGCAGGCGCGCGTCAGCCGAACGGCCGATCGCTGCGCGCCACGATGCGCCGGCGCTGCTCTGAAGCACGAAGCGCCCAAAATTACTTCGGCCACGGCCGAAGCATCGGTGCTGGTAGCTCGGCGTCACAGTGCTCATATTTGACGCATGCAAGGTGTCCCGCAAATGGCAGAAGTGGCCTCCCTGGTCGGCGATCCCGCCCGCGCCAATATCCTCTGCGCCCTGCTCGATGGACGCGCGCTCACCGCAACCGAGCTCGCCTATGCGGCGGGCGTGTCGGCGCAGACGACGAGCGGACATCTCTCCAAGCTTCGCGGCGCCCGCCTGATCGATGTCTGCAAGCAAGGCCGGCACCGCTACTATCGGCTCACCGGAGCCCACGTGGGCCAGATGCTGGAAAGCATCATGGCGGTCGCGCTGACGGGGCCGCCGCGCCTGCAGCCTCGCTCCAAAGCCGATGACCTGATCCGGCACGCCCGCACCTGCTACGACCATTTCGCGGGTGAGCTTGGTGTCGGAATCGCGGATCGGCTTATCGCCTGCGACTGCGTCGTGTTGGGGAACGAGGCCGGCGAGGTGACCGATGCCGGCGCCGCATTTCTCACCCAGCTCGGAGTGGATCTGTCTGCTGCGCGGGCGCGGCGCCGCGTGTTCTGCAGGCCGTGCGTGGACTGGACCGAGCGGCGGCCGCATATCGGTGGTGCCGTCGGCGCCGCGCTGGCGAACCGCTGTTTCGAGCTTGGTTGGGTCGAGCGCGTCCGCGACAGCCGCGCGCTGAACATCACGCCCACCGGACGCCGCGGATTTATGGAAGCCTTCGCGCTTTCAGTCTAGCCGCACGGCTTGACCTCCCGGCTGAACTGCAAAAGAGTGCGCTCGCATCACGTTACGCACTCACAACTTCCACTCTGAGGACCAGTCCATGGCCGAGTATCAGCTCCATTGCTTTGCGCAATCGGGAAACTCCTATCGGGCCGCGCTGATGCTCAATCTGATCGGCGCCGATTGGGAGCCGGTGTTTGTCGATTTCTTCGCAGCCGGTGTGCAGCGAACGCCGGAGTTCCGCACCGACGTCAACGAAATGGGCGAAGCGCCGGTGCTCGTTCACGGCGCCAAGAAGCTCAGCCAGTCCGGCGTGATCCTCACCTACCTGGCAGATCGCTCGGGCAAGTTCCGTCCGGAAAATTACGACGAGCAGTTGGAGTGCCTGCGTTGGCTCTTGTTCGATAACCAGAAGCTCAACGGCTATCTCGGCCCATACCGCTTCCTCAAGAACTTCGCTCCGAAGCCCGACCCGGGCGGCATGGCGTTTCTCAAGGGCCGCATCGATAATTCGCTCGCGATCCTGGATAAGCGGCTCGCGAAAGCGCCGTTCCTGCTTGGGGAGCGGCCAACCATCGCCGACATTTCCCTCGTGGGCTACCTCTACTACCCGGCTGAGGAGTTCGGCTTCGACATCGCCGGTGACCACCCCGCGATCGCCAGCTGGCTCGGGCGGATCAAGACACTACCGGGCTGGGCACATCCTTACGATCTGATGCCGGGGCACCCGTTCAAGCGCCCCTAAATTTACGCAGGTGTCTTGCCTGTTGAGCGCCCGTGATCCGCACTGTCATGGCTGTGCGCGTGATCATGGTGGTGATGATCATGTCCGTGACGATCATGGTGTTCGCCATGTTCACGCCCCGCGCCGCCGATCGCATAGGCGCCGCCCTCCGGGGAGAACGGAGCATCAATCGCCCGCACCTTGCCCCCGGCTGAAGCGAGCAACATCTCCAGCGCTGGATCGCGCCGCAGCCGTAGTCGGTTGGGCATGATCTCCACGGGGACATGACGATCCCCGAGCATCCAGGCTAGGCGTGCCAGCACTGGAAACTCGGCTCTCACTTCGAGCAGCGGCTCGATTTCGGCGACCACCTCGACTGCGCAGCCGTCATCAAGCAGCAACAGATCGTCGGTCCGCAAGATCAGCGGTTCAGGAAAATCGAGCTCGACACAGGTCCCCTTTCCGCCGAACACAAAACCGCGCTGCATACGGCGCTGGTCGGCGGTGAGAAGCAAGCTGTCAATAATGGTCGGGCGATGCTCGTCGGCAGCCAAAATGCGGATTGCGCGGGGCATCGTTGGGGCCGTCAGTTCAGGCGGGCGGGCCGTTCGTCGTCTGGCGGCATTGCCGGAGGTGCCGGTTGCGGCGCGACCTGGACGCTGCTGGCCGGGCGTGAGGCGGCCGCGGGATGCGCGAGCGCCAGCCGCCGCAGGTGCCGGTTATAAGAGAACCAGCTCAGGGGCAGGCTGCCCAGGAACATGATGGTCCCGACACTGAGGACCTCCCATGGGTAGCTGAGCAGCAGGGCAAAGAACGCAACCACCAGCACGAAGACCGGCAGCACCATGTCGGGGGCAACGCGGGTGCCGACCTTCTTGCCGGAGAAGACCGGCAGGCGAGACACCATCAGCAAGGCAATGGCGAGAGTGTAGAGGAGCGTCAGCAGCGCCGGGAACCGCACGCCGGGGATGTCGAGGAACTCGACGTAGAGCGGGAGCAAACCAATAATCGCGCCCGCCGGCGCCGGCACTCCGACGAAGAAATTCGCGGCCCAAGCCGGCCGAGTCGGGTCGTGCAGCATCACGTTGAAGCGCGCGAGCCGCAGTCCGGCGCAGATCGCGAACAGCAGCGCCACGATCCATCCGACGTTCTTCAGATCGTGCAAACTCCAGAAATACAGCATCAGGGCCGGGGCGACTCCGAAGTTAACGAAGTCGGCCAAGCTGTCCAGCTCGGCACCGAAGCGCGAGGTGCCCTTGATCAGCCGCGCCAAGCGGCCATCGACGCCGTCGAGCGCCGCGGCGAGCACAATACAGCCCACCGCCCAATCGAGCTTGTTCTCGACCGCAAACCTAACCGCTGTCAGGCCCGCGCAGAGGGCGAGCAGCGTGACCAGATTGGGCGCGAGGGTGCGAAACGGGACCGGCCGGAACCGGCGCCGGCGCAGTCCCGGGAGATCGGGCTCGAACGGCGGAAAGATCCTGCGCATGCGATGATTATAGTTTCTCATGGCCTGACCGGAAAGCTTTACCTGCCCCTCGGACAAACATCGTATTTTTCATGAAATTCAGAGTATTGCACCATAAATCTCATCCCATTTGATAGCCATGCGGGTGCGGTCGCGGCGCCAGCTCGGCCAAAACCGTCTCGCCGGCAATCGCCGTCTGCCCCTCCCCGACGAGCGCAACAGTGCCAGCCGGCAGGTAGACATCAGCACGCGAGCCAAAGCGGATCATCCCGATGCGCTGGCCCGCGGCCAACGCCTGCCCGTCGTTGACGAAGCGGACAATGCGGCGCGCGATCAACCCGGCGATCTGCACGACGGCGACGCGGGTCCCCTCCGGGGTGGTGATGATCAAGGCGTTGCGTTCATTGTCCTCGCTCGCCTTGTCGAGGCTGGCGTTCAAGAACAGGCCTTCGTGATAGACGATCCGCTCGATGCGGCCCAGCACCGGGCTGCGGTTCACGTGACAATCGAACACGCTCATGAAGATGGAAATGCGCAGCATCGGCGCGGGGCCGAGACCGAGGTCGGCCGGCGGCACCGCCGTAGCAACAGAGACAATGCGGCCGTCCGCGGGCGCAACCACCACGCCCGGATATGTCGGGGTCACGCGCTGCGGATCACGAAAGAAATAGACGCACCATAAGGTCGCGAAAGTTGCGATCCAGCCTCCGGGTTCCCACAGCCAGAACAGGATCAACGTCACGACTGCAAAGCCGATGATGAACGGATACCCTTCCGGATGAATCGGCGCCAACTGCGAACGGATCGATTTACTGATGGACATGCGGGGTATTTCTTACTCTGCGGCGGCGTCGGTCATCCGGACCCGAGGTTGCGGCTGTGGCTCCGGTTCGCGCGTGACGGGCTCGGGGCTGACAGCCTCCTCGGCATCGTCTCCCGCGAGCGCAAGCCTCTCGCGGGCCTCCTCGGCTTCGCGTTGGCGGTTCCACATACTGGCATAGAGACCGCGCGCGGCGAGCAACTGGGCGTGAGTACCACGCTCGACGATCGCGCCGTGGTCGAGGACGATGATCTCGTCGGCCTCAACGATGGTGGACAGGCGGTGCGCAATCACCAAGGTGGTGCGATTGCGCGAGACCCGATCAAGCGCATCCTGGATTTCGCGCTCGGTGTGGCTGTCGAGCGCGGAGGTTGCCTCATCGAGCAACAGGATCGGCGGCGCCTTGAGGATGGTGCGCGCGATGGCGACCCGCTGCTTCTCGCCGCCGGATAGCTTCAGGCCACGTTCGCCGACCTCCGTCTCGTAGCCTTTCGGGGTCGAACGGATGAATGTGTCGATCTGCGCCAGTGCGGCGGCTTGTTCGACCTCGGCATCGCTCGCGTCCCAGCGCCCGTAGCGGATGTTGTAGCGCACGTTGTCGTTGAACAGCACCGTGTCCTGCGGAACCATGCCGATCGCGGCGCGCAGTGAGGCCTGGGTCACGTCGCGGATGTCCTGGCCATCGACGAGGATCCGCCCGGCAGCGATGTCGTAGAATCGGAACAGCAGCCGGGAAATTGTGGATTTGCCCGCGCCGGAAGGTCCGACGATCGCCACCGTATGGCCGGCCGGAACCTCGAACGACAACCCTTTGAGAATCGGTCGCGCCGGCTCGTAGGCGAACGAGACGTTCTCGAACCGGATGGCGCCTTGGCTGACGATCAGCGACTTGGCGCCGGGCTTGTCCTCGATCTCGGGATCGCGGCCGAGAATTCCGAACATCTTCTCAATGTCGATTACCGCCTGCTTGATCTCGCGATACACCATGCCCATGAAATTGAGCGGCTGATAGAGCTGGATCATCATTGCGTTGATCATCACGAAATCGCCGACGGTCTGGGTGCCGTTTTTGATCCCGTAGACGCACATGACCATCACGATGGCGAGGCCGATCGTGAAAATGGTTGCCTGGCCGGCGTTGAGAACCGCGAGCGAAACGTAGGACTTGATGCTGGCATCCTCATAACGCGCCATCGAACGATCGTAGCGCTGGCTCTCGCGCCCCTCGGCGCCGAAGTACTTCACGGTCTCGTAGTTCAACAGCGAGTTGATCGCCTTCACGTTGGCATCGGTGTCGCTGTCGTTCATCTTGCGGCGAATACCAATGCGCCACTCGGTGGCGAAGTAGGTGTAGCTGATATAGACGGCGACCACGGCGACGATGACGGCGACGTAATAGGCATTGAACTGCCACAGCAGCACGCCGACCACGAGGGCCAGCTCGACGATAGTCGGGAACAGCTGGATGATCACCATGCGCACGATCGTCTCGATCGCGTTGCGACCGCGCTCCAGAACGCGCGTGAGCCCGCCGGTCTTGCGCTCGAGATGAAAGCGCAGCGACAGCAGATGCATGTGTTCGAAGGTAATCAAGGCGAGCCGGCGCACCGCGTGCATGGCGACTCTGGCAAACAGGCCGTCTCGCAGCTGCGTCAGCAGCGCCATGAGGATGCGGGTGCCGCCATAAGCAAGCGTGAGCACGACGGGCGCCGCGAGGGCCCATCCGATCCACGAAGTCTCATGCGCCGATTGCGGATCGGCAAGTGCGTCGGTCGCCCACTTGAAAGTGAACGGCACCGCCATGGTGGTGAGTTTGGCCAGGAGCAGGAGCGCTGTTGCCACCAGCACGCGCACTTTGAGATCGCGCCGATCGGAGGGCCAGACGTACGGCCACAGGTGCACCAGGGCCGTCAGCAGCGCGCCCCGATCCCCGGACACGCGCGGTTTTCCCGACCGGGCCGCAAACGATGGGTGAATGTTCATTCGTTAAGTCCGGTGCACCCCGCCGGGCGTACGCTCCCTATCTCGCTTTAGCCGCCAGCCCGCCCCTATCGTTGCGGCGCACCCGCCTAGGACCCATATAGGGGGTTGTCGTGCCACAATCATCCCAACCTTTCCCTGCACGGTGCATTTTTTGCAAGCCGACTATGATCGGAACGCAAGGCAATACGGCCCCAACAAGCGCCACACAACACCCCTAACAGTAACCGGATGAGTATGATTCGATCGATCTGTGTCTACTGCGGCTCCAGCCCCGGAAACGCCCCCATATTCGTCGATACGGCACAAAAGTTTGGGCAAATCCTGGCCCAGAACGGCATTACGCTTGTCTATGGCGGTGGCTCGCGCGGCCTGATGGGCGCGCTCGCGCTGTCCGTGCACGAGCATGGGGGCCGCGTCATCGGCATCATTCCGGAATTTCTCAAGGTGCGCGAGCGCATGTTCACCGGTGCGCAGGAAATCGTCGTCACGCGCGACATGCATGAGCGCAAGCGCATGATGTTCGAGCGCGCCGACGCCTTCGTCGCCCTGCCCGGCGGCATCGGCACGTTGGAGGAACTGGTCGAGCAGCTGACCTGGTCGCAGCTCGGCCGTCATCGCAAGCCCATTCTGGTCGCCAACATCAATGGCTTCTGGGAGCCGCTGGTCGAATTGCTCGAACACATGAAGCGATCGGGCTTCATCCATTCCGATTTGATGTTCGACTACACCGTCGTTGACCGCATCGAGGATGCGGTGCCGGCAATCAAATCCGCGGCTGCGCGCGTGGCGGGACCGGCCGAACCGGTACCCGAGGCGATCGAGCGGATGTAGGTTCACGTCATCGCGCGAGCTTGCGGATTTCCGTCATGTCCGCGGCGCCGAGCGTGAAATCAAACACGGCGAAATTCTCCGCCAGCCGCTCGGAACGAGACGTGCGTGGGATAACGATTGCACCTTCCTGCAGCAGAAAGCGCAGTGCGACCTGGGTGGCGGTCTTGCCATGGCGCTCGCCGATCGCCGCAAGCGTCTTGTTGTTGGCGGTGCGCCCCTTGGCTACTGGGCTGTAGGCCGTGACGGAGAGGCCGTGCTTGTGACAGGCCTGGCGCGTTGCTGATTGATCGACGAATGGGTTCCATTCGATCTGATCATTGACCAGCGGCTCGGTCGCTAGTCGCACCGCCTCATTCACCAGCTTCGTATCGAAATTGGAAACACCGATGTGGTGCGCAAGCCCATCGGTTTTCACCTTGCACAGCGCGGGAATTGTCTGTGCCAGCGGTATGCGCGGGTTTGGCCAGTGGATCAACAGCAAGTCGACCTGCGTGACGTTGAGCTTCGCCACGCTCTGGCGCGCCGAGCGCGCGAGGTCATCCGGCGCGAGGTTGGATGACCACACTTTGGTGGTGATGAACACCTGCTCGCGCGGCGCGCCGGACGCGCGCAGCCCCTCGCCGACCTCGCGTTCGTTCTCATACATTTCCGCCGTATCGATGTGGCGATAGCCGAGCCGCAAGGCTTCCTCGACCATGCGCGCGCAAGTGCGTCCCCGCAGCGCCCAGGTGCCGAGCCCGAGCGCCGGGATGCGCGCCCCATTGGCCTCGACGACCGGAACCGACGTCGCAGCGGGACTCACGGCGCGGTTTTCTCGAAGATTTCCCTGCCGATCAGCATGCGGCGGATTTCGCTGGTGCCGGCGCCGATCTCATAGAGCTTGGCGTCGCGCAGCAGGCGCCCGGTGGGAAAGTCGTTGATGTAGCCGTTGCCGCCCAGGCACTGGATCGCCTCGAGCGCCATCCAGGTCGCCTTCTCGGCCGCGTACAGAATAGCACCAGCGGCATCCTCGCGCGTGACGCGTCCGTCATCGCAGGCGCGAGCCACCGCATACACATAGGCTTTCGCCGCGTTCATGCCGACATACATGTCGGCGACCTTGGCCTGCATGATCTGGAATTGCCCGATCGGCTGACCAAACTGTTTGCGGTCATGCACGTAGGGCAGCACGATATCCATGCAAGCCTGCATGATGCCAATGGGTCCGGCAGCGAGCACCACGCGCTCGTAGTCGAGCCCCGACATCAGCACATTGACGCCACCGCCCACGGAGCCGAGCACGTTCTCGGCCGGGACCTCGCAGTCATCGAACACAAGCTCACTCGTGTCGGAGCCGCGCATGCCGAGTTTGTCGAGCTTCTGCGCGGTGGAGAAGCCAGGAAAATCGCGCTCGACGATGAATGCCGTTATTCCGCGCGCGCCGGCGGCTGGATCGGTCTTGGCGTAAATCACGAACGTCTCGGAGACCGGCCCGTTGGTGATCCACATTTTGCTGCCGTTGAGAATGTATTTGTCGCCGCGCTTCTCGGCACGCGTGCGCATCGACACGACGTCGGAACCGGACCCGGTCTCCGACATGGCAAGCGCGCCGACATGCTCGCCGCTGATCAGCTTGGGTAGATAGCGGCGCTTCTGTGCCTCGGTGCCGGTGCGCCGGATCTGGTTCACGCAAAGGTTCGAGTGCGCCCCATACGAAAGCCCGACCGCCGCCGACGCCCGCGACACCTCTTCCATGGCGACGCAATGGGCCAAGTAGCCAAGCCCGGCCCCGCCCAGCTCCTCCTCGACCGTGATTCCGAGCAGCCCGAGCTTCCCCATTTCGGGCCATAGATCGCGTGGAAACGCGTTGCTGCGGTCAATTGTCTCGGCCCGTGGGGCGATCCGGCCCTGGGCAAAGTTGTGCACGCTGTGGCGTAGCGCATCGAGGTCTTCGCCAAGCCCGAAGTCAAAGCCGGCCCACGCGTTGGGAATCGTCATCAAGGGTGTCTCCAGGCAGGGACGCGGTCGGTTTTAGCCCCGGCGGCCCCACCTGTCAGCCGCGAGCATCGGCCAAGAGCTCGCCCGCACAAGTATATAATCCTAAAACCCTTACAAGTCCTCGTGGGTCTTTTGATCAGGCCCGGAACGCCTTAAGATTATCGAATAGGGCTCATTGGGTGGGCCTTCTCGAAATTGACGCAATGTCGCCCCACGTGCGGGGGGCCGGCGCCATTGGCGAAAGCCGCACGCGGGACATGCGGGGTCCGATACGGGGACATGTTCAAGAATCTGAGCACCAGCACAAAGCTCATCATTCTGTGCGGGATGTTCATTCTTTCGATCGGCGTGACCACGCATAGTCTGGTCGCGGAGCACCGGATTGCGATCGATTTCGCGCGTAAGGAACTGCTGGGTAACCGTTATCTGGCGATCCTGCGCAACGTCTATGCGGCGATCCTGAGCGAACGCCCAATTGATTCCACCACCGCGTCCGCGGCGGCTGCACCGGAAAAAGTGTTGAGCGCCCTTGCCGCCGAGCAGGAGAGTGTCGAGGGCAAATTCCAGACCGAGGAGCTCGCCAATTCGTTGTTGGCGACGATGCGCGAGCTGTTGGCGCGCCGCGCCCAGAACGGACCGACCGATACGCTGGTGCTCGAGGCGCTCAACAAGGCGCGCAAGCTCGCGACCCGGGTCGCCGATGATTCGAACCTTACGTTGGACCCTGATCTCGACACCTATTACCTGCAGAACATCGTCGCCAACCATCTGCCGACCCTGCTCGGCCAGCTCGGCGAGGCCCATGTCCTGTTCCACGACCGTCCTCAACCGGGGACCGGGACCGACGGCAGCTTGCGCTTTGTCCTCGACGGGCTGTTGCGCTCGACCACCGATGCGATCGCCGAGGACCTCTCGGCCGCGTATCGCGGCAATGTCGATGGCCGACTCAAGCACGAGGTAGACAACTGGTTTTTGATCATGTCGCGCAGCGCCCGCGCCTACCTCGGCGCGCTCAATGCGGCCCGATTCGACAATGAGGCGCGCGGACTGATCGTCAGCAGCGACACCGCATCCCTGGATGGCCTCTACGGGCGCGCCGTGGGCGACGGCCTGTTTGCCTGGGCCGGCGCCGAGATCGAGCTTGACCGGTTGCTGCACCACCGCATCGACAACCTGCTGGCCAAGCTGCGGCGCAGCCTGTTGCTGACCGGCGCCCTCGCGGCGCTGAGCATCGTCGTCGCCGTGATGACTCATCGCCGCATCGTCGGGCCTCTCGAGCGGCTCGAGAGCATTGCCGAGACTGTGCGCGAGACCAAGAACTATACGTTACGGGCCGAGAGCGACAGCAATGACGAAATCGGGCATCTTGCCGTCGTCTTCAACGATATGTTGGCGGAGCTTGCTGCGGCGCGTGACCGCGAAATCACCGAGCAGGCCGAGCTCGCACGCGCCGACCGGCTGATGACGATTGGAGCCATGACCGCCTCTATTGCGCACGAGATCAACCAGCCGCTGGCCGCGATCGTGACTAACAGCAATGCCGGCCTGCGCTGGCTTGCCAACGCCTCCCCCGACCTCGATGAGGCGCGCGCGGCCTTGAAGCAAATCGCCAAGGATGGGCATCGTGCCAGCGAGGTGATCGGCAGCATTCGGGCCATGTTCAAGAAGGAGGCGCAGCACAAGGGCCTGTATGATATCAACGACATCGTGCAGGAAGTGCTGGGTCTCGTTCAAGGCGAGATCAAGAAGCAGAAGGTGACAGTCCGCACCGAGCTCGCCAGTGACCTGCCGCCGGTGCTTGCTGATCGCGTGCAGGTTCAACAAGTCGTGCTTAATCTGATGAACAATGCGATTGATGCGATGAGTCCCATAACGGATCGAGCGCACGTGTTGCGCGTGCGCTCGGCGATTCATGACGGCAACGGCGTTTCCTTGTCGGTCGAAGATTCCGGCGTTGGAATCGATCCCAAAAACGCTGAACGCATTTTCGATGCGTTCTTCACCACCAAGGCAAACGGCACCGGTCTCGGCCTTGCGATCTGCCGCTCGATCATCGAAGCGCATGGCGGGCGTTTGGCGGCTGCACCCGCCCAACCGCACGGCTCAGTCTTCGAAGTGGTGCTGCCGGCCGGCGTCGCGACAGCGGACGAGGCGGCATGATGGACCGGCCCCCACCCAGTTCCACGGTGTTTGTTGTCGACGACGATGCCTCGTTGCGCGAGGCGCTGAAGAGTTTGTTTGGATCGGTGGGGCTGCGGGTGGAAACGTTCGCCTCAGCACCCGAGTTCCTGCAAGCCAAGCTGCCCGAAGCGCCGAGTTGCCTCGTGCTTGACGTGCGCCTGCCAGGACTGAGCGGGCTCGATTTTCAGACCGAGCTCGCCAAGGCCAACATCAATGTACCAATCATCTTCATCACCGGTCACGGCGATATTCCGATGACGGTGCGCGCCATGAAGGCCGGTGCAGTCGAGTTTCTGACCAAGCCATTTCGCGATCAGGAATTGCTTGATGCCGTACAAGTCGGCCTTGAGCGCGACCGCACCCGCCGCGAAAAGGACACAATGGTCTCAAATTTGCGCGGGCGCTACGAGACACTGACCCCGCGCGAGCAGGAAGTCGTCGCGCTGGTGACCACCGGCTTGATGAACAAGCAGATCGCAGCCGAGATCGGCGTCACCGAGATCACCGTCAAGGTTCATCGTGGCAACGCCATGCGAAAAATGGGCGCGAAGTCGCTGGCAGACCTGGTAAAAATGGTCGATGCGCTGGGTATCCGGCGCAACCGCTGATAAGCAATTTTACGCGCGCTTAACCAGCTCTACCAAAGCACGCCGGCCAAACCGGTGGTATTTCGCGTCGATTTGGGCCGCACGCCATTGCCTGAAGATGATATGGACCAATGATTTGCATGCGATAAGCGAAGAAATTCGATGATCCACATCCCCAAGCCCGTTTAAACCTAAGTATAATTTTCTTCTGCACCCCGGGACGGCCAACTCTCACGCGTAACGCTTCGCCACGGAGTTGTTCGTCACCGCCTCCCTCATAACAAGGAAAAGCGTTTTGACGCAGGTGCCTATGATCTCAATCGTTGATGATGATGAATCCGTACGCGAGGCCACCAAAGGACTCGTGCGGTCGCTGGGCTACGGGGCCGTTACCTTCGCTTCAGCTGAAGAATTCCTTGAGTCAGATCGCTTGCGCGAGACTTCGTGTCTGATCACGGACGTACAGATGCCGGGCATTGATGGTGTCGAGTTGCAGAAGCGTCTGCTCGCCGACGGCCATCGGCTTCCGATCATTTTTATCACCGCGTTCCCCGAACAGCGTATTCGCGATCACGTACTCGCGCGCGGCGCATTCGGCCTGCTCAGCAAGCCGTTCAGCGAAGAGAGCCTGATCGGCTGCCTCGACCGCGCCCTGCACGCCGACCGCCCGACACGGCAGTAATCAGCATCGTTATGTTGATCTCGTAGGGTGCATTGCGCCTGACCGGCATTTGTTCCCGGCAATAGCTCTCGGGCGCAATGCCCACGCTGGATGCGCACGCCGACAGCGTCGCCTACCTTCGCCCGCCGAAGCACCAAGGCAAAGGCTGGACCGATCCCAGGGCTTCGCGTAGGCGGGGCATCGCGCGTCATGCGCGGCGGATGTGGCACCATCTGCACGCGCGATAGCCACCCTACGAAAATCGCCGTTTCTCACCGCGCCGTGATCGCAACTCAACCCTAAAACGCGCCACCACTATACGCGCGTATAGGGAGCTCCATCCATTCTGCCAGACCCCCCTTCCCTGCGTACAGTGGTGAACCAACGCTTAACCATCCTAATAATTCCCCTGCCAACAGAATGCGTTGGGTGGGGAGTTAGCAGTGTCAAAGCGGTTCAAGATCATCGGCGGTGTTGCCGCGGTGCTCTTGCTCATTGGCGGCGCAGCGATGGTTGCCGATGGCGGAGCCGACGCACGTGCACCACGAATGGGCGTGAAGGGCGACCGGCTTGACCTGCGTCCGCTCGGCCCGAACTGCTCCCAGCGCGGTTGGCCCTACTACGAGAGCGAATGCCTGCGTGACCGCCTCAAGCCCGGCGGCCAGCCGGATGGCGTTCGTCGCATCGGCGCCAATCGTGACGTCTTCAAGATCGCTCAGAGCCACACGCACGATCGGCGTCAACAGTTCTGAGAGGTAAGCCATGTCAAACATCAAAAAAACTCTGCGCCTCGCCACTGCCGCCGCCGCATTTGTTGTTGCTCTCGGCAGCACGACGGCATTTGCCCAGTCGCTCGGGTTTGCACCGCCGGCCAACCCGCTTGAGGCAATCTTCGCCCCGCTGCTGCGGGGCCCTCAGGCGACCGAGGAGAGCCCTGCCTACCTGCCGCCCGCGAGCCTGCGCGAGCAGCCGACCGCGCGTTCGGGTCACGAAGCAGCCGAGGACCCGAGCCAGGAAGATCTTGGCCAGAGCGCCGACCTGCCCGCGAACCTGCGCCGCCAGGTCGTGGACTATCCGACCCAGGAACCGGCCGGCACGGTCGTAATCGATACGCCGCACACGTACCTCTACTACGTCCTCGGCGGAGGGCGCGCGATCCGCTACGGCATCGGCGTTGGCCGCGAGGGCTTTACCTGGTCCGGTGTGGAGACAATTGCCCGCAAGGCCGAGTGGCCCGATTGGACACCGCCGACCGAGATGATCGCGCGTCAGCCCTATCTGCCGCGCTTCATGGCAGGTGGCCCGAGCAACCCGCTCGGCGCGCGCGCCATGTACCTCGGCAACACCCTTTATCGTATCCACGGCACCAATGCGCCGGACACGATCGGCAAGCGTGTGTCGAGCGGCTGCATCCGGCTCACCAATGCCGACGTTGCCGATCTCTATTCCCGCGTGAACCTTGGCACCAAGGTGGTGGTGCTGCCGATGTCGGGCCGCGGCCGAATGGTCCAGACCCAACAGAGCGCGGCCGCCAACGCCCCACGCGTCAACTAATTGCGCGGAGAACGGGACGCTCAATCGAACAACCGCGCCGTCCCGGCTTCGCGCTTGTAGTTGTCCTCGCGGTTCGAACGTGATCTCCTTACCACACCGGGTTGGCTAGTGGTGTGATCTAGTTCATCAGCAGTTGCTCTCGCCTCGCGTTAGGATCAAATTGGTTCCAACTCGCCGCGCGTATCCGGGCGCCCTCTCTGGAGAATGAATGAATGTTCAAGTCGCACGCCCTCGCCCTGAGTGTTGCGGCATCGCTCTTCGCTGTGGGTGCTTCGGCACATGCCGCGGAATGTGAGAACCCCGATGCACTCGGCGTGAGTCGCACCCTTGAGGTCGATCCTGCAGCGCTGCCGAAGATTGGCACCATGAGCTATCACGACAGCCTGCCGCTTAACGACCATGAAATTGTGATCACCTTCGATGACGGTCCGTTGCCGCCGCATACGGATAAGATTTTGGAGACATTGGCGGCGCAATGCGTGAAGGCCACCTATTTCATGGTCGGCAAAATGGCGGCGGCCTACCCGGAGGCAGTGCGCAGGGTTGCAGCCGCGGGACACACGGTCGGCACCCACAGCTGGAGCCATCCCTGGTTTAACCGGATGTCATTCGACAAGGCGCGGGACGAAATCGACCGGGGCTTTTCCTCAGTACAGGCCGCGCTCGGTGATGATCACAAGGTGGCACCATTCTTCCGTTTTCCGGGCTTGCTGCATCGGGCGGACTCGGAAGCTTATCTGGCCGAGCGCGGAATTATGGTGTGGAGCGTCGATTTCCACGGCGATGATTGGCACCACCGGATTTCGCCGCAGGAAATCGTCAAGCGCGTCATGACGCGCTTGGCAGCCAACCACAACCGGGGCGTCCTCCTGCTGCACGACATTCATGGGCGCACTGCGGCGGCCTTGCCGACTCTGCTCAGCCAGCTCAAGGAGCAAGGCTACAAGGTCGTGCATGTGGTCCCGGCGACCGAGATCAAGCCTGCCCCAAGCTCGGAAACCCCGGTCGCGAATGCTTCACCTGACGGGACAGGTCTACCTGCGGCTGCGACCAATCCGGCGGCTGCACGTCATGCGGCGTCGGCCGCGGTCGCGGCGGCCTCCATTGCCAGCGGCGCGGATGGCGAGAGGGACGCTGGCAGCGCTGCCAAGATGGCGCCGGTACTGACAGATCACGCCGCACGCGCCTCGTCGCTGCGCAAGCGACTCGTGCTGCGCAATAACAGCAAGGCGGTATTCGCACGCCGCCTAGCCGTCGCCCGTACACATCAAGGCACACAGGCGCGTTTCGCCGGCGCGCACCTCTCCCCGGCGCGCGCAACTGCGGTGGCTCGCCTGACGCATGCTCACGCTTCCATCACCCCGCGACGTGTCGTGTTGATCCAGCGGGCGGGCGCTTCCGCCAAATCGACCCAGGTCTGCGCTAACTGCAGGCTCGTCCCGGCAAAGCGCGTCCATTCGGGTGCGCCGCGCGCCTGAACGGCGACGCGTTACATATCCTCGAACATGCGGCGCACGCTGTCGTCCGCCGCCTGCGCCTCCGGGCCGTCGTACGGCAAGCCGACGGCCATAGTTTCATAACCGGCGGCGAACATGTTCACATAGGGTGCGCCACAGAACGCGACGGGCTTGATCCGCTCCCAGACGATATAGCCCTTGTGGTCGACGCAATCGGCGCGCACCGACGCAGCGACGACGTTGCCGACCACCATCATGCGGTTGAGCCACTCCTTGGTCCACACCACCTCGCATTCGAAATGGCGGTGGCATTCGGCTATGCGCGGCGCCTTGACCAACGTTGAGGGCAATGCCGTCAGCCCCGCCTTCTCCAACTCGTTCACGCCGCGCGCAAACGGCAGGCCGACGATACGCACCTTCTCCAGGATGTCGCGCTCGAACGAGGGCAGATTGACCACGAACTGACCGGTCTCCGCGATGTTGCGGCCGGTGTCGCCTGCCTGACTGGTGGTGAATGCGATCTGCACCGGCTTGTGCACGATGCGCACGCAGGTCGCGTAGGACGCGGCATTGACCCGCCCCTCCCGGTCGACCGTGGTGATCATGGCGGCGTGTCCGCCGGGCGCGAACAGACGGTCCCAGTATTTCTCCGGCTGCTGGACGAATGCCGGCTCGCCGGCCCTGCGCCTCGCATCACTTGCTGCCATGGTCACTGTCAGTCACTCCATGTTTTCCTCAGTCACGCCGCGAGCCACGCGGCGTGGAAGCGCGGTTTGTTGGTGAGATCAACGGTTACGCCCTGCACCGACTTCTGCGCAATCATCAGGTTCGTCTGGAACAGGAACGTGAGCACCAAGGCATTCTCGATGACAAAGCGCTGCAGCATGGCGAAGGCCGCCTTGCGTGCGGCAAGGTCGTCGGTCGCCTGCGTCGCGTTGATCAGCTCGCGATAACCCGGCAGCTCGATGCGGCCGGCATTGTAGTAGGCGTCCTTGCTCAGGAGATTGTCGTATTGCTGGCTCGGGTCGGCGTAGCCGCCCATGCCGCTCATGCGCGCCGAGCCTTTCTTTTGCGGGCCAAAGAACATGATCGAGGAATCCTGCGGCGACGCCGGCGTCAGCTGGACACGGATGCCCGCCTTGGCGAGCTGCGCCATCGCCACTTCCTGGCGCTGCATCGCGGTCTGGTCGGACCAACCGATCATCGGCACGTCGATGCCGTCGGGGTAGCCAGCCTCGGCCAGGAGCTTGCGCGCCTTGTCGGGATCGTAGCCGTACATGTTGAACGTCGCCGGATCGCAGGCCCAGTGCTCCTTCGGCAGCACGCCGTTGCCGGGCGTATCGAGACCGAGCGCAATCGCCTTGTTCATCGCTTCGCGATCGATGCCCCAGGCGAGCGCCTGCCGCACCTTGAGATTGTCGAGCGGCGGCTTGGCAAAATTGATGTAGGCGCCCCAAAAGAATGTTGTCGGCACCAGCCGCGCCACCAGATTGCCAGCGCGGTCCGCTACCGTTTTCAACTGCACATCGATATTGATCGCCATGTCGTTCTCGCCGGCAATCACCGAGCGCAGTCCAGTGGGCTGCTCGCTGATGATGCGCAGCGTGAGCGCGTCCAGATACGGCAACCCTGGCCGCCAGTAGCTCTCATTGCGCGTGAGCACGATGCGGTCATTGTCCTGCCAGCTCACGAAGCGGAAAGGCCCGGTGCCGACCGGCGCGCGGTCGATGTTGCCACCATCGGCCTTCTGAATCGCGGTGGGCGAGACCATCAGGCCGGGGCGATCGGCGAGAATCGTCGGCAGCGACGAGTTTGGCCGGTTGAGGTGGATCACCACCTGGTGTGGGCCGGCGACATCAACGCGGTCGATGGTCGAGCAGTCGGGCTTTACGTTGGAGCGCGCATCGCTGCGATAGCGATCGAGGTTGAACTTGACCGCCTCCGCATCGAACTTGGTGCCGTCGTGAAAGGTCACGTTCTGCTCGAGATCCAGCACCAGCGTCGCCGGGTCCTTCCAGGTGAATGCCTTGGCAAGCCCAGGCTTGGGCTGCAGGGTCGGCGGATCGAGATCGATCAGCCCGTCATAGATCGCGAGCAGCGTGTTGAAATCCGGCGCATTGCGTCCGGTCATGGGATCGAGCGCTGCCGGATTGTAGGTCATGGAGACGCGCAGTGTGCCGCCGCGGCGCGGCTCCGCCGCCCGCAGCGTTCCCGGCAACAGCACTGCACCCGTCACCGCGGCCGCACCTTTGAGCACTCCGCGCCGGGGAAGCACCGGCGCTAATGTTCGGCGATCAACGGACATGCGGTTTCCTCCCGGTGCGTTTTCTTGGGCGCGCGCGATGTGACGCGTGTGCAGGCGGAGCGTAGCCTGGATTGCGCGAGGGGCAAACCCTGACAAGTACCCTGCCGGCCTGGCGTCCGCCGAATCAACTGAGAGCGAACCGGCCGCCTCGATGTGTTGTTGATCAAATGACGAGCGGCGGCATCAAGCACGCCTGTTTAATCCACGCCCCCCGCGACATGTCCTCGTGCCTGGCGGGCATCCGCCAACGCCGCGTTGATGAGCCGAGTCTGCCGCTCGGCCACTTCGATCAACTCGGGGCCAAGGCCAGCTACTCGATCCGGGTGATATTGCATGACGAGCTGGCGGTAGCGCTGATTGATTTCGTCGATGCCGGCGTGCGGCGACACTCCGAGAATGTCCCACCACGTTCGCTGACCGTGCCGGGACGCTGTGTGGGTATCCTCGCGAGCCCGCTGCCAGCGCGCCGCTTCTTCTTCTGAGGCCCTACGCGCCCGCGCGGCCGCTTCTTCGGCTCGCCGTCGGCGCACGGCGTCGTTGGCTGCAGATTCCCGCAGGCGTGCCCTGCCCCACCGGTCGATTGCCACATAGGCAACCCCGCCTAGCGCGCCGATCAAAGCCATCGTCCAGCCGGCGCGCGAACGCGCGTCCGCCACCAATCCAAGTCCATACGAGATGGAGAAAGAGACGAGCGCGACTGCGACGATCGTCCCCCACAGGTCCCCGGCATCGACCGCGTAGGTCGCGGCCAGCGCGCGCCACACCAGCAGAATCACAAACCCAACGAGCACAAGCACGAGTGCGGCCGAGAACGTGCCATCCGCGGGCTTAACCGCCAGCGACGGCCCGGCAGTGACAAACCAGAGGATAATCGGCAGGCAGAGCGTAAGCGCGAGCGCCCCGATCACCACGGTCCTGACCTGCAATCCCTGAAGCCAGACGGACACGGTGCTCTCGCAGACAAAAGGCCCAAGCACCCATAGGGGCGAGCCTCCTTGGCGATTCTATGGCCAACACGGCGTTTGAGCCGGCGAAACTATTGGATTTTCGAGCGGAATTGCATTTCGCCGCTAGGCAGCAACGCGGTGTTCATTCAGCACCTGCCGAACTGATCCGGTCTGCTGGATTTCGCACGCGACACATTGCAGCTGCTCAAGTATTTCCAGATCCGTCGGATCCCAACGATCTAGCGCTAAAAGGATGCATGCGATCACCCGATCAAACCAATGCACGCAACCTGGACTCATGTCCCCTCCGCCTAGAGCTCAACAGTCTGTACGCCAGAAAAAAATCAAACACCTTCGCGGTGACGCTTGCCGTTCGCGAGCAATCATTAAACACATCAACTCACGAGCCGACGAGCGCAAAATGATCGCCGCGGGTGGAAATAGCGATCATCCAGCGCTCAACGCTTTGCGCAGGCGAGCAGCGGCAGCGCGGCCGAGCGTAAGCGGTTCGGCCATCCCCTGCAGCGTGACGCGCGCGACTTCGCGCGACGGCGTCTCGACATTCTGGAGCCGGTCGCGGTTGATGATCAGCGAGCGACCCAGCCGCAGAAACGGCGGAGACGGCAGCACGCTCTCGAAATGTCCCAGCGTGCGCCACATCATCAGCGCGCCGGCCGGTCGGCAACCAGGACATGCGGGAAATCCCCGTCGGCACGGAATGACGATCTCTTCGACCGGGCCCCAATTCGGGATCATCCAGCCGACCGGAGCACAGGGGACGAACGTCACCTTCCAATCCGCACTCGCCAAGCCTCATTGAGTCAGGCGAGCAACGCTGTCCGGGGTACGCGCATCGCGGCGTGGCAACACCCTAGCTCGCACCCACCAGATGCGAGCAGTACGCGTAATGCCGGACCTACTTCGCCTTCCGTGCCGTGCTCTTGGCCGGGAAAATAACCCCAAAGTCCTTGGACTTGCTCCCGTTACCCGCCAGCGCGAATCCCTCGGCCTGCAACCCACGTCGCAACAGCTCGCGTATCGCCGACGCGCGGCTCGGCATTCTCGTGCCGAAACGCCAGTCGTCGAGCGCGGTCAATTCCGACTCGCTCAACATGATTTGCAGACGTTGGGCACGCGTTAGTTCGCCCATGGGAAACCTCCCCAAAACCGGAAAATGAGTAAAATTAGGCACAACCATTCTAGGTGTCAATATCGCCAAAGTGGTATTTGGCTCCTTGAGCTCTGTTTCAGCCGAGTGAGTATCTTCCGCGTCAGGCGCCTCAAGATTGAAGTCAGTAAAACCTGTCATTGGCATTTTCTAAGGAGGATGCGCACGATTATTTGTTTGACACGATGCCCGACAAGTCGCGCTATCTCAGCGATGGCCAGGCTCATCCTGAGCGCCGTGGCAGGGACAAACGACAGATGACGATCCATTTTCCCAACGAAACGTCGTTCGAACCCGAGACCATTGACGCAATGGGTCAGGCTTACGAGCACCTGCTGGACGACCTTGGGCTCACAGATCGCAATGATCCGCTCACGGACATCGTCGCCAAGGAGATCGTAAAGGTGGCGAGCAGGGGTGCACGCGATGCGGGCGAGATACGGGGGAAAGTCCTCACCGCCCTGGAGGCCAGCAGACGGTCGTGAGGAGCTTTGCGTGTCGAGCTTAGGGTGATCGTGTCCCACGATTGTGGTTACAGAGTCGACCGCCGATGTGGCTTAACCGCCAGCGAGCGTGCAGCGCTACGGCGAGCGCTATGGCGGATATGTTCCACTCGAGCCTCATGCGGACATCATCGCGGTCGGGTTTGACGACAGCCACCTGAAACTGGGATCGGCCGCCATTCCGAACCTGCGATTCCCGAAACCGGAGTGAGCAGTTATCCGCTGAGAAGGAAGAGGTCATACTCGTACGAGGACGCCAAATAGGATACGAGTCCCTCACCTTTGCGGCCAATGCATACCCAATGGACCTCGCCAATATGGGTGATGTATATGGTGCTCATCAGGGAGACCGATTTTGAAAAAGCTCAGCCCACTTGGGATTGTGATTGGTGCCGCGTTGTTGACGGCGCTGCCGATCTCAGTTCAGCCATCACCTCAGAGCGTGGTGCAGCTATCCGTAGACAAAGCTGATGCCCAATATGGCTCTTATCGGAGGCAGCACCGCCGAGCCTACCGGCGCGCGCCCTACTATGAGTACGGTTACGGGTATGGCTCCCCTATCTTCCCCTACTACTCCTACGGGCTTTATCCGACTGCCTTTGGCCACGCCTATCGCCCCACGCCCTGCGGCAACGTTTTTTGCGCGCCCTAGCCCCCCGCGCCTGATTCCCGGCGCGCCCGTGCGCCCGTTATCGTTCCGGAATGGCGCTGTATCCGTGGCCGTCACCTAGGCACGGTCGAAGCCGCTGACGAAGACCGGGCGGTCGAGGCGGTCGCCAAGGAATTTGGAGATCAAGCCCGCGGACAGCTTCAAAATCGTAGTCACCAAGGTCCGCCAACGGGAGCGGCATTGATAGACTGGCTCATCAATTTTATCCTCTATATCGTGGGGATTCTGGTAATCGCCAGTATGTTTGGTGGCTTCATCAAGCTCTATGAGCGCGGCAAAAGCATCGTGATGTTCTTTATCAACATGCCACGCCATACACAGGTATTTATTGCTGAAGCCAAAAAGCGCCTCTTACCAGACAACAAGCTTCCGACGAGCAAAACAAGCCGAGATGATTGAGAATAAAAGCGCGACACAACACTCGTAACCCGCGCGATGCTTTTGCGTTGAATCGTCGATCGTAGGTCGGCACCTGGTTGGGATCAACCAGCAATTCGATACTGCGGGCGGTCATCGGCTGTCTTCGGATAACGCCCGCCCGTACGAGTGTCAGCACCATCTGGCGAACGAAGCGGAACATTACGCCGTTCATTCCTTCATGTCGGTTTCGGCGGCGAGGACGGTGCAACCGTATGTCGGTGGATGTAGGCCAAATACTGGCCTGTTTGGCGGTGAAGGTTTTTCCCGAGCGATTCACGCCGGCCATCCGTATTCAGTGGTGGTCCGTGCCTCAATACCAGGAGGCATGGATGAATGTACGCTATCGAGTCGAACGAGCCAAAGTGAGCGCGCAGAACTCATGCAGCTTCTGAGCGGCGGCACGCATGCGGCCCGCAAGCTCAAACGCGCTCAGGTCCTGCTGGCGGCGGACAGCGGAGCCAGCGATGAAGAGATTGCGAGGAACATTGGAGTCGGCAAGTCGACCGTCTACCGGACAAAGCGCCGCTTCGTGCTCGGCAACCTGGAGGCAGCACTCAGCGAAGAGCCGCGCCGCGGAGCGGAGCGCAAGTTCAGCGGCAAAGAGGAAGCCTTGCTGGTGGCGACTGCCTGCTCGAGCCCGCCGGCCGGCCGCGCCCGTTGGACGCTGGAGCTGCTGGCCGGAGAAATGGTCAAGCTGACCACGCATGATAGCGTATCGCGCGAGACGGTGCGTCGCCGCCTGGCGGAGAACGATCTCAAGCCATGGCGCAAGGACATGTGGTGCATTCCCCAAGTCGATGCCGACTACGTCGCCCGCATGGAGGATGTGCTCGACCTCTACGCCGAAGCGCCCGATCAAAGCGCCCGGTGGTCTGCTTCGACGAGAGCCCAATCCAGCTCATCGGCGAAGTGCGCCAACCGATTGCGGCGGCGCCCGGGCAGGTCGAGCGCTACGATTGCGAGTACCGGCGCAAACGGCACCGCCGACCGTCGGTTCGTGGACAAGAACCATCACGTCGGAACGGTGAAGGTCACTCAGCACGGCGCGCGGCGCAAGACTTCGCCGCCTGCATGCGCGACTCACCGAGTACGATCATCCCGGCGCTGAGCGCATTCGCGGGTAGCTCGACAACTCGTCGCCCATGCGGCGACTGCGCTCGACATCGTCCCAGCCCCGAACCGGATATCCGCCGCAGATTGCGACTATCCGCCCAACCGAGCTGCTCGAGTATGCGTGAGATCGAAACGCGGCGAGATTGGCTGCGTGCTGATCGACGCTCGCAACTCGCCGTCTTCGGCCGAGACGCCCCTCGAGCACGCCCAGACGGCGCTCCGCGTAAGTGGCTGCTGCGCCAAAAAGCGTGCGCAAAATCGACGGCCTAGCCGCCCGCCGCGCCAGCAAGACCCGCGATGAACTCGCGCCGCCTCAGTCGCCAACCCCGGATCAGTCGTCACAGGTCGTTTAGGCTTCGTGCCGGACGTCTGGTTCATCCAACCCGGGAAACTTGGCCCAGCAGGCTGAAGAGTGTCGAGCCGCACGTTGCGGAGATGTTGCGTTTTCGATGCACGACTGTAACGGTTTTGTGCGCTCAGCACCCGAAGGATGGCTGGTGCGGTCGAGAGGACTCGAACCTCCACGAGTTGCCCCGCTAGCACCTCAAGCTAGTGCGTCTACCAATTCCGCCACGACCGCACGGGAAAGGCCGGATTGAGCCGGCCCCGGAGCAAGGGCGCCATGTAACAAATCGCCCCCACCGGGACAAGGGCTGGCCGCCTCCGATCCACCCCCGATTTCCCTTGCCCTGGCGGCCGCGCTACACGTGCCTCCATGGCTTCCGTGCTGGTGCAGAGCCCCCCGACCACGCGCCCCCGCGAGGCGCTGGCGATCGGCCTGCGGCCGGTGCCCGGGAGCGCGCCGGTCGAGTGGCGCATCGCCCCGGACCAGGTGCCCTACCCGGCCGCGCTCGCCGCCATGGAGGCGCGCGCCGCGGCGGTCGCCCAGGGCGAAGCACCGGAGCTTGCCTGGCTCCTCGAGCACCCGCCGCTCTACACCGCCGGTACGGGCGCCCGCGACCAGCAGCCGCTCGACCCGCGCTTTCCGTTGCATCGGGTCGGGCGCGGCGGCCAGCTCACCTACCACGGCCCCGGCCAGCGGGTGCTCTATGCGGTGCTCGATCTCAGGCGCCGCGCACCGGATGTGCGGCGCTATGTGGCAACCCTCGAAGAGCTCATCATCCGCACGCTCGCCGCCTTCAATGTGCGCGGGGAGCGGCGTGCCGATCGCATCGGGGTGTGGGTCGCGCGGCCCGACAAGGGCGAAGGCTACGAGGACAAGATCGCGGCCATCGGCATCCGCATCAGCCGCTGGGTGACGATGCATGGGCTTGCGCTGAACGTCGAGCCGAACCTCGCGCATTTTGCCGGAATCGTGCCCTGCGGCGTCTCCGACCGGCGTTTTGGCGTCACCAGCCTGGTCGACCTCGGCTTGCCGGTGACCATGTCCGATGTCGATCTGGTGCTCCGGCGCGAGTTCGAAGCGCTGTTCGGCCCGACCGCGAACTGATCACACCGTCCGCAGCATCGAGAACACCTCGCCAGCCAGGCGCTCGCGCAGCTCGGGCTCGCCCGCTTCGCTCACCAGAACGGCTTTGACCTTCGCCGAAGATGGGCCTTTGCGCAGCGCCTCAAGCGCCGCGTCGACCTCTCCGACCGGCCCTGCCAGCACCGCCTCCACGGACCCGTCGCGGCGGTTGCGCACCCAGCCGGTCAGGCCGCGCTCCAATGCATGCCGCTGCACGAAGGCGCGGAAGCCGACGCCCTGCACGGTGCCGCGCACGATCACATGGCGAATGACGGATGCGCTCATGCCACCTCCCCGCCGGTGCGCACCGAGCAGCTCGCGCGCCAACTTGGCGACGTACGGCGCCGGCAGCTTCCAATCCCGCGCGGCCTCGAGCAACAGCTCGCAATATTCGACCCGCGCCCGTCCAGGCGCACGCGAGCGGCCGACATAGGTCATCGCGGTCTGCGGCTCGCCACCGTGCTGCACCGTCAACGTGCAGCGATCATAGAGCCCGCCGGCAACATCCTCATAACGGTCGAGCGCGTCGAGATCCCCCGGCTGGATGCGCCAGAGCACGCCGTGCACAGACTCCCCCGCCTGCGCCACGATGGATGCATAGCCGGCACTCATGACCATGAAGCGATAATCCGCGAGCACCGCAGGCCCCAACGCTTGCGCCGTCGGGCAGAGCTGCCGCATCCAGGCGCGGCTCATGTTCGACCCATAGGCGAAGTAGAGCATCATTGGTCCTAATGTCCGTTCACGCGCAACGCGCGCTCATCATCAAACATATAATCGCGCAGCACCGGCACATCATCGCGCCGCTCGCTTACTAGCAACTGAAACACCATGTTGGAGCCGTGCAGGAACCCGAGCTCGGCGGCACCCAGGTAGAACTCCCACATGCGCGCAAACCGCTCGCCCATGCGTGCAACGACGGCCGCGCGCTTCTCGGCGAAGCGCAGTCGCCAATTCCGCACCGTCCAGTAATAATGCAGTCGCCACACCTCGCAGTCATCAACCCATAATCCGGTGCGCTCGGTCGAGGCGAACACCTCCGACAGGGCCGGCGCGTAGCCACCCGGGAAGATGTATTTGCGGATGAACGGCGCGGTCGAGCCTGGCGGCGACATCCGGCCGATGGCATGGATCAGCGCGAATCCGCCTGGCGCCAGCAGCTTCCGGACGGTGTGGAAGTATTCATCGAAATAGGCGACGCCGACGTGCTCCATCATGCCGATGGAGACGATGCGGTCGAAGGGTCCGGTGATCTCGCGATAGTCGCGGTTGACGAAGCTGATGCGATCTTCAACGCCGGCAGCCCGTGCGCGCTGGCGCGACGCTTCGAGCTGCTCGCCCGACACGTTGAGCGCCGTGACCTCAACTCCACAGGCCTGCGCCAGGTAGATCGCCAGCGCCCCCCAGCCCGAGCCGATGTCCAGCACGCGCAACCCCGGCGCAAGCTTCAGCTTGGCGGCGATGTGGCGAAGCTTGTTCTGCTGTGCGGTCTCGAGGGGCTCATCCGGATCACTGAAATAGGCGCAGGAATAGTTCATCCCCTCGTCGAGCCAGAGCGCATAGAAATCGGCCGGATGGTCATAGTGCTGGCGCACGTTCTCGCCGGCGCGGCCGAGCGGGTTTTGCTGGTGTAGCCGCCGCAGCGCCCGCCAGCTTTTCCGTAATGCCTGCTGCAGAGGATGTGCTCCGAGCCCGCGCCGGTTGACCGAGAATAGAAACAGCAAATCGTAGACGCTGCCGTTCTCGATGGTGAGCCGCCCGTCCATGTAGGCTTCCGCCGAGGCGAGTTCCGGATTGAAGAACAATTCGCGCTCGACCGTCGTATCGTGGAAGCGCACGACCACGTCCGGGCCATCGACACCGCTCCCAAACGCATACCGGCTTCCGTCATGGCGAACGACGGTGAGCCTGCCCTTTTCAACAAATCGCCGCAGCAGATGTTGCAGGAGGAACACGAGTGACTCCGATCGGACCGTAACGTAGGCGCACGGTCATTAGGGAGGACCGAACTGTCGATCCCCGGCATCGCCAAGCCCCGGAACGATGTACCCCGAACCGTTGAGTTTCTCGTCCACCGAAGCTGTGACGATACGGATTGGAAACGCCAGTTTCTCCACGGCGCGCAGGCCCTCGGGTGCGGCCAACGCGCAAATGGCTGTAATGTCTGTTGCTCCCCGCTCGATCAGCAGTGTGAGCGTGTGCACGAGGGATCCGCCGGTCGCCAGCATCGGGTCCAACACGTAGATGGGCCGTCCGGCGAGATCATCGGGCATCGATTTCATGTAGCGGGTCGGCTGCAAAGTCACCTCGTCGCGGGCCAGTCCCACGAACCCCATCTGTGATTGCGGGAGCAAAGCCTGCGCCGCCTCGGCCATTCCCAGACCCGCCCGCAATATCGGCACCAGCAACGGCGGATTTGACAAACGGACCGCGAGCGTCGGAGCCACCGGCGTCTCGATTGGAGCTTCGTGGGTCGCAAGGTTGCGGCATGCTTCGTAGACCAGCATGGTCGTCAGTTCCCGCAACGCCGCGCGGAAGGATGGGTTATCCGTGCGCGCATCGCGAAGTATCGAAAGCAACGACCTCACCAACGGATGGTCGATGACGAGGACATTCAGGCCCTCTTGGATCTCGCGTTGATTGAGCGTCAATGTCGGTTACTCCCGATCATGCGGTGCTTTTGGGATCCGGCTTTAGGGCAACGAGCGCCTTTTGCAATTTCGTGCTCTTATCAGCGCGCCGGACCGCGATCCGCAGGGTGTTGGTTGTTCGGTGTCGCAACTACTCGGTCGCTATGACCGCAGGCTGGCCGTTGCGTACGGCTAAAATCTGCAGTGGGGTATGCGCGTGGTTGTGGTCGTCAGGCGCATAGGTGCCGCCGAGCAGTGAGGGCATCGTTGTGGTTTTGAGCGCCTGCTTGATCGCGGCGGGTTGATCGGAGCCGGCTCGATTGATGGCGTCCGCGACCAGAAGCGTCGCTTCATAGACGAAAAACGACCGCTGTGTCGGCACCAGGCCATAATGCGCCCGATAAGAACTGACGAAATCCTGAATGGCCGGTATTTGTTGAGCGGGTGTGAAGACGGCTATGCTGGTCATCCCCGAGAGCGCATCGGATTCGCGAAACTGCGGCGACACCGCAGCCAGCGCCTGCGCAAAGTCGATGCGGCCGGTGAGCGGCACTCTCCAGCCCGACGCCTCATAGGCCTTGAAGACCGCGGCGGTGTAGGGCCCCAGAATTGTGACCACCTGATCCGGTGCACCGGCTTTAAGCTTTTCCAGCACCGCGCCGAAATCGGTCGTGGTCTTATCGATCGTTTCCTGCCCGGTGATGCGAATGTCGGCGTCCTGCGCGGCCTTGGCGATTGCCACTGCATTGACTTGCGGAAAGGTGTCGGCCGCCGCAACGATCCCAACCGACTTGACGTTCTGCGACTTGAGCCAGCGCATCAGGCCACGCGCAATATCGACTTCGGACGGGATGGTCTTGAAGGCGTAGTCATTGCCGCCAACGCCCGACGCGTCGACGAAGTCCTGCCCTGCGGACGTGGCGATCACCAGCGGCACCTTCGCTTCGGCGATCACCGGCATGATCGCGCGCGTGACCGGCGTGCACAGCGCCCCGATCAAAACCGAGACCCGCTCCTGCTCGATCAGCCGACGGGTCCCCGCGAGGCCGATGTCAAGCTTGCAGGCGTTGTCGGCATAGTAGAGTTCGAGAGGCCGGCCCAGGACGCCGCCGCTCGCATTGATCTTGTTCACCGCCAACTGCGCACCGTATTGCTCCGATTGCCCGCGATCATAGGTTGGCCCGCTGAGCACGCTGGTGAGGCCGATACGGATGGGCTCGGCAGCTTGGGCCACGGTCACGGTCATCAGGCCGGCAAACAGAACGGCAGCGCGCATTCCTAACTCCATAAGTGATGGCAATCACCGCTCGGGATTATGCACCAAAGCGATATCCAACGGTACATAGCGGCGCAACAGCGCGGGGCAGTCTCGCTCGGAAAGTCGGTCATGGTTTTCTGCACGGCAGCTATTCGAGGTTCGCTTGAACAAGACGTGGCAATGCGCGCAACCTGACCCTAAAGTTTTGCTGGGGGCAGCGGTTTCGAGCGACGTATTTCGGAGCACGATCATGGCACGCCTTCATGCCTTGCAAAACAACACGAGTGGTCGAAGGGCGATTGTCTGTTCGGCCTTGTTGGTCGCTGTTTTTACGACCGGATCACAGGCGCTTGCTCAGACGAGTGGCGCAAACAACAATACTTGCCCTGGGGACAATGGCGGCCTCACCCTTTCCCCCGGATTCTGCGCGACGGTTTTCGCCGACAACCTCGGCCATGTCCGCCAGATGGCCGTGGCGCCAAATGGAGTGCTCTACGCAAATACCTGGAGCGGCCGGTATTACCGCAACGATACGCCGCCGCCCGGCGGGTTTCTGATCGCGCTCAAAGACAGCAACGGCGCCGGTCGCGCCGATGTGATCGAACGCTTCGGCCCGGGCGTACCGCAAGGGTCCGCCGGCGGGACCGGCATTGCGCTCTACAACGGCTACGTCTTTGCCGAAGAGAACGACAAGATCGTCCGCTACAAGATGCCGACCGATGCGAATTCCATTGCCCCGAAGGGGGCACCTGAGATCGTCGTGTCCGGTCTGCCGCTGACCGGAGACCACCCGATGCATCCGTTCAGGATCGACACGGACGGTCACATCTACGTCGATCTCGGCTCAGCCACCAACGCCTGCCAGGTTGAGAACCGGGTGAAGGGCTCGCCCGGCCACCAGCCGTGCACGGAGCTCGAAACACGCGCCGGGGTCTGGCGCTACGACGCCAACAAGACCGACCAGCATTTCTCACCGGCGGAACGCTATGCCACCGGAATCCGCAATGGCGAAGGCTTCGCATTCGACAGCGCCGGACGTTTGTTCGTCACGCAGCACGGCCGCGATCAGCTCTCACAGAACTGGCCGAACCTTTACAAGACGGAGCAAAGCGCTGAGCTCCCCGCCGAGGAATTGGTCGAAGTCCAACAGGGCGCCGACTACGGCTGGCCCGAATGCTACTTCGACGGCGCGCAAAAGAAGCTTGTGCTGGCGCCCGAGTATGGAGGCGATGGAGGCAGCAAGGTTGGCGTTTGCGCAGACAAAAAGGCGCCCGTCGCGTTCTTTCCGGCACATTGGGCGCCCAATGATCTTCTGATCTACACCGGGAAAAGCTTCCCGTCGGCTTACCAGGGCGGAGCCTTCATTGCCTTCCACGGGTCGTGGAATCGAGCCCCTGCCCCGCAAGGCGGCTACAACGTTGTCTTTCAGCCTCTCAAGGACGGCAAGGCCAGTGGACCATCCACGACCTTCGCGGATGGTTTTGCCGGAGCATACAAAGAGCCTGGCCGGTCCGCATTTCGCCCGACGGGGCTCGCGATGGGACCGGATGGGGCGCTTTATATTTCTGATGACAAGCATGGCCGCGTCTGGCGGGTGACGTCGCATGGCGGTGCCGACACGGCGATCGCACCCGCGTCGGCTTCGGTTGTGGCAAATGCAGCAACCGGAAGCGCTGGTCCGCCGGAAGGCGTGCACCCGAATGCAGGTAGGAGTACCTCCGCTTCGTTGCCGGTTCCTCCGGGAGCGACCAAGGAGCAGGTCGCGCTGGGCGAACGCATCTTCCAAGGTGAGGCCGCAGACGGCACGTGCGCGGGTTGCCATGGCTCGGACGCGAAAGGAAGCCCGATGGCGCCGTCGCTGGTGAATGGCGTCTGGTTCTTTGGCGACGGCAGCCTGAAGGCCATCAGCAAAACGGTCGCTGATGGCGTCCCGAAGCCGCGAAATTATTCCGACCCCATGCCGCCGCGCGGCGGCGCACCTCTATCTGATGCCGACGTGGCTGCCGTGAGCGCCTACGTGTGGGCGATCAATCAACAGCGCAGTAATTGACGAACTGGTGAGTGCCATTCCGAGACGGCGCATGGCGGGCCATCTCGAGGAGAGCGCTACGCTTGCCTGTCGTTGCACGCGGCGAGAAGCCCGCGTCAGTGCGGCCGATCCGCCAACGAACGGATCACGTCGTCAGTCGTTGCCGTTTCGCCGAGCCGCGGAAAGATCGTCTCGACGCTGTGCCGATGCGCGTCAGCGGAGAGGTCGGTCATCGCGTCCACCACCAGCGTGACGTTGTAGCCGTGGTCATATGCATTACGCGCCGTAGCCTCGACACCGCTGCTGGTCGCCACGCCGGCCAACACCACCTGGGTCACACCGTGTTGGCGCAGGATCTGTTCGAGCGCGGTGCCGTAGAAGGCGCCGATCTGCTGCTTGGTCACGGTGTAATCACTTGGCTGGCGGCCGAGCTCGGGAACGAGCTCGGTCCAATCGGCCGGCGGGGTGAAGTTGAACTGCAGCTCGGTGCGTCCGGGCGCTCGGCCGGCGACGTTGACCAGAACGACCGGCAGGCCGCATGCGCGGAAGGCGCTCGCAAGCTTCGCGGCGCGCCCGACGATCTCCTCTGTGGGATGTGCGCATGGCAGGCCGACGATGCCTTTTTGTAGATCGATCACGACCAGAGCGGAGGTGTCGTCGAGTTTGGTGAGCGGCATGTTTGTTCCCTTCACGTCGGTGGCTTGGGCGTCGGGTTCTGCGGCAGCACTCGTCGCAACCACACGCGGGATTGTGCGGTCGAACAGCGTGACGATGAAAAGGATGGCAGCGAGGGCGCCCGTCACCATGGCAAGGCTGTGCAGGCCCTGGTCGCTCGCGCGTTGCCCGTAAATCGATGCAAGCAGGCTCGCAGCGGCGATGGCGCCGATATATTGCGCGGTTCGCTGCAGCCCGGCGGCGGTGCCGATTTCTTCCGCTGGAGCCTGCAGATAGACGGCGGCCTGCGTCGCGGTGTTGAACGCGCCGAGCAGCAGACCGAAAACAGTGATCGCCGCACTGATCATCCAAACCGGGCTGGCACTGTCGACGAAGAAGAGACTGACACAACCAGCAAGTCCCGCTCCGGTGCTGATCAGGAACGGCACGCGCAAGTTCTTGGTGCGCACGCCGGTCAGCGAAGAGCCAGCGGCCACCAGCGACATCGGCAGCGTCACCAGTCCGGCCGCGGCGCTCGAGAAGCCGGCCGCGCTCTGCAGCCACTGGGCAAAACCGTAATAGACGCTGAAGACGATCATCGCGACCGCCGCCGCGCGCAGATAGGTCATGGTGAGCGGCCGGTTGCGCGCCAGCATGCGCACATCGATGAACGGCTGTTGCCGCCGCAGCGAGTGAATCACGAGCGCGACGCCAAAGACGACGGCTCCCGCCAAAGCAAGCCATAGCGGCCCGCTTTTGAGCTGCATCATGAACGTCATGAGGCTCAACAGGAACGCCGCAAACAGCGCGATGCCGATGAGATCAATGTCTTCGGAGAGCCGCGCCCAGCTGCTGGTTGGTTTTCCATCGCGCGGCGTCCACAGCAGGATCAGCAGCACAGCCAGAAACGCGAGCGGCACGTTCACCGTGAAGATCGACTGCCAGCCGAAAGCGTGGGTCAACACGCCGCCGATCACCGGGCCAATGGCCGTTGTCGACAGCGCGGCCATGGTCAGAATGCCCATGGCGAAGCGCGGCGGCGGCGACGCTGTCGCGTCGGCGCGTGTACGGAACATCCGCATCGCCGCCGGATAGGCGCCCGACGTCCCGACGCCAAGCAGGACCCGCACCGCCACCAGTCCGGCAAGCGATGACGCCAGTTGGGCGAGAATGCCCGCTGCCGCGACCAAGAACAGCGACGCGAGATAAACGCGTCGCGCTCCAAACAAATCGACCAGGCGGCCCAGGCTCGGCTGCGCCACGGCCGTCGTCAGGTAAAGCACCGCAATCAGCCAGCCGGTTTGCGCGAGCTCGACATGGAGGCTCTCCGCGATCGGCACCAGCGCCGTCGACAGCATGGTGGAATTGATTGGGTTGAGCGTCGCACCGAGCGCGAGCGGGGCGATGAATGTGAAGCCAAAGGGTGAGCGGCTGCGCTTGGACACTTCGCTAGCCGTCATTTTCCACCAGGCGTTGGATGATCTCGCCGGCGGCGAACAGAGTCTCCCGGTCGTTGCCGTCGAGCCTGGCGATGGCTTGCGCAAGCCAGACGAGCTTCGCGTCCTTGCTGCTCTTGCATACAGCCGTGCCCTTGGCGGTGAGCACGATATTCACTTGGCGGCCGTCGGTGCGATGCGGTTTGCGCTCGACCAAGCCCCTTTCCTCGAGTGCCCCGATTGTCGCGCCCATCGATTGCGGCCGGACGGCTTCGGCGCGCGCAAGCTCGGCTGTGGTTGCAGGCCCCTCGCGGAGCAGGCGCCCCATGACGGCGGATTCGCTCCAGGAGAGTTCATGTGCGGCCGACACCGCCCGCACCCGGCGGACGAGAAGCCCGACTGCATGCACAAAATCGGCAATGCGGGCGTCGGGTACGGCGTTCACGGGCTGCGCAGCGCCGGCATTGGAGGATCTTCGCGACATGGCCGCGAGGGATAGCAAACGACAGGCAAACTTGCAAGTCTATCTTGCAAGTTTAGCTGTTAGGATCGCGCGGAGGGGCTTGCGCGTGCGGCCATCCTTCGAGACGCACGCGGGCAAATCCCGCGTGCTCCTCAGGATGAGGGCTGCGGTTAGTTGGGGCGCTTCAACAATTTCAGCCCTCATCCTGAGGAGCTTGGCGCGAGAGCGCCAAGCGTCTCGAAGGATGGCCGCGAGCGACGCGCTCGCCGACGAATACAAGCTATCAAACAAATTCCATGATCACGGCATCGACCGCGAGGCTGTCGCCGGGCTTGGCAAAGATCTTCTTCACCACGCCGTCGCGCTCGGCGCGCAACACGTTCTCCATCTTCATCGCTTCGATCACGGCCAGCGTGTCGCCGGCCTTCACGTCGCTCCCCTCCGCAACCGAGATCGAGCGCACCAGCCCCGGCATCGGGCAGAGGAGTTTCTTGCCGGTATCGCTCGGCGGCTTGAACGGCATCAGCCGGGCGGCGTGTGCTTCCCGCTCGGTGTAGACAAAGGCCCTCACCTCGACGCCGCCATGCGCGAGCAGGAAGCCGTTGGGAATCGGGCGCACCTGTACAGCCACGGGCTTGCCATCAAACGTGCCGGTCCACACCGGCTCACCGGGCTTCCAATCCGAAACCAGGATCTGCGCCGGCCCTTCGACGCCGTCCTCGATGAAGTAGACCATGATCCGGCCGCCCTCGTGGGCAACCGACAGCGCCACCTCGGTGTCATTGAGCCAGACCGCGCGCCGGCGGTCGCGCGTGACCAGCCGGCCGGTCATCTGCCCGGAAATGCGCCGCTTGCGCTCGCCGATCACGTGATCGACCGCCGCCGCCACCGCGGCGATGACGCGCGCGCGTTCGCCTTCCGGCGCGATCGGATGAAAGCCTTCGGGAAATTCCTCGGCGATGAAGCCGGTCGAGAGCGCGCCGGCGCGCCAGCGCGGATGCTGCATCACGGCCGAAAGAAACGGAATGTTGTGGCGGATGCCATCGATGTAGAACGAGTCGAGCGCCTGCGCCTGCGCTTCGATCGCCGCCGCGCGCGTGCCCGCATGGGTGACGAGCTTGGCGATCATCGGATCGTAATAGAGCGAGATCTCGCCGCCTTCGTAGACCCCGGTGTCGTTGCGCACCGTGATGCCATCAACCTGGGTCTCGGCCGGCGGCCGGTAGCGAGAAAGCCGGCCGATCGACGGCAGGAAATTGCGGTAGGGATCCTCGGCGTAGACGCGGCTCTCCACCGCCCAGCCGGTGAGCTTCACGTCGCTTTGTTTGATGCCGAGCGGTTCGCCGGCCGCGACCCGGATCATCTGCTCGACGAGATCGATGCCAGTGATCAGCTCGGTGACCGGGTGCTCGACCTGCAGCCGCGTATTCATCTCCAGGAAATAAAAGCTGCGGTCTTGCCCGGCGACGAACTCCACCGTGCCCGCGGAGTCGTAGCCAACCGCCTTGGCGAGCGCGACCGCCTGCTCGCCCATACGGGCCCGCGTTGCTTCATCGAGCAGCGGTGACGGCGCCTCCTCCAGGACTTTCTGGTTGCGGCGCTGGATCGAGCATTCGCGCTCGCCGAGATAGATGACGTTGCCGTGCTTGTCGCCCAGCACCTGAATCTCGACGTGGCGCGGATCGACGATGAACTTCTCGATGAACACGCGATCGTCGCCGAACGAAGAGAGCGCCTCCGAGCGCGCGCGCGCAAAACCTTCCGCAACCTCGGCGCCAGAGTGGGCGATGCGCATGCCCTTGCCGCCGCCGCCGGCTGAGGCCTTGATCATCACCGGGAAGCCAATCTCCTCGGCGATGCGCATCGCCTGCGCTTCGTCCTCGATCACGCCGAGGTGGCCGGGCACGGTCGAGACATGCGCCCGCGCTGCCGCCTTTTTGCTCTCGATCTTGTCACCCATGGCCGCGATGGCGCGTGGGTTTGGGCCGATGAAGACAATGCCAGCCTTCTCCAGGGCGATCGGAAAGGCTTCGCGCTCCGAGAGGAAGCCGTAACCTGGGTGAACCGCCTCGGCGCCGGTCGCGAGACACGCTTCAATGATCTTGTCGATCTTGAGATAGCTCTCGGCCGCGGGCGGTGGGCCGATGAACACGGCCTCATCCGCCATTTCCACGTGCAGCGCGTCGCGATCCGCCTCGGAAAAGACCGCGACGGTTGCGATCCCCATGCGGCGGGCGGACTTGATGATGCGGCAGGCAATCTCGCCGCGGTTGGCGATCAGAACGCGCTTGAACATCCCACAGCCGATCTACCCGACAGCCCTACGCTTGCGTTGCCTGGACGACGATGTCAACGGCGGCGTCCGAAAGGCCTGCGGGTCCCGGGGATTTTTTCTTTCGCCGGTGCAGCCAATGGAAAAAAGGCCGCCGTTCGCCCGCGCTACGGGCAAGGTTTTGCCAATCGTCAGCGTGGCGCCGTCATCGCTGGCCAGCCTGCCGACATGAGCCTATATGGTGGCCGCGGACAAGCTACGGACGGTCACGTCCGGACCAGAGGAGACTTGCGATGACACTCGCAATCAATGACACAGCCCCGGACTTCGAGGCGGATACCACCGAAGGCAAGATCCGTTTCCATGAGTGGCTTGGCAACTCCTGGGCGGTGCTGTTCTCGCATCCCAAGGATTTCACCCCGATCTGCACGACCGAGCTCGGCTACATGGCCCGCATCAAGCCGGAGTTCGACAAGCGCGGCGTAAAGATCATCGGCATATCGGTCGACCCCGTCGATCGGCATGCGAAGTGGGCCGAGGACATCAAGGAGACCCAGGGCTTTGCGCCCGAACTACCCGATGATCGGCGACCCCGATCTGCGCATTGCCAAGGCGTGGGGCATGCTGCCGGCCGCGGCCTCGGGCGACGCCGGCCAGCGCACCGCCGCCGACAATCAGACCGTGCGCAATGTCTTCGTCATCGGTCCCGACAAGAAGATCAAGCTGGTCCTCGTCTATCCCATGACGACCGGCCGCAACTTCGATGAGGTGCTGCGGGTGATCGACTCGCTGCAGCTCACCGCCAAGCACAAGGTGGCGACGCCGGTGAACTGGAAGCAAGGCGAGGATGTCGTGATCGCCGGATCGGTCTCCGATGAGGAGGCAAAGAAGCAATACCCGAACGGCTGGAAGGCGCCGCGGCCCTATCTGCGCATCGTTCCGCAGCCGCGCTGATCCTCCTATCAGGTCATCTTTTGTTGCATTGAGCGCTTTCCGATAAACTCGGAGAGCGCTCTTTTTCTTTGAGCCTTTGCACCAATGTCGAACCCACCCGTCAAACAACCGCCCTTCGCCAAACTCGTCGGCATCAACATCACTCACGTTTCGCCTGAGCGCATCACCGCCGAGCTTCCGGTGCGCGATGAGCTCACCAACGGGCGCGGCATCCTGCACGGCGGCGCCATCATGGCCCTCGCCGACAACCTCGGCGGCCACGCCACCGTGGTGAACCTCAAGCCAGGCTTCGCCACCACGACGATTGAAAGCAAAACCAATTTCTTTGCCGCGCTGCCGGCCGGCGACACGGCGCATGCCGAATGCACACCGCTGCACCGCGGCCGCACGACGATGGTGTGGCAGACCCGGATCACCCGCAACGACGGCCGCCTCGCCGCCGTCGTGACGCAGACGCAGCTTGTGATCGAACCGAAGGGATGAGCCGCGTTCGCGAGCTGACTGTTGACATCTCGATAACAAAATAGATGTCAGGACCGTAGCGCGGCTGGAGCGCCACGCTGGGAGCAAATAGCCCGGCATCTCGGCGCACGATCCGGGTGAGAGTTTCACCGGTCATCTCCGACGCGACATATCATCTATGTGCTGCCACGTGGCCATGCCGTCCCGGATTTCATGCGGGCTACAAAAGGTCATCTATGCGAACGTGGTCACCTATGCAGGGCCCGTAGCCCGGATGCAGCGCAGAGACTGGGCAACGCCCAGTCTCACAGCGTAATCCGAGTGAGTGTTTGCCTGTCATCTATGACGCGGCACGTCATCTATACGGTGCCGCATGGCAATGCCGACCCCGGATTTCGTCCGGGGTACAAAAGGTCATCTATGCGATGACGTCATCTATAGGTGCGGCCGGTGCTCAAGCGTGCTTGTGGATTTCGCGGATCATCCGGCGCAGCACCGGCTCGCGCATTTTGCGTGCCGCCTTGGCGGGCGAGAACCACTGCACCTCGCGCTCACCCTTCTCCCGCCAGGATTTGCGCTGGCGCGTGACTTCGAGCGCAAAGACCTTCACCTTGCACTTGCCCTGCTTGCCTTTGCGATGCGAGAACGAGCCGATCGGCTTCTTGCCGATCTCGCCAACCACGCCCGCTTCCTCCAGTGCTTCCCGCGCGGCGGCGCGATGCGGTGCCTTGCGCTTCATCGGCCATCCTTTGGGGATGATCCATCGCCCAGCACCGCGCGACGTCACCAACATGATTTGGGTTTTGGACTTCCCACGGCGCCGATAGGGCAGCGCCGCGTATTGAATTTGCGCCTCTCGCGCCTTCTTGCTCGCACCCGCCATTTCGATTCCCAGCACCCGCCCGGAGGATTCGCGTTGCGATTCGCCCAACTCGGAGAATCGGATTCTAGAGATGGTAGCTGTTTATGGCTAATTTTGGAGCCCGCCGGTTAACGGCCGGTAAATGACCACCCCGCTTTGTGGTTCCATCGAGTGACGAATTTTGCATCTTTGACCGTCGAGTCCAAACACTGCCGGCTTCACGAGTCGAGGACATAAGGTATGCAAAAAGAGCCTAAATATAGGTCATCAGGCCCATAAAACCTTCATCCTGATGATCCTGGTGATGGCAGTGCAACAGCGTTGGACCGGGATCATCGGCAATGAAATCGATCTCGACGCTGCTATAGCGGGTCATGTTGACCGTGTCCTTCATCACGCCCGCGGTCGCCTTGTCGCCGATCTTGGTCAGCTCGAACGTGTGGCGGTGCAGGTGGACCGGATGATTGTCGCCGCTCTTATTGGTCATCGCCAGGCGATAGCGGCGGCCGGTCTGGGTGGTGAACAACGGATTGGTGGCAGGCCAAGACTTGCCGTTGATAGTCCAGCGATTGTAGCCGCCGCGCCCGCCGGGGACTTTCTCGAACAGCAATTCGATCCGCTCGTCTGGCGCGGGCACCGGATGGTCGTTGCCAAAGATCGTGTAGTCCCATGCCGTACCAGGCGGGGCCGACCATTGCGGCTCGCCCTGCGCATTGGCGTATTCGACGACGATGCCGAGACCCTTATTGCGGTCCTCGTCGCTGACCGCGCCAAGAATCCACCTGCCGGGCCGTTTCATCTCCACGATCACATCCGCCCGCTCCGCCGGCGCCAGGAACACCGCGTCGATCGCGCGTTGCGTCGGCACCGGATTGCCGTCGAGCGCGATCACGGTGAAGCGATGGCCCGGCAAGGCCAAGGAGACGTTCTCGGTCGGGCTCGCATTGAGCAGCCGAAACAGGACGCGCTCTCCTTCGCGCACGCGAACGGGGTCGCCATGGCCAAGCATCTTGTCATTGATGGACGCCGCCGCGTAGAGCACCTCGAGGCCATTGTCGGGCGGCGGTCCGCGCCGGATATCCTGCATGCTGACCCAGTGGCCGTCCCAATGATGCGCCGCGAGCAGCACTTCCCGATCGTAGCGTCCCGGATCGTTGGCGGGCTCGATAATGAGAAAACCATACATGCCCGAATAGATGCTTCGCGTGAGATCGGTCCCGGCAACGTCATGGCTGTGGTACCACCGCGTGCCGGGCGGCTTCGGCACGAAGGTGTAGCGGGCCGATTGCCCCGGTTCGACCATTGGCGAGCCCTCCTCCATCGCCCCGTCCGCGTCGGAGGGCACATAAAGCCCGTGCCAGTGAATGATGTCGGCAATGTCGGTGTCGTTGCGGATATCGATGCTGACTTGGCGTCCTTCGCGCAGACGCAGCACGGGGCCCGGGACCATGCCGTTGTAGCCGAAGGTGTTGATCGCTTTTCCCGGCGCAAGCTCGAGCCGCAACGGCGCGATGCGCAGCGTATAATCGGCTGCATTTGCGGCTTGCGTACAGGCAGCCCCCAACCCTGCGCCCGTTGCCATGCCCGCAGCGCCAGCACCTATGAGAAAACTGCGGCGATTGATCGGTGGAATGGAATGTCGTGGCACGCGGGCTGACAACTTGGACATCCGCTTGTAATCCGTCACCATGAGGATCGCCCGCCGCAGCTTACCAAGAATGGGCTCGATTTGAGATCACGATGAGGAGAAGCGCTTGGGTCGGATGATGAACATCGCGGGGTTGATAGGGAGCCTGACGCTCGCCGCAACACCGCTTGCGGCGCAAGAGCAAGTCCCGGTGCGCTTGATTGTCGGTGTCTCGGCCGGCGGTTCGATTGATCTGCTGGCCCGCCAACTTGCGGACAAGATGAAAGACAGCCTGGGCGAGCCCGTCGTGGTCGAGAACCGCGCCGGTGCGAACCAGCGCATTGCCCTCGCTGAGGTGCGCAAATCGCCGCCCGATGCGCGCACCCTTTATATAGGGACCAGCGGACCGTTCTCGATCCTGCCGGATATATACGGCGACAAGCTCGAATATGATCCGGTGAAGGACTTCACCCCAATCGCCCGTCTGGTTCACTTCGACCTTGCGATTGCGGTTGGACCCGCCACCCCGGCAAAGAACCTCGCCGAGCTCATCACATGGCTCAAAGCCAATCCGCAGCGGGCGAGCTACGGCACGCCGGGCGCAGGCACCACCTCGCATTTCGTCGGCGTCATGTTTGCGACATCGACCGGCACGACGCTCACCCACGTGCCCTACAAGGGTGGCACGCCGGCGATCAACGACCTCGTCGGCGGCCACATCCCGATGCTTGTTGACTCCCTCGCCGACATGCTGGAACAGCACAATGCCGGGAACCTGCGCATCGTTGCAGCCGCTGGACCGCAACGCTCCGCGCTGCTCCCCGACCTGCCGACCTTGCAAGAATCGGGTGTCGACGTCGCCGTTGATATCGCGATCGATGCTTACGCGTCCGGCAGTGTCCCCGCCCCCATAGCGGCGCGGATGACCAAGGTGCTGCTGACTGCGTTGAATAACCCCGACGTGCTGGCGCGCATTCGGAGCTACGGTCTTCTGCCGGCTCCGGCCGACGCGCAGGAGCTCGCACGCAAACAGGCCGAAGAAACTAAGCTCTGGGCCGCCCCAATCCAAGCCAGCGGGTTCACCGGCGAATGAGCACGACGCCCATCATCACGCCGTCCACGGTGACGACGAGAACGGCGCGCGCGTTGCTGCTGTGCGACCGCATCGATACTGCGCGGCTCGAGCGCGCCAATATCCTCTACACCAGCCCCCTCGCCTTTCCGGTCGGCAAGGACGGCGGCATCGTCGTCGTGTTCCGCTACGGGGTGATTGTCTTCATCGGAGTCGCCCCGGCCGACCAGGAAGCCGTGATCGACAATGTGTTGCGTCAGAGCTCAGGCAGCGTCAAACGCCGCGAGGAAGAGAACGCAGTTGTCGAGCTCGCTCCCGATATCGACGAGCAGATCCCGCCCGGCGGCCCGATTCGCCTGCGCATGCTCACGCCGGAGCGCGCCGTGCTGATCGCCGAAGCGCTTGCCAAGAGCGTCGTGCTCGCGCGCGACGAGCGCGAGGTCGCCGAAGTGTTCGACGTGATCGAGCCATTGGCGCGCCAGCTGGCGAGTACCGGCCGGACTCCCGTCGGCCGCCGCGACATGCTCAAGCACATCGGCAACGCGCTCTTGGTGCAGCATCGCGTGTCAGGCCGCGCGGCGGTCGCCGAGAAACCCGACGTGCTGTGGGATCGGCCCGGGCTCGAACGCCTCTACGCCAAGCTCGATGATGAGTACGAGTTGCAAGAGCGCGCGTCGGCGCTCAACCGCAAGCTCACCGTGATTGCCGACACCGCACAGGCTTTGACCGATCTCATCGACACCAAGCGCTCGCACCGGCTCGAGGAGATCATCATCGTGCTGATCGTCCTCGAGATCGCTTTCACGGTATTTGAGATCCTGACACGACACTGAAATTAGAGCTGGTTCCAATTGCCTCTCCGTCGTCATCGCCGGGCTTGTCCCAGGGCTTGTCCCGACCATGACGAACTGAGGGGTTTCACCTCAAACCGATCGGGGCGTTCAACTAATCATGCGGCCCGCACCAGCCGGGCAGATACGCTGCCTCCGGGCTCTTGGCGAGCCGCAGCCCCTTTTCCAGCGCGGCCTCGAAATCCTTCTCAACGATCTTGGGCTTCATCTGCCCGCGCAGGAAATCGGCCCAGAGAAACTCGCTGAACGGCGTTAAATCCTTGGCAAAACCGCCAGCGCGGCGCAGTTCGCCAGCGAGGCTGCGGAACGGGTCGTCCTTAAGGCCGGTGACGGATTTGGGCAGCTCCGAGAAATCCCGTCGCCGGCCATTGGCATCGTACGGATAGACCCAACCGTGGTGGTCACAGAAGGTCCAGAACGCGTCCCCTGCAAGCTGACGCAGGTCAGAGATCACGGTCACCAGGACGTGCTCCCAACCTTCCTTGTGCAGCGCCAAGCTCAGATGATGATGATCGACGATGTAATAGCGCTCCTTCGGACCCCACACGACCGGAATCATGTGGCCGCCGACAAACTTGCCCATCTTCTTTCCCTTTTGGCCGTGCAGGCGTTTCCGCTTGTCCTCGACCTCGCGCATGCCGACCGTCATCTGGGTCGGCCGCAGACTCTCGATTGGTACCGGCTCAACAATCGGATCGCGTGGATAGGGCATGGATCGGCTCCGTTTTCGTCATTGAATTGTGCAGGTGAAACACGCCCTTTTGGGCGGTTGTCACCAAGGCAGGGGATTGGATTGGGCGCCCTTCAAATTACCGCCGGTGGCAACCCGCCACAAGCGGTGTCCAACAAGAACTGTAACAACTGGAGGGCCCGCATCCACGAGACCAAATACCATGTGCGCCTCGCGCGCTTGCTCGATCGCACCGAGATTTTCGATCTGGTGCAGATTGCTGCGCATCGACGGGTCCGCAGCTGCCCTTGCAGGAAAAGGACGTCAGCCGGAATCTATCTGGTGCATGGCGGTTGGAAAGGCCGATACGCGCAATCTCGGCTCGCGACCGTTCAAAACTGGGTGTGCAACCGGACCGCGAACGCATTCACCGGCCCGCGCTGTGTGTTGTAGGCCGGGTTGTTGATGAACTGATAATCCAAAGTGACCTTCGTGGCTTCTGTGAACCCGTAACTGTAGTAGGTCTCTAATATCTCTTCGAGTCCCAGGGTTCGGTAATTGCCCGTCACCGATCAGAATGCCGAGCCCACCCGCGTTGAAGAAGGCCTGATGGACGGGAGCGATGTTGTTGATTATTCCAGCAATTCCGATTGTATCGTTCGGTCGGCCCCATTGCTTACCGTTGAGCGAAACACCGGCTGACACGGTCTTATCGATGTCGGTGAAGTCCCAAGGCTCGACGGTGCCGTCCGCCCAGCCCGCACGGGCGAATACGCCGACGGTCTCGGATACCTGCTGCTCGAGGTTGAGGCTCACGCCCGGCCGACTCGTGTAGGTGCGCACCGCAGTGATGTCGGCCGGCTGCCCGGTGAGCTGAGCGAGGTTGATGGCGTCCTGGAACGCTCCAGCACGACCGCGGCTGAGAAAGCCCGTGACCTTGAGCTTGCCGGGCTGACCCCAAAGCTGGTAACGGCCCTCGACTTCGCCGACCATCTGAAACTGATCGAAGGTGGAGTCGAGACCAAAGGAGGTCGGGCTGTTGCCGCCCGCAGGTGTCGCCGAGAGGTCGAACACGCCGCCGCGCAGGGTCCAAAAGTCCTGATACCACTCGACGGCGCCACCGTAGGTGTAGCCCCAGGCGTCGCCAGCATAGTCGAAGGAGCCGGCGTTGATCAGCGCCCAGTTCAAAAAGTCGGTCTTTGGACTGTTGGCATATTTGTTGGTGTCGAAGATGTCGACGATGCCGAATTTCCCAACGGTCAACACCAGGCGATTGGACGTGATGATATTGGCAAATTGATTGATATCCGCGTCCACCCTGCCGGCTTCACCGCCGAGGTTGATGGTCTGCCGCAGGAATGCGCGCTGCATGCGGGCATAAGGGTAGGAAAAGCCGAGCTTATAGGCCTCGCCGCTCGTGTAGCCGGCGACGCCGTGCGTCTCCGCGATTCCGTGGCCCTGATCGACTTCCGGATTGAGCCAGACTTCAGCGCCTTGCCACAGCCGGATGCCGGCGAACAACGTCGCGTCGACGGTTTCGCGAGCCTGCCCGCGGGCAGGCAGACTGTTGGCGCCCTGATAGGGCGATCGGATCGCCGGGTAGGATTGCCAGACGAACGTGGTCTGACCGTGCACGTTGAAGCGATCGTCTGCGGGCGCAAACCACGAGGCCGCGACGTTACCCGGTTTCTGCTCGCTGCCGGGACGATAGTTCAACGTCAGCCGCAGCTGTTGCACGCGAGAGGTCGGACTGAAAGGTTTGCCCCGCATTGGCAAAGCCCACAGTGCTGTTGCCATAGCGCGTGTACAGATATTCAAAACCCGTCGTCCAGCCCGGCGCCAGCGGCATCTCAACGCCCGTACCGGCCACCCATCCGGTCCGCCACAGAAACGGAGAATCGGTCGTGCCGCTATTGTCGAGCTGAGTGACCGTCAGCCGGTCATACGCCCAGGCAAAGCCGCCGGTCGCATAGAACAGCCAGTTTCCGGGGGCATAGCCGACGCGCCCACGGATGGTTCCCATGTCCAGCACCGTCTCGCTCAAGCGCTCCTGGCCCAGCGTCGGCGAGATGAAGGTCGAGATGCCACCGATGGAGATATTGTTGATACTTCGCCAGCTCGGTGCCGAGACGTCGGCCACGCCGCCGATCACCACCCGGTTTGGCAGCATGTAGTCATAACCGACCTGAGCGCCACCGAACCAGCTTCCGGTGCCCTCGAAGGCATCGTAGCGTTGGAACATATTGAGCGAGCCGGAGAGTCCGTCCGGCTGTTCGGTCCAATTCGAGCGTCCCCAGGCATCGCCAAGATGCACGCCCGCGTAGAACCCGGTCCAGTCGTAGAGTTGCGGCACCGGAGCTTGGATCAGCACCGGCGCCTTGATGGGCATCGCCAACGGCAACTCCGCCGCCGCGGCGGGAACCGCAACGAAGGCGGCCGCAGCGTAGGCGACCTGGCGCATGCGCAGACCGCAGCGACGCAGGTCGGAGTTGCGCGAGCGCGATTGCGAGCCACTCGCAACACGTGCACGACATTGCTCCGTGGTTCCCACCTACGCCCCCCACTTCCCCGGCGCGATCATCAATAAAGGCGGGCGTTTTACAATCGCTTTATTCCTTGATTGGTCAAATAGATGCCCCGTGATGCAGATCAACCACCAATTATTCCAATTCCAAGCTTCGCGCGCTGGCTGAACCATTGGCACATCTCGCCCATGGCATTGTTCCCAAGGACAATACCGGTCGGCCCAGGTGCGGAGTACCGTCGCAAGCTTGCAGCGAGGCTGCCCTTCGCAACCGGAGCGAACCCATGCCGGCAGCGCCCCGAACGGTGGCAATCGTGGACGACGACGCCGAGTTGCTCAAAGGCCTCGAGCGGCTGTTGAACGCACATGGCCTGGGCACCAGGGCATTCTCGTCGGCGGAAGCTTTCCTCGCCACCAATTCCGGGATGGGGATCGACTGCGTGCTTCTGGACGTGCACCTGGGCGGGATGTCCGGCATCGCGCTGCGGCGCGCCCTGTCCGCCGCCGGGTCGCGGCTGCCCGTGATCTTCATGACCGCGTTTGATGATGAAGCCACACGCCAACAGGCTCAGGCCGCAGGCTGTGTCGCCTATCTGCGCAAGCCATTTCCGGGCCGGGCCTTGATCGAAGCGATTGCTCAGGCCGTGCCCAACTCGTAGACTTCCAACAAACATGTTCTTGAGAGCAACATCAATTCGTCAGCCGGCACGCAGGCCCGACAGCCGCTTCTCTGTGCGGCGCTTTGCCCGCGCCGCCAGCCTGGTGATCTGCGCCGCGATCGCGACCGCCCCGGCTGCGCCATCCGCCTTCGCGGGCGATCAGTTGCCGCCACGCTCGGTCGTCATCATCGGCCAGGAAGACCCCATCCTGCCCTGGAACGTCGCAGTCAGCACGGTTTCGCGCGAGACGTTGAACGTCGGACCTGCACGCCGCGTCATCACCTACGCCGAAGACCTGGATTTCACACGCTTCGGCGGCGAACGCTACAAGCGTCAGCTACAACTTCACTTTCGTGAGAAATACCGGTTCGTTCCGGTGGGCGCGATCCTTGCCTTCGGCCCGGCCGCGCTCGAATTTGTCCTCGGCTCGCGCGATTCGATCTGGCCCGGTGTCCCGGTCGTGTTTGGCGCTGTGGCCGAGGACACGGTGGCCAAAACAAAGCTGCCGGAAGGCGTCACCGGACGCACCGTCCATTTCAGGTTGGAAGATATGGTCCGCAGCGCCCGGGCGGTCGTCCCCAATCTCCAGCAACTCGCTCTGGCCGGCGACCCATTCGAGCGCAGCGCGTATTTCGGCAACTTCGCCAACGAACTGCCGGAGTTGTCCAAGGGGCTCGATTTCGTCGATCTGACCGGCCTGCCTCTTGCGGAGGTCCAGCGCAAAGTCTCGCAACTGCCGCCACAAGCCGCGATCGCCTACACGGCAATCCATGTCGACGGCAATGGCTTCAACTATTTCCCGCGCGAAGCCCTCGAATCCATTGCCCAGGTCGCCAATCGGCCGATCGTGATCCCGGCGGAGACGTACATCGGCTATGGCGGCATCGGCGGGATGGTGGCGGTCCCAGTGCCGATCGCCGAGGATGCGGCCCGGCTCGTCCTGCGCATCCTCGACGGCGAGAGCCCAGCCAACTTGCCTATCGCGCGCGGCGATTACATCAGGCCGATCTTCGATTGGCGCGAGCTCATCCGTTGGGGCGTCAACGAGGCGCGTCTGCCGGAAGGAAGCGAGATCCGGTATCGCCTGCCGAGCTTCTGGCAGCAGTATCGCGGGCTGGCCCTGGGCGGCGCTGGCATTATCGCGGTGCAAGCCACGCTGATCACGGGCTTGATCCTGGAGCGCCGCCGTCGCTCGAGGGCTGAATCAGAGGCACGCCGCAGCCTCGCCGAGGTCGCGCATATGAACCGGCGGGCCGGAATTGCCGCGCTTTCCGCATCGATTGCGCACGAGCTTAATCAACCGCTCGGCGCAATCCTCAGCAATGCCGAAGCGGCGGAGCTCCTGCTCGATCGCCAACCGCTTGACCTCGCCGTGATCAAAGAGGTGCTGGCCGATATCCGGCGCTCCGACCAGCGCGCCGCCGACATCATCACGCACATGCGCGATCTACTGCGCAAGAACGATTCCGAGCCGCTGGAGATCGATCTCAACGACGTGATCAGGAGGGTGGTCGAGCTGTTGACACCCGAAGCGCGGCTCCGCGGAATTTCCGTCAACACACTGCTTGATCCTCGCCGCCTCGCAGTGCGCGCCAACGCGGTGCATCTCCAACAAGTCGTCTTAAATCTCGCCTTGAACGGCATGGAAGCGATGCGAGACACAGCGGGTGGCGAGCGGCGCCTGACATTGCGCAGCGCCGTGACCAACGACGCGCATGTGGAAGTCACGGTCTCGGATACCGGCCCGGGGCTGGCTCCGGATACGCTCGACCACGTCTTCGAGCCGTTCTTCAGCACCAAGCGCGACGGCATTGGGCTTGGGCTGTCGATCGCGCGAACCATCATCGAACGCCAGGGCGGCACGATTTCGGCGGAGAACCGGCCGGGTGGCGGGGCGACATTCCGCTTTATTCTTCCCTCGTTGGTGTCGAGCAGCGCCCGGCAAGCGGACGCGGATGTAAAACAGATGCCGCCCGCGCGCACCGTCGCGCGCGCGCCTGCGGCCGCAGCGACCTGAGGCACGAATCCCGCCATGGCCTCCGCCGCGCCGATAGTTCACATCGTGGATGACGATGCCCCGTTCCGCACGGCGGTCCGCCGCGTGCTCGATGCAAGCGGTTATCGGGTCGCGCTGTATGACTCCGCCGAGCAACTGTTGGCAAAGCTTCCAGCCGGCGAGCCTGGCTGCATTCTCCTCGATGTGCGAATGCCCGGACTGAGCGGCCCGCAGCTGCAAGAACGGCTCGCCGAGTTGGGCAATCGCGTCCCGATCGTGTTCCTGACCGGGCATGGCGATATCCCCATGAGCGTGCAGGCCATCAAGGCCGGCGCGGAGGATTTCCTCACCAAACCAGTCGCGCGGGAGAAGCTCGTCGCCGCGGTCGAGCGCGCACTGACGCGCGATGCCCAACAGCGCGCTCATGACAGCGAGCTCGACGGCCTGCGCGCGCGTGTGTCGCGCCTGACGCCGCGCGAAAGCGAGGTGTTCGCGCTTGTGGTCCGCGGCAAGCTCAACAAACAGATCGCCGGCGAGCTCGGCACCGCAGAACGCACCGTCAAGGCGCACCGGCAAAAGGTGATGGAAAAATGTGAGGCGCAATCGCTGGCCGAACTGGTGCGCATGGCCGAGCGCCTCGGGATGGTCGCCGCACCGGAGTAATGCCGCCGATTGGGCTATTGCCCCAAAGGACAATAGTCGGAGCGGCGAAATTCCTTAAATTTCCTTCATTCAAGCGCGGCCAGAGGCAAACTCCGCGCTGCAACGTCTAGATGGAGAGGACTGCCAAATGTCCCTGTCAAAACCCATGACGCTGGTCGCCGCAGTTGCCGCCCTCGGATTGGCCGCTGGAATCGGCAAGATCGCGCTCGCACAGCAGCAGCCCGCCCCGGCTGCGCCGTCGCAAGACGTGATCGGCGAACTCGGCAACAACGAAGGCATCTTCGTTGACGGCAAGACCTTCAAGATCGCACGCGGCAAAGCCAAGGGTGATCCGGCCGCGCAGATTGCCAAGCTCGGCGCCAAGGAGGTCGGTCCCGGCGCAATCGTGTTCCGCTACAACGACAAGCTCTACATGGTCGAAGGCACGCCCGTGCAGGCGCCGCAAGCCATGAAGGACTTCCAGGACAACTGGAATGTGTCCTACATGAACGCCATGAAGAACTTCCAGGACAACTGGAATGTGTCCTACATGAAAGATCCGAATGTCGACCCTGCCTATGCCAAGGCGTTCAAGGATTTCCAGGATAACTGGAACGTATCCTACATGAAGGCGGCAAAAGACTTCCAGGACAACTGGAACGTCTCCTACATGAAGAACTTCCAGGATAACTGGAACACGTCCTACATGAAGGCGACCAAGGACTTCCAGGACAACTGGTCGACCTCCTACATGAAGTAACGCTGTTCGGGCAGCGTTGCCCGGATCTGAAGCTGCAGCCGCTGCCGGCCCCCCCGGCAGCGGTTCTGTTTTTTGCCCACCTCAGTTTCCCCCTGCCCTGCGGCCACGGAATGATTGGCTGGCGCCTTGCAAGCTTGAACAAAGCTCGCGCCCTGCTCTAGGCTCGCCGCCGTGGAGCAAGAATCACCTCGCAAATCCGTCGTCGCAATCGTCGGCCCCGAATTCCTCGGCAGCCTGGCCGTGCTCGCGGTCTCGCTGCTGATTGGGATTGCTGCGCTTTATTTCATCGCGCTCGCGCATCGCAACGAGCAACGCGGCGCCCTTGCCGATTTCTCGCAGATGCTCAGCGAGGAGGAGACTGCGATCGGCCAGCGCGAAAACGTCCGGTACCGCTTCCTTGATGCTGCGTCCGACGTCGTCGCCGTCGGAGACCGGCTGGCGCCAGGCGATGCCTGCCAGCAGTTCCTAGCCGGCAAGGTCCGCGAATTGCACCCCGATTTCGACTTGCTGCCCGCACAGGACACGATCCGCCGCTTCTGCGACAGCCGTGGCACCCATGTGGAGGTCGAACCACTCGGGCGCCTTAACGTCGTACTCGCGCTGCGCCCCGTCCACCTGGAGAACGGGACGGGCGCCGATATCGTGACCTTCGCGGTGGCGCCGGTCCCCTCGCCCACGGTGGTGCGCGAATATCCGCGGCTCCTGACAGCGGTGATCATGGTTTCGCTACTGTGGGCCGGCTTGGCGTTCCGCTGGATCCGCGCGAACCGCCGACGGCTGCGCGACCTCGCCAAGCGCGCCGACATCGACGGCCTGACGGGTGCACTCCGCCGCGAGAGCTTTGCAGAGAATCTCGAGCTCGCGATCAACCAGGCGATCGCGACCGCGACCCCGCTGTGCATCGCGGTTCTCGATCTCGACAATTTGAAACCGATCAATGACACCCACGGCCACGCCACCGGCGATGAGACATTGCAGCTGCTGGTGAAAATCGCCCGAGCTCACCTGCGCACTGTCGATCTGATCGGACGTCTCGGCGGCGACGAGTTCGCCGTGCTTCTGTCCGGTGCAATGGGAACGGCCGCTGTGGCTATCGCCGAGACCATCCGCCTTGCCTTCGCGGGAGCTTCCCCCATGGGGGCAAGCGTCAGCATCGGCATCACCGAACTGCGTCCCGACGATGATGCCGAGCGGATTATCCGCCGCGCAGACGAGCGTATGTATGCCGCGAAGGTAACCCGTAACGCTGTCGCCCCACCGTAGCGGTTATCCCAAACAGCAAGTATGGCGGTCTGCGACAGTCGCCTTGAATCGATCGTGGGCGACCTGCCTGTTTTGCAGGCAAGCATGCGCTCCAGAAATGGCAGGCCTGCGATGCCGCCACGCGCGATTAGATGGATCAAAGCTTAAATTTTTTTAATCTCCGCCTGCAAGGCGTTAGGCGCTTCGCGGTGTGCTATAATTTTTTGGGGGCGTGACCGCGGGGGGTTATCGTGGGCGCGCGGCGATTGACGAAGCTGCTGAGGCAGGCCCGGCGTGATGAGCTACTACGTCCGTCGCCCAGGAATATTGTTGCTGCTGAGCCGACCTTATCACCAAGACCTCGTTTCTCGAGCTTGCTCTCGTGCGCAAGCGACACCGTGTTGCTCGAAATTTACAAACGAGCAACACGACTTCAACTTGATTTGACAGAGTAGCGGCACATTACGCGAGGGATTCCCGCAACGTATTTGTTATTCAGATGATCAGCGCGCGATGGTGGGTAGGCGATGATTGGCGTGAATTCAGGAATAGTGAGACAATTCGTACGCGGCCTTCCTCTGGTCCGCGATCTCCGCGGTGTCCTCATGAACTTGGACGACCGCTTGGCGTCATTGGAGCGCCGGGTCGAGCGCAACGAATCGCGCGAGTATATGGATCAGGCGTTGGCGGTGGTTTCCGAATTTTGGCGCAGCTACGATCTTCGCGTCGAACCGGATTGCCCGCCTATCTTCGTCGACCTATTCCACTCCAACACCGAGTATCTCTGGCGCAACCTGGTTATTGCCAAGCTTGTGCAGCACGTCACTGCCGCCCCGCTCGTCGGCTTATTTGGGGACCCTGGAGTAGTTGCCTCCGCCACAGGAGGTCAACTCAGCCGTGGGAATAACGTGCGCTTGGCCAGTGCTTTCGGCGTTAATCATTTCATCGATGTTCCGAACGAAGACGCACTCGGCGCTGCGGAGCGGCCGGCATCCCTCGCAATTGCCGATCTTGCCGCTTCGCAACGCGACGGAACACCGCTTGCGCCAACCGCGATCGCAAAACTGCGCGAGGTCCGAACCGAATCGGGGTTTCCGCTCGGTCGTGCCATCCAGGAAACGTTCATGCGTGCCGAACTGATGCCGACCGTCCTGGCAGGCAGTCGCCTCTTGCACTGGACCAAGCGGGTTTTGGGTTTCGTTGATTTTGCCGAACGGTTGATTGCGACGATGCATCCAGCCGTATTTGTCACTGGGCATGTCGACTATTGTCCATGGGGCACCCTGGCGGAGCTTTTGGTAAGGAGCGGCGGTCGCGTCGTCTGGTATCGCGGGGATTGCCGGCTCCCTATCCATATCCTTGACCACATTGATGGGACGTCGACGCTCAACGGAATGATCCGAAGGATCGAGCGGAACGCATTTTGCGAATTCGAACACCAAATAGACGGACATTCCGATCTCGCCTCCCGGATCGACGCTTTGGCGGAGGCTCGTTCCGCGGCGGTCCGCAAGGGCGTCGGTCGCCACTGTCGCTGGGTTTCGATCAATCCTGCCGCCGGTTCCGAGGCCGTTCCAGTGACATTCCAAAACAATAATCTCCCGAACTACTGCCTCTTTGCCCATACGTTTACCGATCAACCAGCCGCCGATGAGGCTCTGTTCGTCGATTACCTCGAATGGGTCGAGGAGACATGCCGACACGCCGCCGCGACGCAAGCCTATAATCTCATTGTCAAGATTCACCCCCTCGACCGCCATTACGATCATTCCGGCATCGCCGATCGCCTCGCCGCGGAGTTTGAGAGTACTCCAAACGTCCGTTTCACGCGTGACCCGATTGAGCCGCAGCAATTGGCCGAACACTGCGTTCTCGGCCTGACAGTGCGGGGCACGCCAGGATTGGAGATGACCGAATTAGGTCTGCCGATGATGGTGGCAGGGCGTGGATTGTACAGCGGTACTGGGATCTGTTTGGTGCCGCGAACGCGAGGTGAATACTTCGATCTCCTTGCCGGCGGACCTCCGTTCCCGATCGACATTGCCACACAGTCCCGCCGCGCGCGGCGCTACATGGCATTTGACAGGCATTGGTCTGCACCAATGACCCCCCTTGTTCCGTCGTTCAATGGCCGCAGCGCGTTCGATCCGGACCTCTGGATCCTGATCATCAACGGTATCCGCTCTGCCTGTCTTGAGACGGATCAGGTGGCGCGCGCGCTGGCGCGAGCATGGTCAAAAGGCAGTGCCAAAGTCATCTCGCCAGAAGCGGACGAGCTATTCACGGGTGTGGCGTCATGCGGCCAGGCTCTTTAGACGCCGATACGGTCGCCTACATCCCGGCCCGGCTGGGCAGCGAACGCGTGCCGAAGAAGAACCTGCGCCACCTCGGTGGCCGCCCGCTCGTGACCCATGTGGCAGAGACCGCGCTGCAGTCATCCGGGCTCGATCGCGTCTACTTGAATACCGAAAGCTCGGAAATTGCCGCCGCTGCAGCTCCGACCGGGATCGACGTATACATGCGCGATCGACGCCTCGCCGCCGCGCATGTGAGCACCGATGAAATTCTCTATGATTTTGCTCGAGCCACGCCCTGCCAGGTCATCGTCGTCATCAATCCGACCGCGCCATTCCTGACAGTGACGACGATCAATCGCGTAGTGACAATGTCCAAAGACTCAAGTCCGGACGCAACCGTGTTCACGACGACCCGGCTGCACAAGCACCTGGTCGTCGGTGGCGAACCGGTCAACTTTTCGACCGCAGGCCGCTCGCCGCGCACGCAAGACCTCAAGCCCTTCGACTATATCAACTTCATCATCTTCACGATCTACCGCGAAAAGGTCCTCACGCAATACGAGCAGCGCGGGTTTTGCCTCTACGTTCCTCCGCTGGTGTTTGTGCCGATGTCCGGGCTTGAATGCCATGACATCGACGAAGAAGACGATTTTCTAGTTGCCGAGGCAATGCTGCTGCGCAGATCGTGAAGAGGAGGCGCGACAGTTAAGCCCCAACGCTGCCACGTCCGCGCAGCTTCAACAACGCGGCAATCTGCGCCAGTTCATCCAACCTGGCAAAGTCGGCGAGATCGACCGGCAGTCGACGCCGCCAGTTCGGATGCTCGACGGTCGTGCCCGGCACGTTGGCTTGATCAGTCAAGCCGAGAATGTCCTCGGCGGACAGCATCAGGAGCCGGGCCGGCGTCGCACTCATGAACTCGACAACAGAGCGGAAGCGCAATGGCGCCAGGCCTTGCCGCGCCAAGGCATTGCCCAGCGCGCTGCGGGCCTGCGCACGCTCCGCCTCGGTCTCTCCAGCCTCGAGACCGAGATCTTGCCGTAGCTGCAGGTCGGCACCGCCGCACCAGCCGGCAAAGGTTGGCAGGTCATGGGTCGAGTTGGTGACCAGGGCGTTTCGCGCATAAGCCGAGGGAGCAACGAATGAACCGTCCGGCGCCCGCTCGAAGATCAAGACGTGGTAACGCCAGATGCCCCACTGCGCCAATGTCTCCCGCAAGCCCTCGGGGACCGTGCCGAGGTCTTCACCGATGACGACGCAGGACTGTGCAAGGCTTTCCTCCGCCACGAGTTCGAGCAGATGCTCGAACGGCAGGCGAAGGTACACTCCCTCCTCGGCGGTAATGCCGGCCGGAATGACGTACAGGCGCTTGAGACCAAGCACGTGATCGAGGCGGATCGCGCCCGCATATCGCATCGAGGCGCGCAGCATGGCGCGAAACGGCGCGAAGTCCGCCGCGCTCAGCCCAACCGCATTGAAGCCCGCCAATCCCCAGTTCTGTCCGGCCGGGTTGAACAGATCGGGAGGCGCACCGATGGCGAACTCGCGAAGGATCGCGGCCTGGTCATTCCATGCGTCGAACCCAGCCGGATCAACTCCGACCGCGATGTCGAGATAGAGCCCGATCGGCAGACCGAGCCGACGCGCCTGTTGCACACAGGCATCGAGTTGTATGTGCGCGATCCACTGCACGAACTCATGGAACTCGATCTCCTGATCGTATTCGCGGCGCAGATGCGCGAGCGCGGCATCATCCGGCACGCGCCATTGCGCCGGCCACTCCCACCAGGGATTGCGCTGTTGCCGGCGCAAGCACTCGAAGGCCGCAAAGCGGCCGAGCTGGGGCGCGCGTGACCGGCAAAAGCTCGCAAAGGCTTCGCGCTGGCTGGCGTCAGCCGATCGGCGAAATGCGTCATGAGCAATCTTCAGCGCGGCCAACTTCGCAGCTGTCACGCCGGCATAATCGATCAGGTCGTGCTCGCGTAGCGCTGCGACGCTGTCGCGCAGTCCGGCCGCGCGCAGGCCCGGGAAAAAGGGGATGCGTTCTACATCAATATAGAGCGGATTGAGAAACAACCGGCTGTTCGGCGAATAGGGACTGGGCCGGTCCGGTTGATCATCAAACAGCGCGTGCAGCGGATTGACCCCAACCGCGGCAGCGCCCCGCGCCGCCGCGATTTCAAGCAAATCGTTGAGATCGGTGAAATCGCCGTGACCCAAGTTGCGTGCCGACCTCACACCATAAAGTTGGACCGCAAGCCCCCAGACGCGCTCGAAGCGCCCCGCAAATGCTTTGGTCGTTTGTGGAGCAGGCAGGGACAAGCTGGGCACGTTGGGCTGCGTATTTGATAGCGCATCGACGACACGACGAAGTGTTCCGAGATCAACCTCGCGCTCGTGACCGCCGGCATCGATGTATCGCGTTTCGATGCCAAGCCGCTGCGCTTCATCAAGCAATTCCTTGTCGTCAAGTTGGGCGACGGACTGCAACCGATCATCGGATGTCATGCTTGGCCATGCTGACGCGGGTCTCCCGGGCAACTGATTGCCCCCGCACCGGTTCCGTCACGGGAACAATATGCCGGCAGAGCCATTGGTAAGACACGCACAGACGTATTCACCTCCCTTTTTTGGACTGCCATGACAGCGCCGTTGGCCGCACAAAAACCGGTACTCGCCGGCAAGCCGACGAAAGCCGCCATCGAGGGCCGGTTCTACATCGAAGACGTTTATCCCAGTGTCGACACTGGGCGTTTCGCCGTCAAACGCATTGTCGGCGAACCGATCGCTATCTGGGCGGATATCTTGCGCGACGGCCACGACGTACTGGGGGCCCAGCTCATCTGGCGGCGCGAGCGCGAGCGCAGTTGGCAGCGCGTACCGATGCACCTCTTCAGCAATGACCGCTGGACAGCGAGCTTCACACCGACCGAGGTTGGCCGGCACGTCTGCGCAATCGAGGCCTGGACGGACGAGTTTGCCACCTGGCGCAGGGACTTCCTGGTCAAGCGCAAAGCCGGCCAAGATACGAACCTGGACGCGCTGGAAGGCGAACTTCTGCTTGCCAGCGCACAACCCGCTTCCCCGGTCGCTTCCGAGCTCATTGCACAGGCGCGCGCAGCTTTTGCGCGCGACCAAAATCCGGATCATCTTGTCACCGACGCGTTGGCGGCAACCATGGCCGAGAGCCAACTCCGCCGCGATTTGACCCGCTCCCAGATATTTCCGCTGATGATCGACCGTCCGCGCGCGCGTGCCTCGGCGTGGTACGAAATGGTGCCGCGGAGCCAGGGCCACGTGCCGGGCCGCCATGGAACATTCGACGACTGCATCGCCCGCCTCCCGGACGTCGCTGGGCTCGGGTTTGATGTCATCTACCTGACACCCATTCATCCAATCGGCGTGACCAATCGGAAGGGCCGCAACAACCAGCTGCGGGCCGAACCTGGCGACCCGGGTAGCCCTTATGCGATCGGCTCGGCCGAAGGTGGCCATGATGCGGTTCACCCGGAGCTCGGGACGCTCGCCGACTTCAAAAGGTTAGTCGCAGCGTGTCACCAGCACCAGATGGAGATCGCGCTGGATTTTGCGGTCCAATGCTCGCCGGATCATCCATGGCTGAAGCAGCATCCGGACTGGTTCAAGCGCCGGCCGGACGGCACCATCCGTTATGCGGAAAACCCACCGAAGAAATACGAGGACATCGTCAATCCGGACTTTTTCGCCGCCGATGCGAAAGCGCTCTGGTTCGCTCTCCGCGACGTCGTGCTGTTCTGGATCGATCACGGCGTGCGCATTTTCCGCGTCGATAACCCACACACCAAACCATTTCCGTTCTGGGAATGGTTGATCCGCGAGGTGCAGGAGCGGCATCCGGACGTCATTTTTCTGTCGGAAGCCTTCACCCGACCCAAGGTCATGAAGGCACTGGCGAAGCTTGGGTTCACTCAATCCTATACCTACTTCACCTGGCGTACTGGCAAGGATGAGCTGCAGGCCTACCTGACCGAGTTGGCGGGCTATCCGGAACGCGACTACTACCGGCCCAATTTTTTCACCAACACGCCCGACATCCTGCCGCTTCACCTGCAAGGTGGCGATCGGTGGATGTTCATGTCGCGGTTCGCATTGGCCGCGACGTTGTCAAGCGCTTACGGGATCTACAACGGCTTCGAACTGCTGGAACATGAGCCCGTCCCCGACCGGGAGGAATATCTCGATTCTGAAAAGTATGAGGTCAAGGTCCGCGACTGGAACAAGCCGGGCAATATCAAGGATTACATCGCTCGCCTCAACCGCATTCGCCGGGATAACCCGGCTCTGCTACAGACCAGCAATTTGCGGTTCGTGCCGGTCGACAACGGCCAGGTGATCGGTTTCGTCAAGGAGTCCATCGACGGCAGCAATGCCGTCGCGGTCGCGATCGCGCTCGACAAGAACCCGCGCCAGTTCTGGTTTCACTTCGGCGATCTCGCGATCGGCCCCGCTGACGCGCGGCGGCCCGTTGCCGCGATCGAAGACCTCGTGACCGGCGAGCGGCGCGGCGTCGAATGGGGTGGCGTGCGACTGTATGTGGATCCAGCGCACGACCCGGCGCTGCTGTTCCGGTGTCTTGGTTGAGCCTCGCGCCATGGACGCCCCGCTTGAAATAGCCGCAGCCGCTCGCGACAGCGAGGATGACGGCCTCTGGTACAAAGACGCCATTGTCTACCAGTTGCACGTAAAGGGGTTCTTCGACAGCAACAACGATGGGATCGGCGATTTCGCCGGTCTCACTCAGCGGCTCGACTACCTGCAGGACCTTGGTGTCAACACGCTTTGGCTGCTGCCGTTCTATCCGTCGCCGGGCCGCGATGACGGCTACGACATCGCCGACTATCGCCGCATCAATCCCGACTTCGGCAGCATGCGGGATTTTCGCATTTTCATGCAGGAGGCGAAGCGCCGGTCGCTGCGGGTGGTTATCGAACTGGTGATCAATCACACGTCCGACCAGCATCCGTGGTTCAAGCGGGCACGGCGCAGCAAGGCAAACACGGATGCGCGCAACTGGTACGTCTGGAGCGACACCGACCAGCGCTACGCCGGCACGCGCATCATCTTCAGCGACACGGAGAAATCAAACTGGACCTGGGACGCAGAGGCCAACGCATTCTATTGGCACCGCTTCTTCTCGCACCAACCGGATCTCAACTATGACAACCCGCGTGTGCTGTGGGCGATGGTCCAGGTCATGCGGCGCTGGCTTGATCTCGGCGTCGACGGCTTCCGCCTGGACGCTATTCCCTACCTCTGCGAACGCGAAGGCACCAGCAACGAGAACCTCCCCGAGACGCACGCGGTGATCAAAGCGATCCGCAGGGAGCTTGACGCCTACGCTCCAAACAAACTCCTGCTGGCAGAAGCCAATCAGTGGCCCGAGGATGTCAGCGCCTATTTCGGCGAGGGCGATGAGTGCCACATGGCTTATCATTTTCCGCTGATGCCACGCATCTACATGGCAATCGCCCAGGCCGACCGATTTCCGATCACCGACATCCTGCGGCAAACTCCGGAAATACCGAACAACTGCCAATGGGCGCTGTTCCTGCGCAACCACGACGAGCTCACGCTGGAAATGGTGACCGATCACGAGCGGGATTACCTGTGGCAGACCTATGCGACCGATCCGCGCGCGCGGCTCAATCTCGGCATTCGGCGTCGCTTGGCGCCGCTCATGGACAATGACCGCCGCAAGATCGAGCTGATGACCTCATTGCTGATGTCGCTTCCCGGCACGCCAATCATCTACTACGGCGACGAGATCGGGATGGGCGACAACATCTATCTCGGCGACCGCAACGGCGTCCGTACGCCGATGCAATGGACGCTCGACCGCAATGGCGGGTTCTCGCGTTGCGACCCGGCACGGCTCTATGCGCCGCTGGTCATGGACCCGGTCTATGGCTACCAGGCCGTCAACGTCGAGGCCCAGTCGCGCAGCCTGTCATCGCTGCTGAGCTGGACCAAGCGCCTGATCAGCGTGCGCAAGTCGAGCAAGGTATTCGGGCGCGGAGCGCTCTCTTTCATTCGGCCAGCCAATCGCTCCGTGCTGGTCTATGTGCGCCAGTACGAGGACGAGGTCGTGCTGTGCGTCGCCAACCTGTCGCGCTCGGCGCAAGCGGCCGAGCTCGATCTCTCGCAGTGGCAGGGACGGGTGCCGCTCGAATTGCTCGGCCGCGCAACATTTCCAGTCATTGGAACGGCGCCCTACATCGTGACCCTCGCGCCGTACGGATTCTTTCTGGTTCCAGCTGTGCAAGGCGCTCGAGCGCGTGCCTTCGCCACCGCTGGTGCCGGAGTTCGAGACCCTCGTCGTTACTGCCGGTCCGAACCCGCTCATCCAGGGGCGTACGCGTCAGGCCTTTGAACGCGACGTGCTCCCGGTCTTCCTTGCCCGCAGCCGCTGGTTCGCGGAACGATCGGCCTGGTCGATCACCACTCGATATCTCGCCACGATCCCGCTCGACGAACGCCAGTTCGGCATGCGCTTGGTGGTGATCGAGGCGCGCACCAGCCACGGCACGGCCGGGCGGTACCTGCTGCCGCTGGCGATCAAATGGACGCGTTTTGATCGCGAACGCCAGAACCCGCAAGCGTTGGCGGCCGTGCGGCAGGGTCCGCGCGAAGGAACCCTGCTCGACATCGCGACCGATGAGGAGTTCATTGCACTCGCACTCGATCACGTTCGGCATGCGCGCACGATAGAGTCGGGTGGGCTGCATCTGGAATTCCGGCCAAGCCCGCAGCTTGCAACGCATCCAGAGCGGGTCGAAAACGTACGTGCCGTGCAGGCCGAGCAATCCAATACAACGGCCCTGGTCGGCGAGAGCTTTGTGGTGAAGCTGTTCCGGCGACTGGAGGTCGGGATCAATCCGGAGATCGAAATTGGACGTTTCCTGACGGACATTGCGCAGTTCGAGAACACCCCGCCCCTGCTCGGCACGGTCGCGCTTACGCAAGGTGGCGAGCGCAGCGCGGTCGCCGTGGTGCACGCATTCGTCGAAAACCAAGGCGACGCCTGGTCCGTTACCGGTGCCTATTTGGACCGCTTCGTGGAGGAGCAGAGGCTACTGACGCCGGATAGCCCGAGCGAGAGTGACGAGCAGGCCGCTTACCTGCGCCGCATGCTACAGACCGGACGTCGGCTCGCCGAAATGCAATTGGCGCTCGCCAGCCACCCCGAAATCGACGACTTTTGTCCCGTGCCGATCGAACCAGAGGACGTGCGTGCCTGGACCGAGGGGGTGCTCGCACGCGCCGAACGGGTGTTCGAGGAATTGGGGCACCGCCGCACACAGCTCAAGGAGAGCGACAAGCGGATGGCCGATTCACTGTTGACCTATCGTGATACGCTTGCCGCACGGCTTGGCCAGGTCCTGCCGGAACACATCGACGCGCGCAAGATTTGCCATCATGGCGACTTCCATCTCGGCCAGATGCTGATCGTGAAGGACGACATCTACATCATCGATTTCGAAGGCGAACCGCGCCGCAGCCTGGCCGAGCGCCGGCTCAAAGCGCCGGCGGCACGCGATGTTGCGGGGCTGATCCGCTCGATCGACTATTCGGCAACAGCCGCATTCGAGCGCGCGTTGCTGGCTGGACCCGATGAGCACGGCAGGATCGCAGCCGGGCTTGAAGACTGGCGGGTGCATTCTGTAGCGACTTTCCTCGAGGCCTACCGGGAAGCGCTGGGCGACCATGACCTCTGGCCAAAGGATCGCCGCGCGGCCGACCGTCTGCTCGACTTCTTTCTGCTCGAAAAAGCGTTCTACGAAATCGAATATGAGCTCTCGCACCGGCCTGATTGGCTGCGAGTGCCGCTTGCCGGCGCCTTGCGCATTCTCTCCCGCCACGCCGGAGTCAGCGCATGAAGCGCGAGCTCACCCCGGAAGCCTACGCGGTCATCGAAGGCCGCCATCCCGACCCGTTCCATTATCTCGGGCCGCACGAGATCGACGACGAGCGCGTGGTGCGCGTGTTCCTGCCCAATGCGACAGGCGTCGACGTGATCACGGAGAAGGGAGCGCAGAGCAAGCTCACGAGGTTGCACGACGCGGGTCTCTTTGCCGGCCGCCTGCCGGACCGCTCAAGTCGATACCAATTGCGCGCCCAGTACGGAGATAGATTGGTCAGTCTCGACGATCCGTATCGCTTCCCCCCAATCCTCACAGACTTCGATCTCTATCTGCTCGGCGAAGGAAACCACCTGCAACTCTACGACAAGCTCGGCGCGCATCCACTGGTGCTCGACGGCGTGGACGGCGTCGGCTTCGCGGTATTTGCCCCCAATGCGCGCCGCGTCAGCGTGGTCGGCGATTTCAATTTCTGGGATGGTCGCCGGCATCCGATGAGGGTGCGCGGCAACGGCTTCTGGGAACTGTTTGTTCCCGGCGCCAAAGTGGGCGATCGCTACAAATATGAGATCATCAGCCGCGACGGCGAACTCTTGCCGCTCAAGTCGGACCCCGTCGCATTCGCAGCCGAGCAGCGCCCGAGCACAGCTTCCATCGTGCTCGACATGCGATCCCTCCGGCGCCCAACGCCGGCGCCTGCAGGCAGCAATGCCCTGAGCGCGCCGATGTCCATCTACGAGGTGCACCTCGGCTCCTGGCGACGGCGCCCGGAAGAGCATAATCGTTGGCTGACTTACCGCGAGCTGGCGGGGGTTTTGCCCGGTTATGCACGCGACCTCGGTTTCACGCACCTGGAGTTCCTTCCGGTGAGTGAGCATCCCTTTGATGGCTCATGGGGCTATCAGCCGACCGGTCTGTTCGCACCAACGAGCCGGTTCGGCAGCCCGTCGGATTTTGCGGCACTGATCGATGCCTGCCACCGCGCTGGGCTGAGTGTCATTCTGGATTGGGTGCCAGGCCACTTTCCGGACGATCCGCACGGGCTCGGGCATTTCGATGGCACGGCACTCTACGAGCATTCCGATCCGAAACAGGGCCGGCATCTCGATTGGAATACGCTGATCTACAACTATGGGCGGGTGGAGATCACGAACTTCCTGCTCGCCAACGCGCTGTTCTGGCTGGACCGTTACGCGATCGACGGGCTGCGGGTCGATGCGGTCGCCTCGATGCTTTACCTCGATTACAGCCGGCCCGAAGGAGGATGGATTCCCAACAAATATGGCGGGCGCGAGAACCTGGACGCGATCGCCTTCCTGCGCCGGGTCAACACCGAAGTGTTCGGCCGTTACCCCAATGCGACCACCGCTGCCGAGGAGTCGACCGCATGGCCAATGGTATCACGGCCGGTGGACTGGGGTGGGCTCGGATTTGGTTACAAGTGGAACATGGGATGGATGCACGACACGCTGAACTATATCAGCAAGGATCCGATCTACCGCAAACATCACCACGGCGACATCCTGTTCGGGCTACATTATGCGTTCTCGGAAAACTTCATCCTGCCGCTGTCCCACGATGAGGTCGTGCATGGCAAACGCTCGGTTCTTGGCCGGATGCCTGGAGACCGGTGGCAGCGGTTTGCAAACCTGCGCGCCTACTACGGCTTCATGTTTGGACATCCAGGCAAGAAGCTTCTGTTCATGGGCAACGAATTCGGCCAGGAGCGTGAATGGACACACGACCACTCACTTGATTGGCATCTCGTGAATGAGCCGGGACACGCGGGCATCCAAACACTGGTGCGCGATCTCAATCACCTCTATCGCAGCTTGCCTGCCTTGCACGAGCTCGATTGCGACAGCGCCGGTTTCGAGTGGCTGATCACCGATGACCGCGATCGCAGCATCTTTGCATGGCTGCGCAAAGGCCGGGACGGGCGCGCACGCTGCCTAGTTCGTCATCAACTTCACGCCCCAGGTCTACCGGAATTATCGCATGCGGGTCCCATTCCTCGGCTATTGGCGCGAGGTGCTCAATACCGACTCGGCACGCTACGGCGGCGGCAACGTCGGGAACGACGGCGGTGTGCAGGCGTTTGAGGACCATCTGCTCCCCGAGGTCAGTCTTGTCATTCCACCCCTGGCGGCACTTTTCTTCGTTCCGGAGATATAAATCCGTACTTGGCAGAACCCTTGTGGTTCCGAAGTTCGCTTCAGAGAGTGGGGCGATGCATCAGGAGCGTAGTAATCGGGGTACGGCCGTGCGGCTGGCACCCGGACTGCCCTACCCGCTTGGCGCGACCTGGGACGGTCGCGGCACCAACTTCGCGCTGTTCTCGGCGCACGCGCAGGCGGTGGAGCTTTGTCTGTTCGATAGATCCGGCCGGCGTGAGCACGAGCGCGTGGCCCTGCCCGAGCACACGGAAGATATCTGGCACGGTTATCTGCCCGACGTAGTGCCGGGCCAGCTCTACGGTTACCGGGTGCACGGCCGATATGATCCGGAAAGCGGGTTTCGCTTCAACCCGTACAAACTGCTGCTCGATCCTTACGCCAAGGCGCTGGCCGGACGATTGGTCTGGAGCGATGCTCATTACTCCTACCGGGCCGGTGGCCCGCGCGCCGACTTGACCATGGATAGGCGCGACAATGCGCGCGGAATGCCCAAAGCGCTTGTTGTTGATGAAGCGTTCAGCTGGGGTAACGAGCAGCCCCCGGCGATCGCGTGGGAGGACACCATTATCTACGAGGCGCATGTGAAGGGCCTCACCCGCCTGCGTGATGACGTACCGCCGAGTTGGCGTGGCCTGTTTCGCGGACTGGCAGCGCCGGGAATCGTCGAGCATCTCAGGCGGCTTGGCGTCACGGCGATCGAGTTGATGCCCATCCACGCTTTTGTAGACGACCGCTATCTGATCGAGCGCGGGCTCGTAAACTACTGGGGCTACAGCACGCTTGCATTCTTCGCGCCGGAGCCGCGCTATGGCCCGGACAATCCGCTCGATGCATTTCGTTCCACCGTCTCCCGCCTGCACGATGCCGGGATCGAGGTCATTCTTGACGTCGTCTACAATCATACGGCCGAAGGCAATCACCTGGGCCCGACGCTCAGCTTTCGCGGGATCGATAATACGTCCTACTACTGGCTGGTTCCGGGAAGTCCTCGCCATTACGACGACTTTACCGGCTGCGGCAACGCGCTCAACCTCACCCATCCGCGCGTGTTGCAGCTGGTGATGGATTCGCTGCGCTATTGGGTCGAGGTCTGCCACGTGGATGGCTTCCGCTTCGACCTCGCAAGCACGCTCGGACGGGGCCCGCAGGGATTTGACCGCGGCTCCTGGTTCTTCGCGGCGGTGCGCCAGGACCCGGTGCTCGCCACAATCAAGTTGATCGCCGAGCCATGGGACCTTGGACAGGGCGGCTATCAGGTCGGCGGCTTCCCGCCCGGGTGGTCGGAATGGAACGATCACTATCGCCGCACGCTGCGGCGCTATTGGGCGGGCGAAGGCAGCCTGATCGGCGACGTCGGCGGGCGCATGACCGGCTCGAGCGACCTGTTTCGCCATAACGGCCGCGGACCGCGCGCCAGCATCAATCATGTGACCGTGCATGACGGCTTCACGCTCGCCGACCTCGTCAGCTACGAGCGCAAACACAACAGAGCCAATGGGGAGGACAATCGCGATGGCTCCGACGACAACCAAAGCACCAATTGCGGGCACGAAGGGCCGACGCGCGATCCGGCGATCCTCGCGCTGCGCCAGCAGCTGCGAAGAAATCAGCTCGCCTGCCTCATGTTGGCGCACGGCGTGCCGTTGTTGCTTGCCGGCGACGAGGTGGGCAACAGCCAGAAGGGCAATAACAACGCATACTGTCAGGACAACGAGATCGGCTGGACTGATTGGTCAGGGCGCAACCGCCCGGGCGAGGATCTGACTGAGCTGATTGGCCGGCTCACAGCCATCCGACGAACATATCCGCAGCTGCGGCCGCGTCGCTGGGCCGATGGGCGCCGCGCGGACGGCTCCTACGGCGTGTTGTGGCTGACCCCGCACGCCACCGAGATGCATGAGAAGGACTGGAACTTCCCGGAAGGGCGTTTCCTCTCCTACCTACTCGGACCTTTGCGCCGGGGCTCGCCGCATCTCTTCATCATCCTCAACGCCGCGCCCCAGGCGATCGAGTTCAAGCTCCCGATCATCGCCGACTACGACCGCTGGGAAATGCTGCTCGACACCACGCATCCGTCCGGGGCGCCGAGCCATGCGGCGTATCGCTTCACCCACGCGCCTGCGCGTTCCGTCCTCGTGTTTGCAGCAACAGCATGAACACCTTCCACTTTGGTCCCGACCTGACCTCGTCCGGTGTGCGGTTCCGCCTGTGGGCACCGGCGGCAAAGCAGGTCGAGCTCTTGCTGGAGCGGCCACGACGCATGGACGCCCACGACGACGGCTGGCACACATTGATGGTGCCCGACGCGCGCGCCAGCACGCGCTACAAGTTCCGGGTCGATGGCGAAGTCGAGGTGCCTGACCCCGCGTCAGAGTACCAGCCGGAGGATGTGTCGGGCCCAAGCGAGGTCATCGATCACGCGGCCTATCTCTGGCGCGTGACCGACTGGCGCGGACGGCCATGGGAGAGCGCTGCGATATTGGAGCTGCATGTCGGCACGTTCACCCCGGCCGGGACGTTCCGGGCCGCGATCGACAAGCTCGATCACGTGGTGGATGCAGGTTTCACCGCCATCGAGTTGATGCCGGTGGCCGAATTCTCCGGCCGTCGCAACTGGGGTTATGACGGCGTCCTGCTGTTTGCTCCCGACAGTGCCTATGGGCGGCCCGAGGACCTCAAAGCACTGATCGATGCCGCGCATCAGCGCGGCCTGATGGTGTTTCTCGACGTCGTCTACAATCACTTCGGCCCGGAGGGAAACTACCTTGGCCGCTACGCGCCGCAATTCTTCACGGCGGCGCGCACGCCGTGGGGCAACGCGATCGATTATCGTGTTCCGCAGGTGCGCGCGTTCGCGATCGAGAACGCGCTGCATTGGATCACAAACTACCGGTTCGATGGCCTGCGGCTCGACGCCGTCCATGCGATCACGCAAGCGGGCGAGCCGCACATGCTTGTCGATTTAAGCCGCGCGGTGGGTGCGCGCGCCCAGGAATTGGGCCGCCAGGTCCATCTGGTGCTGGAGAACGACGATAACCGCGCGAGTTTGCTTGATCCGCTCAGCGCCCCGCCGCGCGGGAAATACCGCGCCCAATGGAACGACGATTATCACCACGCCTGGCACGTGAAGCTCACGGGGGAGACCCACGGCTACTACACGGACTATCGCGAGCAGCCGCTGCAGCAAATCGCGCGCGTCCTCGGCTCAGGCTTCGTCTACCAGGGCGAGCCCTCCGCGCATCGCAGCGGCGAGCGCCGCGGCGAACCGAGCGGCCATCTTCCACCCGAGGCATTCATCAACTTTTTGCAGAACCATGATCAGATCGGCAATCGGCCATTCGGCGATCGGCTGACCAAGCAGGCCGATCCGCATGCACTCAAAGCCGCGCTCGCCATCATGCTGCTCGCGCCCATGCCGCCGCTCATGTTCATGGGCGAGGAATGGGGTGCCACCACGCCCTTTCCGTTCTTCTGCGATTTTACTGGTCAACTTGCGGAGGCCGTGCGCAAAGGCCGGCGCGAGGAGTTCAAGGCCGCCTATGCGACCCACGCCGACGAAGTGCCCGATCCGCTGACAGAAGAAACGTTTCGATCTGCCGTGCTGAATTGGAGCGCGTGTCGCGAGCCCGATGGCAGACGCCGCCTGGATCTGGTGCGGGAGCTGCTGACTGTGCGTCGCCAAGAGATTGTGCCCCGCATCGCCAAGAGTTCATTCGCAAGCGCGGCCGCTGACGGCGACTTGCTCGAAGCGACCTGGTCCGTCGGCCACGGCGAAACGCTTTCACTGCAGGCAAACCTCGGCGGGACCAGCATTGGCAACCTGCGTCCCGCGACCGGCGCGCGGCCGATCTGGGGCGGCCCCGCGCCTGCCCGGCTGCGGCCATGGTCGGTGTTCTGGGCGATCGGAGCCCCGTGATGCCGCGCTCGCTTCCGCTCGCGACCTATCGCCTGCAGCTGACATCCAAGTTCACCTTCGATGATGCGGCGGCCGTCGTTCCCTATCTGGCTGAGCTTGGGGTCAGCCACGTCTATGCGTCGCCCTTCATGTGGGCGCGTGCCGGCAGCGCGCATGGGTACGACGTCATCAACCATGCCGCCCTCAATCCCGATCTCGGCGGCGAGGATGGCTTCGCCCGGCTGAGCCACGCCCTGACGCGCGCCGACCTCGGACTCATTCTCGATTTCGTGCCCAATCACATGGCGGTCAACGGCGCCGACAACGCCTGGTGGCTCGATCTGTTGGAATGGGGACCCGCCTCTCCCTATGCGCCGTTCTTTGACATCGATTGGACGCGCATTCCTTACCGACCGCGGTCAGGAGTGCTGCTCCCGTTGCTCGGCCGGCCCTATGCCGAAGCGCTCGCTGCGGGCGAGATCGATCTGCGCTTCGATCCGCACGATGGCAGTTTCTCAGCCTGGTACTTCGATCATCGCTTGCCGATCGCACCCCAATGCTACGCCGGAATCCTGCGGCGGATTACGGGATGCGTGCAATCGCGTGACGCGACGCTGGCCGCCGCGCTGCGCGCGCTGGCGAGCAAACGTGCGGACACGCCCGAACACGCCCGCGCGCTCAAACATGCGCTGGCCCAACTCCCCGGGGCCGCAGACGCGATCCAATCGGGACTGCTAGCTTATCGCCCCGACCCGCAGCAGCCGGGCGGCGCCGCGACGTTGCACCGACTGCTGGAGCGCCAGAACTATCGCCTCGCGCACTGGCAGCTGGCGTCAAGCAATATCAATTACCGGCGCTTTTTCGACATCAACAACTTGGCGGCGTTACGCGTCGAATACTTGCCGGCCTTCGAGGCGATCCATCCGCTCGTGCTGCGGCTGATCAGCGATGGTCGTCTGCACGGATTGCGGCTCGATCACATCGATGGCCTCTGGGACCCCGGCCAGTATTGCGCTCGACTCCAAAACGCGATCGCCTACGCTCAGCCTGGCCGTAGCGAGCCGTTCTACACGGTGGTCGAAAAGATCCTCGAGCCACACGAGTCGTTGCCGCCCTTTCCCGGCGTTGCTGGAACGACCGGTTACGAGTGGCTGAACGCGATCTCGCGCGTGTTGATCGAGCCGCAAGGCCTTGCTCCGCTTGCGCAGACCTGGCGCGAGTTCACCGGCGAGCAGCGCGTCTTTGCCGAGATCCTGATGGAGGCCAAGCGGTATGTGATCGCCAACCTGCTTGCGAGCGAGTTCACGACGCTGGTCCAGCTATTGGCGCGCATCGCCGCCGGCCATTACACGACGCTCGACTTTTCCGCGCCACGGCTGCGCGGCGCTCTCGAAGCCTTTGTGCTGCAATTTCCGATCTATCGCACCTACGTCGCGGCCGATCGCGTCAGCGAAGCCGATCGACGCGTCATCGCCGAAACTATTTCTGCAGCGCGCGCGCGGGAGCCGCAGGATCAGACGATCTTCGCGTTTCTCGAATCTCTGCTCACCCTTGACCTGATCGCTCCCGGCCATCGCACCCACAGCCGCCGCCGCGTGCTGCAGTTCGTCGGCAAGCTGCAGCAGTTGACCGGCCCGTTGATGGCGAAGTCACTGGAGGACACAGCTTTCTATCGCGATCACGCGATCCTCGCCCTCAACGAGGTGGGCGGACGCCCCGACGCCGGTCCGCTGTCGCCCACCCAATTCCATCACGCAATGGCGGAGCGCGCCGACAGTTGGCCACACGGCCTCACCGCAACCGCAACCCACGACACCAAACGCGGCGAGGATGCGCGCATGCGCCTGCTGGCGCTGTCGGAGCTTGCACCGGACTGGGCAGCCGCGGCGCCGGAGTGGCATCGCCTCAACGACAGCTTGGCCCGCAGCGCTTGCGGTTCGCGCACGCCGTCGCTCGCGCATGAGTATCTGTTCTACGAGGCGCTGCTTGGCGCCTGGCCGTCAGGCAAGATCGATGCAACGTTTACTGAGCGGATGCAGGCCTTCATGTTGAAGGCCGCGCGCGAGGGCAAGCAGCAGACGAGCTGGCTTGATCCCAATCCCGAGTACGAAGCGCGCGCTGCACGCTTTCATCGCTGGTGCACTTGAACCGGGAAGCGCGTTTCTGGCTGCGGCCATGCCGTTGGCAGACCGCATCGCGCGCCTCGGCGCGCTCAATTCATTGTCCCAGCTTACACTGAAGGCCATGATGCCGGGCGTGCCTGATTTCTATCAGGGCAGCGAATTCTGGGATCTGTCCCTGGTCGATCCAGACAATCGCCGGCCGGTCGATTTCACCGCGCGTGTCCGGCACGTTGGCTCAGGTTGAAGCAGCGGTCGATTGGGAGAAGCTCGCTCACACCTGGCACGATGGCGTCATCAAACTCGCTCTGACCCACCACCTGCTGCGCATCCGCCAGCAGTACCAGCAATTATTCGAGGCAGGAGACTATCGGCCTATCCTCGCCAACGGTCCGCACCAAGACCACGTTATCGCATTCGCGCGCATCCACGCCGGCAACGCACTCATCGTTGCTGTCGGCCGACGGTTTGCACAGCTGACCGACGGCGGCCGGCGTTGGCCGCGCGCCGCCGACTGGAACGCCGAACTCGACATGACCGGATTTGATCAGATTGAGATTCTGGCGCCGACCAGAGCGCCCGTCGCTCAGGCGCGTCTTTCGGCTCTATTCGCAACCATTCCTGTCGCGATCCTGCGCTCAGAGGTTCGCCAATAACACAGCTATGCATTCAGGCCGGATGATCGCTCATCGTTCGCGTCGTCTGGCGCGGTGAGCCGGCGCTGCGCCGACCATGCGCCTCAACTTTGGGATGGTCGCGCTCCGGATCGGCGACCGGCGCCAGTGACGGAGACATATTCACTTGGCTAACCTGACGGTTCCGGGAAACCTTTTCCCACCATTCGGCCGAGTATTTTCCACTCATGTCGCAACCCCACTGATACCCACACTGGGGAACTCTAGAGCTAATTCTGGCAAAATTAGCTCCGTTCGACACTATCAAATGATAAAGTCCGGCACTCAGGGTGGTCTCACCGCCGTGCGCGATCGGTGACCAGACGAAACACCACGACGGAACGACCTGCTACTTCGTAGAGATGGCCTGGACGTCTGGGAGCACCAGCATCCTCCTCGGGAGTGTTGGTGTCAATCAGCGCCAACCAGGCGCGGCCGCCCGTTACCTTCGGCAACTTGAATTGCACGACTTCGTGATGGGCATTCACGATGATCAGCAGGGTCGCGTCGCTACCCCGGCGTGCGATGCCGCTGGTCTGACTACGCCCGTCCAGTACGACCCCGACGCAGCGCGCCATCGGGTCCTTCCACTGCTCCGGGCTCATCTCTTCGCCGGCGGGTGTCAGCCAAGTGGCGTCTTTGACTTCAAGAGCTTCGTTCCATTCAACGGTCAAGAATCTATTCCGGTGCAGCACCGGATAGGCATGACGCAGCCCGATCAAGCGGCGCGTGAACTGGATCAAAGCCTCCGCATCCGGTCCGAGCTTCCAATCAAACCAGCTGATCTCGTTGTCCTGGCAATAGGCATTGTTGTTGCCCCGCTGCGTGCGGCCGAACTCGTCGCCGCCGAGGATCATCGGCGTGCCCTGCGACAACATCAGCGTTGCGAGCATGTTGCGCTGCTGGCGCAACCGGGTTTCACGAATACCCGCATCGTCAGTCGGTCCTTCGGCACCATAGTTGTTGCTGTGGTTGTCGTTGTGACCGTCGCGGTTGTCCTCGCCGTTCGCTTCGTTGTGCTTCTCGTTGTAGCTGACCAGATCGGCGAGGGTGAATCCATCGTGTGCAGTGACGAAGTTGACGCTGGCCCAGGGCTTGCGGCCGCGCCGATTGAACAAATCAGCCGAGCCGGTCAGGCGTGTCGCCAGTTCCGGTAGTTGGCCTTCCTCACCTTTCCAGTAACGCCGGACGCAATCGCGATAACGATCGTTCCATTCCGCCCAGCCGGGCGGGAAGCGGCCGACCTGATAGCCGCCCGGGCCGAGGTCCCATGGCTCGGTAATGAGCTTGACCGACGAGAGCACCGGGTCCTGGCGACACGAATCGAGAAAGCCCCCGCCTTCGTCGAACCCGTAGGGTTCGCGCGCCAGGATCGTGCCCAGATCGAAGCGGAACCCGTCCACATGCATCTCCTGCACCCAGTAACGCAGGCTGTCGGTCACCATCTGCAGGACGCGCTGATGCGACAGGTTGAGCGTGTTTCCAGTGCCGGTGTCGTTGATGTAGTAGCGCTTCTGATCCTTGGGTTGGCGATAGTACGACCAGTTGTCGATTCCCTTGAACAGCAACGTGGGCCCGCGCTCATTGCCCTCGGCTGTATGGTTGTAGACGACGTCCAGGATGACCTCGATGCCGGCATCGTGCAGCTGCGCGACCATTTCCTTGAACTCGGCGAAGGCGAAGTCCGGGACACTAGCGTAACGGCGCGCCGGCGCGAAGAAACCGATGGTGTTGTAGCCCCAGTAGTTGCGCAGGTTCTTGTCGAGCAAGTAGCTGTCGTCAAGAAATGTGTGCACCGGAAGCAGTTCTACGGCAGTGACGCCGAGGCGGCGCAGGTGATCGAGCAAGCCGGGCTGGACGAGACCACGGAACGTTCCCCGAATATCCTCGGGCACATCCTCGCGCAGCATGCTGAAGCCGCGCACATGCATCTCATAAATGATGGTGCGCTCCCAGGCTGTTCCAGGCGGCCGATCGTTGCCCCAGGTGAAGGCCGGGTCAATGACGCGGCACTTGAGCATCGCCGGCGCGCTGTCGCGGTCGTCGAAGGTCAGGTCGTCGCCGCTCTCCAGTTTGTATCCAAACAGGCTCGGCCCCCACTGCAATTGCCCGACAATGGCTTTGGCATAGGGATCGAGCAGCAACTTGTTCGGGTTGAAGCGATGTCCCGCATCCGGCTCGTAGGGGCCGTGAACCCGATAGCCGTAGATGGTGCCCGGGCGCGCATCGGGCAAAAATCCGTGCCACACCTCATCGGTGTACTCCGGCAACGGAATCCGCTCGAGCTCCTTCTCGCCGCTGTCGTCGAAGATGCATAGTTCGACCTTGGTGGCGTTGGCGGAAAACAGCGCAAAGTTGACGCCAAGGCCGGTCCAGGTCGCTCCCAGGGGATGCGGGGAGCCTTCCTGCAGACGAGACGCAAAGAGCGCCGTCTTCCGCGCCCTCTGGGCGCGTGGGTCCGCGATTGAATCGTGCATCAAGTGCCCCTGAGGTCGAGCCTTAACCAGCGAAGCGGCCGATTGTTCCTCAGTATAGCGACGATGCGGGCTGGAGCTACTAGCTACTGGGTCGCCCCAGCCGGTATGGCTTGAGGATCGCGTAGACTGCTTCCTGCGCCGGCGTGGGCACTGCATATTTGCGCCCGAGCGCGACGACCTTGCCGGCAAGCCAGTCAAGCTCAAGGCGGTTGCCCGCCGCGAGGTCGTTCGCCATCGAAGCGCGCATGGTCGGCGGGAATGCCGCGACCGAGCGATCGATGTCGGCCGCAAGGTCGGGCGGAAGCTCCACGCCGGCGGCACGGCCCACGGCGATGGTCTCGTACATCAACTTGTAGAACAACGCTCGCATATCCTCGTCGTCGCGAACGACGCCGAGCGGCTGCCGCGTGCTGGCGGTGATGCCGGATGTGCCCGTGAGCACGATGAACTTCTTCCATAGATCGACCAGCATGTGGTCCGACAGCGTCGCGTCGATCTTTGCCGCTTTCATTTGCGCCACGTAGTCAGCAAGAATCGGGTCCGGGCGCCTGTCGAGAGGACCGCAGATGATTTTAGCGGTTGCGCCGGTGTGGCGGATCACGCCCGGGCCGGCGATCGTCGAGACTACATACGTGGTGCCCGCGATCGTGACATCTTCACCAAGCATCGGAGCGAGGCGCTCAACACTGTCGACCCCGTTCTGCAGCGTGATCACGCGCGTGTTGGGGCCGACCATCGGGCGGGTCTGCTCGCCCGCGACCTCGGTGTCCCAAAGCTTGACGGCGAACAGCACCACATCGACCGGCCCGACCTGCCTCGGGTCATCGGTGACGTTCACGCTTTTGAGGTGAAGATCGCCGAGGCCGCTCTCGATCTTGAGACCATCCCGGCGCATGGCATCGCGGTGGGCGCCGCGCGCGATGAACGTCACGTCGTGTCCGGCCGCGGCGAGCCGTCCGCCGAAATAGCCTCCCACCGCACCCGCTGCCATCACCGCAACCCGCATAGCGACCCTCCGCGCACAAGACGGCCGTTGTGACATATCGGGACGGTTTCGGCGAGAAAGCCCAATCGGAATTTAACGGTATCCGTTGCCACTTGCCGGCCGCCCCTCGACCGATACTGTGGATCAGGGAACTCCAAACAAGGCACTGCGTTGCTACCAGTCGAGCCTTGGGGGAAATAATCCCGCGTTTCCAAGAATACCGCTCGCGTATGCGTCGTATTGGAAGGTGACTTAGGTTGGCGGTGGTGGGGTGTAGATGTCGTACGAAGACACTATTCAAGCGATTGCACGCGAACTTCGGGACGCTTTTCCGAATGATCCGCGCGCAACGCAGCAGACTTCTCCGAAGCGGCACAGGCGACGAAAAAGGACCACAGCTGACTCGGACCGCTTGCTCTGGCTCAGCGCAACATTGATCACCATTTTCTTGGGTGTTGCAGCGACCGCGTTGTTCGCGAGGTGAGCGATTTCGGCGGGATGTTCGCCATAGCCTCAGTCGCGCCCCATCGTGTGGATCGGCGCGAAGCAGCCGTAGATAAGGCGCTTGGCGTCGAACGGGATTTCCCCGGAAACCTCGAAACGCTCGTCCTTTTGCATTCTTAGCTCGGCGGCTTCGAGCGTTGCCTTGTCGGGCCACACCTGCCACGTGAAAACAATCTTCTCTCCATCCCGTGCATCGACCGCGCGGCGGAAGTCGGTGTATTTGCCAACCGGGACATTATCCTCCCAAGACTCGACGATTTCGATACATCCATACTCCTTGAACAGCCTCGCGCCGTTCTCGGCCCATTTGCGATAAGCCTCCATTTTTTCCGCCGCCACGGGGATTACGAATCCTGCGATGTACATCATGGCTCCAGGAGATTGGGTGTGCGAGTTGATTCACGCGGGCTGAGCTACAGCACTTATCCGATCGGATATTGCACGACCAGTCGCCGGCAGGCGCCACCGCAGCCGACGGGTCGAGAAGTTCGGCTCGCGCCGCGATCTGTTTGGACAACATGAAGAGACTACGCCAGTGGCAAGGTTCGATAGATCACGTAATTGTCCATCCGGCGATCTTCAAACATTTTTTGAAGACACTTGCCCCCTTGAATTCAGACAGCTTTCCCTGGTTTGCCCTTATGGAGGGTGCTGTTCTGGGTTGCTATAACAGTCGTTGTTCGTGGCCAGCGCCAGGATCGGCCACTTCAACCTGCGGGCGAACCAAGAATACCAAGCCGCTTTAAAGGCGTCGGCGCGGGCAGTATGAGTTGATTTGAATCAAGGCTAGAACAGGCGATTTGCTGTCTACTTAATTAGTAGAAATCCAACAAACACAGAGGAGAACGGCGCCGATGAATAGAAATAGAGTTTTGGGGCCTGCGATCGGTGCGTCATTACTGTTTTTTGGCTATCAGCCGATCGCGCAGGCGACGCCTGTGGCCGCGCCACTTAGCACGGTTGAGTCATCCAATAATAACCTGGTTCAGGCGCGCGTTTATCACGGTGTCGCAGTGCGGAGTACGCGTCGCCACGTGCGCCGCGCCGTGCGTCGCTACTACTGAACTGATTTCCGATTGGGCGGAGGCCAAGTGCCGCCACCCAATCGGCCCGAGAGGGGTGGCAGTTCATTCCGGAGACATGGGTTACACAATCGGGCCTTTTGCGGGGAGCGCAAGATGCCCTGGAAGGTGTGCAAACCCATGGATGAGCTTACTTCGACAAGGAGACGTGCAGGCTCGAACCGATCGAAAATCCCTTCGGACCAAAAGTGTTACCTATGTCCCCGGAATAAACCGTAACCCATGTGTCCGGAACGGACCTTTTGATCGATGTCCCATATGCCCCGATTGGGACCAAATTCAGCAGCACGACGAAATGTCGCGATGTGCCAAAAGCGGAAGAGAGCAACAGCAGCAAAACGTCTCCCTATTCGATCACTTCGTCGGCAAGCAACTGCATGGAGGATGGCACGTTGAGCCCCAGTGCCCTGGCTGTCTTTAGATTGAGAGCGAACTCGAATTTAGTAGGTTGCTCCACCGGCAGATCGCCCGCCCTCGCCCCGCGCAGAATGCGACCGACATAGTTTCCGGCACGCCGGTAAGCATCGGGCCTATTTGCTCCATAGGCCATCAAGCCGCCAGCAACTACCGGTTCGCGATACGAGAAGCATGTCGGCAGTCGATATTGTAAGGCTAGCTGCGCGATCTCCTTGGCATGGAGATTTAGAAAAGCATCGCTCGCAACGAGAAGTCCGGCGATTGAGGGTCCTTCGCGGAAGCGAAGAAAAGTGTTTTCAATCTCGCTCACGCTCTGGGTGTTTGCAAATATGAGATCAAGGGCGAGCGATTGCGCCGCCAGTTTCGCGTCTTTTGTCTCAAGGTCAGCGTTGGGGTTTTTCGGATTTACGAGGACGCCGATCACCTTGGATCCGGGAACAATTTCGTGGAGCAGCTCTAAGCGCTTGGCACTGAGCAAATCGCCGAAAAACGTTGTGCCTGTGATATTCCCGGTCGGACGATTGAGATTCGTGACGAGCCCGTCTTTTACCGGATCACTGCCCACGCAAAATACGATCGGTATTTGACCGGTCGCGTGCATTGCCGCGAGCGCCGCGACTGGAGTAGCAGCCAAGATGACGGCAACCTGATGGCTCACCAATTCCTGCGCTAGTCGCGGTAACCGGTCGTAATCATCGTTTGCCCAGCGATATTCAATTCTGAGTGTGTCACCGGGAAGATAACCCGCCTGGCTGAGTCCATCCTCAAAAGCTGCAACGACATCACGACTACGGTCGGCGGCGCTGGCGTGAATGAACCCCACAGACGCGCCAGGTTTTTGCGCATGTGCTCTGAACGGCCACGCGGCGGCGCTACCGCCGAGCAAGGTCACGAACTCGCGCCGTCTCATTCGATCACCTCGTCGGCGCGGGCGAGCAGGGTCGGCGGCACTTCGACGCCGATAGCTTTCGCGGTTTTCAAATTGATCAGCATGACAAATTTGGTCGCTTGCTCGACTGGTATGTCCGCAGGTTTGGTGCCTTTGAGAACTTTGTCGACGACAATCGCCCCATAACGCCACATTTCGACAAAATTGATTCCATAGGCGAGAAGCCCTCCCGCTTGCGCAAATTCTGAGAAACCGCACCCCGCGAGCCGATATTTCAGAGCAAGTTTCGCAGTCGCCTCGGTATTGTAAATGAGTGTTGGGTCCTCGGTTACGACGAAGCCGCCAACCCTTTTGTCGATCATCGCGGCGAAGGCCGGCTCCTGATTCGCCGGTGCAGGAATTGCCAATTCCGAGAGTGTGAGCTGGAGCGACTGTGCGGTCGACCTCACGGCAGAGAGGACCGGCTTGGTCGCAGGATTGTCAGGATTGAACAACACGGCCGCGTGAGCGAGGCCGGGCAGTGCCTCCTTCAACAATTCCAGTCGCTTCGACGTGAGTTCGGGATTGAAGTACGAAATGCCGGTCGCATTCCCGCCAGGCCGCGCCAGGCTTGATACGAGGCCTACAGCTACGGCATCGCCAACAGTGAGAAAGATGATCGGCACTGTCGTTGTCGCGCGTTTGGCTGCCGAAACGCCTGGCGTCGAATAGGTGACAATGACGTCGGCTTTTTGATCCACCAACTCGGCCGCCAATGAGGTCAGCTGCTCGTATTTTCCGCCGTTGAGCCAGCGCGGCTCCATCAGGAGGTTTTTACCCTCGATATAACCGAGCGCGGCGAGCCCCTCCCGAAACGCGTTAAAGCGCGAAGCCTCTGTCGCCGGCGACCCGAGACTCAGGTAGCCAACTCGGTAAACCTTGTTCTGCTGTGCGCGCACCATGAGCGGCCACGCGGCGGCGCTGCCAACAATGCCTAGAAATTCTCGCCGCGTCATCTCCACCCCCGGCCTCAGGAGGCCACATCGTACCCTCTCAAATTGGCCTTCGGAAAGGGCCGGAAACGGTTCGCTATTGCAACTCCAGGTGAGGGATAGTGTCCGATATGGGTCAATCGCGACCGGGTTGAGCCATCAGCAGGTCAAGCCATGTACGCTTTGCCCCGAAAGCCGACGAGCCATTGCACCGCAGCGAAATGACGCGAAGGGCCAACAAGAGACTCATGCACTGGAGCAAACAGCGATTATTTACGGTGCCCACCCATCTCTCCAACCGTTATCGGGTCGCGCGGGGTATCTGGCTGCTGCACATCAAAGTTCATCTTTCGCTTTGCCGGAGCAGGTCTGCTGCATACCGCACCGTTGAAATGATGTAGAGTTTTTCCCGCCATCGGCTCTCCCTGAGCCTCGCGGGCCCAGGGGGCCGAAACATCAAGAAAAATGAGGGAGAGAAGCAATGATAAAGTTGATTCTCGTCGCCTTTGCTCTGACGTTGGCGTCATCAGCACAAGCTTTGCCACCCGTATCCTTCCATCAGGCAGACAAACTGGTCATTCCCGTGCGTGCAGCATGCGGCGCCGGTATGCACAGTGTGAATGGTGTATGCGTGCGAACTCCGGCCCGTCGTGGTGCTAGCAGGTGCGTCCGCGGAAAAACTTGCTAAGCACGAACCGGTTGGGCGTCGGATCTCGACACTCAGCAGGTACGCGACCGTCTTGTGACCTCGACATTCTGGCTAGGTATCGACCTGGTCCGATGTCGCGTAGTGTCAGGTCGCTCCCACGGATGGATCGATACGACAGCTAACATTGCCGAAAGACCCGCGTATGGAAGCGAATACAAAAAAGTACATGGCTGAGGCGATTGGTACCTTTTGGCTAACGCTGGGCGGTTGCGGGAGCGCGGTTATCGCCTCCGCCTTTCCGGAGGTTGGCATCGGGCTTCTCGGGGTGGCCTTTGCCTTCGGTCTCACGGTTCTCACCATGGCCTATGCAATCGGTCACGTTTCAGGCTGCCATCTCAACTCCCGCCGTCACGGTTGGGCTTGCGGCGGGGCGACGGTTTCCGGCATATGTCGTCGCCCAGATTGTCGGTGCAGTTGTTGGCGCAACCGTGCTCTACCTTATAGCCAGCGGCGCACCAGACTTCGACGCCGCCAAGGGTTTTGCGGCCAACGGTTACGGTGCACACTCACCGGGTCATTACGGTTTAGTGTCATGTTTCGTGACCGAAGTGATCATGACGATGATGTTCTTGTTCATCATCATGGGCTCCACGCATGGCAAGGCGCCGGTCGGTTTCGCACCCATTGCTATAGGCCTTGGGCTGACGCTCATTCACCTAATAAGCATTCCCGTTACCAACACCTCGGTCAATCCTGCCCGCAGTATCGGTCCTGCGCTTTTTGCTGGAGGCTGGGCTATCGGTCAGCTCTGGCTATTCATTGTGGCCCCACTTCTGGGAGGAGCGTTGGGTGGAATCCTTTACCGCCGCGTCAGCGATCAACCGTCGGTGCCAATTGTCGGCGATACGTCGCCGGCTTCATTAGCTTAATCGCGACCAGCCCTTCTGTGACGTCAGCTTGGGGTCATTCGCTCCATTTTGGCTCTGCCTCAATGTCCGGTTTGCCCCCACAATGGCGGGCATTCGAAAACGGTCGAAACGTGCCATAAGCCGACTCATGCACGCAGCAATGAGCATTTTATTCGATCACCTCGTCCGCGCGGCCAAGCAGCGTAGGAGGAATACTCAATCCAATCGCTTGGGCCGTCTTGAAGTTGACCCTCAGTCGGAATCTGGTTGGCAATTCGACCGGTAGATCAGACGGCTTTCTACCCCTGAGGATCTTGTCCACAAATGTCGCGCACTGACCAGCCAGCGCTTCGATGTCGGGCGAGTAGGATGCGAGCCCTCCTGCCTCGCAAAAGGTGGAATTCGGCGAGACAGCCGGCAACCGACGGTTCAGTGCAAGCGCAGCGATCAGTTTCAGCGGAAGCGCCGGGTGAATCAGCAAAGCATCCGGTTTCCACTGATCCAAACTCACAAAATCGGCATCAAGCTGATCAGACTCCCGGATTAGTATCGGTTTGATCTCGATCTTGCGCACTTCAGCTGCGGCCTGGACGTGTTCAAGCAAGGCTGCGCCAAATAGGGAATTAGCATTAACGAGAACCGCAACGCGCCGCACGGCGGGCAACATCTCGACGATCAGCTCAAGGTTCTTTGTTGCCAATTCGGCGGTTGCGCCACTCACTCCAGTCACGTTTCCACCCGGCCGAGCGAGGCTGGTAACCAAGTTGGTTGCCTCAAGATCTCCGCCGTATACGACAAGGGGTATTTCGGTTGTTTGCTTGTGGACCGCGATCCCAGCCGTCGTTGGATAGGCGACAATGATATCGACCCAAAGTCCGATCAGCTCCGTCGCCAGTGAGGTCAGTGCTGTTGAACTGCCCCCTGCGGACCGCACTATGAGTTCAATGCTTCGCCCTTCCTCATATCCAAGATTGCGCAAGCCGTCCCTAAACCCCTTCTCAAAGATCGAAGGATCGGGATATCCGAAAAATAGGACTGCGACTCTCGGAATCTTGCCTTGGGCCCCGAGCACGCAAATGGGCCATCCTGCGGCCGCACTGCCTAAAAGGGAGATGAACTCGCGTCGCTTCATGCGCGCCCCTGGAAACACGCCTTATTGCGATGAATGAGACTAGCACTTTGCGACCGGGCAGCGAGAAGAAGTCGAACCCAATCGGCCACTGCATTGATCAGCCTTTTATGTCGCATTTGGGTCATTTGCGTCGACGGCAGCCGAGGTCTTCCGTCTATGCACTTCCGCTGCTCTCCCGAAAGCTGACGTCACTCATACCGTAGCTTCGTCGGCCGCACCGACTGCTCCTTCCAGTTCGGGGCGTACGTCGATCTTATTGCCGCGGCCGCCGCACTTGCCGCATTGGCGCGGGCACTGGGCTAGGTATTGGCAGAGGCGCCCTAGTACCGCCGGATGTGGTCAATTTGGCACAGCTTTCACCGAATGACGGGTGTATTTTTTTGCAAACGTCGAAGCAAACACAGTGGAGGAAATGCGATGTCGAAGAAAGCAGCTGAATCTCACAAGAAGGCATCTGAACATCTTACTCATGCCGCCCGCCACCACGGGGAAGCCGCCAAACATCACGAAGCCGGAAGTCATGAGAAGGCGGCACACCATGCCCACACAGCGAGGGCTCATATTATTCACGCAAGAGGGCACGCCGAAGATGCAGTGAAAGCCCACGCCGAGGAGCACGGCAAGAAATAATCCATAGGTTGCGATATCCAGAGAGGCCGTCTGGTACGGCTTCCGACCATGACCCTGAATGCGTAAGCTTCGCGCGTCCTTTGGCGCAGCGCTGAAATGACGGCACCTCCGTCTCCACCGAATAGTTCGACACGTTGATCAATGCCTGATGCCGACAGGCGTCGTTGAGGCAGGAGGCGAGCAGGTTCTGTGTCCAGCTCACGCATGTTTTTAAGCGTCATCGGCGGGCCGGGCGGGTGCTTGAGTGCCATTCACTTGCCGGATGTGGGTCGAGCCTTACGGCATTCTTCTTTCCAGCGCTCGACGCGATCGGTTTCCAACCAATCCCGAAGTTCAGTCTCGTTGTCCATTGCCGCCGTCGAAATCACGTGGCCGAGTGCATATTGCGCCTGTGACCGCGTTACGACGCCCTGCTTGAAAGCATCGAGTATTGCTCCAGCAAGCGATCGAGATCGATCTAGTCAGTCGCCTTCAGCGTAAATGCCATGGTCGTCCCAACTTTCAGTCATGTCGGTTAGCAGTCTAACACGGACGCTGCGCTCGGCATTCGCCACCGCATTGCCGGTCGGGACTAATCCCGCGCGGGCGCATGTGGGTGGACACTGCGTGGACACAGATTGCGCCAGCGAAATGCCGCTTAATCTTCGTCATTTATATCATTGATTTTTCGGGTGTTTTTGGCGCGCTCGGAGAGATTCGAACTCCCGACCCTCAGATTCGAAGTCTGATGCTCTATCCAGCTGAGCTACGAGCGCGGCGGCGCTGTCTTAGCGCGAAATGACGTGAACCCAAAGCCCCGTCGGGTATAAACGCGCTGCCGCACAGATCCGTAAGAGAGGTCAGCATGGACGTCAAAGCCGCAGTCGCCTTCGAGGCCGGCAAACCGCTCGAGGTTGCCACCGTCAAGCTCGACGGGACCCAAGGCCGGCGAGGTGCTGGTCGAGATCAAGGCGACGGGTATTTGCCACACCGACGAATTCACCCGCTCCGGCGCCGATCCGGAAGGCTTGTTCCCGGCGATCCTCGGCCATGAGGGCGCGGGCGTCGTGGTCGAGATCGGCCCGGGGGTGACCTCGGTTGCGGTCGGCGACCACGTGATCCCGCTCTACACGCCCGAATGCCGGCAGTGTCCGTCCTGCCTCTCGCGCAAGACCAACCTCTGCACCTCGATCCGCGGCACGCAGGGTCAAGGCGTGATGCCGGACGGCACGTCGCGCTTCTCGCTCGATGGCCGCAAGCTGCACCACTACATGGGCTGCTCGACCTTCGCGAATTTCACCGTGTTGCCGGAGATCGCGGTGGCGAAGATCCGCCCCGACGCGCCGTTCGACAAGGTCTGCTACATCGGCTGCGGCGTGACCACCGGCGTCGGCGCGGTGATCAACACCGCCAAGGTCGAAGCGGGTGCCAAGTGCGTCGTGTTCGGACTGGGCGGGATCGGGCTCAACGTCATTCAAGGATTGCGCCTGGTCGGCGCCGACATGATCATCGGGGTCGATACCAACCCGACCAAGAAGGCTTGGGGCGAGCGCTTCGGCATGACGCATTTCGTCAACCCGAAGGAGATCGGCGGCGATCTGGTTCCCTACCTGGTGAACATGACCAAGCACGGCGCCGATCAGATCGGCGGCGCCGACTACACCTTCGACTGCACCGGCAATGTCAACGTGATGCGCCAGGCGCTCGAGGCCTGTCATCGCGGCTGGGGGCAGAGCATCATCATCGGCGTCGCGGCGGCCGGCGCGGAGATCTCAACTCGTCCGTTCCAGCTCGTCACCGGCCGCGTATGGAAAGGCACCGCGTTCGGCGGCGCGCGCGGACGCACCGACGTGCCGCGCATCGTCGACTGGTACATGGAGGGCAAGATCGAGATCGACCCGATGATCACCCACACCCTGCCGCTCGCGGACATCAACCGCGGCTTCGACCTGATGCACGCCGGCGAGTCGATCCGCAGCGTCGTGGTGTATGAATAACGATACTGTCTCGCGCGTGCATCCGCGGCGCAGCGCGGCACGAAGTGCTGCGCTGGCAGACCCGGGATCGATCAAGGCGGGCGTTCAAGCGGCGGTCACCGCACCAGCGAAGGCCTGATTCGCGCTGCACTGCGCCGCGTAACGCGTTCGCGCGGCTCACTCCGCCATCGCCGCGAGGATGCGCGCCCAGCTGCGCGTACCCTTGTGGAACGAGGTCAGGTCGTACTTTTCGTTGGGCGAGTGCACGCGGTCATCATCGAGCGCAAAGCCGACCATGATCGTATCCATGCCGAGCACGTTCTTGAAATCGGCAACGATCGGGATCGAGCCGCCCTCACCCACGGTGAGCGTCTTGCGGCCCCACTCGTCGGCGAGCGCTGCGCGCGCCTTGGCAAGTGCTGGACTGTCGAACGGAACCTCGACGGCCGGCGCCGTACCAAAGCTTGCGAACTCGACCTTGCAGTCGACCGGCAGGCGCGACCGCACGAAGGCGCGGAACGCCTCGCGGATCTTGTCGGGATTCTGGCCTCCCACAAGGCGGAACGACACCTTGGCCATGGCGTGCGACGGGATCACGGTCTTTGCGCCCTCGCCCGTGTAGCCGCCGATGATGCCGTTGATTTCCGCCGTCGGGCGCGTCGCGATCTGCTCAATCAGCATGCGGTCCTTCTCACCCGCCGGCGCTTTCAGACCGACCGGCGCCAGGAAATCGTCCGCGGTCAGATTGAGGCCTGCAAGATCTTGCTTGATGTCAGCTGGAAGTTCGCGAACGCCGTCATAAAATCCAGGCAGGGTGACGCGGCCATTGTCGTCGTGCAATCCAGCAAGAATTTTCGACAACACGCGCAGCGGATTCTGCGCGGCGCCGCCAAATATTCCGGAATGCAAGTCGCGATCCGCGCAGGTGAGCCGAACCTCCTCGTACACGAGCCCGCGTAGTGAGGTCGTGATCAACGGCGTCGCCGGATCCCACATGCTGGTGTCGCACACCAGCGCCAGGTCCTGGCGCAGTTCGGCGGCATTGTCCTTCACGAATCCAAACAGATGGTTGGAGCCGCATTCCTCCTCGCCCTCGATCATCATGGTGATCGGCAGCGGCAGTTTGCCGGTCACCGCCTTGAAGGCGCGACAGGCTTCGATGAAGGTCATCACCTGGCCTTTGTCATCACAGGCCCCGCGCGCAACGATGATCTTGCGGCCATCCGACAGCGTCGTAATGCGCGGCTCGAACGGCGGCGTCTCCCAGAGGTCAAGGGGATCGACCGGCTGCACGTCGTAATGTCCATAGAACAGAACGCGTGGGCCCGACCCGTTCGGCGCCTTGCCGATGACGACAGGATGTCCGCCCGTCGGCCGCACGCTCGCCTCGAACCCGAGGCTCGCCAGATCCTTGGAGACGAACTCCGCGGCCTCGCGGCAGTGCTGCGCATAGGCCGGGTCGGTGGAAACCGATTGGATGCGCAGGAACGCAAACAGGCGCTCGAGACTCTTGTCGAGATCGGCGTCGATGCGATCAAGCACTGCCGGAAGAGCTTGCGAAGGGGTCATGTTGGACTCTTGTGTGTGTGTGTTGGGGGATCAGCGCTTGAGCATGCCGCCGAGCGCGCCACGCACGATGGCGCGGCCGACCTGGCTGCCGGTCGCGCCGCCAAGGGACTTGCCGATATCGGCGGCGATCTGACCGGCCACCCGATTGCTTACGGTGCGGGTGATATCGCGCGCCATGGCTTGGCCTGCGGTAAGGCGCTGACCGCGCTTGCGGTTGGTGCCGAAGATCATCGCCAGAATGGCCGTGAGCATGGCCCAAAAGCCTCCACCCCCGGCCTGGCTTGGCTCGCCCGCCTCTTTCTGCTCCTCCGCGGAGCCTTCCGGCGGCAGCCCTTTCTGCAGCACTTCGAAAGCGGACTCGCGATCGATCGCCTGATCATACTTGCCCTTGACGGGCGAGGCCGCGAGGACCGCTTTGCGCTCCGCCTCCGTCAGCGGACCGATGCGTCCCGCCGGCGGACGGATCAACGCGCGTTCTACCGGCGTGGGCACGCCGTTGCCTTCCAGGAAAGACACCAGCGCCTCGCCCTTGCCGAGCTCCATGATCACCTTCGCGGTGTCGAGCTCCGGGTTCTGCCGGAAGGTCTCGGCCGCAGCTTTGACCGCTTTCTGATCGCGCGGCGTGAAGGCGCGTAACGCGTGCTGCACGCGGTTGCCGAGCTGTCCCAAAACCTTGTCGGGCACGTCGAGCGGGTTTTGCGTCACGAAATAGACGCCGACTCCCTTGGACCGGATCAGCCGAACCACCTGCTCGATCTGGTCGAGCAGCGCCTTGGGGGCGTCCGTGAATAGAAGGTGCGCTTCATCGAAGAAGAACACGAGCTTCGGCTTGGGCGGATCACCGACTTCGGGAAGCTCCTGGAACAATTGCGACAGCAGCCACAGCAGGAACGTCGCGTAGAGACGCGGATTCTGCATCAGCTTATCGGCAGCCAGAATGTTGATGCGGCCGCGCCCGTCCTTATCGGTGTGCATGAAGTCTTCGAGCTTGATAGTCGGCAGGCTGAAAAAGTTGGTTCCGCCCTGGTTCTCCAGCACCAGGATCTGCCGCTGGATCGTGCCGACCGTCGGCTTGGAGACGCGACCGTATTGGGTCGCCCATTTCTCCCCTTCGGCGGTGGTCAGGAAGGTCAGGAACGAACGCAGATCCTTGAGATCATCCAACAGTAGCCCGTGTTCGTCCGCCACCCGAAAGGCGATGTTGAGCACGCCCTCCTGCACATCGTTCAGACTCATCATGCGACTGAGCAGCACCGGCCCCACCTCGGAGATGGTGGCCCGTATCGGATGGCCTTGCTCGCCAAACAGATCCCAGAATACGACCGGGAAGCGATCGGGCTCGTAGTCGAAGCCCATCTCCTTGGCGCGCTTGACCAGCGCTTCCTTGGCTTCACCCGGCGCCGCAATGCCTGACAGGTCGCCTTTGACGTCGGCCGCAAACACGGACACGCCGGCGCGGGAAAACCCTTCGGCGAGGACCTGCAGCGTGACCGTTTTGCCGGTTCCGGTGGCTCCGGCAGCGAGACCGTGCCGATTGGCGAGCGCGAGGGTGAGGTATTCCGGTTTCGTGCCTTTGCCTACGAACAACTTGCCATCTTGATCCGGGCCCATTGCAAAATCTCCTCACGCCCAAGCACGCTTGCGCGTTCGCCGGTTATAATATTGTTGCATCGCGTGCGCCACATACGTGCGCGGCGCGGCTGGACGTCACCGCCGGAAGCGCTCACGTTTTGTGACAACCCGAACAGATCAACACAATTCTGTGAGCGTGTTGCAAGCCTACACTTGCGCCACTGCCGGACGCGGATAATGATGACCGCCATCTCGTCGACAGCGTAAGCATGAGGGGGAAATGGTCGAATTGGTTGACCGGATCGCGACGAGCGCCGGGCTCGATCGAACGGTCGCCGAGAAGGCCATTGGCATCGTTCTCGACTTTCTCTCCAAAGAAGGTCCGGCCGACAAAGTCAGTGCCTTGCTCGCACGGCTACCTGGCAGCGAGCAACTGCTTGCGAATGCGCGTGCCAACGAAGGCGGATCATTCGCTGGTATGGGCGGCATCATGGGCGTCGGAACGCGCTTGATGGGTCTCGGGCTCGACATGGGACAGATCCAGGTACTGACGCGCGACCTCATGGCAGTCAGCCAGGAGCATGGGGCGGGCGAGCTTCTGGGCGAAATTGCTGCCGCGATCCCTGGACTTAGCCAATTCATCTAACGAAGTCCGCTTCGGCGGAATGCGGAGAACCTGATGCCTTATCCGATTTGTGTCGTGGACGGCATCAGCCCGGGCATTGCCAAGAAGCTGCTCGCCGCCAAGATTAGGACCACGACCAAGCTTCTGCAGGCCGCTGGCAGTCCCCAGGGTCGCAAGCTGCTCGCGGAAAAGACCGGTCTCGATGCGGCAACGATCCTGCGCTGTGCCAACATGGCGGACCGCATGCGTATCAAGGGTGTCGGCCGCGAAGCAGCCGAGCTATTGGAGGCCGCCGGCGTCGATACGGTGCGTGAGCTGCGCTATCGCAATCCCGCAAATCTGGCGGACCGGATGAAGGCGGCGATGACAGCCGCCAAGCTGGCGCGGCCGCTGCCGTCGGAGAAAGTGCTGACCCGTTGGATCGAGGGCGCCAAGGCGTTGAAGCTCGAAATCCGCTATAAGTAATCCAGCAAACATCGGTCACGGCGTGGGCCGCACCCCACCAACCTTGGCTTGACAGGACTTCGGTCACCGCGCAAAGCGGGCCATGGCTTCCGTCGCAACCACGACCGTCACGCCAACGCTCTCGGACCTGCTGGCGCAGCGCCGGCCGCTGGTCATGGGCGTCCTGAATGTGACGCCTGACTCTTTCTCCGATGGCGGCCAGTTCTTCAACGCCGAGCAGGCCATCGTCCGTGCGCGCCAGTTGGTTGCCGACGGGGCTGACATGATCGACATCGGTGCTGAATCGACGCGTCCCTATGGCGACGCCGTAGCGGTCTCCGTCGAGGAGGAACTGCGGCGGCTCGAACCGGTCCTGCCGGCCGTTCGCCGCATGGGCGTGCCGGTCTCGATCGACAGCATGAAGGCAGATGTTGCCCGGTGGGCGCTCGATAACGGCGCCAGCATTGCCAATGACGTTTGGGGATTGCAGCGCGATCCCGGCATGGCAACCCTGGTGGCGCGGCGCAATGTGCCGGTGATCATGATGCACAACCGCGAGCGCACCGATCCTGCGCTCGACATTATGGCGGAGATCAAAACTTTCTTTGCCCGCTCGCTCGACATCGCTGAGCGGGCCGGAATTCGGCGGGAGTCGATCGTGCTTGATCCGGGGATCGGCTTTGGCAAGACGCCCGAACAAAGCATGACGGCGATCGCGCGCTTGGCCGAGTTGAAGGAATTCGAGTTGCCGCTGCTCGTCGGGGCATCGCGCAAGCGATTCATCGATCGCATTTCGCCTGCGCCGCCCGATCGACGAATTGGCGGGTCGATCACGGCACATACGATAGCCGTGCGCAACGGGGCCGCCATCATCCGAGCGCATGATGTCGCCGAGACCGTACAGGCGCTCCGCGTTCTGACCGCAATTGAGGCGCTAGCGTGAGCGATAAGATCTTTGTCTCCGGCCTTCTGATCCACGCCCATCACGGCGTCATGGCCCACGAAGAAAAGGTCGGTCAGCGGTTTGTGATTGATCTGGAACTCACGACCGACCTTGCGACCGCGTCCCGCTCGGACAAACTCGCGGACACCGTCAACTACGGCGCCATCGTCGATACGACGACTGAAGTTTTCACCCAGCGTAGCTATCGACTGATCGAAGCAGCAGCCGGGGCGGTCGCCGATGCGATCCTGGCCAAGTTCGTCAAGGTCAGCGCGGTGCGGATCACAGTGCGTAAACCACACGCGCCGATCGCGGCCATCTTCGGGGATGCGGGCGTGACCCTCACCCGCAACCGCAATGCCTGAGGTCCTGCTCGCGCTCGGCGCCAATGTCGGCGACGCGCGCGCCAACCTGGAGCGCGCCATCACGCTGCTCTGTGACGGAGACCTCGTACGCCTGCTGGCGCGCTCGTCCGACTATCAGACGCCACCTTGGGGCCTCGAGCAGCAGCCTGAATTCGTCAACCTGTGTCTCATCGTGGAGACAGCGCTCACGCCGGCGGCCCTGCTCGAGCGAAACCAACAGGTCGAGCGTGCGCTGGGCCGCGACCGCGCCCACGAGGTGCGCTGGGGTCCACGGCCAATCGACATCGATATCATCGCTTACGACGATGTCGTGATCGACGAACCCGCGCTGAAGCTTCCGCACCCGCATGTGTTCGAGCGCGCCTTCGTGCTGGTGCCGCTCGCCGAGATCGCGCCGGACCGCGTGATCGCAGGCACCCGCGTCAGTGATGCGCTCGCCCGCATCGATACGACCGGGATACACCGGTTGCCGCCGAGGCTCAGCAGCCTGATCTGAAGCCTTTCAGGTTGGCTTGATGCCAGACCCCTGGCATTGTCGTTGCATGACAGAACCCATGAGCAACGTACCGCTCGCCGCCGAATTTCCTTCTGCGTCAGCTGAGCAATGGCGCAAGCTGGTCGACGGCGTCCTTAAGGGCGCGCCGTTCGAGCGCAAGCTTGTCGGCAAGACCTATGACGGCCTGCGCATCGAACCGCTCTACGCACGCGACCCGCAGGCCGAGCCCGTTCTCGGCCGAACGCCTGGATTGCCGTGGCAGATCATTCAACGCCTCGATCTTCCGGACCCTACCCTGGCCAACACCCAGGCCCTGCAGGACCTCGAGGGCGGCGCCACCGGACTGGCGCTCGTGTTTGCCGGCTCAGCCGGTGCCCACGGTTTTGGCTTGGACACCTCCGCGTCAGCGCTGCGACGTGTGCTTGATGACGTTCATCTTGATGCTGGGATTTGGCTGGAACTTGATGGTCCCTCCTCCGCCGCAGCAGCCATCGCCGACCTGCTCCACGCGGGCGCGATCATCCCTTCGGCGTGTCAGGTTCGATTTGGGCTCGACCCAATCGGCGAGTTCGCACGCGGCGCCGCCAGCGTAGCGTGGAGCAAGGCGGCGTCGATCTTCACGCACGCCATTGAAGGGTTTGCCGGGCAAGGTTTCTCGGGCCCGTTCGCCGCTGCCGACGGCCGCGCCATTCATGCGGCGGGCGGATCGGAGGCACAGGAACTCGCCTACGTCCTCGCAACCGCCGTCCTGTACTTGCGGGTTCTCGAGGGTGCAGGCCACTCAGTCGATGCCGCGCGCCGGATGATCTTCTTCCGCCTCGCCGCCGACGCCGACCAGTTTTTGACCATCGCCAAGTTTCGCGCCCTGCGGAAGCTCTTTGCCCGGGCGGAGCAGGCCTGCGGGCTTCAACCCGAGCCGATCTTCATCTCGGCTGAGACCGCGTGGCGAATGATGACGCAGCGTGACCCTTGGGTGAACGTGCTGCGCACCACGATGGCGGCGTTTGCCGCCGGACTTGGCGGCGCGGATAGCGTCACCGTGCTGCCCTTCACGGCGGCACTCGGTTTGCCGGACGCATTCGCCCGCCGGCTCGCGCGCAACACCCAGCTCATCCTGCTGGAGGAGGCAAACCTCGCCAAGGTGGTCGACCCAGCCGCCGGGTCCGGCGGCCTCGAAGCGCTCACCCAGCAACTCTGTACGGCGGCCTGGTCGCTGTTCCAGGAGATCGAGGCGGCCGGCGGCGCTTACGCGGCCCTCGAAAGCGGCCTGATCCAGCGCAAAGTTGCGGCAACCAGCGCCGAACGCGAAAGCGCTGTCGCGCGTGGCCGCGATCCCCTCACCGGCACCAGCGAATTTCCGGATATCCATGAGTTGCCGGTCACCGTGCTGGAACCAGCGCCGACAGCGCGGCCCGCGGTGACGCCTCAATCGATTGAGCCGCTGCCAAGCATCCGTTTGGCCGAGCCATTCGAAGCCCTGCGCGATGCATCCGACCGCGTGCTCGCTGCAACCGGTGCACGGCCCAAAGTCTTTCTCGCCAACCTCGGAACGCCCTCGGATTTCACCGCGCGCACCACGTTCACCAAGAACTTCTTCGAGGCGGGCGGGATCGAGGCGATCACCAATGATGGCTTCACGAACCGCGCTGATCTCGTCGCGGCGTTCGCAAAGCTCGGCGCACGCCTTGTCTGTTTGTGCTCATCGAACGAGGTCTACGCCAAGGAGGCGGCCGCAACCGCCAAGGAATTGGCAAGATCGGGCATTCACATCTACCTGGCCGGCCGACCCGGCGAGCTGGAAGAGGCCCTCAAGGCTGCCGGCGTGCAGTCATTCATCTATGCCGGATGCGACATGCTCGCTGTGCTGCGGACCGCACACGAATTTCTTGGAATCCAGCAATTTGCGACCACGTGACGCGTGATATGATGTGGCTGATGAAGTTGGATGACACCGATGGCGTCCATTCCTGATTTTACACAGGTAGATTTTGCTGAACCCGCGCTTGCACCGATTGATCGGAGCCAGCAACCGTGGGTCACCCCCGAGGGCATCGCGGTGAAGCCGGTCTACGGTCCGGAAGACCTTGCCGGCCTCGATTTTCTCAACACCTATCCGGGCATCCCGCCTTACCTGCGCGGGCCCTACCCGACCATGTATGTCACGCAGCCGTGGACCGTGCGCCAGTATGCCGGCTTCTCCACGGCCGAGGACTCCAACGCGTTCTACCGGCGCAACCTCGCGGCTGGACAAAAGGGCCTGTCGGTCGCCTTCGATCTCGCCACCCACCGCGGCTACGACTCCGATCATCCGCGCGTCGGCGGCGACGTCGGCATGGCTGGTGTCGCGATCGATTCGATCTATGACATGCGCACGCTGTTCTCCGGCATCCCGCTCGACCAGATGTCGGTCTCCATGACGATGAACGGCGCCGTGCTGCCGGTGATGGCGCTCTACATCGTTGCCGCCGAGGAACAGGGCGTACCGCCCGAGAAACTCTCCGGCACGATCCAGAACGACATCCTCAAAGAATTCATGGTGCGCAACACCTACATCTATCCGCCCACGCCCTCGATGCGGATCATCTCCGATATCTTCGCCTACACCTCGGCGCACATGCCGAAGTTCAACTCGATCTCGATCTCCGGCTACCACATGCAGGAGGCCGGCGCGACGCAGGATCTCGAGCTCGCCTACACGCTCGCCGACGGCGTCGAATATGTGCGCGCCGGCATCAAGGCCGGGCTCGACATCGATCGCTTCGCGCCGCGTCTCTCCTTCTTCTGGGCGATCGGCATGAACTTCTTCATGGAGGTCGCCAAGATGCGCGCCGCGCGCGCGATCTGGGCGAAGCTGATGCAGCCGTTCGATCCCAAGGACGTGCGCTCGCTGTCGCTGCGCACCCATTGCCAGACCTCCGGCTGGTCGCTCGCCGCGCAAGACGTGTTCAACAACGTGGTGCGCACCTGCGTCGAGGCGATGGCGGCAACGCAGGGACATACGCAATCGCTGCACACCAATGCGCTCGACGAAGCGCTCGCCCTGCCGACCGATTTCTCCGCCCGCATCGCCCGCAACACGCAGCTCTTCCTGCAGCAGGAGAGCGGCACCACCCGGATCGCCGATCCCTGGGGCGGCTCGTTCTACGTGGAGCGGTTGACCCAAGAGCTCGCCAACAAATCCTGGGCGCATATTCAGGAAGTCGAGGAGCTGGGCGGCATGGCCAAGGCGATCGAGGCCGGCATTCCCAAGCTGCGCATCGAGGAGGCCGCGGCCCGCACCCAGGCACGCATCGACGCCGGACAGCAATCGGTGATCGGCGTCAACAAATATCGGCCGGAAGCGGACCGGCAGATCGAAGTCTTGAAGGTCGACAACTCGGCGGTACGGCAGCTGCAGATCGACAAACTGGCGCGGCTCAAACACGAACGCAATCCGAACGCGGTTGCGGAAGCGCTCGCGGCACTCACGCGCGCCGCCGACGGCGGCAACGGCAACCTGCTGGAGCTGGCGATCGAGGCCGCGCGCGCCAAAGCCACTGTGGGTGAGATCTCGATGGCCCTGGAGCAGGTCTTTGGCCGCCACCGAGCGGAGATCAAGGCGATTTCGGGGGTCTACAAGCGAGAGGTCGGCCAGATGTCCGACGCGGTGGAGCATGTGCTGAAACTGGTCACCGAGTTCGAGGAGAATGAAGGCCGCCGCCCCCGTATCCTGGTGGCAAAGATCGGCCAGGACGGCCACGACCGCGGCCAGAAGGTGATCGCGTCAGCGTTCGCCGATCTCGGGTTCGACGTCGATATCGGGCCGTTGTTCGCCACGCCGGATGAGGCCGCGCGCCAGGCCGTCGAGAACGATGTGCACATCGTCGGCGTCTCCACGCTTGCGGCGAGCCATCTCACGCTCGTACCGGAGCTGAAGGCCGCGCTGGCGAAGCAGGGTCGCGACGACATCATGATCGTTGTCGGCGGCGTGGTGCCGCCGCAGGATTATGAGGCGCTCACCAAGGCCGGCGCCGAGGCGATTTTCCCACCCGGTACCGTGATCGCCAAAGCCGCAGAAGAGTTGATCCGCAAGCTCAACGCCCACCTGGGCCACGGCCGGCAGGCGGCGGAGTAGACGCCCCCTTAGTCGATATCGGCAAGCCGCACTGAAAAGCCCGGCAATGTCGGTGTCGTGAGCGGGTCGGTGGCGCCGCGCTCGGTGATCGATGACCACGCATCACCATTTGGATCGCGATGCATCCACGCGATCCGCTCGTTGGCGTCGATCACCCAGAGCTCGGGAACACCGTAGCGCGCATAGAGGCGTGCTTTGAGGCCACGGTCGTAGTTCAGGCTTGAGACCGCGACTTCGATGGCTGAGAAGCAGATTGCCGCGCTCGAAGTACGCGAAGTCGGCTTCGGACCGAGCACGCGCGCTTCTTTTGAATACGACCAAATCAGGTTCCAGGATCGTTTTGTCCGTGAACTGAATAGAGTTCTCGATCCCGACTATCATGTCCGTAGGCCCGGCACGGGCAAGCGCAAGATTTAAGCCGTTTTTGATCAGATCATGGGTATATCCCTCGGCCGCCATGACGACGAGCTCCCCCTCCACCAATTCCACTCGCTCGTCTTCGTCCATAATGCCGGTATCGATCATTCGACGTACGTCGTGGACCGTGAATGACCTGCGATCGAAGCCTTCGGCGGCGCGGGTAACTGCGACGTTCATGTCAGACTCTGTACCTCGCTTCAGCGCTATTCTAGCATCAAGCGCAGGACTCAAGAAGTGGTTGCGTTCTTGGCGCTCCGGCGCGTGCGTTTGCGACTCGGCGGTGAACGTGGCACGCATGATCCGCGTCTAAGATGGGGTGGCAGAATCCAGGTCAATCAGTCATGCGCAATATCAAGATTCTCCTTGGCATGGGCATCGGCGCTTTGTTTCTATCTGCGTTGCCAGCTGTTGCCGAGGTCACGACCTCGATCAAGAACAAGACGGCCGAAATCACCATCAAGGTCGATGACAGCCTCAAAGCTTATCCGAAGCTGTTCGAAAACCTGGCCGCCGAGGGAAAGGTCTGGGCAACGAAAGCCGACGCCGAAGCCGAGGTGGAACTCAAGGAGCTTCCGAAGCGCCCTGCATCGAGCTCGCCATGGAGTTACGAGCGCAGCTACAATCTGCGCTCGGCCATCGGACCTTACATCAGCGTGTTGCGACAGGATTACACCTTCACGGGCGGCGCCCATCCAAATCGGTACACCGACACAATCCTCTGGGATCGTGACGCTGGTAAGCGCATCAGCGTACGGCCGTTCTTCAATGAAACCGAAGATGGCGGACCTACAATGACCGCTCTGGCCAAGCTGGTTCGCGCCGCGCTGGTGCAAGAAAAGAAGCGGCGTGACGCCCCTGTGGCGAGCGACCCCGCGAAGGACGAGTGGCTGCGCAGCGTGAAACCGTGGCTGCTGAAGCTCGGACCGATCTCGCTTGCACCATCGACCGAACGCGACAAGAGTTCCGGGCTCTCGTTTTACTTCTCGCCCTACATGGTCGGGCCCTATGTGGAAGGCGACTATGCGGTGTTCGTTCCGTGGACCGATCTGAAGCCGTACCTGTCCGCGCAAGGCACGGCCCTGTTTGGCGGTGCGCGCCCAGCGAGCGACAAGGACCAGCAACCATAAGCGACCCGATGCCGGGCAATACCCTCACCCAGTTGCCCGATGTAGCCGAGCTTGCCCGGCGGGTGCGCGCGGGCGAGCGCGCCGTTTTGGCGCGTGCCATCACGTTGATCGAAAGCAAGCGGGCGGACCATCGGGGCGCCGCCCGCGCACTCGTCCAGGACTTGCTCCCACACACCGGCGACGCGATGCGCGTCGGCATCACCGGCGCCCCGGGCGTCGGCAAGTCCACGTCGATCGATGCATTGGGGACCTATCTCACCGGCAGCGGACACAAGGTCGCGGTGCTGGCGGTCGATCCGTCGTCGGCGCGCAGCGGCGGCTCGATCCTGGGCGACAAGACCCGCATGGCGCGGCTCTCGGCGGATCCCAACGCGTTCATTCGTCCCTCGCCGGCCGCCGGCACCCTCGGCGGGGTCGCCGCAAAGACGCGCGAGACGATGCTGATCTGCGAGGCAGCTGGCTACGACGTGATCCTGGTGGAGACAGTGGGCATCGGGCAATCGGAAACCGCCGTCGCTGATATGACCGACTTCTTTCTCGCGTTGATGCTCCCCGGTGCAGGTGACGAGTTGCAGGGTTTGAAGAAGGGTCTGGTCGAGCTCGCCGACATGATTGCGGTCAACAAAGCGGACGGCGATAACATCCCCCGCGCGCGCGCCGCGGCAGCTGAATATCGTGCCGCATTGCATATTCTCACGCCGCGGTCGCCGAACTGGATTCCGCCGGTCGTGACTTATTCGGCGCTCACCGGCGACGGAATTGAGTTGCTGTGGTCAAAGGTCATTGAGCACAAGACCAAGCTCACCTCCACCGGAGAGATCGATGCGTGGCGGCGCGACCAGCAAGTCAAGTGGATGTGGTCGATGTTCGACGAACGCCTGCGGGACCGCTTGCGAGCCGATCGCACTCTGAAGGCGCGCCTGCCGCAACTCGAGGCGGACGTGGCTGCTGGACGGCTCTCTCCTGCGCTCGCGGCTGATGAAATTGCTCAGGCACTCGGGGTCGCAGAGCGGTGAACACGAAGCTCATCCCTAATCGAGCGTTATGTGTGCTGGTCACAGGCTTCGGCCCATTTCCCGGGGCGCCGTCGAATCCGACGCAGCAGCTGGTCGCTCGGCTAGCGCGCTTGCGCCGCCCAGCGACATCCGGACTGCGACTCGTCACTCACGTCTTCCCGACCAGCTACGCGGCGGTGGACCAACAACTACCGGAATTGATCGACAAACATCAGCCGGATGCAATCGTGATGTTCGGGCTTGCCGGCCGAAGCAAAGCTATTCGGATCGAAACGCTGGCGCGCAATCGGATCTCGCGCGTCTATCCCGATATGGATCGCAAGATCCCGCCGCGCACCAGCATCGCGCCGGGCGCAAGCAACCGGCGCGGGCGGGCGCCTTTTGCGCGGCTTGGGGCCGCGGTGCGCACGAGCGGTTTGCCTGCGCGATTGTCGCGGGATGCCGGTACGTACCTATGCAATTACGGTTACTGGCGCGCGTTGGAACAACAATCACGGGCGGCCGATCCTCGCGTCGTGGTGTTTGTTCATATCCCCAGCATGCTCCGTCGCTGGAGAACCAGCGCTCGCACGAAAACCCCTGATCTTGATCAGCTCCTGCGGGCGGCGCAGAACGTCGTGATCTCCGCGGCCGCGGCCGTACGGCGGCAGGATTAGTTCTCCCCGTCCCTCAACCGTACAGCACAGCGCATCTCACCGACCAAGGTTCCGCGCCAGTTGCGTACCGCGGCGTAAGCATACCTCACGAGCAGCGGGTCCTCACCGATCAGGCGCGTCAGGATGCCGGCCATGATGACCTCGGCCGCGCGCCCCGCACCGTCGTCGCATTTCACCGCGATACCGAGGCCCTGCTCGGGCAGAGCGGCGCAGTAGACGCCTTCGGCCCCGCCTTTCACGAACACGCGCGCTCCGAAATGGTCCATGATCTCGGTGGCGAAAAGTCCTGTTCCGGCAACGAACCAGGGCTTTGCCGCGCATGCGGCGCGCAAGCGCCGACAGGCGGCAGCGCGTGCCGGCGGCAGGCCCTGCTCACTGGCAAAAGCCGCGAATACGCGCGCCAGACCGGCGAGCGGCACCGCAAAGGTGGGAACTGAGCAACCGTCGATACCGATGTGTTGATCGTCGATTTTGGTTGCCGACAACATTTCAAGCGCAGCGCGCACCTCGCGCTGAACACCGTGCTCTGGAGCCGTATAGGTGCCCCCGTCCAAGCCCATCTGACAGGCAGCGCAGAGAAAGCCTGCGTGCTTGCCCGAGCAGTTGTGGTGCAAGGGTGACGGCGAGACGCCCGCGCGAACGAGCGCGTCGGCAGACGGACGGTGCGTCGGCCAATGCGTCCCACATTGCAGCTTGCTGACCTCGAGGCCGGCGCGCCCGAGCATGCGTTCAACACCAGCCACATGTCGCGGTTCGCCGGCATGGGAGGCGCAAGCGAGCCCCAGTTCCTCGTCTCCAAACCGGTAGCGGTCCGCGGCGCCGGATTCCACGAGCACCAGCGCCTGAATGGCCTTCACGGCGGAGCGCGGATAAACCGGCGCCTGCGTGTCGCCGGTGTTCAGAACGACGCGTCCATGCGCGTCCATGACGCAGACGGCACCGCGATGGCGGCTTTCGACCAGCGCGCCGCGCGTCACTTCAACCAGGACCGGATTTTCCATCGCGTTGCTTTCACGGCGATTTGTCAACCTTTTGCCCCGGCACTGCGTGACGAGGCCCTCCATTTGTGCAAGTTTTCAGCCCACGACAAGCGTGCCGAAAGGCGATTGGTGGGTATGCGAGATACGTGGCCCCTGCTTGACAAGATTTCGTTTCCGGCGCTCGCGCGGCGGACCATCGACACACTGCAGGTCAACCTCGGGTACCGCTGCAATCAATCATGCGTCCACTGCCACGTGGCGGCCGGGCCCAACCGCACCGAGCAGATGAGCCACGGGGTGGTTCAGCAGGTGCTCGCTGCCCTCGAGCGTTGCCGCATCGCAACCCTCGACATCACCGGTGGGGCGCCGGAGCTCGATCCATATTTCCGCGAGCTTGTGCGAGCCGCACGCGCCATGGCGGTGCGCGTGATCGATCGTTGCAATCTGACAATCCTGGAAGTGCCCGGCCAAGAGGACCTGGCTGAATTCCTCGCCAGTCACCAAGTCGAAATCACGGCGTCGATGCCCTGCTATCTTCAGGACAACGTCGATCGGCAACGCGGCAAAGGCGTCTTTGACGGCTCGATCCGTGGGTTGAGGAAGCTCAACGCGCTTGGCTATGGAATCGACGGCACCGATCTCACGTTGAACCTCGTCTACAATCCGCAAGGGGCTTCTCTGCCTCCCGGACAGGCCGAGCTTGAAGCCGATTACAAACGCATTCTCGGCGAGCAATACGGGATTCAATTCACTCGTCTCTACACGCTCGCCAACATGCCGATTCAGCGCTTCGGCTCGATCCTGATCTCGAAGGGCGAGTTTGATCGCTATGTGCGCCTGCTGCGCGGCGCGCATCGTGAGGAGAATCTGGACGGGGTCATGTGCCGAAATTTGATTTCCGTTGACTGGCGCGGATTTCTCTACGATTGCGATTTCAATCAGATGCTCGATCTTCCAGCGCTCGGACGGAATGGGAAACCACTGCATATCCGCGATTTGATTTCCGCCGAACTCGTTGGCAACGACATCCAGGTCGCCGGTCATTGCTACGGATGCACGGCCGGGCAAGGCTCGAGTTGCGGCGGCGCGTTGCGGGAAGCGGCCGAATAGCGGGGGCCAGTGACCGCACTGTCCATCATCATCCCGACCTTGAACGAAGCGGACGGCATTGTTGACGCGCTGAACGCGCTATCCCGACTGCGCGCCGATGGGGTCGAAGTGATCGTTGCGGACGGCGGAAGTCAGGATCGCACAGCCGAATTGGTACGGTCGCGCTGCGACAAACTGGTTGAGGCGCCACGCGGACGTGGGGCGCAGATGAATGCCGGCGCCCAAGTTGCAACCGGCGATGTCTTGTTGTTTCTGCACGCCGACACCCGCTTGCCCGAAGGCGCCGACCGCCTCGTCGGCGAGGGCTTGGCAACGAGCGCGCGCGCCTGGGGCTGGTTTGATGTTGCGATTACGGGTCGCAGTTTCCTTCTCCCGGTGATCGCCTGCCTGATGAATTGGCGCTCCCGCCTGACCGGAATTGCCACCGGCGATCAGGCGATATTCGTCGAGCGGCGCGCATTCGCGCAGGTCGGCGGATTCCCCGACGTTCCGTTGATGGAGGATATCATCGCGTCGCGACAGCTGCGGCAGATTTCGGCTCCGCTTTGCTTGTCAGCACGGGTTGTAACCTCCGGGCGTCGTTGGGACGAACGTGGTCCCCTGCGCACGATCTTGCTGATGTGGCGGCTGCGTGCCGCGCATTTTCTCGGTGCCGACCCGCACACGCTGGCGCGAGCCTATGGATATGTTCCGCGCAAACGGTGAGATTACCATCGCGATTCTGGCGAAGGCGCCGATAGCCGGAGTTGCCAAGACCCGGCTGATCCCAGCGCTCGGCCCGGAAGGCGCCGCGCGGCTGCAGCAGCGGCTTCTAACTGCAGCCGTTCAAACCGCGCTGGAGGTGGGGACTGTGACCCTTTGGGCCGCACCGGACCATTCCCACCCGGCGTTCCAGCAGTTCGCTCCGCGCGTTCGCCTCGCCTGTCAGCCTGACGGAGACCTTGGCGCCCGCATGCTGGACGCAGTCGCCGCTGAGAACGGGCCCGTGCTGGTGATCGGGACGGACTGCCCTACCCTGACCGCCGATCACCTGCGCAGATCGGCAGACCTCCTCCATGATGGGATCGACGTGGTGGTCAACCCCGCGGAGGACGGCGGGTACGTACTGATCGGCATGCGCAAGCCCGAACCGCGGCTGTTCGCCGATATGGCGTGGAGCACGCCCACCGTCATGATGGAAACGCGGCGCCGCCTCGCCGCGCTCAACCTCAGCTGGCGCGAGCCGGCCCGCCTCTGGGACGTGGACGTTCCGCTGCGATCTGCAACGGCTGCGCGCGGAAAACCTGGCGCACCTGTTGCAGGAGTGAGCCGGCCAGGCAGCCCATCGGTTTGTTTGAACCCGAACGGGAAGCGCTCTAAGGTATCGGGAAGGGTGACTCCATGTTCACAACGCCGCGCCTGATTGCCATCGCGCTCTGCGCCGCTCTCAATTTTGCTGTGGGTTCGATCGTTTACTTGACGAAGCTTCCCATCTACCTTGATTCCATCGGCACCATCCTGTGCGCGATGCTGATCTACCCGGACCGGATCGCTGCGTTCGTGTGCGCATTCGTGGCGGCCATGATCAGTACCGTGATCACTAGCCTGTTCATCAATCCGTTTCTCATCTGGTTTACCCTGACCGAGGTCGCGATCGCCTTCATTGCGGCCTTCGTGGTCGCGCGCGGCGAGGCCCTGTTCCGGGAACGTCCGCTGCCCATCATCAGGTTTGTGATCCGCGTGATCCTGTCCGGCATCCTGCTTGGCTTGGTCTCCGCTATCGTCTCGGCTCCCGTCGTGGCGTATGTGTTTGGCGGCGTCACAGGCAGCGGCTCGGCGTTCCTGGTGGCATTTTTTCTCAAAGCCGGCCAACACCTGATGTCGGCCGTCCTGCATTCCGGATTCACCGCTGAACCAATCGACAAGTCGCTGCAGGTGCTGCTGGCGGCACTGCTGTTTCGCGCCACGCCGAAGGATTTCATCGCGCTGGTGCGCGCGCGTCCGCAACCGGCGGCGATATGACGCCGAACGGCGCCGTCGTTTTTGTCATAATCGTCATAGCCGCAGCCATGCTGGCGCGTGTGTCCGGGCTGGTCGTCCTCACCTCCTTATGCGCGCTGTTCGCGGTCACCGAAGTCGGCCTGAGGGCCGTGGCTGCTCTACGACGCGCGGTGATTTTGATTTTTCCGCTTGCCGTTTTCATGATCATCGTATGGGTCGTGGTTGTCGGCCGATCGCCAGCGCAGATCGCGGCCGATCAGCCTGGTTCACGTGGCGCCGCGTTCATCTACGTTGCCGTCATATCGGCGCGCCTGTTTCTGATCGTTGCAATCGTGCAAGTGACGGCGTTTCGCTTTGTGGCTTTGACACCGCTCCAGTTCATCCGCGCGCTCTATGCGCCGCTCGCGATCAAGCGCATCGCCGTGCTGACATTGTCCCTGATGGAAACGCTACAGCAATCGATTGATCGGGCCTACACGGCGCTGATCGCGTCAGGGGTCATTACGCGGCGCTTCTCGATGCGCAATCTGCTCAATGGATGGATATTGGTGCAGACCGTGTGGCTCACGGCCGTGACAAGCGTCACCGGCCGTATGCGCGACAAGTGGCCGGTTGAAAAAACGCTCAGCCTGCTGGATCCGCTGCTGACACTCGAGCGCAAATCCGAGTTCGGCGAGCGCGACAAGATCTGGATTCTATCCAGTGTCGTTGCCGGGTGCGTCATCATATGGATGGATCTGCATGGGGCGCGGTGAATTCATTTCCGGTCCCAATTTTTCAGGCCGCAGCCGATTGTTGCTCGCTCGCGCGCGGGAACTCGGCGCCGCAACCTACTTCCTTGGACCTTACGCCGAAGCCGCCCTGTCCGGACTGTCATCGACGATTGCCGATGAAGTCCAAATCTATCGCGCAAGAAGTCGCGACCGTGATCGGCCACTGTTCGAGCGCCCACGGGCGGCGCTGCGCCAGAAACCGCAGAGCCTCTCGGGAGGCGAGCAGGTTCTGCTCGCATTACACTGCTTCTCCATCTCGGCGTATGGCTCGGTCGCCATCGACACGGCGCTCGAACAACTCGATACGCGCAACCGCACCCAAGCTCTGGACTATCTCGGAACCGGTCGGTTCGATGTCGTCCTGACCGACAATCGAGCGCAGCCGCGCGGCTGGGACACGACGCAGTTGCAGGGGCGCGGGAGCAGTTTCGCCTGCGACTGGGACGGCTTGCAGCAAGCCATCGCGCCTCAGCGCGGGCCGCGGATCTTCATCCGGCAGCTGTCATTCGGGTACCGTCCGGACACCGACATTTTCGACAATGCCGAGGTCGTCCTGGAACCTGGGCAAGCGCACCGCTTGTCCGGCCCGAACGGTGCGGGAAAGACGACATTGCTGAAAATTCTGGTGGGCGCACTCGTCCCCCGATCAGCGCATATTTCCCTCGACGGCGCGGCCTACGAGCCATGGCGAACCGGCAATACAGCGCTGGCCTTGGCGACCCAGAATCCAGATCAGCAATGGTGCGGCGCCACTTTGCGCGAAGACATGGACCGGCGACGCGCGGCGCTGTCGGGTCACCCCGCAAACGCGATGCTGACTCAAGCGCGGATCTCAGCGCTCGCCCGCCAGCTTGGCGTCGGCTCGACCGACCAGCACCTCTATGAGCTGCCGATCGCGGCGCGCAAGCGCATCAGCTGGTTGTGGCCATTCGCGGGCGCACATCCCTGGATCATGCTCGACGAGCCGACTATCGGTCAGGATAGCGAGACCTGCCGCGCCCTGGCCCGCACGATTGAGCAGCTGTGCCAATCCGGCTACGGGGTGATGTTTGTCACTCACGACGACGACTTCGCTGCGGCTGTGCCGCATCGGGTCTTGCGCATCGAAAATAAGCGGATCAGCTAGCTTTTGGGGGGGGCGCCGCGAGTCCCTGGTCAATTCCGCTACCGCAATGGTATCGTTGCCGAAATCGCCCCTCCGCATGGCCTTCAAGACACTCAGCGCATCCTGCAATCCCTCCTCCGCCAGCCGTCCTCGGTTCTCCATCGGCTCGCGTCACAGTATGGTTCCCGCGTTAGCAGTCAGGGACAAACGCTCATGATCGACCTCTACACCTGGACCACCCCAAATGGCCGCAAGGCCTCAATCATGCTCGAGGAGATTGGGCTGCCCTACCGGGTGCACGCGATCGATATCGGCAAGGATGAGCAATTCAAGCCCGACTTCCTCAAGATCAGCCCCAACAACCGCATCCCGGCGATCGTCGACAGCGACACCGGCATCAGCTTGATGGAATCCGGCGCGCTGATGATCTATCTCGCCGACAAAACCGGCAAACTGCTGCCGAAAGACGGCGAGCCGCGTTACCGCGTGTTGGAATGGTTGATGTGGCAGATGGGTGGAATTGGCCCGATGCTCGGACAGGTTCACCACTTCGTCAAATACAACAAGGGCAAAGCGCCATATGCGGAGGACCGCTATCTCAAGGAAGCACACCGGCTTTATGGGGTGCTGGAGAAGCGTCTTGCCGGACGCGAGTTCGTGGCTGATGCCTATTCGATTGCCGATATTGCCATCTGGCCCTGGATCTCGCGTTTCGAATGGCAAACCATCGATCTCAATCAATACCCCAATGTGAAACGCTGGTATGTCGCCATCGCCAATCGGCCGGCGGTGCAAAAAGGCTACGCTGTACCGAAGGACATGGGCCCCATTCCAATGCCCTGAGCTCGGTCGACCACTGCGCTTCAGCAATCCGATCAGCTGGGCGGCGCGCCTGAAGCCTTCCGGCTCGCAGGGGGCCTCGGGCCAGAATCACAACGTCATAACAGAACGCAGACAGTAGCGAAGGACTGTGCAATGGGAGAATTTGGCATCGGGCAATCCGTACCGCGCGAGGAAGATCCCTATCTGGTGCGCGGAGCGGGCCGTTATGTGGACGACGTCACCGTCACCGGCCAGCTGCGCGGCTTCGTGCTGCGCTCGCCCCATGCCCATGCACGCATCCGGAGTATCGATATCGATGCCGCCCGGTCGATGCCGGGCGTGCATCTTGTCCTGACTGGTCGCGATGCAGCCATCACGGCTTTGGGAATCCAGCGGCCACTGGTCCCGCGCAAACGGCGCGATGGCAGCCCTGCGGTCCCTGCATCACAACCCGCACTCGCACGCGACATCGTCCATCTTGCCGGCGATCCGGTCGCTTTTGTCGCGGCCGAGACATTGCATCAGGCGAAGGACGCCGCCGAGGCGATCGAAGTGGACTACGAGCCGCTCCCCGCCGTCGCAACAGTCGAGGAGGCAATCAAGCCCGGTGCACCTGGTGCGCACGAGACCTATCCAAACAATCAGACCTATCTCTACGAGGTGGGCGACAAAGCCGCTGTCGATCGCGCCTTTGCGGCGGCGGCGCATGTGGTGCAGCATCGCATGGTGATCAACCGGATCACGACGAATGCGATGGAGCCGCGCGGCTGCCTTGCCGAATACGACCAGCGTGACGACCGCTACACACTACGCTGTACCGTACAGGGGCCGCACATCATCCGTCGCGCGCTTTCCAGTGAAGTCCTGAAACTGCCTGAGACCCAGGTCCGCGTAATCTCGGAGAACGTCGGCGGCGGATTTGGAATGAAGGGCGCGCTCTACAACGAATACATACTGTGCGTCGTTGCCGCCAAGATCACTGGTCAGCCGGTCAAATGGATCTCGGAGCGCAGCGAAGGCCTGCTCACCGACGAGCAGGCACGCGACAACGTGACGGAAGCCGAGCTCGCGCTCGACAACAACGGCAAAATTCTCGGACTACGCGTCAAGACATTCGCCAATATCGGCGCCTACTATCACTCGGATCGCAGCGCCGGGCCGCCCACGGTGAACGTCGGCGTGCTCGCCGGCACCTACGTGATACCGGCCGCCCATGTGGAGGTGACCGGGGTGCTGACCAACACGATGCTCACCGGGCCTTATCGCGGTGCGGGCCGGCCCGAGGCCGCTTACGTCATCGAGACCATGGTGGATCTCGCGGCGCGCAAGCTCGGCCTCGACCCAGCTGAAATGCGCCGGCGCAATACCATTCCGGCTGCGGCGATGCCCTACAAGACCGCCCTCGTCTACACCTATGACTGTGGTGACTTCGGCAAGAATCTCGAAGACTGCCTGATCAAGGCCGACCATGCGGGATTCGCGGCACGCTATCGCCAGTCGCGCCAGCACGGGAAACTGCGCGGCATCGGTATCTCCAACACGGTCGAATCATCAAATGCCGGCCTGATCGAGCATGCCGAGATTCGCTTCAACCCGACGGGCACCGTGACCATCCTGGTCGGCTCCCACGATCATGGACAGGGTCACCAAACGGCGTGGCGCCAGATCATCGCCACCAAGCTCGGGATTGATCCAAGCAAGGTCGGCTTCAAATGGGGCGATACCGACCAGGTCGCGATCGGCACCGGCACCTTCGGTTCTCGTTCTGCGGTATCATGCGGCAGCGCGCTGATTGCGGCGGCCCAGAAGGTCGTGGCCAAGGGGACCAAGATCGCCGCGCATCTGATGGAAACCGACGAGCGCGATATCGTCTTCGACAGCGGCAAGTTCACGGTCGCGGGTACAGACAAGTCGATCGGTATTTTGGAGCTCGCTCGCGATTCGTTCGTCCCGGCAAAAATTCCTAAGGGCGTGGAGCCTGGGCTCATCGAATCCGGCACCTTTGATGGCGGCCAGCGCACATTTCCCAATGGCTGCCACATTAGTGAGGTCGAAATCGACGAGATCACCGGCGTGGTCGAGCTGGTCCGCTACACCGCAGTCGATGACGTCGGCCATATGATCAACCCAATGTTGGTGGAAGGTCAGTTGCACGGTGGGATCGCCCAGGGGGTCGGGCAGGCCTTGTTTGAGAACATCGCTTACGACACCTCGGGGCAACTTCTCTCCGGATCGTTCATGGACTACGCGATGCCCCGCGCCGATGATTTCTGTGCGTTCGAGCTGGGCGAGAACGAAGTACCGACCAAGACCAACCCGCTCGGCGTGAAGGGCGCGGGTGAGTCCGGCACGGTCGGGGCATTATCGTCAGTCATGAACGCGATCAACGATGCGATGGCGCGGATAGGGGCGCCTTATGTGCAGATGCCTGCCACACCTGAGAAGGTCTGGTACGCAATCGAAGCCGCGAGACGGGCTGGGACATTGCAAACTTAGTCCCGGCCAGGTCCGCACAGCGAGGGGGCGGTGGGATGCTGGCAAATGTAACCCGATCTCTGATTGCCGCGGGGCTGATGTGCGCGCTGTCGTCCGCGGCCCATGCGGTGCAGTGTCAGCCGCCCGGCGGCTTCGACGCGTGGCTGACGAGCTTCAAGCAGGAAGCGGCCGCCCAGGGCATCTCGCAGCAGGCCATCGCAACGGCGCTCAATGGGGTGACCTACGATCCCACCATCATCGCGCGAGATCACGGTCAGGGGGTCTTCCACCAGACTTTCGAGGAGTTCTCCGGCCGCATGGTGCCGCCGCGTCTCAACAAAGGCGCCAATATGATGCGCCAATACGCCGGAACCCTGAACCGCATCGAACAGCAATTCGGAGTTCCGGGCCCGGTGCTGGTGGCGATCTGGGGCCTGGAAACCGATTACGGCGTCAACGTCGGCAAGTTTCCAACGATTCGTGCGCTGGCGACGCTCGCCTATGATTGCCGCCGCACCGACATGTTTCAGTCAGAACTGCTGGACGCGTTGCGGCTGGTCCAGCGTGGCGATCTCACTCCCGCGGAGATGCATGGCGCCTGGGCCGGCGAAATCGGACAGACGCAGTTCATGCCGTCGTCGTACATGAAGTTCGCCATCGACTATGACGGCAATGGCCACAGCGACTTGATCCGCAGTCCGGCCGACGTGCTTGCCTCGACGGCTAACTACTTGAAGAGCTACGGGTGGCAGCGCGGCCAGCCGTGGGGGCCGGGCAGCGCCAACTTTGACGTGTTGCTGCAGTGGAACAAGAGCCAAGTCTATTCCAAGACGGTGGCTTACTTCGCGCAACGCCTGGACCAGATGGTTCAATAATCAGTCCGCACCAGGAACTTCGGAATCGGAGCAACCGGTTCCAGAAACGGCGCGACGGACGGTGCAGGCGCATGCGGACCAAGGTGCGGCAGTTTCCTGATAGCCGCGGCCTCGACCAGCAAACTGGCGGCAGCACGCTCCGGACGCGGAACCCATTCGTCCGCCGCAATGCTGCGCAGGGCGTGCAGCAGTAAATTCTCCAGATGCTTCTCGAACGTGGCATTGCGGGGCGGTGTCTCCGCGCCCGGCTCTACGACGGGCAGCGAGATGCAGGCAATCAGCGCCTGCCGGACAGCGCTCTTCTGGATGACCGTGCCATATTCAAATACGAGATCGAATTGGCTCGGTGCAAAGCAATCGCTCAGCATCATGCCGGAATGCGTCAGCCGATCGTCCTGGCTTAGAAACGCGTCCAGCAACTCCATGTCTGTAGGTTGTGTCATGGCCCCACCCTCACGCAAACACAGATAGCAATCCCACGACGGCGGAGGCGGCTGCATTGAAGCCAACGAGGCGCCCAGCCGTCGCCGCAGGACGGTTATCCTATCACCGCTTTTTATAGCGGTCACGTGTAGCGTTTTACCGCCGGGATGTCGCCTGATCGATCAGGGCGGTCAGCCCACGCAACAAATCAATCGGGCGCGGCGGACAACCAACGATATGCAGATCGACCGGGATGACCTTATCCACCGCACCAACAACTGCATAAGTTCCCTCGAACACGCCGCATCCCGCCGCGCAGTCGCCGACGGCGACAACCCATTTGGGGTCGGGCGTGGCCGCGTAGGTGCGTTCCAGTGCGACCTTCATGTTGTGCGTCACGGGTCCGGTCACCAGCAGCACGTCGGCGTGACGTGGGGAAGCGGCAAATCGCAATCCGAAGCGCTCCACGTCATAGACTGCATTGTTGAGCGCGTGGATCTCAAGCTCGCAGCCGTTGCATGATCCGGCATCGACCTCGCGAATGGTCATCGAACGACCTAATAAATGTCGAACCCGTTGTTCAAGGGTACGGCCGACTTCGGCGAGGGCGGCGTCGCCGGGTGCAGGTGCTCCGATGGTCACCGGCCGGGCAAACAATGATTTGAGCAGCAGCGTGCGCATCAGACGTCTTGCCCCGCGTAGGAGCAGTTGAATGATTTGTTGCAGAGCGGGAAATCGGCGACGATATTGCCTTTGATGGCTGCCTCCAGCAGCGGCCATTGGAACCAAGATGGGTCGCGGACGTGACAACGTGCGACACGGCCCTCTGCGGTGAGGCGCAGCCACACCAGTATGTCGCCGCGGAAAGCTTCGGTCATCGCGGCGCCCTCGCATGCCTCTACCGGTTGCGGGATATCCACCAAGACAGGACCAGCGGGAAGTCCGGTTAGCCAGGTCCGCAGCAGTTTCATGCTGGCTTCTATTTCATGCACGCGGATCCAGATGCGCGCATCGACGTCTCCGGCCTGCATCACCGGGACGTTGAATACCGATTGGTCGTAAGGTGCGTAAGCAACATCTCGCCGCGTATCGAAGTTGCGGCCCGATGCGCGGCCGACGTAACCGCCTGCCGCCCAGTTCCCAGCCAGATCCGGCGACAGGACACCAGTCGTGCGGGTGCGATCAAGCAATGACGGAGTGGCGTCATAAAATTGGACGACTTCGTCGAAACGCGGCGCAAGCTCGTCGAGCAGCCCCAGGATCAGGTGCGCCTGCTCCACCCCCATATCATGCCGAACACCGCCCGGCACAATTGCGTCCATCATCAGACGATGGCCGAAGACCTCGTCACACGCGGCAAGCACCCGCTCACGAAAGATGCCGCAGTAGGTGTGCAGCAGCGCAAAGGCGGCGTCATTGCAGATGGCACCGATGTCGCCGAAATGGTTGGCGATTCGCTCGAGCTCGGCCATGACTCCGCGGATGACCTGTGCGCGCAGCGGCACCACGACGTGGCGCGCTGACTCGAATGCGAGCGCGAACGCGAAGCTCAACGCAACGGTCGAATCACCGGACGCGCGCGCAACGACGCGCGCTGCGCGCTCCGGATCCGCGTTGGTCAGCAAGCCATCAATGCCTTTGTGAACGTAGCCGAGGCGCTCCTCCAATCGCGCGACGATTTCGCCGTTGGCGGTGAAACGAAAATGCCCTGGCTCGATAATTCCGGCGTGCACCGGACCAACCGGGATCTGGTGCAGCCCCTCCCCGCGCACGGGTTGAAATTCGTAGTCGGTCGGATCGCGCAACACCGACGCTTCATGAGCACCAAGCGGCGCACGGATGCCCCAAGCCCCGTGATCAAGCCACGCGCGTGTATCCGGCGCCCCAACTGGGGCATAGCCGTAGAGATCCGTGATCGCACGCTCAAGCCGGATGGCGGGCGGGTGATGCTTGCCGACCGATGGGAATGAGCGGTCGTGGACAGCAAGAGAAATGACCGCCGGCGCAGCGTGCGGTGGGCGGAACGCGAGGTGCACGACACCCGGCTCCGCCCATAGAGCAAGCAAGTCCGCCTCTCCATTGCCAAGGGCTTCGCCGATGGATTCCCAGCGCGCCACATCGAGTTCGTATCGCGGCCATGGACGGTGGTTGGCAACGGGGCTCAATGCCGTGAGATCGATCGACATCGCGTCATCCCAGCAGTGTCGCTACGGACCGGAACCACCGGACCAGCGGCTCGGGCAGCCAGATTCCCATGATGAAGACGAGCGCGAGGTGCAAGAAGAGCGGAACATACGACGCTTGCACCGGCCCGGCTGGACCTTTGGGTTCCCCGAAGATGATGTCGTGCAGCCGCAACAGCAGCGCACCCAAAGCCAAAAGAATTCCGATCATCAGCAGCACGGCGAGCACTGGCGCACGCGCGAACGTCGAGGAGAGCAGCGTGAATTCGCTGGTGAAGACGGCGAACGGCGGCAAGCCGGCGATCGCGATTACGCCAAGTGCGAGGCCAACAGCCAATACCGGGTGCGTGATCGAGAGCCCGCCCATGTCGGCGATGCGCTGCGTGCCCTTCACTTGGGCAATATGACCAACCGCGAAAAAAATGGCGGACTTGGTCAGCGAGTGCGCGGTCATTTGCATCAAGCCAGCAAAGTTCGCGAGCGGGCCGCCGATCCCGAACGCGCAAGCCGCGATGCCCATGTGCTCGATCGAGGAGTAGGCAAACAGGCGTTTGATGTCACGCCGCCGGTAGAGCATGAACGCCGCAAATAGCAGGCTGACAATGCCGAGCGTGATCATGATGGCGCCGACATCGAGCGTCGCCGGGTTGGCGGCAAGCACCATCTTGAACCGCAGCAAGGCGTAGAGCGCGACGTTGAGCAACAGGCCCGACAGCACCGCGGAAATCGGGGTGGGCCCCTCGGCGTGGGCATCGGGCAGCCACGCGTGGAACGGGGCAAGGCCGATCTTGGTTCCGTAACCGACCAGCAGGAACACGAAAGCGAGCGACAGGAGCCGCGGGTCGACCTGCGGCGCCGCCTTGACGAGCAGATCCCAGGCCATTGCCGGCAGACCTTCGCCAAGCACCTCTTGCGCCGCCAGATAGACCAGGATTGTGCCGAAGAACGCGAGCCCGATGCCGACACTGCCGAGGATGAAATACTTCCAGGCCGCTTCAATGGCTTCCGGAGTGCGATAGATTCCGACCATCATGACGGTCGAGAGCGTCGCGACCTCCACGCCGACCCACATCAGGCCGATGTTGTTGGCAAGCAGCGCCACGTTCATGGCGCCGAGCAGCGCCTGGTACATGGCATGGTAGAAGCGCAGAAATGTCGGCGTGAGCCGGCCGACCTCGATCTCGTGGGCGATATAGCTCGCGCTGAAGATACTGGTAGTGAGCCCCACGAAGGTCGTCAGGGTGATCAGGTAGATATTGAAATCGTCAACAATGATCAGATCGCTGCGGCTGCGGGGCGCGAACAGGAGAGCAATCCCGGCGGCGAACGATGCCCCCGCGGCGACCACATTCAACGCTGCGCCCACACGGTAGTTGCTGACCAGCGCCAGAATCGGGATGGCAATCCCCGGAATAATCAGCAGCGCATCGATCGGCGAGATCACAGGTGTTCCCTCCGTTCGCCACGGAAGCGGTCGATGGCCGCAACGTCGACGGTATCGAAACGTTCGCGAATGCGGAACACGAAGATGCCGAACACAACGAATGCGATGAGAATGGAGAATGCGACCGAAATTTCCACCACCAGCGGCATGCCGCGCGAGCCGGTCGCCGCAAGGACTAGCCCGTTTTCCAGCGACATGAAGCCAATGATCTGAGTCACTGCGTTGCGACGGGTGATCATCATCAGCAATCCGAGCAGGATCACCGCCAGGGCAAATGCCAGATCTTCACGGGTCAGCACGCTGCCTTCGCTCGGCTGCAGCAGCAGAATCGAGAGCGCCACCAGCGCGAGGCCGGCCAGCATGGTGGGGCCACCAGCGATCACCGTCTCCACTTCGCGATGGATGTCGAGGCGACGCACGATGCGCTGGAGGGCAAATGGGATGATCAATCCCTTCACGATCAACGCGATGGCAGCAGTCACCATCAAGTGTGGCGCTTGCTGCAGATAGGCCTGCCAGGCGACCGATAAGGCGAGAACGATCGCTTGCAGCGCAAACACGTTGATGACCGCGATGATGCGGCTCTGATAGAGCAAGAGCAAACTCAGGACCAGCATTCCGCCCGACAGCAGGTGAGCAACGTCAAAGCCGAGCGTATCCATCAAAAGCCCCGCGACACGAACAACAGAAATACCGCAAGTGCCGCGGCGGCGAATGCGCTGCCGAGGAAAACCGGGTAGCGGAAGACCCGCATCTTCGCGACGCTGGTTTCACCGATCGGCAACAGGACGGCGAGCACAACCATTTTGCTCAGATAGGCCAGAATGCCGATCAGCAGAGCGCCAGGAGAGCGGTCAAAGGTGGCGATGCCGAACGGGAAGAACAGGCAGGCGATCAACGAGAAATAAAGGACCAGCTTGACCGCCGCTGCAGCCTCGATCATCGCGAGGTGACGGCCGGAATATTCCAGCACCATGGCTTCGTGCACCATGGTCAGCTCAAGATGCGTCGCCGGATTATCGATTGGTATGCGTGCATTTTCGGCTATCGCGACGCAGACGAGAGCCATAAGTCCGAGCCCGAGGGATACGCGCAGCCCCACTGGGGAATGTGTGAACAGCTCGGCAATGGTCGAGAGCTGGGTCGTGCCGGCCACAAGCGCGATCGTGAAAACGATCAGCAACATCGCCGGCTCTGCCAGCGAGGCGATGAGCATCTCGCGGGAGGCGCCGATGCCGCCGAACGCGGTGCCGACATCCATGCCGGCCAGCGCCAGCGCGAACCGCGCGGTGCCCATCAGGGCCACGATGACAATGAGGTCCGCCGACCAGGAAAACAGCAGATTCGTGCAGTAGGTCGGTACCAGTGCAGCCGCAACCCAGGTCACAGCGAAAACGACGTAAGGGGCAACGCGGTAGATCCATGACGCGTTGTAGGCGAGCACCATTTCCTTGTGCATCAGCTTCCAGAGATCGAAATAGGGCTGCAAAACGGGTGGGCCGATGCGCCGCAGAAGCCGTGCTTTAACCTTGCGGCTGATGCCAATGAGCAGCGGCGCAATGGCGACCACGATCGCCATCTGCAATGCCTGACCGGCCAACTCGAGAATCAGCGCCATGCCGCCACCACCAACAGGAGCACGATCAGCGCACTGAACACGAGGGTGAGATAGGAGCGGATCGTGAGAAACTGGATCCGGTTGAGAAAAATGGCGGTGCTTCTGACGCCACGCGCAATCGGGCCGTAGATCGCGAACCACGCCGGATCAAACACCCGCACCTGGAAATGGCCTGCGCGCATCGCACCGGGCGGCGGCATATCGACGTGCTCGCGCACCCGAAACACCGACGCGCCGAAAACGCGCCGGATCGGCATGGCAAAACTTGAGCTCGTGTACTGGGCGACCGGAGAAGCGAGTGGAAAGCCGCAATCCCAGATCGGACTGCGGCGTGTGGCTCGTGTTGCAAAGCGATGGATGATCATTGCCGTCAGCGTGGCCGAGCCCGCGAGGAACAACAGAATCAGGAGCCCGTTGTAGGAGCTGCGGCTTGCCACGATTGGAATGATCGACAACCAGGGCAGGAACGCCTGCTGTGGCATCGTCCCGCCGACCAGGGCGCGGGTGACCGGCGCCAATGCGTCAATGACGAAACCCGGAAAGATTCCTGCAAGGACGCACAGGGCCACCAGCACAAACATGGCGACACGCTGGAACTGATCGACCTCGTTCGCCGCGTGCGCCGCGTTGCTGCGGGCCCGGCCGAGGAACGTCACCCCGAACGCCTTGACGAAGCACGCCGCAGCGAGTGCGGCTGACAAGGCGAGCAGCGCACCCACAGCGGGAATGACAAGCTTGAGGCCCCACTGCGGCAGCTGCGGGCTCACCAGAATGGCTTGGAACGTCAGCCATTCCGAGACGAAGCCGTTGAGCGGCGGCAGCGCCGAGATCGCCATGCAACCGATCAGAAACGCGAATGCGGTCTGCGGCATGCGATGAATCAAGCCGCCCAGGTGCTCCATGTCGCGTTCACCGGTCGCCATCAGCACGGAACCGGCGCCGAAGAACAGCAAGCTCTTGAAGACCGAGTGGTTGAACACGTGAAACAGCGCGGCCGCGAGCGCCAGTGCAGCGGCCCACTCGATGCCATTGGCGCGGAAGGCGAGCGCCAGCCCGAGCCCGATGAAGATGATGCCGATGTTCTCGACCGTATGGTAAGCGAGCAGCCGCTTGAGGTCGTGCTGCATCAAAGCATACAGAACACCCAGCGCCGCGGTGATTCCCCCAATGGCCGCCACGATCAGGCCCGCGTAGGGTGTCGGCTCGCCGATCAGATCAAACACGATGCGAATGAAGCCGTAGACGCCCACTTTTGTCATCACCCCGCTAAGCAGGGCGGAGACGTGGCTCGGGGCGGCAGGGTGGGCGAGCGGCAGCCACACATGCAACGGCACAATGCCGGCCTTTGAACCGGCCCCGATCAGCGTGAGCGTGCCGGCGATCAGGGCGAGTGCCGGTGTGAGCTGACCGGCGCGCATCGCCGCAAATGAATACTGGCCGCTGGTGCCGGCCAGAACGCCGAACGCCAGAAACAGGCAGAGCGTGCCGAAGCTCGCCATCACCAGGTAAATGTACCCTGCCCTGACATTGGCGGCGACCCGGTGATGCGCCACCACCATCCCCCATGAAACCAGGGACATGAACTCCCAGGACAGCAGGAACGCGAAGGCGTCGTCCGCGAGGACAACGAGATTCATGGCGCCGAGAAATGCCGGATAGAACGGAAGAACGCGCAGCGGCGAAGCTTCATGCGCGCCGTATCCGAGCGCGTAGATGCTCGCAATCGCGCCGCCAAGGTTCACAATGATCAAAAAGAACGCGGCGAGTGCATCGACCCGAAAATGCGCCCCGATCCAAGGTAGGCCGAGGGGGAGGGTTACGCTCGCCGGGGGACTGCCGAGGATGAGATGCGCCAGGGCGAGCAGGAACGCCGCGAAGGTAACCACCACTGAAGCGCCGTACACCACCGTCGTTCCGGCACGCGAGCGCCCGATCGCAACAGCGATGAGCCCGATGGCGAACAGTATCGCCACACACGCCAGTCCAGCAACCGCTGGCATGAAATACCTCTGCCCTCGCGCTCCTTTGTCCGGATCCGCGAGGGCAGTTTCAAGGCACCACGTGTTCCCAGACTTCAGTCGCGCATATCGCTATCGCATGTCCCGTAAAAAGCCCACCCCGGAAGTGATCCGGGGTGGATCTTCGGTTCTCCTGCCTGCGCGAAGCCCTGTGAAGGCCGAGCATTTAGCTCGGTGCTTCGGCGGGAGTCGGCGGGCCGAAAAGGACATGCGCAAAAAACCCTGAAGCGCATCACTGCGCTCCAGGGCGTGGTCTTACTCTGATTCAGATCAAAAGCGGTATCGTTATCTTACGTAATATTTCGTGAGGACAATGAAGTCAGTCCCACGGCCGGTTTCTGGCCCCAGGCCCTGATCGGAGATGATCAGCGATGCACCGGGCGTGAGCATTTCGGAGATGCGGGCCATGGTTTCGGCCGGGATGGTGATCCGGTCGAGTGCGTCGCCGGGATTGAGAGCGGGGATTGCCTCAAGGGTCTCGTGGACACCGCGGCGGGTGCGCTCAACCACCCGCCGCTCCTGCGGCATGCTGACCTCGAGCCAGCGCATCGCCGAGCCGTCATCCTTCTGGCTGACGGCCGTGAAGAGATGGGTTCCAAGTGCCTGGTCCGGACGATCGATCGTCACCGGCGCATCAAACACCGGCTGGAAGCCCTTGCGGACGAAAACCTTGCCTTCCTTGCGGCTGATGAAGACCGAGATCGGCCCTGGCGGCAGTGGCTTTTCCGGAGCCGCCGTAGCAGGGGCTTGAACCGCCGGGAATTGCGCCATGATAACCGGCATCGAAGACTTTGCGCCGGCCGTCGTCGTGCTCGTGCTCGTGCTCGCCGCCGGGAACGCATCGGAAATCCGATCGCCCGCACTTGCTGGAGCAGCGTCGTCTTCTCGTCGGTCGCAGCGACCTTCGTTCCCGTCGGGGTCGCCGGCAGCGTGCTGGCAAATGCATCGCGAGGGTCGGCGGCGGCAACCGCGGGCGCCGGGGTGAACAAGCGCGGGTGCGAGAACTCGGTTGGCTCAACCGGATGGTTGGTCACCAGAACACGCACGCCGACCTTGGTGGTGCGGAAGAGGCGGCTCGCAAATGCCTCGGGCAACCGAATGCAGCCGTGCGAAGCCGGATGTCCCGGCACGACGCCCTGGTGCAGCGCAATGCCCGACCAGGTGATGCGCTGCATATAGGGCATCGGAGCACCGCTATAGATATTCGACGCGTGATAGCGCTGCTTCTCGATGACGCTGAAGATGCCGGTCGGCGTTGGGTGCCCCGGGATGCCGGTGGAGACCGACGCTTCCATGATCGGCGTGTCCCGGTCGAACACGGTCACGTGTTGATTGGCAATCGACACCACGAGCGTCAGAGGCCCTTGCGGGATCGGATCCGGCTTAGCTGCCTCCTTCCCGGGTTTCTGTCTTGCACTCGGATCAGACGGGGCGCCGTGGCGCGACGTTGAGTGGCTGGCCGCGCGACGCGCGGCTTTGCGTGCCGAATGGCTGTGCAGCGTATAACCGCCATCGAAATAGGACCGGGGATAGAACGCCGGCCCACCGGACCCACCGTAGTAGTTGAAGAACTGAGCCTGCGCTGGGCTTGCTGCTCCAACTACGGCCAGCAAGAGAGCGGCGCCACTGACGGATAGCAAAGCACGTGCTGAGGGCCCGGAAATGCGGGCAAAACGTTGCTGCTGGAGCACTATGATCCCCCGGGGGTGAACCGGCCGCCGCAGACCGCGTTGTCCGCGGGGCGGGTAAGTATCTGCATTTTAAAAAGATAACGGATTCTCCTGGCCTCCCTCTATTGAACCTGGGTTTAGGTTGTTGGGAGCCGGGTGTATGGCAGGAAGGACACACTTGTTGCGAGCTTGCCGCAATCGGTGCAGAAACTACGCTCCCCTTACAATCATCCGCAAACGTCCAATCAGGAAACCCCCATGGCCCGGCGCATCATTGACCTTTCCGTCGCTCTCGAGACCGGCATCAAATCCGACCCACCCAGCATGCTGCCGCAGATCAACTACATGGATCACAAGGCCGGCTTTGCCACCATGGGACCTATGTTTCCGGGACTGAAGCTCGAGCAGATGATCGGCGGGGAAGCGGCCGCTGTCGAATCCGTTTCCATATCGACGCACAACGGCACGCACCTTGATGCGCCCTATCACTTCTCATCGACGATGGACCACGCCCTTCCGAGCGGCCCGCGGCCGTCGAGCACCATCGATGAGATCGATTTGAATTGGTGCTTCCAACCCGGCGTGAAGCTCGATTTCAGGCGTTTCGAGAGCGGCTATCTGGTGAGCGCCGCCGACGTCGAGGCCGAGCTCAAGCGTATCGGCCACGAGCTCAAACCGCTGGAGATCGTGCTGGTGAATACCGGAGCTGATCAACGTTATGGCCAGGACGATTACATCGATACCGGATGCGGCATGGGCCGGGAGGCAACGCTTTATCTGCTCGAGCGCGGCGTGCGGGTGACGGGAATCGACGCCTGGACCTGGGATGTGCCCTTCAGTTACACGCGCAAACGTTTTGCCCAGTCACATGACGGATCGATCATCTGGGAGGGCCACAAGGCAGGCCGCGAGATCGGCTATTGCCACATGGAAAAGCTGACCAACCTGCAGCTGCTGCCACCGCACGGATTCATGGTCGCTTGCTTCCCAACCAAGATTCGCAAGGCGTCCGCGGGCTGGACGCGCGCCGTCGCTATTTTGGAGAACTAGCTCAGCGTTTGAGCGTATCGACGCGTATGTCGAAGCGGCGCACCTTTCGTTCCAACACGTAAGGCTGCGTCGCCTCGATGAATTTCGGCAGGTAGTCGGTCTTGCGATGCGCGGCGAGCGCATCCTCGTCGGCATAGCGCTCGTAGAACAACCATTGTTCCGGGTCGGCCGGATCCTGCGTGATGTCGAACTGCTGGCAGCCGGGCTCACGCTCGAGACACCGGTGCGCGTGCTGCTCGGCGAGCGCGCGAAAATTCCCAGCACCGCTCAGCGCCACCTTGAATTCGGCGACAACGGCAATCATCACTCCCTCCGGGATTTATGACTTGGGCTTGTCGCCCGTGTCGCGCGTCCAATATTTGTGGGCGCTGGTGAAATCCGCGCTGTAGCCCATGCCTTCGCGTGCATGCGCGAAGGCGTTGTAGACCACCGAGCACATCGGTGCCATGACGCCCAGCTCGCCGGCCAAATCGGACGCGATCTTCACATCTTTGGTCAGAAGCCCCAGCGCGAACCCAGCAGCGTATTTGCCGCTTAACACTTGTCCTTTGAACGCGCCCTCGGACGTAAAGCTCCGGCCGGTGGATACATTGAGAATGTCGATGACCAAATTGGGGTCAAGGCCGAACTTGACGCCCATGGCGAGAGCTTCAGAGACGGCCCGGAAATTTGCCGCCGCGCAGTAGTTGTTGAGCGCCTTCATGGTGTCACCGGAGCCTGACGCGCCAGTGCGGAAGAGTTTTGCTCCCATGGTCTGCAACACCGGCCAGGCGCGCTCGATCGCGGCCGCGTCATCACCGCCGACCATGAGCGTCAGCGTGCCAGCCTGCGCCCCGGGTATTCCGCCCGAAACCGGCGCATCGACCAGAGCGATGCCGGCCTTGGCGAGCTTGTCCGACAGTTGCTTGGTCCCGACGGGCTCGGACGAGCTCATGTCGATCACGATCGTTCCCGGTTGCAGGGCCGCGGCTGCAAGCAGGCCCTCCATCACATCACGCACGATCGGACCGGTCGGCAGCATGGTGATGATGACGTTGGACGCCTTTGCCAGTTCGGCCACGCTGGCGGCCGCGACGGCGTTTTGTTCCTCCTGGACGAATTTGGCGACGCGCGCTCTTGTCGAGATCGAAGACCGCGAGCTTGTGCCCGGGCTTTGAGGATGTTGCCCCCGGCCTTCAGGATGTTCTTGGCCATCGGCCAGCCCATGTTGCCAATGCCGATGAAGCCCACCTGGTAGTCACTCATCGCCCGATCTCCTCCCGATGTCTCGAATGCGTGTTGTATTTGCCGAACATAACCGGCGCTGCCCGGATGTCGAGGATCGGGCCGCGCACGCTTTGCATGCCACGCTTGCACGCCCTATCTTGAGGTGGATGACCAAACGCAAACAACCGCCACGGCAAGCTGCGCGCCGTCACCGACGCGGAGATCGATCAGGTGCTGGCGGAATCGTTCGTGCCGCCGGACGCGGCGGCCGGCCTCTCGCTGCATGATCTCTTCGCGCAGCAGACGCGCGAGATCCTGGACAATTCCGATCTCGACGAGGAGCAGAAGCAGAGCATTCTGGTCGCGATGCAATGCCCGTGCTGCGGCGGCGGGGCCGGTTCCTTCACGTTCAAGCTGAAGCCGCGGCGTTAGCGTTCTCCGCCACGCTCGCGCCGGCGTGTGCTGCGCAAGCCCTCGGTTGCGGCCTCATCGACCGCGAACGTCTTGGGGTCGATGACGACCGCATAGAGCTTCGCCGCCGCTTCGACCGAGACGTATCCCTGCCGAACATCGCTCTGCACGGCCTCGATCGGCCGCTCCAGCGGATCGCCGTAACCGCCTCCACCGCCCGAGCGCAGACGGAATGCGTCGCCCGCCTTCAGATGGGTGATGAGCGTCTTGGCGTTAGGCTGGTCGGTCTTCCACTGCCCGTCGACGCGGAAATGAACCTGGTTGCCGGTTGCTTCAAGGCCGCCCGAGAGCCCCCAGGGATGGCAGTGCGCACGATCCGTCTGGGTATTGACTGTGAGGTGCGAGCGCGCCCGCACCACGCTTTCGATCCCGAGCCCGCCGCGGTGGCGCCCTGCCCCACACGAATCCTCGATCAATCGACAGCTCTCGATGACGATCGGCAGTTTGGCTTCGGCCTGCTCGTTCGGACTGTTGTGGGTGTCACCGTCGTTGGCGCACACCGTCGCGGAGACGCCATCCTCGGTAAGCTTCGCGCCCCAGCCACCGCCCAGCGGTCCCAATCCGCCAATGAAAAACTCGCGCGTGCGCGGATTGATGCCGTGGATCGTGGCGGTGACGAGATCGGCATGGTGGCCGGCAATGACCCGGTCCGGGATTGCCGGCGCCAGCGCCTTGTAGACGGTGTCCACCACCGTCATCGGATAGGTCATCCACCAGCGCATCGGCGCCGGGCGCACCGCGCTGACGATGGTGCCCTTCGGAACAATCACCTTGAGGCTGCGAAAGGCGCCATCGTTGATCGGATAATCGGTCGGCGACGTGATGCACTTGTACGCCATCTGGGCGCAGCCGATCGAGGTCGACGGCCCCGAGTTGTAGAAACCGCGCACCTGCCGGGAAATGTCGGAGAGGTCGATTGTCATCGTATCGCCCTTGACGATGACCTTCACCCGGATCGGGACCCGCTTGCCGATATCGATACCGTCGTCGTCCATGAACGACTCGGCCTCGTAGGTCCCGTCGGGAATCGTGCGCGTGCGCGCCCGCGCGGCGGCATCGGCCTGATTCATGATGGTCTTGATCGCATCGAGTACCGGCTTGCGGCCGTAGCGGTCAAGCAATTGCAGGAACCGGCGCTCGCCGGTTTTCACCGCCGTGACCTGAGCACGCAAGTCGCCCATGGCGCGGCTCGGCAGGCGCACGTTCAGGCGAATGATATCGACCAGCGTGTCGTTGACGACGCCGCGGTCCTGATATTTGACGATGGGGATCTGCAGGCCCTCGGAAAAAATATCCGTGGTCATGCCGCCGAGCGTACCGCCGACGTCAATCCAGTGCGCCATGCAACAGGCAAAGCCGGCCAACTCGCCACTGTGAAAAATCGGCAGCGCGAAGGTGAAATGATTGAGATGGCTGCCGGTCGTGTAGGCATCATTGGTGACGTAGATGTCGCCAGGCTTGATGCCGGCGCGACCAAAGTGCGCCACCATCGACTTCACGGTGTTCGACATGCCGCGGGTGAAGCTCGGGAGCCCGATGCCGATCGAAACGGTATCGCCCTCGGCGGTGAACAATCCAGTGGTGAAGTCGAGCGCCTCGTAGATGATCATGTTGTAGGCGGTGCGCATGAGGTTGGTTTTCATTTCCTCAGTCACCGCAATGACGCCGTTGCGCACGATCTCAGTCAGGATCGGATCGACTTTGTGGCGCTGCTTTGCTTGTTTGGGCGTCGCCCGCGCCGTCTTGGATTGTTTCTTTGCCATGAGACTCACCGGCTGCCGATGCTGATGATGAGATTGCCGTAGGGGTCGACGGTCAGACGATCGCCCGGCCAGAGCACCGTGGTCGAGGCGTGCTCTTCGATCAGCGCCGGGCCAGCGATGCGATTGCCGGCAAGTAGCTCTGCACGCCGATAGGTCGGGGTTGCAACGAACGCCTTGCCGAAAAATGCCTTGCGCTTACCGGTCACCGCGGCGCGCGGCGGTGCGGCACTGCCGCGCTTGATCTTTTCCTGCGGCGGCTTGCGCATGAGGCCGGTCACCGTCGTGCGCAGGCTGACGATCTCGGCGGGCTCCTGCGGGGCAGACGTGCCGTAGCGCACGAGATGCAGCTCATCGAAATGCCGTTTGATCGCAGCGCGATCCTCCTTCTGGAAAACGCGCAGCGGAAGATCGACCGTGACCGGATGCTCCTGCCCGACGTAGCGCATGTCGGCGGCGCGTTTGACCACAATCTTCTGTGGAGCGACGCGCGTCGCCGCGATCGCCGTGCGGCCCTGATCCTCGAGTTCGCGATAGACCCGCTCGAAGTCAGCGAATGATGCGTCTTCGAGACGTGTAAGCCCGGTGCGCACGAAATCGTAGCGCAGATCGGAAAACAGCATGCCGAACGCGGAGAACACGCCTGGCGCAAACGGAATGATGACTTCGCGGATGCCGATCTCGCGCGCGATCGCCGCCGCGTGCAAAGGCCCGGCACCCCCATAGGCGCACAAGGCGAAATCACCGGCATCAAGCCCACGCTCGGTGGTTACACCTTTAACGGCGTACGACATCGCCGTCGCGGCGATACGCAGGATGCCGTCTGCGGCCTGCGTCACGGACAAGCCGAGCGGCTTGGCAATTTTGTCGCGCAGCGCCGTTTCCGCGGCCGCCACGTCGAGCTGCATCTCGCCGCCCAGGAAGCGATCCGCGCCGAGCCGGCCAAGCACCAAGTTTGCGTCAGTGACGGTCGGCTCGGTGCCGCCGAGCCCGTAACAGGCAGGACCCGGCTGGGCGCCAGCGCTACGCGGACCGACGCGCACGGAGCCCTGCTCCACCCTGGCGATTGATCCGCCACCGGTGCCGACCTCGAAGATATCCATCATGGCAATCTGCACCGGCAGTGCCTGATCGTAACCGCCCAGCAGCGCCTGCCCGGTGGTAAGCGCCTCGCCGTTGGCGATCACGCCAGCCTTTGCGGTGGTACCGCCCATGTCGAAGGCGATGGCGCGGTCGCGCCCGATGGTATGGCAGAGCGCCTGCGTGCCGATCACGCCGGCAGCGGGGCCTGATTCGAGCATGCGCACGCACTGCTCTTTGGCTTGCGCAGCGTCATAGAGCCCGCCGGTCGATTGCACGATCAACAACGATCCATCGAAAGCCGGCCTGCTTTGCGTGTTCTTCGATTTCGCCGATGTAGGTCTTCACCCGCGGGCCGATATAGGCATTGGCCACCACGGTCGAGGTGCGTTCGAATTCGCGATATTCCTGCGACAGCTCGTGCGACGCCGACACGAACATGCCCGGATTTTTCGACTCGATGATTTCTCTCGCGCGCGCTTCATGCTCGGAGTTGCGGTAGCAGTTCAGAAACAGAATGGCCGTCGCTTCGATCCCGAGCTCACCAAGCCTCGCTGCAAGCGCTGCGACTTCATCATGATCGAGCGGCTTTTCAACCTCGCCGTCGGAAAGAATGCGCTCCTTCACCTCGAAGCGCAGGGCGCGCTCGACCAGCGGAACATGCTTTTTGAAATAGAGATTGTAAGCATCCGGCCGATTGATGCGGCCGATCTCATAGATGTCGCGGAAGCCCTGCGTTGTCACCAGCGCGGTCTTGGCGCCGGTGCGCTCGAGGATGGTGTTGATCGCAACCGTCGAGCCATGCAGGAACAAGCGCGCCGAGGCGTAGTCGGAGCCCGCCTTCGCGATCCCGGCCGAAATACCTTCAACCAGATGATGTGGCGTCGACAGCGCTTTGCCGAAGGTGAGTTGACCACTCACCTCATCAAAGACCGCAATGTCGGTGAATGTTCCTCCAATATCGGCCGCCAATCGAATGCTCGCTCGATTGCGCCGTTTCTCACCTGCCATTGTCCACCCTGCAAATTCTCGCGAGAGAGATTTAGCCGCCATCGCGGCTATCAAACCACGCGTCTCAAGTCCAGCATGGTCGCCTGTATCAGTTATCAGGGCCTCGCAACAGTTGGCGAGGGTCGTTATATTGCGCAGGTCCATTGCGTGGGGCCGAGTCTCGACGCAAGCACCCGCGGCGGTCAGGACGGATCGGCTGATTGTGAGCGAAGCGACCGGAGGGCTGTATATGAGCACGTGGCGCCGAGACAACATCACCCGCTTCATCTACGGCTGGGCGAAAGGCGTATTGCCGACGCTCTCTGCGACGGAACGCGAAGCGATCGAAGCCGGCGACGTGTGGTGGGATGGGGAGATCTTCACCGGCAATCCGGATTGGTCGAAACTGCTGGCGGTTCCGGAAGCAAGACTATCGGCCGAAGAGCGGGCGTTTCTGGATGGTCCGGTTGAAGAACTCTGTCGCCGCCTTGACGAATGGCACATCAGCTGGGACCTGCATGACCTGCCGCCGGACATCTGGGAGTTTCTGAAGGCGAAGAAGTTCTTCGCCATGATCATACCCAAGGACTATGGCGGGCTCGGCTTTTCGGCCTATGCGCATTCCGAGGTTGTGCGCAAATTGTCGACCCGCTCCGTCACTGCCGCAGTGACCGCGATGGTGCCCAACTCGCTCGGCCCCGGCGAGTTGTTGCTGCAATTCGGCACCAAGGAGCAGCGCGAGTACTGGCTGCCTCGGCTTGCCGATGGCCGCGAGATTCCCTGCTTTGGATTGACCAGTCCGGAAGCCGGCTCGGACGCCGCGTCCATGACCGACACCGGCGTTGTGACGCGCGGAAATTTCCGCGGCCGCGACGTGCTCGGGATCAGGCTCAACTGGCATAAGCGTTACATCACGCTTGGCCCGATCGCGACCGTGCTCGGTCTCGCGTTCAAGCTGCACGACCCCGAGCACCTGATCGGCCAGGAAGACGACGTCGGCATTACGGTTGCGCTGGTGCCCGCCAACCTGCCGGGCGTCAAGATCGGCCGGCGCCATCTGCCCGCCATGCAGGTGTTCCAGAACGGTCCGAACGAAGGGCACAACGTGTTCATCCCGCTCGACCATATCATCGGCGGGGTCGAGCAGGCCGGCAAGGGCTGGAAGATGTTGATGAGCGCGCTCGCCGCCGGGCGCGGCATTTCCTTGCCATCGCTCTCCGCCGCGGGCGCGGCCTATTGCGCACACACGACGGGCGTCTATGCACGCGTCCGTGAACAGTTTCATCTACCGATCGGTAAATTCGAGGCGATCGAGGAACGACTCGGCCGCATGGCCGCTACCGCCTATCTGCTCGACGCTGCGCGACGCCACACCTGCGCCGGAATTGATCAGGGCCACCACCCTGCGGTGGTCACCGCGATCATGAAGGGCCAGGCGACGGAGCGGCTGCGCGTATCCGTCAACGACGCCATGGACGTGCACGGCGGCAAGGCCGTGATCGAAGGGCCGCAGAACTATCTGGGACCGCTCTATCGCGCGGTGCCAGTCGGCATCACGGTTGAGGGCGCGAATATCGTCACCCGCGCGCTGATCCAATTTGGCCAAGGCGCGATTCGCAGCCATCCCTACATCCTCAAGGAGGTGCTGGCGCTCGAAGACCCGGATACGGCACGCGGGCTCGATGCTTTCGATCAGGCCTTCTGGGGCCACGTTGGGCACTCGCTCCTGACTGCCTTGCGCGCCACGGCTCGCGCGTGGACTTTTGGAGTTGTCGCACCTGCCCCGAGCGCCGGCGAGGCGACAGGCTATTACAAGCAGCTTGGGCGCTACGCGGCGGCATTTGCGCTCGCGGTCGATATGGCACTGCTGACTCTCGGCGGCGCGCTCAAGCGCAAGGAAATGATCTCCGGACGCTTCGCCGACGTCCTGTGCGAGCTTTATCTCCTTTCCGCAGTGCTCAAGCGCTGGCACGACGAAGGCCGGAACGAAGCCGACTTCTCGCTGGTGGCCTATTGCTGCGAGAGCGGGCTTGCCACGATCGCGGCGCGCCTGGATGAAATTCTCGCCAACCTGCCCAATCGCCCCGTGGCTTGGCTCTTGCGCATCATGATCATGCCGTTCGGCCGGCAGCACCGGGGCCCATCCGACCGGCTCGCCGCCGCATGTGCGCAGATCCTGCTCGAGCCCTCGGCGACGCGCGACCGTGTGACGGTCGGCCTCTATCATCCGACCGACGACGGTCCGGTCGCCCGGCTCGACCGCGCCTTCAAGCTTGCGGTCGCCGCCCAGCCGTTGCGCGACCGGATGCGCAAGGCTCATGTGCGCGACGCCGACACCGCGCGCGCACAAGGCTTGATCAACGAGAGCGAAGCAGCGCAACTAGCGGCGCTCGCCAAGGCGGTCGCCGACGTGATCAATGTCGATGACTTCGCCCCCGAGGAACTCACACGGCACGGAGGCGTGTCATCAACGATCTCGCCCGCGAACGCAGCCTAGGCCGCCCGGTCTACATCATCGATGGCAGCCGTACGCCGTTTCTCAAGGCGCGCGGCAAGCCGGGTCCCTTCACGCCGGTCGATCTCGCTGTCCAGTGCGGACGGCCGTTGCTGCTGCGCCAACCGTTTCCGCCGGATGCCTTCGACCAGGTGATCCTCGGCTGCGTCAACGTCATCGCCGACGAGATGAACCCGGCGCGTGTCGCCGCGCTGCGGCTCGGCATGGGCGAGGCCATGACTGCCTTCACGGTGCAGATCAATTGCGGCTCCGGCATGCAATCGATCGACACCGCTTATCGCTACATCCAGGAAGGCATCTCCGACCTCATCCTCGCGGGCGGCACCGAGTCTTCGAGCCATGCGCCGCTGGTGTTTCGCAACAGCGCGGTCGGCTGGTACGCATCGTTGTTCGCGGCACGCGATTTCACCGCGCGCCTCAAGGCATTCGCCGGCGTGCGCCCGAGTTTCTTCAAGCCGGTGATCGGTCTCGAGCGCGGGCTCACCGATCCGATCGTCGAGCTCAACATGGGACAGACCGCCGAGATTCTGGCGCATGAGTTTGGGATCTCGCGCCACAACGCGGACGAATACGCGGCGGAAAGCCAGCAGCGGCTCGTGCAGGCCCACAAAGAGAAATATTTCGAGGGCGAGCTCGAGCCGGCATTTGGTCGCGACGGCCGCTTGTTCGATTACGACGATGGCGAACGCCCGGATTCGACGGTGGAGTCACTCGCCAAGCTGCGTCCGGCGTTCGAGCGGCCGTGGGGCAAGGTCACGGCTGGCAACAGCTCGCAAATTACTGACGGCGCCTCCTGGGTGATCCTCGCCTCCGAGGAAGCGGTGAAGAAATACGATCTCAAACCGCGCGCGCAGATCGTCGACAGCGCCTGGGGCGCGCTCGATCCATCAATCATGGGCCTGGGACCTGTCCTATCATCGACCAAACTGATGCGCCGGCACAATCTCGCGCTTGATGCGATCGAGCTATGGGAGATCAATGAAGCCTTCGCCGCACAGGTGCTCGCCTGCGTGGCCGCGTGGAACGATGATGCGTTCTGTCGTGATGTGCTGGACCTGCCGGGCGCGGCGGGCGAGATTCCGCGCGACACGCTCAATGTGGACGGCGGAGCCATTGGGCTCGGTCATCCGGTGGGCGCGAGCGGCAATCGCATTGTGCTGCATCTCGTCAACGCCATGAAGCGGCTCGGCAAAAAACGCGGCATCGCCACGGAATGCATCGGCGGTGGCCAGGGTGGCGCGATGCTGATCGAGACGGTGCAGTGATGGTGACGCCGCTACAGCTTCTCAAACCGCGCGATCTGGAGTTGGGCCCGTTGTCGGGGCTGATCGCTTCGGACGCGGCAGCAACGACGGAAAGCGCCGGTGGCGAGATCACCGTCGATAGCTTGCGGCGCAAAGTCCAAGCGATCGCCCTACCCCCGTCGCCGTGGAAGCACTGGCGACTTGCGCGTGACCAGGAGGCCATCGCCTGGCTGGTGATCGATAAACAGGGCGCCAGCGCCAACACGCTGTCGGAAGACGTGATCCATGAGCTCGGCGACGTGCTCACGCAACTGGAGAACGATCCGCCCAAATTACTGGTGATCCGTTCGGCCAAACCCAGCGGCTTCATCGCCGGCGCGGACGTCGGCGAGTTTCGCGGCAGCGCCGCGCCGACCGATATCGAGGCGCGGCTGCAGCGCGCGCATGATGTCGTTGATCGGCTGGACCGGCTGCCGGTTCCGACGGTCGCCGTGATCCACGGCTATTGCCTGGGCGGCGGCCTCGAAGTCGCACTCGCCTGCGATTATCGCATTGCCGTCGAGGACGCACGGCTCGGTTTTCCCGAAGTACTGCTCGGCTTGCATCCGGGTCTTGGCGGCACGGTGCGCCTGCCGCGCCTCATCAATCCGATCGAAGCCATGACCGCGATGCTGACAGGCCGCACCTTGCGGGCGCGGCGCGCCAAATCGTTAGGCTTGGTTGATGCGGTCATCCCGGAACGCCACGTGCGCGCCGCCATCAGCGATGTCGCTACCCGCAAGTTCAAGACCTCTCGCGCCAGTACGTCGGTAACCGTGTTCAACAGTGCGCCGGCGCGGGCCTTGTTGGCCGCGCGGATGCGCCGCGAAACCAAGGCCAAGGCCGCACCCGAACATTATCCGGCGCCTTATGCGCTGATCGACTTGTGGGAAACGCACGGCGATGACCCAGCGGCCCAACAGAAAGCGGAGATCGCCTCGTTCGCGCGGCTGATCGTCGGCAGCACCGCGCAGAACCTGGTGCGCGTGTTCTTCCTGCGCGAAAAAATGAAAGCCATGACCGACGGGGAATGGCGTGGCCGCCGCGTGCATGTGATCGGCGCCGGCGCCATGGGCGGCGATATCGCCGCCTGGTGTGCCTGGAACGGCTTCACCGTGAGTCTAGGGGACATGAAGGCGGAGGCGATCGCCGGCGCCATCAAGCGCGCCAGCGAGCTCTATCGCAAGATCGGCCACAAGAGCACGGACATCCGCGATGCGCTCGATCGGCTCGTGCCGGACCTGCGTGGTGATGGCATCCGCTCCGCCGACCTCGTCATCGAGGCGGTCCCGGAGAAGCTTGAGTTGAAGCAGCGGATCTACGCCGCGGCCGAGCAACAAATGCGCGCCGATGCGATCCTTGCCACCAACACATCAAGCATCGCGCTCGAGCAACTGCGCACGGGTTTGCGTCGACCGGAGCGGTTCCTTGGTCTGCACTTCTTCAATCCGGTGTCGCGCATGCAGCTCGTCGAAGTCGTGAGCCACGACACTGTCGCCCCGGAGGTGCTCGCCGCTGCCAACGCGTTCCTGGGCCGCGTTGATCGCCTGCCGACCCCGGTCAGGAGCGCACCGGGATTCCTGGTGAACCGCGCACTCATGCCGTACATGATGGAAGCCTTCATTCTGCTCGACCAAGGCACGCCAAAAGAAACCATCGATGCGGCCGCGGAACGTTTCGGCATGCCAATGGGGCCGATCGAGCTCGCCGATGAGGTCGGCCTCGATATCTGCCTGAGCGTTGCCGAGCATTTGCGCCAGACCCTCAAGCCGAGCGCCGACGCGCGCGACATGTTCGAGCGTCCACTCCCTGATGTTCCGCAATGGCTGCAGGACAAGGTCGCCAAAGGCGAGCTCGGCCGAAAAACCGGCAAGGGCCTTTATGAGTGGAAGAACGGCAAGGCGATCAAGAAGCCGCCCGAAATCCCACATCCGCCACAACCCGCCACGGGTGCGCAGGCGAATGAAGATAACCTCGCCGCGATGACCGACCGGCTCATCCTGCCGATGATCGACGCTTGCGTCGCCTGCCTGCGCCAGCGCGTGGTCGCGGACGAAGATACGGTCGACGGCGCCATGATCTTCGGAACGGGCTTTGCGCCATTCCGCGGCGGGCCATTGCACTACGCGCGCTCTCGCGGGGTTGCGAACGTGCTGGCCGCTCTTGAGCTGCTCGCCAGCAAATATGGTGAACGCTTCCGGCCCGATCCGGGCTGGTCGCAGCTTGCATGACGCAGCCGATTTATTTCACTGATCCGGAGCGTCTCGCCGAAACCGTGATTGCGCGGGTTGGCAAGACGGTTGTGCTCGGCTTGCCGCTCGGGATCGGCAAGGCCAATCATGTGGCGAATGCGCTGTACGCGCGCGCGGTCGCCGATCCGTCGATCAAGCTGCGCATTTTCACCGCGCTCACCTTGGAGAAGCCACATCCCAGGCAGGACCTGGAACGCCGGTTCATGGCGCCCGTCGCGGAGCGGCTATTCGCGGGCTATCCGGAGCTTGAGTACGGATCGGCGCAACGCGCCGGCCGACTGCCGGCCAATATCGAGGTCAACGAATTCTTCTTCCTCGCCGGCAGCCGCTTGCATTCGCCGTCGGCGCAACAGAGCTACGTCTCGGCAAATTACACGCATGCGCTTCGCTATGCGCTCGACCACGGCGTCAACGTCTTTGCTCAGTTGGTCGCAAAGCGCCAGGGCGAGGCCGGGACGAGGTTCAGCCTCAGCTCAAATACCGATCTCGGCGTCGAACTGTTACAGTTGCGGCGCGCCGGCGCGGTTGACGTTCTGATGGTGGCGCAAACCAACTCGGACATGCCGTTCATGCCGGGGGATGCGGACGTCGGATCGGATGCCTTCGATTTTGTCCTCGACTCGCCGGCGACCGATTTCCCGTTGTTTGCACCGCCGCGCGAGCCGGTTGATCTTCCCGAGTACGCTGCCGGCCTGCACGCAGCGTTGCTTGTGATCGACGGCGGAACGCTGCAGCTCGGCATCGGCGCCCTCGGCGACGCCGTGGCCCAGGCATTGGTTCTTCGTCACAGCCACAACGCCGTCTTCAAACAGATCGTTGCGCCGCATCTCAGCCGCGTTCCCCCGTTCGCCTGCGAGCAAGCACCTTTTGCCACCGGCCTCTATGGCTGCAGCGAGATGTTCGTCGAGGGTTTCCTCGACCTCGTCCGTGCCGGCGTTATTAAGCGTGAGGTCGATGGCGCGCTGCTGCATGCCGGCTTCTTTCTTGGCTCGCGCGCTTTCTATCAGGCGCTGCGCGAGATGCCGCCCGATGAGCTCGACAAACTGCAAATGAAGGCGATCGGCTTCGTCAACGAGCCCTATGAGCAGGAGGAGCGCAAGCGTCGTGCGCGCGTCAAAGCCCGGTTCATCAACACCGGGATGATGACCACGCTGCTCGGCGCCGTGGTCTCCGACACACTTGCCGGCGGCAAAGTCGTGAGCGGCGTTGGCGGCCAATATAATTTCGTGGCTCAAGCCTTTGCGCTGCCGGACGCGCGCTCCATCATCATGCAGCGCGCAACCCGCACCGTCGCCGGCCGCACCGTATCGAATATCGTGTGGGAATATCCGGAGACGACGATCCCGCGCCACCTGCGCGACATCGTCGTTACGGAATATGGGATTGCCGATCTGCGCGGCAGAAGCGATCGCGACACGATCGTCGCCATGCTCAGCATTGCCGACGCACGCTTTCAGGACGCGCTCCTGCGACAAGCCAAAAAAGCCGGCAAGGTCGAGGCGGGGTTCGTTATCCCGCCGGAGTGGCGCGCCAACACGCCGGAGCAACTTGCCGAGATGCTGCGGCCTGCGCGCGCGGCAGGGCATTTGCCGCAGTTTCCGTTCGGAACGGATTTCACATCGGTCGAGCAGCAATTGATGCCGGCGCTGCAGCGTCTGCGCGCGGCCTCACGTTTCGGGCTCGCCAGGATGGCGCTGGGTGGCTTGCACGCCAAGCCTGACCCCGATGCGCTCGCCTGCCTCAAGCGCATGGGTCTCGCGCAACCGCGCCGGGTTGCCGATCGCATCGCCGCTCTTGCACTGCGAGGGGCGCTTGCGCAAACTCTGCACAGTTGAATTGCGAGATCCGATCATGCCGCCGATTGCTGCCGAAGACCGCCACGCCATTGAAGACCTCTATGCCGAATATGTTTGGGCACTCGACACCGGTGACGTGCCAGCTTTCCTTTCGCTGTTCACGCCCGACGGCGTGTTCGGCGACACTGCCGGCAACATCTACAAGGGCCAGGACGCGATCGGCGCCTATGTGCGCGGGCTGACGACATCAGCGCCCTTTCGTGGTCGCCAGCACATCATCAGCCATTTCCGCTACCGCCCGAGCGGCGCCGAGATGGGCGTGAAGGCCTATTGGCTTGTTACCAAGTGGACCAAATCGAGCGGCGCCAAGACCGTCGAGGTCAGCGGCTATTCCGATGACGTACTGGTGCGCGCAGGAAGTCAATGGCGCTTTGCCCAGCGCCTCGTCCACTACTGGAACGACGTTGATTTGCCGTGGGCGGGGAGCGCTGGTTGACAAATTCGAAAGCAAAACGCCGGTGTTCCGAGGTTGCGCCAACTCCGAAATTGAGTGAGCGCGGCTCGCGAGAGCCAGGCTATTTGACAGCGTGAATTTGAAGACATCAATGACCGTCCACGGCTTGCCCTGACCTTCCGTGCGCCAACGATCAATCTCGAAAAAGCGATGTCACGTATGTGCGCAGTGTCATCTATGTGGGCGACGTCATCTATGCGTGTGGCCATCCCTGAGGAGCTCGCGCGCTGCTTGCGCGCGGGCGTCTCGAGGGATAGCCGCATACGTCATGTATGGAGATAGCGTCATCTATGCGGGCGAGGTCATCTAAGCAGCGCCCCAAGGACAGCGTCGTCCCGGGGCGCCGCGCAGCGGCGAGCCCGGGACCATGACCCCGGGTCTTCGGATCAACTCACGTCCCGGCCGTATGGATTCCGGGCTCCGGCCTTCGGCCGGCCCCGAATGACGCGCTGCGGATCGGCGCGCGCGATGTCATCAATGACGAACAACGTCATGTATGGAATCTATTGCGTTCGTAGTTGGGAGATCCGCCACGATTTCAATGCCTTGATCATAGGTGACAAACAATCACCACCGACCAGGGGGCGCCGCGAACCGAGATTGGCGCATTCGAGATGACATCTATGGAATCTACGCTCGCCAGATTGGACAATTTGTATCTGGTGTCAGTATCTTAGCCATAGATGACAGGAACTTCGGCTCGGATCAGAACATCCAGGTCAGGGTGCCGCGTAGTCCGTTCTCATGCGCCGTGCTGGCGTGCTCGCCCCAGTAATAGAGTCCGATCTTGGCCTGCGGGTTGATGCGCAAATCCGCGCCCGCGTCGACCAGCGCCGCGTTGCGCGCAATCGGAACGCCGGCGATGTTGAAGTTCGACCCTGGGATGCCGGCGAACGCCAGCGCGGTCGTCGGGTTAATGTCACCAAAGGCGTATTGCCAAGCGACCGTTGCACGCGGGATCAGCATCATCCCGTTCCACAGCGTGTAGGCCGTCGCCGCGCGCACACCGAGCGATGAGTAGCCGGTATCCTGGCTCGCCCCCGACGTGGAAAGCGCTGAGGCACCACCGCTCTCGGTGAATCCCGCGGTGTCGAGATGAACATAGGCCACACCTGCAAACGGCTCGACCGCAAGTGACTGGATCGCCGTGCCGTAGCCAAGCTCGCCGAATACTTGGCCCGTGCCGGCATTGAAGCGCACCGTGTCACGGTCCATGAAGCCGGGGAACGCAATCTGCCGCGTGGTCGAAACCGAGTTGATGCCGTAGGTGCCGCCGAGCCGCAGGTTCCATGCGCCGACGCTCGTGCCCGCATAGCCGGCCACCAGCCCACTATCGACTTGCGCCGAGCTCGCCAGTGCGCTCACATTGGTGCTCGATCCAGAATAGCCCAAGCGCAAATCCCACCAACCAGTTGTTGGCGAGCCGTGTGTCGGCGCCGCTGAGCACGCCGGCGAAGTTGCCGGTGGTGCCCGCGACATTGCTGTTGCCGTTGATCTTGCCCCAGCTGCCCATGCCCTGGGCCCAGAAGGTGACACCGGTGCTCGGCGCGTACACGGGCGCAAGGGGCGCCTTGAGCGGGAACGCGGATGTTGTCGCGCTCTTCTTCGTCGCACCGTAGGCGAGCGGATCGCCTGGATCGGTCCCGGTATCGAGCGCGATCGTATCCGGTCCCGCATAGGCGAGGGCCGCTTGCGCGCCGCCGCTCGTCGCGTAGGTGGCTTGTCGCAGCCGCGCCAGGATCCCCTCGCGGCTATAGAGCGCCTCGCTGGTCAGCACGCTTTGCTCGCTCGCCAGCGATTGGCCGGAGAGTTGGTTAAGCGCGACCGCCAGCCCGGCCGGTGAGAGCGAGTAGAGCGAACCGAGCGCGGGCAGACCGCCATTGCGATTGAAGGCGTTGTCCAGCGCTCCACCGACCGCGGTCTCGTTCGGCGTCAGTCCGGGCACTGTCGCGATCTGCGACGTGAGGTTCAGGATCACGTCATTGCTGGTGTATCCGACGCTGCCCGATAACGAGGGCGGCAACATCGAGTGCCACCGTATCAAACCGCGTGGTGAGTGGATTGCCGGCCGCGAGCAGGATGGAATTCTTGCTCACGTTCGCGCTCGGAACAAACTGCGGCGCGATGGTGCCGGCGAGCGTTGCAGTGCCGCTGACGCTGGTGCTGGTTGCGGTGCTGGGGACATAGAGACTACCAGGGCTGAACTGCAGGTCACCGGTGATTTGAGGGTCCCGGCCGCGCCATAGCCGGGCTCCAGTACACCGCCGGCCGCGACGCTGGTCGAGCCCACGCTCCCGGTGCCGGCGAGCGTGCCGCCGCTGTTGACCGTCACCAGCGAGGTGATCGAGCCAGTGACGGCGAGCGTGCCCCCCTCGACGAAGGTCGGGCCCGTGTAGGTGCTGGCTCCGCTCAGGATCGTGGTGCCGCTGCCGATCTGGAACACCTGGCCGGGGCCGGAAATGCTGCCGTCGAACGTGTAACTGTCCGACCGGTTAAAGGCGAGCGCTTTGTTGTTGCTCGTGTCGCATAGCGCGTTCGTTGCGTCATTGCAGAACGCCACATTGCCCAGGATTGAGCCACCGGCCCCGCCATTGCCGAGCACCAAGTTGCCGCCGAAGATGGTCGTGCCGCCCGTATAGCTCGCCGCACCCGCCACTGTGAGCGTGCCGGTGCCATACTTGTTGAGCGGGCGGACGAAGGTCGTTCCGTCAAGGTTCGTTCCGTCCACCAGGTACGATGCGTCCGGCTGCGAGTCGTTGTTGGCCAGCCCGAACTGGAGCACCGTCGCCTGCTTGAAGTAGCTCGTGACGTCATAGAGCGCAGCCACACCGCGTCCGAAAGAACCCACGGCCAGCACGTCGACACTCGGGTTGTAGCTCAACGCGCTGATTTGCGAGTTGGGCAACCCCTGCCCGAACGGCCGCCATCCCGACAGATTGCCGTTGCTGTCGCTGTCGGCAACCGTGACCGGGCTTTGCGCATTGTCCACATTGTTCAGGCCGCCGATGAGCAGCGCGTTGACGCCGTTATTATTGATGAACTCCAGTGCCGTTGGACGAATGAAGGTGACAGAAAGCTTGCTGGTCAAGTTTTGGAAGCTGGCACCCTGGTTGTTGGTCCCAAACAGTTGATTACCGTCAGCGACATAGAACCATTGCGACGAGCGCTGGTCGAATACGACCGAGGTCGGCGAATACGCATTGAGAGCCGTAAAGGCCGGCAGCGCCGCAAAGAGGGTACTGGAACTGCTAGCATTGGTCGTGAGCCACAGCTGGCCCGGTGGACCGCCAGGCTGCGTGGCCTGGCCGTTGGGGGAAACGCCAGCCAACAGGACGTTGGGATTGTCACTTGTCCCGTATGCCAGGGCGGTTACGATCGAGTTCGCTCCCGTCGAGCCTACGTTCGTGAGATGGAGATCGACCGTGTTTGCCGTCGGCGCTTGCGTTCCCGACAAGCTGTCTTGTGTGACATAGACTGAACTGCCCGCGATCGCCATCAGTGTCGGGACGGCCTTGTTAAGCACGACTGGACTGTAGAAATAGCTGCCCGCGACCGCACTCGCGCAATCACTGTGATCGCAGGTGACTTCGGCGCCGTATCCGAACGCAGCCGTGTTCGGGCTTGTCTGGTTCCCGTTCGCGTCCAGGATGATCCGGCTAAACCCGCCGAGGGAATCAAAGGTCGAATAAATGGCACTTTTCCCAGTGAGGGTCGTGTCGTTGATGACGACATTGAGGCCATCGGCGCCCTGCACGGCGTTCCACGGTGCGCTTCCCGGTGTTGATTGAATCGCAACGCCATTGTCCTGGGCTGCGACAGTGAGGCGTTTGCTCACCGCATCGTAAGCGGTCTTGTACACCTCGAATGCCGAGAGGTTCCCGTTCATGCGCTCCCAATCTCCGCCATCGGTTTGCGGATTGGTTCGCAGGTAGATACTGCCGTCGCTTGTCAGGATGAGATTGCCTGACGCATCGAAGGCCATCGCCCGGGAGTCGGAATGTGGGAAGGTGTTGCTGGCCGTGTTCGCAAGCGTGAGGCTCGTGATGGTCTGACTGGTGACGCTGATCCGATACGCAGCCAGTGAATATGTCGTTTGGTCTTTCTTTGTCTCATCTCCGCTCACGTAGACGAGGTTCGGATTTGATGGATCGATGGCGATGGCAAAGTTCCACGGAGCTTGCCTGATGTAATTCAACTGGTCGCCAGGAGGCGTTTTCACCGCCGTCCAGGCGCCAGCAGCCGTGCTGGGATTATTCGACCAGAACAGGCCCGAAACCCTTCCCGTACTCACGTCAACAACTCCGGCCGCAACGGTCCCGTCGGGACCCGTTGCAAGCTTGATCATCGTTTGGCCGTTCCCGGTGACGGTGGAGTTGCCATTGTAGTTGGTGCTATTCGAAGCGTTGAAGACCTGTGTCCAACTGGCGCCCGCATTGTTGCTCATGTAGATCGCGGTGCTCGCATAGCCAGCGCTCGTGGCGGTTGGCGACGATACCGCCGCGTAAAACTTGTTTGGGTTGGTGGGGTCACCGAGGAGCGACGTGATCGGTCCGGGCGGGAGCCCGGTTCCGGCGCCCCCCGAAACCTGGATGAAGGTCTTGCCGCCATCCATGCTGCGGTACAGGGCACCGGATATGGTACCTGGCGCCGGCTGGTAGGCGAACTCAGACATGATCGAGGTGCCGGCCATGATGACCGAGCCGCGCGCGGCAACAGCGGATATGTTCTGGCCGGCAAGGACACCGCTGCCGAGCGTCGACCAGCTCTTACCGCCGTCCTGCGAATACAGGAGCCCGTTCTGCAGACCGCCGCTGGATCGAAATTGCTGGACCGGGTCTGACAGCGCGCCAATTGTCCCGTTTGAACTCACGCCGGTTCCGGCAATGAGCGTTCTTCCGCTGGCATCAGTTGGATCGAGCGAAAGGCTGTAGATCGAGAGCGATGCTTTGTTGTCGGTCAGCGGCGTCCATGCAGCTCCGCCATTGCTGCTGACCCAGATGCCCCCACCCGGCGTGCCGGTGTAGATATTGCCATTCGCCGGGTCGAACACGACCGCCTGGACCGCACCGGCGACCGATCCTGACGTCGGCGGCAGATCGCCGCTTTGGACCGTCCCCTGCACGCCGATGCTCGGGCTCGGGCCTTGCAGGTTGAAAGTCTGATTGACTTGGACCTGCGCGCCCGCTGTAGCCGGCAGCAATGACAACAGCGCCGCGCAGATCACGTGCCACGGCGCTGCCATTCCTCGCGTCTGCATGTCCCAATACCCCCAACCCAAAGCGAGGGTAACGAAGTACGTGGTCCGGGAATAGCAGGCGTGCACGAGGTACAAACGAGTCTTTACGACTGTGGCCTTTGTGGCACGGTCATACACATTCTCGTTCCGACGACTTGCACAGCTCGTGTATTTTGCACGCGCGTCCCGTTCAGGAGGTGCCTTGCCGTCGTTATTGAGGAGCCCTATGAGGCATCTGCCAGCTCGAACCTCGGCCCCTTCCATCGCATAAGGTGCAAACAGGAAATCGCGGATGTTGATCAGCTTATTTCCGGTCCAGTCCAGCAACGCAAAATGAACGGGCCGGCGCGCAGGGTCATCGCGCAGATAGAACAGGACCGCCGGGCGGCCATCCACAAATCCGAACTGCACCAGCCATCGGTCGACTGTGATGTATTGAGTGAAGTAGCTTTTGACTTGGTCGCGCCCGCTATAGTGCAGCCTCGCGACCAGATCGAGCTTGACCTCGTCCGCCAACATGTCGCGCAACCCGTCGAAGTCGCGCGCATTGAAGCGATCGATGTAGACGGCCAGGCGAGCGCGCTCGGCTTCAGGCAAAGCCGGTAACGGCCGTGCGTCCGGTTCATGGGCAAGTTCACGCAGCCGGGTGCGGCCGCGATGCAAGGCGGCTTTGATCGCGGGAACGCTGGTCGCTGTGATCGCGCCGATCTCCTCCAGCGAATAGCCGAGCACGTCCATCAAAATGACGCTGCTGCGTTGGCTGGCAGGCAGCGCCATGAAGGTGCGAAGGCTGGCCGACGTGGCCACGCGGCTGTCCGCACCTGATTGGGCATCGATCATCATGTCCGGATCCTCGTCGGAGGTGAGCGCCTCGCGCCGGGCGCGCTTGCGCAGGTAATCGAGCGCCGTGGTGTGCGCGATGCGAAACAGCCACCCCTCCGGGTTGGCGATCGTCGCCGGATCGGGTGTGGACGCGAGCGCGTCCGCGAGCGCGTCCTGCACCACGTCTTCCCCGTCGATCACCGAGCCCGTCATACGCGCGCAATAGCGGTGCAGCTTCGGGCGAAGGCTGCCCAGCAGCGCGTTGAACGTATCGCGCGCCTTGTCCTCGTCACCGGATGTGCTCATGCCGCTGCGCGCTCCTGATGTGGCTACCTTCGTACTAAGGCGTTCCGGCTCGGGCAAAGGATGCGGGCCAAATTAAAAATTCTTGCGCGCATCCTTTTGGCGTCTCCGTTCGCCTTGGACATGCGGCAACACGAAGGAGACCACCATGGACCCGACCAAAACCGCTGCCTCACGGCGCAGTTTCATGACCACGACAGTACCGGCTGGTGTCGCCCTGGCACTTGCGCCCGTTGCATCTCACAGCCAAGACAGGAGTCCCCGTATGCAGCCGACCATCGCCGTCGATACCGACTTCGCAACTCAGATCAACATTGCGACCGTCGAGCCCGAAAACCAAGCCAGGCTGGTCCAGCTGCTGCGCGAAGCGACCGACTCCATGTTCACCAAGATGCCCGGATGGATTTCGACCAGCATCCTCAAGGGCAAGGATGGCCGGCGCGTGTTCATCTATTCGCAGTGGCGCAGTACGGCAGATATCGAAGCATTCCGGAAAGATCCCAACATTGCTCGGTATCTGCAAGACATCACCGCGCTCGCCAAGTTCGAGGCCGTGGCCTGCGACGTGATCTACGCAGAGCACGCCTAGCGTAGCGCGCTCTTCCCTCGCCCCAGTTTCACACTCCAGCGCGTGGCCGGCGCGGCCACGCGTGCACAGGAGAATTCAATATGACGAGCCGCGAAACCCATTCCGGAACGAAAACATGGGCGCTGGTGCTGACGTCGGCGGCGTCGTTCATGATGGTCCTCGATGCCATCGTGGTCGTGACGGCGCTCGGCGCCATCCGCACCGACCTGGGCGCCTCGGTCGAAGCGCTCGAATGGATCCTGAACGCCTATAATCTCAGTTTTGCCGTGCTGCTGCTGACCGGAGCGGCGCTGGGTGATCGCTTGGGGCGACGGCGAATGTTCGTCGCCGGTCTCGTGTTGTTCGTCGCCGCCTCGATCGCCTGCGCGCTGGCTCCGGATTCCGCCTGGCTGATCGGAGCCCGCGCCCTGCAGGGAGCCGGGGCGGCACTGGTCATGCCGCTCGCCATGGCGCTCCTGAGCGCGGCATTCCCTCCGCAAGAACGCGGCAAGGCGCTGGGATTTTTCAGCAGCTTGACCGGGCTTGCGCTGATCCTCGGCCCGGTCGTTGGCGGAGCCATTGCGCAAGGATTGGCCTGGCAATGGATCTTCTGGGTCAACGTGCCAATCGCACTCGTCGTCATACCCCTGGCACGGCAGCGCCTGGATGAGAGCTTTGGCCCCGACGCTGCAATCGATGTCCCCGGTGTTGTTCTGGTGACCGGCGCCGCCTTTGGCCTGGTGTACGGGATCATGTGCGGAACTGCGGCTGGCTGGACAAGTTCTGTGGTGACGACGACGCTTGGCATCGGGTTTTTGTTTGCTGCGCTATTCGTGGGCTGGGAGCTGCGGATTCGAGCCGCGATGGTGCCAATGCGCTTCTTTCGCCAGCGCGCCTTCACGTTCGCCAGCGTAGCGACATTCCTCTTCAACTCAGCGATGTACGGCGTCCTGTTCTTGCTCCCGCAGTTCTTCCAGGTCGCCCAAGGTCACGGCCTCCTGGACGCTGGACTGCGGCTGCTGCCTTGGACGGCGACGCTATTCCTGGTCGCGCCGCTCTCCGGCGCATTGATCAATCGCCTGGGTGAGCGAACGCTGATCGGCGTTGGTCTTGCGCTTCAGGCCGCTTCCTTGGCCTGGATCAGCGTAATCGCCACACCGGATGTCGCCTATTCCAAACTCATTCTGCCGTTGATCCTCACCGGTTCGGGGGTTTCGTTGGCGATGCCTGCGGCGCAGAATGCGATCCTCAGCTCGGTCGCCAAGCCCGATATCGGCAAAGCTGCCGGCATCTACAACATGATCCGCTTTCTCGGCGGCGTGTGCGGCATTGCGGTCGCAGGTGCTGTGTTCGTCGGGCACGGAAGTTTGGCTTCGCCCCAAGCATTCGCGGCCGGCTTTATCGCTGCGATGCAGGTTGCGGCGTCACTGTCTCTCCTCGGTGCGTTTGCCGGCGCCTGTGTGAGCCGGCTCGGGCTCAGTGCACCGGCACCAGCTCGAACCGCATAAGCTGGGGCAGCGCCTGGAAGTAGGCGGCGCGAAACGCCGCCTCGTCGGCAAACTTCGCTGTCGGCAATTGTCGATATGGGATGCTGATCGGAAGCGCCGGCAGGTCGAATGGATAGGGATCGATGGACACGCGTCCGTCCTCAAGCGGCGTCAAGTCCAGGCGTACGCCCTCTCCTTCGCGATAGCGCTTCGGCACCGGTTCAACAAATTGCTGATAGGGTGGACGTACACAGAAATAGAGCGAGAGCAGATCCCAGAACTGAAGGAGTTGATAATTCACCCACAGTTCGGTGGGATTGAGGCCTTGCTCTTGCGCTTTCTGCCCCGCTTCGTTCTCGGCGATAAAAGATTCTACCATCGGCCCCAGACTTGCCGGGAAGGGATGGGCCGGATGGGTAATCGCCCCATAACGGCCGCGCCACAGTCCGGTCCGATGTTTGCTGATCAGCAAGCCGGCGTACGGATCGATGTCCGTCAGCCAATCGACGGCCCACTGGAAGGCATCGAGCTGCGTGCGGTCGGGCGGGACCTGCATGAAATTGGGAGTCTTGCCGGCTCCTGTGTCGTAGCGCGGGCTCGTCTGATAGCGGTACCAGCCGGCATCGTGGAAAATGGCGGCGCGAACCACAGACTCGTAAGGGTGCGGGCGCTCGAATTTGTTGTTACCCCAATGCGCCGCGAACAGCCCGGAAATCGCGGCATGCTCGGTCTGATTGATCAGCAGCAACGATCCGTCCGGCTCTTCGCGGACGATCATGACACTCACACCAGTGCGTAGTAGGAAAAGATCGAATGCGTCCGATGCCGGTCGGCGCCGCCGACGATGATGGTGCGTCCGAGCCAGTCATGCGGGCCCGCCGGAACATCAAAGGTCGGGTTGACTCGAAAATAGTAGCTCGCCGGATCGACCGCTTCGAACGCATTCATTTTTGCGAGCACGTCGGGCGGCGCGTGCCGCAAGCCGCGATTGTTGATGACGATGTGCGTGCCGTCAGATGTCTGCAGCACATAGATGGCCTCGAAGAACACGACGCCGTCCGGCATGAAATGCGGCCAGTCGCCGCCGCTGTCGGGAACCACCGTGCCGTTGAGCCGCGGTCCCTCGACGATGCCGCCCGCAACTCCCGTGTAGCCGCGGCCGACGCCGTTGCGTTCCGGGGGAAGCTTGAGGCGGCCGGCAAAATCGACCCGCACCTGGAACACGAATTCGAGTCCGGCTTGCATCCGCTCATCCATCACATCACCGCGTAAATTCGCATGCCGGAGTTGGTGCGCAGCCGGTCGCCCTTGGCGACAAAAACGGTCCGGTTGAGCCAGGCGTGCGGGCCGTTCGGGGCTTCGAATATGGGCGAAAGGTGGAGGCTCGCCGTCGCCAATTCGGGCCGATCGGCGCGCCATGCATCGCCCGCCGTCGCGCCGGTCGCATAGCCAGTGATCTTGGTCGAGATCAGCGCACCGTCGGCCGCGCGGATCAACCATTCGCCGCCGAGCACGACGCGATCGTCATTGAGGCACGGCGCGTCGCTGCCGGAACCGGCAACAATTTCGCCTTTGAGCCGCGGGCCCCACATCGTGCCGCCGGTCACCAGATAGAAAACCCGGGTATGCGCAAGCGATGTCGGACCGAGCCGTTGCTCCTCGCCGAACGAGACGTGCAGGTCGAAGACGTGCTCGAGCTTGAGTTGGACCATATTTCCCATGCCCATCAATACACAGCCCAATAGCGAAAGATCGAGTAGCTGGGCCGCCGATTGCCCGTGCCCACAAACACCGTCTTGCCAAGCCATGCATGCGGCCCCGCGGGCACCTCGAAGGACGGCGTCATGCGCATGTAATAGCTCGACGGGTCGACCGGCTGATAGGCGAGCAGGCGGTCGATCACCTCCTTGGGCCCATGCCGGTAGCCATGATTGCGCAGGCGGATCTTGGTGCCGTCGGACGCTTCCAAAAGATAATGCGCGTCGAATTCGAACGTGCCGTCCGGCCAGACGTACGGATAATCGCCGCCGGTACCCGGGATCACCCGTCCCTGCAGTTTTGGTCCGGTGATCTCGCCGCCTTGCACTGCAACAAACCCTTGCTCCCCGCCGCGCGCCAGCGGACCGAAGAAAACACGCTCGCCAAGATCGATGCGAATCTGGAATGCGAATTCAAGTCGCGGGGCCGCTTGCTCCGCATGCGGATCAATTTCCGTATCCATCCACCCTCCCTGTCGACACGCGCTAGCACCGCGCGCTTGATTGACTTAATAACGATGCAAAGACACCAACGTCAACGGGACGCCCGTGATAGAATTAAGACAGGTAAGCAAGGAATTCGATGCGCGCGGTGTGCGCATGCGGGCGCTCGATACGATCAACCTTGCGGTGGAGGCTGAAGAATTCGTGGCGCTGGTCGGTCCGAGCGGCTGCGGCAAATCCACGGTGCTCAACCTGGTCTCCGGCTTGCTGCGGCCGACGCACGGCGAGGTGCGCTATGACGGCGCTCCGGTCAGCGGACCTAATCGCCGCGTAGGCTACATGACGCAGAAGGACACATTGCTGCCCTGGCGCACGGTCGAAGACAATATCGGTATTGCGCTCGAGCTTAAATGCCGGGCAGTACCGCATGCGGAGCGGCGCGACCGCGTCGGCGCGATGATGGACCTGGTCGGACTATCCGGGTTCGCCCATCACTATCCAGCCGAGCTTTCCGGCGGCATGCGCAAGCGCGCCGCATTGGCTCGCATGCTGATCTATGAGCCGGAAACGTTTCTGCTCGATGAGCCGTTCGGTGCGCTTGATGCGCAGCTCAAGCTCATCATGCACCAGGAACTGCTCCGGCTGACGCGCGCGCGCAAACTCACTGTGGTGTTCGTGACCCACGATCTCGCCGAAGCCATTACACTTGCTGACCGCGTGCTCGTCTTCACCGGCCGGCCGGGACGCATCCGGGCGGAGCGCAGAATTCCGTTCGGGCGTGAGCGCGACGCGGTGCGCCTACGCTTTCTGCCGGAGTTCGGCGCGCTGCATGAGGAGCTTTGGGACGAATTGAAGGATGAGGTGGTCAAGGGCACCGAGGCATCATGAAAGTCGCCGTCCTCGAAACCATTGGCTCGCTCGACAACATCAAGCTGGTCGACCGGCCCGAACCGCGCCCTGGACTTGGCGAAGTGCTGGTGCGGCTGCGCGCTGCTTCGCTTAATTATCGCGATCTGGTCGTGGTCGAAGGGGGGTATGGGTCGCGCCAGAAAAAGCAGGATCTGGTGCTGCTGTCGGACGGGGCTGGCGAGGTCGCGGAACTCGGCAGCGGCGTCACCAAGTGGCGCGTCGGCGACCGCGTCGTTGGGTGCTTCTTCCCCAAGTGGCTAGGCGGACCGGCGACCGAGGATCGCGTAGCCGCAAGCCTCGGCGGTTCGGTTGACGGCGTTGCCTGCGAGTACCGTGTGTTCGCCGAGGACGCGCTGGTGACCGCGCCCAGGCATCTCAATTTCGTGCGCGGCGCAACACTGCCCTGCGCGGCGCTGACCGCCTGGGCGGCGGTGATCGAGCATGGAGCGGTCGGACCGGGTCAAAGCGTGCTCACCCAAGGCACCGGCGGCGTGAGCTTGTTCGCGCTGCAGTTTGCGCGCGCCGCCGGGGCCCAAGTGGTCGCCACGTCGTCGAGCGCGACGAAGCTGGAAAAGCTGCGCGGCCTCGGCGCCGCCCACGTCATCAACTACGCTGAGACCCCCAAGTGGGGACGGGCCGTGCTCGACTGCGTGCCGGGCGGAGTCGATCTGGTGGTCGAGATCGGCGGCGGAGAAACGATCGCCGAATCATTGCGCGCGCTTCGCCTGGGCGGCAGCATCAGCATCATCGGCGTCGTGGCCGGGGCTCGCCACGACCTCAATCTGCCGGTGGTGATCATGAAGAACGCGCATCTGCGCGGCGCATCCGTGGGCAACCGCGATCAGCTGGTGGGCATGATCCGCGCCATGGAACAGCATGCCATCCGGCCGGTGATCGACCGGACATTTCCGCTTGCCGAGCTTGCCGACGCGCTGGCCCATCTCAAGAGCGGCCGCCACGTCGGCAAAATCTGCGTCGAGATGTGACCGATGCACGGCTACTTGACTCAGGGGTTACGTCGCGCCGCGCAGACTAATCGCTCGGGGATCGCCACGATCTTCGGCGCGCGGCAGCGCAGCTGGAGCGAGGTTTTGGCGCGCGTTGTGCGATTTGCCGGGGCCTTGCGCGGGCTGGGTCTTGAGCCTGATGACCGCGTTGCGATCCTCGCGCTCAACAGCGACGACTACCTGGAACTGCACTATTCGGTGCCGTGGGCCGGCGGGGCGCTTGTGCCGATCAACACCCGCCTCGCGGCCGCCGAGGTTCGCTACATCCTGGAGGACTCCGCGCCCACGATCATCGTGTGTGATGATGCGTGCCTCTCCTTGCTTATGCCGGGGACCCTTGAGCCCCGCGCGAAGATCTATCTCGGCGCCGGCCCGCCACCGGATGGCTGGCTCGCCTATGAGAAGCTCATTGCCGAAGCGCAGCCGGTCGATGATGCCCAGAGGCGCGACAATGATCTCGCCGGGATCTTCTACACCGGCGGCAGCACCGGCAAGGCCAAGGGCGTGATGCTGAGCCATGACAATCTCATCAGCAACGCCCTGAATGCGATCCCGCTGGTCGGCTACGACCGCACGTCGCGTTATCTGCATGCCGCACCAATGTTCCATCTCGCCGACGGCATGGCGACGTTCGCCATCACCATGGTGGGTGGCACCCATGTGATGATTGCGAAGTTCGATGCACAGGCGTGCCTCGACGCGCTGGCGCATCACCGGGTCACCAACGTCACCCTGGTGCCGGCGATGATCGCCATGATGCTCGATCATCCGGATGTGCGCAGCTTTGATCTCTCGGCGCTGCGGCAGATCCAGTTCGGTGCCGCGCCGATGCCGGAAGCAACCTTGCGGCGCGCGCTCGCGCTGTGGCCCGACCTGCTCTGGCTGCACGGCTGGGGCATGACCGAAATTTCACCGATCGGGAGCGCCCTGCCGCATGACCTGCGTCGGCCGGCTGTCGCCGGCGCGCGCATGCGTTCGTGCGGCCACGCCGTGCTCAACTGCGAGATCAAGATCGCCGATGCCGAGGAGAACGAAGTACCGCGCGGCACGGTCGGCGAATTGCTGATCCGCGGTCCCAACGTGATGCTCGGCTACTGGAACAAGCCTCAGGAAACGGCGGCCGCGCTACGCGATGGCTGGCTGCACACCGGTGACGCCGCGCTCATGGACGAGGATGGTCTCATCACCATCGTTGACCGGCTCAAGGACATGATCATCAGCGGCGGCGAGAACATCTACTCGACCGAGGTCGAGAGCGCGATCTCGCTCTATCCGGGCGTCGCCCAGGTGGCGGTCATCGGGGTACCGCACGAGCGCTGGGGCGAGACCGTACATGCGGTCGTGGTGCCACGTGCCGATGCGCAGCTCGACCCGGAGGCGATCCGCGCCCACTGCCGCGGCCTGATCGCCGGTTACAAGGTGCCACGCAGCGTGGAGATCCGTGCCACCCCCCTGCCGCTGTCGGGCAGCGGCAAGGTGCTCAAACCGGCGCTACGCCAGGAATATGCATTGACCCTCCCCCTCCCGTCTTCCTAGAATCCCTATCCGTCGGCCAATTGCACGATCAACAAGGCCGAATGGCAGGAAGCCCATGCACATCATCGATTCGCATTTCCATTGGTGGCCGCGTTCGGTGTTCGACAGACTGTGCCAGCGCAAGAATTTTCCGCGCGCCGGCGTGAATAAGACTGGCGGTTACGACTATTGGCGGCGCGAGGGCGCCGGGGCCCATCTCAACAGCTGGGCCGACTGGTTCGACCTCGATGAGCAGTTTGCGCATATGGCCGGGCTTGGCCACCGGGTCGACGTGGTGTGCTCAATCGGCCCGTTCTCGGTGTTCTTCTCCGACCTGCCGGCCGAGGAAGGTCGCGATTGGGCGTTGATGTGGAACGAGGAGATGGCGGGCGCGCAGCGCAAATATCCGGGCCGGCTATGGGCCAGCGCCGCGGTGCCGCTGCAGGACACTCGGGTGGCGATCGAGGTGCTCGATCACGCCATCAACAAACTCGGGCTCATGGGCGTGAACCTGCCGGGCAGCGTCGGCAGCGACCCGCGCATCGACGCCGAGCGTCTCGAGCCTTTCTACGCCCGCGTCGCGGAGCTCGGTGTGCCGCTGTTCCTGCATCCGACCGATGCCGTGTTCCAGGATATCCTGGAAGGCTACAACGGGGCCCTGCATCTGAGCCTCGGCCGTGTCATCGAAGTCAGCGTCGCAGCCTCGCGGCTGATCCTCTCCGGCCTGATGGAGCGCCATCCGAACCTGAAGGTGGTGCTGTCGCACACCGGCGGTGCCCTGCCCTACCAGTCCGGCCGCATGGACAAGAACACCAAGGCCGCCAAGCTGCCGCACCCGGCCAGCACCTACATGAAGCGCATGTACACCGATACGGTCTCCCCGCACTCGGCCGGCATGAAGTTCGCCATCGATTATTACGGGATCGACCACGTCATGTACGGCACCGATTACCCGTGCTGGGACCCGGCGACGTGCCTGCGCCTGCTCGAAGACGTCGAGCTATCGCCGGCCGATCGTCAAAAACTCTTCTACGACAATGCCAGGCGCATTCTCGGTTTGCGTGATCCGGTTGACGCGAAATCCGCCACGCGGGAGCCGGCGTTGGCGTAAGCGGGCCGTCGTCATATTTGTGTTTGTCGAGATGGCCGGGCGTCTCGCGCCTCGCAGGCAAGGTATTCCGTGCCTTGCCTTGACGCGCCCGGCTGGCAGCGCGATGGTTGAAAACTCAAAAATCTAAGCCTTTTCGCGTACCCCAGGGAGGAGATCGTGGCCAAACGCCGTCATGGACTCGATGCCGATCGCCGCAATTTTTTGAAGGGGGCAACGCTCGTTGGCGCGGCCGCGCTCGCCAATCCGGCAGCGGCAAGCCCGCAGCTCGCCGGCGCCGCCGTAAAGACTTGCAAAGCCGATGTCCCAGGCCCCGAGTTGACGGCTCGGGAAACCCAGCCGCCCCCGAAGGATCCGGTGAATCAGTCCTCGAGCGGCGGCGACTTCATGGTCGACGTCTTCAAGACGCTCGACATCGATTACCTCGCCATGAACTGCGCTTCGAGCTTCCGCGGCCTGCATGAGGCGATCCTCAACTACGGCAACAACACCAAACCGGAAATCCTCACCTGCCCGCACGAGGAAATCGCCGTGCACATGGCGCAGGGCTACGCCAAGATCGAAGGCAAGCCGATGGCCTTCATCTGCCATGGCGTGGTCGGGCTGCAGCACGCCACCATGGCGATGTACAACGCCTGGTGCGACCGCGTGCCGGTCATCTGCATGGGCGGCAACATCATCGAAGCCGACAAGCGCATGCCCGGCGCCGAATGGGTGCATTCGGCGATCGATCCGTCGGCCATCGTGCGCGACTTCGTCAAATGGGACGATCAGCCCACATCGCTGCAACACTTCGCCGAGTCGACGGTGCGCGCCTACAAGATCGCCACCACCCCGCCGATGGGCCCGGTGATGCTGTCGCTCGACGCCGAGCTACAGGAAAATCCGATCAGCGATGCCGAGTTGCTGCGCATCCCCAAACTCGTCAAGGTGATCCCGCCGCAGGGCGACAACGCCGCGCTCAACGAGCTCGGCAAAATGCTGGTCGCGGCGGAGAACCCGCTCATCATCTGCGATCGCGTATCGCGCACCCCGGCCGGCCTTTCCCGCATGGTGGACCTTGCCGAGGCGCTGCAATGTCCCGTGGTCGACAACGCCGGACGGATGAATTTCCCCTCGCGCCATCCGCTCAATCAGACCTTCCGTGGGCGCGCCCTGGTCGCCCAGGCGGACCTGATCCTGGCGATGGAAATGAACGATCTGTGGGGCTCGCTCAACGCTTTCAGCGATCGCATCGTGCGCTCGTACCGGCCGGTCTACAAAAGCGGCGCCAAGCTCGTCACCTTGGGAAGCCGTGATCTCTTCCAGAAATCCAACTATCAGGATTTCGCCCGCTATCAGGAAGTCGATCTCGCCATTGCCGGCGACGCAGAAGCGAGCTTGCCGAGCTTGATCGAGGCCGTGAAGCGCGCGACCGATGCCGGCCGGCAGGCCGCATTCGAGGCGCGCGGCAAGAAACTCGCGGCCGCCAAGCTCGCCATGATCGAGCAGGCCAAATCCGACGCCACGATCGGATGGGACGCGAGCCCGATCACCACCGCGCGGCTCTGCGCCGAAGTCTATGCCCAGATCAAGGACGAGGACTGGTCGCTGGTCGGAACCAGCATCCGACTGTCCTGGCCGCACAAGCTGTGGGACTTCAACAAACCCTATCAATGGAACGGCGTCTCCGGCGGCGCGGGTGTCGGCTACAATCTGCCGGCATCGCTCGGTGCGGCGCTCGCCAACAAGCGGCACGGCCGCTTTACCCTGGCGTTCGGCGGCGACGGCGATTTCATGTTTGTGCCGAGCACGCTCTGGACAGCGGCGCACCACCGCATCCCGATGCTCTACATCCTGCACAACAACCGCGCCTATCATCAGGAATACATGTACCTGCAGGCGATGGCGGCACGGCACGGACGCGGCATCAGCAATACCGATATCGGCACCACCATCAAGGATCCGAACGTGGATTACGCCACCGTGGCGCGCGGTTTCGGCGTCTATGGCGAGGGACCGATCAGCGATCCGAACGAGCTTGGCCCGGCGCTCAAGCGCGCCGTCGCCATGGTCAAGAGCGGCCAGCCGGCGCTGGTCGACGTCATCACCGATCCGCGCTGAGGACTGATCATGCGACGATTGCTTGCACGAACCCTGGCCGCCTCGATCATCGCCGCAACCGGCCTGTTCGCCGCATGCGCGTGGGCGGAAGATGCGCCGGCCGGCAATGCCGAGAACGGCAAGCGGATCTTCATTGCCGACGGCTGCTTCATGTGTCACGGCCGCGCCGGTGAAGGCGGAGCTTTCAACTATCCGGCGCCGGCCCTGGCGCAGATCGAACTGCCGGTGGAGTCCTTCCAGGCCTTCCTGCGCGAGCCGCCCAACGACATGCCCGCGTACTCGACGGCGGTTTTGTCCGATCAGGAAGCGGCCGACATCCATGCCTTCCTGCGCTCGCTCCCCGGGCGCAGGCCGGTCAAGGATATCCCGCTCTTGAACCAACCGTAGCTCTCGGATCCAAGCACAGACACATGAGTTCGCATCAAAGAGATCGCGCCCGGCGACATGACGGGCGAGCAGACAACCGTGTTCGACCAACTCACGGCCGGGCGCGGCCGTATTCTCACGCCCTACAAGGTCTGGATCCACAGCCCCAAAGTCGCGGCCGGCATGGAGCAGATCGGGACTTTTCTCAACAAGAAGTCATCCCTGAGCACCCGCGAGGTCGAGATCTGCATCGTCCTGATCGCACGCCACTGGCACGGCGACTATGTGCTCGATGCCCATATCCGCGGCGCGCGCGAGGCCGGTGTGCCGGAGACCGCGATCGAAGCGATCTGCGGCGGGGTCGATCCCAAGCTGCCCGATCCGCATGAAGAAGCAGTCTATAGGTTCGCCTCCGCGCTCATTTCCGGGATCAAGCTTGCGGACAAAGACTTCGCCGAGATCGAGGACGTGCTTGGCCGCACAGGGATTGCCGAAGTGCTGGTGCTGCTGGGCTACTACACCTCAGTCGCGCTCGCCATGAAGGTACATGAGGTGCCGATCCCGAAACGGTGATGCCTATCGTCCGAGAATTTCGGCGGCTGCGCGCTTGGCAAACTGCGTATCGATCATCTGCTCGTAGGACACGGTGGTCGGCTTCGGGTCGAGGATATTCATCCACTTCAAGAGCCGCGCGTAATCGTCCGGCGTGATCACGGGTGTCTGCGCTGCCGCCGGCCGATAGGTCGGCTCGAAGCTCGCAAACAGCTTGGCGTCGATGTCCGGAAAGATCTTGCTCTGCAGGAGTTGCTGGACCCGCTCCGGATCCTTGGCCTCGAGCACCATGGCTTTCGTCAGCGCGTTGGTCGCCTTCATGATCACGTCCGGCTGCCGCTTCAGTGCGTCGCGCGTGGTGATCATCGCCGTATAGGGCACGCCGTTGAGCTCAGGGACTTCGCCGGTCAGGGGATCAATCGCGGTCTGGCCGTAACCCCCCGCCTCGGCAATCTGCGCCTGCGGCGCCGACAGCATCGCCCCGTCGATTGCCTTCTTGGATAGCGCCGCCAACATCGCGGTCGGCGTGCCTAAGGGCTGGATCCGCAATTCCTTGTCGGGATCAAGACCGCGCGCCAGCAGCAGCGAGCGCAGCACGCTGTCGGTCGAACTGGTCACGCCGGTGATGCCGATCCGTAGCCCCACGAGACGCTTGACCTTCTCGTCGATCGGCATGCCCGGTGTCAGCCCGATGCGCTGCATCACCTGCGGATGCAGCACGACCTGGATCGGATATTTGTTGAACAGCGCCGCGAACGCGACCAGATCCGCGCCATGCTCAGCCGCGGTGATGGCCGGCTGCATGCCGAGCACGGTCATGACCGCGCTGCCGCCGATCACCGACGCGACCTGCTTGGACCCGGCTCCGACATCGACCCATTCGACGTCGAGTCCTTCCGCCGCGAACAGTCCCGCGGCCGCCGCGACATGCGCCGGAAAGAAATGCAGGGCCGCGCCCGGGGTCGTGATGACGATTTTCTGGGTTTGTGCCTGTGCCGAAGCGGCCAACGCCACACAGAACACGGCAATCGCCAGGATTTTGCTGCGCATCCCCTCCTCCAGTTTTCTTGTTCTCCACCATTAGCCATGGCGGTGGATTGTGATCAAGCGCGCTCTGCCCGCATCTCCAAGACCGACATCACCACGCTGGCCGTCGCCAGCAAGGCGCCATCCGGCGCGCTTTCGAGCTGCGCGCGCGCAAAGATCAGCCGCCGGCCGGCGCGCTCCACCAGTCCGGTTGCCAATAGCGGCCCCGGCCGCACCGCGGATAGAAATGAAACGGTCAGGCTCGCGGTTGCGGCCGTGCGATCATCCGGCAACGTCGCCAGCACGGCGAACGCCGCCGTCATGTCGAGCATTGTGGTGACGATCCCGCCCTGCACGACGCCATTGCCTTGCAGAAATTCCTGTCCCGGTTCGAATGCGATCTGCAACGCGTCGCCTTTGCGCGCCAGCAGCTTGGCGCGCAACACTGTTCCGAGCCGATTGGAGTTGATCGCGAGCGGCGTTGCCGGAGCGGCCAGGAAACGCTTGAGCAGAGCTTGATCGGGGTTCACGCGCGCCCCTCAGCTGCGCACGCGCAAGGCTTCGATCCCATCCGGATCGAGGGTCAGTCCAAGGCCCGCACTCTTGGGCAAGACCAGTCCGCCCGCCTCCGGCCAGATCGGCTCGATGCACCAGACGATCACGCAACGGATTCTCGCCGACGTCGAACTCGAGCAGGATCGGGTAAGGCACGTTGTCGGTATGCGGATTGACCGGAATGCTGGCCGCGAAATGCGCACCTGCCATGATGGTGATCGCCCCTCCCCAGCCGCTCGGCGAGATGCGCAGGTTCTCGAGCGCGGCCAGTGTCGCCACGGCGCGCGCCTGACCAAATCCGCCGCAGGACGAGACGGTTGGCTGCAGGATATCGAGCGCGCGCGCATCGGTGAAGCGCTTGAATGTGTGCGCTGTTTGAAACGCCTCGCCGGCGGCAATCGGTATCGGCGAGCGCGCGCGGAGTTCCGCGTAGCCACGCACATCGGTCGGAGGCAGCGGCTCTTCGCACCAGTGGATCCCATAAGACGCAATCGCCCGCAGGCTCTCAAGCGCGATGTCCGGCGTGTAGTTGCCGTTGATGTCGACCATCAGCAGAATGTCTTCACCAAGAACTCGACGCGCGATACGGACTCGTTCAAGATCGGATTTCGGGCTCACGCCGACCTTGATCTTGACCCCGGCGAATAGCTTCTTGTCGACTTGCGCGAGTTGCGCTTCAAAGTCGTTATCGGGATCATCCGTCAGATAGCCGGTCGTGGCGTAGCAGGGAATACGATTGGTGGCGCAGCCGCCCAGCAAATCATGCACCGACACCCCGAGGCTTTTGCCGATTGCGTCATGCAGCGCGATGCTGATCGCGCTCAGGCAGGCGGTGTGATGGCCCTGCACGCCGAAATGATAGAGGCGATTGTAGATCTGCGCCGCGATCAATTCGAAGTCAAAGATGCTACGGCCGACAAAGAACGGCCGCAGCAGTGCTACATAATCGCCGATCGGCGCAAGTGGACCGAGCGCTTCACCGTAGCCGATCGACCCGTCATCGGCCGTGACGGTGACCAGAGCGACCGTGCGGCGGAAGTTGAGGCCGCGCGCCATGCCGTAGGCTTTCTCGGGCGGCAGCACATATTCCAGCGGCGTGAAATCGAGGCTGACGATTTTCGGCGCAGCGAGCCCGGCTCTTTGATCCATCAGGTCGGTCGCTCTCGCATGTGACATAAACACGGTGGGGTTCGTTGACTCGCGTCGATACGCTCGCCGATCATTAACACAACAAGCACAAAGCTGGGAGGAGATGATGCGTTTGAGGTCCGCCTCGTTGAAGGCAATCGTCGCAGCCGCTGCTCTGGCGGCAGGCCTGAGCGGCGCGTCGGCCGAACCGCTTCAGATCCGATTGTCGTTCATTGTCCCCGTCGCAAACTGGGCGACGATGCTATTCAAAACGCCTGGATTGGCGCGCCACCTCGACAAATCTTACACCTTCCAAGCGGTCCACTATAACAACACAACCTCGCTGCCGATCGCGCTCGCTGCCAACGAGCTTGAGATCGCGAATTTCGGTTTCTCGTCGCTGCCGATCGCGATCAGCAATGCCGGCATGGGTGATTTGCGAATCATCGCCGACGAGCTGCACGATGGCGTTCCGGGCTACTACTCGAACCAGGCACTGGTGCTCAAAGACAGTCCGATCAAGACCGTCGAGGACCTGCGCGGCAAGGTGCTCGCCGCTGCCGGATATGGCACCGGAACCGACATTCCGCTGCGCGCCATGCTCGCCAAACATAACCTGCAGGACAAGCGCGATCTCACGATCATCGAGGCGCAGATCCCGACCATGCCGGCCATGCTCAAGGACCACAAGGTCGACCTGATCATGCTGCCGCTTCCGTTCACCGCGAACCCGGAAGTGCGCGCGACGACGCGCACCTTGTTCACCCAGGCCGACGCCATGGGGGTGACCCAGCTCGCCATGTGGGTGGCGCGCGCGCCCTTCCTGGAGAAGAACCGCGCCGCCATGGTGGACTTCCTGGAGGACGTGTTGCGGCAGGAACGCTGGTACCTCGACCCGGCCAATCATGCGCAAGCGGTGAAGATCGCGGCGGAGCTGACCAAGTCACCACCCGACCGCTGGGACACCTGGCTCTTCCGCAAGGATGGTCAGAACGGCGACTACTTCCACAACCCCGATGGAAAGCTCGACCTCGACGCGTTGCAGAAATCGATCGAGACACAGATCCAGCTCGGGTTCCTCAAGCAGACGATGGATATCCGCAAGTACACCGATCTGTCATTGGTCGAGGAGGCGGCGAAGCGGCTGAAGTGACGGATCACCATTGAGTTTGATAAACAGCTACAATAAATTACCGCCGCTTTCAGAGACCGGCGGCAAAAGTGTCTTTATCTGAAAAATCGTCTGCCCCCCGAGATGGGAATACGTCTTCGATTACGTTCTGTTGGTATTTTTTGTTTTGCCAGCGCTTCTTTGGACTGCTGCTGGAGTCCTGTGTTCCAACACCCTCTCGATCGGCGACCCGCCAGTCTGTCTCATCCCAAGCTTTGCGCCCGTGGTAAAGCTGGTTCAATACCTGATCGTGTTCAACTTTATACTCGGGGGCTGTCTTGTGACCGTCCCGCTTGCTGTGATTGGGTATGTGGGCAGCACCGTACGCAAACGTCGTCGGGTGCGCGAATGCGGCGTCCAGCAGGCGTTCGCGCAGTATCGTTCCGGGTCCGTGGTGTGGGTGGCGGCCACGGCCATGCTTGTCTTCGTGTGCGTGGTATCGGCGGTGGCGATCGTGGACGTTGTCCGAGCGCGTTCTGATCTTGTTCGAGCGTTTTTGAATTCAAATAATTAGGACCCGCGGCTTTGCGAGCGGCGTTAGCGGAGACCCCGATCTGCAAATGGAGCCGCGCCAAACAGCGAGGGCGAATTGACGTTGCTGTCGATGCCTCCCGCCTGTTGCGTGAAGCCGAGCCCGAGTGACAAGCTGACATTCGGCGTCGGTTGGAATTCGACACCCGCGTGCGCCCGATAGCCTGGGAGTGAGCCGGACACGGTATTGAAGGAGCCAAAAGGGCCACCGATACCGGCAGCATATTTCAAGGTGTCGAAACCGGCATAGAATGTGAGCGGTAGCCCGCCTCCATTCCGGAAGTCATAGCCGACCCGCACGCCCTGGTAACTAAGCGAGCGGTCAAACGCTCCATCCTGGTTGATGCCGTTCAAGTTTAAACCAATGCCGCCGCTGTCGCCGCCGATAAACCAGCCGTTGGGAAAACTGTAGCGCGAGCTGCCAAAATTCGAACTCTGCCCGACGGGTAAATTGCCACCGAAGCCAAATGGCAGGTCTGGGATCCAATATGTCGTTGGGGCTTGGGCGTGGGCCGCTTGCGCGCTCAGAGAGAGCGCCGCCACCAGGAGTGCGAGACCCAATCTCCTCGAGGACATGTCCATCCGCGCAACCGCCAAGTGTACTGAATTATACGCTCTCGATATCAAAATGCCAGCGCAGCGCCAGGCAGCCAGTTCAATGATTTACAGGCCGGGGTCGGTAATGACGGACGGTACGGCCAGCCCCCTGATGCGGACGATGAAGGCATGCCTCTCCTGCGCGGACATACTCCGGGGGCATCGTCTGCTCGGCATGAGCTCGTGCGGCACGATATCCATATTGTTGCACTGCTTGACGGACCTGCTCACATTGGGCCTCGGATTGAGCGTAGGCGGGCGTGACAAGTAGGGAGAGCAGGAGGCACAATCGCTTCATACTGAGGTCCTTTGTTTTGTCCGAAGAACATAGGTTGTCTGGTGCGGACGCACGGATTGGAGCCCCTCCCGGCACGCCCCTGAGATCTCTATCCCATGTTATGCGCCCGCGCGGAAGAGCGGGAATGGAATCGCCGCGTGCACACGCTCGCAGGCCCGTCCGTCCGTTCACGACGTGGATCTTCGGCGCTGGGCCTCGATCAGCGGCGTAGCTTGCAAAGACGCATCGCTGGCATCACGCTGAGCTTCATCAATAAGCCAATCGCGGAAACGACGTACGGCCGGCCTTTGCAGCGATTCGGCCGTGGTGACCGCGTAATAGCCAAATTGGGCCGGCCAAGAACCATCATAGGCTTTGACGAGTTCGCCCGTTCGAACTGCCTCCATGACATAAATATCGCGAAGAAGCGCCAGCCCCTGCCCGGCGATGGCCGCGGCAACGATGAGTTGCGCGTCAGAGAAAGCATGGCCTTTCTTCACGTCGGGGGTTTGGATGCCCTGGGCCTCAAACCACATCGGCCAATCTTTCCTCTGCACACCATGTAGGAGCGGATAGTTCAGGCACTCGCGTGGGGTTTTGATCGGCGGCTTGCCTCGCAGAAGAAGCGGGCTCGCGACGATGACGTACTTGAGTGTCATGAGCCAAGCGCTCTCGAGTCCGGCGTATTTTCCCAATCCGTGGCGGATCGCCAAATCCACCGGGTCTCGCTTAGGGTCAATAAGCTTGTTGGACGTCTCGATAACAACTTCGATGTTTGGATTGAGGCGAATAAAGCTGTTGAGCCGAGGTACAAGCCAGGTCGCGGCCAGCGACGGCATGGTGTTGACCACGACGCGCTTGCGCGTGCTGCCCGAAGTCAAGATCGCGGTCAATCGCCTCGATCGCCGCGAACGGCTGTGCGAGTGCGGCGAACATCTCCATCCCGCTGGCCGTCAACTCAACCCCCTCGCGAGTCCGCGTGAAAAGCGGCTGGCCGACGATTTCCTCAAGTTGTCGAATGCGCTGGCTCACGGCACCCGGCGTGACCGCGAGCACATCCGCAGCCTCTTTCATTCTCTGAGCCCGGGCGACGGCAACGAAGGCCTGGAGAAGCGCAAATCGTCTGATCATGCGCTGAATTTAGCCCAGCTAAACTGAGGTCACAAATCCATCGTTTGCGACATCCCGCGGACGTTCCATTTAAAGCCTCGACCCTGGAGTTCCGAGGAGGCTTTGAATGTTCACCTTTACCCACCGCAATCCCGAGATGCGTCTCGATAAAGAGCAGACGGCCTTGGTACTGGCGGACATACAGAACGAACGGATCCAGGGTGGTTTGAAACGTGACGTCGACACGCGTTGCCGTCGTCAAGTTTGGAAAGGGAAATGAACATGAGTTCAGCTCAACAAAGCAAAGCACTTTGCCGCTCTTCACAAAAACGGGACGCCCATATTGCTTTACAACGCATGGGATGCGGGCAGCGCGAAAGCGATCGTCGATGCTGGTGCGAAGGCGATCGCGACGAGCAGCTGGTCGGTGGCGGCTGCGCAAGGGTTCAAGGACGGCGAAGACCTTCCGTTTGCTTTCGCCGAGCACATCGTCGGACGCATCGTTGCGACCGTTGACGTGCCGGTCAGCGTCGACTTCGAAGGCGGTTACAGCGACGATGATCGGCAATTGGCCGCAAACATCGTCAAGCTGCTCGACCTCGGGATCATTGGGATCAATTTCGAGGATCGCGTGGTCAAGGGGAAAGGGCTCTATGATATCGATCGGCAGGCGAAGCGGATCGCCACCATTCGGCAAGCTGCCGAGCAGAAGGGCATTCCTCTTTTCATCAATGCCCGGACTGACATTTTCCTCGGCAATGGCAATGACGTGGACGAAGCCTTGAGACGGTCGCAAGCATACGCCGCCGCCGGCGCGTCCGGCTTCTTTGTACCAGGGCTGACCGCTTCGGATCAGATTCAGCGCGTCGTTAGGGCATCGGCCTTGCCCGTCAACGTAATGGTCATGGAGGGCGTCCCCTCGAACGACAAACTCGCGCAGTTGGGGGTCGCGCGCGTGAGCTACGGCGCCCTTCCCTACATCGAATTGATGGGCGCGCTTCGTCACGAGGCGAGCGAGCAGTTTTCGTGAACCGAACTCCACCCAACAACAAATTCAGAAACCAGCGGAGGCCTGAGCGTCGGTGATGGATGCGCCCCCGCGCATGCGCCGGGCATTGTTGACGAGCGCACCGCGCCGGTCCTGCGCGTTGGGCAGTGCGGTCGCCATTCTCAAGACGGTCAGATAATTTGGTTGAACCTCCATGCGCGCGGCAAGCGGACCGCGCATCAGGATCGCATGGACTTTGGGCAGGTTATAACATGGCACATACATCAGCAGATGGTGCTCAAGATGATAGTTGGCGAAATACGGAGCGATGAACACGCGTTCGATGAACCCCGCCTTGGTGGTTCGTGTGTTGCGCAACGGATCATCGTTGTCCGGAACGACCGCATGCTCGGCGATGTTGCGGATGCGGATGATGACCATCATCCATGTCATGAGGGGAAATAGCCATAGGAGCGGATAGGCCCACCAGACTTCCGCGAGTGCGAATCCTGCGAACAAAACACCGTTGGCGACCAGCTGCGCGCCGAGCCGCTCTCGGAAATGGCGTAGCCGTTGCTTGAAGCACAATGAAGGATCGCCCAGCGCATTGAGAAACTGCGCCCTACGTTGCTGATAACCGGTCTGTCCGCTCAGATCGCGCCAGAACTTGCGGCGATAGCTTCCCCGGGTGATCGGAAACGGCGCCGACAGCGGCAGATCCGGGTCGTTGTCCTGCTGGGTGTGCGCGTGATGGGCAAGATGATAACGGCGGTACGCGAGCGTATCGGCGAAAATCGGGTATGCGCACAACCACTGGCTCAGCGTCATGTTGCGGGCGGGATTGGCCGACAGGCAGCCGTGCGCGCCGTCGTGCATCAAGATGCCGAGGCCGAGTTGGCGCGAGCCGATGAGCATAACGGCGACAATCCACGTGACCGGGTTCGGAAAGATCGCGACCAGTGCGATTGAACCGAGGATGACGGCCCACGCGTGCGCGATCAGCGCGATTCCCCGCCATTCGCTGCGTTGCCGCAGCCGCGCAAGATCCGCCGACGAGATGAGATGGCGCGCACGAATTCGCCGGATACCCGAGCCTGCCACAACCATGGTTCACCTCTGGAGTCGAAACGGCACGCGCGCTGGCTAGCTCGCATTGCTCCGCCACAGCGTCGTCACCCTATCGCACGACCCAGAGGCTGAAATTGCGTTTTCCGCGGTCAAACTTGATTTATCGGCAATCAGATTGCGCGCACGGAGCCGAAGTCGGCGGCAGCCTCGTGAGCGGACAACGCTAAGCGTACTTCAACGCCTTGCCGGCAAGCGCTGCACCCTCCACCAGCACTTTGAGCTTGGCCCAGCCAATCTGCGGATGGCTGCGGCGGCCGAAGCCGCAATCGGCGCCGGCGATCACGTTCTGCTTGCCGACCAGCTGGGCGAAGCGCTGGATGCGCTGGGACACAAGCTCGGGATGCTCGACCACGTCGGTCGAGTGCGTCACCATGCCGGGTGCGATGATCTTGCCGGGCGGAAGCTTTACATCCTCCCAGACCACGTACTCGTGCTCGTGGCGCGGGTTGGCAGCCTCGAACAGATAGCATTGCGCCTTCACGCGCAGCATGACATCGACGATGTCGCGCATCGGGATGTCGTAGACGTGAGGGCCGTGCCAGCTGCCCCAGCAAAAATGATAGCGGATCTGCTCCTCTGGAACGCCGGAGAGCGCGTGATTGAGGGCTTCGACCCGCATCAGGCAATAAGCCTTGAACGCAGCAAGTCCCATCTGAATGCCGATGCGGTCCCATAGCGCGGGGATCCAGGCATCATCCACTTGCAGCAGGAACCCGGCGCGCGCGATCATCTCATACTCGGTGCGCATCGCCTCGGCGATGGCGTACACGAGTTCCTCATCGTTCTTGTAGAACTCGTTCTTGCGGTAAGGTTCGAGGCTCGCCGGCGCGGTCGTGGTCAGAAAAGCGTCTTGCGGCGGATGCCCGCCGAGCGCGGCGCGGAAGGTGTCAATCTCGCGCTGCATCGAGGCTTGCCCGAGATAGGTGATCGGCCCTGTGCAAGCAAAAAACGAGGCGCCCCGCGAGAGATCCTCGTTCGGCCGATAGAACAGCGTGCCGCGCTCGGTCGCATATTTGTAGAACGCGGCGAACTCCTCGCGGTCGCGTCCCTGCGTAAACACCGTCGAGGAAGCCTGGCGCGGCTCACACCCACTGAGCCGGCCTTCCGCATAGCGCAGCCAGTCACCGTGCTTGGTGAACTCGCCTTCATTGATGATATCGAGCCCGACCTCGCGTTGGCGCTGGATCGCATCCGCGACGAGACTGGCGAGCTTGGCGTCATGATCCGGCGCCTTGGGATCGAGCACGACAAAATCCGGCAGGCTGCCGATGTGGGTGGTGAGAATTTTCTGGCTGCTCCGGCGCATCTCTCAACTCTCTCCGACCGCTTCTACTGCCCTCGACCTGAGGGGTTTGGTCCCGCAGGGACCAAACGTCTCGAAGGACGGCCAAGAGCGAGGCCGTTGATTTTGGCCATCCTTCGAGACGCATGTGCGCTCACGCGCACATGCTCCTCAGGATGAGGGCTGAATATGTGGCACGCAGACTCGCAACAAACAGAGTCCTCGTCCTGAGGAACTCGCGCGCGATAGCGCGCGAGTGTCTCGAAGGACGGCCGCAAGCGAGTGTCGTCGCAAACATTCCCAAAACGTCATTTCAACCCCAGCAGCTGCGCGGCGTTCTCCTTGAGGATCAACGGCCGCACCTCGGGACGAATGTCGATCTTCTCGAAGTCGGCGAGCCAGCGGTCCGGCGTGAGCGCGGGATAGTCCGAGCCGAACAGCACCTTTCGGCGGATCAGCGTGTTGGCATAGTGAACGAGGATTGGCGGAAAATACTTCGGCGACCAGCCGGACAGATCGATGTAGACATTGGGCTTGTGCTGGCACACCGCGAGCGCTTCCTCCTGCCAGGGGAAGGACGGATGCGCAATGATGATCTTCATCTCCGGAAAATCGACCGCCACGTCATCGATGTGCATCGGGTTTGAGTATTTGAGGCGGATGCCGTTGCCCCCTGGCATTCCGGAGCCGACACCGGTCTGCCCGCTGTGGAAGAGCGCAATCGCGCCCTCCTCGGCGATCGCTTCATAGAGCACGTAGGCGCTGGGGTCATTGGGGAAGAAGCCCTGGGTCGAGGGGTGGAACTTGAACCCCTTCACACCGAAGTCGCGCACCAGCCGGCGCGCCTCCTTGGCGCCCGCCCGCCCCTTTGCCGGGTCGATGCTGCCGAACGCGATCATGATGTCGCTATTCTCGGCGGCGACCTTGGCGACCTCTTCGTTGGGATAGCGGCGGTGCCCGCTTTCCTTCTCGCTGTCGACGGTAAAGATGACGCAACCGATCTTGCGCTCGCGATAGTAGGCGGCGATCGCCGGCGTGGTCAGCTCGTCGCCCTTCTGGCCGAAATAGGCCCGCATAGCGGCGCGCTGCGCGTTTTCCTCCGGGTCAGCCGCTTCCGGCGGCGTATGAGCGTGGGTATGGATGTCGATCGCGACCAGGGAATTGAGATCCCACATTCTTCTGCGTCCTCTCTGACTAATCCTTATGCCGCCGCTTTAGCTCGCCGTCTGCCCGCCGTCGACCGGAATGACGGCACCGCTCATGTACGAGGCCGCATCCGAGGCCACGAACGCAATCACGTTGGCAATTTCGCGCGGTTGCGCGAAACGGCCGCTGAGCACGCGCGTGCGGGTCCCCTCGGGATCATTGAGGTCACGAGCCACATAGCCCTTGACCCGCTCCGTCAAAGTCAGGCCGGGACACACCGCATTGGCGCGCAGGCCCTGCGGGCCATATTCGACGCAGAGCTGGCGCGTGAAGCCGATGATGCCCGCCTTGGTGGTCGCGTAGACCGGAATGGAGCGCCCACCGATCAAGCCAAATCCGGACGAGATGTTGACGATTGCGCCACCGCGCGGCGCGGCCAGAAGGAGCGGCAGGAGTGCCCGTGTCATCAGGAACGCGCCGGTCAGATTGAGGGTGACGATTCGATTCCAGTCCTCGAGCTTGAGGTCGTGGGCCGGGGTGTGAAAATTGGTCCCGGCATTGTTGACCAGCGCCTTGAGGATGCGTCCATCGGCAGCGATGCGGCCATGCAGAAGCGCCGCATCCGGCTCGCTCGTGATGTCGGCCACGACTCCCTCGCAACCGAGGCCCGCACCGGTTATCGCGGCGACCGCAGCGTCAAGGCTCTTCTGGTCGATATCGACCGCATAGACATGGGCGCCGAGCTCGCCGAGCACCTCGGCGGTTGCACGGCCGATTCCAACCGCTGCCCCAGTGACAACCACAGCCAAGCCGTCGAACCTGAGTTCCGCTAGCATATGCACGTCATCCCCATCCACCGCCCTTGTCCTAGGGCCGCGGAGAAATGTACCGCGATTTCAGTGCGCTGCGACTTTTCAAGCGGACCTGAAACCGCCGGTCTGCCATTCGGCGGACCGGTATCCCCGAGCCGGAAATCAGTGTAGTTTTCGCCGCAAATCGATAGACGAGAGGAACCCCCATGAGCCAGGCGGCCATGACCCTGTCCGAGCGCGCGGACGAGCTCGAAGAGCAGATGATGCACGAGCTCAACGAGAAGATAGCGACCAAGTCGGTGTTGTTCGGCATGGCCGACGGCAAGGTCGAGATCCAGAATGGCAACGACCTGCTCGCCAAGAATCCCGGCAAGTATTTCCTGATGGGCGCCGACAAGCGGCTGCCGGCGATGCCGGACAAGCCGACCTTGATCGATTTCTTCAAGCTCCGGTTTGCCTCGACCGCGCACCTGTTGCAGAGCGCCAAGCATGCGCTGCGCAACGGGCTTCCGGAAAAGACCATCCTCGCCTGCCTGCTGCACGACATCGGCGTGGTCAGCTTCATCCGCTGCGACCACGGCTACTGGGGCGCGCAGATGATCGAGCCCTACGTGGATGAGGAAGTGAGCTGGGCGATCCGCATGCACCAGGCCTTGCGGTTCTTCCCGGATGAATCCGTCGGCTACAAATATCCGGATCAGTACATCAAGCTGTTCGGACCGGACTACGAGCCGGAGCCCTACATCCAAGAGGAATACAAGCGCGCCCGCGGCCACAAGTGGTACATGACGTCGCGCATGATCACGGTGAACGATATCTATTCGTTCGACCCGAACGCCAAGGTCGAGCTCGAGGAATTCACTGACATCATCGGCCGCAACTTCCGCCAGCCGAAGGAAGGGCTGGGCTGGGACAACACGCCCGCCTCGCACATGTGGCGCACCCTCAACTGGCCGACCCGGTTCCTGTAAGCCCCATGATCACCCGCGACCGCCTGCGCGCCGGCATCTTCCTGCCGCCGTTCCATCCCAATGACGAGGACCCCTCGCTCTGCTTCGAGCGCGATTTCGAGCTGATCCAGTTTCTCGATCAGCTCGGCTATGACGAGGCCTGGATCGGCGAGCACCATTCGGGCGGCTATGAGACCTACGGCTCGCCCGAGTTGTTCATTGCCACGGCGGCGGAGCGCACGCGCCGCATCCGGCTCGGCACCGGGGTGATTTCGCTCCCCTACCATAACCCGTTCATGGTGGCGGACCGGTTGGTGCAGCTCGATTACCAGACGCGTGGGCGCGCCATGTTCGGCTTCGGGCCCGGGCTTCTCACCTCCGACGCCATGATGCTCAACATCAACCCCGACCAGCAGCGCGACCGCTTGGCGGAGGGCCTCGACATCATCGTGCGTCTCCTCGCCGGCGAGGTGGTCAGCGCAAAGACCGACTGGTTCGAGATCCGGGAGGCGCGGCTGCAGCTCAAGCCGTTCACCCGGCCGCGCCCGCACCTGGCGGTGGCGAGCGCGATCACGCCGTCGGGCGGCAAGCTGGCCGGCAAGCACGGGCTTGGGATGCTCTGCGTCGCCGCATCGAACCCGGCCGGCTATGACGTACTCGACACCAACTGGCGCATCGCCAACGAGGTCGCGGCGCAACGCGGCGCCCAGATGGACCCCAATGACCTGCGCCTGATGGCGCCGATCCACGTCGCCGAAACGCGCGAGCAGGCGGTCGCCAATGTGCAATGGGGGTTCGAGAAGTTCCTGCACTATTCCTATTCGCTGCGCGCCGAAGGCCCGGTCGCCATCGGGCTGCCGACGGCGATCAACATGGACAATATCGAGGAACTCAACCGCACCGGCAAAGCCTCGATCGGCACCCCCGACGACGCGGTCGCGATGCTGGAGCGCTTCTGGCAAAAGACCGGCGGCTTTGGCTGCATGCTGATCCTCGCCCATAACTGGGCGAATTTCGAAGCGACCAAGAAGTCCTACGAGATGTTCATGCGCTACGTGCTGCCGAAATTCGCCGGCCGCAACGAGGCCCGCGAAGGCTCGCTCACCTGGATCCGCGGCCACCGCGAGGAGTTCAGCAGCGCCGGCAAAGCCGCGGCCCTGAAGGTGGTGAACGCCTACCTCGCCGAACAGGCCGCCAAGACGAAGCCGGAGGCCGCGGAATAGAGCCGCCGGAATCCCTCGCGGCGCGTGGGATTGCGCCAAACCAATTAATTAAGTATATAGTCTTTTTGTTATAATGCAATAACTACGAACAACGCTCCGGGCCCGTAGCCCGGATGGAGCGGAGAGACTGGGCAACGCCCAGTCTTGGAGCGCAATCCGGGTGAGCGTTTCACCAGTCATCTATGATGCGGCACGTCATCTATGCGGTGCCGCCCGGCAATACCGCCCCCCGGATTTCATCCGGGCTACAAGAGGTCATCTATGCACTGCGACGTCACCTATGGGAGCGTGGTCATCTATGGAGCAGGATAGAGTCAACGGCATGGGAATTTTGACCTTCGCGCTCAACGTGACGCTGGACGGGTGTTGCGACCACCGCGGAGTGGTCGCCGACGACGAGATGCTCCGCTACTGGACGCGCGTGATGGACGCGGCGGGAGCGATGCTGTTCGGGCGGCGGACCTACGAGATGATGGAGGAGGCCTGGCCGCAAGTGGCGCGAGACCCGAAGGCGACGCCGGCGAACCGGAACTGGGCGAAGAAGCTCGAAGCCAAGCCCAAGTACGTGGTCTCGACGACGCGCCGCGACTTCCCGTGGAGCAACACGCATCACGTCGAAGGTGACCTGACCCGGGCGGTGAAGGCGTTGAAGGAGGCCACGCCGCGCGGACTGCTGGTCGGTAGCCCGGAGCTCTCGGCCGCGCTTGTGCGCCTGGACCTCGTGGACGAATATCGTTTCGTGGTCCACCCCGTGGTAGCTGGGCACGGTCCGTACTTGTTTCCCGGCCTAGAGCCATCATTGCGACTGACGTTCGTGGCCGCGACACGGCTCAAATCGGGCATCGTGGCGTTGCACTATCGGCGACGGTAAGGAGTTTCACCGGTCATCTATGACGCGACACGTCATGTATGGTAATCGCACCCTGTAAAATCCAAGCACAATGACAGGACCTGAACAATGACGACATCGCCGGACGTCACGCTGTTCCATTCTCCCAATTCGCGCTCGGCCGGCGCCCTCACGTTGCTGGAGGAGCTCGGCATTCCCTACAAGCTGCACGTTCTCAACATGCATGTCAGCGAGCAGCGCGACCCGGCCTACCTGGCGATCAATCCCATGGGCAAGGTCCCGGCCATCAAGCACGGCGACGTGCTGGTGACCGAGCAGGTGGCGATCTTCATCTACCTCCCCGATGCATTTCCGCAGGCCGGCCTAGCGCCACCGATCGGAGACCCGCTGCGCGGCCCCTATCTGCGCTGGCTGGTCTACTACGGATCCTGTTTCGAGCCGGCGGTGGTCGACAAGGCGATGAAGCGCGAGCCGGCGATGCCGCGCATGAACCCGTACGGCGATTTCGACACCATGCTCAAAACCCTGCTCGATCAACTGCGCAAAGGCCCGTACATTCTGGGTAATCGCTTCTCGGCGGCCGACGTGCTGTGGGGAACCGCGCTGACCTGGACGACATCGTTCAACCTGGTGCCAAGCGGTCCGGAAATCCGCGATTACCTCGCGCGCTGGCAGGCGCGTCCGTCGTTCGCGAAGGTCAAGGCCAAGGATGCGGAGCTCGCGGGGCAGCAGCAGGCCGCGCCGGCCTGATTTGTTGTTGCTGACCTCATCCTGAGGAGCTTGGGCCCGAAGGGCCCAAGCGTCTCGAAGGATGGCCAAGAACGCAGGCCTATCCTTGCGGCCGTCCTTCGAGACGCGTGACCTGCGGTCACGCTCCTCAGGACGAGGGCTGAGTTTTATTCCGCCGCCGTCCGGAAGCCTTCGTAATTGCGATCGTCAACCTCCTGCAGCGCCGGCAGGACTTCGCTGGCGAACAGGCGGATGTTGTTCTCGGTCTTCTTCGCATCGAGCGAACCGAACTGCAGCAATGTCATGAATGTCGAGAAACCCAGCTCCCGGTGCGCATCGAGGATGCGTCGGCGCACGGTCTCCGGGCTGCCGACGATGATCACGCCCTGCTTGTTGAGGTTCTCAACATTCCGCCCGGCGCCCATGATCGATTGCTTGCCGGCAACGACACGCTGCATCGATTCGACGGACGTGTAGCCCGGCGGGAAGAACATGCCGACCGGCATCTTCAAGGTCTTGTTGAACAGAAACTCGATCGCTTCGCGCGCCTCTTCCATCGCCTGCTCGTCGGTTGGGGCGACGTAGCACGGCCCCGCCCAGCCGAGCTGGCTCGACTGGGCCTCATAACCGTATTGCTGCTCGGCCACCCGGCGGTACTCGTTGAGATACTTCACCGCCGCGCTGTAGGGATTGAAGTTCTGCAGGTAGAGATATTTGCGATCCGGGTGCGCGGCCCAGGCGATGGTCTCGCTCGAACCCTGTGACGGAATCCAGATCGGCGGATGCGGCTTCTGATAGGGCCGCGGCCAGACGTTCACATATTCGAAATGATAGTGCTTGCCCTCGAACGCGAACGGGCCGGGCCGCGTCCACGCCTGCACCACGAGGTCATGCGCCTCCAGGTGCCGTTCCTGCGAATAGGTCGGATTGACGCCGAAGTTGGAATATTCCGCGCCAATGCCGCGCACGAAGCCGGTGATGAGGCGCCCGCCCGTGATGTTGTCGATCATGGCGTGCTCTTCGGCGAGCGTGAGCGGATGATCGCGCAGACAGAAGGCGCTGCCGAGGATCGCGATCTTGCCCTTGGTGCGCCGCGACAACGCGGCCGCGGTCACGATCGGCGAGGGCATGATGCAATACGGCGTCTGGTGATGCTCGTTCACCGCGACGCCGTCGAAGCCGAGCTGATCGCAGAGTTCGAGTTGGTCGAGGTAGAGATTGTAGGTCGCGTGGCCGACCTTCTCGTCGTAGTGCGCGTTGGACAGGGTGACCCAGGCGCTCTTGGCGTACAGTTCGTCCGGCAACGGCGGATACGGGAACAGATGGAAATTGAGGACCTGCATGATCGACCTCTAATTCGCAAACGACGCCACGGCGTCGGCAACCGCGTTCGCCTTCTCGACATGGAGCATATGGCCGGTGTCGGGAATGATCGTCACCTTGGCGCCGGCGATTTCCCGCTGCAACTCGGTTGCGTAAGCCGGCGTGAAGATCTTGTCCTGATCGCCCCAGATGATGTGGGTCGGCACATCGATGCGGCGCAGCCATTTGCGCAGCTTCGGATTGAAGAAGCGCGGATTCCATCCGAGCCGCGCCGATGTCACCCGGTTGCGGGACATCGTGCCGATCTGTTCGGGGGTGAGCGGGGTTTTCAGTTGCTGCTCGATTAGCGCCTGGTCATGAAACAGCGTGCGCACCAGCTCATCCGGGTCCATGGCAAAGATGTCCGGCGGCCCCTGGTTCTTGACGCGGATGCCGGCCGAGCTGAGCGCCGTCAGGCTCTTGATGCGCGCCGTCGAGCGCGTCGCCATTTCCAGCGCGATCCAGCCGCCGAGCGAGTGCCCGATCACATGCACGCCGGTGAGATCAAGATGTTTGAGAAACTCCAAATAGAATTGCGCCAGATCGGCGACCTCCTCCAGCCACGCCGGAGTGTCTGATTGGCCGTAGCCTGGATGGTCTGGCGCAATGACGTCGTAGCGGTCGGCAAGCTTGGCGAGGAACTGCTGCCAGCCGGGAAACCCACCAGCGCCGTGCAGGAACAACAGTGACTGGCCGGCGCCGGCACGGCGCACGAAGGTCCTGCAGTCGCAGACCGTTTGGAAATTTTCGGCAGCGTTCGCCATGTGGCCTCCCACACGCAGCAATCTGGAAAAGCGTATCAGGGCCTGATTATAGACCCATCACAAAGGCGTGGGACTAGAGCAGGTTCGTCATTGCGAGCGAAGCGACGCAATCCAGAACGGCACCTCAGCACTGGATTGCTTCATCGCTTCGCTCCTCGCAATGACGAGTCCGATAGCCGAGAGGTCCTACGCGGCCCTGCGATCACGGAGGCGGAAGTTGGGGGCGAGATCGCCGATCAGCATCATCTCGCCAAGCGTCTCCGACGTGATCAGCCCGGCGAGTTTGCCCGCGCTATCGATGACGCCGACGGCCGGCGCCGAGCGTTCCTGCAGGATCCGCAGCGCTTCGTCGAGCCGGCGCGTGCGATCGATCACCGGGATTTGTGTGGTCATTGCCTGAGCGACGCGCGCGTCCGGCCCCATCTGCTTGAGCGCGCGCACGATGTCGTTGCGGCTCAGCAATCCGACAAGACGTCCGTCATTGGTGACTGGAAAATCGCTCTGACTGGTGGAGAGGAGCGTCTCGACCGCCTCGTCGATGTGCGTGTCGGGGCCGAGCGTCGCAAACCGCGTCATCATCGCGGCGCTCACCGGGACCCCTTGCGACATCGCGCGCAGCGCCGCCGCATGCGACTCCGCCGAGGCCGCGAAGTACACGAACATGGCGATGAAGATCAACAGCGGATTGTAGAAGAGCCCGACCGCGCCAAACACGAAAGCCAGCACCTGACCGATGCTGGCCGCAACCTTGGTCGCCTGCACGTAGCCGAGCTTGATGGCGAGCAGCGCGCGCAGCACGCGACCGCCATCCATCGGAAACGCCGGGATCATGTTGAACACGGCGAGGAACAGGTTGACCTCGGTCAACCGGTCGGTGAGCGCCACGCGGGTGCTCTCGACGGCGGCCAGGTGCGTGGGCTCCGGATGGGCATGAAACAGCACCACCAGCAGACCGGCGATCACCACGTTCACCGCCGGACCGGCAAGCGCGATCAGCAATTCCTGATAGGGCTCCTCGGGGATGCGGGCCAGCCGGGCCACGCCGCCGATCGGCAGCAGGGTCACGTCCGGCGTTTCCACGCCAAATCCACGCGCCGCGAAGATGTGGCCGAACTCGTGCAGCAGCACGCACAGGAACAGCAGCAGGATGAAGATCAGCGAATTCCAGGCCGCGACCGGCCCCTCGGCGAGATAGCTCGCGCCCCAGATCCAGGCGATGAAGATCAGGAACGTGATGTGAATGCGGACCTCCGTTCCAGAGATCCGCCCGATCGTGAACGACCAGCCCATGATGGTCCTCGGCTTAGCGTACCCCGGACCGTGTGGCGCGCAGCGCCATCACGTGATCCGGGGTCCAGGAGAAATTTGCCGCGTAGCGGCTCACAATTACGCCTCGCGAACAAGTACTGGGTCCCGGATCTGCGCGGCGCTACGCGCCGCTTCTCCGGGACACGAGTCCGACATTTCCTCGCCTACGCGACCGCGCGCTCGGGCTCACCTTCGGCTGGACTGCCCCGCTCCGCCGGCTCGAGTGCGGCGGCAACGGCCTCGTCCACGCGCTCGAGCCAGACGAACTCGAGATCGCGGCGCACATCCTCGGGAATGTCGTCAAAGTCCCTGCGATTGCGCGCCGGCAGCATGACGCGACGAATGCCGGCCAGCGCCGCAGCAACGACCTTCTCCTTGATCCCGCCCACTGGCAGCACCAGCCCGCGCAGGCTGATCTCGCCGGTCATTGCCGTATCGCTGCGGATGGTGCGGTCGGACATCAGCGACACCAGCGCCATGAACATCGCCACACCGGCACTCGGCCCGTCCTTCGGAATCGCGCCGGCCGGCACGTGGATATGAATGTCGGACTTCTCGAACCGAGCCGGATCGATGTCCAAAGCGGTCGCGCGATTCTTGACGATGCTGAGTGCTGCCTGCGCGCTCTCTTTCATTACATCGCCGAGTTGGCCGGTCAGGATCAGCCTGCCCGAACCCGGAATGCGCGTCGCCTCGATGAACAGAATGTCGCCGCCGACCGGCGTCCAAGCGAGCCCGGTCGCGACGCCGGGCACGCTGGTGCGCATGGCCGCTTCGTTCTCGAATCGCGGCTGCCCGATGACGTTGGCGAGTTCATCAACCGATATGCGGATCGGCCCACTTTGCCCTTCGGCAATCCGCATCGCGGCACTGCGCATCACCTTGCCGATCTCGCGCTCGAGACCACGCACCCCCGCTTCGCGCGTGTAGCTGTGGATGAGCGCACGCAGCACATCGTCGCCGATCTCCATCTGATCAGGCTTGAGACCATTGGCCTCGAGTTGGCGCTTCACCAAATAGCGCCGCGCGATCTGCAGTTTCTCGTCGCCGGTATAGCCGGCAAGGGAGATGATTTCCATGCGGTCGCGCAACGGCCCCGGGATCGTGTCGAGCATGTTGGCGGTGGTGAGGAACACCACGCGGCTGAGATCGAACGGCACGCCGAGGTAGTTGTCACGGAACGTATTGTTCTGCTCCGGATCAAGCACCTCGAGCAGCGCGGCCGAGGGATCGCCCTGAATGCCGGCGCCGAGCTTGTCGATCTCATCGAGCATCATCACGCAGTTGCGGGTGCCGGCCTTGCGGATCGCCTGAATGATGTTGCCCGGCAGCGCACCGATGTAGGTCCGGCGATGGCCGCGGATCTCCGCCTCGTCGTGCACGCCGCCAAGCGACACGCGCACGAACTTGCGGTCCATGGCGCGGGCGATCGATTGGCCGAGCGAGGTCTTGCCGACGCCGGGCGGACCGACGAAGCACAGGATCGGCGCCTTGCCTTGCGGAGCGAGCTTGCGCACCGCCAGATACTCGAGGATACGCCGCTTGATCTTGTCGAGACCGTAGTGGTCCTGGTCGAGGACCCGCCTCGCCTCGGCGATGTCGATTGGCCGCTCCTCGGGTAAGGCCCAGGGCAGCTCGATCAACCAGTCGAGATAGGTGCGCACCATGCCATATTCGGCCGCGGCTTCGGGCATGCGCTCGAGCCGGCGCAGCTCGCGGCGCGCCTGTTCCTCGATCTCCTTCGGCATTTGTGCCTTGGTGATCGCCTCGGAGAGTTCGGCGACTTCCTGAGCCTTGCCGGCATCGCCCTCGCCCAGCTGTTTCTGAATCGCGGCCAGCTGCTCGCGCAGCAGCACCTCGCGCTGGCGCTCGTCGAGCGCGGCCTTGGTCTGCCGGCCGATTTCCTGGGAGAGCCGCAGCACCTCGATGCGGTGGGCGAGCAGCCGGGAGACTTTGTCCACCCGCGCGCCGACGTCGATCGTCTCGAGGATTTCCTGCTTCTCCTCCGGCGCGATATCCATCGTGCCGGCGGTGAAATCGGCGAGCGCGCCTGGGGACGGAATGCTGGAGATCGCGGCGGTCAGTTCCTCGGGAGCTTGCGGCAGCAATTGCGCGGCCTCAAGCGCCTGACCGCGCAGGTTCACGAAGCGCGCCTCGATCTCGGTCGAGCGCGCATCCACGTCCGGGATCCGCAGCACGCGGGCGACGAAGAACGGCCAGCCGCTGAGGAACTCGACGATCTGGAACCGCTCCTGGCCCTGGCAAACCAGGTGGTGGGTCCCGTCCGGTGCCGTGATGTAGCGCACGATATTGGCCACCGTGCCGAAGCGGTACAAATCGATCGCCGCCGGCTCGGCCGCCTCGGCGTCCCGCTGCATCAGAACGCCGATTTGACGCTGCTCGCGCACGGCCTGCTGGGCAGCCGCGATCGAGCGCGGGCGGCCGATGGTGATCGGCGCGACCATGCCGGGAAACAGCACCATCCGGCGCACCGGGACGATGATCATCGCGTCCGGCGGAAGCGGCGGCGTGGGCCGCGTTTGTTCGTCAGCCATTGGCGGCCTCCGCTTTGCGCAATGTGATGACCAGGCAGCCGTCGGCGGCTGCGCGCAGGACCTCGCGGTAGCGACCGGCGGGGAGCCGGACGCGCCGCTCGAACCGACCTTGCGGCAGCTCGATGCGATGGATGATGGCCGTACGCAGTTGGGGGGGCAGGACGCGCGTGCCCGCGACGACCAAATCCGCACCGTCGATGATGGTCTCGACCTTGTCGATGCTCACCCCCGGCAGGGCAAAGAACAGCAGCACCTCGCGCTCGGTCTCGAGGATATCGACCGGCGGCTCCCAGGTCCCTGGGCGGCGCGGCTGAAAGAACTGGCGATGCAAACGTTCGGCCCGGGCAAGCGAGTCGCATGCCTCGGACCACATCCAGTCAAAGTCTCTGTTCATTCGGCTAATTCCCCGGAAGGCAGGAACTAATGTGTGGATTGGACCGCCCCAATTCAATCACAGGTCCCTGGCCCGGGGGAGCGCCTCAGCCGAACAGGTGCTTCTCGATCTCGTAGATCGGCGTGCGGACGAAATCCTTGTCGATCTCTCCCTTCAGCACGGCCCGCAACCGGGGTGAATAGGCCTGCCGCAACACGCCAAGAGCGCGTGGCGGGGCCACAATGATCATGGCCTTTGCGTCTCCCCGGTCGGCGGCGGCGTCGAGGTGCTGCGCCAGCCACCCAAGGAACCGGTGCTCGGACTGCTCATGCCAGTCGGTTTCCTCGGTGGCGCTGCGTGCCGTGCCCACGGACGCGTGCACCTTGCCCGGGCGCGCCGTCCCCTGCTCATGGGTAGGCGCATCCGGATGGTCGTGCTCCTCACGGCAGCGCAGGTTGGGAAATTTCTCGTCCCCGACGTTCTCAAGAATCAAAGCTTTGCGGCCATCGCAGACGACCACCCATTCATGTGGCAGCACGTGGAGCTTTTCCATGACAAATCAACCTTTCTGCGTGAGGGCCGTTAACCCCCAAACGCGCGAATCAGCCTATCGATCCGACAAGGCCGAGGGAGCGGCCGCCGCCGGCAACGGGTTCGCAACTGTGGCGCAATGGGCGATCTGGCCCCTTGACGCCGATCAAATCGGGCAATGTGTCTCGTTTCGGCAGCGGTAAACTGATGTAAAACTATCATTCGGCTGACGTAACGTTGAGGGTGTGAGGGGGAGTTCTTCCGTGCCCGCCTTTGTCCCGCGAGGACACGCTGGTCTCGGCCGCGTCCACGGCGTTGCCGTGCGTCGGCTGAATCTCGGCCGCTATCGAGCCGCCCACCGAGCGGGCTTTGCCGCATGAAGGCATCGCTGCCCCTCATCGCCCTAGCTGCCTGCGTGGCCTTGACCCTGGCCGCCTGCGGCGAGCGGCCGATCTCGACCTTCAGCATCGTGTCCGGCTCCGAGAACCGGACGCTCGAACCGATCGTGCAGGAATTCTGCAAGACCGAGAAAGTCGCCTGCAGCTTTGAGTACATGGGCTCGCTCGATATCGGCATGGCGGTCGCTGACAACCGCGGCAGCTTCGACGCCGTGTGGCCAGCCAACAGCTTCTGGATCGAGATGTTCGATCGCGACAAGCGGGTGCGCGGTCTCACCTCGGTGATGCACTCCCCGGTCATTCTTGGCGTGCGATTGGGCAAGGCCCAGGAGCTCGGCTGGGTGGGCCGCGACATCTCCTCCAAGGACATTGACGAGGCGGTGCAGAGGAAGCAGCTCACCTATCTGGCGAGCTCCGCGACCCAATCCAATTCAGGCGCCAATGCCTATCTGCTGATGCTGTCCGCGGCGCTGGGCCATCCGGACGTCATCACCCAGGCCGACCTCGACCGGCCGGATGTGCGCGAGAAGGTCGGGACCCTGCTGGCGGCCATCAGCCGAACCGCGGGCTCGAGCGCGTGGGTCGCCGATCTGTATCTCAAGGGTGTCAACCAGGGCGTCCAATACGACGCCATGTGGAACTACGAAGCCATTCTGGCGGAGACGAACCAGACCCTGAAGCAGCGTGGGCAAGAGCTCCTCTATGCGATCTATCCCAGCGACGGCGTCGGGCTTGCGAACAGCCCGCTCGGCTTCGTTGAGCGCGGGCGCGGACCGCAAGCGGAGGCGTTCTTCAGCAAACTCCAGAAGTATTTGCTCTCGGACGATGTGCAAAAGCGCCTGGTCGCTTCCTATCGGCGACCCGCCGTCGGTGAAGCGAAGGACGCGAAGCCTGATCCGTCGTGGAACTACGATCCGACGCTTCCGTTGAAGCTCCTCAAGATGCCGGAGCCGGCGGTCGTGCGCACGGCCCTCGATCTCTATCAGGATGGCCTGCGTCGGCCGTCATTGACCGTCTATTGCCTGGATTTCTCGCGCGATATGGCGGGACAGGGCGAGCAGTCGCTGCGCAAGGCGATGAACTTCATTCTGTCGCGCGACCAATCGGCGCCCCTGCTAGTCCAACACGCACCCAAAGATCAGATCGTCGTTATTCCATTTGATGCCGAGGCACGGCCGGACGCGCGTGGTAGCGGCTCGGCCGCCGATCAGGCGCGGCTGCTCGACTTCGTCATGAAACAGCAAACCGGCGGCGACAGCGATTTCTACGCCTGCGCTGAACGCGGGTTGGCCGAAGTCACGCAAACCCCGAACTCGCTTGCCTACCTGCCGGCGATCATCGTCCTGACCAATGGCAAGAGCGATGACCGGTTGCAGGATTTTCTTACCCGCTGGCGCGCAAGCCACCGGGACATCCCGATCTTCGGCATCACCTTCCAGAACGCCGACACGACGCAGATCGCCCAGCTCGCGGAAGCAACCCGCGGCGCGGTCTTTGATGGCACCAAGTCACTGACTGAAGCGTTCCGCACCGTACGCGGCTACAACTAATTCCGCCCCCACAGTTGCCGTGAGGCCAGGCGCGCGCCCTCGACCAGCGCTTCGAGCTTGCCCCAGACCAGTTCGCCATCGGGCAGCCGCGGTGCTAGCCCGCAATCAGTGCCGGCCACGATGTTCTCCCGGCCGACGAGCTTGGCATATCGCACGAGGCGCTGCGCCACGAGCTCAGGATGCTCGATGAAATTGGTGCAGTGGCCGACCACGCCGGGGATCAGCACCGCGCCGTCCGGCAATTTCACGGTCTCGAACAGCTGCCACTCGTGCTCGTGGCGCGGGTTCGACGCTTCGATCGAGAACTCGCGCGCCGAAACCTTGAAGATCAGATCGATAATATCGGCGAGCGCAATGTCTCCCTGGTGCGGTCCGTGAAAGCTGCCCCAGCACACATGCAGACGCACTTTCTCCGGCGGAATGCCGGCGAGCGCGTGATTGAGCGCCGCAACCCGCAGGTCGGCATATTTCCGATAGTCGGCGACGCTCATGTCGGGATAGATCTGCCAGCCGTCGGGCAGATCCGGATCATCGATCTGCAGCGTGAAGCCAGCGTCCACGATTGCCTGATATTCGGGGCGCAACGCCTCGGCGATGGCGAACAGGAACGCCTCGTCGGTTGGGTAATGTTCGTTGCGCAGCCAGTGCTCGATCGTGCCCGGTGTAACCGCCGGCAGAAATGCGTCGGCGACGCTCTTTCCAGTCAGCGCGGCACGAAAGTTATCGATGTCCTGCTTGACCAGGTGCAGGCCAGCGTAGCGCAGTTCTCCAACGCAAACGATGTTGGGCCGCTGTGCGCGCGGAAACAGCTCAAAAATCTTGCGATAGTAGCCGCCGTAGCGACCGACCTCGCGTCGGATCAGGCTTGAGAATGAACTGTCCTCGCCGGCTTTGTACGGTCGCGCCTCGACGCCGCTCAGGCGCTCATGGATGTAGTTGGTGAAATTCGGCTTGCCCAACTCCCCGTCATTCACGCTGTCGAGGCCGATGGCGATCTGCTTGATAACCGTGTCGCTCACCTCTTGGCGCAGCACGGTTGCAAGCTCTGCCGCGTCGTGCGGTTCACCTTGTGAGCGCGCCATGACGAGCCCGCGCAGGCGCTCGGAGCGTGGCAGCGCGCCCGCGTGGGTGGCCAAGATACGATCGGGGCTGCGCAGCATGTCGTCCTCGCCTTATCTCTGTTGCGCCAATGCCCTGTCGATTTCCGCCTGCGCCGCATCCTTGGCGGCCTGCGGCAGCAACGATGCGGTAAAGCTGTTGCGAACAATCGCGACGATCTCCTCGCGCGTGAGCTTGAGGGCATCGCCCACCGCGTTGAAGTTCTGATTCACGTAGCCGCCGAAATAAGCCGGATCATCGGAGTTGATGGTCACCATCAGGCCCTTGTCCATCATCCGCCGCAGCGGGTGCTGTGTCAGATCCTGTACGACCCGCAGCCGCAGATTGGACAATGGGCACACGGTCAGCGCCATGCGCTCGCGCGCAAGGCGCGCGACCAAACTGTCATCCTCGAGCGAACGATTGCCGTGATCGACGCGGCCGACGCCGAGCAGGTCGAGCGCTTCCCACACGTATTGCGGCGGCCCCTCCTCGCCTGCATGCGCGACCGGAAACAGGCCGGCATCGCGGGCGCGGCGAAACACGTGCTGGAACTTGCGCGGCGGATGGCCCACTTCAGATGAATCCAAACCCACGCCGACGATCTTGTCGCGATGCGGCAGCGCCTCATCCAAGGTCTTGTGCGCATCCGCCTCATCGAGATGGCGCAGGAAGCACATGATCAGATGCGCCTCGACGCCAAGCTCGCGCCGCGCGTCAGATATTGCACGCGTGAGCCCGTCGACGACTGTGCTGAACGCGACCCCACGCGATGTGTGTCCCTGCGGATCGAAGAACATTTCCACGTGGCGCACGTTGTCCGCCTTGGCCCGCTGCAAATAGGCCCACGCGAGATCATAGAAGTCCTGCTCGGTGATGAGCACCGACATCCCCTGATAGTAGATGTCGAGGAAATCCTGCAGCTTGGTGAACTGATAAGCGCGGCGGAGCGCCTCCACCGAGTCATAAGCAAGCTTGACGCCATTGCGCTGCGCCAGCGCGAACATCAACTCGGGCTCGAGGCTCCCCTCGATGTGGATGTGCAGTTCGCATTTGGGCAGGTGTTTGACGAGTGCGTCGAGTGCTTCGGAGTCTTGGGGCTGATGCATTCCGTTGACTTGTGCTGGGGAATGGGCGGCCAACCTATTGCGGGATGCAGAACCGCGCAATCAATTAAGCGGCTCCGCGCAACGGCGGCCGACCAGCCCCGCGCCGCGGATCGGCGACTTCCTCCATGCGTGACCCACTGACGCCGGTGATCAGGCGGGTGCCGCGCTGGAAGGTGACGTAGTTCCAAAGCCAATGCAGCGCGACGGCGAGGCGATTACGAAAGCCGATCAGGAAATAGATGTGGGCGACGCTCCACAACACCCACGCCAGGAACCCCTTCATCTTGAAACGGCCGATCTGAACCACCGCCCTCTTGCGGCCGATCGTCGCCAAGGATCCGTAATCGCGATAGCGGAACGGCGGCAGCGTTTTGCCCTCGAGCCGGGCACGCAGCAGCTTGGCCACATACTTTCCCTGCTGCTTGGCGACCGGTGCCACGCCGGGCAGCAAATCACCCGTCTGCGTCACGACGTGCGCCGTATCGCCGATGGCGAAAATATTCGGGTGACCCGGCACGCTGAGATCATCCTTCACGATCACCCGGCCGGCGCGGTCGGTTTCGGCGCCAAGCCACCGTCCCGCGCCCGACGCCATTACGCCTGCCGCCCAGACGACGGTGCGCGCCTCGATGCGCTCCTGACCAACAGAAACGCCGCCGGAATCAACTTCGGTGACGCTCGCACCAACGCGGACTTCGACCCCGAGTGATTGCAGTGAATGGGCCGCCGCGGTGGAGAGCGACGCATCGAACGCCGGCAACAAACGCGGGCCGGCTTCAACCAGGATCACGCGCGCGCTGCGCGGATCGATGACGCGGAAGTCGGCCGCGAGCGCGCGCTTCGCCAGTTCCGCAATCGCCCCGGCCATCTCCACCCCGGTCGCGCCGCCGCCGACAATGACGAAGTTCATCAGCCGCCGGCGTTCCGCCGCGTCTGGTTCAGTCTCTGCCTTCTCGAACGCCAATAGAATGCGCCGCCGCAAATAGGTCGCGTCATCGATCGTCTTCAAGCCAGGCGCATAAGCGGCCCAGTCGTCGTGGCCGAAATAAGCGTGGCGCGCGCCGGTCGCGATGATGAGATCATCGAACGGGATGCGCCGCCCTTCCGCCAGCACCTCGTTGCGGGCGACATCGATCCCGGAAACCTGTGCCAGGATCACGCTGACGTTGCGGTAGTCGCGCACGACCGAGCGCACAGGGCCGGCGATGTCGGCTGGCGACAGCGCGGCGGTCGCGACCTGATAGAGCAGTGGCTGGAACAGATGGTAGTTGTGCTGGTCGATCAGCGTCACCTGAAATGCCGAGTTTCTCAGCCCCCACGCCGCGGACAATCCGCCGAAGCCCGCGCCGATAATGACGACGCGACGTTGAGATTCGCTGAGCTCGACATCGCTCATGAAGTCCTCCGTTACCGGGATAGCGCCTCCGTGAGACGTTCCCACGCCGGCTCTTCAGGCGGCAGCCCGAAACGCAGCCAGTGCGGGTGCTCGTCAAAGCGCCGCACCAGCACCCCGGCTCGTCCTATGTGATCATAAAGCGCGGCGGCGCCGGGAGTTCGCACCAGCCGAAAGAGCGATGTACCGCCCGCGACCGCGAGGCCGCGGCTCCGCAGCACTTGGTCGAGCCGCGCGGCCTTCTCGGCAACACGTGCCCGTGTCGCCGCGATCCAGGCCGTATCGGCAAGCGCGATTTCGCCGATCGCAATCGCCGGACCCGATACAGCCCAGGGGCCGAGCACTGCGCGCAACCGCGCCGCGATGGCCGGCGCCGCGACGGCAAATCCGAGTCGAACGCCGGCGAGCCCGAAAAATTTGCCGAACGAACGCAGCACCACGATGCGCCCGCGTTCGACCTCCGCGCAGAGGCTTGCATCCGGGGGACCGACGTCCATGAACGCTTCGTCGATGACCAGCAAGCCGCGATGCGCCGCACGCGCTTGCGCCAGCGCGAGCAAATGCGCACGCGGCACGATGCGTCCGTCCGGATTGTTCGGGTTCACGAGGATGGCGAGATCGGCGTCCGCGAGCTCATCAAGTCCGCCCGCCTCGTTGACGGTGTGCCCGGCAAGCGCCGCCGCGCGAGCGTGTTCCGCATAGGTCGGGCCCAATAGCGTTGCGCGCCCGGGTGGAACCAGCGCGGCCACTTGGGCCAACAGGATCTGCGTGCCGGGCGCCGCGACGACGTGGGCACCCGACGCAGCGCCGTAGGCGCGCGCCGCTGCAACGGCGAGCCGCTCCAGCGCGGTCGGTTCAGGCAACCGGGTGAATACGTCGGACGCGAAGCTGGGGATCGGGTAGGAATGCGGATTGATCCCGGTGGAGAGGTCCAAAAATGGCTCGGGGGCGCCCCGAAACAGCAGCCGCGCCGCGGCGATATCGCCGCCGTGAGGCAGCAGCGCGAGTGCATCGGCGGGCGTGATGACCCCGACGCTCGCCCTCTTGGCGCTGCTAATCGAGCTCATGCTCGGCTACCCCGATTGGACTTTCCGCACCATCGGCCATCCGGTGACGTGGATTGGCCGGCTCATCGATGCACTGGAGCGGACGTTGAACCGCGCCCAGGACTCTCCTCCAACGCAACGCGCCAAGGGCATCGTCGCTCTTGTCATTCTTGTTGCCGTTGTCGACGTCATAGCTTCGCTCGTCGTGCTCCTGTTCGACCGCCTGCCCTTCGGCTTCATCTTCGTCGCCGCACTCGCCAGCACGTTGCTCGCGCAACGCAGCTTGTACAGGCACGTGGCCGACGTCGCGGCTGCACTTGAGCGCCACGGCCTTGAAGCAGGCCGCAAAACTGTAGCACGGATCGTCGGTCGCGATCCGCAGACCCTGGATGAGGCCGGTGTCGCACGCGCAGCAATTGAGAGCCTCGCCGAGAACTTCTCCGACGGTGTTGTTGCCCCAGCTCTGTGGATGGCAATCGCCGGCCTGCCAGGGGCGGCCATCTACAAAGCCATCAACACGGCGGACAGCATGATCGGCCATATGAGCCCGCGCTATCGCTGGTTCGGCTGGGCCGCCGCCCGGCTCGACGATCTGGTCAACCTGCCCGCCTCGCGGATGTCTGCCGCGCTCATCATCGCTGCGGCGGCCCTGACGAACCGCGCCTCCGCTGCTGCGGCCTGGGGCGCGGTGCGCCGCGACGCGCCGCATCACCGCTCGCCCAACGCCGGTTACCCCGAAGCCGCCATCGCCGGCGCGCTCGGCCTCACGCTCGCGGGCCCGCGCCGGTACGACGGCGTGCTGGTGGACGATTCGTTCATGGGCGATGGGCGTCGCGATGCCACCGCGGCCGACATCCGCGCTGCGCTTTCGCTCTATCGCCGGGCCGACGCGCTACTCATTGGGGTCATTGCGCTCATCGCGTTTTTGCTCAGCGGGCCAGGCTGAGCAGCCGGTCGAGATCGATGTGCGCGGCGAGATGCGCCGCCAGGCGATCGAGCACGGCGTCAATAAGCGGCTCGTAAGCGATCGCAGCCGAGCCGGCTCCGAGCCGCGCGAGCCAAGCCGCCCGCTGACGGTCATCAGAAAAGAGCCCGTGGACATAAGTGCCAAACACGCGGCCATCCGCGGACATTGCCCCCTCGGGTGTACCGTCAGCCAGCTTGGCGAATGACCGCGCGCAGTCGGGGCCGGTGGTGATGCCGATGTGCATCTCGTATCCGGCAAACGGCGCGCCGTCGTGCGTTTCGCCGCTGACCGGCTCCACGCGCTTATGTGGCGCGAGCGTCGTCTCGGCATCGAGTAATCCAAGACCGGGGATAATCCCGGGCGGCCCTTCGATCCCGTTCGGATCGGCGACACTGCGCCCGAGCATCTGATACCCGCCGCATAGGCCGAGTACGCGCCCACCACGACGCACGTGTGCAGCAATGTCGATGTCGAAGCCAGCGCCGCGCAGCGCCGCAAGATCGGCGACCGTCGCCTTGGAGCCGGGCAGGATGACCAGATCGGCGTTGCCCGGCAGCGCATTCCCGGGTCGCAGGCGGATCAATTCCACGGCCGGCTCGGCCTCCAGCGGGTCAAGGTCGTCGAAGTTGGCGATGTGCGGCAAGATCGGAACCGCAATTCGGATGCGCGCGGCAGACTTGATCACCGGGGCGTTATCCAATGCCAGCGCGTCTTCGGCGGGCAGTAGCCGCGCTTCGGGAAAGAACGGCACGAGCCCGAGCGTCTCCCATCCGGTGGCGCGAGCAATCTCTTTCATTCCCGACGCGAACAGCGCCGGGTCGCCGCGGAACTTGTTGACGAGAAATCCGGCGACCAGCGCGGCGTCAGCAGGATCGATGACTGCTTTCGTCCCGACGAGGCTCGCGATCACCCCGCCACGGTCAATGTCGCCGATGAGGATCACCGGCACGTTAGCCGCCCGGGCGAAGCCCATATTGGCGATGTCGTTCGCGCGCAGATTGATCTCCGATGCGCTGCCGGCGCCCTCGACCAATACGAGATCGGCCTCGGCTTGAAGCTGAGCAAAGCTATCCAGCACCGACTTGAGCAGTTGCGGCTTGAGTTCCTGGTACGCAGCGGCCTTCGCGGTCGCGTAAACCCGCCCTTGCACCACGATCTGCGCGCCGGTCTCGCTCTGCGGTTTGAGCAGCACCGGGTTCATATGCACGCTCGGAGGTACGCGTGCGGCCCGCGCCTGCAGGGCCTGGGCACGACCGATCTCGCCACCATCACTGGTGACGGCCGCGTTATTCGACATGTTCTGCGGCTTGAACGGACGCACCCTGAGGCCGCGCTTGGTACAGGCGCGCGCCAGGCCGGCAACGATCAGCGATTTGCCGACGTCGGAGCCGGTGCCTTGGAACATGAGGGCGCGGGCGGGCATTCAGGTTTGGTCGCATTTGCTACGGAAAACCGGCATCCACTTTTCCTGCAAATGCTCCGCTAATATTCGATTCCTGCCTGCGCCTTCACGCCGGCAGTGAAATGATGCTTCACCAGCGTCATTTCGGTGACGAGATCGGCAGCGGCGACGAGTTCCGGCTTGGCATTGCGACCGGTGACCACGACATGCAATCCGGCCCGGCGCGCCGTAAGCGCCGCGACGACCGTCGCGAGGTCCAGATATTCGTAACGGAGCGCGATATTGAGCTCGTCGAGGATCACCAGCGCAAAGCTCGGGTCGGCCATGAGCTGCAGCGCTTTGGTCCAGGCGCGCTCGGCCGCCGCGATATCGCGGGCGAGGTCTTGGGTTTCCCAGGTAAAGCCCTCGCCCATCGTGTGCCAGGCGACCTGATCGCCGAAGGCCTTCAGCGCGTCACGCTCGGCGGTGTGCCAGGCTCCCTTGACGAACTGCACGACCCCGACGCGATGGCCGCGGCCAAGCACGCGCAGTGCAAGCCCGAAGGCGGCCGTCGACTTGCCCTTGCCGGAGCCCGTGTGGACGATGAGCAACCCCTTCTCGACCGTCTTGCCGGCCACCTCCGCGTCCTGCACGGCTTTGCGCTTCTCCATCTTGGCGCGATGGCGCGCGGCAGCGGCTTCGTCGACTGGTTCGGTCATGGATGTCCTTTCACCACCAGCGGCAGTCCGGCCACGACCAGCACCACCCGGTCTGCGAGCGCGGCCATGCGTTGGTTGAGCCGTCCCTGGGCGTCGCGGAAGCGCCGGGCGAGCGCATTATCCGGGACGATGCCGGAGCCGACTTCGTTGGTTACCAAAACCAGCGGCCCAGAGCGGTGAGCCAATACGCCGGCGAGCTTTTCGGTCTCTTTCTCAACGTCTGCATTGGCTAGAAGGCGATTGCTCAACCACAATGTGAGACAATCAACGAGCACCGGCACCCCTCCATCGATATGCGAGAAGGCACCCGCAAGCTCATGTGGAACTTCAACAATTGTCCAGTTTGCGGGGCGCCGTTTCCGATGCTCCGCAATGCGCGCCGCCATTTCGGCGTCGCCAGCTTGCGCCGTTGCCACATAGATCCAAGGCGGCGGCGATGCTGTGATCAGGCTCTCGGCATACCGGCTTTTGCCCGAGCGTGCCCCACCCGTGACCAGCGTAAGCTTTGCGGTCACAGACTCCCGACCATGGCGGCGGCCCCGACACCGAGAATGAACAGGCCCGCGGCACGCGGCGCTGAAACAAGACGGTCGCCATCCAGGCGACGCGTCACCAGTGCAATCCCAATCGCCACCACGCTTTGAACGGCTGCAAGCCCGATCAGATAGGCGGCGAGCGGGGCCCGCTCGGCCCCATAGATCGACTCACCGAGCGCGTAGCCATGGAACAGCCCCGCCAGGGCAAACAGGGCACCCCAGGCGATAGCCGGCATTGGTCGTGCCCGTGCCAGCATCAGACCGGCGGCCAGAACGGAGGCCGCGACCAAGATCTCTGCCCCCGGCACAGTGACGCCACCGACATGGATTGCAACCCCGACGGCCATGGCGACCACGAACGCGACCGGCAACAGCAGATTGAGGCCGAACGCGCCGACAGCAATTCCGATGGCCGCCAGGAACGCGAAATGATCAAGCCCGATGACCGGGTGCGCGAGGCCGGACAGCAGTCCTTCCATGAAGGTCGCGGGCGTACGGCCGCCCATCATGTGGTGCGCGAAGACGGGTGCAGCGGCGAGAACGAGCGGAACAGAAACGAGCGCGGCACGGCGAAGGCGAGCAGTCATGTGCATGTGCATCTCCATCTGCACTCCGCCCGCGGGCACGGGCTCGGCAACTATGAAGGAGTGCGCAGGGCCGCGCAACGCCCTTGGCAGCGGCTTGACATTCACGCATGCATCAACGATCAGGACTCACTTACCGTGGGAGGTTTGCATGCTGCGATCTGCTGTTGCAGTTGTGTTAGGTCTTGCCTTTGCCCTCCCCGCCTCGGCGGAGACCTTGACCCTTGCGTCGCAGTACGATGTCTCCGGCACCAATACGAACGGTTCCAAGTACACCGGCAAGGTCAGCATCGAGGTGATATCCGATGCCACTTTCAACATTCGTTGGGACATCGCCGGGTCGACCTATACGGGATTCGGTATGCGCATGAATGACGCGCTCGCCGCGACGTACACGATCAATGGCAAACCTGGTCTCGTCATCTACAAAGTCGGCGACAATGGCGTCCTCGATGGCCTCTGGGCAATTCGCGGCCAGAGCGGGGATGGCACCGAGCGGCTGACCCCGCAAAAGTGACGTCCCGGGTCGGCCCGGACCTTCAGCAACTTTAAAATCGGCGGCATGAGCCGCGATGGCACGGAGAAAGAAACTATGAAAGCTTTGTTTGCCGCCTCGTTGCTCGCCGGCACTCTACTCGGAATTGGCGCCAGCTCCGCGGACGTGATCGATCTCTCGACCTGGAAATGCAGTCAGTTTATCAACGCCGACAAGGACACCGTCGGCATCGTCCTGGCGTGGCTTGACGGCTACTATCAAGATGAAGATGCGCCCCCGATCATCGACAAAGAACGCTTCGTTGGTAACGCGAAGAAGATCGGCGAATTTTGCGCGAAGAACCCCGACGTGGGTCTGATCACGGCGACCGACAAACTGTTTGGAAGCGATTGAAGACGGCAGACGTCATCTGCCGAGTGTCTCGATTCCGAAGTTCGCCTTGTTGCGGCGCTGAAGTGTGCCTGCTTCGCCGGTCGAAGCATCTGGCCGCATGTGGGGCCGTAACCACGGCTTCGCGCAGGCAGGCCGCGAGATTGACAGAAACTTCAAATCCACCACACCAGTCTTGAATTTTTGTCTTGGAGGGGGCGCCACGCGACGCCCCTTTGGCTTAAGAACCAGGCGAAGCGCCCAAGCGCCGCATCGTACGCCTTGCCGTCTCTCAGGGTCTCAGTTGCGATCGCGGCAAACTCGCGAAATTCTTTCGCGCCGTGTGATCTACAGCGCGTCCCGCTCATAGTGGTTCATAGCCTGAATGCCTGAAATAGCCACTACATTCAGAAGGATCGAGCGTCCGAATGTACGACCGGACACATCGGTGCAGTCCCTCGATTGTTCGCTCGGCAGCCTTGCGCAGGAAAGTCTTGAGGGGATGGAACACCAACTCGATGGGGTTAAGGTCCGGAGAATATTGCGGCAAGTAGCGCAGGCTTGCGCCAACAGCCCGGATCGCCTGCTCTACACCAGCAACCTTGTGGAAAGGCACGTTGTCGGCCACCACGATGTCGCCACGCTTGAGCGTCGGGGCCAGACATTGCTCTACGTAAGCCAGGAATGCATCGCCATTCATGGCTCCTTCGATCAGCATGGGAGCCACGATGCCGGTTTGACGCAGGCCAGCGATAAATGTCACCGTCTCCCAGTGGCCCATGGGCGCGTCCGCGAACAGCCGCTCTCCGCGGGGGTTCCAGCCGTTAAGGCGCACCATGTTGGTCGTGACTGCCGTTTCGTCGATGAACACGAGGCGAGTAGTGTCAAGCCAGCCTTGCTCGCGAATCCAGCGTCGGCGCGCGCGAGCCACGTCGGCTCGCTTGCGCTCTGCCGCCCGCAGGCTTTTTTTTGAAGGTGATGCCATGGCGAGCGAAGAAGCGCGAAAGCGCGCTGCGGCTCCCGGGGATACGTCGCCTATGCAGGACCGAGACGATCTCATTCAATGTAAGGTCCCGTTGTTCGCGGATCAGGGCGAGGATCTGCTGCGAATACTTCTCCAAAGGGGAAGTGCTCCCGCCACGGGGCACTGGTTCGCAAACCCCATCTTCGTGAAAGCGTTGCATCCAGCGGATCGCCGAACTGGCACTGACTTGGAATTGTTCAGCCGCCTCACGTCGCGATCCTCCTGCTTCAACAAAGTGAATTACGCGTATTCTCAGCTCACCAGGGTACGGTCCGCGCATTGCCCAGCCCTCCGGCAAATCAATGCGTTACACTCGCTCCTTCGGAGCCCCTTGGGAATCCCGATTCACTCCGGTCGGGACGTGCTG